>JAUCZK010000037.1 GCA_030373145.1 Cyanobium sp. CZS48M | reverse complement strand
GCTGTAAGGACTACGGGCCTATCTGGAGCGACTTGGTGAAATTCAGCAAGCCCTAAGTACCTGGGACCAGGGGTGTGGTCGCGGCGTATCACCCAGGAGCACCGCTGCGTGTATCTGGTGCACGGCTCAAGGGTGGAGTTCCTGCAGGGGCGCTATCACTACTGAGGCTCAACCAGCACAGATCCCGCTGCAGCTCCTGGGCCATGCGGGAGCCCGAGGCCATCAGCTGGTCGAATTCGGCCGGGGTCAGGACCAGGGCGTCGCAGCTGAGAGGCAGCTGATCGAGGGGCCAGTGACGCAGGCGCTGATTCTGGGGCCAGGCCAGTTGAAGCCCAGCTCGTCGCCTCCCCGCCGCAGACCAAGCAGCGTGGTGCCCTGCTGGCCGGTGCCCACCAGCTGGCGCACCAGGGGAGGGGACACCTTTTTGCCATAGTGCCGGGCGATCATGGCCAGGCAGGCCGCACCGCAGTCCTCTTCGCTGTGCTGCTCGACGAAAGCGTAACGACGCATCCGCGCTCGGCCTCAGAGTTGGGATGCTAGAGGCTGCCCCAGCCAGACACCGCAACATCCGCGTCAGACTCCCAGCCATGAGCGACACCATCCGTGCCACGGAGACCCCGACCCGCAGCCCCGGCGGCACCGCGGTGATCGAGAAGGAGAAGCAGCGGGTGCGCAAGCCCTCGCCCCGCTACAAGGTGCTGTTGCACAACGATCCTGTGAACTCGATGGAGTACGTGGTCGGCACCCTGCGCCAGGTGGTCCCCTCCCTCAGTGAGCAGGACGCCATCGCCGTGATGCTGGAAGCCCACAACACCGGCGTGGGCCTGGTGATTGTCTGCGACCTGGAGCCGGCGGAGTTCTACAGCGAAACCCTTAAGGCCAAAGGGCTCACCAGCACGATCGAGCCGGAGAGCTGAGTGCCCAGGCGAGCCTGGCTGGGCTGGATCAGCACGCTGCTCTATCTGCCGCTGCTCTACGGGCTCGGCTGGCTGACGCTGCAACCCGTCGTGGCCACCGGTCTGCTGGGCGGTTGGCGGCCTGATCAGGTCAACCTGCTGGGCACCGGGCTCGCGTTTGTTCTGCTGCTGCTGACTTTGCCCCTGCGCCTGGGCCGGGTCTGGGGGGAGCGGCAGCCCTGGCGGACGCTGGGGGTGGCCATGGGCTGGGGGGTGTCCCTGCGTTCGCTGCTGCGCGGCCTGCTCAAGGCCGTGGTGCTGCTGATCGTTGTGGTGGGGGTGCTGCTGCTCAGCGGCCAGGCGCGCTGGAGCGGTGGCCTCACGGCGGCGGAGGTGCTCAATGCCGTGCTGTTGATTCTGGGGGTGGGCTTCGCTGAGGAACTGGTGTTCCGCGGCTGGCTCTGGGGCGAACTGTGCCAGCGGCTGGGGGGCGGCGTTCGGGCCGATCAGCGGGCCATGGTGGCCCAGGCCGTGGTCTTCAGCCTCGCCCACACCCGCTTCAACCTCGGCGTGGGGCCGATGGCGGGGTTGCTGGTGGGCCTGCTGCTGCTGGGGCTGGCCCTGGGGCTGCAGCGGCGGGCCGATGGCGGCTCCCTCTGGGGTGCCGTGGGCCTGCACGGGGGCCTGGTGGGGGGATGGTTCTCGCTGCTGGCCGGGCCGCTGCAGATCGAGTCCACAGTGCCGATCTGGCTGGCCGGTCCTGGCGGGGCCGATCCCAATCCGATCGGTGGGCTGCTGGGCTGGGCCGGACTGGCCGCCCTTCTCTGGGTGCGGCGGCGCTACTGGTGAACCGGCATCAACGCACGGCCGTGGCCAGGGCCCTGCGGCCCTCCACCGGCGCATGCAGGGCCTCCTCCAACGGGGCCAGACCGTAGTCCCGCTCCAGCAGAGCCATGACGGTGCGGCCGAAATCACCGGGGTTGGTCTCGAAGGCCTCCAGGCAGATCCGGCCGAACACGCTCCCCATCGGCTCGGGATTCCAGAGCAGCTTGCGCGCCGTCCAGGGCATCATGCTCATCGGGTTGTAACCGGGCTTGAGCAGACCCTGCTCAAAGCCGTATTGCTCCAGGTGGGTGTGGGGCTGCAGGCCGATGAAGAAGATGGCCGGCTCCACCTTGTCGGCGCCGAAGATGCGCTCCAGTTCGCGGTGATAGGCCACGGTCTGGCGGATCGTTTCGGGGCGCTCATCGATCACGTTGAAGGAGTAGTTCACCGACACGTGCTCACGGAAGCCGGCCCGGGCCAGCAGCCGGCAGTTCTCCAGCACCGTGCGCAGGTTGTAACCCATGCGCATCTTGCGCACCAGCTCCTGGCTGCCGGAGGTGATGCCGATCTCGAAGTAGTCCATGCCGGTGGCCACCATCAGCTCGGCCAGCTCGGCATCGATGTTGTCGGCGCGGATGTAGGCCGCCCAGCGGATGTCGTCCATGCCGGCCGCCAGGATCGCCCGCAGCAGCTGCTTGGCATCGTCGATGTAGCGACGGGCCGGGATGAACTGGGCGTCGGTGAACCAGAAGCCGCGCACGCCCCGGTCGTAGAGCTGGCGCATCTCAGCCACCACCTCCTCCACCGGATTCACTCGCACCGCCTTGCCTTCCACCACGGTGTAGACGCAATAGCAGCAGTTGTGGGGGCAACCGCGCTTGGTCTGCACGCCCACGTAGAAATCACCTCCATCGAGGTACCAGTCGAGCTGGGGCCAGATCGAGGCGATGTAGGGATAGTCGCAGGCGGTTTTGATCACCCCCTCCGGCTGCTCGTGGATCAGCCCCGCCCGAGGAGGTTCTCCCACCACGTAGCAGCGCTCGGAGGCCAGGGAGCGGCCACTGATCAGCTTCTCCAGCAGCGGCTCCCCTTCTCCCACCGACACCACGGTGCCCGCCGGCAGGCTCTTGCCCAGTTGCTCGTAGAACACGCTCACCGCGCCGCCACCGATGACCACCCGCGCCTTGGGATGGAAGCGGCGGGCCCGGCGCAGGCCGCGGCGCACCAGGCGCAGGTTGCGCCAGAGCTCGCCGTAGAACGCCCCCATCAGGCGCAGACCACCGAGGGCCCCGCGCAGGCGATGCAACGGATTGGAGGCGTAGAACACCTCAAAGGAGTTCTGCAGCGGGTTGCCGCCACGGCCATCCACCGGCGCGTAGATCTGAATGTCGCGCCAGGAGAACACCAGCAGGCTGGGGCGGAAGGCCTCGATCGTGGCCAGCAGCACCCGCTCCACATCCAGCAGGGGCAGGGCCGCTAAATCGAGAATGCGCTGGGGCAAGCCCGGAAAGCGCTTGTGCAGATGATCGGCCAGATACACCGGACCGATCGGGAAGATCGGATTGCAGGGCAGACGGATCAGCAGCACCCGCTCAGCGCTGGCACCGCAGGCGGGCTGATTCGGTTCCAACTGCTGCTCCGGCCGCGCCATGGGCTACCTCTGGCCAGGCCGGACACTAACAAGCGTGACGGAAGGGCAGTGGGCCGCAGTGGGCGGCTTCAAGCGCAGCAGCGGCCACCAGATCGCCCCAACCCGGAGCAAACCTTAAGGGCTCCGCACATCTCGCAATGCTCTGTTACATTCAGTCAGGCGAAGGGCTTTCGGGCCCACCGGTCGGGCTATCCGTACCGGAATTTCGTCTTACCTAATCGACCCCTTCGGGGGCCACTACCCACGCTCTCATGACCACCACCCTTCAGCAGCGCCAAGGCGCGTCTGCATGGAGCCAGTTCTGCGAGTGGGTCACCTCTACCAACAACCGTCTGTACGTCGGTTGGTTCGGTGTGCTGATGATCCCCACCCTGCTGGCTGCCACGATCTGCTTCATCGTGGCCTTCATCGCTGCTCCCCCCGTCGACATCGACGGCATCCGTGAGCCCGTTGCCGGCTCCCTCCTCTACGGCAACAACATCATCTCCGGTGCTGTCGTTCCCTCCAGCAACGCCATCGGCCTGCACTTCTATCCCATCTGGGAAGCTGCCAGCCTCGACGAGTGGCTCTACAACGGCGGTCCCTACCAGCTGGTGATTTTCCACTTCCTCATCGGCATCTTCTGCTACATGGGCCGCGAGTGGGAACTCTCCTACCGCCTCGGCATGCGCCCCTGGATCTGCGTCGCCTACAGCGCCCCCGTGGCCGCTGCTTCGGCTGTGTTCCTGATCTACCCCTTCGGTCAGGGTTCCTTCTCTGACGGCATGCCCCTCGGCATCTCCGGCACCTTCAACTATATGTTGGTGTTCCAGGCTGAGCACAACATCCTGATGCACCCCTTCCACATGCTGGGTGTGGCGGGTGTGTTCGGTGGCTCCCTGTTCTCCGCCATGCACGGTTCACTGGTCACCAGCTCGCTGGTGCGTGAAACCACCGAGAGCGAGAGCCAGAACTACGGCTACAAGTTCGGCCAAGAGGAAGAGACCTACAACATCGTGGCTGCCCACGGTTACTTCGGTCGTCTGATCTTCCAATACGCCAGCTTCAACAACAGCCGCAGCCTGCACTTCTTCCTTGCGGCCTGGCCTGTGATCGGCATCTGGTTCACCGCCCTTGGCGTGAGCACGATGGCCTTCAACCTGAACGGTTTCAACTTCAACCAGTCGATCCTCGATGGCCAAGGCCGCGTGATCAACACCTGGGCTGATGTGCTGAACCGCGCTGGTCTGGGCATGGAAGTGATGCACGAGCGCAACGCTCACAACTTCCCCCTCGACCTGGCCTCTGCCGAAGCCACCCCCGTGGCGCTGACCGCACCGGCGATCGGCTGATGCAACCGGTGGGTCCCATGGGCTCACCACCTGCAGCAAGAGCATGAAAAGCCCCTGCTTCGGCAGGGGCTTTTTTGTTGACGATCTCTCGATCGTCAACCAGCAAATTCACATCCCAGGCAAGGTGGCGGGCCGGTGCCAGGCTGCTGATCAAGATCCACCGACCCTGCTCCCCACTCGCACTCGACCCCCATGTTCGTCGCACTGACCCTGTTCACGATCATGTTTGCCCTGGGGCTGGGCCTGCGCAGCGACGCCATCGCCGGGCTGCGCCAGAAGCCCTTCCTGATCGCTCGGGTTCTGGTGGGCTCCTGCCTGCTGGTGCCCTTGCTGGCCCTGCTGCTGCTGCTGATGCTGCCCCTGAGCGCATCGCTTTCAGGTACGGCCCGGCTGGCGATCGCCCTGATGGCGCTCTGCCCCAGCGCCCCGATGATCCTGCGCAAGGCGGGCAAGAAGGGCGGGGACACCGAGCTGGCAGCCCTGCTTCAGGTGGGGGCTGCGCTGGTGGCCATCGTCTCGATTCCGTTCATGGCGGATGTGTTCCGGGCTGCCTTCGGAGTCCAGAACTGGGACATCGGTCCGAAGGAAGTGGCGCTGCAGGTGGGCCGAACCCAGGTGCTGCCCCTGCTGCTGGGGTTGCTGGTGCGCCGCTGGCTGCCAGGCCTGACCAAGACCGTGGAGGTTCCCTTGAACAAACTGGCCAATGGGCTGCTGCTGGTGCTGATCGGTGGCGTGGTGGTCACCACCGGTCCGCTGCTGATTCCCTTCGTGGGCGCCAACTGGCTGGCGCTCGGCTTCATGGGCGTGCTGGTGCTGCTCTGCCTGGGCGTGGGCTATCTCATGACTCCCACCAGTGCCAGCCATGAACGACTCACCGTCTCGCTGGTGACCTCCATGCGCAATCCCGGCCTGGCGCTGCTGTTTGCCAGCACCTATGCCCGTGACCTGGCTGGGGTGAAGATCGCCGTGGTGGCCTATCTGGTGGTCACCGTGCTGCTCTCGATCCCCGTGCTGAAGCTCATCGGCAGGTCCCCTACGCTCGCGTCAGCGTGACGCAGCCATGGGCAGCAGCTTCGGCGACCAGTTTCGGATACAGACCTTCGGTGAGTCCCACGGCGGTGGTGTGGGGGTGATCGTCGACGGCTGCCCGCCGCGGCTGGCCCTTGATCTGGAGGCCATCCAGGCCGAGCTCGACCGCCGCAAACCGGGACAGAGCAGGATCACCACCCCCCGCAAGGAAGACGATCGCGTCGAGATTCTCAGCGGCCTGCTCGATGGGGTCACCTTGGGCACACCGATCGCCATGGTGGTGCGCAACAAGGACCAGCGCCCCGGCGATTACAGCGAGATGGCGGTGGCGTTCCGGCCCTCCCACGCCGATGCCACCTACCAGGCGAAGTACGGCATCCAGGCCCGCAGCGGCGGCGGCCGGGCCTCGGCGCGGGAAACGATCGGCCGGGTGGCGGCCGGTGCCATCGCCAAGCAACTGCTCGCCCGCGCCCATGGCACCGAGGTGATCGCCTGGGTGAAGCGGATCCACACGATCGAGGCCACGATCGATCCTGCCGGCGTCACCCTTGCCGACGTGGAGGCGAACATCGTGCGTTGCCCCGATGCCGCCTGCGCCGAGCGGATGATCGAGCGCATCGAGGCCATCGGCCGCGAGGGTGATTCCTGCGGCGGTGTGATCGAGTGTGTGGTGCGCCGGGCGCCGGTGGGGCTGGGCATGCCGGTCTTCGACAAGCTCGAGGCCGACCTGGCCAAGGCGGTGATGTCGCTGCCGGCCACCAAAGGCTTCGAGATCGGCTCCGGCTTCGCCGGCACCCTGCAGCGGGGCAGCGAACACAACGACGCCTTCCTCGCCACCGGCGACGGCAGCCTGCGCACCGCCACCAACAACTCCGGTGGCATCCAGGGGGGCATCAGCAACGGCGAAACCATCGTGCTGCGGGTGGCCTTCAAGCCCACCGCCACGATCCGCAAGGCCCAGCAAACTGTGACCTCCAGCGGCGAAGCCACGGTGCTGGAAGCCAAGGGCCGCCACGACCCCTGCGTACTGCCCCGGGCGGTGCCGATGGTGGAAGCGATGGTGGCCCTGGTGCTGGCCGACCACCTGCTGCGCCAGCAGGCTCAGTGCAGCCTCTGGTGAGAGGGAGCTGAGCTGTAAGCCGCCACCCAGCCAGCAAGTCGCGGATCCAGGCGGGGGCAATCTCCCGCCTCGCTGATGGGCTCGAACAGCGTTGAGCCCAGGGCCAGAGCATTGACGCCCCCCAGGAGCCAACCATCGAGGTGAGCCACCTCCAGGCCACCGGCGGCGATGCAGAAGGGCAAGGGACCCAGTGCCGCCGAGAGCGAGCCCCAGTAGCCAGGGCCCAGAGCACTGGCCGGGAAGAGCTTCACGGCGGTGCAACCCAGCGCCACCGCCTGGTGCACCTCTGAGGGGGAAAAGACCCCTGGGACCAAGTTGATTCCCAGCCGCTGGGCGCAGCTCATCAGGGACGGATCGAGAACAGGGGAGAAGGCGAAGCTGAAGCCGGCCTGCCGGACCGCCTCCAGGGCCTCAAGGCTGCGCACCGAGGCCGCCCCGAAGCGGATGGCGGGGAAGAGCAGCGTCAGCTCACGGCACCCGTGGCTCCAGCGGGGTGAGGGGCTCCAGGCGATCTCCACATGGCGAATCCCGGCCGCACTCAACAGCGCGATCCGGGAAACGGCCTCCAGCGGATGAACCGGGCGCAGCACCGCCAGCAGCGGCAGCGCCCGGAGTTCGTCCAGCGGAGTCTGGGACTCAGACGTACTCAGCCACCCGCACATCACTGCGGATCAGGAGCTCCTGCAGCTCTTCGGCATCGACGGTTTCCTTCTCCACCAGCATCTCGGCCAGTTCATCGAGCACCAGGCGGTTCTCGATCAGCACGCGCTTGGCGCGTCGGTAGGCCTCAGCCACCAGCAGACCCACCTCCTCATCAATGGTGGCGGCGGTGTCTTCGGAGAAGTCGCGCTCAGCGGCGATGTCGCGACCGAGGAACATGCCGCCCTGGGCACGGCCGAGGGCCACGGGGCCCAGTTTGTCGCTCATGCCGAATCGGGTGACCATCTGGCGGGCGACACGGGCCACCTGCTGGAGGTCGTTGGAGGCTCCGGTGGTGACTTCGTCTTCGCCGTAGACGATCTCCTCGGCGACGCGACCGCCAAGGGCCACGGCCATCTGGTTCTGCAGATAGGCGCGTGAATACAGGCCCGACTCCATCCGCTCCTCACTGGGGGTGAAGAAGGTGAGACCACCGGCCTGGCCCCGGGGAATGATGCTGATCTTCTGCACCGGGTCGTAGTCGGGCATCAGGGCGCCCACAAGGGCATGGCCCGATTCGTGATAGGCCACGAGCCGCTTGCGCTTCTCGCTCATCACGCGATCCTTCTTCTCCGGGCCGGCCATGACGCGCTCGATGGCGTCATTGACCTCATCCATCGAGACCTCGGTGAGCTGACGGCGGGCCGCCAGGATCGCCGCTTCGTTGAGCAGGTTGGCCAGATCAGCGCCGGTGAAACCGGGGGTGCGGCGCGCCACCTTGTCGAGGTCGACGTCCTTGGCGAGGGTCTTGCCGCGGGCATGGACCCCGAGAATCTGCAGACGGCCGGCGTAGTCCGGACGGTCGACCACCACCTGGCGATCGAAACGACCCGGCCGCAGCAGGGCGGAATCGAGCACATCCGGACGGTTGGTGGCCGCCACGATGATGACGCCGGTGTTGCCCTCGAAGCCGTCCATCTCGGTGAGCAGCTGGTTGAGGGTCTGCTCGCGCTCGTCGTTGCCGCCGCCGAGGCCTGCGCCCCGCTGCCGGCCCACCGCGTCGATCTCGTCGATGAAGACGATGCAGGGGGCGCTCTTCTTGGCCTGCTCGAACAGGTCACGCACTCGGCTGGCGCCCACCCCCACAAACATCTCCACGAACTCCGAGCCCGAGATGGAGAAGAAGGGCACACCGGCCTCGCCGGCGACGGCTTTGGCCAGCAGCGTCTTGCCGGTGCCGGGAGGGCCCACCAGCAGCACACCCTTGGGGATCTTGGCTCCCACGGCCGTGAAGCGATCAGGGTTCTTGAGGAAGTCGACCACTTCGGTGAGCTCGAGCTTGGCGCCCTCAATGCCGGCCACATCACCGAAGGTGACCTGCGTCTGGGGTTCCATCTGCAGGCGGGCCTTGCTCTTGCCGAAGCTCATGGCGGGGTTGCCGCCGCCCCCCTGGGCACGGCGCAGCAGGAAGAACAGACCGCCGAGAAGCAGCAGCGGGAAGAGCAGGCTGCCCACGGCCTGCTGCCAGGCGGCCGGCTCGCGGTTGGGCTGAACGGCGATGTCGACGTTGTGATCGGTCAGCAGCTTGAGCAGATCCTTGTCAGGGGCGAGGTTGACCACGGCCCGGCTGCCGTCGTTCTCCACCACCTGGGCGGTGCCCCGATCGGGGGAAATGAGCACCCGTGAGATCTGGTTCTCCTGAACCGCCTCGACAAAATCGCTGTAGCGAAGGCTCCTGGGGGCATTGGCCGGATCAGGGCGACCCAGGAAAGCGGAGCCCACCGCAATCACCACGATCGCCAGGAGCACATAGAGCCCCGCGTTGCGCCAGCGTTTGTTCAACCTGCGTGCTCCTGAGAGGGGAAGTAACAGAATGTTAACCGTCGCTGGGGACCGTTAGGCGGACCGCAGCACCTCCACCACGCTACGGAAGGCGAACCACTCTGGGATCTCCTCGCCGCTGCGCAGCATCTGCCGGAACTGGGTTCCGCTCAATTTCTTTACATGCAGCCCCCGGGCTTCGGCGTGCTCGGCCGTCACGTAGCCCTCCTCTTCGGTGTACACCAGGTTCAGGGAGGGCACCGTTTCCATGCCCAGCTCCGGTGCGTTATCGCGGGCGAAGTCCTGGGCGTCGTAGGGGCCGTAGAAATCCTCACCGCTCAAGGAGCTCTTGCAGCCCGCCATGTCGCGGCCAATGATGAAGTGGGTACAGCCGTAGTTCTTGCGGATGATCATGTGCTGCAGCGCTTCCCGGGGCCCCGCCATGTGCATGGCGTAGGGCAGGTAGGCCCAGCGGATGCGCGGGTTGGCCACCTCCGCCGCCAGCCGCTCATAGGTCTGGAAGCGCACCGCACCGGCGATGTCGTCCTCCTGGGTGGGACCACAGGTGGGATGCACCAGCACCACACCCCCCTCGCTCACATTGGTGGCATGCAGGGCGCGGGTGAACAGCTCGTAGTGGGCCCGGTGGATGGGGTTACGGCACTGGAAGGCCACCACATCCTCCCCATGGGGCAACTCGGCGCGCACCTGGGCCGGGGTGCGGCAGGGGAACACCCGCTGGGGCAGCTCCAGGCCCTGCAGGGCACCGCCAAGGTAGTAGCGGCCGCGCTCGCTGGCGATCATGCGCACCGCCGGATGCTCAAGAGACGTGGTGCCGTAGCAGTCCTTGGCCTCTTTCACCTTGTCAGGCTCCCAGCGGCTCTCCACGGTGAGTACCGCCAGCTCCTGACCCTGGTAGGTGAGCAGCAGCTTCTGACCCACCGCCACGTCCTCCTGGTCGGTGTCAAACACGATCGGCAGGCCGAACAGCAGCCCCGACGTGGTGCGGTGACCTGCCACCACCGCCTCGTAGTCCTCCTGGTGCATGAAGCCCAGCAGCGGCGAGAAGCCGCCCACCATCAGCAGCTCCACATCGCAGGCATTGCGGTGGCTGCACTCGATCACCCGATCAATGCCTGCCTTCGCTGCCTCCCGCTGCTCCGCCGGCACGATCAGATCCACCAGCGTGCCGCCGTGGGGCGGAATCAAGCCGGTGGCGCTGGTTTCAAGCGTGGATCCGGTGCTGGTCATGGCTGAGGCTTGGCAATGGCGCCCGGGGGCTTCTGGCGAATGGCCATGCGGGCAAACTTCCCAGCCGGCACGGCGGGCTTGTCGCCAGCGGCGGGCCGGGCCGGTGTGGTGACGGCGGTGAGGGTGATCACGGGGGAAACAAAGTTCTGCTGCTCCTCGATCAGGCGGGAAAAGTGTTCGAGCATGCCCGTGCAAACCTTGCGAACGTCGGCAGGAGGAACATTGGTGTCCTGGGACTCCTCATCAATGAGTTGCTTGAAATTCATGGTGGGTTTCCGCGGCTGATGGGCTCGCGGCTCCAGGGCTGGTGTGGAAGGAGGGATCTCTACGCCGTCGGCGGTTCATACTTCTGAATTGGAAAGTACCAGAGATTTGCGCTGGAGAAAGCGCCTGAGGACAGCCAGCATTGAGGCCAGAGGGGGTGCCAAGGAAGAACGCAGGACTCAGGACGTGAACTCATGCTGGAGCACCTGGGCGTAGAGATCCGGGGGGCTGAGGCCGGCGATCAGATCGCCACGGTCGTCGAGATTGCTGAGGCTGGGGTAGGAGCCCAGGAACGGGTGGGGCACCTGGTCGCCCAGCAGTAGGGCGATGGAGGCGGCTCCATGGTCTGTGCCGCGGGAGCCATTTTCGCGCAGGCGGCGGCCGAACTCGCTCACGGCCAGCAGGCTCACCTGGGGGCGGTTGGGCAGGCGCTCCAGGCCGGCCGCGAAGGCGGACAGTGCTGTGGCCAGCTCGCCGAGCACCCGCGAATGGGGATTGGCCTGGTTGACGTGGGTGTCGTATCCGCCCTGGGCGAACTGGAGCACCGGCGGGCAGGCGCCACTGCCGATCAGGCGCAGGGCCAGGGCCACCTGCTGGCCCAGACCGCCGCGGGGGATCTCCAGCCCTGCCGGCAGCGGTGCCAGTTCCTTTCGCAGGTGCTGCAGCTCCCTCTGGCCGGCCTGCTCCAGCTCCAGCATGCGGCGCAGCACGGGGTTGTTGCCGGCTCGATCGGGCTCGAACCCGGCGGGCTGGCGGCCGCGCAGCTCGGCCGGCGACAGCTGCAGGGCCAACACCTCACCGCCTTCCATCGCAGCGCTGCCAGAGGGTCCGAGGGCTACCAGGGGCCCGGCCTCTCGGCGTTGATCAAAGGCGGCGGCCAGCCAGCCGGGGCCCTCGCCGGAAGGGCTGGCGGTAGACCACTGGTCGGCGGCCTTGAAGTGGCTGCGGTTCGGCTTGGCCCAGCCCACCCCCAGAGCGAAAGCCAGGCGCTGGCTCCGCCAGAGGGGCTGCAGTGGAGCGAGGGCCGGATGCAGCGCCAGGCCATCGGCCAGGGGCAGGGCATCGGTGAGCGCGAGGGTGGGCCGGGCCTGGCGGTACAGAGGATCACGGACGGGAGCCACGGTGTTGAGGCCGTCGTTGCCGCCGCGCATCTCCAGCAGCACCAGTACGTGGCGGCCAGGTGAGGTTACGTGGCGGCCACGGGAGGTTTTGGCAGTTCTGCCGATGAGAAGCGGTAGAAGCGGCGTGGCAGTGGCGGAAAGACCAGCGGCGGAGAGGCCGGCAGAGAGGAGGAAGAGGCGGCGTTTCATCTCAGGCCAGTTGCCACACGGGGTCGGCGAAAAGAAGGGAGAGGTTTTCGCGGCTGGGTGGCGCCGGCAGGGAGAGGCTGAGGGGGGCGATCGGGGTGAGACTGGTGGGCAGCTCGGGGGGCAGCAGCCGCGAGGCCCACACTTCCTCATTGGCCAGCAGGGCCTGAAGGGTACGGCGGCGGGCTTGCAGCCAGCGCAGGTTGAGCCACTGCTCATTCACGGGCCAGCCCTTCACCGATGGAGGCTCGAAGGGCAGCTGACCCATGGCGTACAGGCCACGCAGGCTGATGGCCAGGGCATCGGAGTGGCGGCTGCCGAGCAGGCGCAGGCTGCGCACCACCATCTCGATCGGATCAGCCAGGCGTAGGCCCCGCTTGTGGCTTTCGATCGCCTCCGGTGCACTCTCGATGGCCCCCATCAGCCAGGGGATGGAGAGTTGCCGGCACCGCCAGCCCTCAGCCAGAGCCTTCAGTCGCTGAGGTGGCGGCTGGGTACCCACCAACTGGCGCCAGATCCGGGCGCTGATGTGGCGGGCGGTGGCGGGTTGCTCGGCCAGCCAGAGCGCCAGGCTCTCGGCGTCGAATTCGGAGCTGCGGCCAAGGATGGTTTTGCTGCCGAAGTCGTGCCGGCGGGGATCGAGCACCAGCTGCTGATCGGCATCAAGGCGGTACCCACTCAGGGCGCGGGCCGCTTCCTTCACATCGGCTTCGATGTAATGCCCTTCGCCAAGGGAGAAGAGCTCCAGCAACTCGCGGGCCAGGTTTTCATTGGGATTGCCGCGGTGATTGGCCGGGCCGCTGAGGGAAATCTGCAGGGCCGGATCCAGCACCATGGCGCTGAGCAGCGCCGTGAAGCTGCCGCCCAGGTGCTGTCGGATGGTGGCGACCTGGCGCTCCAACAGGGCCGGAATGACCAGCTGGCGCCAGTTCACCGGAAACACCCCCAGCCACAGCTGCACCTGCCACAGCCTGCCCTGATCCGCCCCCATGGCGAGCTCAGCGAGCCAGCGCCGCTGCAAATTCTCCGCCTGCGCCCTACGGCAGGCACCGCGTTGCTCAGGGGGCAGGGCGCTGCAGGGCTCGGGAGTGACCTGAATGTTTTTCACGGAACCCTTATTTTACAGAAGCCGGGATCTCAGCGCAGCCCGCCGAACGCAACCAAAATGGTTTGAGAGGCCATCCAGCCATCCAGTGAAGTGCCCTCCCGTCTGAGCTGGAGCCCTTACCCTGCCGCCAGAACCCAGCTGCGCATTGAAAACGGATCACTGGTTCTACAGCCTGTTCCAGAGCGCGCCGGACCTGATCACGCTGCTGCTGCCGGCGGCAGGCGCGCCCAGCCAGGCTGAGGTGTCTGTGCCCAGCCTCGGTCCAGACGCCCCTGGCGATCTGCTCTACCGCTTTGAGGCACCGGAGTTGAAAGCGGTGAACCACCGCCTCGATGGCGTGCTCTGGCCCCGGCAAGGGGATGGAGGCACGGCTGAGCGGCCGGTGGTGCTGCTGGAGGTGCAGATGCAGAGCGACCAGGGCTTTCAGCACCGCCTGGCGGCACAGACCTTTCGCTTTCTGCAACAGCACCCAGAGGTGGAGCATGTGGCGATGGTGGTGCTCACGCCCCACAACCGCCTGCGGCTGGGCCCAGCGCGGCCTCCCCAGCCACTGGCGCTGTTTCTGCAGCAGGTGCACACCCTCAGCCTGGAAGAGCTCGGCCAGCAGCCAGACCTCGATCCGCTGCTGAACCTGCTCACGCTGCCGGTGCGGCCAGAGGCCGAACTGGGAACGAGCACGCAACAGATTCTGGAACGCCGCCCGGATCTGCTTTCGGCGGTCCTTCCTATGCTGGTGGAGCGGTTCCCCCAACTGACGCGCGAGGAGATCATGGTGATTGCCGGCATTCCCTCCAAGGAGCTGCGCCACACCCGTGCAGCGCAGCAGTGGATTGAAGAAGGCCGCCAGGAGGGCGAAGCCCGCGGCGAAGCCCGTGGCAGGGCCCAAGAGGCCGCCACGGTGACCCTGCGCCAGCTCAACCGCCGCTGCGGCCCGTTGAACGAGGCCACCAGCACCCTGATCCGGGCGCTGGAGCTGGAGCAGCTGGAAGCACTGGCCGAGGCCCTGCTCGATTTCAGCGGCCCCGCCGACCTCGCGACCTGGCTGGCTGAACACACCGTCTGAGGTGGCTGCCAACCTTCCTCGACGATCAGGTTGGTGCAGCCCCCGGTGATCCTGCGTGAGCTTCCAGCCTTTGACCCTGCCGCCGCTGCAGTGCCCGCCCGCCCGGCCGCCTGAGCTGCAGCCCTTACCCTGCCGCCAGAACCCAGCTGCGTATTGAAAACGGATCACTGGTTCTACAGCCTGTTCCAGAGCGCGCCGGACCTGATCACGCTGCTGCTGCCGGCGGCAGGCGCGCCCAGCCAGGCTGAGGTGTCTGTGCCCAGCCTCGGTCCAGACGCCCCTGGCGATCTGCTCTACCGCTTTGAGGCACCGGAGTTGAAAGCGGTGAACCACCGCCTCGATGGCGTGCTCTGGCCCCGGCAAGGGGATGGAGGCACGGCTGAGCGGCCGGTGGTGCTGCTGGAGGTGCAGATGCAGAGCGACCAGGGCTTTCAGCACCGCCTGGCGGCACAGACCTTTCGCTTTCTGCAACAGCACCCAGAGGTGGAGCATGTGGCGATGGTGGTGCTCACGCCCCACAACCGCCTGCGGCTGGGCCCAGCGCGGCCTCCCCAGCCACTGGCGCTGTTTCTGCAGCAGGTGCACACCCTCAGCCTGGAAGAGCTCGGCCAGCAGCCAGACCTCGATCCGCTGCTGAACCTGCTCACGCTGCCGGTGCGGCCAGAGGCCGAACTGGGAACGAGCACGCAACAGATTCTGGAACGCCGCCCGGATCTGCTTTCGGCGGTCCTTCCTATGCTGGTGGAGCGGTTCCCCCAACTGACGCGCGAGGAGATCATGGTGATTGCCGGCATTCCCTCCAAGGAGCTGCGCCACACCCGTGCAGCGCAGCAGTGGATTGAAGAAGGCCGCCAGGAGGGCGAAGCCCGCGGCGAAGCCCGTGGCAGGGCCCAAGAGGCCGCCACGGTGACCCTGCGCCAGCTCAACCGCCGCTGCGGCCCGTTGAACGAGGCCACCAGCACCCTGATCCGGGCGCTGGAGCTGGAGCAGCTGGAAGCACTGGCCGAGGCCCTGCTCGATTTCAGCGGCCCCGCCGACCTCGCGGCCTGGCTGGCTGAACACACCGTCTGAGGCGGCGACTCCATCCAGCGCCCCTACGCTGAGCAAGCCGTTGGCTTGTGCTCATGACGCTCGCAGCCGCACTGCGACCCAAGGATGCGCAGGATTCGCCTTCGGATGCCCTGGCGCCATTGCGGCTGCCAGAGGATCTGCAGCTCACACCCGAGCAGTTCGCTGCCGTGTGCCGCGCCAACCCCAACGCCGTGCTGGAGCTCGATGCCAGTGGCACCGTGATTCACATGACCCCCACCGGCGGCGAAACGGGCGCCCGCAACACGCGATTGCTGATGCGCCTGCAGTCCTGGGCAGATCACACCAGGGGTTGGGTGGTGTTCGACAGCTCCAGCGGCTTCCGCCTGCCGGACGGTTCAGTACTGAGCCCCGATGCCTCCCTGCTGCGCCTGGAGCGCTGGCAGGCCCTCACCCCGGCCGAGCGCCGCGGCTTTCCGCCCCTCTGCCCCGATCTAGTGGTGGAGCTGGCCAGCGCCAGCGATGGGGCCCCGCGCGGCCTCACGGCCCTGCGCCAGAAGATGGCGGCCTATCAGGCCAACGGCGCCCAGCTGGGCTGGCTGCTGATCCCCCACGAGCGGGCGGTGGAGATCTGGCCGCCGGCCGGCCAGGGTGAGCCGCAGCGCCTCGAGCCGGCCACGGCGCTCGATGCCGGCCCGCTGTTCCCCGGCCTGCACCTGGATCTTGGGGAGATCTGGCAGGTCTGACGCAGCTTTTACCGCCTGATGTCCGCTTTGCAGGTGGAGCTGGTGCTCCAGCCCCGTCAGGCCTTGGCTCTGAGCCAGTGACGGCCCGGAGTCAGGCGCTTCTCAACTTCAGCAGCTCCAAAGATCTGGCGATCTCGCAATGGCGAAATGCTGGCCAGATTCAACATGGCGACGGTTGGTTTGGGGATCTGGAATCCCAGACCTGACGCGACCGCTTGCGTCATTTGCCGATGGACAGATTGCACACCACATGTGGTGTCACCAAGCCAACCGTTCTGGAGCGCTACCAAAACCATCCCACCGACGTGGCTACCGGAGCGGAGCACCGGCAGGGATCGATGGTGGGCTGCCCGGAGGAGGTGTTTGGGTGATGGGGATGGTTCAGGGCCGATGAACGCCAAGATCGGAGCAGATCTTGCGAACGAGCAGATCTTTGATTTCCGTGTGCCTGGGAATCGCGCTGCGGCGATTGAACTCAGGATGGTGCCACCAGGAGAGGTTGCTGCCTTCTCGCAGCAGGCTGCAGCCGTGCTGGCTGAGGTGGCGCAGCGGATCCCTGCGCTTCACAGGGCCAGGGCCAACTCCTCGTAGGAACCACCGGCAGCGGCACGAGCATCTGCCCGGTTCATCTCCAGCGCCTCCTGCAGCACGTGCTTCAGGGAGACAAGCAGGGCCTCACGGGTGGATTCCTGGGCGTTTACGCCAGGCACTTCTTCCACCCAGCCAACCCACCAATCGCCATCCTGCTTCACAACAGCGGTAAAGCGGCTCACAGGCCCAGGCTCACGCGAATCATCATTGTGCCCTCACGCCTAGGAGACCAGACCCATGCAAATTATGACAGTACTTCAGTTCTTACCGGCCTGGGAGGAGCAGCCAGGAAGCATCTGCTCACCGGTGCTGCCGACCAGTTCGGCCACGCCCTGCTACCCACCAGCCGCAGCGGTGGTGACGGCCTGCTGGCCCTCGATCTGGCCGATGCCGTCGCCTACTGAAGGTAAGCACCGAATCTGACTGCCCGACACAAGTCTGAGAACCCTTGCAACAGCATGGGTCTCAGTCAATGGGGTGGGCAGGGAGCCATGGGAGCTTGGGGCTGCGAAACCAATCCAATCCCCAGTGGATCCCCAGACCCGGCGACGTCGAGGCGCTCTATGGCCCCCTGGTGCCATGGGCGATCCAGCACTGGCAAAAGTCAGGCCAGGCCTTGCATCTGGCGCTTGACACCACGATGCTGTGGAACCGCTGCTGCGTGGTGGTGATCTCGGTGATCTGCCACTGTCCGGCTGCGACTGCCGCGCGGGCACTGCCGAGGCTTTCGGGATGTGCGGTTCTGGGGCGACGGCAGCCAGCGGGCCAACCTGCTGCTGGCCTTCCCCACCGGTCTTCCCGTGGAGGAGCCCTGGTATCTGGTCAGCAACGCCGATCCCGCGCTGGATCTGATCTGGACCTACAGCCAGCGGTTCTGCTGCGAACAGCTGTTCCACGATCAGAAATCGGGGATCTTCCAGCTGGAAAGCAAGCGCTCGGCATCCACGGCATTGGCTGCGCTCCCCAAACGGGATCGTGACCGGCTGACTGCAGCCATCGATCAGCTCCGCGACACCCCCTCTGCAGGTTCGGCACTCAAAGGGGAGTTTGAGGGTCTCAGGCGCCTGCGGGTTGGCATGTATCGCATGGTCTAGGAATGGCAACGTGCCGAACTCGTGGTGCTGGTGATACGCATCGGCCATCGGCGAGAGGTCTATGGCTGAAGGCTTTGCGGCAGACAACGGTGGCGTGCCTGGAGAACGACCCACAGACCTGCACGATTCGTGTGATTGAGGCCGAGGCCGTCGATGGGGCTGGCGGTGCAGCCAACTCCGGCTTCGCTGACTGAGCCGAGTTCTGCTGCAGCTGCTCGATCCGGCGAGCGTAGCGCCTCCTCAGGTTTTCAGCTGAGAAGGCGACAATGGCCTTGAACTCGGGCCTGTGGGTGCGGCGGGGTGGATAACCCTGGTTGGACGACCTAAGAGTTTGCGGAAAAACCAACTAAGCAACCACTTTTCCCCATCTCCGAGCTGATTTCTCGGTGATTTCGTCAGATGGGGTCGTTTCAACTGCTCAGACAGCCCGATTTCGCCGCATTTGGGCTGTTTTGGCGGCCCGACTGCCGCCGTTTCAGCACACCTCTGGGCAACTGGCGGCTCATGCCCCTGCCATGGTGGGCTTGAGCAAGTTGCCCAGTCGGATCAGGTTGTAGGCGATCACGTGCAGGCCGAACACGGCACTCACGTTCTCGATGCCGCGCAGTTTGAACTGGCGTAGTCCGCCGAACGCCTTGATCCAACCAAATACCTTCTCGATGCCACGGCGGGCATTGATCGATTTGGCGTATCCCTCATGCCGAGTGGTGCGGCTATCGATCGCTGAGCCACCGCTGCGGGCGGTGTTCTGCGCCACGTGGGGCGTCACGCCCAGGCGCCGCATCTCAGCCACGAACCCTTTCGTGTCGTAGTTCTTGTCGGCGCCGATCGTCTTCTGGTGGGCAC
>JAUCZK010000036.1 GCA_030373145.1 Cyanobium sp. CZS48M | reverse complement strand
GCGTGAGCACGATGGCCTTCAACCTGAACGGTTTCAACTTCAACCAGTCGATCCTTGACGCCCAGGGTCGGGTGATCAACACCTGGGCCGATGTGCTCAACCGCGGCAACCTCGGTTTCGAGGTGATGCACGAGCGCAACGCCCACAACTTCCCGCTGGATCTGGCCACCAGCGAGATCGTGCCCCTGGCCCTCACCGCCCCAACCATCGGCTGATTCCACTCGCCCCCCCGGGGCCAGGATCAGCTCAGCCCCTGCCCCGGCAGGGGCTTTTTGTTGCCCGACGAGCTGACCGCGCCCCAAGGGCTGCCGCCAGGGCTTCTAGATTCATGTGCTGATGAGAAGGGTGTTTGGCCGCTCGGATCGGTGCAGAGGCAATGGCTCCGACCCGGCGGCAGTGCGCGGGGCCCTTGGGCTGGCTGATCGCGGTCCTGCTGCTGCCTGCCCTGGCCAGTTGCCGCAGCGCAGGGCCTGTCGCCCAGGAGCGGCCCCTGGTGATCACCACCTTCACCGTGCTGGCCGATATGGCCCGCCACGTGGCCGGGGATCACCTGCGGGTGGAGTCGATCACCAAGCTGGGGGCGGAGATCCACGGCTACGAGCCCACCCCCAGCGATCTGCGCCGAGTGGAGGGGGCCGCCCTGGTGCTGGAGAACGGTCTGAACCTGGAGCGCTGGAGCGATCGCTTCCTGGCGGGGATGCCGAAGCTCAAGCGGGTCACCCTCACCGCTGGGATCACCCCCCTGCCGATCACCGAAGATGCCTACAGGGGAAAGCCCAATCCCCATGCCTGGATGTCCCCCCGCCTCGCTGAGATCTACGTGGAGAACATCCGCCAGGCCTTCAGCCAGCTCGATCCGGCCAACGCCGACGACTACCGCCGACGCGCTGAGGCCTACCGCGGCCAGCTCCGGCTCCTCGACCAGGACCTGCGCCGCGAGCTGGCCACGATTCCGGCTTCCAAGCGGCTGCTGGCCAGCTGTGAGGGGGCCTTCTCCTACCTGGCCCACGACTACGGCCTTGATGAGGCCTACCTCTGGCCGGTCAATTCCGAATCCCAGGTCACGCCCCAGCGCATGGCGCGGCTGATCGCCACCGTGCGCAGGCGCCAGGTGCCGGCGGTGTTCTGCGAGAGCACCGTCAGTGACAAGGTGCAGCGCCAGGTGGCCGAGGAGACCGGCGCCCGCTTCGGGGGGGTGTTCTACGTGGATTCGCTCTCCACTCCGCAGGGGGAAGCCCCGACCCTGCTGAAGCTGCAGCGCCACAACGTGCGCACCCTGATCCAGGGCCTCAAGGGGGGGAGCTGAAGCCATGGCCAGCCCTCCCGATCTGGTCGCCCACCCCGACCTGGCCCCCAGGGCCGAACGGATTCGCGTCAGCCACCTCTGCGTCAGTTACCACGGGGCCGTGGCCCTGCATGAGGTGTCGCTGCGGGTGAATGCCGGCAGCATCTGCGGACTGGTGGGCACCAACGGCGCCGGCAAGTCCACCCTGTTCAAAGCCCTGATGGGCTTCGTGCGGCCCTCCCAGGGGGACATCCGCATCAATGGCCTGCCCCTGCGCCAGGCCCTGCGTCGCCAGGCCGTGGCCTACGTGCCGCAGATGGAGAGCGTGGACTGGAACTTCCCGATCCACGTGGCCAATGTGGTGATGATGGGCCGCTACGGCGGCATGAACCTGCTGCGCATTCCTGGCCGCGACGATCACCGCGCCGTGCGCGAGAGCCTGGAGCGGGTTGAGCTCTGGCCCCTGCGCCACCGCCAGATCGGTGAACTCTCCGGCGGTCAGCGCAAGCGGGCCTTCCTGGCGCGGGCCCTGGCCCAGGGCTCCTCGGTGCTGCTGCTCGATGAGCCCTTCGCCGGCGTCGACATCCGCACCGAGCGGCTGATGATCGAGTTGTTCCAGCAGTTCCGCGCCGAGGGCCGCAGCCTGCTGATCTCCACCCACGACCTCTCGCACATCACCGGCTTCTGCGATGAGGTGATACTGATCAACAAGACCGTGCTGGCCTACGGCGACACCTCCGAGGTGTTCACCGAGGAGAACCTGGCGCGCACCTTCGGCGGCAGCCCCGCCCAGCTGCTCACCAGCCCAGGGCTGGAGCCGCGCCTGGAGCCGGGGCGCCAACCCTGGCGGAGTGAGCCCTGATGGATCCCCTGTTCTGGCTGCTGGAGCCCCTGCGCCACGACTTCATGGTGCGGGCGCTGCTGGTGAGTGCACTGGTGGCGGGCGTCTGCGGGATGCTCTCCTGCTTCATGACCCTCAAGGGCTGGGCGCTGATGGGCGATGCGGTGTCCCACGCGGTGATGCCGGGGGTGGTGATCGCCTATGCGCTCAACCTGCCCTTCGCCCTCGGGGCCTTCATCTTTGGGGTGGGCTCGGTGGCGGTGATCGGGTACATCAAGCAGATGACCCGGATCAAGGAAGACACCGTGATCGGACTGGTGTTCACCGGTTTCTTCGCCCTCGGTCTCACGCTGATCTCAAAGGTGCGCAGCACCATCGACCTCACCCACATTCTCTTCGGCAACGTGCTGGGAATCAGCGGCGAGGACATCCGTCAGACGGTGCTGATCAGCGTGCTGGTGCTGGTGCTGCTGCTGCTGTTCCGGCGCGACCTGATCCTGTTCTGCTTCGACCCCACCCACGCCCGCTCGATCGGCGTCAACACCGGCTTCCTGCACTACCTGCTGCTCTCGGTGCTCTCCCTGGCGGCGGTGGCCGGGCTGCAGACGGTGGGCATCATCCTGGTGGTGGCGATGCTGGTGACGCCGGGCGCCACCGCCTACCTGCTCACCGACCGCTTCGATCGCATGACCTGGATCGCCATCGGCTCGGCCGTGCTCTCCAGCGTGCTGGGCATCTACTGGAGCTACTGGATGGATGCCTCGACGGCGGGCTGCATCGTGCTGGTGCAGACGGGGCTGTTCGTGCTCAGTTTCCTGTTCGCGCCCCGCCACGGCCTGCTGGCCCAGCAGCGCCGTTGACAGGGGATCAGCCCGTGGAGCGCCCAGCGCTGCAGCAGCCCAGCAGGAGCCAGAGTTGGCCCTGGTGGCCCCTGCTGCCGCTCTATCCCTACGGCCAGCGCCGCACCCTGGTGCGCACGCTCATCCCAGATCAGGTCTGGAGCTTCGAGCAGCTGCAGGGGATCTTCTACGTGGCGGTGCCGATCCGGATGACGGTGATGCGGCTACGCGAAGGGCTCTTGCTGTACGCACCGGTGCCCCCCACCGAGGAGGTGCTGGCGGAGTTGCGCGGCCTGGAGCGGCGCTTTGGAGCGGTGCGCACGATCGTGCTGCCCACCAGCTCCGGCCTGGAGCACAAGCTGCCGGTGCCGGCCATGGCGCGGGCTTTCCCCGAGGCCGAGGTCTGGGTGAGCCCGCGGCAGTGGAGCTTTCCGATCTCGCTGCCCCTGGCCTGGCTGGGGTTCCCCCGCTGCCGCACCCGAGTGCTCCTGGCGGATGGCCTTCCCCATCAAGAGGACCTCAGCTGGCATCCCCTCGGTCCCCTCGACCTGGGACCGGGCACCTTCATGGAGATGGCCTGCCTGCACAGGGCCAGCGGAACCCTGCTGGTGACCGATGCCCTGGTGGCGATCCCGCCCGCGCCGCCCCAGCTGTTCGAGGCCGATCCCACACCGCTGCTCTTCCATGGCCGCGACCGGGGCGATCAACCCCTGATCGACACCCATGAGCAGCGGCGCCGCGGCTGGTGGCGGATGGTGCTGTTCGCCTCCTACTTCCGCCCCGAGTCGGTGGACGTTCCTGGCCTCAGGGAGGTGTTCAGCCAGGCAATGCAACCGGGCCTGCGCCAGCCCCGGTCCTATTTCGGCCTTTACCCCTTTCGCTGGTCGCCGGGCTGGGAGAGGGAGTTCAAGGCCCTGCTGGGCCCCCGCGGTGAAGCTCGCCTGCAGGTGGCTCCAGTGCTGGAGCGTCTGGTGTTCCCCCGCTGTCGGGAGTCCCTGCTGCATTGGCTGGAGGGCCTCGGTGAGCTGCAGCAGCTGCGCTGGATCGTGCCCGCCCACTACGACGCCCCGGTGGCCTGCTCAGCCGGGGATCTGCAGAACCTGGCCCTGGCGATCAGACAACGACCCTGGGCCGTCTCTGAGGGCTCCTGGGCCTACCTGGCCGGCATCGACCAGACCCTGCTGCGCTGGGGTGTGGTACCCAGTGAACCAAGGGACGAGCGGGACTCAGAGAACGATCCGAAGCTCAGAGCTTGAGTTCTCCAGGATCGGCGTCCAGACCGCCCTCGCCGAAGAGAGTGGTTTCCAGCTCCATTCGCTGCTCCATCTGGCGCAGGAAATAACCGGTCATCATCGCGGAGGCCAGCAGCCCGGCGAGGTTGTCGCGGCTGGTCTGAATCTTCACTTCGAATTGCTCACCGGGGAGCATCCCCAGCAGCCCTTGAACGTTGTGGCGAATGATGTCCTGGATGTCACCGCTGGCGGAGCGGGCGACCCGCTGAAGCACATCGGGTGACTGATCCTGCAGGTATTGAATCAGGGAGTTCCCGCTGATCGCTTCGCTGTCGGTGGTCAGGAACTCCGGGTTGAACATGCCCCTCCGGCGTGATCCGTTTCTGGTTAGGAACCCTAACGCAAGGTTTCAGATCACCCGATCCCCGCAGGTGGTGAAGACCGAAGGGGACCGAGATGGCGCAGGGGCCAGTACCGGAACACGGCAGTGCCGATCACGTGGTCAGCAGGCAGGGGTCCCCAGAGGTGGGAGTCGAGGCTGGCATTGCGGTTATCCCCCATCACCAGCAGGTGGCCCGCCGGCACGGTGAGCGGTGGGAGCTCGTAGTCGATCGGCTCACTCCGCCAGGGTTCGCTCACCACCTCGCCATTGCGGCGCAGGTGGCCAGCGACCACTTCGATCACATCGCCAGGGAGCCCCACCACCCTTTTGATCAGGGCGGCCCGGGGGTCGTAGCCGGCGGCCAGCAGGGGATCGGGCGGACGAAAGACCACGATCGCCCCGAGCGGCAGGACCGGGACCAGGCGGGGCCGGAGCTTCTCCACCAGGATGCGGTCCTCCAGCTGCAGGGTGGGCAGCATCGAACCCGAGGGGATCCAGCGGGGTTCCATCACCTGCCAACGCAGCAGCAGGGCCACGGCCACCCAGAGCAGCAGAGGCAGCAGTTGGCGGGCGCCCCCCCAGCGGCGACCGGCGCCGGAGGGGGGCATGGCCGAGGGGGCCGGAGGGGGATTGGGCATGATCGCTCCATCCTGAAGCGGTGGCGGACCCAGTGAGCCAGGAGCTGCCTCCCCAGCACGGTGATCGGGCTGAGGCCAACCTGCGGGCGGCGGCGCAGTTACTGCTGGAGCTGATGGCCCTGGGGGTGAGGCGGGTGGTGCTTTGTCCGGGCAGCCGCTCGGGGCCCCTGGCGGCGGCGGCAGGGCTGCTGCTGCAGCGGGGGCTGCAGCTGCACACGGCCATCGATGAGCGCTCGGCGGGGTTCTTCGCCCTGGGTCTGGCCAGGGGCGAGGGCCGACCAGCTGTGGTGATCACCACCTCTGGCACCGCCGTGGCCAACCTGCTGCCGGCGGTGGTGGAGGCGGGCAGTGGCGCCATCCCGCTGCTGCTGCTCAGCGCCGATCGTCCGCTGCGCCTGAAGAACTGCGGCGCCAACCAGACCGTGAACCAGGAGGAGTTCCTCGCCCCCTGCTGCCGCTGGTTCGCCCAGGCCGATGACCGGGGCCTGGCCGAGATGGAGCCCGCGGCCCTCCGGGACCTGGCGCGCCAGGCCCACCGCAGGGCCCTGGCGGCCCCGATGGGACCGGTGCACCTGAATCTGCCCTTTGAGGAACCGCTCCATGCCGGCGCGGAGGCCCTGCAGCGCCTGGCCGCTGAACTGGGCACCGCAGCGGAAGCCAGCGCTGATCTCCCGGCTGAAGCCCCAGCTGGCGCCCCAGCGGAAGCCACCGAAGCGCTCGGGCTGCTCGGGTTGGATCCTGATCGCCCCGGCCTGATCGTGGCGGGCCCCTGGCGGGGCAGCCCCCAGCACTGGCCAGCCTTTGTGGAGGCACTGGGGCGTTGGCAGCGGCGCAGTGGCTGGCCGCTGCTGGCCGATGGACTCTCTGGCCTGCGGGGCCAGGCGGATCTGGAGCTGGTGGCCGGCTACGACCTGATCCTCGAAGACCCTGACCCCGCCCTGACTCCCCCCCAGGTGCTGAGGCTGGGGCCACTGCCCGCCAGCCGGCGGCTGCAGCGCTGGCTGGCGCAGTGCGGCGGCCGGCAGGTGCTGATCAGCGAAGGGGATCCGCGACCGCTCGATCCGCTGGGCACGCTGACGGCCAGCTGCAGCGTTGGCCTCTCGGCCTGGTGCGCCGCCCTGCCGGCTGCTCTCTGGCAGGGCGGCGACGGCACCACCGCCCACCAGAACGATCTGGCCCGCTGGCGGGCCGCCGAAGACGGCACCCAACACTGGTTGAACGCCCAACTGAACCAGCCGGCGGGCCGCCGGCCGGATGAACCCAGCCTGGCCCGGGCCCTGAGCCAGCTGCTGCCACCGGACCTGGCGGTGATGCTGGCCAGCAGCAGCCCCGTGCGCGATTGGGAGAGCTTCGCCGATCCCAGTGGCCCCGCCCGGCCCGTTTATGGCTTCCGCGGAGCCTCCGGCATCGACGGCACCCTGTCGCTGGCGGCCGGGCTGGCGGAGAGCCTGGGCGGGCTGGTGCTGCTGAGCGGCGATCTCGCCCTGCTCCACGACGCCAACGGCTGGCTCTGGCACCACCGGCTACGGGGCCGGCTCACCGTGGTGCTGATCGAGAACGGTGGCGGCGGCATCTTTGAGCAGCTGCCGATCCGGGCGGCGGCTGGACTGGATTTCGAGCGCCTCTTCGCCATGGCTCAGCCCCTGGATCACACCGCCCTGGCCGCCGCCCATGGGGTGCCCTGGCGGCGGGTGGGGGCCCTGGCCGAACTGGGCGAAGCCCTCGCCTGGGCCCTGGAGCGGCCCGTGGCCCTGCTGGAGGTGAGAACCGATCGCCAGGCCGATGCCCGGTGGCGCCAGCGCCTGCGCCAGGACCGCCCGCGCCAGCAGCTCAGAATGACTCCGCCCCAGCCCCCGCCGCGATGAGCGCCGATCCCCAGTCGCCCGCTGCCCCTGGTTCTGGCCCGGTGTTGCCGGGGGAGAGCCTGGTGCACTGGCAGCCCGCCGCCAGCTACGAGGACATCCGCTTTGACCTCTGTGGGGAGGGGATCGCCCGGATCGCCATCAACCGTCCGTCCAAACGCAACGCCTTCCGCCCGCGCACGGTGGTGGAGCTCTACGACGCCTTCAGCCGGGTGCGCGACAACCCACGGGTGGGGGTTGTGCTGTTCACCGGCGTGGGCCCGGCAGCCGACGGGGGCTACGCCTTCTGCGCCGGCGGCGACCAGAGCGTGCGCGGCGATGGCGGCTACCTCGATGAAAGCGGCCTACCGCGCCTGAATGTGCTCGATCTGCAACGCCAGATCCGCTCCCTGCCCAAGGTGGTGATCGCCCTGGTGGCGGGCTATGCCATCGGCGGTGGCCAGGTGCTGCACCTGCTCTGTGACCTCAGCCTGGCTGCGGAAAATGCCGTCTTCGGCCAGACGGGCCCGCGGGTGGGCAGCTTCGATGGCGGCTTCGGCGCCGGCTATCTGGCGCGGCTGGTGGGCCAGCGCAAGGCTCGGGAGATCTGGTTTCTCTGCCGCCGTTACAACGCCGAGGAAGCCCTGACCATGGGCCTGGTGAACGCGGTGGTGCCGCTCCACGAGCTGGAAGCCGAGGGGGTGCGCTGGGCCCGGGAGGTGCTGCAGCACAGCCCCACGGCGATCCGTTGCCTCAAGGCCTCTTTCAACGCCGAAACCGATGGCCTGGCCGGCATTCAGGAGCTGGCGGGGCAAGCCACCCACCTCTTCTATCGAACCGCCGAGGGGCAGGAAGGGCGCAATGCCTTCCTGGAGAAGCGTGATCCCGACTTCAGCGATTCACCCTGGTTGCCCTGACACCTGGTTGCCCTGAAGCCACTGGGCAGGCGCACCTACTGAAGGCGCCGGAAGCCGAGCGGCCCACGGCGCTCCAGATCCAGGATCCAGAGACCGCCCGCCAGCTCCCTCAGCCGTTGCATAAAGAGGGTGCTGTCGCCAGTGGCGATCCACTGGGCCTTGAGGGCGGGCAAGGTCTCCTGCAGAGCCTCGATCGGCAACTCCAGCAGCAGCAGGCTGTGCTCGCCAGCCACCCGGCGCAGCGCACCCTCCTCACTGCGCTGCCACACCCTCACCAGCAGCTCGAGGGCCTGCTGCCGGCCGACATCACCTGGATCACCATCGGCCGGCACGGGCTCAGGCAACGATCTCCCCTGCAGTGGCATCGCCCGTTGCCCCCCCTGCTCCAGCAGGGCCAGGGCGATCAGATAGGGAGCGGCAGCCATGGGATTGAGCAGCGGAAGGCCCTGACACAGTGGCCCCTGGAGCCACGCCAGCCACGCTGTTCGCCAGATGGACCAGGTCAACCCACGGCGACCCGTCCTGGAGAAGCGTTATCCCGACTTCAGCACTTCACCCTGGTTGCCCTCAAGGCCCGACTGGCCCGATCGAGCGCGTCGCTGAGCTGCGCCAGCTGCAGCGGCTTGGTCAGAAAGTCGTTCATGCCGGCTTCCAGGGCCTCAGCGCGATCAGCCACCGTGGCTCCAGCCGTGAGCGCCACGATCCATGGGCGTTGCTGATCAGCGCTGTTGCGGCGGATCAGGCGGGTGGCACCCAGGCCATCAAGGCGGGGCATCTGCACATCCATCACGATCAGGTCCGGATCGAGGGAAGCGTGAAGGGACACCGCTTCCTCACCGTCGACGGCAAAGCTGACGCTGTGGCCCAGCTTGGCGAACATCAGCGCGCACACCCGGCGGTTGACGGCACTGTCTTCGGCCACAAGGATGCGCAAGGAAGGCCGGAACGCCTTGGCCGGGGAGGCGTCGGCGATGCCATCGCCATAAGACTCCGGGCTGGCCTCGTTGTTTGGCAGTGGCACCGCTGACGGCGCGATGGGAACCTCGAGCGCGAAGCTGAAACGAGTGCCCAGGCCGAGCTGGCTTTCCACAGCCAAGCTGCCCCCCAGAGCAGCAACAAGCCGCTGGGCGATCACCAGACCCAGGCCTGTGCCGCCATGGAGCCGGCTGGAGGAGCCATCAGCCTGGGAAAAGGGTTGGAACAGCCGCTGAACAACCTCCGGCTTCATGCCGATGCCGGTGTCTGAAACAGTGAACCCAAGTCGAACGAGCTCGGGTGCAGTGGCAGGCACCAAGGCAACCCCCAGCTGCACCCGGCCGTGTTCACTGAATTTGACGGCGTTGCCGAGCAGGTGGGAGAGGATCTGCAGCAACCGCTCCGGATCAGAGACGATCCAGAGGTCGTTCGCCAACCGTTCCGGACGAGCCGAAGCCTGCGGAAGTTGAAACGTCAGCTCGAGCCCCTTGCCACGGGCATCAGCTGCGTGGGCCTCGATCGCCCGAACCAGCAGCGAACACAGCTGAAAAGGCCGCGGCTGCACCCTGAGACGCCCAGCCTCAATGGTCGTGAATTCCAGGATGTCGTTGAGCAAGCGGAGCAGGTTTTCTCCTGAGCACTGGATCGTCTCGAGGAATTCCCGCTGATCCTTCGATAGATCACCGTCCAGGGCCATGGCACTCATGCCGAGGATGCCGTGGAGCGGAGTTCGGATCTCATGGCTCACGCTGGCCAGAAAGACGCTCTTGGCCCGGTTGGCCTGCTCAGCCAGGATCCTGCCGCGCTCCTGCAGGGCCAGGGCCTCGACCCGTACCCGCACGGCCCGGAAGCGCCGAAGGCCCACCAGCACCGAGAGCACCGAACTGGCCAGGAACCCGAGCGCAAGGGCCAGGCGCAGGGGCTGAAGCCTGGCGTTGAGGGCCTCCAGGGAGAGATCAACTCCCACCAGCCCTGCGACACGACCCTCGGCCGTGCGAAAGGGTGCGTAGGCACTGAGAAAGGTGCCCCAGGAATCGGTATAGGTGTCACGGCTGGCGTCGGCCAACCCCGTGCTCAGGGCCCGCAGGACAGCCGGGGACGCATCGGGATAGGGCTGACCTGGCTGGGCGACGGGGGTGTCGTCGCCGGCATTCTTGATGTAGTAGGAGCTATCGAGCCCAAAACGCGGGGCCTGGCCCTTGGCTGAGGCCACCAGGGTGTAGGCGTAATAAGCCTCTGGCACGGCCGCGCGAAGTGCCAGCAGGGGCTCAGAGGCAACCCGGTACTCCGGAGTCCCGATCCTGTGGGCGTCCATGATTCGACCATGCAGGCGAGCATCGATGCTGGCGGCCGAAATGCCTGCAAAACCAATCAGATCGATTCGTGCCTGCTGCAGGAGCGCCCGTGAGGCCATGCGTTCGGTGAACACCAGAGCCGTCGCCGAGGCCAGAAACACCGTGGCTCCAGCCAAAAAAGCCTCCAGCCGAACGCTCCGGGAGCTCGTTGGAAGCTCGCCTTCGCGATGGAGCCAACGTAAGAACAAATCGCCTTGAGCTGGAGGCCCATCATCCTGGTGTCAAGCGACATCCGGAATTGGTCCTCCGGCGACACGAAATCTGGCCCACCCT
>JAUCZK010000035.1 GCA_030373145.1 Cyanobium sp. CZS48M | reverse complement strand
CAGCTCGGAGATGGGAAAACGCGGCTGCTTAGTTGGTTTTTCCGCAAACTCTTAAATGGCCTCTGGCCCCACGGGCCGATGCCCAGCCGCCTGAGTTCATGGCCCATCCGAGCGCACGCAGCCCGATCAACCGCCTGCTGCAGGCCCTGAGGCCCCACCGGCGGCTGGTCTGGCTGGCCTCGATCTGCTCGGTGCTCAACAAGCTCTTCGATCTGGCCCCACCGGTGCTGATCGGCCTGGCGGTGGATGTGGTGGTGCGTCAGCAGACCTCCTGGCTGGCTGATCTGGGGCTGCGCAGCGTTCCCTCCCAGCTCACGGCCCTGGCGGTGGCCTCCTTTGTGATCTGGAGCGCCGAATCCCTGTTCGAATACCTCTACGGGGTGCTCTGGCGCAATCTGGCGCAGACCATGCAGCACGAGCTCAGGCTGGAGGCCTATGGCCACCTGCAGCAGTTGGAGATGGCCTTCTTCGAGGCCGGCAGCAGCGGCCGGCTGATGGCGATCCTCAACGACGACATCAACCAACTGGAGCGTTTTCTCGACCACGGTGCCAACGAGCTGCTGCAGCTGAGCACCACCGTGCTGGCGGTCGGTGCGGTGATGGCGGCCATCTCACCCGGTGTGGCCGGGGTGGCCTTTCTGCCCATCCCGGTGATCCTCTGGGGCTCGATTCGGTTCCAGAAACGACTGGCTCCCCGCTACCGCGAGGTGCGTGATCGGGCCGGCGATCTCAACAGCAGCCTCTCGAACAACCTCGGCGGGATGCTCACGATCAAGAGCTATGCCGCCGAGTCCTGGGAGCTGGAGCGCATCAGCGGTCAGAGCGAGGCCTACCGGCGAAGCAACCAGCGAGCCATTCGCCTCTCGGCCGCCTTCATTCCCCTGATCCGATTTGCCATCCTCTTCGCCTTCCTGGCGATCCTGGTGATCGGCGGACTGCAGGCCTGGCGGGGCACCATCGCCGTGGGCTCCTACAGCTTCCTGGTGTTCATCACCCAGCGGCTGCTGTGGCCCCTCACCACCCTGGGGCGCACCCTCGACGACTACCAGCGGGCCATGGCCTCAAGCAACCGGGTGCTGGATCTGCTGGAGACACCCATTGCCATCCCCGGCGGCGAGCGGCCCCTGCCCCTGGCCAGTGTGCGCGGCGCCATCGAATTCCGCTCGGTGAGCTTCGGCTATGCCGGCAGGGACCCCCTGCTCATCGACTTTTCCCTGGCGGTGCCGGCCGGGCACACGGTGGGGATCGTGGGGGCCACCGGCTCCGGCAAGAGCACCCTGGTGAAGTTGCTGCTGCGGCTCTATGCCGTGCAGGCAGGGGAAATCCTGCTGGATGACCAGCCGATTCAGGACCTGCAACTGGGCGACCTGCGCCATGCCATCGGCCTGGTGAGCCAGGAGGTGTTCCTGTTCCACGGCAGCGTGGGCGAGAACATCGCCTACGGAACTTTTGACGCCAGCCCCAGCGCGATCGAGCGGGCCGCCGCCCTGGCCGAAGCCAGTGGCTTCATCGAAGCGCTCCCCCAGGGGTACGACACCGTGGTGGGGGAGCGGGGCCAGCGGCTCTCGGGCGGCCAGCGCCAGCGCATCGCCCTGGCCAGGGCCATTCTCAAGAACCCACCGGTGCTGATCCTCGATGAGGCCACGGCCGCCGTGGATAACGAAACGGAGGCCGCAATCCAGCGCTCACTGGAGCTGATCACCGCCGAGCGCACCACCCTGGTGATCGCCCATCGGCTCAGCACCGTGCGCCATGCCGATCGGATCGTGGTGCTGGAGCAGGGCCGGATCGTCGAGCAGGGCCGCCACGACGACCTGTTGCGCCGCGGCGGTGCCTACGCCCGGCTCTGGCGGGTGCAGGCCGGTCTGCGCGCCGACGAGGCACTCCTGGCCTGAATGCACCAGCATGGAGGGATGTGATCTCAGGTCCCCAGCGGCGGCGGGCCCTCGCCCATGGCCCAGACACCCGGTCCCTTTGAGCTGCCGCCCCTGGCCCGGCAGGACCTGCTGGAGCTGCCCATCGGCCGGCTGCAGCCCACCCAGCTCTGTCTGGGGCTGGCGGAAGTGCGCTCCAGAGCCAGGGATTTCGCCAGGGAATCGGCGGCGGAGCGCAGACGTTATCTGCGCACCCGACCGGTGCCGGTGGCGGTGAGCAGCGCCGGGGAGCACTGGATGATCGATCGTCACCACCGGCTGCGGGCCCTGATGGAGGTGGATTCCAGCGCCACAGCCTTCTGCTCGGTGGTGCTGGAGCTGGTGGGAGCCAGTCGCGCTCACTGCCTGGAGGAGCTGAACCGCCGCGGTTGGCTGTACCTGCGGGATGGCGAAGGCCGGGGCCCCCTGCCGCCCGAGAGGCTGCCGAGCGACCTGGGCGGCCTGGAGGACGATCCCTTCCGCAGCCTGGTCTGGAAGCTGAAGCAGGAGGGGCTGATCCGCGCCCAGCCCCAGGTGCCCTTCCTGGAGTTTCACTGGGGCCTCTGGTTGCGTCGCCAGGAGCTGCCCGCCTTTACCTCCATGGACCTGAGCCCCGCCCTGCCTACAGCCAGAACACTGCTGCAGGGACAGCTGGGCCATGGGGGACCGCCGTCCATCTGAGTGGGTCCAGCCCAGGAACTGGGACAAATCTGTCCGGGCCGAGGGGGAGCCGATCGGTATGGATGAAATAAGATTTCATCAACGTGACAACGGGCCAGAACCCTGCACCTGTCGCTAATGCCCATGCCCAGCGCTTCCTTCCACGCCCAGCAGCCGATGCCCGTCGTTGACACGACTGTTGTGGCGCTGTGGTCTTGAAGCGCCACCACCCCCCGGCGCCCGTGAGTGCTCACCAGGGATCCCGCCCCCTGACCATCGCCCTGGCGATGCTGATGGGCCTCGCGGGAGGTCTGGCCCTCTCCGGCCCCCTGGCTTCGGTGCTGCCCCGCGACTGGGCCGCCCAGACCGCCAGGCTCACCGGCCAGCTCAGCAATCCCTTCGCCGCCTGGGGCTCCAATGGCCGTGATGTGCTGGTGCTCGGTACCGATGTGGGCGGCGGCAACACCGATGTGATGTTCTCGATCCGCATCGAGAACGGCGTCACCCACGTGACGCAGGTGCCCAGAGACACCTACATCGACTCAGCCCGCTTCGGCGGCATCAAGGCCAACGCCCTCTATGCCTACGGCGGAGCCGATGCGGTCAAGCAGGAGCTCTCGGAGCGGATGGGCCGGCCGATCGACCATCACCTGCTGGTGAACCTGGGGGCGATCCGGCGCATGGGCGATGTGCTCGGCGGTGTCGAGGTGAACGTGCCCAAGCGCATGTATTACGTCGACAACAGTCAGGGTCTCTACATCGATCTGCAGCCGGGCCTGCAGACCCTCAAGGGCCGCGACCTGGAGGGATTCCTGCGCTGGCGCCACGATGAGGAGGGCGATATCGGCCGGATCGACCGCCAGAAGCTGGTGCTCACCGCCCTGTTCAGCAAACTGACTCGCCCCGAGAATCTGGTGCGGCTGCCCAGCCTGATCGCAGCGGCCGGCCAGGACCTCAAAACAGACCTGGGACCGATGGAAATCGGCGGACTGATCACGGCTATGGCCACCACCCGTTTTGACGCGGAACGGCTGGGCGGCCGTCCCTTCGATCTCAACGGCATCAGCTACTGGGAAGCCGACTGGCCGCCGCGCAATGTGGAGGCCGTCAACGCCAGCACTGATGAGCACAACGGTCGCGATCGTTATCTGTTCTGAGTGAGGCTCAGCCCCAGCCGCTGCTGGGTTGCGTGGAAGCTCCTGGCAGCCGCTCCAAGGCCCGCCGCTCACCGCTGATGGCCTCAGCCAGCAGCACCGCCAGGGCGGGTGCCAGAGCGAACGGGGCGCTGAGCCCTGCGAACAGCCAGAGCCCAGGCTCCCCTGCCACCGGACCCACCAGCGGCGGGCCACTGCTGCAGAAGCTCACAGGCAGCTGCACAAAGCTGGCGTCCAGCTGCCCTAGGCGGGGGTCGATCCGCCCCAGCGCCTGGCGCAGCTCCAGCTCCAGGGGCAGGGCCTCGGGCGGGCAGCCGCAGCTGCTGCCCGGCCTGATCAGGCTGCTCTGGCCCAGCAACAGGCCCTCGCCCCAGGGGGCCAGACCCGCATCGACAATCCACTCGGGACGCTGCAGCTGATCCGCCCGTTGCTCCAGAGCCTGGCGCTGGGCGAGCAGCGGCATGAGGATGTCGTTGGGCTCAACAAGTGCGGAGCCGCCTAACCACTGGCTGCACAGCGGGCCGGCCTCGAGGGCCAGCACGCCGGCCCAGCTCACCCGCAGGCGATCGGGCAACGCCGGCCAGAGCGCCCGACAGCCGGCTCCGGCGGCCAGCACCACCTGCTGGGCAGGCAGGGCCCCGGCCTGCAGGGGGCCGCAGCGGCCCCGGCGGCGGCGCACACCGGCGCCCTCCAGGGCCAGCGGCAGGGCCAGGGCCAGCCGGCGGCTGTCGACGCGCCCATACTCCAGCCGCAGCATCCGCCGACTCCCGAGGGCCGGCGAAGGAGCGAGCCGCTCCACCTGATCAGCCCTCAGATGGCGGCGCGCCAGCGCCTCGACCCCGGCCAGGGTCTGCTCCAGGACGGAGGTGCCGCCAGCCGCCCGATCGGTTTCAGCGGCAGGCTCGGCGTCGGCGTCGCTCCAGTGCAGGCGCAGGCTGCAGGGGCTCCAGCCCAGGGGGCCGTGGCGCTGCTCCAGCTGCCGCCAGGCCGCCGGGGCTGAAGCCATCAGCTCATTCATCGGGCCGGAGGCGCCCGCCCACCAGGGCACGCCTCCATAACTCAGAGCGGTGGCGGCATCTCCCTGCCCCGGATCCAGCAGTTCCACCTCAGCGCCGCGCTGGGCCAGCTCCAGGGCCACCAGGGAGCCGGCTAGGCCGGCGCCGATCACCAGCACATCGGCCAAGCGTCAGATCTGCAGGGTGAAGGAGGTGATCACGTTGCGAAACAGGTCCTTCACCTTCGGCCAGCGCAGTTCATTGGTGCTGGCCGCCAGGGTGTAGAGGCGGCCGCGGTCGACCACCACCGTGGCCAGCTCATGGCGGTCACGGTCGGAGAGATGCACCGCATACTCCAGGTCGTAGAAGGTGTGGCCGCCGTCCTGACGCTCGTTGGCCTCCACCAGTTCGGCCTCACGGCCGCTGCCCTGCGGGGCAATCACGATGCGACCCAGCTTCTCGCCCACCGCCACAGCGCTGCCCAGGGACTCCAGGTCGTTGGTGGCGTTCACCTCCGTGATCACCAGGCTAAGGGTCTCATCGCTGTTGATCAGATCATGGAAGACCACCTGGGGACCGTTGCTCACCGCCACCCGGGTCCAGCCGGTGGGATAGAGGAAGGCATAGCGCCCGTCGGGGCTCTGGAAGGAATTCAGCCCGGCCGCCGCCGCGCTGCAGCCGCTCAGCCCGCCCAGCAGCAGCAGGCTCCCCAGCAGCAGGCCGAGCACGCCCCGGAGCCCTCCCCAGCGCCAACCCCGTCGCATGGAGAGAAGCCAGGGGAGAGGAGGGCGCAGCGCCATGGGATACCGAGCAAGCGGGAGGGGTGGAGATCACACCGTCTCCATTGTTGCCGGTGGCCTCGCTCCTAGATTGACTCCACTTGCGGCGGATTCCTGAGCGGCTTCACCAGGCCCCTGGCGCGGCTGATCGATCAGTTCGAGCGCCTGCCTGGCATCGGTCCGCGCACCGCCCAGCGCCTGGCCCTGCACCTGCTGCGCCAGCCCGAGGAACAGGTGCAGGCCTTCGCTGATGCCCTGATCGCCGCCCGCAGCCAGGTGGGTCAGTGCACGCGCTGCTTCCACCTTTCCGCTGATTCCCTCTGTGACATCTGCCGCAATGAGGATCGGCGCAACGGCCAGCTCTGTGTGGTCTCCGACTCCCGCGACCTGCTGGCCCTGGAGCGCACCCGTGAATACAAGGGCAATTACCACGTGCTGGGTGGGCTGATCTCGCCGATGGATGGCATCGGACCTGAACTGCTGCAGATCCAGCCCCTGGTGAACCGGGTGGATCAGGAGGCGATGACGGAGGTGATCCTCGCCCTGCCGCCCAGTGTGGAAGGGGACACCACCAGCCTCTACCTGGCCAGGCTGCTGCGGCCGTTCTGCCTGGTGAGCCGCATCGCCTACGGGCTGCCGGTGGGCAGCGAGCTGGAGTACGCCGATGAGGTCACCCTGGCGCGGGCCCTTGAGGGTCGCCGCCGCATGGAGTGAGCGCCATGGTTCGCCCGATCAGCCGCTACAGCGCCATCGCCCCCGCCGAGCGGCTGCCCGCCTGGTTGCGCCGCCCGATCGGCAGCGCCACGGAGCTGGAAACGGTCCAGGCCGTGGTCAAGGGCCAGCGGCTGCACACCATCTGTGAGGAGGGCCGCTGCCCCAACCGAGGGGAGTGCTACGCCGCTGGCACCGCCACCTTTCTGCTGGGCGGTCCGATCTGCACCCGCAGCTGTGCCTTCTGTCAGGTGGAGAAGGGCCGTGCGCCCGTGCCCTTCGATGCCGATGAAGCCGAGCGGGTGGCGGAGGCGGTGGAACAGCTGGGCCTGCGCTACGTGGTGCTCACCGCCGTGGCCCGCGATGACCTGGCCGACCACGGCGCCGGACTGTTCACCGGCACCATGGCGGCGATCCAGCGCCGCAACCCCCTGGTGGCCATGGAGGTGCTCACCCCTGATTTCTGGGGCGGTCATGCCCACCGCGGTGAGGGTGAGGCCGCCCAGCGCCAGCGGCTGGCGACCGTGCTGGGCGCAGGGCCGGTCTGCTTCAACCACAACCTGGAAACGGTGCAGCGGCTGCAGGGGGAGGTGCGCCGGGGCGCCACCTATGAACGCTCCCTGGCTCTGCTGGCGGCGGCCCGGGAGCTGGCCCCGGGAATCCCGACAAAATCAGGGCTGATGCTGGGGCTGGGCGAGTCCCTTGAGGAGGTGGTGGCCGCCCTGGAGGATCTGCGCCGGGCCGACTGCCAGCGCCTCACCCTGGGCCAGTACCTGCGCCCGTCCCTCGCCCATCTGCCGGTGGCCCGTTACTGGCACCCCAGCGAGTTCGAGCGCCTCGGGGCGATCGCCCGTGAGCTGGGCTTCCAGCAGGTGCGCAGCGGCCCCCTGGTGCGCAGCAGCTATCACGCTGAAGACGAGTGATCACCAGGCGACCGAATCCAGCACCGTGGAGCAGAGGCGGTACAGGCGCTCCCCACCCACCGATTCCTTGCCTTCGGCCTTGAATCCGGGCAGCACCGTCTGAATCGAGCGGATGACAACGCTGGGCTTTTCTCCGGAGGCATAGAGCAGACAACTCCAGTGCAACCTATGTTCAGCAGCACGAATCCAGAGCTGAGAGGCAGCGCTCAAAGCGATCACCACCAAACTGGATGTCACCGCGATCTGGCAGGGCCTGGAGACCATCGGCTGCGGAGAACGGCTCCCCCACCATGCCACGGGCCCTCCACGTATTAGCGCCAGGGCAACGATTGAGAGGACTGAATACAGATCAGCCCATCATGATTCGGAGAGCAACAGATCCGCCGAGTGATGCACATTGAGCGACCTGGCGCAGCACGCCACCCGATGCCGTGAAGGAATCTTGCGTTGGTTGAAGGCTTGTGTGGAATTGCGCGGAAACGCTCACTTTGCGTAGAGTTTCGGCTGGCACCAGGAGCTATGGGCTCGTCTTCAGGCCCCGACCCTCAGCCCATCGAATGGTTTTGATCTCCACTGGTCGCCACTCTCCTCCCTCCCGTCCCCCACGAATTCCTCCCCATGGCACTGGTCCAGGCACCCGCCTTAGGCATTGACCGCTTCGCCAATGATCGCGACAGGGAAAGCTGGTCGAATGACTCCGAGCAGGACACCAAAAAGATCATTCGGGCTGTCTATCAGCAGGTACTCGGTCAGCAATATGTGATGGCCAGTGAGCGGCTCAACGGAGCTGAATCCCTGTTCCGCAACGGTGTTCTCAACGTGCGGGAACTGGTGCGCACCGTCGCCAAGAGTGGTCTCTATCGCTCCAGATTCTTCGAGAACTGCAATCCCTATCGCTTCATTGAGCTGAACCACAAGCATCTGCTGGGGCGTGCACCTCAGAACAAGGCGGAGATGCTGCATCACTTCACCATCCTGCAGGATCAGGGCTTCGACGCCGAGATCGATTCCTACATCGACAGCGACGAATACCAGGAGCGTTTCGGCCTTGACACTGTGCCCTACCTGCACGGCTGGGATTACTCCAAAGGCCACGAGGGACGTCAGTTCTCCTGGCTGATGCAGCTCGCCCGCGGAGCCGCGGCCTCGGTGAAGGGGGATGCCAGCGGCACCCAGTTCCGCCTGGGCAAGGCCCTGCACCAGGACAGGGCGATGCCGGTGCGGGGTGCCGGTGGCCGCGTGGTGATCGTCTCCACCGAGGGGCCGTTCAAGGCGCTGGTGAGCAGCGAATCGGGGATTTCCTCCGAGTTCGCCCATGAAGCACCCCTGCGGGCCCCGTCCCAGGAGCAACGGCTGGACGGCATGCGGGTGTCGTCCGGGGAGAGCAGCTCCAGCAGCGGCCGGATGGTCACCATCTCCGCCACGGGGCTGGTCAACAACGACTATGTGCGTAGCAGCGCCTACGTGATCCGCGTGCCCCTCAGCCGCATGAACCAGGCCCTGCAACGGGTCAACCGTCTCGGCGGGCGGGTCACCAACGTGGCGGTGAGCTGAGGCCCGGCGCCAGGTTCCCCCAGGCCATCAATCTTCAGAAAGATGGAACTCCTGGGGGAACCGCCGCGCCCTCGTCCCATAGTTGAAATGGCAGGCCCGGATTGATGGAGGGCTGGATCGCCCGCTGGTTGGTTGCTTTGTCAGAACGTCCATGGCTGTGAGAATCGATCGCGACACCTTCCTGCAGCGGGCGCTGGAGAGGTTCGGCCATCGCTACAGCTATGAGGAGATCGATTACCGCAGCTATCGCACCCCGGTGAAGATCCGCTGCCTGGATCATCCCGTTCGCCTGATCGTGATCACCCCAGAGCGTCACCTGCAGACCACCGGCGGCTGCAAATACTGCCTGCGCCGCTATCGCCAGCAGGCCATGGAAGCTGCGGTGACCGTGGCTGCGGGCCCTGGGGACCGGCAGCCAGGCGCAGCTCAGAAACCAGGTTCAGCTCAGCAGCCTGGTGCCGCTCAGCCGTCCGCTCAGGCCGAGGTGTCGGCTACGGCCACCAGATCCTGGTAATAGAACCCACCAGCTGGGCCCTGCTGGCTCACCACCGCACAACGGCTGGCGATGCGCCACAACGCCCGGTGGATGGGCGTGGGATCGAAACGCACCAGTTCGGGGTAGCGGGCACGAAGCAGCTCATTGCCACGCCAGGCTTTGTAGTGGGGAATCCTGGGATTCACGTGGTGGCAGACGTGGGTGGAGCCAATGCCATGGTGCAGAAGGTTGAGCAGTGGTCCGTAGGGGCGATCAACCGTCTGCAGGGCCCCCTTGGCCCAGGTCCACTGGGCGGTGGCGAAGTGGGGAATCGTGGTGTCGGTGTGCTGCAGCCAGGTGTATCCCACCAGCCAGGCGTTGATCACCAGGTAAGGCAGGCCATAGACCGCCAGCACCCGAGTGGGGGAGGTGACCACCATCGCCAGTCCCAGGGCCAGCAGCATCACCACCAGGCCCACGTTGGAGAGCAGCATCCCGCGACGGCTGGAGTCGGGGAAGAGGGGCCGGCGGCCATTCCGAAAGGGGCTACCGTGCCAGAAATGGGAGGTGGGGGCGCCGTGGTCCTCACCACCTGCCACACCGAAGAGGAGATAGAGCGGCCAGCCCAGCAGCAGATGGGTCACCAGCGAGAACAGCCCGTAGGCCACAGGCCCCGCACCACTCACCAGGCGCTGCACCGCCTGCGCGGAGGCTGAGCCCGCCCTCGGCGGCACATGGGTTTCACCCCCCTCAAGGTGGTTGCAATTGGCATGGTGCACCGCATGGCTGCGCTGCCAGCTGAAGTACGGCACCAGCAGCAGGCTGTGCAGCACGAATCCCACGGTTGCTTCCACCCGGCGGTTGGGGTGGAAGGCCTGGTGACCGCACTCGTGGGCGATCACCCAGCAGCCAATGGCCACGGTGCCGGTGATCAGGGCGTAGAGCAGCCAGAGCGGCGCCGCGATCGGCGTCAGGGGGATCCTGCTGCCCACTCCGTAGGCCAGCAACGAGAGGCCGAGGGAGAGACCCAGGCTGCCCCAGGCCTTGGTGGTGTCGATCTTGAGCAGCTCAGGCGTCAGGCAGGCCAGCAGCTCGGCTTTGGTGGGATATCGGGGCTCCTGCGGAGCGGCTGTCTTCAGGGGACGGATCGAATTCGAGGATTCGCGACGGGAGCGGAGAGAGGTGGAACGGATCAAGGACGCTGACGCATGAGTGGAGCGAACGGGCCGGGGGCGCCAGAAGCCGCGCGACCCTAACCAGATCCGCCTGGCCACCCGGCCGGCCAGCGGGCGCAGGAGAATGCCGCTGATGCTCCGCGACGCGGCAATGACCGGCAACCTCCAGGCCATTGGCTTCATGATCAGCTGGGTGCTGGGTTGGGGGATCGGCGGATCGCTGATCGATGCCGGCTTGATCCAGACCGGGGTGTACTCAATCGAGACCAACCAGCTGGGCACCCTCGCCACCTTCACGGTCTGGACGCTGCTGTGGGGGGGCGTGGGCTTTCGCCTCTACCAGCGCTTCACCCGCTCCAACCAGGAGAGCTGAGGGCCAGGTCTGGGCCCTCGCTCAGAGCTCAAGCTCAGCGAGGGAAGTCAGGCAGCGCACCTGCTGGGGGTAATGCTCCCGGCCGAGTCCGTCGGGGAGCAGCACGTGCACCAGGGCACCCGCGGCCAGGGCTGCTTCAGCGCCGGCGCGGGAATCCTCAAACGCCCAGCAGTCGCTGGCGGCCACCCCCAGCCGCCGGGCCGCCAGCACAAAGATGTCGGGAGCGGGCTTGCCCTCCCCCAGCTCGGGGTCATCCCCGCAGACGATCAGCTCGATCAGCTCCAGCCAGGGGTGGGGGGCGCACTTGATCCCCACGGAGTCGTGGCTGCTGCTGGTGGCCAGGGCCATCGGAATCGCCAGCTCCCGGCAGCGCCGCACCAGCTCAGGTGCTCCAGGCATCGCCCGCGCCCCGGGCAGCAGCGCTCGAGCGATCGGCTGCTGCACCGCCAGCAACTGCTCGGCGCTGGGGGGCTGGTGGCCAGCCGCTGCGATCCAGGCGATCACGCTGGCGGTGTTATCCAGGCGCCGGCGTCCACGCAGCATCAGCAACTGCGGATCAGTGAGCTCGAGGCCGAATTCCCGCGCCGCCTGCCGCCAGGCCTGGCCGTGCAGGGGCTCAGTATCGAGCAGCAGACCATCGAGGTCGAACAGACAGGCCGCGGGGCTGTTCATTCCCGCATCCTCTCAGTCCACAATGACCGAGTGTCGCTCCCGACCCGATGAGCCAGGTCACGATCGAATCGGTGCTGCAGGAGGGCCGGGTGTTCGAGCCGCCGGCGGAGCTGGCGGCGGGGGCCCGCATCGGCAGCATGGACGCCTACCGGGAACTGGTGGCGCGCGTCGAGGCCGATCCCGACGCCTTCTGGGGCCAGCAGGCCCGGGAGCAGCTGCACTGGTTCGAGCCGTTCCACACAGTGCTCGACTGGAGCAATCCGCCCTTCGCCCGCTGGTTCGAGGGCGGCACCACCAACCTGGCCTACAACTGCCTCGACCGCCATCTGCAGGGCCCCAGGGCCGAGAAGACCGCCCTGATCTGGGAAGGGGAGCCCGGCGACAGCCGCCACTTCAGCTACCGCGAACTGCACGCCCAGGTCTGCAAGGCCGCCAATGCCCTCAAGGCCCTCGGCATCGGCAAGGGGGATCTAGTGGCCCTGTACATGCCGATGGTGCCGGAAGCGGCCATCGCCATGCTGGCCTGCGCCCGCATCGGCGCCCCCCACTCGGTGGTGTTCGGCGGCTTCTCCGCCGAGGCCCTGCGCGACCGGTTGATCGACGGTGGCGTCAAGGCCGTGATCACCGCCGATGGCGGCTTCCGCAAGGACAAGGCGGTGGCGCTCAAACCGGCGGTGGATCAGGCCCTCGCCGATGGTGCCTGCCCCACGGTGGAGCAGGTGCTGGTGGTGCGCCGCACCGAGCAGCCCACGGCGATGGTGGAGGGCCGCGACCGCTGGTGGCATGAGCTGGTGGAGGCCCAGAGCGCCGACTGCCCGGCGGAGGCGATGGCCAGCGAAGACCGTCTGTTCGTGCTCTACACCTCAGGCTCCACCGGCAAACCCAAGGGGGTGGTGCACACCACCGCCGGCTACAACCTCTGGGCCCACCTCACCTTCCAGTGGATCTTCGACCTCCGTGAAGACGACATCCACTGGTGCACCGCCGATGTGGGCTGGATCACCGGCCACAGCTACATCGTCTATGGCCCGCTCTCCAATGGCGCCACCACGGTGATGTACGAAGGGGCCCCTCGGCCGTCGAAACCCGGTGCCTTCTGGGAAGTGATTGAGAAGCACAAGGTGAGCCTGTTTTATACCGCGCCCACGGCAATCCGGGCCTTCATGAAGAGCGGCCGCGAGGTGCCCGATCAGTACGACATGAGCAGCCTGCGCATCCTGGGCACGGTGGGCGAGCCCATCAATCCCGAAGCCTGGATGTGGTACCGGCAGGTGATCGGCCAGGAGCGCTGCCCGGTGATCGACACCTGGTGGCAGACCGAAACCGGCGGCGTGATGATCAGCCCCCTGCCCGGGGCTACCCCAACCAAGCCGGGATCGGCCACCCTGCCGCTGCCCGGCATCGTGGCCGATGTGGTCGACAGCGATGGCAGAAGCGTGGGGGTCGATGAAGGTGGCTACCTGGCGGTACGCCGCCCCTGGCCGGGGATGATGCGCACGGTCCATGGCGACCCCGAGCGCTTTCGCAAGAGCTACTGGGAGCATATCAGCGGCGCCGATGGCCGCCCGCTCTACTTTGCAGGCGATGGCGCCCGCCGCGATGCCGACGGCTACTACTGGGTGATGGGACGCGTCGATGACGTGATCAGCGTGTCGGGCCACCGGCTGGGCTCGATGGAGATCGAATCGGCGCTGGTGAGCCATCCGGCGGTGGCCGAAGCCGCCGTGGTGGGCCGGCCTGATGCGCTGAAGGGCGAGGGCATCGTGGCCTTCGTGACCCTTCAGACGGGGCTCAGCGGTAACTCAGCCCTCGGCGCCGAACTGCGCCAACACGTGGGCACCGAGATCGGTCCGATCGCCAGGCCCGATGAGATCCGCTTCAGCGATGCCCTGCCCAAAACCCGCAGCGGCAAGATCATGCGGCGCATCCTGCGGGCCCTGGCGGCCGGCGAGGAAGTGAGCGGTGACACCAGCACCCTCGAAGACCGCTCGGTCCTCGACGCCCTGCGGGTCTGAACCGGCCCGGTTCAGCCGGGGATGGAGGGGAGCACCAGCAGCACGATCAGCCCGAATGCTCGCCCAGGCGCCACCACCCGTCGATCGCGGCGGCCAGGCGATCGATCTGGCGCTGGCGCTGGGGGTCATCCGCCCAGCTGCCCAGCAGGTTCTGGCGCAGGCCGGCGCTGGCGGGGGTGAGATGGTCGCCACCCAGCTGCAGCAGGGAGCTGTCGTCACCGGGGCGCTGCTGCAGCACCGCCAGCAGGGGGGGGCTCTGGTCGAGGGCATCGCTGCCAAAGCGGATCAGCAGGTTTCGGGGGACGCCGTAGAGCTGGCCCACCAGGCGCAGGGTTTCCTGTGGTGAGGGGCTGAATTCCGTGCGCACCCCCAGCCGGGGCGCCAGGTCGGCCAGCAGGGGGATCGAGCGATCGGCGGAGAAGTTGTTGAAGCTCATGGCCGCCAGGGCGCTGCTGCCCCGGCCCCCATCCGGGGCCAGCAGATGCAGCTTGCAGCCGAGGCTGTGGCCCAGGCGCAGCACCGGCAGCGCCGAGGCTCCGCCGGCCCCTGGGCCCTGCCGCGCCCCGCGAAAGGCGCGCCAGGCCTCGGTGGCCTGGGCCTGATGGTCGAACCCCGGCACATAACTCCAGGCCCGCAGGCTGAGCCCACGCCGGCACAGGGCCTCCAGCAGCCTGCGGTAGCTGATCTGGGGGGTGGCGGCCAGCACACTGCCACCGATGAACTCGATCACACCCGATGACTCGGGCGGATCCAGACACCAGAGAGTCCCCTGCTGACGCCAGCGACTCACGGCGCTCAGGCCTGGGGAGCCAGCCGCTGCAGGGCGGCCATGGCCTCACGGGCATGGGCCGGCCCATCCAGCAGGTTGCTGAAGACGTGGCGCACCACGCCCTCGCCATCGATCACATAGGTGACACGGCCCGGCAGCAGGTTGAGCAGGGCGCCGGGCACGCCGAAGGCCTGGCGCAGGCTGTTGCCCTGGTCCACCAGCAGTGGATAAGGAAGCTGGTGCCGTTGGGAGAAGCGCCCGTGGCTAGCACCGTCATCGCCGCTCACGCCCCAGACCTCAGCGCCGAGGGCCTGCAGTTCGGCGTAATTGTCGCGGAAGGCGCAGGCCTCCATCGTGCAGCCGGGGGTGTCGTCTTTGGGATAGAAGAACAGCACCAGGGGGTGGCCGGCGAGCTGATCACTGCGGCGCGCGCTGCCGTTCTGATCCTTCAGGTCGATCAGGGGAGCCTTCTCACCAACCTGGATGGCCTTACCCACAGGTGCATCAAAAAAACAGTGTGGGCACCCTAGGAGTTTGTTCCGGGGCCCCGTTCCGGCTCAGCTCCACACCAGGCGATGCCGGCCAACTGCGCCAGGTCTCGATGCCAGCTGGTCAGGTCATTTCTGTTGAAGCCCTGGAGCGTGGTGTGGCCGCAGGCACGGGCCATGACCTGCATCAGCGCCACCGTGGCCTCGAAGAAACGGGCCAGGCGATCGGCGGCATGGTCGATGTTCAGCCTCCGCCGAAGCTCCGCATCCTGGGTGGCGATACCGGCAGGACAGTTGTTCGTGTGACAGAGGCGGGCGCCGACGCAGCCGATCGCCTGGATCGAGGCATTCGCCAGAGCGATCCCATCGGCGCCCAGGGCCATGGCCTTGATGCAATCGGCGTGGGTGCGAAGACCACCCGTGATGATCAGGGTCACGCGGCCGCTGGCCTCGCGGCGGTCCAGATGGCGGCGCGCCCGCGCCAGGGCAGGGATGGTGGGAACCGAGATGTGATCCCGGAACAGCAGGGGCGCCGCCCCCGTGCCGCCACCCCGTCCATCGAGAATGATGTAGTCGGCTCCGGCGTCGATGGCGAAATCCAGATCAGCTTCGATGTGCTGGGCGCTGATCTTGAAGCCCACGGGGATCCCGCCGCTGATCTCCCGCACCCGGTCGGCGAATCGCCGGAAATCATCCACCGTGCTCAGATCCGTGAAGGTGGACGGCGAGATCACCGGTTCGCCCACAGAAACGCCGCGCAACGCCGCAATCCGAGCAGTGGTCTTGATGCCGGGGAAGTGACCCCCAGCTCCGGTCTTGGCCGCCTGCCCGCCCTTGAAGTGGAACGCCTGAACCTGCTGGAGCAACCCCTCCCGGTAGCCGAATCGCCCGGGGGCCAGCTCATAGAGATAGCGGCCGTTGGCCGCCTGCTCCTCGGGAAGCATGCCCCCCTCCCCGGAGCAGATGCCGGTTCCGGCCTGTTCGGCCCCGCGGGCCAGAGCCACCTTCGCCTCTTCGGAGAGGGCCCCGAAACTCATGTCGGACACGAAGATCGGAATCCGCAGGCGGAGGGGCCTGGCCGCCTGCGGGCCCAGCACGAGTTCCGTGGCCACCGGTGCATCGTCCGGGAGGGGTTGGCAGGCCAGCTGGGCCACCAGAATCTGGAGATGATCCCAGCTGGGCAATTCGCTGCGCGGAACTCCCATCGCCGCGATGGGTCCATGGGGGCCCAGCTGCTCCAGCCCGTGCTCGGCAAGGTCGTGGATGAGGGCCAGCGTGGGTTCCTCAGCCGTGGGATGGGGCTCCGGCATCAGGTCCTGGTCAGGGTCCTGGTCAGGCCGAGTCGGGTCCTGGTCCTCGGGTTCATCGGGCGATTCGGTTGCACTGATGAGGGAGAAGTTCTGCCCCACCCGCTCGGCTGGCACCTGGGCATGGCTGCCATCGCAATAGGGTGCATGGCCCGTCTGTTTGCAGCGGCAGAGCCAGGTTTCTCCATCGGAATCGGCCGTGAAGGACTGGGGCGAGAACCCACTGCCCTGGTGGGAGCCGTCGCAGAACGGTTGATCCTTCGAGCGGCCGCAGGTGCAATAGAGGTAGGTTTTTCCGTAACCATTCATTCATAGTCGGTTCAACCCATCAGGCCCGTTGCTGAGCTTG
>JAUCZK010000034.1 GCA_030373145.1 Cyanobium sp. CZS48M | reverse complement strand
CGCTTCCGAGATCGGCACCTACTTCGATCGCGCTGCCGCCGCTGTCGGCTGAGCCCAGCCCCACAATCCTGCGCGAAATGCGCGAAACTCAAACGGTACCGGCGAGCGAAGGGCTGTCGCAACAGCTCCAGCAGCACGGGAACGGTGCACCAAAAAGCCCCGGACAACCGGGGCCTTTCCATGGCCTGGCTGATCACTGAGCCGTCCAATGGCCTGAGCTCGGTCACATCCGGCCACAGCTGTGGCCATTGGGAACACACCACAGCCACAGGTGGGCGGCATCGTTGGCCCGTGCTTGATCTCCATCGCCGCCACCGATCCCCCCGTCCGCCCTGGTGGCTGATCGCCGGGGTTCTCATGACCCTCTGCCTGAGCGGATCGGGCTGGCTCAGCTGGCAGCATCCCCAGCGCCCCTCGCGCCAGGCCGCCCATGCCGATGACGCCGTTCTCCACCAGTCAACCGCCTTAGGTTGATCCCCTGCCGCACCTCCCCCCTTGAGCGTTCTGCGCACCCTGATCACGGCCAGCGCGGCGGTCCTGCTGGCCGCCAGCGCGGCCTTCGCCGCTCCAGCCGCTTCCCTGCTCAAGGGACTGAAGCTGCCTGTCCCCAGCGCCCTGCCCAGCCTGTTCGCTGCCAACGCCGTGGGCCAGATCAGCCTCAACGGCCAGCTGGGCGGCACGCCCGAGGGCCTGCTTGCCAAGCTGCGCGCTTCGCTCAGCAGCCAGGGCTACAGGGAGCGCACGGTCAACACGGTTTCAGGTCCGTGGGGCTTGAATCTGGTCTTCGATCCCCCGGCGGGTACCAGCGTCGATGGCACCCCGGCCGGCAAAACCTCTGTGCTGGTGCTGCAGGCCACGGCGCTGGGACCGGGCAAGCTCAACCTCAACGTTCGCTACGAAGCGCTCTGAGGGGTCCCTTAGGCTGAAAGCCCGCTGCTGGAACGGGTTTGCAGGACGCCCCCTCGATGGAGATGCTGAGCCTGTTCCCCCGCTACGTGCTCAAGGGGCACCTACAGGAGGCCCTGCTCAGTGAGCTGCTCACCCTGGCGGGCCAGGTGCTGGCCGATCCCGCCAGCTCACCGGATGCGTCGGTGAAGCTGGCCGGCCAGCTGGATCAGCAGCGGGAGCTGCCGCCCCAGCACCCGGCCGTGACCAGCCTGGCCAGCCGCGTGATCCTGCCGGGTTGTGACCACTGGATCCGCCATGTGATCGAGCGGCAGCCCCCCCAGGGCCGTGGCCCCTGGATTCCCGGGCGCTACGGCCTGCAGCTGGTGGATGTCTGGCTCAATGCCCAGCGCTGCGGCGATTACAACCCGGTCCATACCCACGGCGGCAGCTTCTCCGGGGTGGTGTTCCTGAAGGTGCCCCCCCAGATCCGCCCCGACAGCTTTGACGGTCAGCTCTGCTTCCACGGACCGGAGGAATGGCACATCCAGAGCTTCCACACCGGCATGGTGCACTACGCCCATCCGGTGCCGGGCGATTTCTATGTGTTTCCCGCCTGGCAACCCCATTCGGTGCCGCCGTTCCGAGGCGAGGGGGAGCGCTGGTCGCTGGCCTTCAACGTGATCGCCGTACCGCAACCCGCCGGCCAGCGCCCTCCGGGCGGGACTGCGAACGTTTCCCTTTCCAGTCGTCGTCCCAAGCCCGGTGGCTTTTCCTGAGTGCGACTGGAACGCTGGCTGGATCCTGCTTCGGCCCCAACGACGTCCATGGGATTCAGGAGCTCTGGCAGCCGACGGCGGTACCCAGGCGCTGGTGCGCAGTGTTGGCGACCAGCGCCTCGGCTCGCGGGCGATTCCACTGGAGAGCCAGCCGTTCCATGCCGATCTGCTGAAGATGTCCCAGCGCTGGCGGGAGGCTCCGATCGGTCAGGTGGTGGGGGAGAGCCCCCGCGACACACTGCTCAATTTCTATGTCGTGATGGCCAAGGTCTACGACATTCTTGAGGAGCTGGTGGCCGAGCCGGCTCAGCAGCCTGGGCTGTTCTGGTCGGCCGAGACCCTCGAGCGGGCCCAGGATGCCAATGACTCTCTCCAGGAGGCCATCTCCGCTCTTGATGTTCAGTCTTTGCCCAGGAGCATCCGGGACGATCTGGCCATGGAGTCTGCGCTGAAACTCAAGAAGCTGCTGGATTACAGCTTCATCCATGCGCGGGAACCCTTCGACATCCCAGCCGTGCGGGCCTTCTCGGCGGTGCCGGGTCTGGCGATCGGTCTGGGGGCCTCGAAGCTGCTCGGCAATCTCTTCGCCGGCCTTTCGATTCAGACTGATCGCCCCCTCAAGGTGGGTGAGTTCTGTCAGATCGGTGAGCACGAGGGCTTCATCACCAAGATCGGGCTGCGTTCGCTCGAATTGAACACGGTTGAATCCAGGGTCACCATTCCCAATTCCCTCGTGGATGAGCAGAAGGTGGTGAATTACTCCGTGCGCAGCGGTGATCCCGAGGAGCCGTTGTTGCAGGGTCTGGATCTGCGCCTGGTGACCGATCAGCCGCTCGTGCCCTTTCAGATTCGCGAATTGTTCCGTCTGGTGAATCGGGCCATGCGCGACAATCCCGACCTGATTCATCCCCTGGCCAGCCTGGATCCATCGGCCGATGAGGGACTGGTCTTCACATTTCATGCCCGGGTGGAAGCGTCCGACTGGCCTCGTTATCTGGAGACGCGCCAGCACTTCATGATCCGCCTGCGCCAACTGGTCGCCCAGGTGAACCAGTGCTATTTACACTTCGGAGTGGCCTATGACACCTCCAGTGCCATCCTGGGCGTGATTCCTGGGATCGTGGCCGAGATCTTCAGCACTGAGCCCCTGAGCCGACTGTGCGCCTGCCGGTTGCTGCGCATCAATGAGTTCAGCCTTGATTTCTACGGGGAGTACGAGTCGGATCAGCCCAGCCTGGCCCTGTTTGAAGAGGCCCACGCCCGGTTGCTCTGCGCCCTGATCGACACCCTCAGGCTGCGCGGGATCGAGATACCGATTCCCACCGCGATAGAGATCGAGAAAGTGCCCCTCTCCCTCTCGGCCAGCGCGCCGTCGCCGCCTTGACCCCCCTGACCGCCCGCTGCGCTCCACGGTCGCCGGCCCGGGCCTGCCACCATCGCCTTTGCATGCACCTTCTGCCGTGAGCAGCGCCAGCGCCGACACCCTTCCCGCGGCTCCCGCTCAGCAGAGCCTGGCCTGGCGCAACGCCTGGTATCCGGTGGCCTATCTGCGGGACCTGGATCCGGCTCGGCCCACTGGCTTCACCCTCCTGGGTGACGACCTGGTGCTCTGGTTCGATCGGAGCGCGGCTGCCGGCTCCGGCACGGAAGCGGGCCAGTGGCGGGCTTTCGCCGACATCTGCCCCCACCGGCTGGCGCCGCTCTCGGAGGGTCGACTCAATAGCGCCGGTGAGCTGGAGTGCCCGTACCACGGCTGGAGCTTCGATGGCCAGGGCCGCTGCACCGCCATTCCCCAGGCCAGCGCCGGCAGCCAGCCCAGTGACCGCCGCAGCTCCTGCCACACCTACGCCACCGCCAGCGGCCAGGGGATGCTGTTCGTGTTCGCCGGTGCGCCCGAGGCGGCCGCTGCGCAGCCCCTGCCGCTGGTGCCGGTGCTGAATGAAACGGAGGCCGGCTGGCTGGTGCAGGACACCTTCCGCGACCTTCCCTACGACGCCCTCACCCTGCTGGAGAACGTGCTTGATGTGAGCCACGTTCCCTTCACCCACCACGCCACGGTGGGTCGGCGTGAAACGGCCGGTCCGGTGGATCTGCGGCTGGAGCAGGCCGGCCCCGGGGGGTTCAGCGGCGTCTGGGAGGAGGGCCCGCGCCGGGGCAAGCTCGGCAGCCAGTTCACCACCTTCCTGGCTCCGGGCCTGATGTGGCACGACCTCACGGCCCGGGGCTTCGCCCGCATCCTCACCGTGGTCTATGCCACCCCCACCCGGCCCGGGGAGTGCCGGCTGTTCGCCCGCTTCCCGTTCCAGTTCGAATCCCCCTGGCCCGGCCGGCTGCTGCGCCTGCGTCCCCAGTGGCTGCAGCACATCGGCAACCACACCGTGCTCGAAGACGACCAGATTTTTCTGCACTGGCAGGAGCGGGTGCTGGAGGCCCGCGGTGGCAGTGCGGGCCTCAGCCGCGCCTGCCACCTGGCCACCGGCGCTGATACCTATGTCAAGGCCCTGCGCGACTGGGTGGTGGCGGGGGCGGGCGAGCCGTTCCCGGATCAGCCGCTGCCGCCGCGTCTGGGCCGCAGCGCCCTGGTGGAGCGCTACGAGAGCCACACCCGCCACTGCCGCAGCTGCTCCGGCGCCCTGCGTCAGATCCGGCGCTGGCGGCCGCTGCTGGTCCCTGTGGCTTGGCTGGCGCTGCTGGCGATCGCCTGGTTCCAGACCCCCCTGGCCCTGGTGGCCGGCGTGGGTGTGGCCGGTCTGGCGGGCGCCGGCTACTGGAAGCTCGGCCAGTGGGAGCGCCTGCTGCTGGCCGGCAGCGACCAGCCGCCCCGCAACCGCAGCTGAAGGGTTGCCGGGCCCTCGCCTGCGGGAGGTGTCCGTCAACCGCTGGACACCACGGGAATGTCGCCCAGGCGGGTGGTGGCAGCCCGCGACAGGCGTTGGCGCTTCATCGTCCAGGCCGGCTGCAGACCGCAGGCGGCCCACTGCACCGTGCCGCGGCCGTAGCGGCGGTTGAGGCCGTCGATGGTGGCCATCAGCACCTCGCGGCGCCGTTGCTGCTCCGGCGGCAGCGGCGTGAGCAGATGGTGCTGCAGCTGCTCCAGCGGTTGCAGGTTCTGCAGCAGCACACCGGCTTTCTGCAGGGGCTTGTGGGGACGGAACAGGAGCTCGGCCAGGGGCAGGGCGGCGGCCAGCAGCACGGCGGTGTCGTTGCTGGCCAGCGGCAGCGACACGGTGGCGGCATTGGCGTAGAAGCGGGTGCCGTTGAAGGGGCTGCTGCGCACGAACACGGTGATGGCGCCGGCGCGCTGGCGCTGGCGGCGCAGCTTCTCGGCGGCGCGGCTGAGGTAGGTGGCGATCGCCTCGCGCAGCGGGCCCAGCTCGCGGATCGGTTCGCTGAAGCTGCGGCTCACGCAGGTTTCCTGCTTGGCGGGCGGGGCCGCCACCAGGGGCAGGCAGCTGTGGCCCCGCAACTCCTGCTGCAGGCGCAGCCCCACCACGCCGGCTTTGCTGCGCAGCTCCCCGCTGGCCAGCTCGCGCAGCTGCAGCGCATTGGCCACACCGCGCAGCCGGCACCAGCGTGAGAGCTTGCGGCCGACGCCCCAGACGTCCTCGATCGCCACCGCCTCCAGCCAGGGGTCGGGATCGGCCAGGGCCCCCAGGTCGAACACACCGCCGTGGGCCGGATCGCCCTTGGCCAGCTTGTTGGCCAGCTTGGCGAGCACCTTGGAGGGGGCGATGCCCACCGCCACCGGCAGCCCCAGGTGGCGCCGCACCTGCCGGCGCAGGGCGTGGCCCCAGGCGTTGAGGTCACTGCTGCTGGGACCACTTCCGCTGGACCCGCTGCCGCTCGGCCTCTGCAGCCGGCCGAAGGCCTCATCGATCGAATAGATCTCCAGCTCCTCCACCCAGGGCTCGAGGGTGAGCATCAACCGCTGGCTCATGTCGGCGTAGAGGGCGTAATTGGAGCTGCGCACCACCACGCCGAGGCGCTCCAGCTCGCGCTTCACCTGGAAGTAGGGCGTGCCCATGGCGATGCCCAGGGCGCGGGCCTCGGCGCTGCGGGCGACGATGCAGCCGTCGTTGTTGGAGAGCACCACCAGCGGCCGACCGATCAGCGCGGGATCGAGTGCCGCCTCGCAGGAGGCGTAGAAGTTGTTGCCGTCGATCAGCACGGTGGCCCAGGCCATCGGCGCCCTCAGAGCGGGTGGATCACGTGGATGGCGACCCCCCAGAGGCGGGTGTCGTCGGCATCGCTCAGCTCCAGGGGCGGATAGGCGGGATGGGCGGCCTCCAGCCGCAGCCGGCCCTGGTGCCGCACCAGACGCTTGAGTGTGAAGGCCCCCTCCACCGCCGCCACCACCACGCGGCCGTGGCGGGGCTCGACGCTGCGGTCGACGATCAGCAGGTCGCCGTGGTGGATGCCGGCGCCGATCATCGAATCGCCACTGACGCGCAGGAAGAAAGTGCTGCTGGGATGGCGGATCAGCTGTTCGTTGAGGTCGATGCCGGTTTCGACGTAGTCGTCGGCGGGGCTGGGAAAGCCGGCCGCCACGCTGTCGCCGGCCAGGGGCAGCAGCAGGGCCCGGCGCCGCTCACGCAGGGGCAGGGGCGTGAACGGTTCGCTGAACCCTCCGGTGAGCGCCGGGTCGGTGGTCATGGGCAGCCGCTCAGGGATCGCCAGAGTAGTGCAGATGTACTGATGGTTGATGCGTGCAGGCGTCGTCATGGCGCCGGTCTCATGGCCGCGATTTCATGACGGCCGCTTCATGACGGCAGGTGTCCCGACGTGACGAGCGGTGTCGCCTGGGGGCCGGCCCCTTGTGCCCCCAGGCCGGCGGGGGGAGAGTGAACGCAACGGGATTCGGAGGCTCCAAGCGATGGACGACACCCCCCCTGAGCAGCATCCAGGAGTGCGCTGACGATCCGGCCCCTGCTCCAACACTCTCATCGGATCACTGGTTTCCCCGGCGGTTTCAGCCGCCTTGTCCCTGCACCGTTCACGAGCCCCGCTCCAGGTGCCCTGGACTCCCTGGGAAGCCCCACTGGAAACCTGGCCCCAGGTGCCAGCGTCAGCGGCTCCGCCCTCTACCAACCATCCAATCGATTTCGGTCCTGAACAACCGCATCACCGTCAGGCACATCACCGCCGGCCTCATCGCCGGCCTCATCGCCGCCGGACGCACAACTGAAGACGCACAACGGCATGATCTCCATGCCTATCCGACGATCTGATCGATCGTGGGGCGGTTTCCGCTCCGCAGACAAGCGCCCGGTGGCCCCGCCACCGGGCTTTGTTGTGGCCAGCATGGGGCGCGTCGATGACGTTGGGGAGCGGGCCATGGTGGTGCAGGTGCTGAGCGAGGCGGAGCGCTTCAAGCTCGATCGCTCCGATGACGCCGCCTTCTACGCCGAGCCCCGCTTCGTGCACCACCTCGATGGCGCCTTCCGCGACCGTCTGACGGCGCTCTATCGCGAGCGGATCCCGCCCTGTGCGGTGGTGCTGGATCTGATGAGCAGCTGGGTCAGCCACCTGCCTGAGGAGCTGCGCTACGAACGGGTGATCGGCCATGGCCTCAATGCCCGGGAGCTGGAGGCCAATCCGCGCCTGGATCAGCGCTGGGTGCAGAACCTCAACCGCGACCAGCGCCTGCCCCTGGAGGAGGCCAGCGTCGATGCGGTGCTGATCGTGGCGGGCTGGCAGTACCTGCAGCAACCGGAGGCGATCGCGGCGGAGCTGCTGCGCATCCTGCGGCCCCAGGGGCAGCTGATCGTGGCCTTCTCCAACCGGATGTTCCTGCAGAAGGCCCCCCAGATCTGGACCGATGGCGGCGACCGGGACCACCTGGAGTACGTGGCGCGGGTGCTGGTGGCCCAGGGCTGGCCGCTGCCGCAACTGCTGGCCGAGTCGACCAGGGCCGAGGGGCCGCTGGGCTGGCTGGGGGGCCATGGAGACCCCTTCTTTGCGGTGATCGCCCAGAAGCCGGGACCGGGCGAGCGCCGGGAGCCAACCACGGTTAACAGTTCTTTACACTAAGCTGATGGGAACGCCGGAGATCCCTATGAGCACCCTCATCAACGTGATTGCCCCACTGCTGTACATGGTCTGCTTCGCAGTGATCCTCGGCGGCGCCTTCGCCCTGATGACCCAGACCCTGCGCAGTGGCCAGCAGGTCTCGGCTCCCCGTCGCCGTCACCCCGAAGCCCCCAATCCCGGTGAGGAAGTGATGGTGGTCGACCTCAGCCGTGAGCGCCTTGAGCAGCTCTATCAGCAGGCTTCCTGAATTCGACTATTGACCCACTGATCACAGGCTTTTGGCGTTGATTCCGGGGCAGGGCTTGGCACCGGCAGCACCGTCCCTGGCCGTGATCGGTGCCGGAGTGGCCGGTTGCGCTCTGGTGGCCCAGATGCGAGATCTGGGCTGGCAGGGGCCGATCAGGTTCTGGGAGTCCGGTCGGGGGCCGGGGGGGCGTGCCAGTACGCGTCGCTCCCGCCACGACAACCTGGTATGTCTCGATCACGGAGCGCCACTGCTCTCGATCAGCAGTAGTCCGGCGCCAGCGCTGCTGGCGCCCTTGCTGTATGGAGGCTGGATCGAACCCTGGTGCGATGGGTTGGCCCAGCTCGATGCTGAGGGCCAGTTGATCACTGGCGCCACCGATCCGCTCACGCAGGGAGATCTGTACCGGGGCAGGGGGGGCATGGATCAGCTCTGCCACGGGCTGCTGGAGCTAGCCGGCAGCGACGTTGAGCTGCACAGTCAGTGCCTGGTGCGCGATCTGGCCCCCACCGCCCATGGCGGCTGGGAGTTGCTCGATCAGCAGCAGCAGCGGCTCGATGTCGCCGACTGGCTGGTGCTCAGCGGCACCCTGCTGGTGCATCCCCGCTGCCAGACGCTGCTGGGCTGGCCGGAGCCGCCGCTGCAGCCACTGGCCCGCACCCTGGGGGATCCACAGCTGGAGCGGGCCGCAGCGGCCATCGCCGCGATCGACAGCAGCCCACGTTGCGCCCTGTTGCTGCTGATCCCGCCCGCCGCGGCTGAGGCCTGGCGGCGGCTTCCCTTTCGTCTGCTCAGCTTCGAGGCGGCGGCCGAGAGGCGCTGGGGGCTCTCGCGGCTCTCGATCCAGCCCCTGGAGGATGGACGCTGCGCCGTGGTGGCCCACTCCAGCGCAGCTGTGGCCAGGCTCCATGCCGATGTGATCGGATCGCGCTCCTCGGTGGCCCGGCTGCCAGGGGTCAGCCCTTCACCCCAGCGGGAGCAGGCGCTGATCGACACCCTGGCCTCAGCCCTCTCGGCGGTGATGGAGCCCTGGATCGCTCCGCTGGTGCTGGAAGGCGCCGATCCTCAGCTGATGCGCTGGGGGGCCGCTTTCCCTGAGGGATCCGGCCTGGCCAGCGAGCTGATGCTCTGTCCGCAGAGCCGAATCGGCTTCTGTGGTGATTTCATCAGCGGCCCTGGTTTCGGCCGGATCGAGGGTGCCCTGCGCAGCGGCGAGGAGCTGGCGGAGCAGTTGCTGGCGGCGATGGGGCCCGCGTCAGTGCCGTCTCAGGGACAGCCGGCCTGATCCTTGCGCTCCAGCCAGCCGTCGGCCTCCCTGGCCAGGGCCGCACCTCGGGCGGTGTAGAAGGCCAGTTGCCGCCGGTTGCGATAGAGGGGTACGCGTGTGGCCTGCAGTTCAGCTTCGGCGCGATGGCGGCAGCTGAGCAGGGCGTCGAAGTCGATCGGCTCCGCCCCAGGCTGGCTCGACTGGGCCGACTCAGCCTGCTGGCTGATGGCGGGGCAGAGCCGCTGGCGCACGGCCTTGAGCAGAAGAATTTCCTGCTGCAACGCCTGATCGGCAAGGGCCTGGTAACGCTCCTGCAGGCTCGTGCAGCTCAGGACGTCCTGCGCCAGGGCCGAGGAGCTCAGCAGCCAGCTGGCGGCCATCAAGCTGAGGAGTCTGATCACCACCGCATCACCCTCAGGCCTTGCCCGTGAAGTGTATGGGGCGTTGCTGAGGCGTTGGGATGGTGTGGCGCACTGGCGGAAAAGGTTTGTTACTCTGACGGATTATCAAGAATTGCTTATGACGGAATTCGGTATCTCGTTCCTGATCGCCATAGCGAAAGCACTGCTGGGCATTGCCCTGGTGCAGGTGTCGCTGCGGTTGACGGGGCGTTGGTTGATGCGTCTGACCAGAAGAACTCCTGGTGACACGGATGATCAGCTGTTGCGCTCGGTGCTGACCACGGCCGCCCCCATCGGTTACCTCAGCGCCTTCTGGTGGGGGTGGCGCTCGCTGGTGGCTGATGTCGAGGTGCTCAACTTCGGCGAGGGTATCGATCGCATGCTCGAAGCGGCCATGCTCTTCCTGACCATCGTGCTGATCGTGCGCCTGCTCAATCGGGTGCTGCTGTTGCTGCTCGATCGCTCCCTGCGCCGCCTCAGGCGCGAAAACCAGCTCACGGTGCTGAGGGGGTTGGAGCCAATGATTCGCTCAGGCGTGTGGATCCTGGGCCTGCTGGTGTTTCTGCAGAATCAGGGCGTGCAGATGGGTGCCATCTATGCCTCCCTGGCGGGGGCAGGCATCGGCTTGGGCCTGGCCTTGAAGGGGCCGATCTCCAACTTTCTGAACTACCTCACCATTCTCTTCGATGAGCCGTTCAGAATCGGGCAATTCATCTGCTTTGATGATGTGCTGGGAACAGTGGAAGGGGTTGGAATTCGCTCCACAACCATCCGCAGCCTCAGCGGAGAACGCATCGTGATCAGTAATGACGATCTGCTGGGCAAGGTGATCCAGAACTACGGGGATCTGCCCAAGCGGCGGGTGGCCACCACGATCGGTGTCGTGTATCAGACGTCCCTGGAAACGGTCAAGGCGATTCCCGGTCTGGTGGAGGCGTCGATTCGCTCCAAACCCCCGGCGGAATTCGATCGCTGTCATTTCACACGCTTCGCCGACAGCGCCCTGGAATTCGAATTCGTCTATTTCATTCCCGATGCCGACATGGTCCTGTTTCTGGATGTGCAGCAGGAGATCAACCACGCCATCATGGAAACCTTCCAGAAGCAGTGCATCGAGTTCGCCTATCCCAGCCAGACTCTCTTCCTGGAATCCGCCCAGGTGAAGACCAGGGAGGTGGCCATGGCCGTCGGTTGAAGCGCCAGTACGCACCCCGGTGCTGGCCTGCGCTAGCACCGGGGAGCGCTGAGGGAGCGGTTTGCCCATGAATGCGCCACGAACCACGACTGGCCTGGGGGCTCTGATGCTTGCGGCTGCCTTGGCGAGCACCCTCGCTCAGGGCCTGCGGCCAGGCCCCGTCTGGAGTCAGGCCACCGAACCCCGTCCCGCCGCTGCCGCTTTCCGGGGGCTTCCCCTTAGCTTTGGAGGGCAGCGGTATTGGCATCGCTTCTCCGCCGGCGGGCAGCATGAATTCACCCCTGGGGAGCAGACCAACCTGACCACCTGGCGAGACATGGTGACTCTGAACGTGCACAAGAGCGTGCGCAACGACGACCAGCTGGCGGGCCTGGCCAATGGGGTGCTTGCCAATTACCGCCGGGCCGGCAGGGTCATCCGCACGGCCTCGCGGCCCAGAACGGACGCCCGCCCGGCGGAGCACCTGATCGTGGTCCTGCTGCCGGCACCTGGCCTGGTGGAGGCGGCGTTGGCCCGTGTGGTGCTGGTGGATGGCGTGGGGGTCGTGGTGGTGCGCTCCCACCGCGCCTACGGAGCCAAGGCTGCCGACTCCGCAGGCGACTGGCTCGCCGCCAATGGCCCGGCACTGGAAACCAGCTTGATGGCTTGGAGTGTGAAGCCTGCCCCGGCCCAACTGCGTCAGCTCCAGCGCTGAGCGGCCAGGCCTCAGCCGGTCCTCTCCTCGATCTGCAGCACCCCCATCACCCCCAGGAAATTCCGGAAGGCCACGCGCAGGCGCAGCAGCTCCTCCCCCGGCCGCACCAGCACCGTGTCCTTCCACTGCCGCTGGGGCTCGGGGCGGCCGTTGCGGCTGATCACCTGAAAGGGATTGACGTGCAGGTGGACGGGATGGTCGAGGCGGGGGTCGCCGTTGACGATCAGCCAGTCTTCGCTGTCGCCGAGGGGCACGCGGGTGTTGACGCGGTCGTGGGCGAAGGGCTGGCCATCGATCAGAACGACCATGCCCATCCAGGGCGCCGCCCAGCCCGGCGAACTCCTGATCGGCCGTGGTGCCGTGCTGGTGGGGGTTGTAATAGAAGAGCCAGGGATGTGATCCTCGCCCAGCGGGCCGAGGTCATCGAGCTGCGGCGTATGCTGGCGGTTGAAGGATTGCGCAAGACTGAGTATCACAAATTCGACGCTCTCTTCCGGTTCTGAAGACAACTCCGGTCCGGCTTGGTCCGGCCCGGAGTTCTCGATGGCGTTCAGTTCTGGGGGCTTTGGCCCCTACGCGCGCCGATCAGCAGGCCCAGGCCCGAGCCCGCCACGACAAGGGTGAGCAGACCGAGGATGGCGGAGTAGTAGGGCTGCAGGTTGAGCAGCCCGAAGTTGCCGGTGTGCAGCTTCATCAACCAGAAGGCTTCGATTCCCTGGGCCGAGAGCAGGCCATAGAGGGAGCCGGAGAGGGCGGTGAGGATGATCGGCAGGGCGGCCAGGGGCACCAGCGCTCGGTGCAGGCGGCGCAGCTGATGGCGGGTTCTCATTCGTTCTGCAGGGCTTTGTGCAGCGCCTGTTCATTGGCGCAGGGCATCCAGGCGTCGCCCATGGCGAACACCCCCTTGCAGTTCAGTTGGGCGGCACGCCGCTCCGCCTCCTGACGCGTCTTGTACATCCCCTTGGAATGGGCGCCGGCGGCAGCCGGATCGAGCCATGGGGCGGCAATGGAGCCAGTCATCAAGGCCAGCCCAATGAGCCCGGTGATGGCTCTGGGTTGAGGCTTGCCTGGACTGAGGTGCTGAGTCATGGGATCTCCAGGGCATCCCGTGTTTGCCCAACGCCAGGCGTTGGCATGACAGGGAGGACAAGACGCTAAGGTGAGTTTAGAGTCTCCATACGGATAGAGAGTCAAGGTGCTACAGGCCACCCCGAGGCAGGCGCCGGCCCCTGACATGTAGATCGGCGCGCTGGCCGCCCGCAGTGGTCTGCGGGTGAAAACCCTGCGCTACTACGAAGATCTGTGCCTGCTGCCGGCCATGGGCCGCAGCGGCAGATCACGGACCTCGCTCAGCTCAGGACTGAGCTGGAGGCCTTGCTGGCGGGCTGGCGCAGCGATCCCGCGCCGCAGGCTGACCTGATCTACCCGAACCTGAGGCTCTGAGCAGAGGCGTATCGCCAAGAGAAGTACCCCGAGGAATCGCACGATGAATCGCAGTGCGTCCCAGCGTCAGGCGGTGGTGGATGGACTCAGCTCAGGGGGAGTGAGGCTCTCTTTCGGGCTTGGTGTCAGCAGCAGGGCCTTGATCGTGGCGGCGATCGGCACAGCGGTGATCACGCCATAGAAATCAGCCACGCGGGCGCCCACCATCACCGAGAACAGAATCACGATCGGGTTGAGGCCGGTGAGTTTGCCCAGCAGCCGCGGCGGCAGCACGTTCTCGATCACCTGATCCACCACGATCAGCACCGCGAAGAGGCGCGATAGAGCGAACCGAACACCCACAGGTTCAGCACCACCAGCGGAATGGCCAGGCTCCCAACAGGGGGCAGGGGCGCATGATGCCCCATCCAGCCAGGCGATGTCCGGGGGGTGATGTCAACCCCCCGGAGGAAGATGGTCGCCATGAGCGAACGAGATCAGCGCCACAGCCAGCGCTACACCGAGGCCCTGGGCTGGGCGGCCCAGCTGCACATCGCCCAGGGGCGCAAGGGCAAGCCGGTGCCTTACATCTCCCACCTGATCAGCGTCAGCGCCCTGGTCTGGGAAGACGGTGGCAGCGAAAACGAAGCGATCGCCGCCCTGCTGCACGACGCCATCGAGGATGCCGGCCAGAGCCACGGCTCGATCGCCGAGCGTTTCGGCGAGGAGGTGGCTGACCTTGTGCTCGCCTGCACCGACACCCTCGGCCCGCAGCTGCCCGGTGCCATCAAGGAGCCCTGGCTGCTGCGCAAGACCCGCTATCTGGCCTCACTGGAGCACAAGAGCGAAGGTGCCCTGCGGGTCACGGCCGCCGACAAGGCCCACAACGCCCGCGACATGGTGCTCGATGCGCGCCGCGACCCGGCCCTGTGGAACCGCTTCAACGCCGGACTCGATGGTAGCGCCTGGTATCTGTTGCGCATGCACCAGGGACTGAGCCACCGGCTGCCGGCCAGTCGCTCCAACGAACTGCTGGGCGAAGCCGTGCGCGAGATCCTCGCCAGTGGGCCCTACGCACGCCTGGTGCCCGCCGGCATCGCCCCGGCGGTCTGGGCGGCGGGCTACGGCGAACGGCAGCAGCAGAAGCAGGAGCGGCAGAAAGCCGGCTGAGGCCGGAGGGAGGTTCTGCACAGGAGCGCTGGATTTCTTCAGTGCAGCGCAGCTGGCTCACCGCCCCGACCGCCCGCTTCCGTCGCCAGGCCGATGCGGGCGAACAGATCGGTGCTCTCGCGGTTGAGGTTGATCACCTCCACGGCGCTGCCCCCCAGCTTCAGTCGGCGGATCACCTGGTCGAGCACGCTGACACCGCTCTGGTCCCAGATGTGGGCGCCGGCCATGTCGATTGTGACCCGGGCCGGGTGTTCGTGCAGCTCGAATCCGGCGCGGAAGTAGATGCTGCTCACGAAGAACAGCTGACCGCGCACGCTGTAGAGGCGGTGATCGGGGGCCACCAGGCTGCTCTCCACATCGATCACCTTGGCCACTTTGCGGCTGAAGAGAATGGCGGCGAGGGCCACACCGGCCAGCAGGCCGATGGCCAGGTTGTGGGTGATCACCGTCACAGCCACAGTGAGCAGCATCACGGCGGTGTCACTCTTGGGGATCCTGGTGATGCCGCTGATCGAGCTGAAGTTGGCGGTGTTGATGGCGATCATGATCATCACGCCCACCAGGGTGGCCATCGGGATCTGATTCACCCAGTCGCGGGCCAGCAGGATCATCGCCAGCAGGCTCACTCCTGAGGTGAGGGTGGAGAGGCGGGTGCGGCCGCCGTAGCCCACATTCATCACCGATTGCCCCACCAGGGCGCAGCCAGCCATGCCACCGAATAGCGAACTGACGATGTTGCCGATGCCCTGGCCCCTGGCCTCCTTGTTCTTGTGGCTGGATTGATCGGTGAGGTCGTCGAGGATGTCCTGGGTGAGGAAGGTTTCCATCAGACCCACCAACGAGATCGCCAGGGCCGTGGGCAGGATCAGCCCGAGGGTGTCGAAGCTGAGCGGCACTTGTGGCAGGCCGAAGCCGGGCAGGCCGGTGGGCAAGTTGCCCAGGCTCGAGACGGTGGGCAGATCCAGCTGGAAGTGGAGCGAGAGGCCGGTGGTGATCAGGATGGCGATCAGGGCCGAGGGCACCGCTGTGGTCAGGCGCGGCAGCAGATAAATGATCAGCAAGGTGAGGCCCGTCACCCCCCAGATCGCCGGCAGCTGGTCCGGCAGCACAGCCAGTTGATCAGAATGAAAGAGGTCGAGGCCGAGCTGCGGCAACTGGGCCAGCAGAATCAGAATCGCCAGGGCATTGACGAATCCCGCCATCACCGGCTGGGGCACAAAACGCATCTGATGGGCCAGGCGCAGGTAGCCCCAGGCGATCTGCAGCACTCCGGTGAGCAGACCGGCCGCCAGCAGGTACTGCAGGCCCAGCCCTTCGCCGAGGGCATTGCCCTGCTGCACCAGCCCGGTCATCAGCAGGGCGGTGGAGCCGGTGGCGGAGGTGATCATCGCCGTGCGGCCGCCCACCACCGACAGGGTGACCGCCAGCAGAAAGGCCCCGAACAGCCCCACGCTCGGATCGACGCCGGCGATGCCGGAGAAGGCGATCGCCTCCGGGATCATCGCGAAGGCCACCACCAGGCCCGAGAGGATGTCGCGATGGGGCAGGCCCCACCACTCCTTGAGGGAGAGGTTCATCGACGGAGGCCCCGCGGCGCAGACTGGAGTCATCCTGCAGGCCTGCCCGTCAAGGGCCGGCCCCTCTGAGATGCCCCTGATCCTTTACAAGCGGCTGGGCTTGAGGCTGCTGCTTGGCCTGCAGCTGCTGCTGGGCCTGGCTCCCTCGGCTCTGAGTCAGGGCCAGGGGGAACGACCTGAGCTCGACAGCCGCGCCACGGTGCTCTCGATCGGCGATGGCGACACGATCCGCGTGCAGCAGGGGCCCCGTCGGGTCACCGTGCGGCTGGCCTGCATCGATGCCCCCGAGCTGGATCAGCCTCCCGATGGCGCCAGGGCCCACCGCTACCTGCAGACGCGCCTGAAGATCGGCGCCACCGTGACCCTCAGGCCCCAGACCGTGGATCGCTTCGGTCGCACCGTGGCCGAGGTGATCAGCGACATCAACCTCGGCCTGGCGATGGTGGAAGACGGCGAAGCCTTCGCCTTCCGTCGCTACCTGGCCAGCTGCGATGCCGGGGAGTATCTCGCCGCCGAAGACCGGGCAATGCGCAGCCGCTATGGGGTGTGGCAGGTGCCCGGCGGCATCACCCGGCCGTGGGACTTTCGCCGCGGCAGAAGCCGCCGCTGATCAGTCATGTCGCCGGTGCAGGTCGTCTGGTTCAAGCGGGATCTGCGGGTGGCCGATCACCAGCCGCTGCTGCAGGCCAGCCGCCTGGGCCCGGTGTTGCCGCTGGTGGTGGTGGAGCCGGAGCTGTGGCGGCAGGGCGATGCCTCTGCCCGGCAGTGGGACTTCTGCGCTGAGAGCCTCGAGGAGTTGCGCCGCGACCTGGCAGAGCTGGGGCAAGCGCTGGTGGTGCGGACCGGCATCGTGGAGGAGGTGCTGGAGCGGGCCCGCCGTCGCTTCGGCATCGCGGGCCTCTGGAGCCACGAGGAAACGGGCAATGGCTGGACCTATGCCCGCGACCGGCGCGTGGCCCGCTGGGCCGAGGGCCACGGCATCCCCTGGATCGAGCAGCCATCTGCGGGCGTGATCCGCCGCATGGCCAGTCGCAACGGCTGGGCGCGCCGCTGGGAGCAGCGCATGGCCGAGCCGATGGCACCGTCGCCGCAGGCCCTGCTGCCGTTGGAGGGCCTTGAAGCTGGCGCGATTCCTTCGGCCAGCGAGCTCGCTCTGGCGCCTGATCCCTGCCCGAGACGGCAGCTCGGGGGGCGACGGCAGGGATTGGCTGTTCTCGAGAGTTTTCTGAGCGGTCGGGGAGTTCGCTATCACCGCGAGCTCTCCAGCCCGCGCACGGCCTTTGAGAGTTGTTCGCGGCTCTCGCCGCACCTGGCCTGGGGCACCCTGTCGCTGCGGGAGGTGGTGCAGCTCAGCCGGCGGCGGGGGGGCGTACCGCTGGGCTTCGAGGCGCGGTTGCACTGGCACTGCCACTTCATCCAGAAGCTGGAATGCCAGCCGGATCTGGAGTTCCGCGAGCTCCACCCCCTCACCGCCGGCCTGCGCAGCAGCGATCCGGCGCGGCTGGCGGCCTGGGCGGAAGGCCGCACCGGACTGCCCTTTGTGGATGCCTGCATGCGGGCCCTGATCGCCAGCGGCTGGATCAACTTCCGCATGCGGGCGATGTTGATGTCGGTGGCCAGCCATCACCTCTGGCTGCCATGGCGTGAGAGCGGGCTCCACCTGGCGCGCCTGTTCGTCGACTACGAGCCCGGCATCCACTGGAGCCAGTGCCAGATGCAGTCGGGCACCACGGGCATCAACACGATCCGGATCTACAACCCGATCAAGCAGGGTCAGGATCACGATCCCAAAGGCGAGTTCATCCGCCAGTGGCTGCCGGAGCTGGCTGTGGTGCCGGCCGTGCACCTGCATGAACCGTGGACGATGCCGCTCTCCACCCAGCAGCGCGTCGGCTGCGTGCTCGGTGAGCACTACCCGCTGCCGCTGGTGGAGCCGGGCGCCGCCGCCCGAGAGGCCCGTGAGCGCCTCTGGGCCCGGCGTCAGGAGCTGGGTTTTGCGGAGCTGGCCGATGCGATCCAGCAGAAGCACGGATCCCGGCGCTCCGGTCTGGCGGCCAGCGGGAGCAGGCGGCGGCGCAGCCCCAGGTCACGCCCCCCAGTCGATCAGTCGAATCAGTTGCAGCTGCTGTTGCCATTGGATCTGGACCCGGGCTGATCGCCCGCGACCGCCCCTGCTTCAGTGAGGAGAGCCCCGATCCGTATTCCAGGCAGTACTGCAAGCCGTGCCGCAGGCCGTGTCTTCGGCGTTCCGTCGCCGTGACGGATTGCTGCGACACCAGGCCGGCCTGACTATGGAGCTTAAGGATTGCTCTAGATTTGGGTTTCGGTCGGGACGCCCCCCATGGCTCAATCTGTCGCCCTTCTTGCCGCCACCGGTCTGGCCGGCCTGGCCCTGGTGAGCCTCTCCATCACTTTCCTGATCTGAGCACTCCTGATCCCTGATCCCACCAACCTTCGCCCCCTGCCCAGCACCCCCGCCCTTTCGCCCAGGGCGAGGCGGTCCAGGGCTGGTGGCCCCAGAGCGTGCGCGAGCTGCTGGGCCAGCTGTTCACCAGCGTCGCCCTGAAGCGCTATCCGGCGCGGGGCCGCTGCCCCTGGTGCCGCAGCTGCGGTGCTTTGCCTTCAGCGTGATCGCGAGGCCCTGTTCGTCGATTTCGAGATCTGGTGCGAGGGCCTCTTCTCCCTTCCCATCGCCCTGCTTGGCAGTCCCTTCGCCCGGGCCCGCCAGGCTCGTGGGCTCCTGCTGCGACACCCCGCCGAGCTGGCCTGGCTGCAGGAGGAGCTCAACGCCCTGCCCTGGCCGCCTGCGCCGGGTGAGGCCACAAGCGCCTACGACGCCAGCCGCGCCCCGCGCCTTGATGCGGTGGTGAAGGCGGTGATGCGGCTGACGCCACCGGTGGGGGCTACTTCCGCCGCACCCTGGAGCCCATTGCCCTGGCGGGCGTTCTGGTGCCTGCCGATCGGGTGGTGCAGGTGAGCATCGCCGCCAGTCACCGTCATGGCAGCGGCACTGAAGACATGGCGCTGGGGCCGGCGAGAGGGTCTGCCTGGGCAAGGCGCATGCCGAACGGGAGATCCGTCTGCTGGCGGTGGGCCTGCTCAAGCAGCTCAGCCTGACCCTGGAGCCGGATCAGGACCTGACGCTGCAGGTGATTCCCAGCCCTTCGCCCAGGGATGGTCTGCTGGTGAGACCACGCCTCAGGGCTGCAGCCGCTCAGTGATGGGGCTCAGTGATGGCGCCGGCGACCCAGGGGCTCAATCCATTGCTCGCGCACCAGATCGTGGCGCAGCTTCGCCGGGTCCAGCCGGCAGCCCAGCTGAATGCTGCCCTGGTCGAGGAGGCGTCCGAGGCGCAGGGCCGTGGCCTCCTCGACGCGGGTGAAAGTCGCCTGCTGCCTGGTGAGCCAGGAGAGTTCCGTGTGGGTGATGACACCGCTCGAGATGGACTCGAGAAAAAGCTCGCCAACCGTCATGGCTTTTGTTGCGGAACGTAAACACTCTGCCGTTTCCGCCCTGCTGCCGTGGGGATGCGGCTGACCCCTCTGCCGGCTCCTGCCCTGCAGCAGAAGGACTCTTGAGACGGGCCCCTGAGCTCCGAAGCCTTTACAAACCGCAATTTCGTGCTATTCTGTAAAGGACAAGCTCAGCCGCATGCGCGGTTTCGGCTCACCAGCCATGGCTTGTCCTACTTAACCGCTCCTTTCGGGGCACACATTTCCGTCCTCATGACCACCACCCTTCAGCAGCGCCAAGGCGTGTCTGCATGGAGCCAGTTCTGCGAGTGGGTCACCTCCACCAACAACCGTCTGTACGTCGGTTGGTTCGGTGTGCTGATGATCCCCACCCTGCTGGCTGCCACGATCTGCTTCATCGTGGCTTTCATCGCTGCTCCCCCCGTCGACATCGACGGCATCCGTGAGCCCGTTGCCGGTTCACTGCTTTACGGCAACAACATCATCTCCGGTGCCGTTGTTCCCTCCAGCAACGCCATCGGCCTGCACTTCTACCCGATCTGGGAAGCCGCCAGCCTCGACGAGTGGCTGTACAACGGCGGTCCCTACCAGCTGGTGATCTTCCACTTCCTGATCGGCATCTTCTGCTACATGGGCCGCGAATGGGAACTCTCCTACCGCCTCGGCATGCGCCCCTGGATCTGCGTCGCCTACAGCG
>JAUCZK010000033.1 GCA_030373145.1 Cyanobium sp. CZS48M | reverse complement strand
TCCAGTCTCAGTCTTGGATCTGGACTGATTTTAGCGGGTTTTTCAGGGGTTCCCTTAGCCTTGACGTCTGACCAGGACGCCCCAGCCTTGTTCCCTTCCCTCATGGGCTATGCCTTTTTTTCATGCCTTTTACCAACGCCCAGCATCAGCAGTGGCGGATGATAGCTCTGCACATGTCGTGCATACTTGATTCCGTCCGCTGAATCTTGATGCTAGGCGATACATGATGTTGCAGCGAAGCCAACCCTTCGTTGACTGCCAGGTGTGTTGACCAAAGCTGCCTGAACGGCAGCAGGGGCGTCATCGTTCCTGGTAGTCACCGCGTTGGTCCACCCGTGCCTCATCGGCCGCAGAGGCCAAAATGTCGGTCCGGACACGCATCTGAGCGGGCCAACTCGGTGAGGCGTTTGGCCTGCTGCTGGCGGTAGGCGGCCTGGCCGCGGGGGTGCTCGATCACCCAGCAGGTGGCATCAGCCTTGGTGGCCAGGGCCTGCTTGTTGCCCTCCTCGGCCAGCAGGGCGGCCTCCAGCTAAGAGAGGGCCTGGGATCGGGCGTCTTCGTCGTCGGCCTCCAGCTGCTCGCCCAGCTGGCCGATGGCGGTGGTGAGCTCCTGGGCCTCGATGCCCAGTTGCCAGAGGGAACCGTTGCGCTGCATGGAGCAGGCCGGGCCAGCGGCCTCTGGAGCAGCCACCGCTGGGGCAGTGACGGGAGCGGTGGGGATGGGAAACGGAGGCGCTAACAAGCGCGGAAGGCTTCAAGGGAGGTGGGCTGCGGGGGCATGAACCCAGGGCCCAGCGGCCGGGCTGACTTCCACCACGGCGATCGGCACCGGGGAACGGGAGGCCATCCGGCGGGCCTGCTGCACCAGCGAGGCGGTGCCGGGCCCGCCGGGGAAGGCCACCACCAGCACGGAGGTGGAGACACCAGGGGAGGTGTGGGCCTCGGCCTGGGCCACGGCCAGCTCGAGCAGCTCCCTATTGCGGATCGGACCGGTGCCCCGGCCATGGCGCCGCCATTCGGCGGGCATGACCAGTGCCGACCAGCCCAGCTGATAGGCGGTACGGGCAATGCCGGCATCGGCTCCGCGGGCTCCGCCATGGAGCAGCAGATGAACGAGCCGGCCGCCACTGCGGGCCAGCAGCTCTGCGGCAACGCGCTGATGGGGCCAGGCCAGATCACGGCCTCCGCTGGCCGCAATCACAAGGGAGCGGCAGGGGGCCACAGCAGGCCTGGATGGAATACAAAGAGCCATGGAATCAGTTGCCGTAGGTGACAACTGATCGGGGCATCATGCCGCTGGCGAGAGTGCGGCGGTGATGGCGAGATCAGGGGATGACGTTGCCGCAGGCGATGGGCTCGGGGCCTTTGGTGCGACCTTTATTCTATCAGTATAAATGCACTTCTAGCTCCGCAGAACCGCTGCTGGGCAATGGATCTGATCAAAGCAAATCCATCCGCAGCGGCCCTGGCTCGCTGATGATCAAGACCATCAGATCCGGGCTGAATCGACCAGCGCCCGCGCAGCTGCGCGAGCAAACCTGTGGCATCACTCTCTCCCCCTGCCCGCGGCCAGCCGCTGCCGACCGGAGCCCTGGGGTGCCTGCTCCGGCCTCAGTCAGTGCCTGAATTCAGATCGGGGGTTAGGCAGAGTGATCAGAGCGGTTCGGTACCTTCACTAAGGATCGCCAGATAGGCGTCATAGGCGAACAGCCGATTTCGACGCCCTCCAGTGATTTCCCGGGCGATGCCGAGGCCCACCAGGGTTTCGATTGCCTTGCTGGCTGTTGGAAAACTCAGACCGCTCAACTCCCTGAGCTGGTTGATGCTGGTGAGCGGTCGTCGGCGCAGGGTTCCGTAGCACAGCTGCACACTCACCCCGGAGCGGCCGAGCCCCATCAGTCGTGCCTCATCGACGCGGAACAGCTCTAGCAACCGCTGGGCCGTCGCCACGGCGCCCGCTGCCGTGCTCTCGACCCCCTCGAGAAAAAAATCGATCCATGCCTCCCAGTCGCCGTTCTGACGCACGCCGTCCAGCAGCTCGTAGTAGCGGCTTCGGTGCTGCTTGAAGAACAGGCTCAGGTAGAGCAGCGGTTGCCCCAACACGCCTGCCTCAATCAGCATCAGCACGATCAGTAGCCGGCCAAGGCGGCCATTGCCGTCGAGGAACGGGTGGATCGTCTCGAACTGCACGTGGGCCAGGGCGGCGCGCACCAGCACCGGCAGGGCGTGCTCGCCCTCGGGCCCGCCATGAATGAACTGCTCCAACGCGGCCATGCAGTCCTCCACCAACCCCGGTGGCGGAGGCACGAAGCTGGCGTTGCCCGGCCGGGTGCCGCCGATCCAGTTCTGACTGCGCCGGAACTCCCCAGGCAGCCGATCGGCGCCGCGACCCCGGGCCAGCAGCCGGGCGTGGATTTCCCGCAGCAGCCGTGAGGACAGCGGGAATCCTTCCGCATGCCTGGTCAGGCCGTGCTCCAGCCCTGCCACGTAACTGGAGACTTCCACCACGTCGTCTAACGGAACGGCGGGTGCTTCTTCCAGTTCAAACAGCAGCAGATCGGAGAGGGATGACTGGGTGCCTTCGATCTGGGAGGAGAGCAAGGCTTCCCGCCGCACGTAGGCGTAGAGGAACAGCTCTGGATCGGGGAGCAGGGATGAGACCCCATCCAGGCGACCGCAGGCCAGAAGGGCCTGCTCATGCAGGGCCTGCAGCGGTCCTTCCAGCACCACAGGCGGCTTTGGTGGCAGCGGCGCCGGCACGAATGCCCGCACAGCTTCCCCGGCGGTGCTGGTGATCTCGTAGCGCCCGGTGGCGTCGCGCCGCATGGAGCCTCCCTGGGGCGAACCTTGAATACACCTTGAGCTTATTCAAGACAGAGCGGAATTCCTTGAATAAGGACCGGGACAACTCGTGGATCCCCGGCCAGTCGTCTCGCCTGTCCCGTCGCCGTCTCGGTGGCTTGTCGGATGTCGGTCGGTGTTTCGCCCGTCCCTGTGGCCCCAAGGGCTTCCGGAGGCAAAACATCTCACATGGCGCGTTTTTCTTGTTGAGAAGGCAGGCAGTGCAATGAGACTGGGTGATTTAAGGTTCAGCCTTCCAAGCTGATGAAGCGGGTTCGATTCCCGCCGCCCGCTTGTTTCTTCAGAACCCCGTCGCCTCAATCAGGTGGGGAGCCAGCAGCAGCATCAGGCTGCGGCCCATAAGCGGGGCCTCGCTGGCGGAGCCCCAGGGCTGGGGGTTTTCGGCCAGCCGATCGCCATCGATCTGGCCGGTGTCGATCACCCGCAACCAGCCGCCACTGGCCTCGGGCAGCTTGAAGACCATCGGCTGGTAGTAAGCATTCATGCCGCACCAGAGCAGGGGGCCGTGGCGCATGTCGTGCAGGCTCCAGGCCAGGCTGTGGGACCAGCTGCCCCAGTCGGGTTGGAGCAGTTCCACCCCGTGCCACTCGCGCCAGATCAGGTGCCGCTCGCCGGGCTTGGAGGGGGGGCTGTCGGCATGGGGGATCTCGGGATTGAGCAGGCTTTCGAGCCGGCGGCGAAGGCGCACGAGGCGGCTCACGAACCGATGAAGGCGCTGGTCGTCCTCGTCGGGGCGCCAGTGCATCCAGCCCAGGGGATTGTTCTGGCACCAGGTGTTGTTGTTGCCCCCCTGGCTGCGGCGCACTTCATCGCCCATCAGCAGCATCGGCACCCCGGGTGCCAGCAGCATGGTGGTCAGCAGGTTGCGGATCTGGCGGTTGCGCAGCTCGTTGATCTGCGGATCGCTGCAGGGCCCCTCCACGCCGTGGTTCCAGCTGTTGTTGTGGTTGTCGCCGTCGCGGTTGTCCTCGCCGTTGGCCAGGTTGTGCTTGCGGTCGTAGCTGACCAGGTCGGCGAGGGTGAAGCCGTCGTGGGCGGTGATGAAGGTGATGCTGCGGCCTGCCGTGGCCGGTTTGCCACCGTAGAGATCAGGGCTGCCGGAGAGCCTCTGGGCCATCAACCAGCTGCCGTTGTCGTCCCCTTTCCAGAAGCGGCGCACGTCATCGCGGAAGCGGCCGTTCCAGGTGCCCATGCGCCGCGCCGGGAAATCGTTGAGCCGGTAGAGACCGCCGCAATCCCAGGGTTCGCTCACCAGCTTGAGGTCGCTCAGTTCGGGGTCGGCCTCGATCTCCTCGAACAGGGGCGGTTTGTCGAGCGGGGCCAGCTCCTCGCCGCGGCTGAGGGCGATGCCGAGATCGAAGCGGAAGCCGTCGATGCCCAGCTCCAGGGCCCAGCAGCGCATCGACTCCAGCAGCAGCCGCCGCGCCAGGGGGCGGTTGGCGGCGATGGTGTTGCCGCAGCCGGTGACATCCAGGTAGTCGCCCCGGCTGTTCTGGTGGTAGTAGAGGCGGTCCGCCAGTCCGCGCCAGCTCAGGGTGGGCCCGTCCTGGTTGCCTTCGCTGGTGTGGTTGTAAACCACGTCGAGCAGCACCTCCATCCCGGCCTGGTGGCAGGCGGTGACCAGCTGACGCACCTGCTGGCGCCCCGCCAGCGGGTCGTCGCCCACCAGATAGCCCTGGTGGGGCGCCATCCAGCTCAGCGGGCTGTACCCCCAGTAGTTCTGGCGCCCGTGGGGGGCGTCCTGGGGATCGAAGGCCATCACCGGCAGCAGCTCCAGGGCGGTGACGCCCAGGCTGCGCAGGTAGGGCAGGGAGTCGATCACGCCCAGCAGGCTGCCCTGGCGCTCGGGGGCCACGGGGCTGCCCTGGCCCCGGCTGAGCCCGCCCACATGCAGCTCGTAGATCACTGTGGTCTGCCAGCTGTGACGGGGCCTCGGCGCGGCCACGAAATCGAAGTGATCCCGCTCCGTGACCACCCCCTTCAGGCAGGTGGCGGTGTTGGGGATGGCGCCGATGGCGTCACCGCGGCGGTAGACATCCCAGCCGCTGATCGCCCGGGCGCAGGGATCCAGCAGCACCTTCGATGGGTTGAAGCCGTGCCCCCCCGGCAGCAGGGGCCCATAGACGCGGTAGCCGTAGCAGGTGCCGACGCCGATCCCCTCCACTTCCACATGCCAGTGGTCGCCGGAGCGATGGCGCAGATCCAGGGGAACGATCCGGAAGGGTTCGGGAGAGCTGCCGCGGGCGAACAGCAGCAGCTCCACCCGTGTGGCCGATGGGGCCACCAGGGAGAAGTTCACCCCCCGGGCGGTGAGCGCCGCCCCGAGGGGCCAGGGATGTCCGAGCTGGATCGAAGACAAAGACCCGGGTGACCTGACGCCTCAAGCTAGTGCTGTGCAGGGGCGATGGCCCCCGGGGGGCGTCCATGGCGGAGCAGGACAGCGGCGAGGCGGCCATTCCGCTGACCACCGAGGCGGCCATGGAGGCGGGGAGGCCGCCCACGCCTGTGCTTCCCGGTCTGTGGGTGTTCGCCCCCAACCGCGACAGCCTCGGGGGCACCTCCTGGCTGCTGGCCCCCCCGGGGCAGGCGCCACTGCTGATCGATCTGCCGGCCTACACCGCCGCCAACCTGGCGGCCCTGCGCTCTGCCGGTGACGCTGCCGGCACGATCCTGCTCACCAGCCGCGAGGGCCATGGGCGTTGCCGCCGCTTTCAGCAGGCCCTGGGCTGGCCGGTGCGGCTTCAGGAGCAGGAGGCCTATCTGCTGCCGGGGGTGGCGGGCCTGGTCCTCTTCTCTGAGGCTCTGGATCTGGGCGGAGGCGTGCGGGCGCTCTGGACGCCGGGGACCACACCGGGGGCCTGCGTGATCCATGCGGCCGGGGATCTCGATCTGCTCTTCTGCGGTCGCCTGCTGGTGCCGACCGCCCCGGGGGAGGCCCGCCCGCTGCGCACGTCCCGCACCTTTCACTGGCGACGGCAGCAGCGCAGCCTCGAGGCGCTGCGCGACTGGCTGCCGCCGGCCTCCCCCCGCTGGATCGCCAGCGGTGCCGGCCTTGGGGCCCTTCAGGGAGAGAAGTTGATCGCTGGTGGCCGCGCTCTGCTGGATCGACTGCTGGATCGCCAGCTGGAGGACTGAGCGGGACGGGGGGCGGAACGGCCGGGTTCGGGGCTGCTGTGCTGCAAGATCGTTGGTCCGACGGGCTTTTTGGTTGCCCAGACCGCCCTTCCCCCATACGATTGGCGCGCTGTACCGTTCCGGCGCCGGCGAGAGGGTGTTTTCCGCTCCGCCCAGCTCCCTCACTCTCCTGAAGGTTTTCGCCTCCGATGAACAAAGCTGATCTCGTCAACCTCGTTGCGGTTCGCACCGAACTGACCAAGACCGAAGTGTCCAAGATCGTCGACGCCGCGATCGAGACGATCGTCGATTCCGTTGTGGAAGGGAAGAAGGTCTCGATTCTGGGTTTCGGTTCCTTCGAAGCCCGCGAGCGCTCCGCCCGCCAGGGGCTCAACCCCAAGACCGGCGAAAAGATCAAGATTCCGGCCAAGCGGGTGCCGGCCTTCACCGCCGGCAAGCAGTTCAAGGACAAGGTCCAGAGCTGAGCCCTGGGGCTTGATCTCCCCTCCCGGCTCGAGGACCTGATCGAGGCGGCAGACCAGCGCCGCCTCCAGGGCCCCACCGGGCGATTCGCCCCCTCACCGAGCGGCCCGCTGCATCTGGGCAACCTGCGCACGGCCCTGCTGGCCTGGTTGCAGGCCCGGCTCAGTGGGGGGCGTTTTCTGTTGCGCCACGACGACCTCGATCGCCCGCGCCAGCGGCCGGGAGCGATCGAGTCGATCGAGGCCGATCTCAGCTGGCTGGGGATCAGCTGGGATGGTCCCCCCGTGCGCCAGAGCGAGCGCACGGGGCTGTATGCCTCGGTGCTCTCGGCGTTGCGCCGAGGCGGCGCCCTCTATCCCTGCCGCTGCAGCCGCCGGATGCTGGCGGATGGAGCGGCGCCCCATGGCGGCTGGCCGCTCTATCCGGGCACCTGCCGGGATCGGGCGGTGGGCTGGGGCCCCGTCGATGGCAGGCTGCCCAGCTGGCGGTTGAGGCTGGAGCCGGGGCCCCTGCGCTGGAGGGAGGAGATCGCTGCCAGGGGGTGCCTGGAGGCGGCCACCGAGGTGGGTGATGTGGTGCTGCGCCGCGCCGATGGCGTCCTGGCCTATCACCTCACCTCAGCCGTGGACGACCTGCTGCTGGCGGTGACCACGGTGGTGCGCGGCGCTGACCTCTGGCGTTCCACGGCGCCGCAGGTGGCGGTGAGCGAGTGCCTGGGGCGGCCGTTCGCCACCACCTGGCATGGGCCCCTCTGGCTGGATAAGGCTGGAGAGCGGCTGGCCAAGCGGCAGGGGGCGCAGGGGCTGGAGCCTCTGCGCCAGGAGGGCCTCGATGCGGCGGCGGTGATCGGCCGGATGGCAGCCAGCCTGGATCTGGTGCCGGCCGGAAGCCGCCTGAGTGCGGCGGAACTGCTGCAGGACTTGGATTTGTCGCGCCTGAAGGCCCAGCTGCGGCGCAGGGTCTGAGGGCTGGGAACTCTTAAGGAAGGTTTCGGGATCAAAGGCCAACCTTTGATCCCAGACTGTTGTTCGATGCACCGGAGCCTTTGCTCGTGTCCAGCTCCAGTCCGGAACGCCTTGTCAGTCCGGAATATTTGGCTCGTGATGGAACCGTTTCACGGGTGGTGGTGTCGTTCCCCTGCGCCTTTGAAACAGCTGCTGAACTCGCGGCTACTGAGTCCTTCCCCCACGTTGTCACCCATCCAGCCCATCCATCTCCCTCGGTGAGGGGCTCAGCACAGAGGGCCAGCCAGCGCTGCAGCCACTGCGGTGGCAGTGGCGTCTTGCGTCTGGGGGCGTGCAGCTTCCGCACCTGCCTCGACTGCCTCGGCCAGGGCCGCCTTGCTGATCATCTGGCCGCCCCCCGCGACATCAGCGCTGCTTGAGTTTCTTCTGGCGCCAGATGAAGAAGGCCGTCGTGGCCACCACCACCCCCAGGGGTACGGCGGTGAGCAGCAGCAGGATCACGGCGGTCCAGTCGGTGTACATGACTGCTCAAGGGAACAGATCCCATCATCCCAGCCCCCAGGGGCTCGGGACCTCAGCAGATCCGGGGCAGTAACTCACCTCGGCCCAGTTCCAGCGGGCGGAGCACCCCCAGGGAGGTTTCCAGCAGCACGGCCTCGCCGCCGATGCGGCCGATGAGCGCGGCGCTGGGCTGCTCTCGGCTCAGCAGCTTCAGGGCCTCCTGCGCCTGAGCCGCCGGCAGCATCAGCACGAAGCGCCCCTCGCTGGCCATGGTGAGCGAATCGAGGCCCAGCAGATCGCAGGCCGCGGCCACGGAGCCATGGACCGGCACCAGCGGCTCCTGCACCAGGGCCCCCAGGCCGGCGTCTCGGCAGAGCTCATGCAGGGCCGATGCCAGGCCGCCGCGGGTGAGATCGCGCAGGGCATGGATCTCCAGGCCGGCCGCCAGCAGCGCCTGGACGCTGCCGTGGAGCGGGGCCAGATCGCTCTCCAGGCTGGTGCTGAAGCCCAGCTCCTCCCGGGCCGCCAGGATGGCTACGCCGTGGCGGCCCAGGTCGCCACTCACCAGGATCGCGTCGCCAGGGCGGATGGCCGCCGGCCCGATCGCCACTCCCGGGGGGATGCGGCCCATGCCGGCGGTGGTCATGAACAGGCCATCGGCCTTGCCCCGCTCCACCACCTTGGTGTCGCCGGTGACGATCGACACGCCGCAGCGCCCGGCGGCGGCGGCGGCCGAGCGCAGCACCCGGCTGAGGGTGTCCAGGGGCAGTCCCTCCTCCAGGATCAGGCCGAGGCTGAGGGCCAGGGGCGTGGCCCCCACCATCGCCAGGTCGTTGACGGTGCCGATCACCGCCAGGGAGCCGATGTCGCCGCCGGGAAACTCCAGCGGCCGCACCACATGGCCGTCGGTGCTGAAGGCCAGCTCGCCGGCCTCGGCTGGCAGGGTGGCGGCATCGAGCAGCACACCGCCCGCGCTGCCGAGGGCCGGCAGGATCAGCTGCTCCAGCAGCCGCTGGCTGAGCAGACCGCCGCCGCCGTGGCCGAGCAGCACGACTCCGCTGTCGTCGGGGCTGATCGGACAGGGGAACTGCAGCGGTGGGGCCATGGTTCAGGCCCGCTGGCGGTAGCGCCAGTAGGCGGCGCAGGCCCCCTCCGCCGACACCATCGGTGCCCCCAGGGGCCGCTCGGGGCTGCAGCCACGGCCAAAGCGGGGACAGGCGTCCGGGCGGGCCAGACCCTGCAGCACCTGACCGCTGATGCAGCCCTGGTCGCTGTTGCCGTTGCCGGCAGGGACCGGCCGGGCGGCGGGCGGGAAGCGGCGCTCCGCGTCGAGGGCGTCGTAGGGGGGGCGCAGGCTGAGGCCGCTGGCTGGCAGCACCCCCAGGCCGCGCCAGCGCCGGTTGCTGCAGCAGAACACCCGCTCGATCAGGGCGCGGGCCGCGGCATTGCCCTCGCCGGCTCTGGCCCGTGGGTAGGCGTCCTCCACCCGGCCCTCGCCCCGCTCCAGCTGACGCACGGCCCGCAGCATCCCCTCCAGCAGATCGACGGGCTCGAAGCCGGTGATCACGATCGGCAGCCGCTGGCCCGCCGCGATCGGCTCGTACTCCTCTCGGCCCATCACCGCACAGACATGCCCCGCCGCCAGAAAGCCCTGCACCCGGCAGCCGGGGGCGGCCAGGATCGCTTCCATCGCCGGCGGCACGCGCACGTGCGCCACCAGCAGGCTGAGGTTCTGCGTGCCGCTGCTCCAGGCCTGGTGGGCCAGCAGGGCCGTGGCCGGGGCCGTGGTCTCGAAGCCCACGGCGAAGAACACCACCTGCCGCTCGGGATGGGCCCTCGCCAGGGTCAGCGCATCGAGGGGGGCGGTCACCAGGCGGACATCGGCGCCGGCGGCTCGGGCCTGGAGCAGGTGGGCGGGCCCCGTGCCCGGCACCCGCAGCATGTCGCCGTAGGAGCAGAGGATCACGTCCTGAAGGGCTGCCAGCTGCAGGGCCCGATCGATCGTTTCCGCCGCGGTGACGCAGACCGGGCAACCTGGCCCGTGGATCAGCTCCAGCTGCGGCGGGATGAGCTGATCGAGCCCGTGGCGCATGATCGCGTGGGTCTGGCCGCCGCACACTTCCATCAGGGTCCAGCTGCGGCTGATCTCGGCGTGCAGGGCGTCGAGCAGGTGGTGCACCCGCTCGCTCGCACAAGACGAGTGGGTGTCGCTGGCGCTCATGGTTCCCAGGCCATGCCCGGCGGCTCAACGGAGATGGCCTGCAGATACTGGGCCCGCTCGTAGCTGGCGGGGTCGGGGCAGCGCCGCTGGCTCATGCAGCCCAGCAGCTCGCGGGCGGAGCCGTGGCCATGCTCCTCAAGCCAGTGGCTCAACTCGGCGCGGAGCGTCTGGAGGTGCTGCGGGCCATGGCGCAGCAGTGCCGAGACCACCAGCGTCGCGCTGGCGCCCACCATCAGCATTCGCACCACATCGGTGCCGTGGCTGATGCCGCCGCTGGCGGCGAACTGAAGGGGAACCCGACCGTGCAGGAGAGCGATCCAGCGCAGGGGGAGCCGCTGATCCGCCGCTGAACTGAGCAGCAGGTTTGAGCAGGGCTCCAGGGTCTCGATGTCGATGTCGGGCTGGTAGAAGCGGTTGAACAGCACCAGGGCGCTGGCGCCGGCGGCCTTCAGGGCGTGGGCCAGGTGGCTGAGATTGGTGTAGTAGGGGCTGAGCTTCACCGCCACGGGCAGGCTTGTGGCCGCGCAAACGCTGCGCACGATCGCCACCTGGGCCACTTCCATGGCGTTGGCGTCAATCGTCCGGTCGGTGGGGACCGCATAGAGGTTGAGCTCGATCGCGGCGGCACCGGCCTGCTCCACGGCCTGGGCGATCGCTTCCCAGTGGCCCTCCTCCGTGCCGTTGAGGCTGGCGATGATCGGAATGTCGACCCGCCGACAGGCGGTTTCGATCTCGTGGAGGTAGCCCTCGATTCCCAGGTGGCGCGGCTCGAGGCTGGGCAGGTAGCTGAGGGCTTCGGCGTAGCTCTCGCTGCCCAGATGCCGATGGTGGTCCCAGTTTTGCCAGTCGCGCTCGATCTGCTCCAGGAAGAGGGAGTGGAGCACCACCGCCGCGGCCCCGGCCTCGGCCAGGCGGGGGATCCGATCAGGGTCAGCGCTCAGGGGGGCGGCCGCCCCCACCACCAGGGGCGAGTCCAGGGGCAGGCCGAGGTAGTCGCTGCTGAGGTCGGGTCCGCTCATGGTTCCGCCATCCGCTGGTAGCGCTCCCAGTGCTGGCGCGCCTCTTGCTGAGCCTGACGGGTCAGGTCCCGTGCCTGCTGCGGATGGCTGTAGGTCAGCATCCGGAAGCGGTTCTCGCTGGCCATCGCCTCCGCCATCGGCAGCGATGGGGCCGGCGAATCCAGGACCAGGGGGTTTTCACCCCGCTCGGCGCGGCGCGGGTCGTGGCGGTAGAGCAGCCAGCGCCCCGAGTCCACGGCCCGCTTCTGCTGCGTCATGCCCTGCGCCATGTCGATGCCATGGGCGATGCAGTGGGAGTAGGCCAGGATCAGCGAAGGACCGGGGAAAGATTCCGCCTCCAGGAAGGCCCTGAGGGTCTGTTCGTCGCGGGCACCCATCGCCACGCTGGCCACGTAGACGTGGCCATACGACATCGCCATCAGCCCCAGGTCCTTCTTGGAGGTGGCCTTGCCGCCGCTGGCGAACTTGGCCACGGCGCCCAAGGGGGTGGCCTTCGACATCTGGCCGCCGGTGTTGGAGTACACCTCGGTGTCGAGCACCAGGATGTTGACGTCGGCGCCGCTGGCCAGAACATGGTCGATGCCGGCGGAGCCGATGTCGTAGGCCCAGCCGTCGCCGCCGATCAGCCAGACGCTCCGTTTCACCAGATCGTCGGCGAGGGAGAGCAGGGTGCGGGCGGCCTCGCTGTCAGGGCCCAGGGCGCGGGCTGAGCCGTCCACTTCGAGGCGCCGCTGCAGCAGCGCGCGCAGCTCCAGAACCCGCTGCCGCTGGTCGTGGATGCCCGCCTCGTCCGTCTGATCCGCGCCGATCAGTGCTTCGACGAGGGGCGCCGGCACCCAGGCCTTGCCCGGGTCGGCGAGCTGCCGCAGCTGGTGCTCGGCGATGGCGCGGCGCTGGTCGAAGGCGAGGCGGAAGCCGAGGCCGAACTCGGCGTTGTCTTCGAACAGGGAGTTGCTCCAGGCGGGGCCGCGGCCTTCGCCATTGGCGCTCCAGGGGGTGGTGGGCAGGTTGCCGCCGTAGATCGAGGAGCAGCCGGTGGCGTTGGCCACCACCATGCGGTCGCCGAACAGCTGGCTGGCGAGCTTGATGTAGGGGGTCTCGCCGCAGCCGGCGCAGGCGCCGGAGAACTCGAACAGGGGCTCCTGGAGCTGCTGCTGACGGATGTGGCGCAGGTCGAGGTCGCGCCGGTCCGGGCTGCGCAGGCCCAGGGCGTAGTCCCAGTGACTGCGCAGCTTCTCCCGCAGGGGGCGTTGCGGGGCCATGTTGATCGCCTTGTGCCGCGGCTCGGTGCGGTCGCGGGCCGGGCAGACCTCTACGCAGAGACCGCAACCGGTGCAGTCTTCGCCGGCCACCTGCAGGGTGAAGCTGAGGCCGCTCCAGTGGGGGTCACGGGCGGCCGTGCTCGCGAAGCCCTCCGGTGCGTTCGCCAGAGCAGCCGGCTCGACCACCTTGGCCCGGATTGCGGCGTGGGGACAGACCATCACGCACTTGCCGCATTGCACGCAGATGTCGTCGTCCCACACCGGGACCAATTCGGCGATGTTGCGCTTCTCCCAGCGGGCCGTGCCGGAGGCGAAGGTGCCATCCGGAGGCAGGGCACTCACGGGCAGGCGATCCCCCTGGCGTGCCAGCTGCGGCGCGATCAACTCACGCACCCATGCCGGTGCTGACGCCAGGGGGTCCGGCAGCGCCTCCCGCTCGGCCCCCAACACGCTCTCGCCCACCGCTCCGATCGGCATCGGCCGCAGGCGGCTCAGGGCCATGTCGACGGCCGCCAGGTTGCTGCGCACCACCCGCTCGCCCTTGCCGCCGTAGCTGTGGCGGATCGCACCGCGGATCCCCTCGAGGGCCTGCTCCAGCGGCAACACCCCGGCGGCGGCGAAGAAAGCCACCTGCATCACGGTGTTGATCCGTCCGCCCAGACCGAGTTCCTGGGCGATCGCCGAGGCCTCGATTGCCAGCACCTTGAGATCGCGTTCGACGATCTGCTCCTGCACCGCGCGGGGCAGCCGAGGCCACAACTGCTCTGCCGGCCAGGGACTGTTCAGCAGCAGGGTGGCCCCTGGCAGGGCTTCAGCCAGCAGATCGAAGCGCTCGAAGAAGTCCCAGTGGTGGCAAGCCACCAGGCGGGCCTGGCGCACCAGGTAGGTGGAGCGGATCGGCTCCGGTCCGAAGCGCAGGTGGGAGACCGTGACCGCCCCTGACTTCTTGGAGTCGTAGACGAAATAGCCCTGGGCGTGCAGCGCAGTGGCCGCCCCGATGATCTTGATGGTGTTCTTGCAGGCCCCCACCGTGCCGTCGGAGCCGAGGCCGTAGAGGATCGCGGCAAAAGGCGCCCCAGGGTCGCTGCCGGCTGGGTTGTCACCATCCCTGCCGCTGTCGTCCTCCAGCGGCAGGGATCGGTGGGTGACGTCGTCGTCGATGCCGACGGTGAAGGGGTTGGGGGTGTCGGGTCGCTCCAGGGCCGCGAACACAGCCCGCACCATGGCAGGGGTGAACTCCTTGGAGGCCAGGCCGTAGCGGCCGCCCAGCAAGCGCGGCAGGGGGGCGACCCCGCCGACCCCAACCGCGGCCACCCGTGCGGCCCATCCCTCACGCAGGGCGTTGGAGACATCGAGGTAGAGAGGTTCGCCGCCGCTGCCCGGCTCCTTGCAGCGATCGAGCACCGCGATCGCCCGGGTGGTGACCGGCAGGGCTCGCAGCAGGCGCTCGGCCGCGAAGGGCCGATAGAGCCGTACCTTCAGCACCCCCACCCGGGCGCCGCCGCCGATGAGGTCATCAACGGTTTCATGGGCCGTTTCGCAGCCCGAACCCATCAGCACCAGCACCCGTTCGGCCTCTGGGTGGCCGTGGTACTCGAAGAGCTCATAGGCGCGGCCGCTCACGGCGGCGAAGGCGTCCATCGCCTCCTGCACCAGGCCGGGTGCGGCGTCGTGGAACGGATTGGCGGCCTCACGGGCCTGAAAGGCCACATCGGGGTTCTGGCTGGTGCCGCGGATCACCGGGTGATCGGGGCTGAGCCCACGCCCGCGGTGGGCGGTGATCAGCTCTGCGGGGATCAGGGCGCGCAACAGGTCGTCCTCGATCAGCTCCACGGTCTGCAGTTCGTGGGAGGTGCGGAAGCCATCGAAGAAGTGCACCACGGGCAGGCGGCTGCGCAGGCTGGCCAGGCTGGCGATGGCGGCGAAATCACCGGTCTCCTGCACCGAGGAGGAACAGAGCAGGGCGCAGCCCGTGCCGCGCACGGCCATCACGTCGCTGTGGTCCCCGAAGATCGAGAGGGCCTGGCCGGCGAGGGCGCGGGAGGCCACGTGAACCACCGTGGCGGTGAGCTCGCCGGCGATCTTGTAGAGGTTGGGCAGCATCAGCAGCAACCCTTGGGAGGCGGTGAAGGTGGTGGTGAGCCCACCGGCCTGCAGGGCGCCGTGCAGCACCCCCGCCGCCCCACCCTCGCTCTGCATCTCCACCACCCGGGGCACCGTTCCCCAGAGGTTGGGGCGGCCCTCGGCGGCCCAGCCATCGGCCCATTCCCCCATCGGCGAGGCCGGCGTGATCGGGTAGATCGCCATCACCTCGTTGAGCCGGTAGGCGACCCGCGCCACCGCCTCGTTGCCATCAAGCGTTGCCCGGGTCATGCGCTCCTCTCCGTCATGGCCGGAACCTCCTCAGGGTTGGACGATGCTCAGGGCAAAGCCCACGTGCACCAGCAGCCGGTCGCCGATCACCGCTTCGGGCACGCAGGCCAGGCTCACCTCCCGGCGCACGCCCGAGAACTCCACCAGGCCCATGCGCCAGAGGGCCGGATCCTCCTCGGGGCGATCCGCCGGGCGGCGATCCTCGATCCCGATCAGTTCCCCAGCCATGGCCAGACACATTGGAGCTCATCTCACGCCAGCAGGGCCCTGCCGGGCCTGCTTCGGTTCTAGCCAGCGGCGCCGAGGCTGACCGCCATCAGCTGGCCGAGGGCGAGGCCGCCGTCGTTGCAGGGAATCCGCCGGGGCCAGAGCGGCTCGATGCCGGCGCGACGCAGGCCTTCCACCGTCAGGCTGAGCAGCAGGCGGTTCTGGAAGCAGCCGCCGCCCAGCAGCAGCCGCTCCAGCTCCAGACGCTCGGCGAGGGTCACCAGCGCTTCGGCGAGGGCGTGGTGGAAGCCCAGGGCGATGGGCCCTGCGGCCACCCCCCGGCGCAGGTCATCGAGCAGGTGCAGCAGCAGGGGCTGCCAGTCGAGCAGCCAGGGCTCGCCTCCTTCCGGCACTCCCTCCAGCAGGGGCAGGAGGTAGGGCCTGGGGGGCGTGGAGCGCTCGACGGCCTGGCTGGCGGCAGCTTCGAGGGCCAGGGCCGCCTGGCCCTCGAAGCTGCAGCGCTGCTGCAGGCCCAGCAGGGAGGCCGCGGCATCGAACAGTCGACCGACGCTGGAGCACCACGGGCTCTGCAGACCCCGCTCCAGCAGGCGCGTGAGCACCCGCAGCTCCTCGGCCGTGAAGGCCTCCAGCGGCGCCAGCCCCGCCGCCTGATCCAGGCCCGCCGCTCCCCCGGCGGCGAAGAGCAGGCCCAGGGCCGCCCGCCGCGGTTCCCGCATCGCCCGCTCCGCCCCCGGCAGGGGAAAGGGCCGCAGCCTCGCCACCACGCTGAAGCCGGCCTGCTCCAGGCGCAGCACTTCGCCTCCCCAGACCGTGCCGTCGCTGCCCTGGCCGGCCCCGTCCCAGGCGGCCCCCACCTGGGGTGGCGTCAGCCCGTGCTCCGCCAGGCAGGCCAGCAGGTGGGCGTGGTGGTGCTGCACCCCCAGCGGCGCGGCGTGACCGCTGGCCGCAGCCAGCTCCAGGCCGATCCGCTGGGAGCGGTAGCCGGGGTGCAGATCTACGGCGTAGCTGGCGGGATCCAGCCGGTGGCGCCCGAGGGCGGCCTCCAGGCTGCGGCGGTAATGGCGCTCGCCCGCCTCGGTGCTGAGATCACCGAGATGGGGGCCGAGCAGGGCCCGCCGGCCCCAGCCGATGGCCAGGGCCCCCTTGAGCTGGCCGCCCATGGCCACCGCCGTGGTGGGGGTTGGCAGCTCGACGGAGCTGGGGGCGTAGCCACGGGCATGGCGCAGCAGCATCGGCTCGCCGCAGACCACCTGGGCGATGGAGTCATCCACGGGGTTGAGGATCGCTCTGTCGTGCAGTAAGACGCCATCGGCCAGGTCCGCCAGTTCGCGCAGGGCGGTGCTGTCGTCGTGGCAGAGCGGGTTTCCGCTGCGGTTGCCGCTGGTGGCCACCAGGGGTTCAGCCAGCAGCTCCAGCAGCAGCAGGTGGAGGGGACTGCTGGGCAGCATCACCCCCAGCCAGGGGTTGGCCGGGGCCACGGCGCTGCTCACTCCCCCCTGCCCACGGCGGCGCAGCAGCAGGATCGGTGCGGCGGCTGAATCCAGCAGCTGGGCTTCCGCCGGACTCAGCTGGCAGTGGCGCCGCACCCAGGCCAGGCCCGGGACCATCAGCGCCAGGGGCTTCTCGGGGCGGCCCTTGCGCCGCCGCAGTTCCGTCACCGCCACCGGTGAGCGGGCCCGCGCCAGCAGCTGGAAGCCACCGACGCCCTTGAGGGCAACGATCTGATCCGCCATCAGCGCGGCCGCGGCCGCCCGCAGGCAGGGGCTGAGTCGCCTGGGGTCCGGCTCACGGGGATCGCTCAGGGTCTCGAGCCCGCCCCTGGCCCACCAGCTCAGCCGCGGTCCGCAGCGGGGGCAGGCGATGGTCTGGCCGTGGCAGCGGCGATTGGCTGGATCGTCGTAGTCGCCCTGGCAGGCGGGGCAGAGCGGGAAGGGCGCCAGGCTGGTGTTGTGCCGCTCGAAGGGCAGCGCCGCCAGCAGGCTGTAGCGCGGGCCGCAGCTCACGCAGCTGATGAAGGGGTAGCCACAGCGGCGGTCGACGGGGTCGCTCAGCTCGGCGCGGCAGGCGGCACAGGGGGCCAGATCCGGCTGGATCAGCGCCCAGCGCACCGGGCCTTGATCACCCTTGCCAGCCGGCTCCGGCGCCGGAGCCGGCTGGATGGCGAAGCCCGCGGCCCCTTGCTCGGGGACCAGCTCCTGGCGGCTGATCCGGTCGATGCGGCCCCGGGGCGGCAGCTGCTGCTGCAGCCGTTGCAGCAGGGTGTCGATCGCTTCAGCGGGCCCCTGCAGCTCCAGCAGCACCCCGGCGCCGGTGTTGCACACCTGGCCGGAGAGGCCCAGCTCCCGTGCCAGCCGCGCCACCAGGGGCCGGAAGCCCACTCCCTGCACCAGCCCCTCGATCTCCAGCCGCAGGCGGCGGATCACACCGGCGCTCCCTGGCGCTGGTGGCTCAGCCAGTGCAGCAACGGCTCCAGCCCCTCGCCGCTGCGGGCCGAGAGCTCGAAGATGCGCGCCTGGGGCGCCACCCCGGCAATGGCCGCGAGTGCCTGGGGGCGATCGAAGCCCACGGCTTCAGCCAGGTCAACTTTGTTGATCACCACCCCATCGGCCGACTGGAACAGGGCCGGGTACTTGAGCGGCTTGTCCTCGCCTTCGGTGACCGAGAGCAGTACCAGGCGAAGGCGTTCGCCCAGGTCGAAGGCGGTGGGGCAGACCAGATTGCCGACGTTCTCGATCAGCAGCAGCTCCATCCCGCCTGTGTCGAGCTGATCGAAGGCTCGATCCACCAGCGAGGCTTCCAGGTGACAGAGGTCACCGGTCTGGATCTGAATGGCGCGGGCGCCGGCGGAGCGCAGGCGGCGGGCGTCGTTGTCGGTGGCCAGATCACCCACGATCACCCCCACCGGGCCATGGACCCACTGGCGGGCGAGGCGCTCCAGCAGGGCGGTCTTGCCGGCGCCGGGCCCCGAGAGCACGTTCACCACCAGCAGCCCGGCGGCGGCGAAGCGCTCCCGGTTGCGCTCGGCATTGCCGTCGTTGCGCTCCAGCAAGTTGTGGCGCAGCTGGAGGGTGCGGCTGGGCTGACCGCAGGAGCAGTGGGAGCACATGGCGGGGCCGGGGGCGTTGTGCTCAGTCTGGAGATGAAGGACGCCCGTGACCGGATCGCTGAATGATCCGCAGCGTCAGTTCTCACTCCTCAGTTCTCGGTCCTGCTAGGAGCGACACGCCCCTGGATGGGGCCGCCCTGTTGTCCATCCCGCTGCCATGGCCCGGCCTTACCAACCATCGCTGCTGCGCAGCCTGCACGGCACCACGGCCCTGCTGGTGCTGGCCTGCTGGGGCAGTGGTCTGTTGGTGTACAACCGCTACGACGGCCGCTGGGGCCGTCTGCCGTTCGAGCTGGGCGGCGACTGGATCGATCTCCACGGCAGTTTCGGTGTGGCGCTCTGGCCCCTGGCGCTGCTGTTCGCCCTTTACAGCGTCACCATCGGCGCCCGCCGCTTGCGGCGGCCAGCCAACGCCGCTGCCCTGCTGGCCCTGGCTCTGGCGGTCGGCAGCGGCAAGCTGATGCAGGAAGACTGGCTGCGGCAGGGCCAACTCCACCACTTGGTGTACGGCCTGCACCTGCTGGCCTGGCTGGTGATCAGCGCCGCGGTGCTCGGCCACCTGGTGTCGGTGCTGGGCACGGGCGGCATCCCCCTGGCCCGCTCGATGTTCAGCTTGCGCAACCGGCCCGGCGACCAACCGTGCGACTGGCTGGGGCAGATGAAGCGCCAGTTCACCGGGGGACGCTGATCCATGAGCTGATCCCCGTATCTTCCGGTTGAAGGTGCGGGCAGCCCTCAAGGATGGGAGAGAGCTCGGGGCTGGATTCCACTGATTGAGCACATCTTTCTTGTGCTGAGGTGCGCCGGCGATGACGGCCACCCGGGACCTAGGCCCTGAGCTCTGCGGAAACACCCATGTCCTCCAGAGTGAGTATCAGGTCTTCGGCAACGGCACAGGGCCGCCTAAAAATCTGTCCACGTCGGCCTTGGCAGGCCGGTCAGCTTTGGGTTCGGTCCGCGGAACTCACCGCTTCCCAAGGCCGAGACCAGTCCCGCCACTGTTGATCAGAGCGCTCCGGAGGATCTGATCAGCTTCCTCAAGGCCATCCCTGACGGCCGATACCGCCGCGGAGTGCGCTATCCGCAGTGGTTCCTGCTGCTGGTGGCGGTGCTCGGGATCCTCAGTGGCTGCCGTAGCTCTCGCGATTTTGAGGCCTTTGCAAAGCGGCACCGGGCGGTACTGAACCAGTCGCTGGGCCTCGATTTCAAGCGCTGGCCCTTCGATGCCACCGTTCTCTACCTGTTCAATATGGCCCACCTGCAGCACTACTGCTTCGCAGAAGCCAGGGCAACGGGGAGGTGATCCAGGCCTGGATGATCAGCCAGATCCCTGGCGGGGCCGAGATAATTGATAAGTTGGTCTGTGATGGAAAGACACTGAGGGGCTCCTCGATCGAGACCGAGGACGGCAACCACCGCTTTGTGGCTCAGGTCACGGTGTACGCCAGGGCCCTGGGTGTTGCTTTGGCCCAGAAGACCTACGACACCCATGAATCCAGCGAGCGTGCGGCACTGAAAGAGCTGCTGAGCATTCTGAAACTGGATGGCGTCTTAATCCAAGCGGATGCGCTGCACACCACTCAGCCGATTTTCAGTGGTGCCTTGAGCAGGGGGCCGACGTACTCCTGACCGTTAAATCCCATCAGAAGACCCTCCACCGCCAGATCGGTTGCCAGTTCCAGGGAAAGCGTCAGATCCCACACGCCGCAACGAATCAGGACAAGCGCAACGGTAGTGACACCACTTGTGAGCTCAGAGCCAAGGAGGCACCGGAGCACATCAAGGAGAACTGGCCGGGCAGCGCCTGGATCGTGGAGGTGATCACCAGCACGCTCACCAGTAAGGGCACGCGCACCAACCGCTGCCTTTACTTCATCACGACCCTGCACATCAAGCCACAAGCGATGCTACGACTGATACGGCTGCGCTGGAGCATTGAAAACGAGTTGCACTGGGCGCGGGACGTTCAGCTCGGTGAGGATGCTCACCGCTACAGCGAACGCAACGGGGTCCAGGTGCTGGGGCTGCTTCGCAACCTGGCCTTGAACCTGCTGCGCACCAACGGGTTTCGCTCGATCCGGGAGGGGCGGATCGCAGTGAGCCATGACATCCAGTCGACTACTCGGCTGTACAGGGGCCTACGAGGCGCAGGTGGCATGATCAGACTTTCAGTCGGCCCAGGCATGGCTACTCTCTGGCTGTAAGAGCCGAGTAGAGATATGGCCGCTCCATAAAGGCAAGATGATCTGGTTGCATGCGTGTAGCTATCACACAGTTCTGGGCAAAGGTGAGCATGGAAATCAGGCCTACAGCCGTGGGCGAGAGCCCGGCCATAGAGAGGGTATGCTCCACTAGGGTTTTGTCCTGAGGCGCAAGGCAGGAGCGGTTGAGGTAATCCACGGCCAACTTGAGCGCTTCCACGGCCGACCAAGGGCTATGCAGCCCGAACCGCGTGGGATAACCATACACATCGCCATTGGTCCAGTACGACGTTTCCACATCTTCCACGATGTATATCCCGCCGGGCACGAGGAGATGCTCGAACAGGATCGAAAAGCTGCTGAGCTGATGGGAGGGAACGTGGGAGCCGTCGTCAACGATCAGATGCACCGGTTGTTCGATGCGATCCACCACTGCAGCGACCGCCTCGGGATCCGACTGATCCACCTTGAGAACTTCATAGCCTTCACCCGATTCGCTCACATCCCGATCCAGGCAGATCACCTGTGCCTGGGGGAACAAGGCGCGCCAGAGAGGAACGCTCTTGCCTTCGCCATACCCGATCTCTAAAATGGCTAGCTTGCGGCGGCGTCTGAGGGGGGCCAGGAACTGGGGATAGAAGCGCTGATAGCCGTGATGGAGCGTTTTGTCGGTACCGCAGGCATTGCCGATCAGGCGGAAGCCTTCTTCATCCAGGGGGATACGCCGCTTGGGCATGGGATCAGCGCCTCAGCAAAAGATCAATCCCATTCTGGAGCATGGAGCTAACCATTGAATCGCATGGAGAATGAGTCTCCGATCCCACCAAGTGGTGTCCCAGGGGGCCATTCACAAATCAAAAAGGGGAAGAGATGCTGTGAATCAGGAAGCTGTTCCTTACGGAGCCTCACCGCTTGCCGTGGAGGGTCGGGCTGAATCTGTTAAAAGGATCGGTCAGGGTTCTGGATTGATTCTTGTGATGGAGTTCATCTCAGCAAGGCTCTGATTTGAGCAGATAGCCAAATTCCTTTCGCTAAGCTCTCCCTGGTGGGCAAAGGGATTCTGCCATCATGTCCTGACAGGTTGAGTACCTTGGCTCGGGGAGCAGTTTCTAATAAATGGACTCTTCGCATAGGCAGCTTGCTAAAGAAGAGGGGGAGGGGCATGAGCTACGCTCACCTCTCTCAACGTATTCGACAGCGTTTCCCGGCATGAACTCAGGCTTTCCAGTGAGGGGGCCTAATTCACTCATATTATTCGTTAGTCTTCCGGATAGCACTAGGCTTGTTCCAGATAACGAGGCTGTCAGGGTGGTGTAGGAGCCAAGAGGGGAGGGGTATTCAATGAATAGGCGAAAACACACGCTTGGATGCACTATGCTCAGGAGCACCAGTCTTCTTCTGGAGCATTAAACTTCTTGCAGTGGCTGGGATGGTCCAGATAAATTACAGAAGTAATAGAGAAGGGGATTAAAGAGAGTGAGATGTCTATCACTAAGAGTACTTTTCCCCCTTTCGTTTGGAACATCCGGAACAGGTAAGTTGTGCTAATGGCAAAGGATGTTGGTCTCCTTGTTACCATAATCTATAAGACCCCCTTCCCCCTGATGGCGGTATGACGGGCTCATCCGCTTCCTGACACCAGTAAGAACGTCCCTCCCTAGTGGCTGGAAGCGAGCTGGGATCGAGTGGTGCCAACTATTCTAGCTGAGGGGCGGCTGAGAAGCAACATCCAACCGGCCCCACTTTATTTGGAAGTATTGCCATGTAAGACCCCGCAGTGCACTGGGGAGGGGGCGGTCCCATGAGGTTTAGATTGTGACAGAACTCTGTTCCTCCCGCCCAAGGTTATTGATGTTAGGGGCCATCGCTGTCCAACTAAGGAAGCTCTGATCAAGACGGCTTAATCCAAACAACCTAGTCTCAATCTCGTC
>JAUCZK010000032.1 GCA_030373145.1 Cyanobium sp. CZS48M | reverse complement strand
CGGGAGAGCGGCACCGAGCGGCTGGAGGAGGCGGTGACGGCCCACCGGGCCGCCCTGGAGGAATACCGCCGCGAGCGGGTGCCGCTGAAGTGGGCGATGACCCAGACCAACCTGGGCAACGCGTTGGCCACGCTGGGGGGACGGAACAAAGATAGAAGTTGCCTCAAGCAGGCAAAGTCAGCGATCGAGCAGGCTTTCTCTGTTTTCCGCGAGGCGGGTTATCAGCAGTACAACGAGGATTTCGCGCAACGCCTAAATGACATTGATCAAGCCCTTGATTCGCTCTGAGCCTGGCTTGGGCGGCGGAGAGTATCGGAGCCGAGAAGACTCGCTGAATGATGGACATTCTTTGTCATCAATCTCGTCGCCTGGGCCCCACTCTCGACAAATTGATGCATTTTTTTGATAGAGGAAACCGCCAAAGAAAACCCGCCACCGCCGTGTGTCCCCTGCCCCCGTCGCTCCGAGCCTGCAAATTGATCTGGACGACGACTGGCGGCGCTACAAGCGTCTGCTGTCTAAGGACTTCGAGGTGATCGGCGTGGTGACGATTGCAGGCGACGACCACGGAGCCCTTGTGCGGCTGGCCTCCGGTGTCCTTGTGAAGGTCACCGGCGGCGAGGTCACCATGCTCAATCAGAGCCGGGTGCGCATGAAGCTGGAGCTGCTGGAGCGGCAACAGCAAAGCCCGGCGCTGGAGATGGTGGAGGTGGATTGAATAATCAGGAGGAAAGCCATTCAGCTATTGTCAGTTGTAAATTACGCTCACCTTCACCTAGTCTTCACTCGTCTAACGCCCTGCATCAGCTGCGGCGCGCAGCGCCTTCGGTTGCAAGCCGTGGTTGGGCGGCCCATGCTCTTGGGGTGTCATTCACTCGTTATTAGTTACCCTCAAAGGTGGCATTCGCAGGGAGTTGAGCTTCGACTCAAGTCAAGCGATCAGTTGAGATGATCCCAGAAGCTCCGCATTTTTCAGCGATTTCCGATGCATCTGCTCGGCACCATCCAGATCACCCCGAACCTGGAGCACAGGCCCGAGCTCCCCGAAGGCGCTGGCGGAGATTTCGTGTAGATGCCGAATCGCTCGAACGGAAGCGATTGGACCTCGTCATCCGTTCGGTAGTGCCGCATCAGGTGAGTGTCAAGCTGAGTCAGGGAGTAGTCGCTGGGAGAACGGATTCACGCCGATGTGGCTGCTTCGTGCTGCTCGGTGATCACTCAGCAGCGCTTGCGGAGGGCCGTGATGATCCTTTGCGGTGCATCGGCTTGGCCCTGCATCGCGAACGCTTCCTGCTCGATGACCCGATTGCCGTGGTGATAGCGGGTCGTGAGGATGCCGCTGATTTCACGCTCCACTACCGGCGCCAAAGTCAGGTTCCAGCCGATCGGTCGGAGGGTTCCGTCGGGGCAGCTCTGGGCGGCATGCGTGGCCTCATGGAGGAAGGTCTGACGGCCGATCCCGAGTTCGAACGCGATCGGGGCTACCCAGAGGGTCCTGGTCTTGGCCTGATAGAGCCCGTACGTTCCCTGAACAGGAGGCGGGGCGAGCTTCAGCCTGAAGCCATGGTGACGAAGCTCAGCTGCCACAGGCTGGAGATCAGCGGGGAGGGAGTGGAGCGACATCGCCATGGCGGGGAGGCTGCTGCGGTTCGATCAGCATCCATGAGTTCTGTGACGTCCCACCTTGCGCCTCTTGGTTAGACACGCGAGGCTTCAGGAGGCTTCCCATGGCTGTGAGAATGTCGTTTTCCGAACCAGATCTGGCATCAGCCCTGCGCGTGCTCGGGCTGAACGCGCTTCCCCCCAGCCGACGCACTCTTGCGTTGCGCGTGAACCGGCGCCATCCAGGCAGGGCCGTCTGGACGAAGGAGCACACCGCTGCCTACCGGCTGCTCTGGGAACTCCTCCAGGACGGGATGGACGAGGCGGCTGCGGCCTGAACGGTTTCTCTCCACCGGCGTTTGGCGAACCGACCAACGAGGGGCTGCTGAGGGTGGGTGAAACGTGGAGGGAGAAACCGCGTCGGAGACAATTCGCTCGGTTCCCGCTCCAGCCATGACCCAGCCCCTGCCCATGCCCGTGACGCTTCTGGGCTATGGAGCCGCCACCCTTACGACGTTGAGCTTCTTTCCGCAGGCGATCAAGACCGTCCGCAGCGGCGACACACGCGGCATCTCTCTGCGCATGTACCTGCTGTTCACGCTGGGGATCACGGCTTGGGGGATCTATGGCCTGCTCACAGGTGATGGGCCCCTGATCGTCGCCAATGCCCTCACCCTGGTCCCGGCCTTGGTGGTGCTGGAGAGGAAGGTGCAGTCCCTGCGCCGTGGGGACGACCGGTTGTGGTGAAGCCGGCAGCGCCGACCAGGGCGGGTTAAGGAAGGCTTCAGAATGTCTTTTGTCTCATCTCCTCAAAAATTCGTTACAGTACGAAGAATTGAAACGCAGGCATGGGTGAACTGGTGGGTGGATATGGCGGCGTCACGGCTGGTCTTCAGGGCGGCTATGCGCTCGCTTCAGCTCTGATCAGTGTGCTGGCCCTCGGCTTGTTTGCCCTGTTCCAGAACGACCAAGAGAACGACGACGACGATTCCAACCCGGGTGGCGGCCTGATGCAGCCCGTCACCGGCGCGGCCTGAACCTGCTCAGGCCGAACGGCCTAACCTCCCCGTTAGTGGATCAACGGCTTGTTTCGCCGTTCTGCTGCTGAGCTTGGAGTCTTCTCCGGCAGAGGCTCTCAGGCCGTGGTCCTGTGCCCTGAGCAAGCAGCAGGGTAGATCCCGCCGCAGCTGCCCCAGCCAAAGCGAAGGTTTTGGGGCCAGCGCTCTATCGCTGAATGGGGAGGGCGGCCGGCAGATTGGCGCTGGTGGGGTTGAAGGTGGTGCCGGACGCGCTGGTTTCCCGCAACTTCTTCACCAGGGTGGATTCAGCCGCCCGGTACTGCACATCTTTGGAAGTGCCCAGGTCTTCGAGCTTGAGCTTGGAGGCCTCGGCTTCGGTGAGCTTCACCGACACGTCTGGGTTGATGCCGTGCTTGTGGATGTCGCGGCCGCTGGGGGTGAGGTACTTGGCGATGGTCACGGTCATGCCGGAGCCATCGGAGAGACCACGGACCGACTGCACGAGGCCCTTGCCGAAGGTTTTCTGACCCACCAGCACAGCTCGTTTGTTGTCCTGCAGGGCGCCGGAGAGGATCTCGCTGGCGCTGGCGGAGCCTTCATTCACCAACACCACGATCGGTGATTTGGTCAGGGCGCGGCCGTTGGCGCGGCGCACGTCCTGGATGCCGTCGCGGGTGCGGGTGGAGACGATGATGCCCTCATCCAGCAACTGGCGGGCGATCTCCACACTGGCCATCAGCAGGCCGCCGGGATTGCTGCGCAGGTCGATCACATAGCCCTGCACGCCCTTCTGCTCCAGGTCGCGGATGGCGGCGCGCATGTCCTTGGCGGCGTTGGCGTTGAACTGCTTCAGGCGGATGTAACCCACCTTGACGCCATCTGGGCCGGTGTTGATCTGGTGCTCGACCGCATGCAGCTCGATGCGGGCGCGGGTGAGCGGCACGGACACCACTTTGCTGTTGCGACGCAGCTCCAGGGTCACCTTGGTGCCGGCCTGACCGCGGATCAGCTTGACCGCATCCTCGGTGGTCATGCCCTTGGTGCTCTTGCCATCGATCGAGACGATCACGTCCTTGGGCTGGACGCCGGCCTCTGAGGCCGGCGAGCCATCGATCGGCGAGACCACCACCAGCTCCTTGGTCTCCTTGTCGAGGCTCAGCTGGATGCCCACCCCGGAGAGTTCCCCGGAGGTGTCGATCTGCATCTCCTTGAACTCCCGCGGATCCATGAAGCGGGTGTAGGGATCATCGAGGGTGCCGAGCATCCCCCGGATCGCCTCATAGCTTTCCTTGGTGCTGCCGTAGCTCTTGGCCAGCAGGTCGCGGCGCAGCTTGCGCCACTGATCCGGGGTGTATTTACCGGTGGTGTCGAGGTAGTCGCGGAAGACGATCTGCCAGGCCTGATCCATCACCTCCTTGGGGCTGTCGGTGATCAGCGAGGCGGCGCTCGGGGAGCCCAGCCAGTCGGTGCCGACGATCACGGCGGTGGCGCAGGCACCCAATCCGGCGAGTACGGCGATGCCGGTGCGACCCCTGCCCATTGGCTGATTCCCTGGAGTTTGACTGTGACTTCACGCTAGCCCGCTAAGCAGGGCTGGGCGAGGGATCTGGGACGGTCATAGGCAAGTCAGGATGTGACCCGCTCAGGGATCCACCCAGCGGCCGTCCTCCTTGATCAGGGTGATCAGCGCCTCCACCCCCTCGGCCTCGGGCACCCGGCGGATCTCGTCGCGGCCGCGGTACAGCGAGATCGTGCCGGGAATCTTGCCCACGTAGCCGTAGTCAGCGTCGGCCATCTCGCCAGGGCCGTTGACGATGCAGCCCATCACGGCGATGTCGAGGCCGGTGAGGTGGGAGGTGGCGTTGCGCACCACGTGCAGCACCTCCTCGAGGTTGAAGAGGGTGCGGCCGCAGCTGGGGCAGGCCACGTACTCCACCATTGTTTTCCTCAGGCCAAGGGCCTGCAGGATCGAGTAGCAGACCGGGATTTCCTTCTCCGGTGCCTCGGTGAGCGACACCCGGATCGTGTCGCCGAGGCCCTCGGCCAGCAGGGTGGCGATGCCGGCGGTGCTCTTGATGCGGCCGTAGTCGCCGTCGCCCGCTTCGGTGACGCCCAGATGCAGGGGGTACTGGAAGCCTTCGGCGTCCATGCGGTCGGCCATCATCCGGTAGGCGGCCAGCATCACCGGCGCCCGCGAGGCCTTCATCGACACCACGATGTTGTGGAAATCGAGGCGATCGCAGATCTGGATGAACTCCATGGCGCTCTCCACCATGCCCAGGGGCGTGTCGCCATAGGTGAACAGCATCCGCTCCGCCAGCGAGCCGTGGTTCACGCCGATGCGCAGGGCCTTGTCCTGCTCCTTGAGCAGACTCACCAGCGGTTCGAGCGTGGCCTGGATGCGCTCGCCGATCGCCGCCACCTCCTCGGGGGTGAATTCGCTGCGGTTGGGATCGGGCTTGTCGAACACGTAGAGGCCCGGGTTGATGCGCACCTTGTCGACGTGCTGGGCCACCTCCAGGGCGATCTTCATGCCGTTGTGGTGCACATCGGCCACCAGGGGCACCGGCTGGTAGGTGTCTTGGAGGCGCTGGCGGATCTCCTTCACCGCCTTGGCGTGGGCCAGGGAGGGCACGGTGAGGCGCACGATCTCGCAGCCGGCCTCATGCAGGCGGCGGATGCCGGCCGTGGCGCCCGCAATGTCGAGGGTGTCCTCATTGATCATCGACTGCACCACCACCGGGTGCTCGCTGCCCACCCAGATGTCGCCCACCCTGACGCTGCGGGTCTTGCGGCGGCGGATCAGGGTGTCGTAGCGGGGGTTGCTGGCCCAGTCGGCGGGGAGGCCCGGACGGCTGGTGTCGGGGCGGGCGAGGGTGCCGGTCATCACCAGGGGGGCCGGGAAGTGGGCCAACCCTGCCACAGATCAGGGGTCGCCTGACGAATCCGCCGTGGCCTCCGGGGCGGCCCTGAGCTGCTCAAGACGATCCCTGACCGCCTTGAGGTCCTGCCAGGTGTGCCACTTGGGGGTCTCCGGTTCCCGCGAGGGATTGCGCAGCAGATAGGAGGGGTGAAAGATCGGCAGGCACCAGCGCCCCTGCCACCGCTGCCACTGGCCGCGCAGGCGGGTGATGCCGCCTTTGATCCCCAGCACCCCTTCCACGGCGGTGGCACCGGCCAGCAGCAGCACCTGCGGTTGCACCAGCTCCACCTGCTGCTGCAGCCAGGGCAGGCAGGCGGCCATCTCCTGGGGGCTGGGTTTGCGGTTCTCAGGCGGGCGGCACTTCACCACATTGCAGATGTAGGCGTCGCGGTTGCTGTTGATGCCGACGCTTTCGAGCATCCGATCGAGCAGCTGCCCCGCCCGGCCCACGAAGGGGGAGCCGCTGGCGTCTTCCTGGGCGCCAGGGCCCTCGCCGATCACCATCAGGGCGGCGCGGGGATCCCCCCGGCTGACCACCACCTGCTGGCGGCCCTCCGCCAGGGAGCAGCGGCGGCACTCGGCGCAGCTCTGGGCGAGCTGCTGCAGTGCGGCCCTGGGATCACCCTCCACCCTCTGTCTCCCCTGGACCTGAACCCCCAGGCTGGCGGCAGCGGGGGTCACCTGTCCAGGTGCCGGGCGCGACGGTGCCCGCTCGAACCTTTCCCAGGACGGGCGTCAGGCAGGATGCAAGGTCTCCCTGGCGTTTCTTTTTCGGAGCGCCGCGGCCCTTTGCGGCCGCTTCGCGCTGCGGCCGTCGGCCGCGCCCCCGCCGATGCCCCGCCCGTTGAAGCTCTCGGCCCGGGCCGAAGCCCTGCAGCCTTCGCTCACCCTGGCCATTGCGGCCCGCGCCAAGCAGTTACGCGCCGAGGGGCAGGACATCTGCAGCCTGAGCGCGGGCGAACCCGATTTCGACACCCCGGCCTTCATCCGCCAGGCGGCCAGCGACGCCCTCGAGGCCGGAGCCACCCGCTACGGACCGGCCGCCGGGGAGCCGGCCCTGCGTGAGGCGATCGCCGTCAAGCTCAGCGACGAGAACGGGGTTCCCACCAAGGCCGAGCAGGTGCTGGTCACCAACGGCGGCAAGCAGGCCCTGTTCAACCTCTTCCAGGTGCTGCTGGGTCCCGGCGATGAGGTGCTGCTGCCCGCCCCCTACTGGCTCAGCTACCCGGAGATGGTGCAGCTGGCCGGCGCCACGGTGCGGCTGCTGCCCAGTAACGCCGAGCACGGCTTTCGCCTCGATCCCGAGCAGCTGGAGGCGGCGATCACCCCGGCCAGCCGCCTGCTGGTGCTCAACAGCCCCTCCAATCCCACCGGGATGGTGCTCAGCCGCCAGGAGCTGGAGGCCATCGCCGTGGTGCTGCGCCGCCATCCCCAGGTGGCGGTGGTCTGCGACGAGATCTATGAGTTCCTGCTGGCACCGGGCCATGAACACCACAGCTTCGCAGCGGTGGCGCCCGACCTGAGCGATCGGGTGTTCATCGTCAACGGTTTCGCCAAGGGCTGGGCCATGACCGGCTGGCGGCTGGGCTTCCTGGCCGGTCCCACCGCTGTGGTGAGTGCCGCGATCGCCCTGCAGAGCCAGAGCACCAGCAACGTCTGCTCCTTCGCCCAGTTCGGTGCTTTGGCGGCGGTGAGCGGCCCGCGCGACTGCGTCGTGGAGATGGCGCGCCAGTTCAGTGAGCGACGTGCCCTGCTGCATGGGGGCCTCGCGGCCCTGCCGGGGCTCACCCTGCAGCCACCGCAGGGGGCCTTCTATGCCTTCCCGGATGTGAGCGCCCACGGGCTTGATTCGATGACGTTCTGTAACCGCCTGCTCACGGAAGTGGGTCTGGCCCTGGTGCCGGGAATCGCCTTCGGTGACGACCGCTGCGTGCGCCTCTCCTGTGCCGCCTCCCCCGCCACCCTGCGCGATGGTCTAGGCCGGCTCGGCCACTTCCTCTCCTCCCCCTGACCCTCCATGCTTCCCCTCCCCTTCCGCCCTCGTCTGCCGCGCGCCAGCGTTCGCCTGGCCCTGCTGGCCGGTCTCGCTCTGGCCGTGGCCCCGGCGGCCCTGCCGCCCCAGCTGCAGCAGGCCGCAGCTCAGCTGGGCGGCGCCCAGGCCCAGCAGAAGGTGCTACGCATCAGTGCCATTCCCGATCAGAACCCCGAGAAGCTCAACCGCCTCTACGGACTGGTGGCCGATGAGCTCAGCCGCCAGCTGAAGGTGCCCGTCAAGTACGTGCCGGTCACCGACTACACCGCCGCGGTGAGTGCCTTCCGCACCGGCGATCTGGATCTGGTCTGGTTCGGTGGCCTCACCGGTGTGCAGGCCCGCCTGCAGAAACCCGGCGCCCGGTTGCTGGCCCAGCGCGACATCGACGCCGCCTTCACCAGCGTCTTCATCGCCAACACCTCAGTGGGCCTCAAGCCCGTGCGCGGTGTGAAGGGCCTGGCGGAACTGAAGGGCAAGCGCTTCACCTTCGGCTCGGAGAGTTCCACCTCCGGCCGCCTGATGCCGCAGTACTACCTCAGCCAGGCCGGGGTGAAGCTCAAGGACTTCGCCGGCGGTGCGCCCGGGTTCAGCGGCAGCCACGACGCCACCATCGCCCTGGTGCAGAGCGGTGCTTACCAGGCGGGTGCCGTCAATGAACAGGTGTGGAAGAGCAGCCTGCGCTCCGGCAAGGTCGATCGCCGCAAGGTGGCCGTGATCTGGCGCACCCCCGGCTATCCCGACTACCACTGGATCGCCCAGCCCAACCTGGATCAACGCTTCGGCAAGGGCTTCACCGGCAAGGTGCAGAAGGCCTTCGTGAGCCTGCGCCGCAGCAACCCGCAGCAGGCTCAGATCCTGGAGCTGTTCGGGGCCCAGCAGTTCGTGCCCGCGCCCGTGGGTCAGTACAGCGCCATCGAGAAGGTGGGCCGCGAGATCGGCAAGATCCGCTGAGCCGCCAGCGCCACTGCCCCTAGCCTGGGTCCAGATCCTGGCGGTGGCATGCGCTTCAACGGCAGTCTGGAGGAGCTTCAGGCCCTCGTCGCCCAGCTGGGGCAACCCGGCCACTGGGTGCACGAGGGAGCCTTCGAGATGTACGTTCTCGAAGACGAGGAGACCAACGTCCGCCTGAACTGGTGGCCCCGCGGTGGTGAACTGCGCCTGGTGGGTGACCCGGCCCAGCGGCTGGATCTGGAGGCGGCCCTGAAGGCGCTGCTCCCCTGAGCCCCAGGATGTCGGGGTCCGGGCCCCGTTCTCATCCGGCCTGAGCCCCCTGCCTTGACCAGCTCCCCCGACCATCCTCTGCTGGAGCTGCGCTCCATTCGCCTGCCGGGCCGCACCGCCCCGCGGCTGGATGATGTGTCGTTGCAGCTGAGGCCGGGGGAGCGGGTGGCCCTGGTGGGCCCCAGTGGCGCGGGCAAGAGCAGCCTGCTGGCGGTGGCCAATGGGCTGCTCAGGCCTGAGGCCGGCGAGGTGCTCTGGAACGGTGTCGCCCCGGCGCGCTCCAGGCGCCGGCGGCGGCGGCAACAGGCCCTGATCGGCACCCTCTGGCAGGACCTGCGCCTGATCGAGGAGCTGACCGTTCAGCAGAACCTGAATGCGGCGCGGCTGGGCCGCTGGGGCTGGCCGCGGGCCCTGCTCAACCTGATGCTGCCGCTCGAGACCGCCGCCAACACCGCTGTTCTCGCGCGGGTCGACCTCAGCGCTGACCTGCTGGAGCAACCGGTGACTGCCCTCTCCGGCGGCCAGCGCCAGCGCCTGGCCCTGGCCCGTTTGCTGCGCCAGGAGCCGCTGCTGCTGCTGGCGGATGAGCCCCTGGCCCACCTGGATCCACGCCTGGCGCGGGAGCTGCTGGCCCTGCTGCTGGCGCAGGCCAGCGGCCGCCGGGCCCTGCTGCTCAGCCTGCACCGGCCCGACCTGCTCGATGGTTTTGATCGGGTGGTGGCCCTGCGTCAGGGCCGGGTGGTGCTGGACGCGGCACCCTCGGCGCTGGCGGGCCCCCAGTTGGCGGCCCTCTATCGCTCGGAACCATGACGGCCGCCTCCGCCTGGAGCTGGAGGGCGCTGCGCCTGGCCCCGCCACTGCTGCCGCTGCTGCCGGCCCTGGTCTGGTTGCCGGTGCTGCTGCTGCTTCCTGGCCTCAGCCACGGCGGCGGCTGGGACCTGATCGGTCAGTTCGCCGGGGCGGCCTTCAAGCCGTCGCTGGATCCGCTGGTGCTGAGCTCGGCCTTCACCGGCCTGGGGGTCACGGTGGGAATCGCCCTGCTGGGCTGGGCCCTGAGCCTGGTGCTGGGTCTGGTGGGAGGAGTGCTCAGCTCGCGCACGGTGTGGCGCACGGCCACCGGCAGCGCCCTGCCGGCGGAGTGCATCCGGCGGTTGCTGGCGGTGCCGCGGGCGGTGCACGAGCTGCTCTGGGGCCTGCTGCTGCTGCAGTTGCTGGGCCTGCAGCCGGTGGTGGCGGTGCTGGCGATCACGATTCCCTACGCCGCCCTGGTGGCGCGCGTGGTGAGTGATCTGCTCGACGCCCTGCCCACCGCGGGCCTGGAGGGCCTGCGCCTGGCGGGTGCACCGGCGGGCCCGGCCCTGCTCACCGCCCTGGGGCCGGCGCTGCAGCCGGGGGTGATCAGCTACGGCGGCTACCGGCTGGAGTGCGCTCTGCGCAGCGCCACGCTGCTGGGGGTGTTCGGCCTTGGCGGGCTGGGCACCGACCTGCGGCTCACGCTCCAGTCGCTGCAGTTCCGTGAGCTCTGGAGCGGACTGTGGATGCTGCTGCTGGTGATGCTGGTGCTGGAGGCTCTGCTGCGGGTTCTGCGCCAGCGTTGGGGGATGCCGGCCCGCTTCGGCCTCAGCCGCCGCTCCGTGGGGCGCGGTGGCCGCGAGGTGGTCCTCGGCGCTCTGCTGCTGCTGCCTCTGCTGGTGCTGGTGGCCGTGGCCCTGGGGGTCAACCCGCTGCAGCTGGGGCAGCTCCAGCCCCTGCCCCCCTGGACGGCCGACTGGCCGGCGGTGGCGGCGCTGCCCTGGCCTGCGCTGATCGGCTCCACCCTGGCGCTCACCCTGCTGGCGGCGGCCCTGGCGGTGGGCAGTGCCCCGCTGCTGCTGCTGTTGATGGCCCCCTGGCCCTGGGGCCGGGCGCTGATGCAGGCCATCTGGGCGCTGGGGCGCCTCTGGCCGCCGCCGCTCACCGCCCTGCTGCTCCTGTTCGTGCTGCAGCCCGGGGTGCTCACCGCGGCCCTGGCCCTGGGTTTCCACAACCTGGGCATCCTGGGCCGCCTGCTGCTGGAGGCGGAGGAAGCGGCCCCGCTGCAGGCGGAGGAGGCCCTGGCCGCCGCCGGAGCCGGGCCGCGGCTGGCCCTGCTCTACGGCCGATTCAGCGCCCTGGCCCGCTCCTATCTGGCCTACGGCGCCTACCGCGCCGATGTGATCCTGCGCGAGACGGTGGTGGTGGGTCTGGTGGGTGCCGCCGGCCTGGGCAGCCTGCTGCTGGAGGCCCTCAGTTCCTTCGCGATCGACCAGCTGATCGCCCTGGTGGCGGTCTATGTGCTGCTGACCCTGATGGGAGAAGATCTCAGCGACCGCCTCCGCCGGCGCCTGCTGGCGGCCTGACGCCCGAGCCCGAGCCCATGGCCGTGACCGCGACACCGCGCAAGCTGATCGTGCTGGGGGACAGCGGGGTGTACGGCTGGGGCGACCCCGATGGCGGCGGCTGGTGTGAGCGGCTGCGGCGCCATTGGATGGGCCTGCCCGATGGGCCCGTGCTCTACAACCTCGGCGTGCGCGGCGATGGCCTGGAGCGGCTGGCGGCGCGCCTGCATCGGGAGGTGGGCTGCCGGGGGGAGCTGCGCCGTCAGGCCCCGCAGGGGATTGTGCTCAGCGTGGGCCTCAACGACACCGCCCGGGTCGGGCGGCCCGACGGCCGCCACCAGCTGGCGCCGGAGGCGTTCCTGTTCGGCTGGCAGCAGCTGTTGCGCGAGGCGGTGCGGCTGGCGCCGGTGCTGGTGATCGGGCTGACGCCGGTGGATGAGGCGGTGATGCCCTTCGCCGGCTGCCTCTGGTATGAGCAGGCCAGCGTGCACCGCTACGAGCGGCTGCTGGAGGAGGCCTGCCTGGAGGCCGATGTGCCCTTCCTGCCGCTGCTGCAGCCCCTGCTGGAGGATCCCCACTGGAGCCGGCTGCTCAGCGCCGATGGCCTGCATCTCAATGCCGACGGCCATGGCCGGATCTACGAGCTGATGCGCCAGTGGCCGGCGCTGCTGGCCTGGGCGGGTCTGGAGTCGAGGCTGGCCCGCACTCCGGCCCACTGAGCGCACCGGTCCAGTGAGCTCGCCGGCCTGTTGTCCTCGCTTGTGCTCCCTCACCCATTTGGGGGAGGTGAGTTCACCGGTTGGGGTGAAGCGCCACCTGGCCCAGTCGATTGAGGGTGGAAACACGGACCCGCCACTGTCCCCGCCATGCCCAGCCCACGCCCCCAGCCCCCCCAGGACCAGGACCTCCACAGCCGTAATGCCGAGCTGCTGCAGCGTTTTCACAGCAGCGGCGACCACCGCCTGCGCAACCGACTGGTGGAGCTGAATCTGCCCCTGGTGCGCCAGGTGGCCGCACGCCAGAGCGCGAACACCAGGCTGCCGCTCGACGATCTGGTGCAGCTGGGCTCTCTGGGGCTGATCCGCGCGATCGAGGCCTTTGATCCGTCCCGCTCCACCAGCTTGAGCAGCTTTGCGGTGCCCTACATCCGCGGGGCGATGCAGCACCACCTGCGCGATCACGAGCAGCCCCTGCGCTGCTCCCGTCAGCTGCGGGAGCTGCACCGCCGCGGCCAGGCCCTGATGCAGCAGCGTCAACATCACCAGCTGCCCGCGCTGGGGCAGGAGGAGCTGGCAGCCGCGCTGGGCTGCTCGCCGCAGCGCTGGGGTGAGGCGCAGCAGTTGCACCAGGCCCTGAGGCTGCGCAGCCTCGATGCCCCCGCCGCCGATGGAGAGGAGCGCGGCGGCACGCTGCTGGAGCGGCTGCCGGCGCGGGAGCGGCCGCACCCCTGCCGTGCCGATCAGCAGGGGGAATCGCTGTGCTGTGAAGGCGACAACCAGCGGTGGGTGAAGCGCCGGCTGGAGCGCCTTGATCCCAGCTTGCGCCAACTGGTGCTGGAGCGGGTGCTGCAGGGCGCCTCCTGGCGGCGGCTGGGGGCCGATCAGGGGCTGACCGCCCGGGCCGCCCAGCGGCGCTTCGAGGCGCTGGTGCTGCAGTTGCGTGAGGAGATCGATCAGCGCCTGCAGAGCCGGCAGGCGCCGCCGGTCTGGCCGCTGCGCCGGCGCCAGCAGGCACCGGCGCTCAGGGCCCCAGCAGCGTGGCCAGTCCCATCGCCAGCAGGGCGGCGATCAAGGTCTGCAGGCCGTTCACCAGTTCATTGCTGAGCCAGGCCAGGCGCCCCTGCAGGGTGGCGCCGATCAGGCTCTCGATCAGGGTGGCCCCCAGCCCCACCGCCGTCACCAGCAGGGCAGCGGCGGCGGAAGGCAGCAGGCCGAGGGCCAGCAGAACAGCGGCCATCACGGCGCTGCCGCCGAGGCTGGCGGCGGTGCCCTCCAGGCTGATGGCCCCTTCACTGCCCGGGGGCACCAGCCGCAGGCTGGTGATCAGCACGGTGGTGCGGCCCCAGCGCTTGCCGATCTCGCTGCCGCAGGTGTCGGCGAGCTTGGCGGCGAAGCTGGCGGCGAAGCCCAGCATCAACAGGGGAACAGGGGCACCGGGCAGGGTGGTGAGCGCGGCCAGCACGGCGCCGGTGGCGGCCGAACCCCAGACGTTCTCGGGCCCGCGCCGGCCGCCGCGTCCCTCCGCCAGCCCCTGCTCCCGCTTGCGCCGGATCCCGAGCCGGGTCACGGCCGAGCCCAGGGCCAGGTAAAGCACCACCGCCAGCCAGCCGCGCCAGCCCAGGCAGCCCCAGAGCAGGCTGCCGAGGATGCCGGCGTGCACCCAGCCGGCCCTGGTGAGCAGCGGCAGCCGCTGAGCCAGGGCGATCAGCACGGCGTTGATCAGAACGGCCAGCAGCCACTGGGCCGCAGGCGGCGGGGCAAGGGGCAGGGCGGGCAGCACGGCGCAGGAGAAGGCGATCACCAGTTTCCCCGGCGCCCGGGCCCTGCCGCCTGGGGCTGCGCCCCAGGTCTCTGTTGCACTCCCCAACGGGCCGGCGGGGATGGAGCCGTCGCGACAGATAATCAGCCCACACGTCCTGGCTGGCCGGCGTCATGATTTTCAAGCCCAAGGGGTTCTTCCTCAACCTCGACAAGGACGCCGACGCCAAGCCGGCCGTGGTGGCTCCCGTGGCGGCCAGGCCTGTCCAGGGCAAGGGTGGCAAAGCCGCCACGGCTGAACCGGCCGCAGCCAGCCCCGCTCCAGCCAGCCCGGCTGCAGCCAGCGCGGCTTCAGCGAGTGCTGAGTCAGGGTCGGCTGTCCCGGTGCTCACCACCGCCGAGGCGATCGCCGCCGAACTGCGCCGCGAGCAGGAGAACCGCCCGGCCCCGAGTGTGGTCACCTTCTCCCCCGAGTGCCTGATCCCCTCCGGCGCGCTGCCCCGGGCCCGCCGCCGCGCAGGCGCCAACCTGGGTGTGTTCAAGCAGATGGCCAGCGGCATGCTCGGCCGCTGAGCGCAGCCCGCCACTGCGCCAGCCCGGCCAGCCCGGCCACGGCCGCCGTGGAGGTGCGCAGGATATGGGGGCCGAGGCTCACGCCCTGCCAACCGGCCGTCTCGGCGGCGGTGGCTTCCGCTGGGCTCCAGCCACCCTCCCCGCCGATCGCCAGGGCCACTCCAGGGCACGCTCCGGCCAGGGCAGCCGCTGGCGCCTGCGCCAGGGCGACGGCCAGCAATGGCAGCTGCTCCTCCCGGGTGCTGGCCAGCAGCGGCAGGCCGGAGCGCGCTTCAGCGAGATAGCTGACCGCCGCCAGCGGCTCCAGCAGCTGCGGCAGCCAGAGGCGTTCGCACTGCTCGCAGGCCTCGCGCAGGATCGTCTGCCAGCGGGCCGTCTTCCAGCTGCCGTGCCGCGCGCCGTGCTCGGCCACCAGGGGCTGGAGGCGGTCCACCCCCAGCTCGCAGGCCATGCGCACCACCACGTCGAAGTCGAGGCGGGGAATGGCCACCGCCAGCTCCAGCCAGGGGCTGGCGACCGGCTGGCGCTGCAGGGGCTGATCCAGCGGCTGCTCCAGCCGGGCCTGGGGCCCATCGAGCAGCAGCGCACTCCAGAGCTGGCCCTGCCCGTCGACCACGGCGAAGCGATCTCCGGGGCCGTAGCGCAGCACGCGGCTGAGGTAGCGGCTCTCCTCGGCGGCCAGGGCCAGGCTGGTGCCGGCCGCCAGGCGCTCGGGGGCGATCAGCAGGCGGCGCAGCTCGCGCACCACCCGCCTCAGTTGGCGCCGTGGGGGAAGAGGGCCTCGGGCACCTCCTCCACCGGCCAGTCGTCATTGACGCCGCCGATCAGCACCTCTTCGATCTCCACCACGTCGTTGTTGAGCTGACGCAGGGCATTGATCAACACATCGAGGGCCACCCCATCGCTGGTGCCCAGGTCGACCCAGCAGCGGCACCAGGCGTCGCGGTATTCCGGTTCGCCCATGCTGTGCATCAGGGCGGGGAGGGTCGCCTCGGCGGCCTCGATGTCGTAGTGCATGGCGCTGAGGTCGATGCCTTCCTCATGCACCTGCAGGCTTTCGGCGTTGAAGCCCCCCAGCTTGCCGAGGAAGAACCAGCTGTCGAAGACGGTGTCGACGTAACCCCGCTCCCCCTGACCGGGGTGATCGGGGAAGCGCAGCCAGATCCAGCAGTTGAACGGATCCACCTCGCGGAAGCGAATGTCCATGGGCGTTGCTCCTTCCAGCATCGACTGGTGACCCCCATCAAACTCGGTGGCGGCTGCTGCAAGCTGGTGCGGTCCGTGGTCCCCCATGCTGGAGCTCCGATCGGTCTGCTATCACCCGGCCACCACCCCTGAGCCGGTGCTGCGCGATCTCAGCCTGACGCTGCCCGTGGGCGAGCCGGTGCTGGTGGCGGGCCGCAGCGGCAGCGGCAAGAGCACCCTGCTGGAGCTGATCAGCGGCCTGGCGGATCCCAGTGGCGGCACGATCCTCTGGCAGGGTCAGCCGGTGACGGGCCGAGCGCGCCGCTGGCTGAGCGGCCTGGTCTTCCAGTTCCCCGAACGCCATTTCCTTGGCTTGAGCGTGGGCCAGGAGCTGAAGCTGGGTCAGCGCCGGCTGGGGAGCGAGCGGCTGGAGGCGGTGCTGGCTCAGGTGGGCCTGCAGGGGGTGTCGCTGCAGCAGGCGCCGGAGCGGCTCAGCGGCGGCCAGCAGCGGCGCCTGGCCCTGGCGGTGCAGCTGCTGCGGGATCCGAAGGTGCTGCTGCTGGATGAACCCACCGCCGGGCTGGATTGGTCGGTGCGCCATGAGGTGCTGCAGCTGATCGCCCAGCTGGGCCGCCAGCGGGCCCTGTTGGTGGTCACCCATGAGCCGGAGCTGTTCCGCAACCTGGTGGGCCAGGCCTGGCGCCTCAGCGACGGGACCCTTCAGGCCCTGCCGGCGCTCCGTACGATGCCCTGAGTTGGCGGAGGGCGCAGCGATGCCCGATCAGTTGGTGCGGGCCACGGCGGCCGATGGGGGAATCCGTCTGGTGGCGGCGCTCACCACGGTGACCAGCCGCTATGCCCGCCGGCGCCATGGGCTCTCGTACCTCACCACGGCGCTGCTGGGGCGGGCGATGACGGCCGGGCTGCTGCTGGCCAGCTCGATGAAGGTGGCCCACGGGCGGGTGAACCTGCGCATCCAGTCGGATGGGCCCCTGCGCGGGCTGATGGTGGATGCCGGCCGTGACGGTAGCGTGCGCGGCTATGTGGGCCATCCGGGGCTGGAGCTCGACCTGCTGGAGGAGGCCGACGGCCAGCACCAGTTCGATTTTCGTCAGGCCACCGGCACCGGCTACCTGCACGTGGTGCGCGACCAGGGCAAGGGGGAGCCGTTCAGCAGCACGGTGGAGCTGGTGAGTGGCGGCATCGGCGATGACGTGGCCTCCTACCTGCTCCACTCCGAGCAGACCCCCTCGGCACTGTTCGTGGGGGAGCAGATCGACAGCAGCGGCGTGCGCTGCGCCGGTGGGGTGCTGGTGCAGGTGCTGCCGAAGGCGGCGCAGGAGCCGGCTCTGGTGGCCCTGCTGGAGGAGCGCTGCCGTGAGATCAGCGGCTTCAGTTCGCGCCTGGCCGCCTGCAAGGACGACCTCAAGCTGCTGCTGGAGGACATCTTCCCCGACCTCGATCCCCAGCTGCTGGAGGACGCCGAGGCCCGTCAGGACGTGACCTTCCACTGCCCCTGCACCCGCCGCCGCAGCGTCAACGCCCTGCGGCTGCTGGGCCAGCAGGAGCTGGCCTCGATCCTGCAGGAAGATGGCCGCGCCGAGCTCACCTGCCACTTCTGCAACGAGGTGTATGGGGTGGAGGAAGGGGAACTGCGCGAGCTGATCGCCGAGCTCTCCGTGGCCTAGGGGGTCAGTTCAGCTGGTCCTAGGCGATCAGCAGGGCGCCCAGCAGCAGCAGGATCAGGGCCGGCAGGCTCTGCACCTGATTCAGGGCCAGCGGCAGACCGAGGGGCAGGGCTGGATCCAGGCCCATGGTGAGCAGACCGCCCAGCAGCAGGCCCACGCTCAGCAGCGCGAAGCTCCAGCCCACGGCGGCCAGGAAGCGGCCGTTGCGGCGCCTGAGGTTGACCACCGTGACGCCGGTGGCCAGGGCCAGCACCACCTCCGCTGAGCCGGGCGGGGTGACCAGCACCAGCAGCAGCAGCAGACCATCGGCCACCAGGGGAAACCAGCGCTCGCGGCCCTCGGCCAGGGCAATGGTGGGCAGCGACAGGCTGGGGGCCTGCAACTTGTTGACGCCGCTGAACTGGGGCAGGGAGGGCAGCTGGGGCAGGGACGGCCGCGAGGGAACCCTCGCCGCCACCGGTTTGACCTCCTCGCGCTTCGAGGCAGTGACGGCGGCGCTGCTCACCTTGCCCTGCTGCCGCTCGCGCAGGCGCTCCATCAGCACCGCGTCGTAGGCGGCTTCCACCTTGGCGCAGGCCTGGGGATCAGCGGCCACCGCCGCGAGCTGATGCTGGCGGGCGGCCTGCACCTCATCGAAGCTGGCGTCGGGGGTGATGCCGAGCCGTTCGTAGGGGCTGGCGCTGGGGGCGGGTTCAGAACCGTTGGTCATGGCCTCCGGTGCGTGGGGCTGTGTCGTGGGCCGAGCGTATCGAGGCGAGGGGCGTGTGGCTGTGCCTGAGGTGGTGAATGAGACCTGCCGGAGCTGACGACGGGGCTCAGAACAGGGGCTCGCTGCAGTGGTAGCCCGCGTCCTGCTGCAGCTCGAGGCGCCGAGCCTCCGCTTCCTCGATCGCCAGCCAGTGGCGGCTCTTGAGCAGGGGCATCTGAGGGGGCAGGTGGCTGCCTTCGCGGATTTCCACGGCTTCCTGGCTGGGCAGGAAACGCACGTAATCGGAGCCTCCATCCCGGCGGGGGCGAACCAGCCAGATCGGCTGAGGCATGGCCGTCACCTTGACCTTTCGTTGCAATTGATTCTGGCGAGGCCGGCGGCGGGCCGTGGCTCAGATCGCGATCGGTTCGACGCCGCTGACCACCGGCGCCACGGCGCTGAGCTCCAGCTCGGGGTGATCCTCCTTGAGCTGGTTGAGGTTCCACTCGTTCTTGAACAGCAGCACCGGCCGGTCCCAGGCGTCGCGCACGGTCTTGCAGTTGAAGATGCGCCCGACGCTCTCCAGCGCCGGCCAGCCGCCCACCACCCAGCGCGCCACGCTGAAGCCGAGGGGCTCCAGACGTGTGTCCACCCCGTATTCGTTCTCCAGCCGGTACTGCACCACCTCCATCTGCAGCTGTCCCACCGCCGCCAGGATCGGATCGCGCTTGCTGGCGTCGGTGTCGTAGAGGATCTGCACGGCTCCTTCCTCGCGCAGCTCATTGACCCCCTTGCGGAAGCTCTTGAAGGCCGAGGGGTTGGGGTTGCGCAACCAGGCGAAGATTTCCGGGCTGAAGCAGGGGATGCCCTCGTATTCCACCTTCGGGCCCACATAGAGGGTGTCGCCGATGGCGAACATGCCGGGGTTATTCAGGCCGATCACATCGCCGGGGTAGGCGGTATCGACCACCTCGCGGTCCTGGCCGAACAGCTTCTGCGGGCGCGAGAGGCGGATGGTGCGGCCGCTGCGGGCATGGCGCACGCTCATGTCCTTCTCGAAGCGGCCCGAGCAGACCCGCACGAAGGCGATGCGGTCGCGGTGACGCGGATCCATGTTGGCCTGCAGCTTGAACACGAAGCCGCTGAACTCAGGTCGCAGCGGATCGATGGGGCCGCCCTGGCTGGTGCGGGCCACGGGGCGCTGGGCCAGCTCCAGGAAGGCATCGAGGAAGGGATGCACGCCGAAGTTGGTCATCGCCGAGCCGAAGAACACCGGGCTGAGTTCACCGGCATGGACCAGCTCCAGGTCGAGGTCGGCACCGGCGCCATCGAGCAACTCCAGTTCCTCAAGGGCCTGAGCCAGGAGTTCCGGCTCCACCAGGTCGGCCAGTTCGGGGCTGCCGGCGCTCAGACGCTGCTCGGCGGCCTGACGGCCCCGTTCGGCCCGCGTGAACAGGATCACATCGCGGCTGCGGCGGTCGATCACCCCACGGAAGCGGTCGCCGCTGCCGATCGGCCAGTTCACCGGCCAGCAGGTGAGGCCCAGCTCGCTCTCGATCTCATCGATCAGCTCCAGGGGCTCCCGCCCCGGCCGGTCCATCTTGTTGATGAAGGTGAAGATCGGAATCCGCCGCATGCGGCAGACCTCGAACAGCTTGCGGGTCTGGGGTTCGAGGCCCTTGGCGGCGTCTTCGAGCATCACCGCGTTATCGGCGGCCGCCAATGTGCGGTAGGTGTCTTCGGAGAAGTCCTGGTGGCCGGGGGTGTCGAGCAGGTTGATCGTGCTGCCGTCGTAGTCGAACTGGAGCACGGTGGAGGTGATCGAGATGCCGCGCTGCTTCTCCAGCTCCATCCAGTCGGAGGTCACCTTGCGCTGCTCGCCCTTGGCCTTCACCGCCCCGGCCTGCTGGATGGCGCCGCCATAGAGCAGCAGTTTTTCGGTGAGGGTGGTCTTGCCCGCGTCGGGGTGGGAAATGATCGCGAAATTGCGGCGCCGGGCCACGGCGTCAGCCAGGGCCTGCTGCTCGGGGTCCGCGGCCGCGTTCTGTGGGGCCCCGGTGCTGCTGCTGCTGGTCATGGACTCAGCCTGACAGGCCACCCCAGGGCACTGCCGCTGGTGGCCGTGCGCGCTTGCACCCCCCACCAGTGGCGGTATGGTTCAACAACCTGACCACCCCCTCCGCCGTGACCCTCACCCCAGCGCGCCCCGATCTGATCGATCCCGCTGGGCGCCTGCGGGGCGGCCAGATCGGTGCCAACGGCCTGCTGGAGCCCGATTTCCCGCCCACCGCCCCGGCGGCGAACCCCGTCTTTTACCGCACCTACTCCCGCCGCACCGAGGCCGGCCGCGAGAGCTGGCACCAGGTGTCCGAGCGCAACCTGGAGGGTCTGCGCCAGCTGGGCCACCTCGATGGGGCGGAGGTGGAGCTGATCCGGCGCATGCAGAAGCACCAGCAGGCCCTGCCCTCGGGGCGCTGGCTCTGGATCGGCGGCACCCCCTGGATTCAGCAGCGCCACAACTTCTCCGGTGCCTACAACTGCACCTCCACCAACCTGATCGACTGGGAAGCCTTCGGTCTGATGATGGACCTGGCGATGATGGGCTGCGGCACCGGCGCGATCATCGAGCCGCACCTGATCGAGCGCCTGCCGCTGGTGCGTAACCAGCTGCGCATCGAGGCCGTCACGCCCATCGGCCTCACCCCCGCCGGAGCGCGCCAGGAGGCCACCAGCCACAGCGTCGAGGGCCAGCGGGTCGAGATCAAGGTGGGCGACACCCGCCGCGGCTGGGTCGACAGCTACCAGCTGCTACTGGAGCTCTGCAGTGATGAGCGCTTTGACGCCGCCACGCCGATCACAGTGAGCGTGGATCTCTCCGATGTGCGGCCGGTTGGCGAAACGCTCAAGGGCTTCGGCGGCATGGCCAACCCCGTCAAGCTGGGGGACCTCTACGGCCGAGTGGCCCAGATCCTCAACAAGGCGATCGGCCGCCGGCTCACCTCGGTGGAATGCTGCCTGCTGATTGATGAGGCGGCGGTCACGATCGTGGCCGGCAACATCAGGCGCTCCGCCGGCATGCGCCAGTTCGCCGCCGAGGATCTCTCCGCCGCTGGCGCCAAGGACAATCTCTGGCAGCAGGACGCCAGTGGCAACTGGAGCATCGATCCCGAGCGTGATGCGCTGCGGATGGCCAACCACACGCGGGTGTTCCACAGCCGCCCCAGCAAGGAGGTGGTGCTGGAGGCGGTGCTCAAGCAGTTCCAGAGCGGGGAAGGTGCGATCCAGTTCGCTCCCGAAGCCATCGCCCGCTCCAATGCAGATCTGCTGCCCACCCCTGAGCTGCGCAGCGAGTTCATCGATATCTATGTGGATCAGGGCCGCGAGGAAGCTGGCCGCTGGCTGCAGCTGCACCACCCTGAGATCACGGCCGCCGAGCTGGAGCACCGGTTGGGGCGCTACGGGCTCAACCCCTGCGGTGAAATCCTCGGCGCTGATTTCCACTGCAACCTGGCTGAAATCCACCTGAACCGAATCGATCCCGCCGATCACCAGGCCCAGGCCGATGCCTTCAAGGCCGGTGGGCTGGCGGTGGCCTGCCTGCTCAACCACGACTTTGAAGTGGAGCGCTACCGCCAGAGCCGCGCCTGGGATCCGATCGTGGGGGTGAGCTTCACCGGCCTGTTCGACTTCTTCGTGCATGCCTTCGGCACGCCCTGGCTGCGCTGGTGGGAGCAGGGCCGCCCTGAAACCGAGGAAGGCCAGGCCTTCAAGGCCCAGGAAGCGGAGTATCTGGGCCGCTGGAAGCAGATCGTGAACGAGGCGGTGTGGGACTACTGCGACCGCCATGGCCTGCGCCGCCCCAACCGCTGCACCACCGTGCAACCGGCTGGCACCAAGAGCCTGCTCACCGGCGCCAGCCCCGGCTGGCATCCGCCCAAGGCGCAGCGCTTCATCCGCCGCATCACCTTCCGCAAGAACGATCCGGTGGCGCTGGCCTGCATGGACTACGGCTACACGATCGTGCCCAGCCAATCCGACAAGGACGAGAACGGCCGCCTGCTGGATGATCCTTTCGATCCCCGCTGCGGCGAATGGCTGGTGGAGATTCCCACCGAGGTGAGCTGGGCGAACATCCCGGGCGCCGATGCGGTGGAGATCAACAATTTCTCGGCCCTGGCCCAGTTCGACTTCTACATGCAGGTGCAGAAGCACTACACGGCCCACAACACCTCCGCCACGGTGGAATTCCGCGAGAACGAGATCGAAGGGCTTGCCGAGGCGATCCACCAGGCGATCGATGGCGGTGAGGGTTACATCTCGGCGGCGCTGCTGGCCCGCTTCGATGCCAATGCCACCTTCCCGCGGCTGCCGTTCGAGCCGATCGATCTGGCCACCTACACCCGCCTTCAGCAGGAGGTGGCTGCCCGCCGCCGCACCGCTGATTTCTTCGAGGCGCTGCAGCGTTACGACCAGGGTGAACTGGTGGAAGCTGGCCCTGCCGGTTGCGATTCCGACAAGTGCCTGTTGCCCCTGGCCAAACCAGCCCCATGAGTATTTGCAGCCGGCGCCATGCGGGTTTCGAGGCTTCATGGGCGGGCCTCCTGGTGATCAGCCTGCTGTCCCTGGCACTTCCCGTTGCATCCGCCTTGGCTGCCAACGACCTCAACCCCGACATCGAGAAGATGTGCCAGGGCCTGGCCGTGATCAACACCGAACTGGGGGCCACGGCGGCCCCGGGCACACCGATGGGCAAGCGTATGCAAACCGAGCTGTCGCTCTCCCAGGCTCAATACGGCGCGCTGTGGTCGCTAATGAAGCTCACCTCCACCAGCACCTGCTCGTCGTTGTACTGAATCAGCAGGAGTTCAACCATGGGTCGCGGCCGCCTCGAAGCTTTCAGTGATGGGGTGCTCGCCATCATCATCACGATCATGGTGTTGGAGCTCAAGAGCCCGGAAGGGGAAGGTGTGGTGGCGCTGCTGGCGTTGGCACCGATCTTTCTCAGTTACGTCCTGAGTTTCCTGTACATCGGGATCTACTGGAACAATCATCACCACCTGCTGCAAGCCTGCCGGCGGGTGAGCAGTGGAGTGCTCTGGGCCAATCTGCATCTGCTCTTCTGGTTGTCCCTGGTTCCCTTCGCGACCCGCTGGATCGGCGAAAACCACTACGCCGCCCTGCCCACGGCGGTCTACGGCCTCAACCTGCTGCTGGCCGCCGTGGCCTACTGGATCCTGCAGCAGGCGATTATCAGCAACGAAGGGAAGAACTCCCTGCTGCGGAAGGCCATCGGCCGCGACCTGAAGGGCCGCCTCTCGCTGCTGCTCTATGCCCTTGCCGTGCTCGCTGCCTTCGCAGCACCATGGCTGGCGCAAGCGGTGTATGTGCTGGTGGCCTTGATCTGGATCATCCCCGATCGACGCATCGAGCAGGCCCTGCTGGAGGAGTGAGCTGATGATCCGGCCAACGGACTGCATCGCTGTGAACCGATGGTTCTCTGGTCAGAGAACCATCACTCCCATTTTGGGACCGGTGTGCAAAACTCAGACCTCATCAGGGGTTCGTGGCATCACCGAGGCTGGTCAGCAAGTGGTTCACGGAATGGGGGAGACAGTGGCGGGTGGTTCCCGGAACCATCCAATGACAAGTTGAACTAAGCCGCTTCGCGGCAGATTACAAGAATAATCATAGCCAACTTTTG
>JAUCZK010000031.1 GCA_030373145.1 Cyanobium sp. CZS48M | reverse complement strand
TAGCTTCCTGCAAAAATAGCTCGATGCCAGGATAAAACAATCTGAACGCTCAAGCTTCACCCCAATGCTGTTGGGAAGAGCCGAGAAAGCCACCTTTGGGTGGCTTTTTTTGTGCCCATGGCCATGCCCATGGCCTGGCCTTTTGTGCTCTGGACCTTGTGTGCTGCTCCGCGGCCCGGTTGGTGCATCTGCCGTGCTGCACTCAGGCTGGGAACTGAATCTGCTCTAAGGAGGTGAGCTGGGAATGGAGTCCCGGGTCCTCTTCGGGATTGCCTGGTCTGTTGCTGAAGATCACGGCGAGGCCGCTGCTATAGGCGGCATCCAGTTCGATGAGGGAGTCGCTCACGAACAGGATTCTGGCTGGTGGAGAGACAAGAGATTCTGCGATCTTCAGGTAACTGGCTGGGTCCTGTTTGCGCCCGATGCGGGTGTCAAACCAGCCACAGAACAGCTCTCGCAGATCTCCGCCCGTGCTGTGGCCATAGAGCAGCTGCTGTGCGGCGACCGACCCTGAGGAGTAGACCGCCAGGCGAAGTCCAGCGGCGTACCAGCGCTTCAGGGCGGGAGCCACATCGGTAAACAGGGGAGCCTGCAGACTCCCCGAGCGATAGCCCTCCTTCCAGATCAAACCCTGGAGATCCTTGAGGGCCGTGAGCTTGCGGTCTTCATCAATCAGCCGCCGCAGAAAACCGCTGAGTTGATGGAGGTCGGGGGGCTTGAGCTCGATGGCTTCGCCATCACCGCTGTGACAGTCGTTACGCCAGGCTTTGTTGAGTTCAGCCAGCAATGGCTGGAGGTGGGGATCCTGCCTGTGCTCCAGCAGGAAGGATTCCAGTCGCGTTCTGGCATAGGGGAAGAGGGTGTCGGCGACGAAGCTCACCGGGCACGTGGTGCCTTCGATATCCAGCAGGACATGGCTGACATCTGCATCAAGTGTCAGATGGCTGAGTTCAGCGCCGATTTCCTCTGCGGCCGCTTCTGGTCTGGATGATGGCTGCGTCATGACCCGGTGGGACGTGGTGCCAGCAGCAGCTCTCGCCAGCTCTGCTCCAGCAGGAATTCGAGAATTTCCAGATGGCGGCGGGCGCTGAAGAGATCCTGGCCCCAGGCATAGAGCCCGTGGCCGGCAACCAGCAGGCCGTGGGGTGCCTCTGCGAGCAGTGGTGAGGCGGCCTGGCTGAGCCGTTTCAGATCCTGGTCGTTGGCCAGTACGGGAATGGCGATGAAGCTGTCGTGGCTGCGCAGACCCGCGAGGCCTTTGAGCATCTCCAATCCTTCAATCCGCACGGCTGCGTCCGTGTCCAAGGCTTCAGTACCCTGCAGGGCACGACGGGAGAGCAGGGTGGCGGCCTGGGAGTGGGTGTGCAGCACGGCTCCGGCCCCGGTGCGCTTGACAATTTCCAAGTGCAGCAGGGTTTCGGCGCTGGCGGCTCCGCTGCCCTCGATCACCTCGGCTTCACCATTCACAAGGATCAGGTCGTGGGGCTGGATCGAGCCCTTGTCAACGCCGCTGGGGGCCATCAGCAGCTCCAGGGGCTCCCTGCGTCTCACGCAGCTGAAATTTCCGCCCGTGCCGTCGCACCATCCCCTGGCATGGATCGCTGCGATGACGCCGCTCAGGGCCCTGGCCAGCTCCCCGGGCGTGGATGTGACCAACGGATCCATCAACGACATCGTTCCATCTTCCCGCACCTCCACGACCCCTCCCACGATCTCCTTGCCCATGATTTCCTTTCCCATGAGACGCACCTCGCAAATTCAGTGCTGGCAGGTGGGGCACCAGTGGCTGCTGCGGCCGCCCAGGCGTTCGCGCTGAATCGGTTGGCCGCAGCGCCGGCAGGGCTGACCACCACGGCGGTACACCCAGGCGACGCCTCCGTAGTTGCCGTTGGTGCCGCTGAGATCGCGGAAGTCGCTGAAGGTGGTGCCGCCCGAACCGATGCTGATCTCGAGCACCTCGATCAGTGCCTCGCGCAGGCGTTCCAGCTCAGCAAGGCTGAGGCTGCCGCTGCGGCGCCGGGGGGCCACACCGGCGGTGAACAGGGATTCATCGGCGTAGATGTTGCCCACCCCAGCCACCAGCGACTGATCCAGTAGAGCCGCTTTGATCGGCCGCACGGAGCCCTTCAGTTTCTGCTGCAGGTGGGTGGCACTGAAGGCCGCGCTGAAAGGTTCAGGGCCCAGCTTCTGCAAGCCTGTCATCACACTGGAGCAAGCATCCCCTGGGGGTACGAACCACATCTGCCCGAAGCTGCGCACATCGATGAAGCGCAGTTCCTGTCCCCGGGTGCTCCAGCAGCGCACCCGCGTGTGGGGGCAGGGGGCACGGGGCTCCTCCAGCCAGAGGAACTGCCCGGTCATGCGCAGATGCACTCCCCAGTGACCTGCAGCCTGGCCGCCGCGGCTGAGCTCAGCCATCAGGTATTTGCCCCGGCGGCTCCAGCTCCCCACCCGGCAGCCGATCAGGCCGGCCCGGAACTGATCCACATCCTCGGGAGCGGCGATGGCCCGTGGCCTGAGCACCTCGACCTGCTCGATCTCGAATGCCCTGAGCTGGCGCTCCAGGCCGCGCCGCACTGTTTCCACCTCAGGCAGCTCGGGCATCCGCTCAGCATCGATCCAGGCCAAGGCAGCCTGGCAGGCAGGGGCGGGCGCTCAGGCAGACAAAAAAACCGCCCGAAGCTGAGCTCCAGGCGGATGGCGGATCGGTTGGTGGATGAGTGCTGGTTGATCTGGCCGGGAGATCAGGCGGTCTCGAGTTCGCGTTCGGCGAAGTTGTTGGTGTTGATGCCGCCTTCGGAGCCGCTGTAGCCGCTGTAGTTGACCTTCTCGAAGCGCACCACCACGGGGTAGCGGATGCCCGAGGTGTCGACTGACGCCACGGTGCCGACTTCGTTGAACCAGTAGGACTCAGGCCGCTTGATGCGCACCTTGTCGCCGCGGGAGATCGCCATCGCTGCGCTGTTGTGGGGTGACTGTCAGACGGAAGATACCTTCTCCGGAGGGGGGCTGAACCGCGGGCGTCACGTTTCGTCGTTCGCCGCCATGGCCCTGCGTGGCAGCATCGGCGATTGCGCCATGGATCGTCGATGGAGGCACCCGTCCTCAGCCTGGAGCTGCCCGATCCGGAGCGCGACGACATCAGCACCATGGAGTTCCTCTCCCGCCTGGAGGAGGCCTGGGCTGTCTGCGACCGTTTCGATCTGCAGACGGAGATCTGGCGGGGGCGCATCCTGCGGGCGGTGCGCGACCGGGAGAAGCGGGGGGGAGAGGGCCGAGGCACCGGTTTCCTGCAGTGGCTGAGGGAGCAGGAGATCAGCAAGACCCGGGCTTACGGCCTGATTCAGCTAGCGGAGTCGGCCGATGGCCTGGTGGGCGAGGGAATGCTCGAGCAGGAGAGCGTCAACAACTTCTCCAAGCGCGCCTTCCTCGACACCGCCCTGGCCGAACCCGAGGTGCAGCTGATGATCAGCGAAGCCGCCAATGAGGGCCAGCAGATCAGCCGCAAGCAGGTGCGGCGCCTCAGCGATGAGTTCACGGCCGCCACCAGCCCGCTGTTGCCTGAGGAGATCCGCCAGCGCACCCAGGAGAACCTGCTGCCACCCCGGGTGGTGGCCCCCCTGGTGCGGGAGCTGGCCAAGCTGCCCGAACCCCAGCAGGACGATCTGCGCCGAGCCCTGCGCGAGGAACCGGAGCTGGAGCGGATCAAGGATGTGACCAGCACCGCCCGCTGGCTGAGCAAGGCGGCCGAGGCCGGCCTCGCCGTGCGCGCCTTCCAGCATGGGGATCTCAACCTGGAGAAGGCTCTGCAGGAGGCCCAGCGGCTTGATGCCCTCGGCCTGTTCGCCGATGCCGTGGCCCAGGCCCAGCAGCTGGAGAGCGCCGTGCTCAAGCTGCACACCAGCTGGCGGCGCCTGGGGGGGTTGCAGGAGCGCCTCTGGGTGGAGAGCGGCAGCAGCACCCCCCATCTGCGCGAGCTGCTCACCGCCCTGCAGAGCCTCAGCGGCACCACCCTGCGGGTGTCCCTTGGGGAGCTTTCGGGGGGGAAGCGCATCCGCCTGCAACTGGTGGAGGAGAGCCCCGACCAGCTGACGCCTCCGCCCCTGCCCTGAGCGCCATGACGGACCCGCTCGAAGCAGAGCTGCAGCGCCATTTCGGTTGGAGTGCCTTCCGCCCCGGGCAGCGGCCGGTGGTGGAGGCGCTGCTGGCCGGCCAGGACTGTCTGGCGGTGATGCCCACCGGCGCCGGCAAGTCGTTGTGCTTTCAGTTGCCGGCACTGGTGCGACAGGGCCTGGTGCTGGTGGTGTCGCCCCTGGTGGCCCTGATGCAGGACCAGGTGATCCAGCTGCAACGACGGGGCATCCCGGCGGCCAGCCTGCATCAGGGACTGGACCTGCCCAATCGCCGCGCCCTGCTGCGGCGATTGGAGGAGAATCGCCTGCGGCTGCTCTACCTGGCGCCGGAGCGGCTTCAGGCTGAGGCCACCCGCCAGTTGCTGGAGGAGGTGCTGGAGCAGGGGCGCCTGGTGGCCCTGGCGGTGGATGAAGCCCATTGCATCAGTGCCTGGGGCCACGACTTCCGCCCCGATTACCGGCGGCTGGGTCAGTTGCGCAGCCTCTGCCCCGGGGTGCCCCTGGTGGCCCTGAGCGCCACGGCGGCCCCCCGGGTGCGGGCCGACATCATCCGCCTGCTGCAGTTGCGCCGCCCGCTGGTACAGGTGCGCTCGGCCCGCCGCTCCAACCTCACCTATGCCATGCAGCGGCGCCCTGAGGACCCCCTGGACCTGGTGCTGGGGGCGCTGGAGCAGGCCCGGGGGGCGGTGCTGATCTATGCGCGCACCCGCCGCTCGGTGGAGCACTGGGCCGCCCGGCTCACGGCCAGCGGTCGTGAGGCGATCGCCTACCACGCGGGCATGGACCCGGAGAGCCGCCGCCTGGCCCTGGAGCATTTCCAGGACAGTCCTCAGCCGGTGCTGGTGGCCACCGTGGCCTTCGGGATGGGGGTGGACCGTGCGGATGTGGGCCTGGTGCTGCACCTCGACCTGCCCGCCAGCGCCGAGGGTTATCTGCAGGAGTCGGGGCGGGCGGGCCGGGACGGGCTGCCCGCCCGCTGCCAGGTGCTGTTCGATCCGGCCGATCGGCTTTCCCTGGGCTGGGCGATGCGGGCCTCGGCCCGGCAGATGAGCCCGGACCTGCAGGACCAGGAGCGGCCGCGCCGCGAGATCGCTCAGCAGCAGCTGCGGCGGATGGAGGCGGTGGCGGAGGGCAGTGGTTGCCGCGAGCAGGCTCTGCTGCTGGCGGTGGGGGAACTGGTGCCGCCCTGCGGCCGCTGTGATGTCTGCCAGCGGCCCGGCACCATCAGCGACTGGTCGCTGGACGCGGCGCGGGTGCTGGAGGCCCTAGCCCAGAAGGACGGGGTGGATCTGCGCCGCCTGGCCGAGGCCCTGGAGCAGGCCCATGCCGGCGATGGCCAGCGCTGGGGCTGGCTGACCCGCCGCCTGGTACAGGAGGAGCTGATCAGCGAAAGCGACGACGGCAGCCAGAGGCTCTGGCTGCGCAGTGCTGGACGCCACTACCTCAGTCAGCCCTGGCCCCTGCGCTGGGCGGCCTGACTTCAGCCTGCAGCGTGGCTCAACCCGCTTTGAGCTTGCAGGTGTCTTTGATCAGCTGCTCCTCGTAGTCGGCGCTGGGGTCCTCCCAGCTGCCCCAGCCGCCCGCTTCGCCGGTGGCGTTGATCTTGCGGGCGGCGCAGTTGACGGACACGAACACCGGCTGGCCGCTGCTGTTGAGGGCCGGAGCCACCTGGCTGCCACCCATCGGCCGCCAGTTGGAGAAATCCACCTGCAGCGGGCCGTAGGTGCGCCAGTCCGGGGGGGTGCTGTTGCTTGGGTCGGGCTTGGGCTGGGGCTTGGGTTGGGGTTTGGCGGCGGCCACCACGGGTTTGGGTGCGGCCGGTTTGGCCTCGGGTTCAGGCGTGGCCTGGGCAGCAGGCGTGGCGACGGCTGGGGCGGGCTGCTCGGCTTGCTCGGCGGGAGGATTCGGCGCTGGTTTTGGCTCCGGTTTGGCCGGGGCTGGCTTGGCAGCTGCTGGTTTGGCGGCCGTTGGTTTGGCGGCTGCTGGTTTGGATGCTGCCGGCTTGGCGGCTGGGGCTCCGCCGCTTGTTCCCAGGCTGAGCTTGGTGCCCACCTGCAGGTTGTCGGGGCTCTCCAGCTTGTTCAGGCTCACCAGCCGGGCCACCGGCACGTCGTAGCGCTCGGCGATCTCCGAGAGGGTCTCACCGGATTTGACCACGTGCACCCTTCCGGTCTTTGCTCCGGCCGCAGCGGGGGCCGCAGGCTTGGCTGGGGTCGCTGGCTTGGCTGGTGCTGACGCGCTCTTCGCCTTGGGCACCTTCAGGCGTTGTCCCACCTGCACCAGGTCTGCGTCCTTGAGGCCATTGAGCTCCATCAGCTTCTGCACCGAAAGGCCATAGCGCTCGGCGATCTCCCATAGCGTCTCGCCGGCGCTCACGGTGTGGCTGCCGGCCCCGGAAGAACCCGAACCGGCCCGCGGCGCTGTCTTGGCCCCGTCGGGCAGCTTGAGCTTGGTGCCGGCCTTAACCAGATCGGCATCCTTGATGCTGTTGAGCTGCATCAGCTTCTGCACCGATACGCCGTAGCGCTCGGCAATCTCCGAGAGCGTCTCCCCCGACTTGACCACGTGCTGGGGGGCCGCCAGGGCAGGGATGGGCAACACCAGGGCCAGGACCAGGGCGGCCAGGGAACGGCGCAAGGGCTGCGGGCTGTGCATGGATGGCGCGTTCGGCTGGGTGAACCTTACGGAGAACCCCTCAGAACGCCAGCCCCCACCAGTCGCCGTTCCCTGGAACTCAGCCCAGCAGCCGTTTGATCAGGCCCAGCCGCTCGCCATAGGGCGGGTAGCGGAAGGGAAGGTCGAGGCGAAAGGGCCTGCGCAGCACGCTGCGCAGGTGCGAGAAGGTGTCAAAGCCAACTTGGCCGTGGTACCGGCCCATGCCGCTCTCGCCGACGCCGCCGAAGGGCAGTTGTGGCACCCCCACCTGCATGACCACGTCGTTCATGCAGACGCCGCCGGAACTGGTGCCGGCCATCACCTGCTCCTGGGCCGCCTGGCTGCGGCTGAACAGGTAGAGGGCCAGCGGCTTGGGCCCCTGGCGGATGAGTTCAATCGCCTGGGCCAGCCCGGACACGCCGACCACCGGCAGCAAAGGGCCGAACAGCTCACCGGACAGGAGCGGATCATCGCTGCTGCGGCCACTGAGCAGTTCGCTGGCCGAGTGGCAGGCGATCAGGGTGGGTGCGATCCGGCGGCTCTGGGGATCCACCTGGCCGCCGCTGAGCACCCGGCCAGCGCGGCGAGCCACCTCCAGCAGGGCCAGCAGGCGCTCAAACTGGGCCTGGTTGACGATGCGGGCCAGGTCGGGGGAGGCGAGGGGATCGTCGCCGTAGGCCCTCTGGAACTCGCCCCGCAGGCGCTCGATCAGGGCCGGTCGCACCGTCTCCTCCACCAGCAGGTGGTCCGGGGCGATGCAGGTCTGACCGGCGTTGAGGCCCTTGCCCCAGGCGAGCCGCCGGGCGGAGACCCCCAGATCGGCATCAGCCAGCACGATCGCGGGGCTGCGCCCTCCCAGCTCCAGGGTGACGGGGGTGAGATGCCGGGCCGCGGCGGCCATCACCAGTCGGCCGACGCGGCCGCCGCCGGTGAAGAAGATGTGATCGAAGGGGATCTCCAGCAGCTCGCTGGCCACCTCGGCGGCGCCCTCGCGCACCAGCACCACCTTGGGATCCAGGTGGCGGGCCACCAGCCGGGCGATCAGGGCGGAGGTATGGGGCGCCTGCTCCGAGGGTTTGAGCACAGCGGTGTTGCCCGCCGCCAGGGCGCTCACCAAAGGCTGGAGGGTGAGCGAGAAGGGATAGTTCCAGGGACCGATGATCAGCACGCAACCGAGCGGTTCAGCCACCAGCTCGGCGCGGCCGGGGCGCTGGGAGAGGGGTAGGGGAACGGGCCGCGGCGCCATCCAGCGCTTCAGTTTCTGCTGGGCCAGGCGGAGCTCCTGGCGCACCGCCACCACCTCGAAGTAGGCCTCCACAGGCGGCTTGCCGAGATCGGCAGCCAGTGCTTCAAGGATGGCGGGCTCGTTCTCAGCCAGAAGGGTGTTGAGGCGCTGGAGCTGGGCCCTCCGCCAGGCGATCGGGCGGGTGGTGCCCGAAATCACCGCTGCGCGCAGGACAGCGATCGAGAGGGAGGTCGGACTCATCGACGGGGTGGCGAGGGCGGCAGGGACAGACTGATGCTGTCAGCCGAACCAAGTGTGGCCATAAACAGAGGCTGATCGAGAGATTTGGCCAGGCTGGACCTCAGCAGCTACGGCTGAATCAGCCTTGGTAGGCAGCAAAAACGAGAGCCATCTGCTGCACCACCAGCCAGCGAGACTCAGCTGAGGAGAAAATATGGAAAAAGGTGAGTTGAAAAGCCCTTGACGAGATTTGAACTCGTGACCTCTCCCTTACCAAGGGAGTGCTCTACCACTGAGCTACAAGGGCATGTGGAAAGGTGGGCCGGGTTGGATTTGAACCAACGTAGGCAGAGCCAGCGGATTTACAGTCCGCCCCCATTAACCACTCGGGCACCGACCCGAACCACACCTCGACAACTTACCAGCCGACCCCCTCATGCAGCTGCTCGCCATCAATGGCCCCAACCTGAACCTGCTGGGCAGCCGCGAGCCCGGGCTCTACGGCAGCTGGACCCTGGAGGCCATCCACCACGATCTCAGCGAGCGCTCCGCCGCCCTGGGCGTGGAGCTGTCCTGGTGCCAGAGCAACCACGAGGGCGCGCTGGTGGACCGCATCCAGGCGGCCCGCGGCCAGAGCTCCGGCATCCTGATCAATGCCGCCGCCTACACCCACACCTCCATTGCCCTGCGCGATGCCCTGCTGGCCGTGGCCATCCCCTACGTGGAACTGCACCTGAGCAACACCCATGCCCGCGAACCCTTCCGCCACCACTCCCTCCTCGCCGACCAGGCCGTGGGCGTGATCTGTGGCTTCGGGCCCACCAGCTACCGGCTGGCGCTCGAAGGCCTGGTGGATCACCTGCGCAGCCGCCCATGAGCACCCCAGCTGCGGCGATGGCAAAGCCGGTGGCCAGGGTGCGCTGGCTTGAGGCGCCCAGCAGCCCCCAGTGGCTGGAGCAGGCCCTGGCCCATCCGCTGGAGCTGCTGATTGATCACGCCCATTGCGAGCGCAAGGCGGCCGGAGCGGCCCTGCAGCTGATGTTCCGCTACCCCTCCGACGAGGCCCTGGCGGAGGCCCTCAGCCCCCTGGCGCGGGAGGAGCTGGAGCATTTCGAGCGGGTGTTGGCTCTGCTGGGGCGCCGGGGCCAGGCCCTGCGCCCCCTGGCGGCTCCCCCCTACGGCGCCGCCCTCGCCAAGCTGGTGCGGCGCCAGGAACCCGAGCGCATGCTCGACAGTTTTCTGGTGGCTGGTCTGATCGAGGCCCGCAGCCACGAGCGCATGGCCCTGCTGGCCGCCCACAGCCCTGATCCGGAGCTGCGGGAGCTCTATGGGGAGCTGCTGGCCAGTGAGGCCCGTCATTTCGGCCTCTACTGGGTTCTCTGTGAGCGGCGCTGGCCTCGCCCCGTGGTCAGCGAGCGGCTGGAGCAGCTGGCCGCTGAGGAAGCCCAGCTGCTGGCCCGGTTGCACCCCCAGCCGCGGATGCACAGCTGAGCGGGTCGAGCAGGGGGTAGCGGCTGGAGATGCTGTCGCCAGTGAACTGGGCCACCCAACCCTCGGGATTCTCGAAGAAGCGCAGGGCCGTGAACCGGGGCGCAGCGCCCATGTCGAACCAGTGGCGGGTGCCGGCGGGAACAGCGATCAGATCGCCCCTGGTGCAGAGCACCTGCAGCACCTCCTCGCCGATGTGCAGGCAGAACAGGCCCTGCCCCTCCACGAAGAAGCGCACCTCGTCTTCGGCGTGGGTGTGCTCGGCCAGGAACTTCAATCGCAGGGCCTGGCGATCCGGGTGGTCCGGGCCCAGCCGGATCGCATCGACGCTGGGGTAGCGGCCCTGGCCCTGGATGCGGACGATCTCGCTGGCGTAGGCCCTGAGGATGGCTTCCTGGTCGGCGTCCTCCGTCAGCTCGTTTTTGACCGGCCAGCGCTCGAAACTCAGGCCGCGGGCGGCCAGCTGGGCGGCGATCACCGCGCCGTCGTCGCTGTTGAGCAGGGGCTCGGACTGGGCGAGCGGGCCCGGCGCGGGCGAATGAACGGAGTGGATCTGCAGGCGGCTCACAGCGGCGCAGCGGCGAGGGGATCGGATACCAGCCTAGAAAGCGTGCTGGCAGGCGCCGCCGGAAGCACCCCAGTGATCGATCGCGTTGATGCAACCCCGCCGCAGGAGTCCGCCTCCGCAGCGGGCCTGGTGCTGGTGGGGGTGGGCCCCGGGGATCCCGATCTGCTCACCGTGGCGGCGGTGCGGGCGATCCAGGCGGCTGAGGTGGTGGCTTACCCGGTGGCACGGCTGGAGGCGGAGGGAATGGCTGCCAGGATCGCCGCTCCCTGGCTGAGGCCGCAGCAGCGGCGGCTGCCCTTGCTCTTCCCGATGGTGGCCGAGGCGCCACCGCGGCGTCTGGCCTGGCGCCTGGCCGCCGACGCCCTGGCCCTGGAGGTGGCCGCCGGTCGGCGGGTGGTGCTGCTCTGTGAGGGCGATGTGTCGTTATTTGCCAGTGCCTCCTATGTGCTGCTGGGCCTGCAGGAGCACCATCCCCACTGCCCGCTGCGCCTGATCCCCGGGATCACGGCGGCCTCGGCGGCGGCGGCGGCGGGCGCCTGGCCCCTGGCCCTGCAGCGCCAGACCCTGCAGGTGCTGCCCACCCCCGATCAGCCCGCCGAGCTGGAGGCGCTGCTGCAGACGGCCCTGGCCTGTCCGGAGGGCCAGAGGCCGGTATTGGCCCTGCTCAAGCTGGGAGAGCGCTGGAGCTGGGTGCGGCCCCTGCTGGAGCGCCTCGGGCTGCTGGAGGGGGCCCTCTTCGCCCGGCGCGTGGGCTGGCCCGAGCAGCTGCTGGCGCCGGCCTCGGCGCTGCCGCCGGATGGCGATAGCTCTGCCACCTACTTCTCGCTGCTGCTGGTGCGCTGCGGCTGGCCTGAGGTGCTCCCCGAGCCGGCGGCGGCCTGCGCGGAGCAGGGTCAGGATGCTTGCCTGAAGGAATCGCCTGGAGGTCCATGAATCCAATCGACTGGTTCGCCCTGCTTCACCCGGTGCTGGTGATCCTGTTCGTGTACCCGGTGGTGGGGGCGACCATTCGCCTGGGAATCCTGGCCCGGGAGCGTCGGCTGAAGATTCACCCCCAGCCGCCCACGGTGGGGGTGGAGCATGCCGACCACGGCCGCTGGCTCACCGGCGGGATGGTGGTGGCGGTGCTGGTGGCCCTGATCTATTCCTTCACCAATAAATTCATCACCCCCGAGCCCGCCTTCGAGGGGGGCGTCCAGCGCCTGGCCCTGCTGCTGCTGGTGAGCGCGGGCACCTTCGCCAGCCTGCTGGCCCTCTGGCGGGTGAAGACCAGCAGCCTGCGGGCCAGCTTCGCGCTGCTCACCTGGGTGGGTCTGCTGGGGCTGGGCAGCCAGCCGGAGATCTGGCGCCTGAGCGACAACCCCTTCGAGGGGGCCTTCTGGGCGTCTCACTACTGGAGCGGGGTGCTGCTCACCGGCCTGATGCTGTTCTCGATGTCGGCCAAACCGGAGATCTTTCGTTCCCTGAAGATGCGCCGCCTGCACGTGAGCGTGAACATCCTGGTGGCGGTGCTGCTGGCGGTTCAGGCGATCACCGGCAGCCGCGACCTGCTGGAGATCCCGGTGAGCTGGCAGAAGCCGGCGATCTACTCCTGCGACTTCGAGAAGCGCGTCTGCCCGGCCCCGGCCAAAAGCGCCAGCGCCGCCTCAGGGCTGGGGGCCCGCATCAGCTGATGGCGCAGGCTGGCGGCGCCGGCAAACCCCTGGCAGGTCCAGCCCAGGTGTTTGCGGGCGATCAGCAGCCCCTGCTCGCCCCGGGCCGCCACCAGGGCCTCCAGGTGCTCCCGCGCCAGGGCCAGCCGCTCGGGTGTACCGGGCAGCGGCGGGATCGGCCGGCCGCTGAGGGCGGCATCGATGCGGCCCACCAGCCAGGGGGCTCCCAGCGTGCCCCGGCCCACCATCAAGCCGTCGGCGCCGGTGCGCTCCAGGCACTCGATGGCCTGCTCGGGGCCGCTGATGTCGCCGTTGGCGATCAGGGGAATGGAGAGGGCCCGCTTCACCCGGGCGATGGCGTCCCAGTCGGCTGAACCGGAGAAGCCCTGCTCGCGGGTGCGGCCATGCAGGGTGAGGGCCTGGGCTCCGGCCCCCTGCAAGGCCAGGGCGAAGCCCACCGGATCGGAGGAGTCGCCGCACCAGCCCAGTCGCGTCTTGACGGTGACCGGCAGCGACACAGCCCCACTCACGGCCTCGACGATGCGGCAGGCCAGGGCAGGGTCGCGCAGCAGGCCGCTGCCGCCGCCCTTGCGGGCGATCTTGCGCACCGGGCATCCCATGTTGATGTCGATCAGGAAGGCGCCGGCCGCCTCGGCCCGTCGGGCGGCCTCGGCCATCGCCAGGGGCCGGTGGTCGAAGAGCTGAACGGCGATCGGGCCGCGCTCGGCCTCCAGTCCCGCCAGCTTGTCGCCGCCGTGGCCCAGCTCCAGGCTGGTGGCATTCACCATCTCGGTGAAGAGCAGGGCATCGGGCGCCCAGCGGCGCACGAAGCCACGAAAAATCCGGTCGCTCACTCCGGCCAGCGGTGACTGCAGCACGCGGCAGCGCAGGCTCCTCGGCGTGCCGCGACCCGGCAGGCTCAGGGGTGCATCGTGGAGGGAGCTGGAAGCCATGACCATGTCAGCGTCGTCAGCGTCGCAGCCGCAGGGCGCAGCGGATCCCCAGCCGCTCAGCCGGGCCCTGTTGATGATGATCCTCGACGATCGCCTCAGCGATCGCTTCGTCTGTGAGCTGATCTGGCGCCGGCTGGGCTACGGGCCCCAGCAGGAGGAGGCGCAGGAGGGGGAGGTCTGGCTGGCGGGGCCCAGCACAACGGCCGCCTGGGCCGAGGCCTTCCCCAAGGCGCCGGAGCTGATCGCCGAGCGCCCCGCCAGCGTGCGCCTCACCCGCTCCATCGCCAAGGAGCACAAGCAGTTGCTCAAAGAACAGCTCGGCTTCGTCGGCTACCGGATCGGGGAGCTCGTGCCGCGCCGCACGCGCCGGGCCACGGCCGTGAGCTGGCTGCTGGCTGATCAGGCCGCCCGTGGGGAGGCGCTGCCTGAGCAGGGGCCCCTGCCGGAGCCGCTGGTGCCACCCGAGTCGCCGCTTCAGGGGCACCCCGGCGATCCATCGGTGCACTGAAGAGGGACGGACCGGTGGGCGGATGATCGAAGCAGCTTCGCTCTGTAGGGTTGAAGCAAGACATCGTTGTTGAGATAAAAGTTCTTGGCGCTTCCAGTCGTCGCCATCATTGGGCGGCCCAATGTGGGGAAATCCACCCTGGTGAATCGGCTCTGCCGCAGCCGTGAGGCGATCGTGCACGATCAGCCGGGCGTCACCCGTGATCGCACCTACCAGGAAGGCTTCTGGGGGGATCGCCGCTTTCGGGTGGTGGACACCGGCGGTCTCGTTTTCGATGACGACAGCGAATTCCTGCCGGAGATCCGCGAGCAGGCCAACCTGGCTTTGGCCGAAGCCTCGGTGGCGGTGGTGATCGTCGATGGCCAGCAGGGCCTCACCGCGGCTGATCAGGCCATCGCCGACTGGTTGCGCGGCCAGAAGGTGCCGGTGCTGGTGGCGGTGAACAAGTGCGAATCGCCTGACCAGGGTCTGGCCATGGCCGCCGACTTCTGGGGTCTGGGTCTGGGGGAGCCCCATCCCGTCTCGGCCATCCACGGTGCCGGCACCGGTGATCTGCTTGATCAGGTGATCGGCTTCCTGCCCACCACCCCCGAAGAGGACACGGAAGAGCCGATCCAGCTGGCGATCATCGGCCGCCCCAACGTGGGCAAATCCAGCCTGCTCAACTCCATCTGCGGTGAAGCGCGGGCGATCGTCAGCCCGATCCGCGGCACCACCCGCGACACGATCGACACCACGATCGAGCGGGAAGGCAAGACCTGGAAGCTGCTCGACACCGCCGGCATCCGTCGCCGCCGCAGCGTCAGCTACGGCCCGGAATACTTCGGCATCACCCGCAGCTTCAAGGCGGTGGAGCGCAGCGATGTCTGCGTGATGGTGATCGATGCCCTTGATGGCGTCACCGAACAGGATCAACGGGTGGCGGGCCGCATCGAAGAGGACGGCCGCGCCTGCGTGATCGTGGTCAACAAGTGGGACGCGATCGAGAAGGACAGCCACACCATGGCGGCGATGGAGAAGGAGCTGCGCGCCAAGCTCTACTTCCTCGACTGGGCGCCGATGCTGTTCACCTCCGCCCTCACTGGCCAGCGGGTGGAGAGCATCTTCGCCCTGGCGCTGCTGGCGGTGGAGCAGCACCGCCGCCGCGTCACCACCTCGGTGGTGAATGAGGTGCTGCAGGAGGCGGTGAGCTGGCGTTCGCCCCCCACCAGCCGCGGCGGCCGCCAGGGGCGCATCTACTACGGCACCCAGGTGGCCACCCGGCCCCCCAGCTTCACCCTGTTCGTCAACGACCCGAAGCTGTTCGGCGAAACCTACCGCCGCTATGTGGAGCGCCAGATCCGCGAAGGTCTGGGCTTCGACGGCTCACCGATCCGGCTGTTCTGGCGCGGCAAGCAGCAGCGCGATGCCGAGAAGGAACTGTCCCGGCAGCAGAGCCGCTCCGCCTCCTGATGCGCAGCCTCTCGCTGGTGCGCCCCTGATGGACTGGCTGCGCCAGCTGCCGATCGGCCAGTACGTCGATGGTCAGCGGGGATGGCTGCGGCGGCTGGATGCCCGCCTCAAGCTGGCCTGGACCCTCGCCTTCCTGGCCACCCCGGTGCTGGCCGGCCCCCAGTGGCGTCTCTCTCTGGTGGCGCTGTTGCTGCTGATCACAGCCGTCTGTGGTCTGCCCTGGCGCCTGTGGCGGCGCAACCTGCCGCTGCTGCTGGCCCTCTGCCTGCTAGTGGGCCTGCTGGCGTCGCTGGTGCCGGTGGGGGTGGTGGCCTCCGCCAGCACCATGCGCTCCCCCCAGGAACTGCAGCTGGCTCCGGCCCCCGCCGGCCAGCCGGCACCCCAGCGCCTCGGCCTGCCCTGGGAGGTGCTGCGCTGGGGACCCATCCAGCTCGGACCCCTGCCGATCGGTCCGCTGGTGGTGAACCGCCGCTCCGCTGAGCTGGGTCTGAACAGCGCCACGCTGCTGTTCACCCTGCTGCACAGCGCCAACCTGCTGCTGCTCTCCACCCCGCCGGAGGACCTGGTGTGGGCGCTGAGCTGGGTGATCACGCCGCTCGGAGCCCTGGGGCTGCCGGTGGAGCGGCTGGGCTTCACGCTGCTGCTCTCCCTGCGTTTCCTGCCGCTGGTGCAGGAGGAGTTCCAGAACCTGCTGCGCTCGATCGCCACCCGGGCGGTGAACCTCAAGAGCCTGGGCTGGAAGGGGGGGCTCGGCCTGATGCTCTCGGTGGCGGAGCGCCTGCTCGCCAACCTGCTGCTGCGCTCGGAGCAGGGGGCCGAAGCGCTGATGGCCCGCGGGGGGCACTGGGTGCCTCCGGCGCAAATGCGCCTGGTCAGGCAGGCCGCCCGCTGGCTGAATCTGGTGGCGGCAAGCGCACTTTTTCTCTTTCTTGGGCTGCGCTGGCAGTACGGTGCGCAGTAATTGGTATCCATTGCAGCCGCGAGTGAGCGTCAACGCAACCACCGAGCGTTATCTCAATCATCCGACGTTCGGGCTGCTCTATCGGGTGGCTCCTGCCGGTGAAGGTCGCGATCTGTTCGCCACCCTCTACGCCCAGCGGATGTTTTTTCTGGTGACCCTGCAGCCACGGGGGGCCCAGTTCGAGGTGATTCCGCTGATGGATGCCCGCCACGTGGCGGAGCAGAACCTGGCGCGGGCCCGGCGGGATGGCAGTGCCCAGCTGCCCCGCTGGCGCCAGCTGTTCGATCAGACCTTCATCTGATCCCGCCGTGGCCTTGAGCTTGATGGGATGAGCATGGCCACATCCGCTGACGGCCTTGCCCAGCGGCTGAAGATCCTGCAGGGGCAGTTGCCGCCGCGGGCCCGCCTGCTGGCGGTCAGCAAAGGGCAACAGGCCCACCGCCTGCGGCAGGCGGTGGGCCTGGGGCTGCGCAGCTTCGGCGAAAGCCGCCTGCAGGAGGCCCAGGCCAAACAGGCGGAGCTGGCCGACCTCGAACCGCTCGACTGGCATTTCATCGGCCGGCTGCAGGCCAACAAGGCTCGGGGGGTGCTGCGCCACTTCGGCACGATCCATTCGGTGGACAGTTTTGCCCTCGCCGAGCGCTTGCAGCGCATCGCCGCCGAGGAGCAGCTCAGCCCCCGGCTGTTCTTCCAGGTGAAGCTGCGGCCCGATCCCGGCAAGACGGGATTCGAGCCCCTGGAGCTGGAGCGCCTCTGGCCCCGGCTGCTGGCGCTGGAGCCGCTTCTGCCCGTGGGTCTGATGACGATCGCGCCCCTGGGGCTGGAGGCCGACCAGCGCTTCAGCCTCTTCAGCGACTGCGCGGAGCTGGCGGCGAGCCTGGGCCTTGGGGAGCTCTCGATGGGCATGAGCAACGACTGGCCCGAGGCGGTGCGGGCGGGCAGCACCTGGGTGCGGATCGGCTCGGCCCTGTTCGGCTCGAGGGTCTGAGTTCTGTTTCGGAAATTGGTATCGAGGTTGTGTCCAGTTGCAACCAAAGGCGTGGGACGCTATGTAAGTACATCTCCATCCGCAGGTTCCCACGGTGTCGTTGTTTTCCCGCCTGCGTGCCGTCGTTTCCGGAGACGACTACCTCGAGGGTGACTACGACGACGACCTGGACTACGACCCTGGCGATGCGCCCGCCAGCACGGCGTCCTCCAGTCGCCCCGCCCTTTCCAGCGGCAGTGCCCTGGCCCTGACCAGCGACTTCAGCAGCGACGATCCCTTCGGCTCCGTCAGCTCCTCCAGCAACGTCATCGGCATGCCGGGGCTCTCCTCCACGGCGGCGGAGGTCACCTTGATGGAGCCGAGGAGCTTCGATGAGATGCCCCGGGCGATCCAGGCCCTGCGGGACCGCAAGACCGTGATCCTCAACCTCACGATGATGGAGCCGGATCAGGCCCAGCGGGCGGTGGATTTCGTGGCGGGGGGCACCTTTGCCATCGATGGCCACCAGGAGCGGGTGGGCGAGAGCATCTTCCTGTTCGCCCCCAGCTGTGTCACGGTCACCACCGCCAGCGGTGAAGAGCCCTCGTCGCCCACGATCGTCTCCAGCCGCGAGCCCGCTTCCGGCGAGAGCGATCCAGCGGCCCCCAGCCCGGCCTGGGGCCGCCAGGATTCCGCCACCGGCTTCAGCCTCTGATTTCCTCCCGTCTGGGTGTGATCGGCCTGGGTCGTATGGCCCGGGCGCTTCTGCTGCCGCTGCTGGATCAGGGGGTGATTGGCCGCGATCAGGTGCAGGCGGTGGTGGCCAGCGAGGAGTCGGCCCGCCGCCTTCAGGCTGAACTGGGCGTGGCCGTGGGCCTGGATGCGGCCCCCGCCTGGGCGGCCCCGGTGGTGCTGCTGGCGGTGAAGCCCCAGCTGCTGGCCGCTGTGTCCGCGGGAGCGCCGGCGCCAGCGCCTGGGAGCGATTCCCCCCTGCTGATTTCAGTGCTGGCCGGGGTCAGCCTGGAGCGGCTGCAGCGCTCCTTCCCAGGCTGGCGCTGCGTGCGGACCGTGCCCAACACCCCCTGTCTGGTGGGAGCGGGCATCACCGGCCTGGCCTGGGGCGACGACCTGCCCGCCGAGCAGCGCCAGTGGGTGCTGGATCTCTTCGCCCGCGTCGGTGTGGTCAAAGAGTTGCCGGAGGGCCAGCTGGATGGCCTGCTGGCTGTGGCCTCCTCCGGCCCCGCCCTGGCGGCGGTGCTGCTGGAAGCACTGGCCGATGGTGGCGTGGCCGCAGGCTTGCCCCGGCCCCTGGCCCTGGAGCTGGCCCTGGGAATGATGAAGGGGTCGATCAAGCTGCTGCAGGACCAGGGCCTGCATCCCGCCCAGCTCAAGGACATGGTGGCCAGTCCGGCGGGCACCACGATCGCGGCCCTGCGGCAGCTGGAGCAGGCGGGCGTGCGCAGTGCCCTGATCGAGGCGGTGCTTGCGGCGGCGGAACGCAGCCGAGCGCTGAACAACGGCTAGGGGCACCATCAGCTGATTTGGTCCGGCTTTCTCAGGCCTTCTGCTTCTGCCCCAGGCGCGGCTCCTCGCCCGCCAACAGCCGCTTCAGGTTGCTGCGGTGTCGCCACACCACCAGCACGGTGGTGAGCACCGCCAGGGCCAGGTAGGCGGGCCTCAGGCCGGTGCCGGCTCCGGCAAAGGCCCCCAGCATCAGCAGCGGCAGGCTCAGCGCCGCCACGATGCTGGAGAGAGAGACGATGCGGCTGATGGTGAGGCAGGCCAGAAAGGTGCCGAAGCAGGCCAGGCCCACCGCCGGCACCAGGCCCAGCAGCATGCCCAGCCCCGTGGCCACGGCCTTGCCCCCTCGGCCGCCCAGCCACACCGGCCAGATGTGACCTGCCAGGGCCGCCAGACCGGCCCCCACCACCCACCAGTCGGTGCTGGGGGTGAAGCCGCTGGGCTGCAGCAGGGCCTTGGCCAGCAGCACCGCGGCCGTGCCCTTGAGCACATCCACCAGGAACACCACCAGGGCGGGCCCCTTGCCCAGCTGGCGCAGCACGTTCGTGGCCCCGGTGGAGCCGGAGCCCAGCTGGCGCAGGTCGATGCCCCCCAGCCAGCGGCCCGCCAGCCAGCCCGTGGGCAGCGAGCCCAGCAGGTATCCCGCCGCCAGCAGCAGCAGGGGCAGGAGCGTCTGGCTCATGACAGGTCCTGCTCCAGGGCCAGCTCGTTGGCGGTGGCGGCAAAGGCCAGCCAGAGGGGAAACTGCAGCACCGGGATGTCGACCACCTGCTCGGCGGCATCCACGACGATGAAGGGCAGCTCGCCGCGCTCCTCCAGCCGGTCGGCTCGCTCGATCAGGGCATCGGGCCGCTCGAACAGCACGATGCCGCTGTTGGGGCCGAAGTCTTCCCGGGCCAGGCCCAGGCAATCCTGCAGGCCGCGGCGCCACTCCCCGAGCCGCTCGGGCTCTCCGGCCAGCACCAGGGTCTGGAAGCGCTCGCCGTAGAGGTCGCCCAGGATCGCCACGGCTCCGGCGGTGATCAGGGCATTGCGGTTGCGGCTGCCGCTGCTGGCCTGGGCCCCCCGCCCGCCCTGGCTGAGGAACCAGTCGTCGAGCAGGGCGGCGGCGGCGGGCTCCAGGCTGCGGCGCAGCTTCCAGGGATCGGCATAGAAATCGGGCTGGCCCTGGAAGCTGGAGAGGCGATCGCGGATCAGCTCGGCGTCCAGGCTGAACTGGCCCGCCGCCGCCGGTGGCATCGCCTGAGCCGCGATCGCCGCCGCCGCAGCAGCGGACGCCGCCGGAGCCGCGAGGGGAGGGTCGAGGGGGGAGGGCTGCACCTGCAGGGGCTGCACCACCAGCTCCATCAGTTCCGCCTGGCTGGCCAGGTCCTGCAGGGCCACCACCAGGTAGTCCTGGAAGCCCTTGAGCCGGCGGGCGATGCCATCGGCGCGGCCGCTGGGGCTGCCGTTGAGATCGGCGTCCAGCTGCTGCCGCCGCTGCTCCAGGGCCTCGATCTCGCCCAGCAGCGTCGCCCGGCGCTCACGCAGGTCGAGCAGAGCCAGCTCCAGCAGCTCCTCGCGAGCGGCGGGCTCGGGCCGGTGCTCAGGGCTGGGCTCTGTGGGGGGGGTGGGGTCGCTCATGGCAGGGCGCTGAGGTGGAGCTCCAGCTGCTGACGCAGGGCGGTGGCATCAAAGATCACCGGCAGCAGGTGGGGACTCTGGCGTTCACGGAAATAAAACAGCACCGGCAGGGGGCCCCAGAACACGGTCCAGCCGAGCCAGTCGCTGTAGGGGAAGCGGCGCAGCAGCTTGGAGCGGCTCCACACCAGCAGGGCCTCATCGCTGAACTGCAGCCGCAGCAGCAGGGTCTGCAGCAACAGGAACAGCCCCAGCAGGCCCACCACCCCGGCGGCGATCGGCGCCCCACCCCAGAGGCGCTGGAGGGGCAGCAGCGCCAGCCCCAGGGCAAGGATCCCCAGGGGCAGCCAGGGCCGCGGCGCCAGGATCACCCCGGCGGCCGGATCAGGACCGCTCGACGCTGGACTGGTTGAAGGTGTCATCGCTCCATGCTGCAGCGCCTGCCCCCCCGTTGACCAGCTCAGCTCCCGAAGAGCATCTGGGTGAGCACCACATCCACCAGGCTCACCGTCACCAGGATCATCACCACGGCGCCGGTGGTGCTGGTGCCCACCTCCTTGGGCCCTCCCCGGGTGGTGAGGCCCCAGCCGCAGGCGATCACGGCGATCTGCAGGCCGAACACCAGGGCCTTCACCAGCATCGAGGGCAGGTCGGAGGGCTCCATCCAGGTGCGCACCGAGTTCCAGAACACCGAGGGGGGAATCGAATAGAGGAAGGTGCTGCTCACCTGGCCTGACCAGATCCCCACCACGAAAAACATCAGGCACTGCACCGGCGCCATGATCACCAGCGCCAGCACCCGGGGCACCACCAGGTATTCCACTGGATCGGTGCGCAGCATCGTGATCGCATCGATCTGCTCGGTCACCTGCATCGTGCCCAGCTGGGCGGCATAGGCCGTGGCCACTTTCCCGGTGAGCAGGGTGGCAGTGAGCAGCGGCGCGATCTCCCGGGCCAGCCCCAGGGCGAGGATGCCGCCCACCGAGAAGCCGGCCCCCTGGCGGGTCAGCTCTGCTGCCACCTGGATGTTGAACACCGTGCCCACGGCCAGGGCGGTGATGAACACGATCAGGAAGCTGCCGGGCCCGGCCTCGAGCATCTGCTCGAACAGGTCGTTGAGATTGATGCGGCCCTTGGCCAGGGCGGAAATGGCCTGGCCGCCGATCAGTGCACTGCTGCCCAGCCGCCTGATGTAACGGGGAACCCTCATGGCCTGAGCGTTGGCCGCCGCCGCTCCGGCCAGCGGCGCATCACCACCAGCCCCACCATGATCAGCACCACCGGGATGATGCCCATGCACAGCCGGATCGTGAGCAGGGCCGAGTCGGGCTGGAGCAGCCCCTGGGCGGCCTTGTAACCGCTGACGCTGAGGACATTGCCCAGCACGAACACCGCCACTCCGATCCCCAGCTTCTGGGTGATCACCATCCAGGCGGTGTAGAGGCCAGCGGGTTTGTCGGGATCGGCATCGATGGCATCAGGCAGCAGGGCCCAGGGGATCAGGTACGCGGTGGCCGCACCCAGGCCCACCAGCATGATCGTGGCCACCAGCAGGGTGAGATTCAACAGATTGCCGGCCGAGCCGATCGGTGAGACCTGCGGATTGAGCGGCACCAGCACCATCGCCGCCATGCAGCCCAGCACCCAGAGGCCCACGCCCCAGCGCAGGGCATGTACCCGGCCGTGCCAGTAGGCCACCCAGCTCCAGAGCTGCAGGCCCGCCAGGGCACTGAGCTGGAAGGGAATCAGGATCCAGGTGCTCCAGCTCTCGGGGATGCGCATCACCACCGTGAGGAAGATCAGCGACACCGGTTGCATCAATTGCAGCGCGCACCAGAGCAGCAGGTAGAGCGCCAGCACCCGCAGGAAGCGGCCATTGCGGCTGATCCGCCTCAGCTGCTTGCGGATCGGTTCGGGATGGCCACTGGGGCGTTGGCAGTGGCGGGCGAAGGGGGCCAGCCCCCAGGCGCAGACCAGGCTGGTGACGGTGATCAGCACCCCTGAGATCAGGCCCATGCGCAGGTAACCCTCGGCGCCACCCCCCACCAGCAGGGCTCCCAGCACCAGCCCGCTCAGGCCGGCGATGATCGATCCGGTGAAGCGCAGGGCGTTGAGCCGGGTGCGCAGGGGCGTGTCGGTGGTGAGCTCAGAGGCCAGGGCCGAATAGGGCAGGTTCACGCAGGTGTACAGGCCCATCGCCACCAGCTGGATCAGCACGAAGACGACGAACTTCTGCCAGTCGTTGCCGGGGGGCACCCACCACATCGCCGCCATGCTCAGCCCGAGGGGTACGGCGCTGAAGGCGATCCAGGGAATGCGTGGTCCCCAGCGGCTCTTGGTGTGGTCGCTGAGGAAGCCGACGATCGGGTCGTTGATGCCGTCCCAGACCTTGATCACCATCAGCACCAGGCCCGCCATCCAGGCCGGCAGCCCCGCCACCCCGGTGTAGAAGACGAACAGGTAGAACCCGAGCAGGGTGGCCGCCATGCCGGTGCCGGCGTCGCCGAGGCTGTAGGACCAGAGCATCCGCTGGCGGGCTGCGCCGCTGAGACTGGAGGCATCGCTGACGGGCCTGGAGTCCTGGAGGCTCAGCGTGGTCTCGGGGGAGGTCAAGGAGGCTGTCCCAGGCGCAGGTCATAATGCTGCAGGCCAGCGCTCTGCGCGGCCGTGGGGCCGGGATGGGCACCCACCAACGGTACACATGTACTGCTGCGGGCGTAGTTTAGTGGTAAAACCTCAGCCTTCCAAGCTGATGATGCGGGTTCGATTCCCGCCGCCCGCTTCCTTTTCTCAATCAGGGTTTTCGGCTAGAAGCCCTTGCTGGTGACCAAAGAGGTCCAGGCGTTCACAGCTCAGCGGCGTAGCCCCTCAGTGAAGGCGAACACGTGCCCAACTCCTGCCAGCCTTGCGGGAGGTGGGCGCCCTGGGACTCCAGCGAGACAGCAGTCCAAGACCTAATCCAAGACCTTGTTGGCGACCTATGGTGAGACTTCTGTCCGTTTTGATCTGCTGATGGCGCACCGCGTACTGGCCGAGACGGCCGTGAGCATCTCGGAACTCAAGAAGAACCCCATGGCCACCGTGGCGGCTGGGGAGGGCATGCCTGTGGCGGTGCTCAACCGCAACGAGCCGGCCTTCTACTGCGTGCCGGCCAAGGCTTACGAGCAGCTGATGGACCTGGTGGAGGACCTGGAGCTGGGCCGCCTCGCCGACGCCCGGCTGGCGGACGGCCAGGAGCCGGTGCGGGTCAGCCTCGATGCCCTTTGAGCTGACCTTTCATCCCGAGGCCCTGCGGGAATGGCGGACGTTGACCGCAGGAATTCGGGAGCAGTTCAAGAAGAAGCTGGCCGAACGGCTGATCGAACCGCGCATCCCCGCCAGCAAGCTGCGGGGCTCCACCAATCGCTACAAGATCAAGCTCCGCGCTGCCGGCTTCCGGCTGGTCTACGAGGTGCGGGATCACGAGGTGCTGGTGCTTGTCGTGGCGGTGGGCAAGCGGGAGCGCAATGCTGTCTATCGCCAGGCCGACCAGCGCTGAGGTCCTCACCCCATGGCCGACTCAAGGCCCTCTGAGCTGGATCAACTCCGCCGGGAAAACGCCCGACTGATGGCCCTGCTGGAGGCCCATGGCATCGCCTGGCGCTCCAGCGGACCTTCCCCAGCTGAACCCGCGCCCGTTTCAGTCCAGTCCCCTGCCAAGGGTCCTGTTTCGCCGCAAGAGAAGGTGGCGCTGTTCCGGCATCTCTTTCGAGGCCGTGACGATGTCTACGCCCTGCGCTGGCAGAGCAGCAGCAGCGGGCGATCGGGCTACGCGCCGGCGTGCGCCAATGAATGGCAGCCGGGCGTCTGCGAGAAGCCACGGATTTCCTGCCGCGACTGCCGCCACCGGGAGCTGCTGCCCCTGACGGATGCGGCGATCTACGGCCATCTGGCCGGCGACCACACCCTCGGCCTCTACCCCCTGTGGGAGGACGATCACTGCCACCTGCTGGCCGTCGACTTCGACGAGCAGGACTGGCGTGACGACGCCCGGGCCTTCCTGCGCTCCTGCCGGGAGCTGGCGGTGCCGGCAGCGCTGGAGATCTCGCGCTCCGGCGAGGGCGCCCATGTCTGGGTGTTCTTCGACGGGGCCGTACCGGCCAGGGAAGCCCGCCAGCTGGGGGCGGCCCTGATCAGCCACACCTGCAACGCCTCACGCCAGCTGCGGTTGAGCTCCTACGACCGGCTCTTCCCCAATCAGGACAGCATGCCCAAGGGCGGGTTCGGCAACCTGATCGCCCTGGCGCTGCAGAAGGAACCCCGGCAAAGGGGCTGCAGCGTGTTCGTGGATGACGACCTGCAGCCCTATCCCGATCAGTGGGCCTATCTGGCGTCTCTGCAGCGGTGCTCGGTGGCGGGGCTGCAGACCTTGATCCAGAGCGCCACGGGCGGTGCCCATCCCCTTGATCTGGCGTTCATCGACGAGGAGGACCTGGCGCCCCTTGGAAGGCAGCGGTGCCGCTAGCGCGGCTCCGGGGACCGCTGCCCACCTCCCTCACGCTCACCCTGGCTGATCGCCTTTATGTGGAGCGCTCGGGCCTGCCGCAGCCACTGCTCAATCGCCTGATCCGCCTCGCCGCCTTCGCAAACCCGGCCTTTTACAAAGCCCAGGCGATGCGCCTGTCGGTATGGGACAAACCGCGGGTGATCGGCTGCGCCGAGAACTTTCCCCAGCACATTGCCCTGCCGCGGGGCTGCCTGGAGCCCGTGCAGACCCTGCTGCAGGAGCTGGGCATCGGCTTCGATCTGGTGGATGAACGACAGAAGGGCTCACCGCTGGAGCTGGCATTCACCGGCCAACTTCGCGATGACCAGGAGACCGCCGTGGACGCGATGCTGCGCCATGACATCGGCGTGCTGCAGGCACCGACGGCCTTCGGGAAAACGGTGGTGGCAGCAGCGATCCTGGCGCGCCGCGGGGTCAACACCCTGGTGCTGGTGCATCGGGCTGAGCTGCTGCGCCAATGGCAGGAGCGGCTGCAAGCCTGCCTGGATGTCGCTCCTGAGGCGATCGGTTGCATCGGTGGTGGCAAAGCCAAGCCCACCGGCCAGCTCGACATCGCTGTGATGCAGTCTCTGGTGCGAAAGGGGGCGGTGAACCCCGTGGTGCAGGGCTACGGACAGGTGATCGTCGACGAGTGCCACCACATCGCCGCCGCCTCCTTTGAAACGATCCTCAGGCAGGTGAAGGCCCGTCACGTGCTGGGGCTGTCGGCCACCCTGGTGCGCCGCGACGGTCTGCAGCCGATCCTGTTCATGCAGTGCGGCCCCATTCGCCACACCGCCCAGCGACCTGCCGGGGCGCCCCAGATTTTGGAGCTGGTGAGCCGCACCCATCAGCTTGAGAGCCTGCCAACTGATCTGCCGATTCAGGAGCTGATGCGCTGGCTGGCGGAGGATCAACGGCGCACCGACCGGATCGTGGCTGAGGCCCTCGCCTGCTGGAGAGAGGACCGCAAGCTGCTGTTGCTCAGCGAGCGCACGGATCACATCACGGCGATCGCCGCCGCGCTGGCTGAGCAGGTGCCGAACCTGTTTCTGCTGCATGGCCGGCTGAGCGCACGCCAGCGCAGCGCCACCCTGGCTGCGCTGGAGGCGTTGACACCGGAGGCGCCCCGCATCGTGCTGGCCACCGGGCGCCTGGTGGGTGAAGGCTTCGACCACCCGCCGCTCGACACCCTGCTGCTGGCGATGCCCGTGTCCTGGAAGGGCACCCTGCAGCAGTACGCCGGCCGTCTGAACCGGCAGCAGTGCGGCAAGACCAGCGTGCGCATCATCGACTGGCTCGACCTCGGCCATCCTGTGCCGAAACGGATGTGGGAGCGGCGGCTGCGGGGCTATCGGGCCATGGGCTATTCCCTGATTTCAGATCAGTAACCCAGGCCGAGCGCCTGGGCCTGGCTGGGTGCCGACAGCTTGACGTTCTGGTTGTGGTAACCGGCAAACGGGACCCCACGATCAAGCTTCACGGCTTCATCAGTTTCCAGAACCCCCACTTCGCCCCATAGATGTCGTACAGGCGTTCCACGTAGGCCGAGTGATCGGGATGGCCCTGCCAGTCATCGATGCGGGCAGCCAGCTGTTCGCAGGTGCGGAGGTGTTCGGCGGCATAGCGGTAGCGCTTGGCCCGCCCCATCCACAACGCAAAGAACACCATCGGCCGCAAGAGCAGTGTGGCCGCGAGCGGATGGTCGGCACTGAGGCGCTCGGCGGCAGCGCTGTGGATCGTGTAGGCGTCTCCCTCCCACTCGTCCTCATGGGCCAGCACATGGCGTGCGGCGCGGGCCAGTGCCGGCCATTCCACCAGGAAGTGCAGGCTTAGCAGGCTGATCGGGTGCTGCTCGGCCACCTGCAGGGCCCGCTCTTCCGCTTCCACATCCTCAAAGTCGTCAAGGCGCTTGAGGTAATCGCGCAGGTGCGGGATCGAGAGGGTCCTGCTGAACCACTGCCAGCGCATCTCCTGGGCTTCCGCCTGCCGGTTCAGGGCCTCGAGCACGGCAATGCGGCTGTCGTGCCACTGCGAATCGGGAAGACCTGCGGCATCATCTGTGGCCCCATCGAGGATTTCCAGGGCCTGCTTCGCCCGCCCGGACGTCAACAGGTGTTGGGCCACGCTGGCGGCGATGTCGCGCCAGCACAGATCCTCGGCAGTGAACTGGGCCAGGTAGCCATCCACATCCCCCCGGGCCACAGCGATCTGGAGAAGGTGGGTGTTGCCGTCGCGGGTGCCGTGCTGGCGGCAGTAGCTGCCCAGCAGCTTCAGGCCCCAGTCGCCCAGGGCGTCTTTCAGCGCTGGCACCAACGCATCGAACTGCTCATAGGTGTTCTCGGCCAGCAGCTCAGCGGCATGTTGCGCCAGTGTTTCCGGCTCCAGCTGGGCGGCCTGGGCTAGCGGGCCCAGTTGCTCGGCGCCCCGCTCGAACACCCCGATCACCGCCCCGGTGCCGTCAGAGCTGCGCGCCAGCACACCCTCAGAGAGTTCAAGGAAACGCAGCAAGAGATCGCAGGCCTGCCTGGGATCAACGGCCGCGATCGGACCGATGATTGCCTGGAGCTGCGCCTCCAGATCGGCCACGAGGGCCTTGCGTCTGGCCGAATCCACAAAGGTGCTGGCCCGGTCGATCGCGGTCAGGCGTTTGCGCACTTCCTGAACGGCGCCGTCGATCCCCTCGGCAGCGGCCAGAGCAAGGCGCAGCCGCCGCTGGATCACGGCGTTGCCACCGCTCACCTCGATCAACAGCTCCGCCAGCGCTGCAGCCCCCAGGGCTTCCAGGTTCCTGGCGTTGAGGGTGCGCTTGCTGGCCATTGGCTACGACAGGGCAGGATTCAGAGCCAGGGCCGTGGGAGCCTGCTGCAGCTCAGCGCCGCCCTGCAGCAGTCGCTCGAACAGCTCGACCGCCGCCTGGGGTGCCTGCGGGGTGAGGCCATGGCGGCGCTGCTCAAACCAGTTCAGCGCGTGGGGGCTTCGTTCCTCCGGGGTCAGCAGGGCGATCACCACGCTGGTGTCGAGGTAGATCATTGATGGCCCGCCATCACCAGCGCTCACTGATGCGGCAGTCTTCTATCACCGATGGGGTGAGGGGCATGGTGGTCTGCGGCTGGCGCAGCTCGGCCACAAGAGTGAAGCGCTCCAGCCGCTCTACAGGCTCCAGGCTCAGTCGGCCGTCGGGCCCAACGACGATCTCGATCTGATCGCCTTCCCTCAGGCCGGCCTGACGCAGGCAATCGGCTGGCAGCCGCACCGCCAGGCTGTTGCCCCAGCGGCGGATCACCTGCTGGAAGCGCCGGCCGGCATCAACAGAATGGGTACTCGGCTGGGACTGCGCCAAAGCCAGCTCGGCCGCGGCCGGCTTGTTGTACCTGCACGATTTTACATCCGGTGATGCTGGCTTCCATGTTCTCGAGGTGCCACTGCAGCGGCCCCCGTCCCAGGGTGGAGCACCAGCGGGCCACCGGTCGGTCACAGCAGCCGGCAGCTGAAGAGGTTGATGGCCTACGCCAGGCCCTACGTGAATGGGGAGATCACCCACGACCTGCGCCACAAGGGATTGCTGATTTCCGTGCCGGGGCGCCGGGCTGAGATCTGCCAGGCCAGCGCCGTGCGCACGGTGGGGATCCTGAATGGCCGACACACACGCTGGTGTGAACCAGCGCCTTGTTCGCCGACTACTTGTTTTCTGGAAAGGCGCGGTAGTAGTCGGCGCGCAGCCCATCTTGATAACCCCAGCCAATATGAGCAGAAGACCTCATAATGGCTTCCAGTCTCACTTTGAATGCGTCTCGGCTTGAATCGGGCAAGCTGCAAACCTTGTCGATGGCGCGACGAAACATCAGGTTAAGGGCAGCGTAGAATCCTTCATCGATATCGCCGTAGTCGATCGTCAAGGCGTTTCCTTGCTCCACGAAGAAGGTCATCAGCTCCGCTGCTCCCACTGCGTCGCCGACGGCTTTGCAGTAGTCACCGATGGCTTTTTTGGCCTTTGCAATCTCAATAGGCTTGTTCTTTTGGACATCCGGGTACATGCATTCGTCGATGATTTTCTTGTAGAACTCCAGCGGGTTCTCAACGACCGCCAGCCGGGCATGAAGAAAAGCCTGATTTTCCTTGGAAAGCCGATAGAGGTCTGCGACCAGGTTGACCAGTTGAGGTGCGTCCAGCTTCGTGACCTTAGGAAGCTCTGATCAAGACGGCTTAATCCAAACAACCTAGTCTCAATCTCGTCAA
>JAUCZK010000030.1 GCA_030373145.1 Cyanobium sp. CZS48M | reverse complement strand
GGGTGGTGGTGATCCGCCGGCTGGATGGATCAGCGCTGCTGAAAACCTGAGCCAGAAGCTTCGAGGCGATGAGGGGCTGACTGAGACCCATCGGCGGCATTGAAGCTGTCCTGGCGCAATGGCCTGAGCTGGAAGCCCATCGCTCCCTGCTCAGCCAGGTCCAGCCGCAAGGAGCGATGCCTAGCCCTGATCTGAGCGCAAACCCCGGTCTCGGACGGTTGGGTCGGTCTGCCTGTCAGGGGTCACCTCCGCTCCGGCTTTCGATGCGTTCCTCCACCGCCTCCCACACCACCCGGTAGGCCAGGCTCTGGGCGTCGCTCATGGCCACAGCAGCAGGATGCGTCCAGGCCACCTGGCAGGCCAACGCTTCGAAATCATCCGGGACCACCGTCAGACCAAGAAGCTCAAGCGCCGTCGCCACATCCGGTGAATCGGGAACCATCGACTGTCTCCTCATCGGTCCGCTCAACAAGTCCGCCCCTGGTGATCCTTGCGGCGATGGGCGCTCCTCAGGCCGCCAGTGGCACGTCGGCCTCGCAGCCGCTCTCCAGCTCTTCCCACACCCGGCGGTAGGCCGCGGTCTGCACGGCGCTCCATGGCTGGGAGGCCGGGTGCCGCGCCGCCACCCGCCGGGCCAGGTCCTGCCGACTTCTGGGTGTGGTTCTCAGGCCCAGGGCGGCCAAGGCCTCAGCGAAATCCGTTGACGGTCCCATGGCTGTCATCAATCGACCGGTGATCCCTGGATGTTCGCGACGGCCGCCACCTCTGCAAGAGGGGGTGCCGATGGCGGTGTTGATCTTCATGGAAGGCGTGCCCCACTGTCAGGTGGGTCAACGATCAGCGGCACTCCTTCTCCTGACGGGACACTTCGGAGGACCAGGGGCCGCAGTTGACCCAGCGCACCATCCCCACCTCCACGTCAGTGAACAGCACAAGACCGCCGAGGAAGAGAAGCGCGACCGCCGTGCCTGAGAGGAGGTTGCCAACTGTCATGGGACCAGTGTTCAGGTCGAACCATTGTGCTGCTGCCACTGACCGCCCCGCTGGCGTTGGGCCAGCACGATCCGCGGCATCTTCGACGTGGTCGAGGAGACCAATGACCAATGACCAGCCCCGCCGACCCGCTCACCCAGCGGTTGCGGACCTGTGAGAAAACCGCATGGATGCTGGGCCGCCTGTTGGAGGCCTGAACGGCTACGCCGTAGATGAGGTGTTCATCCCCATGAAGCCGGGGTGACCGCAGCCACAGAACATCACCGTGCAGGCTTGCTCAAGATGCAGTTCACAGAACCAGCCATGGCGACTGCGACCGCAGCTGCAGAGCTGATGCACGCCGACCGGCTCAGCCATGGCACTCGCAGCCACAGCCGGCGTGGCAGGGCTCACCGTTGGTGTGCCCGGTGGCGCAGGCGTTACTGCAGAAGAGCGAGCTGCCGTTGCGGAAGGCTGTGTCGGCCTTCACGGTGCAGTGACAGCCGGGGCAGGCGCACTGGAGCGTGGTGGGTTTGTCCAGGGTGGCGGTCATGGCTTCTCCTTGCTCAGGGCAGCTGCAACTCACCCAGTTTGGCGCCGCCGGCGCTGAAGGGAGGCGCTGCCCAATCCCCAGCGGCACTGTTGTCTCCACCTGGCCTGTGCTCACTGAGTTCTGCCAGCTGATCCCGGTGGATGTGGCCCCTCGCTTCGCTGCTCTGGCTGGTCCATGAGCATGGCCGGTGCCGCATCGCCACGCTCGATCGCCGCGATTTCGGCATCGATCTCTGGCCCGTCTGAGATGGAGATGGGCTCGGCTATCTGCTCTGAGAAGGGCGGCTTCTGGGGACAAAAGCTGCAGACCTATCAGCCTCATCAGGGCCTGCCGGCCAGGGCAATAGGGGTTTATGCCTGAACTGGAACGAGCGGCAGGAGCCCAGCGACGTGGCGCAGGAAGGAGGGGTGATGACAGTTGCCAGACTCCCTACAGCCAACAGTCGGAATCCAACGCCGAGAGTTTGCCAACCAGCTCAATCTGGTGCGATCCCTCCAGGCCTATTAACTCCATTTCCTGCTCCGCCGCGAAGACATCCACTGCAAACCCCACCTATGACCCAACGAACCGTCCTGCGTTTGGGTGATCCTCGGCTGCGCCAGAGGTCACGGCCTGTTTCACAGTTTGGGACCGCTGAATTGGAGGCCTTGATTGAGGATCTGCGTGACACCATGGCGGCCCGGGATGGGGCGGGCCTGGCTGCTCCGCAGATCGGCGTACCGCTGCGGGTGGTGATCTTTGGCATCGGCGTGAATCCGCGCTATCCCGATGCCCCGCCGATCCCGGAAACAGTGCTGATCAACCCGGAGATCACCCCTATCGATCAGGCCCGCGAATCCGGTTGGGAGGGATGTCTCAGTGTTCCGGGGTTGCGCGGGCAGGTGAGCCGCTGGAGCCGGATTCACTACCAGGGCTTCGATGCCCGGGGCCAGCTGATAGCGCGATCCGTGGATGGCTTTCACGCCCGCGTCGTTCAGCACGAGTGCGACCATCTCGATGGCGTGCTCTTCCCTGATCGGCTGGAGGACCCAACGACCTTTGGCTTCACGGAGGAGCTCCAGGCCAGCGGGTTGCTGCCGTGTCCACGCCGCTAGGGCCCCAGCTTGCGGCGACCCTGCCACATTCCTGCCGCGTAGCCGATCACCGGCAGCAGCAGGCCCGAGAAGGCCAGCGGGTTAACAGTCATGGGGAGTTTGCTGACTGGCAGTTCAGTCATGCTTGAGCCGAAGACCCCAGCAGCTGCGCGCTGACCGTCCAGAGCTCTGCAGCCAGGGCGTCGTTTCGGGCTTCGGGGCTGGGCTCGCTGAGCTCGAAGCGCAGGCGGCCTGGAGCGAGCACACGGTTGACGTGATAGCTGAATCCAGGGGCGGCGTAGGCGGGGGCGGTGGCCAGCTCGGCCAGCAGCGCCCCGGCCCGCTCGGGGCTGGCGGTGAGGCGCAGCAGGTCGCGGGCCACCAGGGCGAAGAGCCGCTGGCCCCATTCGTTGTGCTGGCGGCTGGAGCGGAAGAAGCCGCCGCTGTTGCGGGGAATCACCAGGCCCGGGCTCCAGGCCAGCACCGGCATCGCCCTGCCGCGCCCGCGCAGTTGCCGCTCCAGTTCACGGGCGAAGAGCAGATTGCAGAGCTTGCTGTCCTTGTAGGCCTTGTCGGCGCTGAAGGGCGTGTGGCCATCCACCATCGAAAAGCCAGCGCCGGCCCTGAGGCCCGCCAGATTGCCCAGGCCAGCGGGTGGCCCCACCCGCCCCCCGGACGAGGTGGGATCGTGCACCTCGGAGGCGGTGATCACCAGCCGCGGAGTCTCGCTGCGCTCCAGCAACGGCAGCAGCCGCATCGCCAGGGCCTGGTGGCCCAAATGGTTCACGGCAATGGTGAGCTCGTGGCCCTGGGCCGAGCGCCTCGGCTCGCTGGCGCCGCTGTCCTGCAGGCCGGCATTGAGCACCAGGCAATCGATCGGCTCAGCGGCGGTCAGCAGCTCCTCGGTGCAGCGCTCGATGCTCTCGAGATCAGCCAGATCGCAGAGGGGGGTGTCCAGATCAGCATCGCCGCCGCTGCCCTTCAGCAGGGCCTGGCGGGTGGCATCCGCGCGGGCCTGATCACGGCAGGGCAGGCAGAGCTGGTGGCCGGCACGCCTCAGCAGCAGGGCCGCCTGCTGGCCGATGCCGGAGCTGGCTCCGGTGATCAGGATCCGGCGCGGTTGGGGCGGGATCGCGCTGGGCGGCGGGTTGTCATTCATGGGCTGGTGCTCGAACTCTGGCGCTGGAAGACGCCCTGGCCGTCGCTGTTGAAGATGTCGATCTGGACGCGGCTGGCGGGGCCATCGCTCCCGACACTGAAGGCCACCGCGCTGGGGCCGACCGCGTTTTCGCCGCTGGGCTGGTAGCGGAATGTGTCGCCGCTGATGTGGGTGAGGGGGTAGGGCCTGCGCTCGGGACCCAGTTCCAGCACCAGGCCGTTGCCCTCAGGTTTCACGCTGATCACTCCCACGTAGGCGTTGCTGTAGGTGCCGCTGTAGTCCCCCAGCGGCCGCGCCGGGGCGGGAATCGCCGGTGGCTGGGGCACCCGTGGGTACTCCTGCGCGGCGACCTGGGCAAAAACTCCCCCCAGGGCCTTGAGGTAGTCGATCTCCACCTTGCCGAAGCGGGCCAGGTCGAGAAAGCTCAGCGCCACCGTTTCAGGTACCCCGATCGGCTGGCCGTTGCTGAGCACCACAATGCCCAGCGACTCCCCCGGCAGCAGGTATACCGCCGTGGCGGCACCGAGTGCGAAGGCACCCGAATGACTGAGCTGCACGGCGCCCTGGTCGGTGCTGCTCACGTTCCAGCCCAGCCCGTAGAAGCCGCTGCGGGTCACGCTTGGATTGGCCGCTGGTGAGCTGGTGATCAGGGGGCGATGGGTGTCGGCAAGGGCGCCTGCGGCCACGATCTGCCGGCCAACGGCCACCGGTCCCAGGCGCCCCCCCGCCAGCTGCAGTCGCAGCCACTGGGAGAGGTCACGGGCTGTGGAGCTCACCCCACCGGCGGGCGACTGGGCATCAGGGTCGCGTTGATAGCGCGCCAGCCAGCGGCGGCTGGCTGCTCCCTCGGGGCCCTCGCGCACATGCAGGACGGCGCTGTTGGAGGCCGCCAGCAGATCGGCATGGCTGGAGCTGGTGCGGTCCATGCCCAGCGGGCGATAGAGCCGTTCCCTGGAGAGTTCCTCCCAGCCCTGGCCGCTGGCGTTGGCCGCCGCGATGGCGCCCGCCGTGAACCCGAAGTTGGTGTAGTTGAAGACGGCCCGGAAGCGGTTCCCCAGCGGCAGCACCCCCAGGCGCTGAAAGATGGTGGTGCGATCGAAGCCGATGTCCTCCAGCAGATCGCCGGCATGGTCGGGCAGGCCGCTGCGGTGCGAGAGCAGATCCCGCAGGGTCACCTCCTCGGCGATGGCGGGCGGGCCGAGGCGAAAGCCGGGAAGATCGCCGATCACCGGATCGTCCCAGCGCACGCGCCCATCGCCCACCAAGGCGGCCACCACCGTGCTGGCGATCGGTTTCGAGAGCGAGGCCAGCTGGAAGATCGTGTCGGCATCCACCGGCTCGGCCGTGCCCACCTGCCGCAGCCCATAGCCCTTAAGGAACACCACCCGGTCGTCGTAAACCACCGCGATCGCCAGGCCCGGCACCCCTGTCTGCTGCAGGATGCGCGTGGCCAGGGCGTCGAGCTGCGGCAGCGCCGCCGACACCTTGGCCGTGGTCACCAGCCGCGGCGGCGGCGGTGGCCCAGAGGCGGCAGCGGGGGCCGCTGACCACGACCCCGGACTGATCAGACCAGCGCCCAGAGCGAGACCCAGCAGCGACGGCAGCAGCCGGGGTGCACCAAGAAGGGATGGAGCATGCATCAGCGGGAACCCGACAGAGAACTGGGGCCGAATTGCTCAGCCTGAGTGCAGCCCATCATCGGCTGGATGCCCCGGGGGAGGTTCTGGCCTCAGATCGACCTGTCGATCAACTGCCAAAAGCTCCACTTCATTCCGAAGGCCTCTCGCAGGCGGCCCATGAAACTGCCGTGGCTCTCGATCCCCTGCCAGTGGTCGATGCGGGCGGAGAGCTGCTCGCAGGTCTGCAGGTGTTCGGCGGCATGGCGATAGCGCTTGGCCCGGCCCATCGACAGCGCAAACACCACCATCGCCCGCAGCAACACCACAGCCGCCAGGGGATGGTCGGCGCTGAGCCGTTCGGCAGCGGGACCATAGACCTCGAAGGCCTCACCATCCCACTCCTGCCGGTGCTCGATCACGAAGCGCTCAGCCCGGGGCAGGGCTGGCCAGGCCACAAGGAACTCCAGCGCCAGCAGGGGCATCGCGTGTTCCTCGGCCACCAGAAAGGCCCGTTCCTCGGCTTCGGCGTCCGTGAAGGCCTCGAGCCGCTGGAGGTAATCGCGCAGCCGCGGAATCGAAAGGGTGTAGCGGAAGCTCTGCCAGCGCAGCTGCTGGGCCTCCTCACCGCGGCCAAGGACGTCCAGCACAGCGATGCGGGAGAGGTCCCACTCGGGTGAGTGCCAGGTGGTCGCCCCCCTGGCGGCGCCATCCAGCACGGCCAGGGCCTGCTCCGGGCGGTCCGCCGCCAGCAGGTGGTTGGCCACATCGGCAGCGGTGTTCGGCCAGCTGAGCTGAGTGGCGCTGAACTGGGCCAGGTAGGCGTCCACATCGCCGCGGCATTCGGCGATCTGCAGCAGGGCGACATGGCCATCGCTGGCCCCGCGCTCGCGGCAGGCCTGCTCCAGCTGCCGCAGCCCCGGCTCGCCCAGGGCCCCGGCCACCGCCGGAATCAGCTGATCGAACTGGCCATAGCCGTTGTCGGTCAGCAGATCACAGACCTGTTCCGCCAGCCTGGCGGGCTCGAGCTGGGCGGCTGACGCGATCGGGCCCAAGCTGGCTGCTGCCTGCCAGAACACTCCGATGACGGCGCCGGTGCTGTCGGAGCAGCGATCCATCACCCCATCACCCAGCTGCAGGAACCTCACCAGCAAGTCCAAGGCCAGGCCTGGATCGGCGTCGGCGATCGGACCGCTGATCGCCTGGAGTTGTGAGTCGAGCTCAGCCACCAGCGCCTTGCGCTTGCGCGCATCCACGTAGGTGCCGGAGCGGGCGATGGCCGCCAGGCGTTTGCGCACCTCCTGGGCCGCTTCGCTGGCCCCCTCAGAGGCGGCGAGGGCCAGGCGCAGGCGCCTCTGGATCACGGCATTGCCGCTGCTCACCTCCATCAGCAGCTCAGCGAGGACCGCTGCCCCGAGGCTTTCCAGGTTGCCGCTGTTGAGGGTGCGCTTGCCGGCCATGGGGTCAGATCAGAGCAGCCGCCTGGCGGAAGCAATCCCTAAAAGGCATGCCCAGCGTAGAAACCCTGACCATCAGGCTGGCTGTCCGGGGGCAGCTGCCGACTGCTCGGCAGAGCCTCAAGCCAGATGATCGCCGCGCTGAAGACGCGCTCCTCACATTTCTTAATCTGGCGAGCCATGCTGGTGAGACACCTCCTCCCAAGCCATGACCACCCTCACCCTGCTCGAGCTGTTTCTGGGCTTCATGACCGCCAGCGTGGCGCTTTGGGCCTACAGCCTGTCCAGCCCCTCCAGCCCCCAGAACTGACGCCCTGCGTTGTGCCCTTGGCCCACGCCTTCTACTTTCCCCCCCTGCACCGACCTATCTCCTGATCCGATGTCTAGCTTTCTGAGCCGTTACTTCCTCAAGAACGACCTCCTCACCAACACCGGCCTGCTTGTTCTGAGGCTGGCGATCGGCACGATGATGATTCACCACGGCCAGGAGAAGCTGGCCAACCCGGAGAGCTTTGCCGCCGCCTACCTGGTGCCGCTGCACATGCCCTTTCCGAGCGTGATGGCCCACGTGGCTGGTCTCTCCGAGATTTTCGGGTCGTGGTTCGTGATCTTGGGATTCTTCACCCCGATCGGCGCCCTGGCCCTGGTCGGAACCATGGCCGTGGCGGGCTACCACCACATCCTCACCAGCGGCTTCAACATCTATCTGCTTGAGCTCGTGGTGCTCTATCTCGGCGGCAGCTTGGCCATTTTGCTCAATGGTCCTGGTCGCTTTTCGATCGATGCCGGAATCATCGCTGACCTACTGGCCAGTGATGCAACGTCCAGCGATGAGTTTGATACGGCCAGCTCTGATTTCACAGGTCACCGCTATTCGGAACCCGCCCCGGTGCGGGTGCGTGCTGAGGTCAGTGCAGGTTCACCCCACTCCGGCCGCCTCTGAACTCCATTCCAGCCGAACAGCCAGCCAGCCGCCAACCCCTCAGTTGATCCACTGGTCTGCCCTTCCACCGGTCCGCCCACTCACCGAGCTGCCATGAACGCCGTTCTCACCCCGCCGCTCACCGAGGAGACCCTCAAGGCCCTGTTCACCAAGCCCTACGGCGCTCCGGGGCCCACGGCTGAGCAGTGGCGTGCTGTCTACGACAAAGCGGTCCATTTTCAGGACCCCACCCAGGAGCGATCCGGCATTGACGCCTACATCGCATCCCAGGAGGATCTGATGGGCCGCTGCGACGACATCTTTCTTGAACCCGGCGCCGTGGCGCTCAGCGGCGAGACGGCCTTCGTGGAGTGGACGATGGGCCTGAAGATCAAAGGGATCGAGTTCATCTATCCCGGTACCACCCGCCTGCGCATCGCTGCCAACGGAATGATCGTGGAGCATCGCGACTATTTCGACTTCGTCGGCCCCACTTTTGAGCCGGTACCGGTGGTGGGGGGTTTCGTGCGCTGGCTCTATCGACGCTTTGTCTCCTGAAGGTGGCCCCAGGCAAGCGAGGATCCCTAACGAACGCATTCGACAACATAACTTCATCTGCGTATGTGTCTGTTGTTCTCCACACTTGTGCTGAATGAGCCTGGATCGTGGGGGGAGCTTCAGTAGACCGGAGAGCCAGAAGGGTTTCATCCGTGTTGCACACTATCCCGTTGCTGGCCGCCACCTGTCTGGCGGGATTCGCTGCGTTGCAACTGCTGTTCAGCGCCTGGCCCTGGTGATCAGTTGTTGGGCGGTGAGCCAGACATTGGACCCAGCATCGCGTGTGGCCCATGAAAGTTTCACTGGCGCCGGGCCGATCCGATCGACGGGGTGAACGGCCCTCCCTCAGGGATTGAGACGCTCCTCGCTCCAGCCGACAGCGCGGCGCCAACGACGGCGCTGGTGGGGATGATCCCTGAGCTCCAGCAACTCAACCTGTTCCAGGGCGATGCGCAGCAGCTGGAACTGCTCAGGCAGCGGGACCTCGTCATTGAGTTCTGTCGGGAAGTCCGCGGCGGCAGCCAACGGAGCTCCCGGTTCGGGCCAGCCCCAGAGGGCACGGCCACTGGGCTTGAGGTTCTGCCAATGCCGTTGACGCTCCTGCTGGTCGACGCCAGCGGGCAAGGCCAGCAGCTGGCCCCGCAAACGGAACTGACAGCGTGCTTTGGGCAGCAGCCAGCACAGTTCGACAGCGGGCTGCTGCCGGAGCTCAGCCGCTTTGGCGCTGCGTCCGTCGGTCAGCAGATCCAACACGCCGACATCGGCCCAGCCACGGAACACCAGGGTGCGCACCCGTGGGGTGCCATCGGGAGCGACTGTGGCGAGCTGCAGCCAGCGGGCCGCTGGTGATCGTCCTTCCCTCTCGCGGGCCCCGCGCAACAACGGCCGCCATGGCGGCAGCGCCGTCATGCCGCCTGCGTCTGGCGACGGTTCAGTGCCACGGCACCAGCGGTGATGGCCGCCAGGCCCAGGGCGCCAGTGGCAGCCAGGAACACCAGCGTCTGCAGGGCCAGCAGAAACAACCCCAGGGCAGAAGCGGCCTTGATCTGGATCCTGGCCTTGAACAGCAGGGTGAGCAGCAGCAGCACCGTGGCCTGCAGGCCAGCGATCTTGGCGGCCGTGAGGGGACAGAGAGGGCAGAGGGGGCTGGGCAGCAACATGGGCGCAGTGCAGTGGGTCAATCCTGGCGCTGCTGATCATCCACTGCTTTCCGCCAGTGGCGAAGCGAGCTTGTTATTACCCCAGACGATGCCCATCAATCCGGAGAAACTGGGTCGTTTTGCTCTGCGGGGCCTGCGCATTGGCGCCAGCACGGTGTCAATCCTGGAGCTGCTGCGCAGCGACTGGACCGGTGGCCTCACCGCCGGGGTGGCCTGGCTGGTGTTTTTGCAGGTGGAGCGACGCCTGCCGCCTCCAGCAGACGAAGCCGAGGGTTGATGAGGCTTCTCAGGGGGCCGGCACCTGCCGGATCTGCAGCTCGGCGTAGCCGGTGGCTGGATCCAGCTCCCGCCGGAACTGCCACTCCGGGAGCAGCCCCACCATCAGTTCAGCAGTGGTGCGCACCAGAGAACCAATGCAGAGATGGCCGCCGATCACTGATCCGCTGCGGTCGGCGATGGCGATGTGGAGATGGGCTCCATCGGCGCAGAGTGTGCCGGCCAGGCTGAGGATCTCCAGCTCGCCGCGGAGGATGGTGCTCTCCTGACAGCCGGCCAGCCGCAGCTGGGCCACCGACAGGCTGCCGATGCCGCTGATCAGGCAGCCGGCCTGCTCGCTCTGCTGGGCCATCCAGCTCTCCAGCGCCAGGCGCAGATCTGCCCCCGGCGTCAGCCGCAACGGTGTCACCTTCATGCGGCAGATCCGCCAACCCCTGAACCATGACATGGACATCCAGGTAGCCCAGCTTTCTGGGGGTACTGCGAACCCCCCTGCCAGCGCTCGGCGGCTGCCGCTCTCGATTCAGCTGGGTACGGTGCCGAGAGAAGCGAGCGATGGAATGCTGCGTGAGCTGGTGTTGGCGCTGGAGCGCTGGGGCGATCGACTGCCCCGCTGGCTGCAGCGCCTCTCCCAGCGGCCATCGCTGCTGTGGAACGCTGGTGTCGGGCTGATCATTGGCCTGTCGCTGCTGCGTTGGTTGCTCCAGCGCTGACTGCCTTAGCGCCTTGATGATCCAGGTCGCGCCACGGAGCTGATGTCGTCTCAGTGGCTCTGAAATCGGCCACCGGCTTGACCTTTACCGTGAGGTGATTGGTGTACTGCCTGGCTGTCGATTCAAGCCGTGTTCAATGCCTGGAATCTCAGCCTCCGATCTTCTTGTCGACCCACTGCGTCAGCACATAGACACCGATAAACATCGGGAGGTAGGCGATCCACATGTTGGGAAGGTCCAACTCGGAGTTGTTGATCAAAACAAGCCCCGCATAACTGACCAGGCCATAGATCGAAGCTCGCCGCAGTGGTCCAATCATCTTGTTCAACTCAGCGGTCCCGGTGGTGCCTGACCATGATAGCTGCTGTGGAAGCCTCAGGGATTGAACCAAGGTGATCATCATCGAAGCAGCAGCTATGATGATGAATTTTCTGGTGGTTCAGAGGACCTCGACCGGCTGATTTGTGTTAGCAAGACGCGGCGTGGCTCGATCGGGTCTGCCGCAGAAAGTGACTCGGTGTTGATCGCCCAGGTGACGCTCTACTCGGCCAAGTCGGGCAAGGCGGTCTCATCCACTGGTGTAAATCAGCCCTCATGAAATTGCTGTACCGAAGAAGTGACTCTCTCTATCAACCCCCCGAGTGTGAAATTGAGAGGGTGTAGCTTATGCTGAACGAGAAGGTTGATGGGACAGACCGAGCGGACTTCTTTCCTGACGCAGGGGGGGGGGGAGCTTCAGCCGCCATCGCTTTGAGCGCGACGCGGTCCACCTTGCCGCTCGGGTTGAGGGGCATCTCATCCAGCACCATGATCAGGGAGTTGAGCCGCAATGAAGCCATCAAGCTCTGGAGCGAACTGCGACAGAGGGGCTGGCAGGCCTGCGCTTCCCAATGCTGTCCACCAGAACCGACCGAAACGATCCAGCGGCACCAGAGTGAGAGGAGAACCGATGGCCGACACCGTCCTGATGAGCACCAGCCCCCAGCCACGCCGCTACCGACTGGTGGATCAGCAGGGTCAGCCCCACCCGGAGCTGGATGAGCACTTCCAATCGTCCGAGGAGGCGTGGGACTTCGCCAGGCAGTGGTGGAACCGGACCGGCGACAGTCGCTACGGCCACCCAGGTGACAGCCCGATTGGCCTCGGAGTGGAGGTGAGCACCGAGAGCGGCCACTGGCGCACCCTGCGCCATCCGCAGGGCTGAACCTGCTCAGCCATGCCATTTGCAGGCGTCGCTATGCCCTGTGCAGTGAAAGCTTGGGCAGGCGCGCTGGATCGCGTTCGGTTTCTGCAGGGTCGTGCTCATGGCCTTGCCCTGCTCAGACCATCTGGACCACTCTGGTGCCACCGGCGCTTGGGAGGATCGGCTTGCTGTACTGATCCGGCTGGCCTGCCACTTCTGCTCGGATGCCTGACGGTTACGACATCCCGGAGCTGGCCGAGCGCCGGGATGGCCCACAGGTCCGCCGCTATCCGCAGTACCGCTGAGGGTGCCGCGCTCTGCCGGCTGGGTTACCTAATTTTTGACTGGAGCCTGGACAGCCTGAGACAGCTGCCCAGACGTTGACGGCTTCCACAGGCCGTGCAGCTGCTCCATCCACTTGGCGTGTTCGCCGGTAGTCCATCCAGTAGCAACTCCCCCCTGGAGCGATCGTGTGTTCCGCCTCCCCAACGGCCTATCCCAGCGGCGGCCGACCCAGATCGCTCTCTGGGCCACTGTGCCGCTGCTGAGCGCGGCTCTGGTGAGCCCGACAGCCATGCTCCCCGACTGGACCGTGCCACTGCCGGCCCTGGTTGTGGCGCTCTGGGCCGGCTGGCTGGCGTGCCGACCGGAGCAGACCCTGCCCCTGGCCGCCCGGCGCTCGGCCGTGGTGGTGATCACCCTTCTGGGGGCCCGTTACCTGGTCTGGCGGATCGGGGCGACCCTCAACCTGGCCACGCCCATCAGCGCCGGCCTGAGCCTGGCGATGCTGGGGGCGGAGCTCACCCTGCTGGCCAATGGCCTGCTGCAGCTCTGGCTCACCTGGGCCCGGCAGCCGCCGGTGCAACAGGAGGCCGCCGCGGCCGAGTCCACCCTGCAGCAGCAGATCGCCTGGGAACCCTGGCGAGTTCCGGCGGTCGACGTGCTGGTGCCCAGCTGTGGAGAACCGGTCGACCTGATCGAGCGCTGCCTGCGTGGTTGCCTGGCGATGGACTACCCACGCCACCAGGTCTGGCTGCTCGATGACAGCGCCCGCCCGGAGCTGAGCCGGCTCTGCCGCCGCCTTGGCTGCCGCTACCTGAGCCGTGACGGCAACACCCATGCCAAGGCGGGCAACCTCAACCACTCTCTGCCGCATCTGAAGGGCGATCTGTTGGCGATCTTCGATGCCGATGTGGTGCCGCGGGCTGCCTTTCTACTTCGCAGCGTGGGCCTGTTCACCGATCCACGGGTGGGGTTCGTTCAGACCCCCCAGACGTACATGAACGCTGATCCAGTGATGCGCAACCTGCGGCTGGAGCGCTGGCTCATGCCCGATGAGGAGAGCTTCTACCGCTGGATCGAGCCCACGCGCCAGGCGGTCGGAGCCGTGGTCTGTGCCGGTACCTCGTTCGTGATGCGTCGCTCGGCCCTGGAGCGGGTGGGTGGCTTCGAGACCGGAACCCCCTCCGAGGATCTGGCCACAGGCATCCGGCTGGCGGCGGCGGGCTACCGCAACCTCTACCTCGACGCCAAGCTGAGCGCCGGGCTGGCGCCGTTCACGATCGGGGCCATGGCACGCCAGCGCAGCCGCTGGGCCAGTGGCACCCTGCAGACCCTGCGCACGGGCGCCAATCCCTTCACCATCGCCGGGCTCACTCCTCTGCAGCGGATTGCCTACCTGGAGGGGATCCTCCACTGGTTCAACGTGGTGCCTCAGCTGCTGTTGCTGCTGATGCCGCTCTCGCTGGGACTGCTGGGGGTGGCCCCGATCCTGGTGCAGGGACCAGGCCTGGTGACCATGGCCTTGCCGTTCTACCTGTCTCAACTGCTGCTGGTGAGCTGGTTCAGCCGCGGCGCCCGCAACGCCCTGTTGCCGGAGCTCTACCGCTGGATCTTTCTGCTGCCGCTCGTGGCGGCCGTGCTCAGCACCCTGGCCGGCCGGCCCCAGCACTTCCGGGTCACCCCCAAGACGATCAGCGGCTGGGCCAGGCCTGGCCCCGAGCAGCGCCTGCTGGTGCCATTGATGGGGTTGCTCGGGCTGCAGCTGCTCAATCTCACCCTGCTGATCGTCGGCCCCGGCACGGCCGGCCCGATCGAGGCCGCAGCCTCCAGCCTTGCTCCCGCCAACCAGGCCCTTGGCCTCACCTGGTCGCTGCTAGGCAGCACCAGCCTTCTGCTGGCGCTGCGCACCTGCTGGGACCGTCCTCAGGACAACCCGGTGCCCTGGCTGCGGATCGACGGTCTGATCCTGCCGTTGCGTACCCCCCGGGGAGGATGGCTAGCCAGGATCCTGGCCATCAGCGAGCAGGGCGTGGAACTTGCCCTGGCCCAGTCCCATCCTGACGGCAACCTCCCTGGTGACGGACTCCCCGGTGATGCTGGAAACTGGAGTTTGGCCTTGCCCGGGCGGCCTGGGGATGCCCTGCCTCTGTGGCCCGAGCAGCGCCGTCACGAGCGAGGTTTCTTGAGGATCGGCTGCCGCTGGGGCCCTCTCAGCGATTCTCAGACCGATGCCCTGCAGGCTTTGCTCTACCGCGGACCTGGCGAGTGGCCCAGCCATCAGGCCCCCTTTGAACCCCTGGCCCTGCTGGCTGTGCTGGCCCTGCTGCTCCAGCCCGTGCCTGCCCAGGGCTGGTTCCGGCGCAGCCTGCTTTCAGCTGCAGGCCCGATGGCTGGGGAGAAGAGCCGTGATGCGCTGGCGCAACTCCCCGAATCACGTTGAAACCGTCCCCGCTGCAGACCTCCTGGCCGTGAGTCCAGGCGTAACGGCCTTGGAGCGGGTGGACGGTGGTGGTTCCGTGCTGGGGATCACCAACGACGGAGTCTTAGCAGGTGAGCCCAGGGAGCTTGTTTCATAGAAGACAGTGGAAGACTCGAGCTTGGCGCCTGCATGAATCATCTCTGCGGCTGGATCTTCGAGAGGGGTGAACAGTGGATGGCTAGTCAATCTGGCTTCAAGACAATGGACAATGCTTTGGTGATGGAACCCAGTTCCTCCACCCAGTTGATGCTGCTCGAACTTAGACGTGTTCATGCCATGCCAATGTCCACGCCTGGGAATATGGATTAATGGCTACGCGATTAAGCTTGGATGTGCTTGATGAAGTCCCCACCCGAATCGGATGTCCTGAAGGGCAGGAGAGCAGGGGATGACATCGAAGCCACCGGTGTGCAGGCTCCCCTGTCAGCTGCATCAGGGTCTTCTGGCCCATGGCGACGAGCATCTGACCCGGCGTCGTCTTGGCTGGTTGAGTGAGGCCCACCAGAGGCTGCGCTGTGATCCGAGCCACTGGGGGCTGGAGTGGCAAGGATTTGATGTGATCTGCGGTGAAGCCGTCGCTTGCAGAGTTCGTCCCGTTCTTGAAATGCCGCAGGCAGCTGTACCGGATGAAGCCACTATGGACAGGATACAAAGGCGCGATGCAGGACGAGTGTCCTGCGGTCCACAGTCATGAGCAGCTGCATTGGTGTTGGTGCTTTTTGTCTATTCGCACCTTGCCAGTCAGCCTGGACAGGAAGCCTTTCAGTGGATCGCTGCATTCCAGCAGTTCAGTGCAGGCTGGTCGTGATAGCTGGAGAGGACCGAAAGGGTTGCAGTGTCGAGTAGGAAATGGCAACCGTGGAAGGGCGCAAGCCCAATCCAGCGTGCTGCCATCACGCGCAGGATATGGCCGTGAGCAAAGACAGCTACCCGCCCGCCGTTTTTCTGTATACGCCCGATCACCCGGTCTGCCCTGACTCCCACCTGCTCAGGACTCTCCCCATGTGGGCAGCCATCGCGGAACACAAGCCAGTCGGGAACGTCGCGGTGAATCTCATCAGACGTCAAGCCTTCATAGGCGCCATAATCCCATTCGCGTAAATCCGGCTCGATCGACCTATCCCCGGCCAGGCCGGCCAGATCGCAGGTGCGTTGGGCCCGCTTCAGAGGGCTGACGAGCACGAGGTCGAACTGCCAACCTGCCAGCAGAGGCGCAAGCGTAAGCGCTTCCAGCTCCCCTCTGGCTGTCAGAGGGAGGTCAGTGTTGCCGGTGTGACGACCGGTGAGGCTCCAGTCCGTTTCACCATGCCGGATCAGCAGCACCTCTCCATAAGAAAGTGAACGCGTTGACATGCTTGGGGGCCTCGTTCTTGGGGGGGGGGGATTGAGCGGATGCGGTCGTCTCCTTTCGTAGACCTTAGGAATTCTCCTTGATTCCGTACTGACCGGCTGATTCAGTTCGTCCAGGTCAGTTCGGTGGACATTGCTTAACGGCCTGGGCTGGATCTCGAGGCGGCCTACGCCCAGTGCCTGGCCGAGCAGGGGCAGGAGATCGTCGATGCCTGCGAAGCCGCCAAGCGGAGCAAGCCGCTGGTCACCCACGACAATCTGGCCGAGCTCACCGCCATCTCCCAGAAGGGCTTTGCCCGGGAGCCCCGGGAGCTGCTGGCGCTGGCCCAATGGTCCGACCACGTCAGCGGCTTCTTGGTGTCATACGAGCCTTTTCTTTGAACTGGGACCGGTGGCCCCGCAGCCATCTGGTGTTCGCGGACAATGGCGTCGCTCAGCTTTTGACCAACCTTCCGTGCTGCCTTCAACCCTGCAGCCTGGGGCGCAGCAGCTCGAACACCTCCCCCAGGCGCGTGTAGTCGTTCAAGGCCAATTTGCCTACGGGGCGTAGTGCTTCCGCAGAGGCGGCCCCCGAAGGGCCTAGGCAACTCTCCTGAACATGCACCATCACCACTTGGCCCAGCGCCATGGTGAACGTCGTGCCAGGTACGGGCATCAGCTCAAGCAGCTCACATTCCAGGCAAGCGACGGCATCCCCCACGCGTGGGGCTGCGATGCGGCTGCTTGGTACAGCCGTCAGGCCTGCGGCTTCAAATTCATTGGTGCCAGGCGGGTAGTCGGTGGCTGTGATGTTCATCTGCTCAACGAGCCGGTCATCCACCACATGCACCGCAAAGCAGCGGGTCTGTCGGATGTTCCGCAGGGTGTCCTTCTCCCGATCGCGGCGTGCACCGATCGAGACCATCAGCACCACCGGCTGATCACTCACGGCATTGAAGAAGCTGAACGGTGCCAGGTTGACTTGACCCTCGCTGCTGATCGTGCTCACCCAGGCAATCGGCCGAGGCACCACCAGGCTGGTGCAGAGCCTGTAGAGAGCCCCACCATCCAGGTTGTCCGGGTCGATGGAGCGAATCGGCTCGGGTTTGAGCATCGACGGGCCGTGGTCAGGGTGGGGATCCCCCGGTTTTGAGGACAAGTCGGTAGGGGTCACGCCATGACCATCAGACTGTCGATCGAATCAGGGGAACCCCAGGGTGTTGCCCCGATCATGCACGGCCAGCACGCCGATGCCCTGATCCAACACCGCTTCCTGGAGGGCGGCACTGGCCGCCTCGAATGATTTCGGCGTGTCGAGGATGCAGACGGGATCCATCGGTGACGTCAGGGTGTGCCGTACCAGCTGCGATACCGCTGGGCCATCTGCTGGATTTCATCGCTCTGCACCCGCACCATGGCCTGCTGCAACTGACGAAGCTCCGGGTGCTGGGAATTGGTCTGGGCCATCGAGGCCATCATCACGCCCATCTGGTGGTGGGGAATCATCTGCTCGATGAAGGCACGGTCGAAGTCCGGGGCTGCGCTCAGGGCCGAGAGGTTCGTCCACCCGCCCATGGCGCCCCCACCCATACCTCCACCCATGCCCATTCCCATCCTTATGCCCATGCCGTTCTGCCAGCCCCAGCCTGTGCCCGGTCCCCAACTGGGCACATCTTTGCCGTACCACTGCTTGTACCAGGCACGCATCTGGGCGTTCTCGCGGGTCTGACTGGCCTTGATGCTCTTTGCCAGGGCCTTGATCTCGGGCCGCTGGGCGCGGGTGAGGGCGAGATCGGCCATGGCGATCGCCCCGTCGTGGTGGGGGATCATCATCACGATGAACTGCTGATCCGAATAACCCATCCCCATCTGGCCCGGGCCACCCACGCCGCCGCCGTACCCGGGCATGCCTGGTCCTCCTCCAGTTCCATGCATGCCTGCACCGCCCCAACCCTGGGACAGGCACTGGGTGCCAGCCCAAAGGGAGACCGTGATGATGCCTCCCGTGGCCAGCACCACAAGGGCTGGCTGTCCGAAGAGTCTTCGGCGTGGATCGTTGTTGGCCATCGTTTCAAGACCGCTCGCTTAACGCCTATCTCCACGGTGGCCATGGGCTAGCAAGTGGCTTGACAATTCAGCCGAATGTTCACGGGACCTCCGCCGGCCGGGGGCTGCTCAGACGTTGAGATTCGGGCAGATCACGGACGTGTTCGGCGCTGGATCGCTTTGCCAGTTCTGCAGCAGGCTTTGCAGTTCCCTCCTGAACAGACGCAGCTCCCGCAGCCTTTCGTCCACCAGATCGATCTGCCGTTGGAGCTGCCGCTGGATATCGCCGCAGGGGAGCTCACCGGCATCGTGAACCGCCAGACAGTCCTGAATTTCATCAAGAGTCAGACCGAGGCTCTTGAGCCGCCGGATGAAGTCCAGGCGCCGCAGGCTCTCCTCAGCGAACAGGCGGTAACCGCCTTCGCTGCGGCCCACCGCCGGCAGGAGGCCGAGATCTTCGTAGTAGCGGAGGGTCTTGATCGGCAGGCCACTGCGGATGGCGAGGGCCCCGATCTTCATGCCAACGGCTGTCATGGGCGTGACTCTCCTCTCGTAGGGAGACTCTAAGGTGACAAATCTCTGCTCCCCCATCACTTCGTGAACCGCATCGCTCTGGCTCTCCTCCTGTCGGCTGGCGCCTTGCTGAGCCCCGGCGTCGTTCGGGCCCAGGCCAACGACATGTTTCCCAGCCAGGCCGCTGCGCAAAAGCGAGCCAAGGAACTCAAGTGCAGCGGTGCCTTCGCGATGGGGAAGGAGTGGATGCCCTGCCAGAACTTCGATTTGTACGAGAAGGCCGTCTCCCGGGAGAAGTGACACCAGCGGTTCCTTTGCTGTCTCTGACCATTCCCGCGAAAACTCGATGACCCAGCACTCCAGCAGCCCCTTCCAGCAGCCCCTTCCAGCAGCCCAGCCGTTGGGCTCTGCTGGCTGCCCTGGCAGCGGCGGCCTCCGCCCCGTTGCTCACCAGCTCAGCCGCCGAGGCCCATAGGAAGGGCATGTTCAAGACCAAGCAGGACGCTGAAAAACGTGCCGCTGAGCTCAAGTGCAAGGGCACTTTTGCGATGGGCTCGCTGTGGATGCCCTGTGCGAATGAGCAGGCGCTCCACAAATCCCTGCAGAACAACTAACCCCACGCCGGGGATCCCCCTGATCATCACCGCGCTGTCAGGCTCGATCTATGGCCTGCTGGTGGCAAGCAACGTGGATGCCTTTTGGCTCCTTAAGATCCACGCGGGCAACTTCGGGATGCGCAACCTGCAGCCCTATGACTCGGCGATCATCGGAATTCTGACGTTGATGATTGCACTCTCCGGCGTCGGCCTGATGCTCGGCGGTCGCCGCAAGTAACCAACACCACTGAGCCCAGAGGCGAAAGATCAGGACCCAGGATACGAAAAATCACGGGACATGACTCTCCATCTAACTGGACATCACTAGCTTGAAGGAATGACCCCTTCCCCAAGCCCACCCTGCTGCCATGCCGAGGGCCCAGCCGTATCGGCGGACGGCATGGAGCGGGAGCTGGCCCGGGAGCGCACCCTGCTACGCCGCAAGGTCAGCGTGGCTGCCGTGCTCACCGTGCTGGTGATGCTCTCCAGCCTGCCCCACATGCTGGGGCTTCACAGCCTGCCGTTCCTGCCGCTGTGGTTCACCAGCCCCTGGACCCAGCTGATCCTCACCACACCGGTGTTGTTCTGGTGCGGGCGTGACTTCTTCACCGGCGCCGTCTCGGCTTTCCGGCAGCACTCCGCCGACATGAACACCCTGGTGGCGGCCGGCACCGGCATCGCTTACCTCACCTCGCTGTTCACCACCCTGTTCCCGCAGGTGCTGATCGCTGAAGGCCTGCCGGCCGACGTCTACTACGAAACCGTGGCGGTGATCCTGACCCTGGTGCTGCTGGGCCGGCTTCTGGAGGCCCGGGCCCGCGGGCAGACCTCAGAAGCGATCCGTCGGCTGCTGCAGCTGCAGCCCCCCACCGCCCGGGTGCTGCGGGAGGGACAACCGGTTGAAGTTCCTGTGTCGCTGTTGGTGGTCGGGGACCTGGTGCAGGTGCGTCCGGGCGAGAAGCTGCCCGTGGATGGGGTGGTGAAGGAGGGCAGCTCCTGGGTGGAGGAATCGATGCTCACCGGTGAACCCACTCCTGTCGCCAAAGCTGCAGGCGACACGGTGATCGGCGCCTCGATGAACCGCAGCGGCAGTTTCACCTTCCGCGTCAGCCGGGTGGGCTCAGGCACGGTGCTGGCCCAGATCGTGGAGCTGGTGCGCCAGGCCCAGAGCTCCCGCACCCAGGTGCAGCGCCTGGCCGATCAAGTGGTGGGCTGGTTCGTGCCGGTGGTGATCGCCCTCGCCATCGCCGCCTTCGTGATCTGGTTCTTGATCAGTGGCAATCCCGTGCTGGCGATGCTCTTCCTGGTGAGCGTGCTGGTGATCGCCTGTCCCTGTGCCCTGGGCCTGGCCACCCCCACCTCGATCATGGTGGCCTCCGGCAAGGGGGCCGAGAACGGCCTGATCTTTCGCAGCGCCGAGGCCCTGGAGACGGCCGGCAAGCTGCGCACCATCGTGCTCGACAAGACCGGCACCCTCACCCGCGGCCAGCCGGAGGTGACCGATTTCGAGCGTCTGAACGAAGGTGGACTTCCGGCCAGCACCCTGCTGGCCCTCACGGTCGCGCTGGAATCCCGCTCGGAGCATCCCCTGGCCGAAGCGATCGTGACCTATGCCCGCAGCCAGTTGAAGGACGGCGCACTGCCTGCGGTGGAGGGCTTCGAGGCCGTGGCCGGCCGCGGTGTGCAGGGGGTGGTCGCCGGCCAGCAGGTGCGGGTCGGTACCCCCCGCTGGTTCGAGGAGCTCGGCATCGACACCGCCGCCCTCAAGCCCCTGGTGGAGCGTCTCGAGGCCGCCGCCTGCAGTGTGGCGACCGTGGTGGTGGACGGGAGGATCGAGGCCTGCTTCGGCGTGGCCGATCCCCTCAAAACCAGTTCAGAAGCTGCCGTGGCCGCCCTGCGGCGCCTGGGTCTGCAGGTGGTGATGCTCAGTGGCGATGCCCGCCGTACCGCCGAGGTGGTGGCCGCCCAGGTGGGGATCGAGCGGGTGATTGCCGAAGTGCGCCCCGCCGACAAGTCCTCGGTGATTCGCAAGCTGCAGGAGCAGGGGGAGGGCCCTGTGGCGATGGTGGGCGACGGCATCAACGACGCCCCCGCCCTGGCCCAGGCCGATGTGGGCATCGCCATGGGCACCGGCACCGATGTGGCGATCGCTGCCAGCGACATCACCCTGATCTCCGGAAACCTGGCCGGGGTGCCGGCGGCGATCGAGCTCAGCCGCGCCGCCATGGCCAACATCCGCCAGAACCTGTTCTTCGCCTTCGCCTACAACGTGGCCGGCATCCCGCTCGCCGCCGGCCTCCTGTTCCCCCTCACCGGATGGCTGCTGAGCCCGATGATCGCCGGCGGCGCCATGGCCTTCAGCTCGGTGTCGGTGGTGAGCAACGCCCTGAGGTTGCGGAACTTTCGGCCCACGCCCCTTCCCGTTGCCGCCAGCTGATGACCAATCTCTTTGCTGCCGCAGCGCCCCTCTGGCGCACCATCGACCAGCCCGTGGTGCTGAAGGCCCTGGTCGCCGGCGTTGGTGTGGTGCTGATCGCCTGGGAACTGTGGTGGTTCCTGGGCCGCCATGGCGGTGGTGTGGCGGCCCGCGACGGCGAGGCTGGCGTGCAGGAAATCACCATCACCGTGGATGGCGGCTATGCGCCCTCAAGGATCAAAGTGAAGGCCGGCCGGCCGCTGCGGCTGGCGTTTCACCGGATCGATCCGAGCGGCTGTGTGGCCCAGGTGATCTTCCCCGATTTCCACAAAACCCTTGATCTGCCCCTTGATGCCACCACCAGCCTGGAGTTGCCGCCGACCGAAGCCGGCAGCTATCCCTTCCACTGCGGCATGAACATGGTGCGCGGAGTGATGGAAGTGGAGTGAGGGATGAGCGCGATCCAGGTTGTTCGCGTCCGTTCAGGCGCTGATCTCGAGGGTGCCCATCATTCCGAGCTCCTCATGATCGAGGATGTGGCAGTGGTACACCGTGCGGCCGGGAAAATTGCGAAAGGCCGTGCGGATTCTCACCTCTTCTCCCGGACGCACCACCACCGTGTCTTTCCAGGCGCGAAAGGGTTCGGGCGTGCCGTTGCGGCTGATCACCTGGAAGGGATTCACGTGCACATGAAAGGGATGATCCATCACACCTGAATTCAGGAGAATCCACTCTTCCGTTTTCATTCAGCCGCACGGTGGTGTCCACACGGGCGTGTTCGTAGACGTTGTTGTTGATCAGAAACACCATGCCCATGCCACCGGCGAGCCGGTCGTAGGGAAGGGCCTGCAGGCAGTAGCTCCCCGGGGTGCGGTTGGCCTGGACCAGCACATCGGCCCGCTCACCGGGAGCCAGCAGCAGCTCCTGGAGCTCGATCGGCGCAGGGATCGCCCCGCCATCGGTGGCGATCAGGTGGAAGGGATGGCCATCGAGGGCCAGTCGGTAGAAGCGGGCATTGGAGGCGTTCACCAGCCGCAGCCGCAACAGGCCGCCGGCGGGCACTGGCAGATCGGGCTGGATCTGACCATTCACCGTGAGGATCTCCCCCTGGCGGCCCGCACCTCGAGAAGCTCATCCAATTCCCCTCGCACCACCAGCATTCCCCCCAGCCCGCCGAACCCCTGATCGGAGACGGTGCCGTGGCGATGGGGGTGGTAATAGAACAACCCGGCTGGGTGATCTGCCGGAATCTCAAACGCATAGGCGAAGGATTCGCCGCCGGGAATCGAGAGGAACACGTTGTCGGCCGATCCGCCGGGGGAGACGTGCAGGCCGTGGTAATGAATAGTGCTGGGCTCCTCCAGGGTGTTGCGAAACCGCAGTCGCACCGCGTCCCCAGGCCTCACCTCCAGGCGGGGACCCGGCGAGAGCGAGCCCGGCGTGGCGCCAGCCACCAGATCGAGATCCAGCAGGCCCCCGCTGGAGCGGATCACGGCAGGGCCAGCCACCCCGGCCGATGGTTGGGCTCGGCCTAGGGCGCCGCGCCCCAGCACCAGGCCACCGGCTCCGGCGGCCGCCAGAGCGAGAAAGGAATGACGGGGAAAGTTCCGGGCCATGGTCAACCTTCGGGGGTGCTCAGAGAGCGAAGAGGGCGTCGTACTTGTGGTATTTGGGCTTGCGCAATCCCTCCACTGCCAGCATCCTGCGCAGCTCGATGATCTCGGCCCGCTGGGCCACGATCACTTCACGCGCGAAGCGCAGGATGGTGGGGTTGGTGCTCTTGGCCAGGGCGTCGTGGGCCATGATCAGTGCGCCGCCGTGGTGGTCGAGCATCCCTTCGAGGAACCACACCACCCGGTTCTCCCGGGTGGGTCCGTCGCCCATCATCCGCATGCCGTCGATCTGGGCCTGGCTCATGCGTGTGAGGCCGGAGAGGCTGTTCGGGTCACCGCCGCTCGCCAGCGCCACCGGATAGACAGGAGCCTGCGGGTACCAGGCCTTGCGCCACAGGCCCATGGCCCTGATCTCGTTGGCCTGATCCCGCCAGATCGTCTTGCCCAGGGCCCCGACTCCAGGCTGGCCGATGCCGAAGACGAAGTCGCTCATGCGCAGGGCCCCGGTGTGGTGCTGCACCATCCCATCGATGAAGCGCAGGTCGTAGGTGGCCCCGGCGGGGCCCACGTCATGGGCGTGGCCGGCATGGGCAGGATCCTCTCCTGTGGGGCTCGTCATGCCTGGCATGCCGTCCATGCCGCGATGACCCTCGTGGGGATCCATCTGGGCCAGGGCCGGGGAGGAGAGCAACGCAGCCAGAGTCAGCGCAGACAACCCGAACCAAAAGGAGGCTCCAGACATGGGACTCGTGAGTGAACAGGTGAACATCACCACCGTATGGTCTCCACTCCTGTGGAGAGTCAAGGTGGATTTTTGAGAGCCGCGCTCACGTCCAGCCCCTGAACGGGATCCCTTCTTTCAGGGCTGCTTCGAGCGATCCGGCTGGAGAGGGAAAGGGGGATCCTGAATCCCCTCCTTCTCACCAGCAGCAGCCCGCCCTGGCCGAGGTGAGCACCCGCCGCCGCTGACGGATCCCACACGGGCCGGCACTCCGGTTGAGGCCGTCGTCGTGAATCGTCTGAGACTTTCCGAGGGGAGAGCAACGGGCGCGGCGCTCTATCCCTTGCATCCTGAGTAGGTAGGCCTTGGGCATCAACGATGGATCGACCCAGTGTTCTCGCCTTGGCTCTAGGGCTCTGCCTGCTCAGCGCAGCAGCACCAGCAGATGCGCGTCCGAATCACGGTGGCATCGGCGGCTCTGGTTCGGGCGCAGGATTGGCCCCCGGTCTCGGGGTTGGGGCGCCTGGGGCAGGAATGATGATGCAGCGGGCGGCTGGCGTCGACCGATAAGTGCTCACCGGCTCACCCCAGGGCCATCAGACGCCCCACCGATGACGAACCCCACTCCGTCCACCACGCCGCCAAGGCCGTAAGGCCCTACTCGCCAACGTTGAGCAAACGATCGAGCCGTAGTTGATGGTCGGCGCTGGTGAGCCGCCTGTAGGCCAGGCCAACGACTCCGAACACCCCCAGCGCCGTCGCCGAAGCGATCATGAACAGGATCACGATCTGGTAGCGAACGGCCGCCTCCGGCGCCGCCCCCTGGAGGATCTGACCAGTCATCATCCCCGGCAGGCTCACCAGCCCCATCACCATCATCGAATTGATCGTGGGGATCATCGCCACGCGGATGGCGTCGCGCACCACCTCCTGGCAGGCCTCCCAACGGGTCGCCCCCAGGGCCAGAGCCGTCTCCACCCGATCGCGCCCGTTGCGCAACCCCTCCATGAAGCGATCGAGTCCCAGGGAGATGCCGTTGAGCGTGTTGCCCAGCACCATCCCCAGCAGGGGGATCAGATATTGGGGGTCGTACCAAGGCTGGGGCTGGATCAGCCCCGTCACCGCCAGGCCAGTCACCAGCGCCGAGGAGGCCATCACCGACAGCAGGCTGTTGAGGTAGATGCCAGCGAAGCGGCGCCGGGTGCGCTGAACGGCCGAAACCCCCGCGATCATGGCCATCGCCGCCCCCACCAGCACGATCAGCGGCGCATTGTCCTGGCGGAACAGCCACTCGAGCACGAAGCCCACCAGCAGCAGCTGCACCACCATGCGCAGGGAGGCCACCAGCAGGCTGCGAGCCAGGCCCAGGCGCAGCGCCGCCGAAAGCTCCACGTTCACCAGGATCAGCAGGGCGGAAAGCGCCAGGCGGCCATCGCTGATCGTCAGGGCTCCGGAACTCAAGGGGGTCATGGATGGAGCTCCAGGGTGCGGGTGGCGAAGCGTTGGATCTGCTCGCTGTCGTGGCTGGTGAACACGGCGGCGCGCCGGCCTGCGGCGAGCCACTCGATCAGCAGGGCCTCAAGCGCGGCGGTGGTGGCCCCATCGAGGGAGGCAGTGGGTTCATCCAGCAGCAGCACGGTGGGATCGAATTGCAGGGCCCGCAGCAGCGCCATCAGCTGCAGCTCGCCGCCAGAGAGCCGCTCGGCGTCGTAGGCCAGGAACGATGGATCGCGCCCCAGGGCTGCCAACCATCCCTTGATCCGCTCGCGCCGCCAGCCCCCACGCCCGCGCAACTCCTGGAAGTTCCAAGGTGAACGCAGATTCGCCTCCACCGTGCCCCCATGGGCGACGGGCCGCTGGGTGAGGTACAGCACCATCGAGCGCCAGCGGGGTAAACCCCAGGATGTCGGCGTTCGCCCCTGAAGGCTGATCGTGCCGTCCTGCAGAGGGTCGAGCATGGCCAGGGCGCGCAGCAACAGGGTCTTGCCCGCCCCCGAGGGCGCCACCAGCCCCAGGCGCTCACCGGCGGCCAGCTCCAGATCGAGTTGGCTCCAGAGGAGTCGATCCCCCAACTGACGCTTGAGCTCCTCGGCGCACAGGAGCAGGGGGCGGTCCAAGGCGAGATGACAAGGCAGGACTCACTTTGATCGAAGCCGCCGAGGTGAACGCCAACAGGGCCAATCACGCCTGCGTTGGTGTTCAGCACGATTTATTGGTTCGTCAGCGGTGCCGGCATCTGGCTCAATGCCTGCCCCACCACGCTTTTCCGGCCATCCCTTTCCAGCGGTTGCCTGAGTCCAGCGAGCGCCTCACGGCGGTGCTGAAACGGCATGGCTTGGAGGTTCTCCCGCCTGTGCCACTGCCATGGCATACCAACCAATCGATAGGACTGGATGGCGCCTGTTCAACAGGCCACGTTGCTGAACAACGACTGCTTGATCAGAAGTTGCTTATTTTGACGCTGCCGAAAGCAGGGCATCCGTTAGCCCGTCAGGATCGGCAACAGCATCAGTGCCAGGACCCTCACCAGCATTCCCCAGAAGCTCAGGGTTTTCAGCGAAAGACTCGATCAGAGCAGAGAAGAAGCTTTCCTGATCAGTGTGCATCCGCGTCTCCATGGTGCCCATCCTTCCACCGATGCACCAGCGAACAGATCCATCAATATCTGTGATGGCCACCCCTGGACGCTGAGAAAGTGAACCATGAATCGCCAAGGGATCGTCAGAGGAAAAGAATTCATCGGCTTCATCTTGGGTGCAGTGGATCAAGGTTGCCTCTTGGGCCAATGGATGAAAACGTCTCAGAACCTCCGGCGTCGGCTTAGAGCCTGGCTCTAGGCCCCAGGACTCAGGTTGCCAGGCCACGTCAAGGGCGATGGCAACTCCATGTGGAATCGCACGCTCAAGAACCATCGTCAACGTTGTGCTCTCTATTGCCCCAACAAGGGAGTTGCTGGAGATCAGTAGCCAAGATGTTTTTGAGACATCTGGCATCAAGGTTTCAACTAGGCCCGCAGGTGTTTCGTGGGAAGCGTAGGCTTCGCTAAAGACGGCGGAAAAATCAATAACAGCTGGCATGTGTGGATCGCTCATTGCAGTGGATACCTTCCTGAAAGAAGTCAAAGTGTTGAAAGTACTACTGTAATTTCAACACCGCAAGCAAGGGCCAAAGAAGATTACCCCCAGGCCTGAAGTGGGCTTGAACTTCAGTTACTCGATTCCACAAACTCGTGGAATCGAGTGGCCAAGTCTTGGAGCAGATGATCTGTCTGCATCAGCAGAGTTTCCCAATTCTCCTGGGTCGCTCGTCGCAAGCTCTCCACCTGAGAAAAGGCTTGATCTCGGGCCTTGGTCAGCTCAATCACTCGTTTTTCGGTTTCGACGCGGAGCTCCGAGGACACGCTTTGCAGTGCCTGCTGGAGTTGCTCGATCTGTTGAGACCAAGCCTCAATCTGTGCCTGCTTCTTATCAAGGATGGCTTGCCTGAGCCGCTCATCCACTTGGCTTTGACCTTCAACTTGGTTGCCGATGGACCGCTGAGTTGTGTTGGTCATTGTGTTACCTCTTTGTATTTGGCAATGGACACGCTTAATTGCGGGTGACTAGAAAGGGTCAGTAAATTCCTTAGCCATCTAGAATTGCCTGCAATGTATAAAGAAAAACATATCTAGAGCTGAATCGGCAAGCCTTAAACCGATTGTGTGGCTCACCACAAATCTGATTGAAGAACCGATCCAATGGAGCGACTTTTAGTTGGTGGCGTCGTGCACTGCATCTTTCAGGTCTTCCACGGCATGTTCACCGCTGGCCTGGGCTTGCTTGGCCTTGCCCGCCAACTGATCCTTCTTGTCACCGGTGATGTTGCCAATGGTCTCCTGAGCCTTGCCTTCGATGTTCTTGGCGGTGGCTTTCATGTCTTTTCCCAAACCCATGACTGACTCCTTTGTGGGTGCTCACATCCATGCGATAAGGATGTGCCCTCTAAGTCTGCTCAGGAACATGAGCATTGATTCACTAATGATCTTTCGTCTTCCTTAAGTTCTCCTGCATTAAATCTGCAGCACTGAAGATTTTACTCAGCCATCCTTCGATCTGGGCGAATTGATGCGCATCTTCAGCAGTTCTGCTTCAGTCCAGTGGATCCGTGCAGAGCACTCCCCGAAACCAGCGGCTGGTCATCTCGGGTGCCCACCAGGGCCTGCTGGCCGTGATCGAAACACCGGGCGCACCGTTGCCTGGAGACGGTACAGGAAGCAGGTCAGGCATAAACCCCTATTGCCCTGGCCGGCAAGCCGTCTGATCGTTAATTCATTGGTTTCGGAGGCCCAACGATGGATGACACTCCCCCGGGTCAGGCGTCAGGAGCGCGCTGACGATCCGGCCTCTGCTCCAACACTCTCTACGGATCTCTGGCTTCCCTGGCGTGTGTCACCGCTGTGTGTGTGCTCCGCCGCCGTCCACTGCACCGTTCACGGCTCTGCCTCAGGTGCCCCGGACCCATCGGGAAGCCCCACTGGAACCCTGGCCCCAGGTGCCAGCGTCAGCCACTCCGCCCCCACAACACACGATCCGAGCCCGGTGGCCTCGTCGCCGGGCTTTGTCGTGCAACCCCTCTCCCATGCCTGACCTCGCCCACATCCACCAGGCCCTGGTCGAGGAGTACCACGAGTCAATTGAGGTCGCCGCCGGCAGGTTGCTGGCCCAGCCCAGCTGGACCCTGGAGGCCACCGTGGTGCTGATCCACACCGAGAGTCGAGCAGTCCTGCTTTCTCGCCAACGGGGCATCGGGCCAACACCTGGATGCTGTGCCGCCTGCTTGAGGCCTGAACGGCTCTGAGCAGCGCTCCATCACCCATGCACACCCTGCTGAGGCAGCAGGAGAGCGTCTTTCCCATGCCATGGGCCCCGGACGGTGACTCACAACACAGTTTGGTGTATTTTGACACAGACGAATCAGCGCCGCCCCTCAGTGGATGAGGCTTATGGTTGAGATGCGGATCATTTTTTCCGCTTCTGCCAGTCCTGCCCAATGTCCAAAGCCTCCAACAACCCTGCCCGCGAACAGGCCCTTCGGGACTCGCTGCTCGTCCGTTTCGCCGCAGCAGCAGCAGCTGGCAATATCGACACCAAAAAAGCCCTCAACCACGAAGCCACCTACCTGGGCATTCAGCTCAACAAGAGCAACGGCTCGACGCCTGGCGTCCACTGAGGCTGGAGCAGGCTTAAGGCACCTTTGGGCGGGGCAGATCCCTACCGCGCAGCGGTTCACCACGGCCATGGCCCACCTGGCGGCATTGACTGAACGCTAGGCCTGGCCACCTGAGCAGGCTTGGCGCCGCGGG
>JAUCZK010000029.1 GCA_030373145.1 Cyanobium sp. CZS48M | reverse complement strand
CTGTGCAGTTGACCCATTTTCGCAGACGTGGCTGGGTTTTTCAGCGAACTCTTAAAGGGGCCAGCCGCAGCGACGGACTTCAGCGCAGGACCGCTCAGCTCAGCCCTGCAACGCGCGGATCGCGGCAAATGATACAGGAGCGAAACCCCTCGGGTCCTGCCGGCGGCGTTCTGATGCGGCTCGTGCACCATTCAAAGCCTGTGCTGCAGCCTCTTTGGCCTCAGCGCGAGGCGAATCAGGGCTTGATGTCGAAGCGTGAAGCGGATTGGAAGCAAATCCAAGGAATGGGGACCGGCGGCGCGGGATGCCCCAATGTCATGAAACCAAGACGCATTGATCCCGACGCCATGGCTGCCCCTGTTCCCTGGAGCCTCGACTGGTGTGAGGACGGCGAGCTCGCCCCCCAGGATCGCTTTGATCTGCTGCAGACCCTGGTGCTCTGTGAGACATCCGAGGTCCAGGTCACGCTGATCGCGGCCATGGAACGGCTCAGCTGGCGCCAGGTGAGTGTGCTGCACACCGACGATGTCACCGAGATGTGCTCCTGAGTTCTGAGCTCAGGCCAGGCATTCAGGGGCAGTAGACGGTTTTCAGAGGCTGTAGCGGGCCATGGTGCGCTGGCGGCAGGTGTTCTGCGCCACATCAAGGCCCGCCCCCAGGTTCACCTGATCCAGGAAACAGGAGCAGGCGAAGGTCCCAAGCCCCGGTGGCTGAACCTTGCGCGCCGCCTGGAAGGCCGCAATGACGGTGGCTTGACAGAATTTGTTGACCTGCTCATCCCGCTGGCTGCCGCCCGCCGAGGCTTTGAGAACAGCCTCGGCCTCCGCGGGCCCCGCCGTCATCGTCAGATCAGCCAGGCCCGCCAGCCCCACCGTGGCCAGACGGAGCAACACCCCAACCGAGCTGGATGGACTGCGCTGGCCGGTGGCCTTGGTGCTGGAGAGGGCTGACATAGGGGCGGAAACAACGCGGTATGGCGGCTGGGGCTGACTCAGAATTGGTGCCGGGTGATCTGAAGCTCTTTGTTCATCACCCGCAGCCGCCGCAGAGCGGTGAACACATCTTCGGGCATTCCACTGGGAAGATCCACGGTGCTGTGCGTGTCGAAGATCTGGATGCGGCCGATGCTGCGACCGGTCAGGCCGGCTTCGTTGGCGATCGCTCCGACAATGTTGCCGGGCTTGACCCGGTCCTGCCAGCCCACCTCGATCCGGAACCGCTCCATGTCGGCATCCGGGGGAGTGGAGGCCTCGAGGCGGCCGCCGCCGGATCGGGAGGGGGAGCGGCGATCACCGCGGCGGTCGTCGTCACCGCCGCGCTGGCGGTCGCGGCTGGGGGCGGCCTGGTGCCAGGTTTCGGTGCCCTGCACCAGCAAGGGGCGATCGCCCACGGCCAGTTGCAGGGCGGCCAGGGCCAGCTGCTCGGGAGTGGTGCCGATCTCGCTGCCCACCCGCTGCAGGATTTCGCTCAGCAGAGCCAGCTCCTGCTCGTTGGAGCGTGGGGTCCCCACCAGGGCGGTGAGGCGCTCGCGCAGACGATCGAGCCTGCTCTGGTTGATGTCGGCATTGCTGGGCACGTCCATCGGCGTGATCGCCTTGCCCACGGCCCGCTCCAGGCCGCCGAGAAAACGGCGTTCGCGGGGGGTGAGGAACAGGATCGCGTCGCCCTGGCGGCCCGCCCGGCCGGTGCGGCCGATGCGGTGCACATAGGCCTCGCTGTCAAAGGGAATGTCGTAGTTGATCACCAGGGTGATCCGCTCCACATCCAGGCCCCGGGCGGCCACGTCGGTGGCCACGAGCACGTTCACCTGGCCGCTGCGCAGCCGCTCCACCGTGCGCTCCCGCTGGTTCTGGGGCACATCGCCGTTGAGCACGGCCACGTCGTAGCCCTGTTGCTCCAGGGCTTCGGACACGGTGAGGGTGATCGCCTTGGTGCGAGCGAAAATGATCACGCCCCCGCTGGTCTCTGCTTCGAGCACGCGGGTGAGCGCCTCAAGTTTCTGGGCTCCGTGCACCACCAGATGGCGCTGGCGAATGGTGCTGTTCTCGGCACCCTTCTGCTGAATGGTGACCTCAGCCGGGTTCTGCAGATACTTGCGCGAGAGCCGGCGGATCTCCGAGGGCATGGTGGCGGAGAAGAGCACCACCTGGCGCTGCTCGGGGAGTTGCTCCAGCACCCACTCGACGTCGTCGATGAAGCCCATGCGCAGCATTTCGTCGGCTTCATCGAGCACCAGGCAGCGCAGCCCGGAGAGATCGAGGGTGCCCTGGCGCATGTGGTCCATCACCCGGCCGGGGGTGCCCACCACGATCTGCACGCCGCGCTTGAGGCGAACGATCTGGTCACGGAAATCGGCACCGCCATAGATGGGCAGCACCCGCACCTGGGGGAGCTTGGCGGCGTAGCCGTTGAAGGCTTCAGCCACCTGAAGGGCCAGTTCACGGGTGGGGGTGAGCACCAGCACCTGGGGGGTGCGCTGCTGGGGGTCGAGGCGGGCCAGCAGGGGCAGGGCGAAGGCAGCGGTCTTGCCGGTGCCGGTCTGGGCCTGGCCCACCAGGTCGCGGCCGAGCATCAGCTCGGGGATGGCGGCTTTCTGAATCGGTGAAGGGTCGCTGTAGCCGCAATCGGCCACGGCGGCGAGGAGCTCAGCCCCGAGGCCGAACCCGGCAAACCCGCTGGCAGGGGCGGTATGAGCCGCCTCAGCGGGTTGATCAAGGGGGCCGATCAGGGTGGACTCGACGGCGGTGACTTCGGCCGAAGGCTGCCCTTCAAGGGCACTCAGATCGACGCTGCTGGAGAGGGTGCCGGGCTGGATGGAGGGGGTGGTGGTGATGGGATCGCTCGCGATGGGTTGGATGGGGGATTGGGCGGGATGGGCGCTCAGGTCGATGGAGCACGCAAAGCTCTCGCTCGCGTTGAACTGGGTCACGATGAGTTGATGGGGCCTTGGCCTGGGAGTTCCTTCAACGCAGGCCGGCAGGTACCCGTATCTCGCGGCCACAGGGCCTGAAAAAAGACTGCCTTGCCCTTTATTAAAGGGTGAGTATTTATCGTAACACCTCGCCCTCAGCGACTCCCCTGGGCCCAGCGGCTCCGGGGGATGTGGGTCCCCCCAGTCGTCCGTAGTCGTCGGCGAAGCGCTCGATGTCGTCGTCGCTGAGGGCGTCGCCCCGCTGCACCTCGACGATCAACAGCCCCTGCTCCCCAGAGCTGGCCCGGTGCACAGCCAGGGTGGGGATGGTCAGGGTGGTGCCAGGCGCAGCCCTCAGCCGTGTGTCCGCGCACTCAAGGATGCCGGCACCTTCCACGACCACCCAGTGCTCGCTGCGGTGGTGATGGCGTTGAAGGCTGATGCGGCTGGAGGGATGCAGCCAGAGCCGCTTGATCAGGTAGCCCTGACCACTGGCGAGGGTCTCGAACCAGCCCCAGGGGCGTTCGCTGCGGTGCTCGCTTCGCCTGGCGGGTTCCGCCATGGCCGATCAGCCAAAGGCGGCCGGTTTCCAGGCCTGGGCCCTGGCCTGGCTGATTTCGGCGATCTTGTCGTGGGCGTGCAGACGGCGCTGAATCTGGTTGCTGCAGCCCTGCCAGGTGGGAGGGGTGGTGCTGGCGTCGAAGCAGGCTTCGCTGCGGTCATCCAGCATCCGGCCCAGGGTCGGCTCCTCACCCTGGGGGCCCGGCAGCAGAAGGTAATAGCGGATCATGCGTACCGGGCACGGAATCACTCCAGTCTGTCCCATGGCGGTGGGGTCGCCTGGCGTCTCTGTAGCAACGGCTTCTTCTCAGGGCATGGCTGCCGTCTTGGATGCCCCGCAGACACATGGTCTGAAATGCCCAGCACCAATCGCCTTGCCGCCATTCAGCGCACCCAGGAGCGCCCAGCGACGGTCACGGCCCCCATTGCCTCCCTTGATGAGATCTGGGCTGCTGACGTCTTCAACCTCTCGAAGATGAAGTCGTCCTTGCCCAAGGAGATCTTCAAGTCGGTTCAGAAGACCATCAAGGATGGAGGCAAGCTCGATGTCACCGTCGCCAACGTTGTGGCCCAGGCGATGAAGGACTGGGCCGTGAGCCGCGGCGCCCTCTACTACGCCCACGTCTTCTACCCGCTCACCAACTCCACCGCCGAGAAGCACGACGGTTTCATCTCCACCCAGAGCGACGGCTCCGCCATCTGCGAATTCACGGGCAAGGTGCTGGTACAGGGGGAACCGGACGGTTCTTCCTTCCCCAACGGCGGCATTCGCTCCACGTTCGAGGCCCGTGGCTACACCGCCTGGGACATCACCAGCCCGGCCTTCCTGATGTCGACGCCCAATGGCGTCACCCTCTGCATCCCCACCGTCTTCGTGTCGTGGACCGGAGAGGCCCTCGACAAGAAAACGCCGCTGCTGCGCTCCAACGCGGCGATGAACAAGCAGGCCCAGCGTCTGCTCAAGCTACTGGGCAACACCGACGTGGCCCCGGTGAACTCCAGCTGTGGCGCTGAGCAGGAGTATTTCCTGGTGGACAGCGCCTTCGTGAGCCTCCGCCCCGACCTGCTGCTCACTGGCCGCACCCTCTTCGGCAGCCCGTCCCCCAAGGGTCAGCAATTCGACGACCACTATTTCGGTGCGATCCCCCAGCGGGTCCAGGTCTTCATGCAGGACGTGGAGTACCAGATGTACCGGCTGGGCATTCCCGCCAAGACTCGCCACAACGAAGTGGCGCCTGGTCAGTTCGAGCTGGCCCCCTTCTTCGAGGCGGCCAACGTGGCCACCGACCACCAGCAGCTGACCATGACGTTGCTGAAGAATACGGCGCGCAAGCACGGCATGAACTGCCTGCTGCACGAGAAGCCCTTCGAGGGCATCAACGGCTCCGGCAAGCACGTGAACTGGTCGGTGGGTAACGCCACCCAGGGCAACCTGCTCGATCCCGGCAGCAGCCCGGAGGAGAACATGCAGTTCCTGCTGTTCTGCGGAGCGGTGATTCGTGGCGTTCATCTCTACGGACCACTGCTGCGTGCCGTGGTGGCCACGGCGGGCAATGATCACCGCCTGGGTGCTAACGAAGCTCCTCCGGCGATCATTTCCGTGTACCTCGGCAGCCAGCTGGAGGAGGTCTACACGATGATCAAGAACGGCAACCTCGGCAGCACCGATCACGGTGGCCTGATGCAGCTGGGTGTCGACACCCTGCCGGAGTTCCCCAAGGATCCCGGCGATCGCAATCGCACCTCCCCCTTCGCCTTCACCGGCAACCGTTTCGAGTTCAGGGCCGTGGGCTCCAACCAGTCGGTGGCTGGCCCGCTCGTGGCCATGAACACGATGATGGCTGACTCGCTCCAGTTCGTCTGCAACGAGATGGAGGCCAAGATCGCCTCTGGAGCCAGCCTTGAGGACGCCGCCTCGGCCGTGCTTAAAACGATCATGGAGGAGCACGGTGATGTGGTCTTCGGCGGCGACGGTTACTCCAGCGACTGGCACCAGATGGCGGTCAACGAACGGGGGCTGGAGAATCTGCCCACCACCGCCGACGCCCTGATGGTGCTCGAGCGTGACTCCGTCAAGGATCTGTTCTCCCGCACGGGGGTGCTCACCCCGGTGGAGCTGCAGAGCCGCTTCGAGGTCTACGCCGAGCAGTACGTGCTGGCTGTGGAAGTGGAAGCCAAGCTGGCCCTGCAGATCGCCCGCACCCAGGTCTATCCCGCGGTGATGGAGTATCTCGGCAACCTGGCCAATTCCCTGCGTTACCAGGAAGATCTGGGCCTGCCCCCCGATCGCGCCATGGCCGGCCGCATCGCCAGCCTCAATCAGGAGCTCCTGGCCAATTGCACAGCACTGGAGTCAGCCCTGCCGAATCCCCCCCACGGCCCTGTCGCCCACATGCGCCACTGTGCCGACACGCTGCTGCCGCTGATGCACAAGATCCGCGAGGCCGTCGACGGGCTCGAGGCCCTGGTGGATGACAACACCTGGCCGCTGCCCACCTACCAGGAGATGCTGTTCATCCGCTGAACCTGAGGGGGTCTGGCTGTCCTTTGTTCAATCGGGCAGCCAACCCTGGCCTTCGGGGGTGATCAGCACCCCCTGCTGACGCGCTCTGGTCAGGGCTGTGTAGATGAGGCGCCGGTCCCAGCGGCCCTCCGCCTCAGGCATCAGCACCAGCACCTGGTGGTACTGGCTGCCCTGCGATTTATGGATCGTGATCGCGAAAGCCGCTTCGGCGGCGGCCATTCGGCTGGGGTGGACCAGCCTTGTGTCCTCCCCGGCGTCGCCGAGGTCCTGGCTTCCCCAGAACAGCAGCCGTCGCTGGCCGTCGCTGTTCACCACCACACCCACATCGCCATTGGCGAGTCCCTGTTCCGGCAGGTTGCGCTGGCACAGCACCGGAGTGCCGGGGGGCCAGAACGCCGGTCCCCGGCCCCAGTCGTCGCCCAGCAGTCGTTGGTTCAGCGCTTCCACCCCCCAGCTCCCGCGTCGGGTGGGGGCCAGCACCACGCAGTGCTCCAGCTCCTCCAGCAGCTCCCGGCTGAAGACCTCAGGATCCACGCTCCAGCTGGCGGCCAGCTGAGCCAGCCGCGTCTGATGGGCCCTGAGTCGCTCCAGCAACTCGGCGGGCAGCCGGCCCGCCGGAGAGCGCCACCAGCTGAGGTTGTCTGAGCTGTTCAGCTCGCTCAGGTGGTCCAGAAATCCAGGGGTGTCACCCCGCCGCAGGTGGCCCGCCGCCAGGGCCAACGCCCCGTCATTGCGGTAAGTGGTGATCAGCTCGATCGCCGCATCCCCCAGCTCCTGGCGCCGGGCTGGGGCCTGCAGCTCCTGCAGCACCGCCCCGGGTCCCACCGGGGCCAGTTGGTCGGGATCTCCCACCAGCACCAGCTGGGCATCGGTCGGCATGGCCTCCAGCAGGGCGGCCATCAGGGGCAGATCCAGCATCGACACCTCATCCACCACCAGCAGATCCAGGGCCAGGGGCCGCTGGCGGTGGCGTCCGAAGCCGTCGCCGCGACTCTCCAGCAGCCGGTGCAGGGTGGTGCAGGGACTGGCCGCCAGCTGCGCGGCCAGGGGCGGAGGGAGGGTGGAGCCCCCGGCGGCGATGGCCTGGCGCAGGCGGGCGGCGGCCTTGCCGGTGGGTGCCGCCAGGTGCAGCCTCCAGCCGGGACGTTCCTCCAGCACCGCCGCCAGCATCTGCACGATCGTGCTGGTCTTGCCGGTGCCGGGACCGCCCCCGAGCAGCACCAGGCCCTGGCTGAGCAGGGCCACCACCGCCGCCTGCTGGAGGGAATCCAGCCCGCCCCGCCCCTGGGCCCGCTCGGCGGCGGCCTGCCGGCGGGCGCCAGTCAGGGGCGGCTGCACGCTGGCCCTGGCCCGCCGCTGCAGTTCGGCCATCGTGCCCTCCAGCTGCAGCAGCCAGCGCCGCCAGCCCAGACCTCGCTCGCTCAGCATCACCGGGGGCGGGGAGTCGTCATCGCCGCTGGGCGCCCAGCCGCAGCGCACCAGGGCCTGGCGGTGGCCCTCAGGCCAGTGCTCAACGCTGATGATGCCCTCGGGGGCAGGCCCCTCCAGGGGCAGATGCAATTCGCCGCGCACCAGGGCCGCACTCAGGGCGCCGATCAGCTCGCTGAGCAACGGATCGCTTGCGATCCCGTAGAGCCTGGGCAGGGCTTCGGCCAGGGCGGGGCCCAGGGGAGTGAGGGGCGGCTGTGGGCTCATGGCTGGCCCTCCCGCAGCAGCGCATCGAGGGCCTCAAGCCGCTCCAGCGGGGCTGGCTCCACGAACATGCCGGGCACCGAAAGCTCCGCCATCGTCAGGCCAGCTGGTGGGCGGATCGCTCCGGGGACGCCCCGCAGAAACAGATAGATGTAGCCGCCGAGATCGCGCTCGGGGCGGTAGCCCGGCAGGCGCCAGCCCAGGTAGCGGTGCAGGGCCACCAGATAGAGGTGGGCCTGGAGTGGGTAGTGGTGGCTCTCCATCACGGCGGCCATCTGGGCGCGCCCGTAGTCAAGGGGGCCGCAGGCGATCGGCTGGCCCTGGGGATCGCGCTGGCCCAGCCAGTTGCTCTTCCAGTCGGCCACCCACCAGCGCTCGTGCCCGTCAGGCCCCGGCGCCGTGAACACCAGATCGATCGAGCCGGTGAGGAAGCCGCGGCTGGCGACGGACAGCTCCGCCAGCCGCTGGGCATAGGCCCCGCCGAAGCTGCCCTCGGGGTGGCCGCTGAACACCTCGGCCAACCCCTGGGCCCGCACCAGGGCGTGTTGCGCTGAGGCCTCTGATCCCAGGGCCAGGGGCAGATCGAAGGGCATCTCGCGCAGCTGCCGCCGCGGATCCAGTTGGGCCAAACACCGCGCCCCCAGTGCCCCGCCCATCGGTGTGTGCCGCAGCTGCTCGAGGAACTCCAGGGTGGCCGGGGCGTGCTCCGGGTCGAGTCCAGCGCGCTCCAGCTCCCGTTCCACCAGCTCGCGGTGCAGCGGGTCGTGACCGCCCAGGCGGTGATCCACCTGCTCCAGGATGCGGTGCAGGGCATCTCCGGCGGCGGCGCCGCGGGGAAACAGCGCCAGGGGGCCGCTGCGCGGGGCCGTGGCCTCGGGCAGCCACTCCGTGCCGGCGGGGCCGCTGAGTTGAGGTCCTGGGCTGATCGGGTTCTCCCCATCGCTGGCACTGCGATCAAGGCCATCAGTTTCACGGCCCTCCTCGATCGCCTCCGGCGCCAGGGGGGCAGCGTGGGCCCCCTGGGTCCAGCTGGAGTAGCTGCTGCGCCCCCAGCCCGAGAACAGCGACCAGCGGGGCACCGGGCCGGTGCCCAGGTCTCCGGCCGCCGCCGGCGCCTGCCAGCGCTGCGCGGCCGGCTGCTCGGGATCACCCCTGATCAGGGTGACCGGCAGGGAGCGCCGCTGGATCTCTGCGTCCAGATACTCCAGCCAGTCGCGATCGGAGCGATCGCTGCAGGTCTCGTCGCCGGCGTCGAGCGCAGCCAGGGGCTCGTCGCTGAACAGCCAGGGGAGCAGGGGATTGCTGGCCTGGCCCCGAGCTGGGGCGAAACCGAGCACCAGCAGCTCCCTGGCCCGGGTGAGGGCCACGTAGGCCAGCCGTTCCCGCTCCGCCGCCAGGGCGGCCTGCTCCTGCTCCGCTGCCTCCTGAGCCAGACCCCAGCGCGGATCGAGATGCACATCCAGCCGGGGGCCGCTGGCGTTGGTCGGGCTCCAGCGGCGCCCGAGGCTCCTGCCCCTCCGGCGGGTGGGGCTGCCCACCCCCTGCCAGAAGTAGGGGCAGATCACCACGGGGAATTCCAGGCCCTTGCTGCGGTGCACCGTCACCACTCCCACCGCTGAGCTGACCGCATCGCTGTGGGGCTGCTGATGGTCCGGCACGGTTTCAGGCGGATGCAGTCGCCTTCGCCGCAACCAGTCGGCGGCGGCGGCCCCCCCGAGCCGCTGTTGATGCAGCCGCTCCTGCACCAGCTCGGCGCACTGCTGCAGATCGGCCAGCCAGCGGCCGTGCAGGGAGAGCCGAGCCAGCTCCTCACTGCGCAGCAGCCGCCCCAGGGTGGCCAGCAGCCCATCGTTGGGGAGCCGCTCCGCCAGGCGGGCCAACTGGCTGGAGAGGCGATCCCAGTCGTGGCTGCTGGCGGCCGCCAACCGCTGTGGGCTCCAGCCCAGCAGGGGGGAGGCGGCCAGCAGCCGCAGGCGGTCGCCGCTGCCGGGCTCCGCCAGGGCATCGAGCAAGCGCTGCAGCAGGGCTGCTCCTTCGCCGGCGAACACATCCCCCTGGCTGAGCAGGCGGCTGGGGATGCCCCGGCGCTCCAGGGCCGCGCGCAGATCTTCGGCCTGCTGGTGTCGGTCCACCAGCAGGCAGAGGTCGGAGGGTCGTAGCGGCCGGCTCGTCTCCCCAGCGCCGATCCGCCATCCCCGCAGCAGCAGATCCAGCACCAGGGTCGCCACCCGATCCCCCACACGACCCTCCAGCTCGCTGCGGCTGGGGAGTTCATCAGCGGTGCCGCTCTCATCCCCCAGCCAAAGCAGTTGCAGGGGGTGCTGATCCGCCGGCAGCAGCAGGGGCTCGCCCCCATCCGCTCGGGCGGGCCGCAGGGGGGGCACCGGCAGCTGCGACCGCGGCAGGCCTGGGGCCATCAGCTGGTTGAGGGCCTCCAGCAGCGCTGGCGAGGAGCGGAAGTTGCGTGCCAGACGGTGGTTGGCGCTGGCGGCCCGGCTGGCGGCCCTGTAGGTGTCGAGATCGCCGCCGCGGAAGCGGTAGATCGCCTGCTTGGGATCACCCACCAGCACCAGCAGCTGGCGCGGCTGGGCTCCAGGCGGCGCAAAGGCCCGCTGCAGGATGCGCCACTGCAGGGGATCGGTGTCCTGGAACTCATCGATCAGCGCCGCCCCGTAGCGCTGGGAGAGGGCCTCGATCAGGGCAGGCCGCTGGCTGCCGTCGGCGCCGGGATCGAGGCCGCTGAGCAGGTCGCCGTAGCTCATGCGTCCCCCCCGCTGCCGCCGCCGTGCCAGCTCCAGGCGGGCCCAGTGGCAGAAATGGCTGAGCACCGCTTCGGCCGGACCGTCCACCAGTGCCGCCGCCGCCGCCAGCAGCTCGGGCTGGGGCAGCCGCGGCCGCGGGCCCTCCAGGGCGGCCAAGGCCTGGCTGATGGGCCCCGGGTGGAAGTAGTCGGGAATCCAGCTGGTCTTGTCGTTCAGCAGCTCGGCGTAGGAGCCCGGGCAGGGCTGCGCCTGCAGCCAGGCGCCCAGCAACTGGACACGGTTGTGCCGGGGGTTGGCGCTGTACGGCGCCTTGCTCTTGAGGCCGGCCTGCCTGCGCTCCGCCGCTGCAGCGCAGATCGCCTGCTCCAGGGCTTCTCCCTGTTGCTCAAAGAGCGCCCCGAAACGATCCCAGTCGCAGGCCCATTGGGCCAGCCACTGGGGGGCGAGGGGGCGCTCGGGGTCCCAGCCCGGCGGCAGCTCCGGGCTGGCCAGGGTCGGATCCCCCTCCAGGGAGGCCAGCAGGCTCTGCAGTGCTTCGATCTGGACCCCCCGGCTGATCAGTCCGCGCAGGGCATGGGCCGGCAGGTGCAGCACCTGCTGCTGCCAGTAGTCGTGCACCACCTGCTCCTGCAGCAGCGCCCCGTCGTTCTCCAGCTCCACCTCCGGTGCCAGGCCGGCTTCCAGGGCTTGGCGCTGCAGGCTGCGGTGGCAGAACCCATGGATCGTGGTGATGTCGGCGGCATCGAGCTCCTCGAGGGCCAGCAGCAGCTGGGCGCGCAGCCGCTCGTGCTGGTCGGCGGGGAGGCTCCCCAGCCACTCCCTCAGCTCCTGATCCAGACCCTCCTGGCCCGCGGGATCAGGGTTCTGCAGCAGCAGCTGGGCCTGCTGCAGGCGCCGGCCGATCCGGTCCCGGAGCTCAGCGGCGGCGGCCTTGGTGAAGGTGACCACCAGCAGCGCCCGCAGCGACAGCTGCCGCTCGCCCACCAGCCGCAGCACCAGGTGGGCGAGGGTGAAGGTCTTGCCGGTGCCGGCACTGGCCTCGATCAAGTGCACCCCGGGGTCGAGGGACACGCCGTTGGCCGCCAGCTCCGCCGCCACCGGCGCCTGGGCACGGGCGCTGCTCATGGTTTCAGCTGCTGCTCCAGCAGCGGTTCATGCAGGGCCAGGGCCAGGGCCGCGAACGGGCCGAACTCGCCCTGGAGGAGGGAGTCCGCCGGGCAGTCGCGGCCGAAGCAAAGGGCCATCGCCTGCTGCTGCCGTTCGCCCTCGCTCCAGGGGGGCGCCCCTTCCCAGCACTGCAGCGCCTTGGCGGAGCCGCTGCCGGGGCGGCTGTGCTCGGCCTGGGCGTAGGCCCAGCCGGTTTCCGGGGGAACCGGCCAGCAGCTCTGGTGGTGGCTGTGGTGCCAGCTGAGCAGCTGCTGCAGCTGCTCAGCCGCGGCTTGCGCCTCCAGGGCCTGCAGGCGCTGCACCACCACGAAACGATCCTGCTCGCGGGCGATCAGCAGGGCCTGGCGCGGAGCCTGGTCGCTGGCGCAGGCCAGCAGCAGGCGCAGCCAGAGATCGAGCCGGTGGGGGGTGCGGGCCCGGGCGGTGTGCACCAGCACCAGCCGATCCTCGCGCCATTCGAGCTCCGCCTCCAGGGTCAGGCCCAGCGGTTGGTTCGGCCGCGCCTGCAGGTCTTGCCATTGATGCCGCCGCCGGCTGGCTTCCCCCAGCTGCTCCAGCAGCAGCTGCAACGACGACCAGCGCCGGCTGAGGGCATCGCCCTCCAGCTCCCCCGCCGTCAGGGGAGGGGCCAGGCCGCGGCCCCGCCACAGTCGCAGCCAGTCGGGCGGGGCGGGGTCATCGCTGCAGCTGGCGAGCTGATCGCGCAGCAGCCGCGAGCGGCGCAGCTCATCGAGGCTCAGGGCTTCGAGGTCCTCCACAGGGTCGGCCCATTCCCGCGGCCGCAGCCCCAGCTGCTGCAGCCAGCTCTCCTGGGGCGCCATCAGCCAGCGGCGCAGATCTTCAAAACCATCAACCCCTGGATCCGGCCGGGGCACGGTGCCGCCGCCGGGGGCGGCCGCCGGCTCGGGCGACTGGCGCCGGGCCAGGGGTTGCAACGGCTGGGCGGCCATGGCCGGATCCTCGAGGAGCTGGCGGGCCTGGCGCAGGCGCTGGTCGCAGCTGGAGGGGGGCCTCAGACCCGTCGGCAGAAAATTGCGGCGATCGAGCGGGTTCACGGCGTGTTCCACCACCAGCCCCTCGAAGCCCTCGGCCCCCAGCTCGGCCCGCAGCTGGTCCAGCCATTGGCGCACCGGCGCCGGCGGTGGCAGGGGGTCCCCCCTGCGCTCATCGCGGCTGCTCCAGCTGATCAGCAGGTGATCGCGGGCCGAGAGCAGCGCCTCCAGCAGCACATAGCGGTCCTGGTCGGCGGGATCGGGGTCGCCCAGCAGGCGCTGGTGCTCCATCGGATGGAAGCTGGGCCGCTGCCGGCGGCGCGGGAACACCTCCGCATCGAGGCCCATCAGCACGATCACCCGGTAGGGGATGGCCCGCATCGGCTCCAGGGCGCTGATTGTCAGGGCGCCGCTGCGGTGGCCGAAGCGGCCGCTGTCGGCGCTCAGCCGCTCCTGCAGCACCGCCGCCACCACCGTGGCCGGGATCGTCAGGTGGCAGCCGGCGGCGCCGGTGGTCCACTCGGCGATGGCCTGGTGGATCGTTGCCAGCTCCCAGGCCCTCTCACCGCCGTCGCCGAAGAGCTCCTCCAGCAGCGCCCTGAGGCAGGGGCCCCACTCCTCGGCGCGGCGGCTGCGGCGCAGCTCGGCGATTGCCCGCCGCAGACGGCTGAGCAGCAGGATCCAGCGGCCCTGGCTCTCGGGCGTGCCGCCCAGGGGGTGGGGGGCGCAGTCGCCGATGGCCAGGCCTGGATCGTCTGGGAGCACCAGGCCCAGCAGCAGTCGATCGATCGCCCAGCTCAGGCTGTGCTGCTCGGCGCCGCTCCGCTCACCACCACCACCCCGCTCACCACCGTCCAGACCCCAGCGGAAGCCACAGGCCTGCAGCGCCCGGGTGATGGCGGCGACCTCCCGGGGCTCCAGCTGATGGTGCTCCCGCAGGGCAGCGCCCTCCAGCAGGCCCTCCAGGCCCGAGGCGGTCAGGCGTTCCCCCGCCAGCCGCAGCAGTTGCAGCAGCGACTGGGCGATGCCGGCGTCATCGAGCTGGCTGCGGTCGGTGAGCCGCCAGGGCAGCTCCACCCCCGTGGCCTCGCTGTCGGAGAAGACCGAGGCCAGCAGCGGCGCCAGCTGATCCACCTGGGGAGTCATCACCAGGATGTGGCGCGGCTCGAGGCTGGGGTCAGCGGCCAGCAGCTGCAGCAGGCGATCACGCACGATCTGCACCTGCCGCAGCCCACCGGGACATGGGTGGAACTCCAGGGAGTGGTCGTTGATGGAGCGTTGCAGGGGAGCGGCGTCCGAGGGCTGGGCCAGGTGCTCCTGGAGCTGCTCCAGCAGGCTGGGCTGACGGCCGGCGCCGGCCGCCGCCGTGGCCGGCAGCAGGAACAGATCCAGCTCCTGGGAACTGCCCAGCTGCGACTCGCCGGTGCCCTCCAGCAGCTGCTGAAATTCGCCCCCCAGGCGGCCGAAGCGGGCCTCCAGTCCTGGGGTCTGCAGCAACCAGTCGAGGCCGAACGGCTGCTCCAGGGCCAGGGCATCCTGGAGCTCGCGGCGGCGCTCCACGCAGCGCTGCCAGAGGTCAGCGCAGGGGGTGAGCAGGTAGAGGTCGACGGGTAGCACCAGGGCCAGGGCCTGCAGCAGCTGCACCTGCACCGGCGGTGCGCTGCTGAGGCCGAACAGGCGCAGGGGGGCGGGGATCCCCTCGGCGCTGAGCTGGCCCTGGCGCAGGCGCTCGATCAACTCCAGGGCCCTCAGCCCGAAGGGCTTCCGCCCCAGCCGCTCCCCCAGGCGCTGAACCAGCAGGGGCTGCCAGGCCAGCGACTCCGGCAGGGCATGGCCGCGGCTGTCGCCACAACCGCCCTGCCACCAGGCCTGGGCCATGGCGGGCCGGTAGAGGCTGAGGTCGTCGAGGGCATCGGCGATGGCGCGGGCCAGTTGCCAGAGGGGCTCATCCAGCTGGCCACTGTCGTTGCGCTGCTCCAGCCAACGCCGCAGTGGCGCCGCTTCCGGGGCTTCCACCAGCTGGGGCAGCAGTTCCAGCACCGGCCAGACCAGATCACTGGCCCGCCAGGGATCGCCACTGCCCTCGGGGCCCTCGGCGCTCTCGCCCAGCAGTTGCTCGACGACGGCGCGCAGCTGGCTGCCGGGAAAGGGGAAGCGGATGTTGGCGGCGATGCCCCCCAGTTCCAGGGCCAGCTGCTCCCCCAGCCAGCGGCTGGTGGGCCAGGTGTTCACCACCACCGACACCGTTTCGAACGGGTCGGGGGGGACCAGGCGCAAGTGCTGGCCCAGCAGCTGGGCCAGCAGATCGGCCCGGTTGCTGCGATACACCGTCAGCATGGGGCGGTCGTCAGCGGGAGCCGGCCCCCGCCTTGGCTGAACGGCGCCGGCCCGGCAGCTGGGAGCCGATGCTGCGCAGGCCTGGCACGCTGATCAGCTCACCGCTCTCCGGGCAGTAGGCGCTGAGGCGGCCGCCGTAGCAGGCGCCGGTGTCGATCTTGACGATGCCGTTGGCACTGCGCTCCACCCGGGCTACGGGGGTGTGGCCGATGATCACGTCCCCGAACCTGCCGTCGTACTTGGTCCAGAAGGGCTGGCGGATCGAGAGGTCGGGCTTCCAGTTGCTGGGATCGAAGCCGGCATGGGTGGCCACCCAGCCCTGGCCCCAATAGGCCAGGGGAAGGCCCTCCAGCCGCTCGCGCCAGAGGCGGCACTGGCGGCTGCCCAGCTGCCGGTAGGTGTCGGACCCCGCCAGGGCCGGATCACTGGCACCGCGTTGCTTGGTCAGGGCCCTGAGCAGGTTCTGCTCGTGGTTGCCCCGCAGCCAGATGGCCCGCCCCTGCTCCACCAGCCCCCAGGCCAGCAGCATGGCGCGCTCGATCTGGGGCCCTCGATTGATCAGATCACCGCAGAGGATCAGGCGGTCGCTGGTGGGCAGTCGGCTGATCAGGTCCTGAAGAGCGGTGGCGCAGCCGTGGACGTCACCGATCACCCAGTGACGGGGGGACTGCGTTGGGGACGCCATGCATGAGATGCGCCGAAGTGGAGCTGCGCTGCCACCAGTGTGACCTCTGAGCTCCACTTCTGTCAGCAACTGGTACGGTCCAACCATGCCGCTGGGGTCTGAATGAATCCTGCTTCCCTGCCGGTGTCCCAGAAAGTTCAGGCTCTGGTGAAGGCCCTGAATGGAGCGAAGCGCACCAATGAAGCGCTGGCCCGCTGCCGTGACGGCGAGGAGATGATCGTGGTGCTGGTGGACGCCTCCCGCAAACTCGGTCTGGGGCTCAGCCGTGAGGATCTGCTGAGGACCCCGCCGATCCGTGACTGGATCTGGTGGAAAAACAAAGAAGCGCTGCTCACCATCGGCGACAACGTTCCCCGCTACCAGCAGGACGGGGGGCAGGGCCGTGCCCCGAAGGCCGCCGGCGAGGGCGAGACGGAGCCCCGCCGCCGCTTCCTTGGGCTGTTCTGAGCGGGGGCGGGATTCCGGCTGGGCTGATCGCCGGGTGGTTTCAAGCTCTCAAGGAAATCATCGGATTTGAGTCCGGTTTGGGTGGGTGTGAGCTGACACCATGGGTTGATCAATACGTCAGCACCTCAACACCTTGATGACCACAGATCTCCACTGGCAGACAAACGGAGAGCTGCATCCCGACGATCTCGCGCGTTTGAGGGAGCGGCTTCTCGCCGATGCAGCCCTCAATCCGGTGCAGCTTCAACTGCTGGATGGCTGGGTGGTCAACAAGCAGAAGCAGCTGGCTTGCGGGGCTCTGAGCGCCGCTTGAGCCCGTCAACCGCTCAGCTTGACTGCTGAGCCAGGGCATCTTCGATGCTGGCGCTGGGGGCCTGGAAGCTGCCCTTCGCCACGAATTCCAGTCGCAGCTTGAGAAATTCGATGAATTTGGGGTCTGTGGAGACCACGGCGGCCGCAGGGCTCGGCACGGTGCTCGCCAGGGACGACAGTTCAGGCGCGTTCAGGAAGGCCGGCCGCTTGAGCAGCCAGAAATCGATCGCCTTGCCCACCTCGCCGTAGTTGCGCACCCGCTCGCGCAGCACCTCCTCCAGGGGTTCCTCCACCGTCAGGAACTGCTCACTGGCGGCGATGAAGTGATACGTGGTGGTGGGGGAGGCGCTCATGGGGTGCTGCCGCTGAACAGGGGGTCGCGACGGGGATTCTGAATCAGGGCGCGCATCTCCCTGACGGCACTCTGCAATCCCACCGCCAGGGCCCGAGCCACGATCGTGTGGCCGATGTTCAGCTCCTCCATGCCTTCAATCGCGGCGATCGGCTCCACGTTCTGATAAGTGAGCCCATGGCCGGCGTTGACCCGCAGGCCCAGGGAGCGGGCCACGAAGCTGCCCTCTTCCAGCCGAGCCAGCTCCCGCGGCTGCTCAGCCCAGGCGGCTTCGGCGTAGGCGCCGGTGTGCAGCTCCACCCAGCGGGCGCCGCTGGCCCGGCAGGCCTCCAGCTGGGGGCCGTCCGGATCCACGAACAGGCTCACGGGAATGGCTGAAGCCTGCAGGCGGCCCACCAAGGACTGGAGCGTGCCGAGCTGGCTCACCACATCAAGGCCCCCTTCGGTGGTCACCTCCTGACGCTGTTCCGGCACCAGGGTCACCATGTCCGGGCGAATCCGCAGGGCGATGGCCTCCATCTCAGGGGTGGCGGCCATCTCAAGATTGAGGCGGCTGCGCACCGTGGCCCGCAGCAACTCCACGTCTCGCTCCTGGATGTGGCGCCGGTCCTCACGCAGGTGCACGGTGATGCCATCGGCGCCGCCCAGTTCCGCCAGCAGGGCCAGGGTGACCGGATCCGGTTCCAGGGCCCGGCGAGCCTGGCGCACGTTGGCGATGTGATCGATGTTCACGCCAAGGCTGGCCATGGCTCGCTCAGGGGCTTGAGGGGCCTTTGATCCTATGGATCAGGACCGGTGCTTCAGGGGCCGCGGCGGGGGCTGGCTCGACCGCAGAGGCAACTGCCCGTGGCCTGAAACGAAGCAGGGCGGCGCCCTCTAACTTGCAGCCACTGGCGAATGCGGCCACAGGTGACGGCCAAGACGACGGAAGTGATCGAGGGACCACCCAGAACCGAGCCCAGGCGCCCTGAGCCGAAGCGAGGCTCCATCGTGGTGGCCCGGGAGAGCAGCGTCTGCCGCGGCATCAGTCCGCTGTTGTCGCCGCTGGCGATGCTGGTGACCCAGGACATCGCCCTTCCCGGCTTCTTCAGCACGATTGAGGTGCTGGGATCCGAGCATCTGCCCCTGGAGGGTCCGGTGCTGCTGGCCCCCACCCATCGGGCCCGCTGGGATGCCCTGCTGCTGCCCCATGCCGCCGGCCGCCGGGTCAGTGGTCGCGATTGCCGCTTCATGGTCACCGTCACGGAGATGAGGGGGCTGCAGGGCTGGTTTCTCGATCGCCTGGGCTGCTTCCCCATCAATCAGGGACGGCCGGGCACCAGCTCCCTGCGCTACGCCGTTGATCTGCTGGCCGCTTCGCAGCAGTTGGTGGTGTTTCCCGAAGGTCAGATCCGCCGCCAGGACGAAGCGATCCGCCTGCACCAGGGCCTGGGGCGGCTGGCGGTGCTGGCCGCCAGCCAGGGGGTGGATGTGCGGGTCGTTCCGGTGGGAATCGGCTACAGCCACGCTCCCCCGCGCTGCCGGGGCCGGGCCGCCCTGGCCTTTGCCCCGGCCCTGAGGGTGGAGGGGGATGGCGGCCGCGCCGCCGTGCGCGACCTCAACCAGCGGCTGGCGCAGGCGATGCAATCAGCTGAGGAAGCGGCCCGCCTGGCCGTGGGTCGTCCCATCGCTTCCCCGTAGAGTCCGACGAACTTTCGGTGTTGTTTCCGTGCGCCGGCCCCACGTTGCCCTCGGACTTGCCCTGGCGGCAACCCTGCTGTCCCTCGCCCCGACCTTGCCCCTGCAGGCCCAGGGGGAGCCGCCGAAGGTGCTGGAAGGATCGGCTGGCACCTTCAACCTCCAAGCCGTCAAGGATCTGCTCAGCCGCGGGGATGCCGCTGTGGCCCGGGGTGATCTGGCCGCCGCCCGCAAGGACTACGACCAGGCCCGGGACGCCAGCCTGCGCCTGCTGGGCTTCTATCGCGACCTGAGCGGCTCCTTCCGCGGCCTTGATGCGCGCATCCCCCGCGAGATGGACCAGAAGGGACGCGAGTCGCTGGAGCTGCTGGCCCAGTCCAACCTGCGCCTGGCCGCGTTGCTGCGTCGCCAGAACCAGCCCGAGGTGGCCGTGCCGCTGCTGGTGGAGGTGGTGAAGGTGATGACCCCCACCCGCGAGGAGGGACGCCGTGCCTACCAGACCCTGGTGGAACTGGGCTTCGCCACCATCCCCTACACCGGCGGCGGCGACGTCCCGGCCACCCCGTAAGGCAGGCCAGCGCTCTGGCTTCTAGATTCGCCTTTGTGAGGATGGATTCTCGGTCATGGTGCAATCGGAGCAGGTGAAAGAAGCGATCTGCGCCAGCCTCCCCGATGCCGAGGTGGAGGTGGAGGATCTCACCGGTGGCGGCGATCACCTCCAGGTGAAAGTGGTGTCCTCCGCCTTCGCCGGCCTCTCCAGGATCAAGCAGCACCAGTTGGTGTACGCGGCCCTGCGCCGGGAACTGGCCAGTGAGGCCATCCATGCCCTCGCCCTGCAGACCACCACGCCTGTAGGAGTGGCCTGATCACTCCCCCCACTCTTCCAACTTTTTCACCCCTGGCATCCATGGACAGCGCCGTCAAGCAACGCATCGACAGCCTTCTGAGCAGCAGCCCGATCGTGGTGTTCATGAAGGGCTCGAAGCTGATGCCCCAGTGCGGGTTCTCCAACAACGTGGTTCAGATCCTCAACTCCCTGGGCCTGCCGTTTGAAACCTTCGATGTGCTCTCCGATCAGGAGGTGCGCCAGGCCATCAAGGAGTATTCGGAATGGCCCACCATTCCCCAGGTGTATGTGAACGGTGAGTTCATCGGCGGATCCGACATCCTGATCGAGATGTACAACTCCGGTGAGCTGCGCGAAACCCTCACCGTCGCCCTTTCCAGCTAGGTCCCCAGGCCACAGACCTCAGTTCCGGCTGTTCTCGAACAGGGTGCTGAGGTTGCCGTCGGGGCCGATGAAGCTGGAGGGATCCATGATCCAACGCTCGATCAGGTCTTCGAGGCGGCGTTGATCCAGCGGTTGCAGCACGGAACCGCGGCGCAGGGCATGCAGATAGCCATCGGCGTAGAGCCTGAGTTCCGAGGGGCTGTGATAACGGCTGGCCAGATCCTGGCAGGCGTCACAGAGGGATTGAAAGTGACGGATGGAGTCGGGATTCTGCAGCGCGGTCATTGGGGCACAGGCTGTCTGGGCGGGGGTGGCATCGATGGATACCGACTGCTCCCGGGGTGTATCAGGTAGCCTAGGGACTCACCCGTGACCGCGTGTGGAGCTCACACCACCGCCTGATTCCAGAGATTCAACACCTCTCAAGCTGACGCTGGAGCCCCGTTCCGGCGGAGCCGTCCTGTTGAAGCGGGTGCTGGTGGTCGATCCCCATCCCACCCTGCGTACTGTGCTGGCCCAGCGGCTGCGTCAGGACGGCTATCTCGCGGCGGCTGTGGCCACAGCCGCCGAAGCCCTGCAGCTCTGCGACGACCAGACTCCCGATCTGCTGGTGAGCGCCGAACTGCTGGAAGAGAGTTCAGCTCTGCGCCTCGCGGCCCATCTGCGCTCGCCGGTGATGGTGCTCACAGCCCGCAGCGGTGCTGATCCGGTGGTGGCCCTGCTGGATGCCGGTGCCGACGACGTGCTGCGCAAACCCTTCGGCCTCGAGGAGCTGGCGGCCCGCTGCCGCAGCCTCTTGCGCCGCAGCGGCACCGGCCTGCAGGAGCGGGTCTGCGTTGGGCCGCTGGAGGTGCATCTGCTGCTGCGCCAGGTCACCCTGCGCGATCAACCGGTGGAGCTCAGCCCGCGGGAGTTTGCCCTGCTCTGTGCCCTGCTGATGCCGCCGGGCATGGTCCGCAGCCGTCAGGAGCTGCTGCGCATGGCCTGGCCTCCCTTCAGTGGCGGACCCCGCTCTGTCGACACCCAGGTGCTCACCCTGCGCCGCAAGCTGGAGCTGGCCGGCCTCGGCGAAGGCGGCGGCATCGAAACCGTGCGCCAGCAGGGCTACCGCTTCAGCCTTGAAACCCTTCCCGACGCCCCTGAGCCTTCGCTCAGCCCCGCCGCCGGTGTGCGATCTCAGGCCGCCAGCAGCAGCTGAGCCGCCAGCTCCCCCAGCAGCATCGCCCCAGTGAGACCCGCCAGGGCCCAGTAGGTCCAGGGAGGTGAGATGCGGCCCACTGCTGAGAGGTCCAGGCCGCTGGTGCGTTGCACCTGCAGCAGGAAGGCGGGGAAGTGGGCCACCCGCTGGGGCAGCAGCAGGCGGCGGCCATCCTGGGCCCGCAGGTAATAGACCCGTCCACCCTGGCTGGTGCCGACGCTGGTGAGATCCTCCAGCTGCTGCCAGGGCAGCTGCCAGCCCCGACGCAGCAGCCAGGCGCACCAGCGGGGATGGCCCACCGTGATGCCCTCCTGATCCAGCCTCACCCGCTCGCTGAGCAGGGCGGCCACCAGCACCAGTCCCAGCGGCAGGGCGGCCGTGAGCCAGGGCCTCAGGCTGGGGGTGGCCAGCAGCGGCAGGGGCAGCACCAGGGCCAGATATAGCCCCAGCAGGGTGAAGCGAATCAGCGGAGCCACCGGGTAGGTCTGGGGCTGATCCGGTGGCGCTCCTGGTGGGGTCGAGGCCATGGCGCTCAACTGTGGCCGAACAGTTCGGCTTCGCGGCCGCGCCAGAAGCTGCCCAGCCGCATCAGATCGCTGTGGGCATCCTGCACCCGGCGCAGGTATTCGTAGGCACCCATGGAATCCTTCTCCTCTTTGAGCCGGCTCAGGCGCAGCTGCAGCATCAGCCAAGGCTTGGTGAGGGCGTCGTTCTGCTCCAGGTAGCGGGCGAGATCCTCGTGGTTGGGGGCGGGAGCGGAGCCCATGGGGGAGATGACCATCAATGGCGCTCACCCTATGGAGCGGGAACGAAGGGCGCGAGCGTGGCCTGGCCGTGATGACCGCTCAATCAGGCAGCGCCCAGGGGTTGAGGCCCAGGTCGGCGCCGACGCGGTGGGCGCAGGCGAAACCGCTGAAGGCCACCGCATTGAGCCCCTGGCCGGGGAAGCAGGAATCCCCCACCAGGTAGAGGCCGGGGATGCCGCTGCGGTTGAAGGGCATCGGCAGCAGCCCCGGCAGGCGCAGGGCCGGCACCGGCCCGTAGCTGCCCTGGTGGCGGCCGAGGAAACGGCGGTGGCTGCGGGGGGTGCCCACCTCCCGATGGCTGATGGCGGCCCCCAGGCCCGGCAGGATCGGCTCCAGGCGCTGGATCAGCCGATCGGCCGCCGCTTGCTTCTCGGCGCGGTAGTCGCTGGGGGAGAGCCCCTGCCAGGCCTCCAGGCTGGAGGGGGTGAAGGCATGGACGATGTGCCTCCCCTCCGGCGCCAGGGCCGGATCCAGCAGGGTGGGGATCGAGAGAAAGATCGTGCCCTGTTCCGCCTCCATGGCGCTCCACTCCTCCAGTACGAGGTGGTGGCAGTGGCTGCCGGCGGGAATCACCTCAGCCTTCACCCCCAGATGCAGGGAGAGGAACGAGGGCGAAGCCTTGTAGCGCCGCCGCCAGGTGTGCTCGGCGGCCGGCACCTGGGCCTCCTCCACCAGACCCCCGAAGGTGTCCCAGCGGGTGGCGTTGGAGATCACCCGCCGGGCCCGGATCGTTTCACCGCCCGCCAGCTCCACCCCCACGGCCTTGCCGTCCTCGATCAGCACCCGCGTGACGCGGGAGCGGTAGCGGATCGCGCCGCCATGGCGCTCCAGGCCCCGCACCAGGTGGCGGGCAATCGAGCCCACGCCGCCGCGGGGATAGTTGATCCCACCGGCATGGCGGTCGGAGAAGACCATGCCGGCGTTGATCATCGGCGTGCGATCCGCCGGCATCACCGACCAGCAGAAGCACTCGATGTCGATGAACTTGAGCAGCGCCGGATCCTTGATGTGCCGGCGGGCCACATCGCCCACATTCACCGGCAGCCAGCGGGCCAGGCCGAGGCAGGCCAGCGGAGCCCGCACGAACACCTTCGCCAGGTAGGCCGGATCCTCGAGCGAGAGCAGCGGCATCGCATCGAGGCAGCGGAACACGCTCCAGCAGGCGTCGTAGAAGCGGCGGATGCCGCTGGCCTCGTGGGGAAACAGGGCCGTAAGCCGCTGGATGAAGCTGTCGTAGTCGCGATCGACCGCCACGTGCAGCCCGCCGGGGAGGTGGTACTCGAGCTGGGCTGGGTCGGGGATGGTGTCCTGGCGCTCGCCCACATCGGCCAGGGCGCGGGTGAGCAGGTTGGTGTGCCCCTTCTCACCGAAGCCGAAGATCATCGAGGCACCCACATCGAAGGTGTAGCCCCGCCGCTCGAAGCTGCCGCCGCTGCCGCCGGGGATCAAGTAGCGCTCCAGCACCAGCACCCGGGCGCCCTTGGCTGCCAACTGGGTGGCTGTCACCAGGCCGCCGATGCCGGAGCCGATCACCACGGCGTCCCAGATTTCGGAGGCTGCCGGGCTGGTGATGGCGGCGCTGTCGGGGCTGGAGAGGACGCTCACGGGGCTGGGCCGGCTGGCAGGCTCGACCCTAGGCAAAGGTCAGCGCAGCACTGCGGGCTGCGGGCCTGAACGGCGCCAGATCAGCCAGGGCCCGGTCGCGGTAGGCGCCATAGCGGGCCCGCTTCTCGCGCACCCGCACGCTCAGCTCAGGCATCAGACCGAAGTTGGGGGGCATCGGCTGAAACCTGGCGCTGGGGGCTTCGGCGATGAAGTGGGTGAGGGCGCCGATCATGGTGGTGGGCGGCAGGGCGATCGGGCTCCGGCCATGGGCGAGGCGGGCGGCATTGGTGCCCGCCAGCCAGCCGCCGGCCACCGCGGCGGCATAGCCCTCGGTGCCGGTGATCTGTCCGGCCGCCAGCAGGGTGGGCCGCTGCCGGAACTGCAGGGTGGGATCCAGCAGCTGGGGAGATTCGAGGAAGGTGTTGCGGTGCATCACCCCGAAGCGCACGAACTCGGCGTTCTCCAGGCCTGGAATCAGCCGCAGCACCCGTTTCTGTTCGCCCCACTTCAGGTTGGTCTGGAAGCCCACCAGGTTCCAGAGGCGTCCGTCGCGGTCTTCCTGACGCAGCTGCACCACGGCATGGGCCCGCTTGGCGCGGCGCAGCTCTCGGTCGTGGAGGTCGCCCCAGCGCGGATCCCAGAGGCCGATCGGTTTGAGCGGGCCGTAGCGCATGGTCTCGTCGCCGCGGCGGGCCAGCTCCTCAATCGGCAGGCAGCCCTCGAAGAAGTTGGCACTTTCCTGCTCGAAATCCTTCAGTTCGGCCTGCTCGGCCTCCAGCAGGGCCTGCCGGAACCGCTCGTACTGCTCCCGGTCCATCGGGCAGTTGATGTAATCGGCGTCGCCCTTGTCGTAGCGGCTGGCGCGGAAGGCCACCTCCAGATCGATGCTCTCGCCCGCCACGATCGGGCTGGCGGCGTCGAAGAAATGACAGTCGCCGCGGCCGGTGAAACGGCGCAGATCCTCGGCCAGGTCATCGCTGGTGAGCGGGCCGGTGGCCAGCACGGTGATCTCTTCCGGCCCCGGCAGCTGCAACTGCTCGGCACGCTCCACCTGGATCAGGGGATGGGTTTCAAGGATGCGGGTGAGATCGGCACTGAAGCGACCGCGATCCACCGCCAGCGCACCACCGGCGGGAACGGCATGGCCGTCGGCGGTGCCGATCACCAGCGAACCCAGCTGGCGCAGTTCCTCCTGCAGCAGTCCAGCGGCCCGATCACTGGAGAGTGCACCGAAGCTGTTGCTGCACACCAGCTCGGCGAATTCGGCGCTGTGGTGGGCGGGGGAGCGCCGCACGGGGCGCATCTCCACCAGCCGCACCGGCAGGCCCGCCTGGGCGATCTGCCAGGCCGCTTCAGTGCCGGCGAGGCCGGCACCGATCACCAGCACCATCAGGCGCGGGAACGCTTGAGCATCAGTTGCAGCTGACCGACGGCCGCACGGCCGATGTTGAACACAGCCCAGGCCACGGCGAGCAGGATCGGGGCGGTAACCAGCAGCAGCCGTGCGTCCATCGTCAAGGAGTCTTGGTGTCCAGATCTTACGGACCGCAGCCGCCGCTCTCGAAGGGCAGCTGGGCTGTTGATCCAAATCTCAGCAATCAGGCTTCGCGACTGGCATGGACGGCGGCCAGCTGGCTGTAGCGCAGGGCGTGTTGGAACTGCTCGGCGACCTCCTCTTCGCTCAGGCTGCGCTTGGCCTGCGCTGGGATTCCCGCCACCAGGGTGCGAGGGGGCACGTCGCGGGTCACCACCGCCCCGGCGGCCACCAGGGCCCCCTCACCGACCCGCACCCCATTGAGAACGATGGCGCCGATGCCGATCAGGCAGCCGTCGCCCAGGGTGGCGCCATGCACCACGGCCCGGTGGCCGATGGTCACCCCCACGCCGATCAGCACCGGCTGGCCTGGATCGCCGTGCAGCACCGCGCCGTCCTGGACGTTGCTGTTGGCCCCGATGCGGATGCTGCAGAGGTCGCCCCGGGCCACGGCCATCGGCCAGAGGCTTGCTCCGGCGTCGAGGCTCACATCACCGATGACCACCGCCGAGGGGGCCACCCAGGCTTCAGGGTGAACGCTGGGCTCGGGCCAGGGTGCGGAGGACATGGCGGTGCAGGGCAACCGGGGGATCAGCGCCCCCTGATGACCCGTCCATGCTCCCTTGGAGGAGGTGCCCCCTGGGTGATACGTTCCAGAGGTGCCCGCGAGGGCAGCCCATCAGGGCGGGTCGCTAGCTCAGCGGTAGAGCACTCGGCTTTTAACCGATTGGTCCTGAGTTCGAATCTCAGGCGACCCATTCAGCTGTCACCTTGTTTCTTGGCTCAGATCCCTTGTGAGCCAAAGGGTTTGAGCTAGACCAGTGCTCACGGAAGTTGAGGCAGGTTGCCGGCCCTTTGGGCCTGCTGACAGGATTTTCTGTCACTACTGACAAACGCTGACAGCCCGGGCCGGGCAGAGTGAAGGGGTCCAGTTCGGACATCTGTCCACCCCGATGCGACCGCGCAGCGTCCTGGTCCAATCGCTCGAGCGACTGCGTCTCGCGGGATGCCCCTACAGGTTCCGGGTGCGCAGCGAGAGCCCCCACTTCACTGTTTATGAGACCCAGCGTGGGGGGAAGACCCAGACGGCGAAGGCTTTCAGCGCTGACCACGACGAGTCAGTGTTGGCGCTGACGCAGCTCCTGCTCGATGCCCAGACAAGCCTGAAGGCAGGCGGCGCTGGCCTCGACTGGAAGCGGCTTTCAGGCTCCTCTGGCGCGCCATCGGCCACCTCTGGCAGACCTGGGGACGCGACCCGGTGCTGCCATGGCGACGAGGGCGAGGTGAGCCGCAGCACGTTGACCAAGAGCTCGCCCACCACACCGAGGGGCACCCCATGGGGTGGTGCCCCACCAGGCGTTCCAGCTGCTCGGGAGTGAGGCGGCGTGCCTCCGCCGCCCGGGGAATCAGCTGCCGTGCCGCCCGGGGCAAGCTGGTGATTGCCGCCCTCGCCGGTGGCCTACTCGTGACCGGTCTGCAGGTGCATCAGCTGCGGCAGCAGCTGGCCTTGAGACCCGCACCGTCCGGCATGCTGCGGGCGGAGCGCACCCTGTGACCGCCACCTTCAATGGCTCCTCCGCACACCCGGCCGAAGCACAGGCGACGGCCAGCCGCTTCCCGCCCCTTAGACGCTTGGCGCTCACCTGCCTGCAGGTGAACCTGGGCTACCGCTGCAGCCACTGCAATGTGAATGCCGGGCGCACCTGCTCCGAGAGATGGACGCCGCGACGGCAGCTCTGATTCCGGGCGTGCTGCATGCCAAAGGAATCGTCATGCTGGATCTCATGGGTGGGGCACCGGAGCACCCCCTGTTCCACCTCGACGCGCTCGAGGATGCCTGCGAAGACCATGGCCAGGCCATGGTCTACCGGGGCACGATTTCAGGCCATCCCCACATCTTCCGCGTCGACGAGCAGCACCGACTTGAAACGGAACAAATGTTTCCCGAGTGCGGCGACACCGACCGCATGCTGGCCGAAACCAGCTTCGCTCCCCATCTCAACATAATCGGAGATTTCGGCCGCCATTTCAGACCCATCCTGGGCTGCGGTTGAACCCTGCCCTTCAGCTCGAGCCCACCGGCGGACGGGTGGCAGTCGGCGCTGGAGGAGAGTGGCCGTGGCTGCTGCTGAAGCCGCCGGCAGGCCGAAGCCGGCGGAACACCCGGTAGCCCCGCCGCACCAGGGCCAGGAGGGGCCCAGGCGCCCGCAGCCCCGTGGGCGCGATCAGGGGCCGATACAGCACGTGGTAGGCCCAGCGCAGATCCCGCCAGGCCCGGCAAGGGGTGGGGTCGAGGAAGTCGGAGATGTCCACGATGTGGCCCCGGCCACGGTGCTGCACGACATTGCGGCCATGCACGTCGTGGCCGTGCAGGCCCCGGCTCTCGGCATGGGCGATGGCGGCGTCCACGTCGTCCAGCACCTGGGGCTCAATCAAGATTCCCAGTCGCACGCAGTCGTAGAGGGTGTGGCCGAGCAGACGCTGGAGCACGAGGTAGCCGGCGCCGACGTGATGGCACCGGGAAAAGGCCGGATGGTTGCCGATGCGGCGGTACACCTCGGCTTCCTCGGCCAGGCCCGGGCGACCTGGGGCGTAGACCTTCACCACCAGCTGGCAGTGGCGCGGATGCAGCAGCACCGCAGCGAAGTTGCCGGTGCCGAGGATGCACCAAGGCCGGGGCAGCCGCTCCACCACCACCGGGTCGCGGGGGTCGGGGCTATGGAGCCGCAGCTCCGGCAGCAGCACGGTCTCCACCTCCGCCAGGAAGGGCTGGAGAGCCGGCAGGTCGATCGCGGCGTCGGCAGCTGACATGGCGGGCACGGCAGTGAGGACGGGCCTTCGCAAGCGCAAGCTAAACACCACTTCGCGCCAACGGCCGCACCGATGCAGCCATCAAGCAGAATCGAAACCCCTCTGTTGCGACCCCGTGTCGTCCTTCCTGGTGAGCGGTGTCCAGATCGTTCTGGGCATCGCTCTGCTCTTCGGTGGTGGAGAGTTGTTCGTGGCAGGGTCCGTGGCCCTCTCGCTGCTGCTGGGCATCCCACAGATCGTGATCGGTCTCACGGTGGTGTCGCTGGGCACCAGCGCCCCGGAGCTGTTCGTGAGCCTGATCTCCACCATCCAGGGCAATCTCGGCATGGCCGGTGCCGACAACCTGGCAGTCAGCAACATCGTGGGCAGCAACACATCTTCAACGTGCTGGTGGTGCTCGGCCTCAGCGCCCTGATCATGCCCCTGCGCGTTCAGAGCCGCCTGGTGCGGCGTGATGTGCCCCTGCTGCTGGGGGTGTCGATGGCGGTGTGGGGGATGGCCTCGGGCGGACGCGTCACCTGGCAGGCGGGTACGGCCCTGCTCGTGGCGACCGTGATGAACATCGTGTGGGAGATGCGCACCGCCCGGGAGAATCCGGAGGAAGGCAACGAGATCGACGCCTCCGAGCGCAGCACCCCCCAGGTGGCCGCGGTGAAGCTGGCGGCAGGCCTGGCGTTGCTGGTGGGTGGATCCCAGCTGCTGGTGCAGGGCGCCACGGCGGCGGCTCTGGCCCTGGGGGTGAGCACCACCGTGATCGGCCTCACGATCGTGGCCGCCGGCACCTCGATGCCCGAGCTGATCACCTCCCTGGTGGCGGCCTACCGAGGCAAGGCCGACCTGGCCATCGGCAACGTAGTGGGCAGCAATCTGCTCAACCAGCTGGTGATCCTGGGCCTCTGCGCCACCGTGTCCGGCACCCGGGGCCTGGGGGTGGATCCAGTGATGATCCAGCGCGACCTGCCGATCATGGTGCTCACCACCATCGCTTGCCTGCCGATCTTCTGGACCCAGGGGGTGATCACGCGCCTGGAAGGGGGAGTGCTGGTGGCGCTGTACGGCGCCTATCTGGTGGAGCAGCTGCTGCTGAGCATCGCTCCTGGCTATTCCGACGAATTCCGCCTGCTCGTGCTGGTGGTGATCGTGCCTGCGTTGATGGTGTTCCTCAGCTGGCAGGTGCTGGCGTGGCGGGAGGCGCGCCGTTCTCCCTAACTTCAACGATGGGCAACTCCCAACCTGACTCCATGCCTGCTTTCCAGCTCCTGATCCGGGCCGTGGCGTTCGCGGCAGCATCGCTTGTTCTGGCCTCCTGCGGCCCTCCGGATACCCAGGCTCTGCAGCGCCTGGCCTGTCAGCAGGCCGGCGCCAACCTCGACATGCAGTCGCTCACCCAGATGGATGCCCTGCGCAAGGCTCTGGGCCTGGCACCGGATGTGGATCCGATCGCGGCCTGCCGCGCGGTCGGGGTGGAGCTGAGTCCATCACCTACCCGCCCTCAGCCTGCGGGTCAACCCGAGGCCGGCTCCAACCCAGAGGAGTGAGGCATCCAGCCGCGACCGGCGTGGTGAGTGGCTGGTAGATCCCCCGCCGCTGGACGCTCCTCACCAACATGCCCCCTGGATTCTGATCCGTTGCACCCCACGTGCACCGCTCTGTTGCTGCTTGCCCCCTGGCCCTGGCCCTCGAGCCCGGTAAGGCCGGCCTGATGGAGCGGCAGCCGGCCCGCCCCGGCGAAACGATCTTCGCCCGCGGCATCGGCCGCTCCATCCTGCGGGTGGGGATGGTGTTCACCACCCTCTGCCTGGCCCAGATGGGCCATGCCCTCTCGGCCCGCAGCGACCGCCCCCTGATCCAGGTGAGTCCTTTCAGCAACCCCTGGCTGCTCTGGGCAGTGGGGCTCACCAGCGCGCTGCAGCTGCTGCTGCTCTACGTGCCTGTCCTGGCCCGCTTCTTCGACACGGAGCCCCTGTCCGCCGTGAACCTGCTGATCTGCGTGGGGGTGAGCTTGGTGTTCTTCGTGGTTCTGGAAACGGACAAGCTGGTGCGGTTGTGGTGGCGCGGTGCCACAACCGATTCCCCTGCCGTTCGGGGTTGATTCCCTCCATGCTGTCCGTGATCGAACAGGTGCCCCAGCTGATCCTGGCGGCGGTCGAGACCACCCCCCTGCTGGGCTACGGCGCCATCGCCCTCGTGATGCTGCTGGAGAACGTGGTGCCGCCAATCCCCTCGGAAGTGGTGATGCCCCTGGCGGGGTTCCTGATCCAGCAGGGGAAGCTGGAGGTAGTGCCCACCGTCCTCGCTGGACTGCTGGGCACGGTGCTGGGGGCCTGGTTCTGGTACGGCGTCGGAAGGATGGTCAACGAGCGGCGTCTCGAACGGTGGTTGCACCGCCATGGCCGCTGGTTCGGCCTGAGGCCGGAGGATCTGGCCCGCAGCCACCGCTGGTTCAACCGCCATGGCGTGGCGGTGGTGTTCTGGGGCAGGATCATTCTCGGAGTGCGCACCTTGGTGTCGCTCCCGGCCGACATTGAGCTGATGCCCCAGCCCCTGTTCCTGGCCTGGACCACCGCTGGCAGCCTGATCTGGATCCTGGCGCTCACCTTGGCGGGCCAGGCGCTTGGAGCCAGCTACGGCCGGGTGATGGCCTAGCTGAAGCCGTTGGGGTCCATAGTGGGGATCGCGCTGGTGGCCACCGGGCTGCTGCTTCTGGTCGGGTACCTGCGCCGAAGGCGGCAGCGCCAATCCCGACCACCCATGCGATGAGCGGCGCCGGCTCACTCGTCCTGCTTGCTGGCGGCCATAGGCGGATCCGAGATCAGGTGCAGATCCACCTGCAACCCCCGCAGCCGGTGCTGCAGCCGCTCGGACAGGGGGCGTCGCATCACCGCCTGGCGCTGGGAGCGCAGGGTCTGTCCCATCACGATCTGGGTGATCCGCCGCTCGGCGGCGATGCGGACAATGCTGCCGAGCACATCAGCGCTCTCCACCCGCAGCAACCTCATGGCCGCTCCCCCATCACTGACGCATGGAGAAGGCGTACTGGGTGCTTCCTGGATCCTTCACAAGAAGGGTCGTTGCGCTCCGCCATGACCAGTCTGAGGTAAAAGCTCCAGAGCGGGAGGAGTCCGGCCTCCGCGGGGCCGAGAAGGCACCTGCGGTGTCGGTACTGCTTTTTGCCGTACCATTAAAGTCGTGGAGCTTGGGGCCCATGTCCGCTACCGATCGCCTCGATCTCAAGCTGTCCAGCAGCGACAAGCAGCTGTTCGTAATGGCTGCTGCTCTAGAGGGCATCTCTGTGGCCGCGTTCGTGCGATCTGCCGCCAAGCAGAGGGCAACAGAGGCCATCCAACGTGATCGAGCGGTGTCCCTCTCAACCCGCGACTACGAAGCCTTCCACACGGCTCTGGCCCAGCCGTTTCGCCCTAACGAGGCCTTGCAGGAGTCCATGAGAGAGGTTCAGGCCCGGGTCAAGCGTGTTTGAAGAGCACCTGCTTGACCCCAAGCGCCACAACCGCTCGGTCTTCGATTGCGGCGAGCCTGACCTGAACCGCTTCCTCCAGCAGAACGCCCACCAGAACATGCGACGGGGCATCAGCCAGACCTTTGTTCTGGTGCCGGAGTCCGATCCCAGCTCCATTGCCGGCTACTACACCCTGGCTCCGGCCGAAGTCAGTCTGGCCAGCCTTCAGCCCCAGGACGCCCGCCTGCTGCCGCCCTATCCGATCCCCTGCTTCCGCATGGGCCGACTGGCCCGGGATCTGCGCTGGCGCGGTGAGGAGATTGGCTCACTGCTGGTCGGCCTTGCTGTTGAGCGCTGTCTGCTGGTTCGTCAGTCTGTGGGCGGCTACGCCCTGATCGTCGATGCCAAAGGCGAAGCAGCAAAGAGCTTCTACCTCCATTACGGCTTTCAGCCCTACCTCGACGCCCCCCTCAGCCTCTACCTCCCGCTTGGAGGGCAGCCAGGCCAGGCCTGAGCCTGCCCGGTGTCAACTACGTAGGGCTTGCTGAATTTCACCAAGTCGCTCCAGATAGGCCCGTAGTCCTT
>JAUCZK010000028.1 GCA_030373145.1 Cyanobium sp. CZS48M | reverse complement strand
CCTTCCGGCTCACGCGCAGTCCAAAAACATACCACAGAATCCAACAGCACCTGCCTCATCACTGTCAATGCAGCCCTAGAGCGGCCCAGATCGCCCGTCCTGCCTATGGTTTCGCTGGCACCGGCCGCGTTGAAGAGGGGTCAAGGCTTGGCGACACATTTCAGCCAGGAGCGGCTTCGTGTCCGCCCCAGCTCCCGGGAAGAGGCTGTGGTGGCCAGTGCCCGCGAGAAATTTGAGCGCACGCTGGTGTCGGTGCAGGGATCCCTTGTGGGATCGGTGGCTGCCCTGGAGCATCCCCGCAGCCACGACACCCTCAATTACGGCGAAGTGTTCCTGCGCGACAACGTGCCGGTGATGATTCACCTGCTCCTGGAGGGTCGCTTTGACATTGTTCGTCACTTTCTGAGCGTCTGCCTCGACCTGCAGAGCAGCACCTACCAGACCCGCGGCGTCTTTCCCACCAGCTTCATCGAGGAAAACGGCCAGCTGCTGGCCGACTACGGCCAACGCTCGATCGGACGGATCACTTCGGTGGACGCCAGCCTGTGGTGGCCGATCCTGTGCTGGGCCTACGTCAAACGCAGCCAGGACTGGGAGTTCGGCGCCAGCCAGAAGGTGCAGCGGGGCGTGCAACTGCTGCTCGATCTGGTGATGCACCCCACCTTCGAGGGCACCCCGGTGCTGTTCGTGCCCGACTGCTCCTTCATGATCGACCGTCCGATGGACGTGTGGGGGGCACCTCTGGAGGTGGAAGTGCTGCTCTTCGGCTGTCTGCGCAGTTGCGGCCATCTGATGGAAATCGCCCGGCGCGATCGCAGCAGCCGCCTGCTGGAGCAGCGGCTGGAGCTCACCCGCCAGTGGATCCACGACCTCCGCTCCTACCTGCTCAAGCACTACTGGGTGACCAGCAAAACGATGCAGGTGCTGCGCCGCCGCCCCACCGAGCAATACGGCGATCAACAGCACGAGAACGAGTTCAACGTGCAGCCCCAGGTGATCCCCGACTGGCTGCAGGACTGGCTGGAGAACCGCGGTGGCTACCTGATCGGCAACATCCGCACCGGCCGTCCGGATTTCCGCTTCTACAGCCTGGGCAATTCCCTGGCCTGCCTGTTCGGACTGCTGACCGCACCGCAGCAACGGGCCCTGTTCCGCCTGGTGCTGCACAACCGCAGCCACCTGATGGCCCAGATGCCGATGCGCATCTGCCATCCCCCCATGGAGGCGGCCGAGTGGATGAACAAGACCGGTTCCGATCCCAAGAACTGGCCGTGGAGTTACCACAACGGCGGCCACTGGCCCTGCCTGCTGTGGTCGTTCGGTGGGGCCATTCTTCAGCATGAGCAAAATCACCCGCGGGCGGATGTGCTGCTGATGGGGCAGGCCAAGGCCATGCTCGAGGAGTGCTACTGGTCGCAGCTGAACCAGCTACCGCGCCAGCAGTGGGCTGAGTACTTCGATGGCCCCACCGGCACCTGGGTGGGGCAACAATCCCGCACCTACCAGACCTGGACCATCGTGGGCTTTCTGCTGCTGCACCGTCTGCTGAGGGTCAATCCCGCCGACGTGTCGGTGCTCTCGCTCGACGGGCCGCTCTGACACCGGCCGCCGTGATCCAAGGGGCCATAAAAAAGCCGCCGTGGTCAACGGCGGCTAAATCCACTGAAGCTCTGCTCAGAACAGGCCGAGGGTGAGCGACTTGTCGATGGGCAGGGCGGCACCGATGCCCAGGTAGATCGTGAACACCGTTCCAAACAGGAAGGCGGCCATCGCCACGGGCCTGCGGAAGGGGTTCTGGAACTTGTTGAAGCTCTCGATGAAGGGTATGAGCATCAGGCCCAGGGGCACCATGGTCTGCAGGGCGATGCCCAGCAGCTTGTTGGGAACGACCCGCAGAATCTGGAAGACCGGGTAGAGGTACCACTCCGGCAGGATCTCCAGCGGTGTGGCGAAGGGATCAGCCTTGTCACCGAGCATGGCTGGATCCAGCACGGCCAGACCCACCACCAGGGCGATGGTGCCCAGGATCACCACCGGAAAGATGTAGAGGAGATCGTTGGGCCAGGCGGGCTCACCGTAGTAGTTATGGCCCATGCCCTTGGCCAGCTTGGCCCGCAGGCTGGGGTCGCTGAGATCAGGCTTCTTGAGGATGTGCATCGGAGGCACCGAATCGGTGGTGAAAGGAGTGTGGAAACGGAATCGATGGATCGCGGCTGGAGATTCAGATCACAAAGGACCTGAGATGCCCTGCTTGCGGATCATCAGGAAGTGCATCAGCATGAACACAGCCAGCAGCCAAGGCATCACGAAGGTGTGCAGGCTGTAGAAGCGGGTGAGGGTTGCTTGACCGACGCTCTCTCCGCCACGCAGCAGTTCAACCATGAAATCGCCGACCACTGGAACGGCGGCGGGAACGCCCGAAACAATCTTCACAGCCCAGTAACCGACCTGATCCCAGGGCAGGGAGTAGCCGGTGACGCCAAAGGACACTGTGATCACCGCCATCACCACACCGGTGACCCAGGTGAGCTCGCGGGGGCGCTTGAAGCCACCGGTGAGATACACACGAAAAACGTGCAGGATCAGCATCAGCACCATCATGCTGGCGCTCCAGCGATGCACCGAGCGGATCAGCCAGCCGAAGCTGACATCAGTCATGAGGTACTGAACCGAGGAGTAGGCCTCAGCCACGGTGGGCTTGTAGTAGAAGGTCATCGCAAATCCAGTGGCGAATTGGATCAGGAAGCAGACCAGAGTGATGCCACCGAGGCAATAAAAGATGTTGACGTGGGGCGGCACGTACTTTGAGGAGATGTCGTCCGCAATCGCCTGGAGTTCCAGGCGCTCCTCGAACCAGTCGAAAACGGGAGACGACTTGGCGGCGGGAGACGAGTTCGCCATGCAGTGCTGGGTTTGGGTTGCGAGAGTCTACCGAAAGCCGCGCTGCGGTCGTGATTGCCGCCCCGCCCCCAGCTTGTCAGCCATGAGCCCGCCCCAGCCCCGCTGCAACCCGCAGATCACCTGGACAAAACGAGCTGTTGTGGCGCTGGCCCTGCTGCTCGGCCTGGGGCTGGGCCTGGGGCTGCAGCCCAGCCCGGCCCTGGCCCTCAACGATGCCCAGCAGCTGGTGGTGGAGGCCTGGCGGCTGGTCAACCAGAGCTATGTCGACCCCACACGTTTTGAAACTGTTCACTGGCGGCGCCTGCGCCAGAAGGCCCTGGAGCAGCCGATCGAAACCAGTATCGAGGCCTACGACGCCATCGCCTCGATGCTCGAGCCGATCGGCGATCCCTACACCCGGCTGCTGCGCCCCGCCGACTACAAGGCCCTGCGCGCCACCACGGAGGGAAGCGTCAGCGGCGTCGGCCTGCAGCTGAGCCTCGCGGAAGACGGGCAGGGGATCGTGGTGATCGCGCCGCTGGATGGATCACCGGCCGCCGAAGCCGGCATCAGCTCGGGCAGCGAGGTGCTGGAGGTGGAGGGTGAACCCTGCCGGATCCTTGGGCTGGAGGCCACGGCCGCTCGGCTGCGGGGTGCGTCCGGCACCAGTGTGCAGCTGCTGATCCAGCCCCCCGACCCCGAGGCGGAACCCAGGCTGGTGTTGCTCAGGCGGCAGCGGGTGGAGTTGCAACCCGTGCGCACCAGGCTGCTCAAGCGCGGGGGCCATCTCCTGGGACTGCTGCGCATCACCCAGTTCAGCGAGCCGGTTCCCGCTGGGGTGCGGGAGGCTCTCCAGGGTTTCGCTCAGGAGGGCGTGGAGGGGGTGATTCTTGATCTGCGCAACAACTCCGGCGGTCTTGTGGAGGGGGGAGTGGCGGTGGCCAATGCCTTCCTCGCCGCCCAGCCGATCGTGGAGACCATGAACCGCGAAGGATTGAGTGAGCGGAGGCAGGCTGCGGCCGGCCAGCTCTATGGCGGCCCGATGGTCACCCTGGTGAACGGGGGCACCGCCAGCGCCAGCGAAATCCTGGCGGGCGCCCTCCAGGACGACGGCCGCTCACCCCTGCTGGGCAGCCGCACCTTCGGCAAGGGGCTGATCCAGACGTTGATCAACCTGGGCGACGGCAGTGGCCTGGCCGTGACCGTGGCCCGCTACCGCACCCCCAGCGGCCGTGACATCCAGAACCAGGGCATCGCGCCCGACCGGCTGCTGCCCCAGCCGGAACCACTCAATCCCGGCGGGGATGACGACCCCTGGCTGGAGCTGGCCGCCGAGCAGCTGCTGCCGGAGCTCCCCCCGACATGAGCCAGCGCACGTATCACGATCCCCTGCACGGAGCGATCCGGCTGGAGCGCAACGATCCAGCCGAAGGCCTGGCCATGGAGCTGATCGACACGGCCCCTTTCCAGCGCCTGCGCCGGATCCGTCAGCTGGGGCCGGCGTTCCTCACCTTCCACGGCGCCGAGTCGAGTCGCTTCACCCATTCCCTGGGGGTGCTGCATCTGGCGCGGCTGGCCCTGCGCCAGCTGGAGCGCCAGGCCCCCCAGCTGGCAGAGGATCAAGGGGTCCTTTACGCCGCGGCCCTCCTGCACGACGTGGGCCACGCCCCGCTCAGCCACTCAGGCGAGGAGATGTATGGGCTGCGCCATGAAACCTGGTCGGCCCGGCTGGTGCGGGAGCACCCCGCCCTGCGGGAGCCCCTCGAGCGCCATGCCCCCGGCAGCGCCGATGCCGTGGCCGACCTGCTGGAGCACGGCATGCACCGCCAGCCGGCGCTGGCCTCCCTGGTGAGCGGCCAGCTCGATTGCGACCGGTTCGATTACCTGTTGCGGGACAGCCACAGCACCGGTACCCGCTATGGCCAGCTGGACCTGGAGCGGATCCTGGGGGCCCTGACCGTGGCTCCCGACGGCAACCTGGCGCTGCACCCGAAGGGACTGATGGCGGTGGAGCACTACCTGGTGGTGCGCAGCCTGATGTACCGCAGCCTCTACAACCACCGGCTCAATGTGGTCTGCAACTGGTTGCTGACCCAGACGATCCAGCTGGCCCGCCGCCTCGGACCCGAGGGCGGCGTCGACGCCGATGCGGTGATGGCGGCATGGCTGTGGCGCCCTGGGAGCCTCGACCTGGAGACCTACCTGGCCAACGACGACCTGCGCACGGGCTATCACCTGGTGCGCTGGCGGGAGGAGGGCCCCACTGACCTGCAGGAGCTCTGCGGGCGCCTGCTGGATCGGCGTCTGCTGCGGGCCAGTGACGTCAGCCACCTGGGGGCCGGTGGGCGGCTGGAGCTGCTGGCCCTGGCCCAGCGGCTGAGCGAGGCAGCCGGGTTGAAGCCCAGCCTCTGCTGCGCCCTGCAGCAGCGTCAGAACCGTGGCTACGACCCCTACAAAGGTGGGCTGCGGCTCTGGGATGGGGACTCTCTGGCAGCCCTGGAGGAGTGCTCCCCGCTGGTGGCCAGCCTGGTGAAGCCGGTGGAGCTGGCCTGGTTGATCCACCCCCCCGAGGTGAGTGAAGCCCTGCGGGAGCGGGCCAGGGCCCTGGGGGGCAGGGGCCATGGCGCTGCCTAAGTTGGGCTCCTTCGCATGCGGCGATGGCTGCTGAGTTCGTGCCTGCCGCCCGCAGCGGCCTGCCCCACCAGCTGCTGCTGCCGGCACCGGGCCCTGAGGCCGCTCCCCTGCCCCAGCAGCTACAGCGGGGCCTCAATGGGGTGAACGGCAGCGGAGCCCTGCTGCTCCAGAGCGGCGACTGGCTGCTGACGGTGACCGAGCTACGCGCCCTGGAGCGCCAGCTGGCCGCCCACCAGCTCCAGCTGATCGGCGTGGCTGGCCGCCAGGCCCTCACCCTGGTGGCGGCGGCGGCCATCGGCCTGGCCACAGACCTGCAGCTAGCGAGCGCCCCAGAAGCCGGTGCCCACTCCGACCCCAGACCCGATCTGGTGATTCAGCGGGGCACCCTGCGCTCCGGCGATCACCTCCAGGTGCAGGGCACGGCCCTGGTGCTTGGGGATGTCAACCCGGGAGCCCGGGTCAGCGCCGGCGGGCACGTGCTCGTGTGGGGCCGGCTGCGGGGGGTGGCCCATGCCGGCTGCCACGGTGACCCCAACTCCAGGATCGTGGCCCTTCAGCTGCGGCCCCTGCAACTGCGCATCGCCGCGGTGATCGCCAGGGGACCGGAGGATTCACCCCCGCAGGGGTACTGCGAACAGGCCCGCCTGGTGGATGGGGTGATTCGCATCGATCCAGCCGAGCCGAGCTGGCCGCCCTTCAACGGTTGATCACTCCCAACCCCCCCAGCAATCCGGCCACAGCCATGAACCACAGCGGCGAAAGGCGGGTGCGCAGCATCAACACGCACACCGCGATCGACACCGCATAGGCCGGCAGACCATGGTTGGAGGTCTGAAGGATCTTCACCCCCACAGAGAACAGGATCCCCAGAGTGATCGGCCCCATCCCCCTCTCGAAAGCAAGGCGCCAGGGGGAATCCTTCAGTGTGTTCCAACTCAGGCAGGCCAGCACCATCAGCAGGGTGGAGGGCAGCAGCACCGCCAGCTCAGCGGCATAGGCACTCAACAGGGCCCAGAGAGGGCCCTCTCGCCAGGCGGCCCCCATTCCGAGCAGACCGACAATCATCGAGCTGGGGCCCGGAGCCGCCTCCGCGAGCGCATAGAGATCAGCGAACTGCGAGGGGGTGAGCCAGCAGTACTGATCGACACTGAGATGGTGGTACTCCGCCAGCAGAGTGTTACCACCGCCCAGGGAAAACAGCGACAAAGAAAGAAAGGTTCTGATGACCTCCAGCAACTGGCTCCAGTCTCCCTGGCGCAGCTGAGTGCAGGCCTCCATCATTTCGAAGCCACCCCCCCAGGCGAGCCTGGCCGCGGCCAATACCAGGCCATCGCCACTGGCCCTGCCACCAGCACCAGGGGGATCAGACGCACCTGAACCACGGCCAGAGCCACAAAAGTGGCAGCCGCCAGGGCCAGGGCGATTGGGTCGCGCCAGTAACTGCCCAGAATCCTGAATCCCATCGAGAGGGCCATCCCGGCAGCCGCGGCCACCACCCCGGCCAACACTCGATCCACCGCCGGGATCTGGTGCACCTGGAAATAGATCAGCCCCAGCGCCATCAACAAACTGAACGGAGTCAGCAGAATGCCGGCCAGAGCGGCCATCGCCCCAGTTAGGCCTTGGAAGTAGGCGCCGATATACACGGCCATATTGATCTGATTGGGCCCGGGGAAGAGTCGGGCCACCGTCAGGCCGGTGAGGAACTCCTCATCACTCATCCAGCGTCGCTGGTCGACGACGATGCGCTGGCTCCAGGCCGAGAGGCCCCCACCAAAGGAGGAGAGGGCCACCTGGGCCATGCCGATCAGCAACTGGCGATGGTTGGGCGGCGGTGAGAGGTTGGTCACTCGTGAACGAAGTGGGGATCGGGAGGCAGCTCGCCAATCTCGTGCTGGGAGGGATCCAGGGGATCGGGCGCGCGATACTTTTTGGCACGGTCCCAGTCGTGCTGAAAGGTGTCCTTGAGGCGTGACACCACTTGAGGGGCATCGGTTTCGATGCCCAGCTCCCGGCGAAGGTCGAAGGCACTGCGGTCGATGTTCATTGAACCGATCAGGGCAGAGACCCCATCCACGAGGATCAGCTTGGCGTGGAGCTTGAGATGCTTCTGCCGCCGAACCTTCACCCCGAAACGCGCCATCAGCCGCAGGGAAGCGAAGGTGTCGAAGATGTCCCAGTCGCTGATTCCGTGCTTGCCGCCACAGAGCACGCGCACCTTCACGCCCCGCTCGCGGGCGGAGATGATCCGCTCAAGAATCACGGCGTCAACAAATTTGGGATGTTGGATCCAGAGCGTGCGCTCGGCAGAATCCACCAGTCGCGCCATCTGTCCACGGCTGTGATAGCTACTCCAGACCAGGCCAACCTCCAGATTGGGCTCGAAGAAAGAACGTTGCCAGTCGGCCTCAAAGCCGGCGCGCACCTGTTCAACCACAGAAGCGGAGGTGCTGACCACCGCATAGTCGCGCGTCTGGGTGAAATATTTATCTGCAAGATTGAAGGTGGAAATCAGGGCCAGATGATCGTCAACCACCATGGACTTCTCATGGGTCACCGGGAAGGAGTCACTGGTCCACGACACATCCAGGCCTGCTGCTTGCAACCTGGCGAAAGTCTGATCATTCCAGCGGTCCCCTCCTGAGGTGTGGGGATTGAGCATCACACGAACAACGACCCCCCGTGTATGGGCCCCCATCAGCGCCTCCACCAGCGCCTCGGACTGCAGCTTGAACTGCTTGAGCAGCAGCTGCTCACTGGCCTGATCGATCAAATTCACAATGGCTTCGATGCCGTCGTCGGGCATCACCAGCAGGCGTTGATGGAATCCGGGCTGATCCAGCGGGGGCTGGCCGGGGATGGGGGTCATAATCAGAGGCATGTCTGGCAAACCCGTGACGAGCACACAGAGCCGCGCGATTCTGATCTGTTCCGGCAAAGGTGGTGTCGGCAAAACCACCCTCACGGCCAACCTGGGCGTTGCCCTGGCCAAGCAGGGGGCCCGCACGGCTGTGCTCGACGCCGACTTCGGCCTGCGCAACCTTGATCTGCTGCTGGGGCTGGAGAACCGGATCGTCTACACCGCCCAGGAGGTGCTCTCCGGCAGCTGCCGCCTGGAGCAGGCCCTGGTGAAGCACAAGCAGGAGCCCAACCTCTCGCTGCTGCCGGCCGGTAACCCCCGCATGCTCGAGTGGCTGACGCCCGAGGACATGAAAAAGATCACGGATCTGCTGGCTGAGCAGTTCGACTACGTGCTGATCGACTGCCCGGCGGGCATCGAGGACGGCTTCAAGAACGCGGCCGCCGCCTGCCGCGAAGCCCTGGTGGTGACCACCCCGGAGGTGTCGGCGGTGCGGGATGCCGACCGGGTGATCGGTCTGCTGCAGACCCGCGGGATCGAGCCCATTCAGCTGGTGCTCAACCGGGTGCGTCCGCGCATGATGGCCAACCAGGAGATGCTCTCGGTCAGCGATGTCACCGACATCCTTGCCCTGCCACTGCTGGGCCTGGTGCTGGAGGACGAGCAGGTGATCGTCTCCACCAACCGGGGCGAACCTCTCACCCTCAACGGCAGCCGTTCCCCGGCGGGCCAGGCCTACACCAACGTGGCCCGCCGACTGCGTGGTGAAGAGGTGCCCCTGGCCGACCCCTCCAAGGAGGGCCAGGGCCTGCGCGCCAAGCTGGGGCGCCTGATGCACACCAAAATCTTCTGAGCCGCGATGACCTTGCGCGATTTCATCGACAAGCTGCTCGGTCGTCAGCCCGCCAGTGCGGGCATGGCTCGCCAGAGGCTGCAACTGGTGCTGGCCCACGACCGCAGCGACCTCAACCCCGAGCTACTGGAGCAGATGCGCCGGGAAATCCTGGAGGTGGTCTCCCGTTACGTGGAAATCGATCTGGAGGAAGGGGACGTGAGCCTTGAAACCGAGGACCGCGTCACCGCCCTGGTGGCCAACCTGCCGATCAAGCGGGCACGCCCCAAACCACTGCCCCCGGGTGGCGATCCCTCCATGGCCACCATCTGAGGCGCGCCCGAGCCACCCCGGAGAGGGCCAAGGCCCAGGCAGGTGGGAATCCTCAGGGGCGAACCGTTGAGGGTTGAACCATGTCCCTGGTAGAGACGTTCTGCACACCGGCGGAGCAGCGCGTGCTGGGCTGGCTGGTGCGGGGCCTGAGCAACAAGGCCATCGCCGCGGAACTGGTGCTGAGCCCCAGGACCGTGGAGAGCCATGTGTCGAGCCTGCTGGCCAAGGCAGGCTGCAGCAATCGATCTCAGCTGCTGCTCTGGGCACGGGGCGAGCGATAGGCTCTCCCCCGTGCCGGCTTAGCTCAGTGGTAGAGCAGCGCTTTTGTAAAGCGAAGGCCATCGGTTCAAATCCGTTAGCCGGCTTGCTGTCACCCCCTCCATCTCCTTCCCCTCCCTCACCCCTGCGCTGTTGATCGAGGCCCTGGTGCTGGTGACAGCACTGGCGGGGTTTCTGGGACTGCTGCTGCGCCGCAACCTTTTTCTCAAGGTGATGGCCCTGGATGTGATGAGCACCGGCGTGATCGGCTTCTTCGTGCTGCTGGCCGCCCGCAGCGGCTTGCGCACTCCCATCCTTGACTCCAGCACCGGCACGGCCTCAGAGCCGGCAGCTGGCTATGCCGATCCGGTGCCGCAGGCGGTGATCCTCACGGCGATCGTGATCGGCTTTTCTGTCCAGGCCCTGCTGCTGGTGGTGATCACCCACCTGGCCCAGCGGGAGCCCAGCCTGCAGATCGAGGCCCTGGAGGAGACCGCCGAAGGATGAATGGCCTGATCATCAGCTGGTTACTGCTGCCGTTCCTGCTGGCCTTCAGCTCGGCGCTCTGGCCGAAGCTGGGCTGGTGGATGGCCCTGCTCTGCTGTGGCGCCACGCTGGCCGTGGGCCTGGCTCTGAGCTTCGATCCCCAGCCGATCCTGATCCAGCTGGTGGGCCCCACGGGCGTGACCTTGCTGCTGGATGGATGGATCGCCCCCTTCCTGCTGCTCAATGCCCTGGTCTGCGCGGCGGTGCTGCTGGAGTGGGGCCACAGCCACGACGACCCCAGCTTCTGCCTGCTGGTGATGGTCCTGCTGGGTTCGATCAATTCCGCCCTCGTCTGCCACGACCTGATCAGCCTCTATGTGGCCCTGGAGGTGGTGAGCCTGTGCGCCTTCCTGCTGATCGCTGACCGCCACAAATTCCGCTCCCTGTGGATTGCCCTGCGCTATCTGCTGGTGGGCAGCACGGCCCTGCTCTTCTTTCTGATCGGCTGTGCCCAGGTGCAGGCCAGCCACGGTTCCTTTGCCTTCGAGGGGGTCTCTGGTGCCACCACAGGTGCCCAGGCCCTGCTGCTGATCGGGCTGCTGACGAAATCGGGGCTGTTCGTTTCAGGGCTTTGGCTGCCGCGCACCCATGCCGAAGCCCCGGCCGAGGTGTCGGCGCTGCTCTCGGGGGTGGTGATCACCGCGGGGGCGGCGCCGCTGGTGAGGATCGGCCAGGCCACCCCGGCACTGGGGTCGGTGTTGCTCTGGCTGGGGCTGGCCAGCGCGGGCTTTGCCGTGGTCTTTGCCCTGCTGGAAACCGACGTCAAACGGCTGCTGGCCTGGAGCACGGTGTCGCAGATCGGCCTGGTGGTGATCTCCCCGGTGACGGCCGGACTGTTCGCCCTGGGCCATGGCCTGGCCAAGGCCTGCCTGTTCCTGCTGACGCGCCGCTGTCCCAGCCGCCGGCTGGAGAGCTGGTCTGAGATGCCCCTGCCCCGATCGGTGGCTCTGCCGATGCGACTGGCGTCCCTCTCAATCGCCGGCTGTCCTCTGCTGGTGGGGTATCTGGCGAAGGAGCAGCTCCAACAGCAGCTTGCCCCCCTGCCAGTTCTGCTGGTCACGTTGTTTTCCGTGGGCACCGCCGCTGTGTACACGCGGCTGTGGGCCAGCCCGATTGAGCGGCTGGGCGATCAGGGATCGGCTGCCGATGCAGGCTCCCCTGCCGGCACACCGTTTCAGTGGGGCGTGGCGCTGCTGATGGTGGCCCTGGTGTTGGGGAATGGCCTGCCACTGGTGGGCAACGACAGCACGCTCTGGCTGATCAGCTTCAAGGGGAGCTCGCTGCTGAAATCACTGGGGGTGTTGCTGGCCGGCTGGGCGCTGCACAGCCTGATTCAGCCCTGGAGGCCGCGGATCAAGCTGCCGGATCTGGAGGGCTTCGATGATCTGATCGGTGGCATGGGCATCATGGGGACCGCGCTGGTGGTGATTCTCTCGTGGTGATCGGCCCTCGTCTGCGCCTGCGCCGTGCGGCCAGCTGGGGGCTGACCACTGGATTCCGGTTGGGCCTCTGGTTCCTGCTCACCGCCGATGGGGGGCGCTTCAACCTGATGGTGGGGCTGGCCCTGGCGGTGCTGCTGCCCCGGGCCCGCACGAGACTGGCCAGCCCGTGGCTGCTGCTGCAGTCGCTGGGGGCCGTGGTGCTCTCGATTCCCCAGGCCTACGCCGAAGCGGTGGTGATGGTCGTCAGACCCCACCGACGGGAGCGACTCACCAGCCTGGGGAGCTCCGGCAGCCAGTCATCGCTGGTGGTGTTCCTGGAGGTGTTCCGGATCACGCTCACGCCGCTCACCATCGCCCTGGGCCGGCGGCCCGATGGCAGCTACCTGGTCCATGAGTTGGGGCGGGAGCGGCGCCCATGATGCTGCTGATCTACGGGATGGTGCTGGGGCTGCTGCTGCCGGTGCTGGTGGTGCTGCGCAACCCGGATCTCTGGCACCGGCTGGCGGCCTTCGCCAGCATCTCCACGAAGGTTTCGATCCTGCTGCTGGTGTTTGATGTGGCCCGCGGCGACCGGATGATCGGTGTGGTGGGCGTGATCGTGCTGAGCGTGGGCAATGCGGGGGTGATGCTGCTGGCCAACCTGCTGCGGGAGATGGAGCCATGACCCTGCTCAGTGGCCTGCTCTGCGGACTGCTGCTGAGCAGCGGACTGGTGTTCTGGCTGATGGGAACCTGGCCTCTGCTGGGCCGCTCCAGTTACCTGGCCAAGCTCCATGGACTGTCGGTGGCCGACACCCTCGGCTCGGCACTGATCGTGCTCGGTCTGCTGGTGCTGCAACCGGCGGAATGGCCGGTGCTGAGCCTTGCCCTCTTCTCGCTGGTGATCTGGAACACGCTGTTCGGCTACGTGCTGGGCTTCTGCTCCCGCAGCCGCACGCTCCCAGGGCCGGTAGGCCTTGAGCCGGCACCATGAGCCTGCCTCTGGATCTGAGCGGGAACCTGGCCCAGCTGCTGCCGATCGCGGCTCTGCTGCCCCTGACAGCCATCCTGATGGTGCTGCAGCGCAATCCTTACCAGACCCTGGTGCTTCGGGGCATCCTCGGAGCGATCGCCACCCTGCTCTATGCCTTGCTGGGGGCCGCCGATGTGGCCCTCACCGAAGCGCTGGTGGGCACCTTGCTCTCCACCACGCTCTACGCCATCGCCCTGCGCTCGTCGATGGTGTTCCGGCTGGCGCTGCCTGAGGGAGACGTGCTGGACAGCAAGCGCCGGGCCCTGCTGGAGCCCTGGCTGCAGCAGGCCTTTCTCCGCCTCGAAGTGATCGACGCGCCCAGGGGAGGGTCGTTGCATGGACGGTGCCATGGCCAGCTCGGAGGCGATGGTGAACTCCTGATCCGCTCGGGCCGATTGCTGGAGCAGTTGCTCAGCCTCGATGGGGCCCTGGCCTGGCGACAGGCCGGCGGCACGATCGCCCGCCTGAGCCCAATGGGCCCTGCCGGGGCAGAAGCGGGAGCGCAGCCAGGAGCCCAGCTCGGTGTCCAACCGTGAGGGCCCTTCTTTACGTGATCGCCGCTGGCCTGCTCTGCGGGCTGCCCCTGCTGGATCAGGCGATCACGCTGCCGATCGCCAGCACCACCATGGCGGCGATCAGCAGGGAGGTTGCGGTACCGAATGTGGTCTCAGGAATCATTCTCAACACCCGGCTCTACGACACCGTGGGAGAGGTGGTGGTGTTCAGCCTCGCGGCCCTGGGGGTGAAGCGGCTGCTGAGCGGTGAGGCGCCGGCCCGCTCCATCCTGGCCATGGAAGATGCCCCATCTCTGGTGCTCTGCCAGCTCGGGGCCACCGTCTGCGCCCTGGTGGCGGTGGAGCTGGCCCTGCGCGGCCATCTCTCCCCGGGAGGGGGATTTGGGGCGGGGGTGGCTGGTGGCACCGCCATCGGCCTGCTGGTGATCAGTGGCTCAGCCGAGCGCACCGCGGCGTTCTACCAGCGCTACCGGGCTGGCACCTGGGAGAAGGTGGCGGTGATCATCTTCCTGATCCTGGCCCAGTGCAGCCTCTCGGGGCTGGCCCCACCGGCCGGAGAGTTCGGCAGCCTGGCCAGCGGCGGCTGGATTCCCCTGCTCAACATGCTGGTGGCCATCAAGGTGACCCTGGGCTCTTGGGCCATCCTTCAGTTGTTCGTGCGCTATCGCGGCCTGCTCTAGGCCTGCTGGGGCCATTGCCCCGATCAGCTCCGGCGACCGGCCAGCAGAAAGCCCACCAGCACCAGCGCGGCCCAACCCCAACCGTGCAATCCCGCCGCAGGGGTGGCCCAGGTCAACCAGGGCTCGATCAAGGTGTTGGACAAACCGAGGGTGATCAACACGGCCAGCACAAGCCAGAGCATCGCGGCCTCAGGGGCGGAGGAGATCCAGATCCGGCATCACAGCACCGGAGCGCAGCACCTGCCAGGTGCCGGCCTGGCTCCAGGCAAGCACCGTGCTGCCCTCCCCTGACGGTTGGGGCCAGGGCAGGGGTGCCAGCCGCGGCACCTGGGGGAATGTGGCCTCGGCGGCCGCCGCCGTGAGACACGGAAGGTCGCCGGAGCGGTTGGCGCTGGTGGTGGCCAAAGGGCCGGTGCGCCGAAGCAGCTCGCGGGCCCGCTCGCAGGCCGGAATGCGCAAACCAAGCCTGGCCTCGGCGGCCACCACTCCAGGCTGCAGAGCCGCCACCACCGAGCCCCGGGCCGGCAGCACCAGGGTGAGGGCGCCGGGCCAGCAGCGCTCTGCCAGCTCCAGCCAGCGCGGGTGCGGCGGCAGCTCCAGCGCCGCGAACAACGGCCCAGCTTCCGCCCCCATCAGGATCAGTGGCTTGCTGCTCGGGCGGGCCTTGAGTGCCCAGATCTGGCCGGCGGCGGCCGGCAGAGCCGCCAGAGCCGGCAGGGTGTCGGTGGGGAAGATCGCCGCGCCGCCCGCCAGGATCCACTCCGCCAGGGCAGCGGCGGCGAGGGCGTCAGCCCGGCCTGACGGGGCTGGTGGGCCAGGTGGCTGGAGGGATGGACCCATCAAAGGAACTCGGGCCATGGGGCTGGCATGGGCCGCCGGGCCTGGGCGAAGCGCCAGCGCCCCTCGAGGTCAGGGTGGGAGCTGATCTCCACCAGCCCGCAGGAAAGCAACAGCTCGGCCACGGCATCGCTCTGGTCGTGGTGGTGCTCCAGCAGCAACCAGCCGCCGGGAGCCAAGGCCGCCCAGGCCCCGCCCACCAGGTCGCGGATCGCATTAAGGCCATCCGGCCCACCATCGAGGGCCAGCCGCGGTTCATGGTCCCGCACCACCGGCTCAAGCTCCTCGAAAACGTCCGTGGGGATGTAGGGGGGATTGCTCACCACCAGGTCCAGCGAGCCCCAGTGGGGGCGCAGGGGCTCCCACCAGCTGCCGTGGTGCAAGGCGACCCGATCGAGGAGCCCCTCCTGCTCGAGATTGATCGTGGCCTGGGCCAGGGCCTGGGCGGAGCAATCAACCGCCAGGCCCCGGGCCTCGGGTAGTGAGCGGGCCAGGGCCAGGGCCAGGCAGCCGGATCCGCTGCCGAGGTCTGCCCAGGTGAGGGGCCTGTGGGCCGGCTTCGGCAGGGCCAAGGCCAGGGCCAGAGCCAGATCTGCAAGCACCTCCGTTTCCTGGCGGGGAATGAGCACCGCCGGGGACACGGCCAGGGAGAACTCCCGCCAGGGACACACCCCTACCAGGTACTGAAGTGGGCTGTGGGCCTCGAGATGCTGCCGCCAGAGCAGGGTGAGCTCCCCCAGCCCCCTGTGCAAGCGCACGGCTGCCGTGGGATCGAGCCAGACCCGCTGCAGCTTCGTCCAGCGCAGCCCGGCGCCGAGGTCGAGCAGCCAGTCGAGGTCGGCGGCGCGGCCTCCTTCCCCCAGCCGCTGGCGGCGCCAGGTCAGCAACTCGGAGCCCAGGATCAGCTGATCTGAGGCCTCTGGCGCTGAGCTGGCCGCTGCCAGCTCAGGAGCAGCGCTTGGCAAAGGCCTGGAGGCTGACATGGCCCAAATTTAGGCCGAGGCCCCCGGGGCAGGGCGCCAGCGCAAACCCGGCTCCGCACGGACGCGGCCCGCCAACTCCAAGTGCAGCAACTGGGTGGCCAGCTCAGCCCCTGGGCGGCCCAGGGCCAGGGCCAGCTGCTCCAGTGAAGCCCCCTGGCCGAGGGCGGCCAGCAGGAGCTGCTCGGGACCGCCGCTGGCTGGGGCGGGAGCCGAGCTGGCCTTGGAGTGGGCCCCGGGGCGGCCGAGGGGCCCGGCCCCCAGCTGGGCAATCAGGTCTGCGGCCGACAACAGTGGGCTGGCCCCCTGGGCCAGCAGGCGATTGCTGCCCAAGGCTGAGCTTTTGCCGGCGTCGGCTGGAACCACCCAGAGCGGCAGCCCCTGCTCCCAGGCCAGGGCGGCGGAGTGGAGCGCCCCACTCGACTCGGGACACTCCACCACCACCACCGCCTGGGCCAGGGCCACCTGGAGGCGATTGCGGGCGGCGAAATGGCCCCGGCGTACCGGCGTGCCCCTGGGGTGCTCGCTCACCAGCAGGCCATGGCGGGCCACGGCCGCCTGCAGCCCCTGGTGATGGCGTGGATACACCCGATCGAGCGGGGTGCCGAGCACGCCGATGGGCCGTCCGCCCCGCTCCAGGCAACCGCGATGCACGGCGGCATCGATGCCCTCCGCCAGGCCACTGACCACGGGCCAGCCGGCTTCGGCCAGGGCGGCGCCCAGCCCTTCGGCCATGGCTCGCCCGTGCAAGGAAGGCCGGCGGGTGCCCACCACCGCAATCGCCTGGCGGCGGCGCAGGGGAGCCCAGAGGGAACCTCGACCGGCCCAGTGCAGGACCAGTGGGGGCCGCTGCAGCTGATCCAGGGAGGCGGGGCGGGCGGGATCCCCGGGCACGAGCACTCGCCCCGCAGCCTGATCAGACCAGCCGCCTGCCTCCAGCGGATCCTTGCCCCAGCTCTGGCGGTACACCTCAATGCTGGCGAGCACGCCCGGACCGAATCCGCTCAGACCAGCCAGCTCGGTGCTGCTGACCCTCCAGGCTGCCGCCAGCCCGCCAAAGGCCCGCTCCAGCTCCCCCAGGCGTCGCCAGCCCAGGCCAGGACAACGACTCCAGAGCAACCACCACTGCCGCCGCTCAGCCCAGGGGCAATCCAGCGCTGCGGGAGTGGGCCCGCTGGCAGAGAACCCTGCCGCGGCTGCGCTTCCAGCCCTGGAGCCAAGCGCAAAGGACAGCGACAGCAGCTCGCCCATGGCCATGCCATTCAGTACAGATGTACTAGCACATTTTCTCTGGTCCGTCGAGCAGCCGCCGCAGGGCGCCCTCCAGCTCCGGCGGCTGGCGCCGCACGAGCTGGAGGGCCGCACCCCGGCGCCGCACCAGCGCCAGCTCCACCCGGGCTTCCGCCGCCAGCCGCTCACCGCTGAGCATGAAGCGACTGATCCAGGGCAGCCGCAGGCCGCGCCGGGGCAGGGCCTGGCTGCGCAGCTCCACCAGCTCGCCATGGCCCACGGCCTGGCGATAGTCGATCTGCAGGGTCAGCACCGGCAGCTCCAGACCCTCGGCCGAAAGGAGGGCGTAGGGGAGACCCGCGGCTGCCAGGGCCTCCACCCTGGCCTCCTCCAGCCAGGCGAGATAGGCGCCGTGCCACATCACACCCCCGTGATCCGTGTGCTGAGGCAGCACACGGCGCCGCAGCAGCCAGCAGGGCTGCCCCTCTTGCCACTCCATTACAGCCTCTCCCGCCACAGCTCGAGCAACCAGATGCAGGCCATAGGCTGCCAAAAAGCCGCGACAGCCTCGTGTTCCGCAATCTGCTGATCGCCGATTCCGGCAAAGGCCATGTCGAGGAAATGGTGCGCATGCTGCGGGAACTCCCGGCGTTCCGCCAGGCCCGGCTCAACCTGCTGCACGTGGTGCCGGAGCAGGCGGGCGAGGATTTTCAGGAGCACTGGCAGAAAGCCTCCGGCATCGTGGCCGAAGCGATCCAGCGGCTGGGGCTCGATCCCACGGACGTGAATGCCATCATTCGCCAGGGCGACACCAAGCAAACCGTGCTCAAGGTGGCCGACGAGCTGGATGCCGATCTGATCCTGATGGGGTCGAGGGGTCTGGGGCGGCTGCAGTCAATCCTGGCCAACAGCTCCAGCCAGTACGTCTTCCAGCTCTCGACTCGGCCGATGCTGCTGGTGCGCGACGACCTCTATGTGCGCCACGTGAACAAGGTGATGGTGACCCTCGACGGCACCGGCGTGGGCGATGACGCCCTCAGGATCGCCTGCGAACTGGTGCGGGAGATCCCCGGAGGCACCCTCACAGGCGTGCACATCTCCCGCCAGGACATCCAACCCAGCCGAGGTGGCAAAAGCCCCGCCGACCTGGTGATCGACAAAGCGGTGCAGCGGGCCCGCACCCTCGGGGTGGAGCTCAAGGGTGTTCATGGCACCGGCGACGTCGGCCGCGGGGTCTGTGCCATGGCCAATGAGACCAAGGCCGATCTGCTGGTGATCGCCTCCCAGGACCGCAGACCCCTCGTGGCCAGGAGTCTGGTGGACATCGACCGTCTGCTGGGCAGCTCCGTGAGCGATTACATCCGTGTGCATGCACCGGCACCGGTGCTGCTGGTGCGGGAGCCCGAATCAGGCCGCTGAGCCCGTCGAGCCTGCGCTGAAGACACCAAAAAACCGCCGATGACCATGGATGCCATGGCCACCGGCGGTTGTTCAGCGTGGGAGGCAACAGAACGTTCAGGCGGCCTTGTAACGGCCCCAAACCAGGATCAACCCTGCTCGCGACTGCTGGTCTGGATGTAGAGAACGATCAGGAAGACGGCCGGCACCAGCACGAACATGAGGCTGGCCACAAAACCCAGATCATTGGTTTCCATGGAAGCTTCAGGGCGGGTAGAGGGTGGCGTGGAGCGACCGTATCACCCACCGATGGGGCCTTCCTCCACCGCTTCACCGGCCGTAGCGGTTGACTCCAGTTCGGTGGGCTCAGCTGCCGGCGGCTCCTCCGTGGCCGGCCAGGCCGTGGGCCCGGCCCCCAGGGGCTCCGCCCGGGCCGCCGCCAGCAGGGCCTCACGATCAGCCAGGCCCGCCTGGGGCCTGGTGAGCACCACCAGCGAGCGCTGCACCAAGGCCTGACAGGCCAGACGCCAACCCTCGGGACGTCGGCGCAGCTTGCGGTCCTCGACGGCGGTGCGGGGGGTCAGCGCGCCCGGCGAGGCTTCGGCCACCACATCGACGAAGCAGGTGATGCACTGTCCGCAGCCCCCGCAATTGCCGAGCTGCCCCTTGAGCCCGTAGAGCTCCAGCCCCTCGCGCAGGGCCACCTCCCGCAGGTTTTCGCCGGGGTAGCACTCCACATCACGGCCCTCACGGACGAAGCGGATCACGGGCATCAGGATCTGGCGAGGAAGCCTCCATTCTGAGCCCTGCAAGTTGAGTTTTGTAAACAACCATCCGGGCAAAGCGCCGGATCGCGCGTCACGGCTCGTTTCAGCTCCCCGGCCCCGCTCCCGCTGGCCAGGGGGACCCCTTACGATCGCCAGCACGGAACGATCCTTTTGATCGTCCACTGCTTGTGCTGGCGTCATGCCGACACAGGCAGCTGTTCGTTACCCCGGACCTGACCCCCATGGGATTGCCCTGGTATCGGGTGCACACGGTCGTGATCAACGACCCGGGCCGCTTGTTGGCCGTGCACCTCATGCACACAGCTTTGGTCGCCGGCTGGGCCGGCTCCATGGCGCTCTATGAGCTCGCCATTTTTGATCCATCCGACCCGGTGCTCAACCCGATGTGGCGCCAGGGCATGTTCGTCATGCCGTTCATGGCCCGCCTGGGTGTAACCGGCAGTTGGAGCGGCTGGAGCATCACCGGAGAAACCGGAGTCGACCCCGGCTTCTGGAGTTTCGAAGGCGTCGCTGCCGCACACATCATTTTCAGTGGCCTGCTGTTCCTGGCCGCCATCTGGCACTGGACCTACTGGGATCTGGAGATCTGGCAGGACCCCCGCACCGGTGAACCGGCGCTGGATCTTCCCAAGATCTTCGGCATCCACCTGCTGCTCGCCGGCCTCGGCTGCTTCGGTTTCGGCGCCTTCCACCTCACCGGGGTCTTCGGACCGGGGATGTGGGTCTCCGATCCCTACGGCCTCACGGGTCACCTTGAGAAGGTGCAGCCCGCCTGGGGACCTGAAGGATTCAACCCCTTCAACCCGGGCGGGATCGTGGCCCACCACATCGCAGCCGGCATCGTGGGCATCATCGCCGGCATTTTTCACATCACCACTCGCCCACCGGAGCGTCTGTACAAGGCGCTGAGGATGGGGAACATCGAAACGGTGCTGGCCAGTGCCATTGCTGCGGTGTTCTTTGCGGCCTTCATCGTGGCCGGAACCATGTGGTACGGATCAGCCTCCACACCTGTAGAGCTGTTCGGCCCCACCCGCTACCAGTGGGATCAGGGCTACTTCCGCACCGAAATCAACCGCCGCGTCCAGACAGCCCTCGAGAACGGCTCCAGCGCCGAAGAGGCCTATGGCGCCATCCCCGAGAAACTGGCCTTCTTCGACTACGTCGGTAACAGTCCCGCCAAGGGTGGTCTGTTCCGCGTCGGTCCGATGGTCAACGGCGATGGCCTGCCCACCAGCTGGCTGGGTCACATCAGCTTCACCGACAAGGACGGCCGCAACCTCCAGGTGCGCCGCCTGCCCAACTTCTTTGAGAACTTCCCTGTGGTTCTCGAAGATGACCAGGGCATCGTCAGGGCTGATATTCCCTTCCGCCGCGCCGAAGCCCGCTACTCCTTCGAGCAGACCGGCGTGACGGCCACCATCTACGGCGGTGCCCTCAACGGCCAGACCTACACCGACCCTGCAGCTGTCAAGAAGCTGGCCCGCAAGGCCCAGCTGGGTGAAGCGTTCGAATTCGACCGCGAGACTTACCACTCCGACGGCACCTTCCGCAGCTCACCCCGCGGCTGGTTCACCTTCGGCCACGCCACCTTCGCCCTGCTCTTCTTCTTCGGGCACATCTGGCACGGCGCTCGCACCCTGTATCGGGATGTGTTCGCCGGCATCGACCCCGACCTGGGTGAACAGGTGGAATTCGGCCTGTTCCAGAAGCTGGGAGACCGCACCACCCGCCGTCTCCCCGAGGGTTACATCCCACCGGCTGGCTCCAAGCTCAGCTGATCGCCCCCACTCAGGAGATTCTCGATGGAGAGCTTCGCTTACATCCTCATCCTCACCCTGGCGATCGCCACCCTCTTCTTCGCGATCGCCTTCCGCGATCCCCCGAAGATCGGCAAGTGAGACCCTGGGTCCACTGAGGCCCCAGACCCCTTCAGCCCCCGCCCCGGCGGGGGCTTTTTGATGGGCGCAGCCATCACCGGTGATCACCCATCAGCGGCTACCAACAACAAACGCCCTGCAAAGGACAGCTCAGCTCTGCCTCCGGCGCTGAATTGAGCACTCCCCGCTTCTCAATCGGAGCGCAACTGACTACACTTTCAGGAATCAAACCGCGTGGGTCGCCAAGGGATGCAATGTCCCTCCTGCCAACACACCGAGAGCCGGGTGCTGGAATCCCGATCTGCGGACGCTGGCCGCAGTGTGCGGCGGCGACGTGAGTGCCTCCACTGCGACTTTCGCTTCACCACCTACGAACGGGTGGAAACCGTGCCGATCACGGTGATCAAACGCACCGGCAACCGAGAGATCTTCAGTCGCAGCAAACTGCTGCATGGCCTGGTGCGCGCCTGTGAAAAAACCGGCCTTGAGCCCGCGCGTCTGGAATCCGTCGTCGACGACATCGAGCTGCAACTGCAGCAGCAGCGCCATGGCCGCGAGGTGAGCAGCGCTGAGATCGGTGAACTGGTGTTGCAGCAGCTCAGCGAGATCAGCGAGGTGGCCTACGTGCGCTTCGCTTCCGTCTACAGGCAGTTCCAGGGCATCAGCGACTTCGTCGCCACCCTCGAGGGGCTCAGCGGCCGGACATCCCGCCAGCGCCCCGATGGGGCCCTCGCCGCCGTGAGCTGAAGGCCTGAGGAGGGCGGATTTGTATGATCGTGGATCGCGTGCGTCTGTCGGCGGGCAGGCACTCGGTTCCCTTCATTCTGCCCTGGGCAGACCGCCTCCCTTCCATGACCGTGACCCCTTCCGAGATCAGCAGCACCGAGGCCGAACTGGATCCGACGGGCGAGGCCCCGGCAGATCTGGATCCGACCAGCGAGACCTCGGCTGATCTGAACCTCGACATTCCGGAAGAGGTCCCCACAGCCGACGATCCCAGCAGCCGTGCCGCCAGCCGCGACACTGACGGTGCCGGCTTCTCGCTGGAGGATTTCGCCTCCCTGCTCAGCAAGTACGACTACAACTTCAAGCCCGGCGACGTGGTCAACGGCACCGTGTTCGCCATGGAGCCCAAGGGCGCCATGATCGACATCGGTGCCAAGACCGCCGCCTTCATGCCCCTGCAGGAGGTGTCGATCAACCGGGTCGAGGCCCTCAGCGACGTGCTGCAGCCCGGCGAGGTCCGTGAGTTCTTCATCATGAGTGAGGAGAACGAGGACGGCCAGCTTTCGCTGTCGATCCGCCGGATCGAATACCAGCGGGCCTGGGAGCGCGTACGTCAGCTCCAGAAGGAAGACGCCACCATCTACTCGGAGGTGTTCGCCACCAACCGGGGCGGCGCCTTGGTGCGGGTGGAAGGCTTGCGCGGCTTCATCCCCGGCAGCCACATCAGCACGCGCAAGCCCAAGGAAGATCTCGTTGCCGACTTCCTCCCGCTCAAGTTCCTGGAGGTGGACGAAGAGCGCAACCGCCTGGTGCTCAGCCATCGCCGCGCCCTGGTGGAGCGCAAGATGAATCGCCTCGAGGTGGGCGAGGTGGTGATCGGCACCGTGCGGGGCATCAAGCCCTACGGCGCCTTCATCGACATCGGCGGGGTCAGCGGTCTGCTGCACATCTCCGAGATCAGCCACGAGCACATCGAGACCCCCCACACGGTGCTCAACGTGAACGATCAGATGAAGGTGATGATCATCGACCTCGACGCCGAGCGGGGCCGCATCTCCCTCTCCACCAAGGCCCTCGAGCCCGAACCCGGTGACATGCTCACCGATCCCCAGAAGGTGTTCGACAAGGCCGAGGAAATGGCCGCCCGCTACAAGCAGATGCTGCTGGAGCAGGCCGAGGAGAACGAACCCATGGGCGTCACCCTCGACTGAGCGCCATAGCCTGAGGCCCCTGCACCGATCCGATGGTGGAACTGCTTCTGCGTGGTCAACCCCTCGGATCGGTTGAAGCCATCCTTTTTGACAAGGACGGCACCCTCAGCCTCAGTGAGCCGGGCCTGCTGGCCCTGAGCCGCGCCAGGCTCCAGGCTTGTCTGGAGCATCTGCCTGAGGCCAGCCGCCCCCAGTTCCAGCACCTGCTGGAGCGGGCCTACGGCCTGGAGGGCGATCGGCTCCACCCGGCGGGCACCACCGCCGTGGCCAGCCGCCAGCACAACCTGATCTCCACCGCCACCGCGTTCTGTCAGGTGGGTCTGGGATGGCCGGATGCCCTGGCCCACAGCGAAGCCGTGTTCGCGGCCACCGATCCGACCACCGATCCGGCCATAGATCGTGAGCCCATCCATGGCCAGGGGCCGCGTCCGGGCGAGGCGCCCCTGGCACCGCTCACCGAGGGGGTGAAGCCCCTGCTGCTGGAGCTGCACCGCTCGGGCGTGCTGCTGGCGGTGATCAGCAACGATGACAGCGAGGGAATCCATCGCTTCCTGGGCGGCCATGGGCTCTCCGAGCTGTTCCAGGAGATCTGGAGCGCCGACATGCGACCGCTGAAGCCGGATCCAGCGGCCGTGCACGGGCTCTGCTCCAGGCTTGGGGTCAACCCTTCGGCCTGTGCCCTGATCGGGGATGCCAGCAGTGATCTGCGCATGGCCGAGGGGGCGGGGGTGGGCCTGGCCCTGGGCTACAGCGCCGGCTGGAGCAGCAGGCCGCCGCTGCCGGAGCATCTGCCCCATCTCGATCACTGGCAGGAGCTGGGAGTCGGGCGATAAGCTCAGCCATCTTGATGACCGTGCAAGCCGGGATGAGCCGCTACGTCTTCACCTCTGAATCGGTCACCGAGGGCCATCCCGACAAGATCTGCGATCAGATCAGCGATGCCGTTCTCGATGCTCTGCTGAGCGCCGACCCCGCCAGCCGGGTGGCCTGCGAAACCGTGGTGAACACGGGTCTCTGCCTGGTCACCGGCGAGGTGAGCACCACCGCCCGGGTCGACATCACCAGCCTGGTGCGATCGGTGATCGCCTCAATCGGCTATAGCGGCGCCAAAGCCGGTGGATTCGATGCCAACAGCTGCGCGGTGCTCACCGCCCTCGACCAGCAATCCCCTGATATCGCCCAGGGCGTCAATGAAGCCGACGACCACGACGGCGACCCGCTTGATCTGGTGGGAGCCGGCGATCAGGGGATCATGTTCGGCTTTGCCTGCGACGAAACCCCGGAGCTGATGCCCCTGCCCATCAGCCTGGCCCACCGGCTGGCGCGCCAGCTGGCCCAGGTGCGTCACGACAACACCCTTCCCTACCTGCTCCCCGATGGGAAGACCCAGGTGAGTGTGGTCTATGAGAACGATCGACCTGTTGCGATCGACACCCTGCTGATCTCCACCCAGCACCTGCCAGAGATCGACGGCATCAGTGACGAGGCAGGCCTGCGCCAGCGCATCGCCGATGACCTCTGGACCCATGTGGTGATCCCGGCTACGGCCGATCTGCCGCTGCAACCCGAGCGCGGTGCGGTGCGTTTTCTGGTCAATCCCACCGGCAAGTTCGTGGTAGGCGGCCCCCAGGGTGATGCGGGCCTGACGGGCCGCAAGATCATCGTTGACACCTACGGCGGAACGGCGCGTCACGGCGGCGGAGCTTTCTCGGGCAAGGATCCCACCAAGGTGGATCGTTCCGCGGCCTATGCCGCCCGCCATGTCGCCAAGAGCCTGGTGGCGGCTGGCCTGGCCCGGCGGGTGGAGGTGCAGCTCAGCTATGCGATCGGCGTGGCCAAGCCGGTGAGCATCCTGGTTCAGAGTTCCGGTACCGGCAGGATCAGCGACGACGATCTCACCGCCTTGGTGCAGGAGCACTTCGACCTCCGCCCCGGGGCGATCATCGAGACCTTCGGCCTGCGCGAACTTCCTCGTCAGCGGGGCGGCCGCTTCTATCAGGATGTGGCCGCCTACGGCCACTTCGGTCGGCCCGACCTCAACCTGCCCTGGGAAGACGTGAGTGAAGCGGCCGCCAGGCTGCAGCAAGCCACGGCCGATCAGGTCCCCGTGGGCCAGCCAGCCGCCTGAACTCCGCGCTCAGCTGCCCTGGCGACGCCGAGCTCTGCCCCCTGGCGGCGGGGGTGGATGCCGGCAGCAGTGGAATCCGCCTGGCGGTGATCGATGCCCAGGGACAGGTGCTGAGTGAGCAGGCCACGGCTTATCCCAGCAGCTTCAACGACCCAGGGAGCTGGCGGCAGGGCCTGGTGGCGCTTGTGCAGGCTCTGCCCGCCCAGCTCAGGCGGCGGTTGGCCGCCATCAGCGTCGATGGCACATCGGGCACCCTGCTGGCCTGCCGCTCGGACGGCACACCGCTGGGACCCGCCCTGGCCTACAGCCTGGCCTGCCCCGAGCAGGCGCAAGCCCTCACGGCGCTGGTGCCCGCCGGCTGCGCCGCCGCCAGTGTCAGCGGCAGCCTGGCCCGGGCCCTGCGCCTGCTGGCCTCGCCCACGGGGAGGACTGCGGGAGCCGGAGCAGGTGCTGATCTGCTTCTGCGCCACCAGGCCGACTGGCTGATGGGCTGGTTGCTGGGCGACTGGCGCTGGGGCGAAGAAGGCAACAACCTGCGCCTGGGCTGGGATCTCAGGCGACAGTGCTGGGCCGGAGAGCTGGAGCGGCAAGCGTGGGCGGCGGCGCTGCCCGAGGTGGTCGAAAGCGGCACGGTGCTGGGACCGCTGGCTCCCGGCTGCGCCGCTGAGCTGGGGCTGCCGGGCTCCTGCCTGGTGGTGGCCGGCAGCACCGACGCCAACGCCGGAGTGCTGGCGGCCGATCCGGCCCCTGGCGACGGAATCACCGTGCTGGGCACCACCCTGGTGCTGAAACAGTTCGTGGCGGAGCCGATCGAGGCCCCGGGGCTGAGCTGCCATCGGCTGGGGGGGCGCTGGCTGGTGGGCGGAGCCTCCAACGCCGGTGGAGGCGTGCTGCGCCAGTTCTTCAGTGATGCCGAGCTGGAGCGGCTCAGCCGTCAGATCGATCCCTCCAGGCCCAGCGGACTGCACTACCGGCCCCTGCCAGCGAAGGGGGAGCGTTTCCCGATCGACGACCCGGATCTGCTGCCGATCCTGGAGCCTCGGCCCGTGAGCGATGCACTCTTTCTCCAGGGGCTGCTGGAGGGGCTGGCCCGGATCGAGGCCCAGGGGTGGGTGCGCCTGGCTCAACTGGGTGCCCCGCCACTGCGGCGGGTGATCAGCTTGGGGGGCGGTGCACGCAATCCCCAGTGGCGTCAGCTGCGCCAGCAGGCGATCGCAAGGCCAGTGCTCAACCGTCCGGGCCTCACGGCGGCCCAGGGCATGGCGCGGCTGGCCCTGGGCTCCCTCAGGGCGACCGGCCCAACGCCGAAGATGGAGGGGCCTGCCCCCCTGCCCAAGAGCCCATGAGCGACCGCCTGCGGACCGTGATCTCGATGACCCTGTTCGTGGTCCTGGCCGGCTATGTCGGCTTCAGCGCCATCCGGCTGGGACTGCTGCTCTGGCAGCGGTTCGCGCTGGTCTGAGTCCAGTCTCCGCCACAATCGACAGCAACCATTGCCCTGCCCCCATGGCCAGCGATCCCCTCAGCGAAGCTGTCAGCGATCGGATCTGTCGCCACATGAACAAGGACCACGGCTCCGCCGTGCTGGCCTACGCCCGCCACTACGGCGGAGCGCAGCAGGCCAGCGCCGCTCGAATGCTGCGGGTCGGTCCCGAGGCCATGGAGCTCGAGGTGGATGGCGCCCACCTCTCGGTGCCCTTCGATCACGTGCTCAGCGACAGCGAGGACGCCCACCGCACCCTGGTGGCGATGCTCAAGGGTCTGCCCGAGGCCTGAGCTGATGGGAACACTGGGCGGCAACGTCACTCGTGTTCCGGGAGAACAGTGCCATGGTCCAGGCCCTGTGGAGGGGATGCCTCCAGCTGATCACCCAGGCCACCTGTCCGCTCTGCGGCCACGCCAGCGAAGCTGAGCGCAGAGAGGATCCTCACCAGCCGCAGCCCTGCCAGGCCTGCCGCCACTCACTGGATCTCGAGACCCAGCCCGATCAGGTCGGGGGTCTGTGCGGCCTCGAGCCCATGCCCTGGTGGGCCCTGGGCTGGTACCAGGGGGGGTTGCGCCACCTGCTGCTGCGCCAGCGGCGCGAGCCCGGCAGTCAGGCGATCCCCTGCCTGGCCAGCTGCCTGGCCGCCACCCTGCCCGCCTCCCTGCGGGGGCTGAGTGTCGTGGCGATCCCCAGCTGGAAACGGCGGGCCAACCCCCTGCCCCAGCTGATCTGCCAAGGGCTGGGCCTGCCCAGCGTGGCCCCCCTGGAGCGCAGCAGGGCCACGCTGGGACAGCACCACCTCAACCGCCGCCTGCGGGCGCTCAACCAGGAGGGGGCTTTCCGGGTGATCCCCAGCGGCGTCTCCCGCAGCCGGCGCTCCCGCCAGGGCCTGCTGTTGGTGGATGACATCCTTACCACCGGAGCCACAGCCATGGCCGCCGCCGCTGCCCTCAGGGAGGCTGGATACCCGGTGATGGGGCTGCTCTGTCTGGCCCGGACGCCTGCTCCAGGCCGTGATCTAAGATCCTGCGGTGCTGCCAAGCGGCCGGCCGGGATAGCTCAGTTGGTAGAGCAGGCGACTGAAAATCGCCGTGTCCCCAGTTCAAATCTGGGTCCTGGCATTCTGTTCTGAACTCCCACGTTCCAGCGGGCCAGACCCGCCAACTCCGGTGGGTATTACTCGAAGCTGCGCTGATCTGACGCGATGCGAACCCCTCCCGAGCAACCCTCCAACCAGCAGTTCAGCAACGCGGACAGCTACGCCATGGCCTTCGATGAGGCCTGGGGACAGATCGGCAGCCTCGATCCCGCCGATTCAGCCGCCCGTGAAGCCGCCCTTGAGGGGGTGATCGGTGCCTTGAGTGAGCACCCTTTCGCCCTCAAGGAGCCTGAGCTGGTGCGCCATGTGGCGGAATTCCGCCTGCGCCTGCTCAAGCGCTGAGGGCACGGCTGAAGGCCGGCCCCATAGGATTCGCCCTATGACCAGCTCCCTGACGCGCCTGGTCCGGATGCTGAGCGCCGGGTTCAGCAACCAGGACCAGGCTTTCGAGAACCCCCCCCTCTACGCCCACATCCTGGTGCGCTTCCGGCCGCTGCCGCATCTGGATCCAGGCTCGCTGCTGCTGGAGCAGTGGTATGCCTTCGCCCCTGGCCAGCCCTACCGCATCCGCGTGCTGCGAGCGGAGAACGCGCCGGATGGCAGCCTGCGCATCCACAACCACGCCCTCCACGACGAGCGGCGGTTCTGGGGAGCGGTGGAGGATCCAGAACGCATGGCCCAGATCCAGAAGGAAGACCTGCGCCTGCTGGAAGGCTGCACCTACGTGGTGCGTGAGCAGGGCGAGGGCTTCGTCGGTGAGGTGGAACCCGGCTGCCGCTGCCTGGTGGAACGCAAAGGGGCCACGGCCTACCTGGTGAGCACCTTTGAACTCGACGGCGCGTCGATGCGCACGATCGATCGGGGCCACGACCCCGCCAGCCATGAACAGCTCTGGGGATCCCTGGCAGGACCGTTCGAATTCCAGCGCACCGACGACTTCAGCCCTGAGCTTCCAGCCACCTGGCTGGAGAGCTGGGCCAGCTGAGCAGGGCCCTGAGCCGGCCCGGACCCGCACCAGGGCGCAACAAAAGACAATGAAGCTAGTCAATAAATTGGGCGAAATCAGTAAAGCTCTGTGAGGTCTTTTGTCACTAGGGGTTTGTGCTCAACCGGGGTGCCTAAGTTCATCGCCCATTCCCCTGGCACTTCATGGCCCTGCCCCTGCTCGAGCTCAGTCCCCTTGCCCTCAATGCCCGCGTCACCAGCCTGGCGGTGGGCAGCGAAGAAGAGCCGCGGCGTACACCGGAAGGGGTGCTCCGCAGCCCCCAGGCCGTGGATGAACTGATCGAGAGGGCCTACCGACAGATCTTCTTCCATGCCTTCAAAGCCGACAGAGAGCCGGGCCTGGAATCCAGACTGCGCCGCGGTCAGATCAGCACGAAACAGTTCATCCGTGGCCTGCTTCTTTCCGAGAAGTTCCGCAGGGATTTCTACCGTTGCAACAGCAACTACGCCGTGGTGGAGCAGGTGGTTGGCCGTGTTCTTGGCCGTCCCGTGCATGGGGAGAGGGAACGCATCGCCCTCTCGATTCTGATTGCTTCTGAAGGAATGCAGGGCTTCGTCGATGCCCTGCTCGATTCATCCGAATACATCGACACCTTCGGGGACGATGAGGTGCCCTATCAGCGCGCGCGGGTGCTCCCCGGCCGCAGCCAAGGGGAGAAACCCTTCAACCAGCAGGCCCCTCGCTATTCCTCCTACTGGCGCGACATCAGTGCCTCCCGTGCCCCCGCCGGATCCTTCAACGCTGGCGCACAGCTGGAGCGAGGGGTGCGCTCTCCGGCCTGGGTCGATGGTCAGCCGCCCCAGCTGGCTCAGACCCTCTGGCTCGGGCTGGCCGCCATCGGCGCAGCGGAACTGCTGCGCATCCTGATCACCACGGCGGGCGCCATGCTCAGCACGGGCTCCCCTGGCTGAGGCGGTGCTCCCACTGGAGCGGCCTGTACTGATGGCCCGACTCAGGCGATCAGTTCATCCATGAAGGGCTGCTCCCCTTCTTCTGGAAACAGGGGTTCCGCCCCGAACTCCAGCTCAGCGGCAGGGACGGCGTCGTCGAGCACGCGCAGGGGTCTCACCGGGGCCCCAGCAGGGGGCCTCTCCTTAGGCTCCTGGCTGCGAGCAGACTGCTCCAGCAGAACTTCAAGCCGGCTCAATCGATCATCGGTCTGCTCGAGCAGGTCGAGAACAGCGGCCGAATCGACACCATCCCGTCCGGCTCGATCCAGCAGGCGACACTGTTGATCCTCCAGATGCAGCACGCGCGCCTCCATCTCCAGGAGGCGCAGGGTCAGCGTTTCGGTGAGCTCACCAAGGCCTTTGAGCTGAAGACCGAAGCGCAGGGGCCAGGCCTCTGAATCAGGTGCCGATGTCATGGGTCATTCAGCGACCACGATGCGCGGATGGTATCGGCCTCAGCGGCAGGCGCCAGGGGGAAGCTTTGTAACGATTCTGAAAAGCGTCGGTGAGAGCGGAACCGCCCCCATAGGATCCGGCTGCAGACAGCATCGTCGGGGACGTTGTGGCCTGTGTCCAGCACTTCACTTGACAGCCCTGCCTCGTCAGCCCCGACCCCCCACGTCTCCCCTTCCTTCCCGGCCTGCACGCCCATGACACTCGTCAACGCTGCCTACCTGGGCATCGATCGCTTCGCAAACGTCCGCGACAAGGACAACTGGTCGAACGCCACCGAAGCCGACATTGCCGGACTGATTCGTTCGGTCTACCAGCAGGTGCTCGGTTACCAGTACGTGATGAAGAGCGAGCGGCTCGATGGTCCTGAGTCGCTGTTCCGCCGGGGCTACCTCAGTGTGCGGGAGTTCGTGCGCCAGGTGGCCAAGAGCAATCTCTACAGGCAGCGGTTCTTTGAGAACAGCAACCCTTACCGGTTCATCGAACTGAACCACAAGCATCTGCTGGGCCGGGCGCCTCAGAACAAAGCTGAGATGCTGCACCACTTCACGATCCTGCAGAACGAAGGCTTCGACGCTGAAATCGATTCCTACATCGACAGCGCCGAATACCAGGACCGCTTCGGTGAAGAGCAGGTGCCCTATCTGCATGGCTGGAACTATTCCGTCGGCCAGCAGGGTCTCCAGTTCTCCTACATGCTGCAACTCACCAGGGGCGCGGCGGCATCGATCAAGGGCGACCTCGCCAAGAATCAGTCACGGCTGAATCCCTCCGTGCACAAGGGAGCCGCCATTCCCGTGGTCAGCCCCAACGCCAAGGGATCCGCGTTCCGCTCGGTCGAAGCCGATGGGGTCACCCGCATGGGAGTGGGCGCAGGCGAACAGGGCCGCACCTACCGGGTTGAAATCTCCGGCTTCAACAACTACCGCCTGCACAAGCGCAGCAACCGGGTGCGTTTCATCCCCTTCAACAAGCTGCTCGACTACCAGCAGCAGATCCAGCGCGAGGGCGGCCGCATCGCCAGCGTCAGCCCGGTCAACTGAACCTCCTCCCCCATCCCCGTCGTTCCCCACCCCCCATGAAGGTCTCTGCAGGCACCCGCGGCAGCAGCTTCAGCAGCAACCGCCAAGTCACGATTCAGGTCACTGGCCTGGCCAACAACGACTACGTGCGCAGCTCCGATTGCACCATGCAGGTCCCCTACACCCGCATGAACGAAACCATGCAGCTCGTTCATCGCCTGGGGGGCACCATCACCGGTGTCAGTGTCAGTGGCTCCGGAAACCACTCCAACTCTGAGGACTGAAGGCTGAGGGCAATTCGGCGCTGAACGAGGTGAGCCCGTCCAGGGCTCCTGGAGCAGTGCTCGCCTACGCACCCACTGATTCGCCCTCCGCAAGGGGGGCTTTTTGATGCTCTCCAACCTCCAACACAGTGGCACGACTGTGGCCTGATCGCCCGGCCCGTTGATGGGGGAAGCAGCCTTAGCCCTGGTGCGATCCTGAGGACAGGATCTGTCAGAGCAACGCATTTTGGAGCAACGCATTCCCCTGTTGGATTTTACTGTTCAACTGGCTACAGAACGGCCAAAGCGGGGCCAAGGGGCGGGGACTGAACTCCTGGAAGGACACCAAAGGGCTTGCGCGGCAACAGCAGTGTCGCCGAGATGACCATTTGTGAATGATCGAGCGCTTCGTCGGGTCCAGGGCCAAAAATACACAGGTCAAGTCGAGCCACTTCTGACCATTGATCGGTCCAGCCGGTCAGCCGGTTTTCCGCTTCAGGTCAGATGATCTCGCACTCGACATGCGAGTCCGCCTTTGGCGCTCTCGCTGTTGATCACCCAACTCCCGACCCCCACCCGTCGAGAACAGGAGCTTTTTTACATGTTCGACGCCTTCACCAAGGTCGTTGCTCAGGCTGATGCCCGCGG
>JAUCZK010000027.1 GCA_030373145.1 Cyanobium sp. CZS48M | reverse complement strand
CTCACCAGAAGACCATCGGCGCCGACAAGAACTACGACACGAAAGGGTTCGTGGCTGAGATGCGGCGGCTGGGCGTGACGCCCCACGTGGCGCAGAACACCGCCCGCAGCGGTGGCTCAGCGATCGATGCCCGCACCACCCGCCACGTGGGCTACGCCAAGTCGATCAATGCCCGCCGCGGCATCGAGAAGGTATTTGGCTGGATCAAGGCGATCGGCGGGCTGCGCCAGTTCAAACTGCGCGGCCAGGAGAACGTGAGCGCCGTCCACTCCTTCGGAGAAGCCTGCGGCTACGGTCTGCACGTGATCGCCTACAACCTGATCCGACTGGGCAACTTGCTCAGGCCCACCATGGCAGGGGCATGAGCCGCCAGTTGCCCAAAGGTGTGCTCAAACGGCGGCAGTCGGGCCGCCAAAACAGCCCAAATGCGGCGAAATCGGGCTGTCTGAGCGGTTGAAACGACCCCATCTGACGAAATCACCGAGAAATCAGCTCGGAGATGGGAAAATGCGGCTGCTTAGTTGGTTTTTCCGCAAACTCCTAAAGGTCTGATGGCCATCCCGCAGGTGCATCTTGAGCATGATGATCAGGTGCTGAATGCCCTGGAGTGGCATCGCCAGGGGCTCGACTTTGCCGACTCCCTGCATCTGGCCCGCAGCGAGGGTGCCGTGCCCTGATCAGCATTGATCGCTCCCTGGTGCCCGCTGTGTTGCCGCGGCCGCGGCCTCACACCAGCCGTTGAGGAGCCTTGAGCTTGCTGAGATCTGACGGGGTTCAGCCCACCCAGATCTCAGCAAGCTCCAAGCGCAGCCCCGGGAACTCGGATCCAGCGTCCAGCCACTCCAGCTGCTCCAGGCGCTTGTGCTCGCCGCTCGTGGGCCACACCTCCACAGCACACTCGTCGGGCAGCAGCAGCCAGCCGAGACGGGCGCCGTTGGCCTGGTACGCGGTCATCTTGCGGCGCAGGGCGGTGAGGCCACGAGGGCCTTCGTCGCTGGGGCTGGCCAGTTCCACCACCAGGTCCGGGCAGAGGGGCACGAAGCTCCGCCGCTCCTGCGTGCTGAGCGTCTCCCAACGCTGCTGACTCACCAGCGAGGCGTCGGGACTGAGGACAGAGCCATCGGGCAGGCGGAACCCTGTGGAGCTGTCGAACACCTTCCATCCACGGTTGCTCCTAGTAAAAAGCTTGAGCTGCAAAATCAATTCACCATTACGCGAGCCTGTTTCACCACCTGTCGGGGTCATGGCAATCAGCTGCCCATCAGCGGCGAGTTCCAGCACCGCCTCAGGGTTCTCTGCACACACCCGCTCAAACTGCTCTGGGGTGAGACGCAGATCGGTTGGCAGCCACAGCCGTGCACGTGAATCAAACGCTGCAACAGCCCCGGTTTGGTTGGTAGCAAGGGACATGATGGTTGAAGCCTGACGGCTGAAATCACGTTAGCGGCAATGGCCGTAGACGAGACTGAACCGGGCATTGCTAGTGGCAAGAACTCTGGTCATGGGCCGGCCGGCGCCTGCTGATACACCTCGGCGTACCGTCCTTCAATGCGTTGCGGGTTCCACAGCCTCTCGGCCCGATCTCGGGCTGCAACTCCGAGCTGGCGACGGCGCTGGGGGTCCTCCAGCACCTACCGGAATGATGCGGCCAGAAAGGCCGGCTCAAAGGGTTCGGCCAGGGTGCCGGTTATGCGGTCGCCGACAATGTCGACCAGCCCGCCAGCTTGTATACCACGCAAAGAGACACGGCATAAACAAGGCATCGCTAGCACAATAGATTAGCCAAGCATTCAATAGCTACACCTATTGCACCTAGAGTTACCAGATAGCCACTTCTCCATCGCAACAATAGGCATAAAAAGGAGGGCGTATGACCCCAACAATACTAAAGACAAGCTTCTTTTTCAATTTCAACAAGATAATTTCCTTAAAACCTGGCGAAACCGCTTGGGCCGCCAAGGGAATAGAATAGCGGGAGATTAAAGAATATATGCGACGAAAGTAAGGTATATATACATGATTAATTAAAGGCCAGGAAAGAGGATATGAGCACACAAAAGCAGTTGACATGGAAAACAAGCGAAGACCGTGAAAATGGTATAATACGGCGTCTGAGAATCTAAAGATCGATGCATTCCAGGGTCCCTGTAAACGGGAGTCAGAGCTAATCTCATATATTAACCCAGGAAATTCATGAGAAAATGATTCAAGGTATTTTTGGTCACCAAACTTTCCATTTTCTGATCGCGCAAAGCACCATTCGAGACAACGATCACGCCACCAAAACAAGACCAGTTCACCTTGACCTCGCACAACAGATAAAAACTGAACACAAAAACGGCCGGAAGTAGGAGTCTGATCGTGCTCGGGAGCGTAGCAATGCTCGGTAATCAAGACGTCCCTACCACTTGCCTTAAATTCATTAAAAACATGAATAGGAGAATTCAGAAAAAACACATCTGCATCAAGATAGGTGACTCTTAAAGCTGTTGCATCCGCCTCAAAGACCCACTGGATAGACCAAGGAGTCAATGTCCAGCAATACTCAGCACGTGAGCGCTCAGGCTTGACAGCAAGAAGATCAGCGGTTTCAAGATTCTGCAAATCAAGAAGCCGAATCTGTGGAAGGCTAAGACGCTGAAGAGTCTGCAAGCATTCTACGTCTAGGCACAAGATCCATAACAGAAAATCATCGCCATGTTCAAGCAATGAAGAGTAAAGAGCAAGCCCCTGAGGGAGGAAAGTACTATCAAAGAGTGTCACATAATGTTCTGTCATTTAACCTGGTTGCAGGCATTGATCACCTGACTCACCTCGTCGTCGCTGAGAAAGGGATGAATCGGCAGACTCAGGCACTGGTTGCAATGAAGTTCAGTGGCACGTAAACCCATGGGATCAAGGCGATGACCTCCAAGAGCCTGTTGGTGGTGGCAAGGGATGGGGTAATGGATCAGAGTACTGATACCAGCGTCGGTGAGCTGTTGCTGAATTGCCTCGCGCCGGCCGGTGCGGCAGCGCACCACAAACAAATGATGCACATGAGATTTGGGATCCATTGGGCGTTCGAGTAGCTCTAGGTCGGATTGCAGTAGCTCTCTCCAATAACGCTCAGCAATGTCTCGGCGGCGATCAGTCCATCTCTGGAGATAGGGGAGTCGTTGTAGCAAAATAGCAGCCTGCACTTCGTCGAGTCGGCTGTTCATACCAGCCCTTACGTGGTGATAGCGATCGCTCTGTCCATAGTTGCGGAGCTGGCGAGCATTACAGAGAAGGTCTAAATTGCTACTGCTGACGGCACCAGCGTCGCCGATGGTTCCGAGATTCTTGGTGGGGTAAAAGCTCCAGGCACCAAACGTGCCAATGCTGCCAACCGGTCGGCCCCTATAAACAGCTCCGTGGGCTTGGGCGCAATCCTCAACAAGAGCCAGGCCATGGGCTTGGCAAAAATGTAACAAGGCATCAAGTTCAGCTGCCCGGCCATAGAGGTGCACGACGACAACCGCACGGCTCGCTGACGAGAGGCAGCGCTCGACACTTGCAGGATCAAGGCAAGCCGTGGCCGGAGCGATGTCGGCAAAAACAGGTGTTGCACCACAGCGCTGAATCGCAAGTGTGGTGGCGTAGGCCGTGAGAGCGGTGGTTATCACCTCATCGCCTGGACCGATGCCTAAAGCGCGGAGCCCAATCTCAATCGCATCCAAACCGTTAGCGACTCCAACAACGCCCGTTGTTCCGCAGCGCTGGGCCCAGGCCTCCTCAAAAGCTTTCACCTTTTGACCAAGAATCCACCATCCGGAGCGGAGCACCGCTTCGGTGGCCTGAAGCTGGGCCTGAATCAACGTCTCGGGCTCGCGTCGGAATTCGTTAAAGGGAATAGGAGATGCGGTCACGGATTCAGAGGTAAAGAGTTAGGTTGTGAAGGTAGTACTCAAGAGTTCTTCGCAACCCCTCATCCAGACAAACCTTTGGCTGCCAATGCAGCAGCTCGGTGGCGATATTATGGTTGCTGTAGTAATCCCCGATGTCAATGGCCTTGCGCTCTGGCGGAAAAGGCACCAGCTGCCAGGTGGCAGTGGGAAGCAATTCGCAGAGTCGTTCAGCCAGATGGGCAAGATCGATTACCTCCGAGCTACCAAGGTTAATCGCACGCCCATAGCAGGCGGGAGATTCAGCAGCAAGCACCAAGGCCTGAACCACGTCGTCAACATAATTAAAGTCTCGCAACTGATGTCCGTCTCCAAACACGGAGATCGGTTCACCTGTCAGCAGATTGCGAATCCAGATCCCCAGAAAGGTCTGACGCGCGTCCTTAATCCGCATGCCCGGCCCGTAGGTGTTTGTGAGACGGAGAGCCGTGGTGCGAATGCCATACACATCGTGATAGAGGAGATGGTACTGCTCACCTGCCAGCTTGTTAACACCGTTGACGTCCACGGGTCGAATGGGATGGCCTTCATCCACCGGGAGATAGTGAGGGCGTCCATAAATCTGGCGGGTGGAGGCGAAGACCACCACGGCCTCAGGGCACACGTGCCATACTGACTCCAGCAGCGCTAGCTGGGCCTTTGCATTAATGTCTAGATCCGTGAATGGATCGGTCATCGAATCGGCATGACTGGTTTGTCCGGCCAGATTGAATACCACATCCACACCCTTAAGCAATTCACGAGTGGCGAAGGGATCACGCACATCGCTGATATTCAGGCAAACCTGATCACGGATGTCGGCAATATTGGCAAGATTGCCGCCGTATTGGGGGATAAGACTGTCAAGGAGAGTCACTCGGTGGCCCTCTTGCAACAATCGCCTGGCGAGATTACTGCCAATAAAGCCGAGGCCTCCAGTGATGAGGGTGTTCATTTCTCAATCAAAAAATACTGAAATCATGTAGAGACATCCTGCAGGGCATGGTAAGCTTAATGATAGCAGAATATTTAAAGCACAACCCAAATGTCATCTTTAATCTGGAAGCCAGCAAGATGGATCGCCCGTGCAATCAAGAAGAGAATTTCGCCGCCCACACTATCCCACTTAAGATACAGCGGACCATATGCCACTTGGCAAGAGGCCGTGGAAGCGTCGGTAGGTTATGACTCGCCTCACGTGCTCTCCAAGGTTCAAGCAGCGGTCATTGACGTTCTTAATGGGCGCAGCCGTTACGAACGTGACGGAACAACCTTCGATGAGCTTCCAAAGAAGTACACACTTCGCGAGAAACTCAGCGAATCACTGCGGCCCGATGACACGATCGTGGACTTTGGGGGTGGCCTTGGCGGCACGTTCATCAACAACCGAGACGTCCTCGAATGTCATTGCAATCAGTTCATTGTAGTCGAACAAGAGGTTTTTTGCTGCGCAGGATCTGCTATTGCACAAGACTACCACTTGCCGATCAGCTTCCTGCCTTCCTTGGCCGACTTGCCTAAGCCCGCAGCAGACATAGTGATACTCTCTGGTGTACTTCAATGCATCGAAGGCTGGAAGGAGGTAGTGAGCCAAGTGCTGAAGCTACAGCCACGCCATATCTTTCTTGACCGCCATCCGTTAGTGGATGGGCCTACTAATGTCTTCGTTCAAGAGAACGACGGGTATTATGAAACAAAAGTGAGCTATCCCATTAGAATGTTCAATGCCAAAGAGCTTCTAGATACGTTTGAGGACTATACAGTCAAAGAAACTTGGCCGTCCGATTTTGATCCGCCTGAATACCGCGGATTTCATTTGATTCCAGCTAGTGTTTCGTCCCGAAAATAACAGCTAGAATCAGGAGTGTTATCCGAGGTGCTCCCTGGCGCATGGTCGTCCCACGCCACCGCTGGTCCCCAGCGATGACGTGGTTCAGGAGGCAGCGGGGCCTGATCTCTGTGCGGATCGGCCTGAAGTGGCTGCAGCAGCAGGTGATCAATGGCCACCAAGCGCTTCTGGCCTTTGCAGCTGATCCCGCTGCGGCAGCTGGAGCCCTGCAGCCCCAGCTTTGGCGTGCAGCGCCGCCAGAATCAGCCCTGGCTCACACGGATAGAGCTGCCGCCATATCCACGACAGACCACTCTGCTGGCAGTCGCATGACTGTCTCGGATGAGATGTGTTGGTCAGTCAGGTCTTGTTCATAGGATCCCAAGTTCGTGGTACCGATTCGGTAATTTCTTTTGATACCAGGATTGAGCTGAGCAGGCCATGTGCGAAGTGAAGCATGATCTGAAGATATTTCCAGCCTCAGTGCGCGTAAATAGTCCTGACTCTACATTTGGCCATGTCATAATCTCATCGCTATAAAGTACTTGCTCTATACGTATAGGCAGCACTGGAAAAAGTAAGCCAGTCAAGGCAGCTAGGCGGTGAAGGCCAGAATGAACATGTACACACCAGTCCGGACCATCCACCAAAAGCCATCCGGTTATATCTCCATCGATAGTATCATTAAATACATATCCTTTGCTCAAGATCGAAGCAATTGTCTTGGTCAATCTCGAGGTTTCTAGGTTGATTTTGTCTTCGGAAACAGGCCCATAATACCATGGGTACTCTATAGGGACATGTCTTGGAGCATGATGGGCGTATTCAAGGTCAATGCCCTGTCGATAGATAGCACCTGCAGCATCAACAGATACTGATTGCCAGGGCCACGCTTCACAAAATGGCTCAGAATCTAATAGTTCAGGATTGACGGGATGAGGCAGCCCAAAAAAGTCAGCCGCAGAAATAAGCGTCATGCTATTATAGTACAAGAGACATGTATCGTACATGATTTGATTTGATGAGGGCATCAGTTCGCTTTGATCCAAGCTCTCTAATGCCGCCATTGCAAGAAAGTTTGGAGACGCCGCTGATACCATTGGAGCTATGTGTATGCGCGAATGTGGCACAAGCAGCCTAAATGGTAAATCTTGCCTCTTGTGTATTGATAGCTCCTTGGCGTTTTTAAGTGGTATGGATGCGCATGAAGTAGGCGCATTCCAACAGAGCCTCCTGCTTCTTCGTATCGAAGCATTCAGTAGACCTCGCAAAGCCGCTCTTGTCGGTGCGATGATGGACTTGAGGGGATTTCTGCAAGTCATCTATGGTCGGCACGAATGAGTAAATAAAATACTACCGTATTGCATAGTACGCATTGAGGGGGCGAGACGTCTGTCCGCATCAAGTGTGACTTCACGATCGTTCCTTGTACCCGTTCAGGGAAGTGGATATGGCGTGTGCGGCTCTCCGCTGTCCACAGCGTTGGCGCGGTCAGTCATCAGAAACGGTCAAATCACGAAGAATCTTTCAGGCCAGAATTTCATTGATCTCGCGATGCCGGGGAATAGCTTGAGTTCGTCCGGTCTCAGAGGTTGGCGGTAAATGCCGTGCTTACCGCTGTGCCTGAATAGTACGCAACCCGCCCGTTCAAGATCACGAATCAGGTGAGATCGTCTCCAACCACCGCCAACTCATCAACTCTGCGAATTCCGGGAAGATCCTCCATGGCAAACTCTCGATACAGATCCAGCAGGTGATCTTTGAGGTCTTCGAGGTTGTCTCCTTGGGTCCAGTGATCCGGGTATGCATTCAGGAAACCGAGAAAATCCCCCTTGGATTGCAGCCAATAGGTAAATGGCTGGCGATCCATGGCCTTCATAGTAGGGAAGGTTTACAGCCAAAAAACGTAGCCCGTAGCCGCTCTGGCAACAGCCCTCAGTGGCTGGGCTCTCACCCCGGCAGCACCACCTCGGCTCCCCGGCATGCTGCCGGTGTTTGGTAGGCCGGTCGGTCAACGGATCAGCTGCAAGCAGCAGGCCGCCTCCAGGGCATCCGGGGTGCGCAGTCCATGGGAGGCACGCAGGCTGGTGGCCAGCTCCACAACGGCTGCACTGAGCTCCACCCACAACAGATCGCTCTGGGAGAAAAAGGTGTCGAAACGCTCCAGGCTGGCCTGGTCGCCGTGATCGCTAATTGGGGCTCCTCCGCAGCCAGGGTCCCCAGCTCGCGCTTCACGGCATCAGCCCAAATCGGCTCGCCATCCAGCAGGTCAATCAGTGCACTGGCATCGAAGAAGGCGATCAGCAAAGGTCCATCACCAGTCGCGTTCAGCCGCCAACTCGCGATCGATTGCCGCTTTGCTGCGCGGCACAGACGCCGGCGGCAGCTGCTGCAGCCATTGCAGAGCCGTCGGCTTCGGCCTGGGGGCCTGACCGGCCTGCCGCTGCAACTGGCGGTAGTGCTGCTCACTCAGCACAATGACCGCTAGCTGATTGCGCTTCAGCTCAGCCGAGGTAAGTACGTTAGCCGGTGGATTCCAATCCGTAATGGCAGCTTATCCATCACCAGCACCAGAATAGTGTCAAAAGCAGTACTAATCTGCCCTCACCACTGCCTCAGACCCACCCACCTGCTGCCGCCACAACCCTGCATACAGCCCGCCCCGCTTCAGGAGGTCGGCATGGTGGCCCTGCTCCACGATCCGGCCGTGATCCATCACAACGATCTGATCGGCCTTCACGATCGTGCTCAGCCGGTGGGCGATCACCAGCACCGTGTGCCGGCGCTCGAAGCGCTCGATCGCCTCCTGCACCAGCCGCTCGCTCTGGGAATCCAGCGCACTGGTGGCCTCATCAAGGATCAGCAGTTCGGGCCGGCGCAGGACGGCCCGGGCCAGCGAGATCCGTTGCCGCTGGCCGCCGCTGAGCCGGTAGCCCCGCTCCCCCACCAGGGTGGCGTAGCCCTGGGGCAGAGCCTGAATGAATCCAGCGGCCTGGGCTTGCCGGGCCGCTGCCTCAATGTCAGCGGCCGTGGCCCAGGGACACCCGTAGGCGATGTTCTCCGCCAGTGAGGCATTGAACAGGAACGTGTCCTGGCTCACCACCCCCAGCCGCTGCTGCCAGCTGGCCAGATCGATGCTCAGAAGATCAGATCCGTCCACCAGGATCCGCCCCCGGCTGGGGGCGTACAGACCCACCAGCAGATCGGCGATCGAACTCTTGCCGGCCCCGCTGGCGCCCACCAGGGCCAGCGTCGACCCCTTGGGCAGCACAAGGTCGATGGCGCTCAGCACTTCCGGCGCCTCAGGCCCGTAGCGCAACGCCACCCCCTCAAAGCGAATGTCCCGCTCCAGCCCCTGGAAGGGAACCCCGCCGCGGCGTCGAAAGATCTTGTCTTCGGGGCGCAGCAGCGCATTCAGGCGCGCCAGCCTCGCCTGGTTCACCGCCTGGGTGCCCATCAGCCCGGCGCATGTGGCCAGGCGTGTGTTCAGGCGTTGGAGCGCCAGCATGAAGGTGATCAGACTGGGCAGGATTCCGGTGCTGCGGGCCCCGAACAGCAGCACCGAGGCCAGCGCCACCACCGCCAGCGCCACCACCGGCAGCAGGCCGCTCAACGGATTCACGATGTTGGTGAGCAGCGCCTGCCCGCGCAGGCCCCGCTCCAGCGCTTCCATCCGGCCGCGAAAGCTCAGATCGGCGGCATCCAGCTGGCCACTGGAATGCAGCATCCGCAAACCCTGGATGTCCTCGGTGGAGCGCATGGCAATCCCCACCTGCGCCTCGTTCACCCGCTGGGCCTGTCGGCGAATCGCGGGCAGCAGGCGCCGCTGCAGGCTGGCCAGCAGCACGGCCATCGCCACCGCCACCGCCAGCAGCCAGGGGGAGATGCCCACCAGGATGGCCAAGTAGGCCAGGATCAGCAGCCCGCTGAGCAGCAGCTGATTCAATGTTTCAATCTCGATCCGGATCGCCTCCGGACCCTGCCCGGCCTGATCCAGCAGGTCGCCCACCCGGTAGCTGGAGGCGCAGGCAAAACTCAAGGCCAGGATCTGGCTCTGAATCCGGGCGGTGATGCGCGCCCGGCAGCGGGCGGCGAACCAGTCGACACTCAGACCGTTGAGATACTGCGCCAGGCTCTGCAGCAGCTGCAGCCCCACGGCCGACCCCAGCAACACCAGAAACAGCACCGGACCCGAGAATCCCTGGAGCCACTCGGCCAACGCCGGCACGCGGCTCAGGATCGGGTTGCTCCCCCAGTTGGTCGCCTCCGTCTTGCCGAGCGCTTCCACCGCCAGAAAGATCAGGGCCAGGGTGCCGCCCTCGCTGATCGCCTGCAGCAGGCTCGTGCCCAGGCTCACCCCCAGGAAGCGCCACTGCTGCCGGGCGGTGCTGCGGATCAGCACCGCCGTGGGCTCTGTCCCCCGCAGCGGCTGAAGGACCCGTTGCAGGAGCGGGGGGGTGAAGCGAAGAATCACGCGGGAGTCCGGATGAACAGGTGGGGTGGGAGAGATGGAGCGGTGCCGCTGAAGTGGCGTATGTGGCGGGTGGCCAGCGCGGCAGCTCGGGGCAGAGGACACTCAACACTGATCAAAGCGATACAACCCCAGCAACAGCATCCGCCGCGCCGGAATCACAAGCTGACCCTTCGACAAGAGGATGAGAATCGCATCCACTGGCAGGCCTCCCCGAGCGTCTTACCAGTGTGAGTCAAGCCAGGCGGCCGGCACGCCCACCGGCGGCGCCAAGGCCTTGACATCGCGTTGTCCACAAAACCTGGGGAAGCCCACCAGCCTTTCGGCCAGGGGAATGCGCGCGCGCCATCCCAGCGCCACCAGGGCGGCGAGCTCACGGATCGGCAGATCCTCGCCGGTGCCCACATTCAGGAATGGGATCTCCTCCGCAGCGGGTTGCCACTGCTCCAGGCAGAACACCGCGGCTTCTGCCAGATCATCCACATGCAGGAGTTCGCGCCGCGGCGTGCCCGTGCCCCAGCAGGTGACGCTGGCAGCACATGGCTGTGGCTGGGGTGATAGTTATCGCCGGGGCCGTAGAGGTTGGTGGGCATCAGGCTGATCGCATCGAAGCCGTGCTGAAGGCGCAGCGCCTCGCAGAGCTTGAGGCCGGCGATCTTGGCGATCCCGTACCACTCGTTCGTGGGCTCCAGCGCGCCGGTGAGCAGCGTCTCCTCCCGGATCGGCTGCGCGGCGAACTCGGGATAGATGCAGCTGCTGCCCAGAAACAGCAAACGCCGGGCCCCATGGCGCCAGGCGTTCTCGATCACATGGGTCTGGATCTTGAGATTGTCAAGCAGGAAGTCGGCGGGGTAGCTGCTGTTGGCCAGGATGCCGCCCACCTTCGCCGCCGCCAGCACCACCACCTCCGGTATGTGGTTGGCGAACCAGGACTCCACCGCGCCGGCGTCGCGCAAATCGAGCTGATCGCGGCCGGCCGTGAGCAGGTTGGTGTAGCCCTTCGCCTCCAGGGCGCGCAGGATGGCGCTGCCGGCCATGCCGCGATGGCCCGCCATATAGACGCGGTCGGCTGGCGTGATCAGGGTCATCGGGGCATGGCCTCAGGGGCTGACGGCACCCGCTCGAGCAGCAGCAGGTCGTCCACCGCGGCCATCAACTGCAACAAGCCCTCGTGGGACAGAGCCGGGCCCTTGAGGGTGAGGTCGATGTCGGAGGCAGGTCGGTGGCGGCCCATCGCCCGTGATCCGTAAAGCCACACCTGCTCCACCCCAGGATCTCGACCCAGCAGGGTGAGAAGCCGATCACTGGCCTCAGCCGGGAGTCCGGGAACAGCCTGCTTGCAATGAAACGATCCACACATTCTCGAGACTCCAACTGTGCCTGGAGGGTGGCGTGCAGCTGCACAAAGGCCGCCAAGTACCGGTTTCTCACATTGGTGGCGATCAGCTCGGCAGTGGCTCGGTTCTAGCTGTAGCTGGTGAGGTTCCTGTCCTGAATCATCTGCATCCAGGCCTTGCCATCAACAACGCGGCCAACCCTGAAGGCTTCCCGCAAGGTATCGCGGGAACCGATCAGATCGCTGATCCCCTCGCTGCGCAGCAGATCGCGCAGCTTGTTCCAGCCCAGCTCGAAGGTGTACTCGAACGCCTTGATCAAGCCCTGTTCCTCTCGCTGATTGCGTGGCGGTGGATCGAAGACGGATTCCAGCTGCTCCAGGGCCCTCTGATAGTTGCGAAAACGCTGCTGCCAGCGAATGTCGTATTCACTCACACCTGAACACGCTCACGCTTGAACCGCAGGCGCATTCATCGGCGGGTCTCCATCGAGCCCACCACCTGGAAACCTTCCCGGCGCAAGGTGGCTTCCTTGGCGGCCTCCTCCACATCAGCGGCCACCATCTCCTCCACCAGCTGCTCCAACGTGGTGGTGGGAGCCCAGCCCAGCCGGGCGTGGGCGTGGCTGGGATCACCCAACAGGGTCTCCACTTCGGCCGGCCGGAAATAGCACGGATCGATGCGCACCACAACGGCACCGCTGTCGCAGCGGCGGCCCACCTCCTCCAGCCCCCGGCCCTGCCAGTGGATGCCGCCCCAGCCCAGGGCCGTGGCCGACAGTTCGATGAACCGGCGCACGCTCTCCTGCCGCCCCGTGGCGATCACGAAATCCTCCGGTGCCGGCTGCTGCTGCATCCGCCACTGCATCTCCAGATAATCGCGGGCGTAACCCCAGTCACGCCGGGAATCGAGGTTGCCCACGTACAGGCAGTGCTCCAGACCAGCGGCGATGAGCGCCATGCCGCGAGTGAACTTGCGGGTCACGAAGGTTTCACCGCGGCGCAGGCTTTTGTGGTTGAAGAGAATACCGTTACAGGCATACTTCCCGTAGGGGCTGCGGGGATGGAACGGGGTGATCTCCCGCTGGGGAGTTTCCTGCACCAATCCATACAGATCACTGGTGCTGGCCTGAACAATCCGGGTGGTGGTGGTGAGGCCCAGCAGGCGCACGGCTTCAAGGATGCGCAGGGTTCTGGGACCATCACAATTGGCCGTGTATTCCGGCTGCTCGAAACCCACCGACACATGGCCCTGGGCACCCAAGTTGTAAATCTCATCAGGGCGCACCTCACCGATGATCCGGATCAGGCCATGGGTGAAGTCATGGAAACAGCAGGGCGAGCAGGGACACACGACTGCGAGATAGTCGGGCGGTCGTGAGCTGAGCTCCAACGACTCGGTCCCTTCGGCCGTAAAACGGCTTGATCAGGCTACTGCTGGCCAATGAGTGCTCGCTGTTGCTGTCAGCAACGGCAAGCTTCTCAGTACAGCCAGCTGCTCAGGCAAGGGGCTCGTTCCGGGATGGGTCTGCTGCACGTAGTCGAGGGCGGACTGCCAGCTCATTCGGCGGCTGTGGACCAACCAGGCCATTGCCACCAGGGGTGACCGCTCCACGCCGGCCACGCAGTGGAGATACACAGGCCCGTGGCGGCGCAGGCTTGTGAGTTCGGCCAGCACCATGCCCAGCTGCTGCGGCGTTGGTGCGCACTGGTGGCGGTGATCCGGCAAGGGCAGTCGAATGCAGCGGAAACGCTCGGGCATCCCGCCCGGTGGCGGTGCCTCCTCGGCGGAGCAAAGGCTGAACACCCCCTTGACCCCATGCCGCTCGAGACGAACAAGGTCGTCGGCACTGGACGGGGCGGTTCCCACCGCCAGTTCATCCATCAACAACCAGGTGATGCGCATGCAGGCTCAGTTGTTGCTGTCGAGCAAGCGGAACAGGGTCAGCACATTGACCAATCCGCTCAGAGGTGTGCTGACGGCCCCGATCGCATCAGCACTGATCGCGTAACGGCTGCGATTCACGATCACTGTGTCGCCATCCACCAGCGGTGGATTCTTGGCGATCGACACCCCCTGGTTGAAATCAAGCTGATAGGTTCGCCGCATCGCTGAACCATTGCGGTTGATCCGCACCAGTTCCAGCCTTGATGTTTTCGCTCGCCAGGTTTCCACACCCCCTGCGGCCAGAATCGCCTGCATCAACGGTGTGCTGGCCGGAACCTGGAGCCGGCCTGGAGCTTTCACCTCTCCCACCACATTCACGGTGATCTCCTTGGGAGCCAGGGTGGTGGCCGCCATCTCGGCGGAATTGCTGGCCAGCTGCTCGGAAACCCGCTCCAGCTTGATCGAGTCCCCATCAAACAGCAATGGATTCTGGAGCTGGTCCCCGTCCCTCACCAGGGCAAGCAGGTCAACCCTGGCCCGCTTGAAGCGGGAGTCGGCGCCAGGCAGACGCCGCTGCACCACCACCCGGCGCAGGTTGGCCATCGAGGTGATACCACCGGCCTTCTGGATCGCATCCACCAGCGTGGGAGGACCACTGATCGCCACCGGAGCTTCCGCCGTGGACACCTCCGAGGTGGTGAGCGTGTAGATCCCCGGGCGCTCCACCTCCCCGACCACAGCGATGCGCAGGGGCCTGGGACGAACGACGCTCAACTGCAGATCAGGGCGCTGCAGCTGTTTCCTGTACAGCGATTCAAGCCAGAGACTGGCCTGAGACAGCGTCAGGCCCGACAGCCTGACGCTGCCCAGCAGAGGCAGGGAGGCGGTGCCGTCGTTGAGGATCTCGAGTGAACCGCTGAGGTCTTGGACCGCCAAAAACTTCAGGTTTAGTCCATCGCCGGCCCCCAGAATGTAGGCATCGTCCTGAAGCAGCCCCTCGCTGCCACCGGGCGCCATTTCGGCTTGGGCGAGATCTCCAGGCCGCAGCTCAGCTGCCACTACTGGAGCCAAGGGGCCGGAGAGGCCTAGCAGCAGCAGAGGAAGTGCCCAGCGCTTTCCCACCAGTTCCACACGCAGGCTCGTCATCGCGGAAACGGACAGTAGGCCGAATGTTGCCATGCACCGGTTGAAAAGGTGGCGTCAAAGGGCCAGTGATCAGCTGGCCATCACGGATACATTGAGCCGATCCGAACTCCAGCCGTTATCGACGTGTCCGCCCGGCTGCCTGGAACCGCCCTCAATCCATGGCTCAGCCTGCTGACCTCGATCGGCATGATCGCTGGACCTGCAGCGGAGGCCCAGACACTCGTCTGGGAGCTGCCGGGACCTCCTCCTCCAGTGGTGGTGGTTCCCAGGCAGCCTCCGCCGCCGGTTCCCACGCTGCGGGCCAGATCAGCTCCACCTGCCCCTGCCCAGCAGGCCAGAACCCTTACCTGGGAAGCTGTTCCCCCGAATCCTCCTCCGATTCAGCCGCCGCCACCCCTGCCGGGCAACACTGAAACGGCCATTGCAGCCAGGCCGGAGCGCTCGTTGGCCTGGGAGCTGGTTCCTTACGACGACGGCAGCCTCGCCTTCACTCCCCCCACCGCCCAGGCCATCCCCGAAGCGGGAGTGTTCGGCCAGTTGCTGGCCAGGGAGACCACCTTGCGCTGGTACCTGGTGCCAGAAGACCAGGTTCTGAGGCCCTCCGTCGCTCTGGCCAACGGCACCATTAGACCCGAGCCTCCCTACCTTCCCGAGCCGCCGCCCCCGATCTGGCCGAAAGTGCGCGGTCTCGCCAGGGGCATCACCGTGAATGGTGATCCCTACCCCGACACCGGCCTGAACATTCCCAACGGCTTCGCCCAGGACCCGGAGTTCACCGTCTCCACGACCCTCACTGGCACCAGCCGCACCCGATCCTGTCGGGTGGCCCCTGGGGGGAACTGGGTCGACTGCGCCGACACGGAGGCCTACCTCGACATCACCCCTTTCAAGGGGGAGTACGCCAGTCTCGGTTTCCAGTACACGATTCAGAGCCTCACCAGCCGCAACAGGGGCACCGGTCAGTTTGCAGGCCAGAGCCTTGGTTTCCGTACGGCCATCAACCTCACCCCCACCACAGGGTTGGCCTTCGGCGGTGAACACATCATCCAGTTGGATGACACCACCGACCTCGGGCGGAACTTTTACCTGGTGATGTCCCAGGCCATCCCTCTCAGTCGCGGCCAGAACCCAATCCTGCTCGTGGCCACCGCCGGTATCGGCTCCGACTTCTACGGCTACGCCGGCAACGGCACTCTGGGTTCCACCAACTGCCTAAGCGGCAACAACGTCAGCAGCCTCAACTACCCCCAGGGCACCGACTGCTTCTGGGGTCCGATCGGCGCCCTGAGCCTGCACCTGGGCAGCCAGGTGTCCCTGGGCTACGAGTGGTTCGGTTACGGCATCGGGGCTGGCCTGTCGGTGCGACCCATCAAGAACATCCCCCTCACCTTCTCCCTGTACGCCACGGACTTCCTTGGTAACACTCCCAGCTACCTGGATGGCCTCTGCACCACCAACCCCTGCGAGCCCCGCTATTACGGCCGACTGACGATGTCATTTTGATCACTTAAACGCAGAATCAACAGCATCTGCCCCAGTAGACAGTTCCTGATCTGGTTTGTGACCAGGTCCTTCACGCCGTCGCTGTTGCAATTACATTCACAAACAGATTGTCCTTGGAACAGTTTCCGCATGCGCTTCACCGTCCCTCTGGCTCTGGCTACGGCCACGGCATTTTCTGTCAGCGCTCTGCCTGTTCGGGCCTTCCCAGGTGCCAGCGTCAACCTTATGCGGGTTAACGGTGACGGGGTCACTGCTCTTCCTGGTCTTCAGCCTCCATCAGTCCAATCGCCCCCTACCACCCCCGGAACGGTCGAGCTGATTAGCCAGGCCTCAGGTGATACCCAAGCTGACCCCGACGTCACTGTGTTGCAAAATGGCACGGAAGGCCTGGAAATCCAGTACAACGAACCACTGCCTCAGTTCTCTGGATCTGAATACATCTCACTACGCAACAAGGCAACCGGAGACGAGGTGGAACGCATTTTCCTCAATTCCGATCGCGTCAGGTTCTCCAGTGATCGCAGAACTCTCACGATCAATCCAGAGAGCACCATTCCCCCTGGCGAGGTTTTTTGTGCTCTGCTCCCGGATGGGCCAGGCAACCTTCCCTCTCGAACCACACCCTGCTGTCTCAAAGTTGCAGTAGCCGCGCCTGCAGCGTATGTGGCCCCGGCCGGCAATCCCTTCCCCTGGTGGATCATTCCGGTAGGCCTCGGCCTTGGGGTTGGCATCTGCGCGATCGCCGGCTGCTTTGACGGCGGCGGCGGAGGCGGTGGCAGCGGCAACGTGTCCCGTTGATCCTACCCAAGGATGGTCGGCACGTTCCTTTCTTGGGGCTCCTCTGGCCATCCCGATTACACTCAATTCAGTTCGACACAACCACCATCATGGTCAGAGTTCTCATAACCGGTGCACTCACCTGCAGCACCCTGGCAGCTCCAGCGTTCGCCGCTGACCTTGCCGACCTGCCCAGCTGCCTGAAGCCCCGCACCCTCAGTGCGGTCACCGACACAATCACCCAGGCCACCGTGATCAAGGATCCCTTGGTCGCCCAGGGATTCAGGACTTCTGATCCAGCCTGCACCTACCAGGTGGCCCGCCCTCAGCCCGTGTTCCAGCAAGTTCCCGTGCGAGGCCTCTGGTGATCCGATGATCTCAGGGTCAGGGCCCTGTTCCCCTACGGTGCCTTCAGTTTCTGACGGCCAGCCTTGACCCTGCGGCTCACCAACACCCTCACCAAGCGCACCGAGTCCTTTCAGCCTCGAGTACCCGGTGAGGTTTCGATCTATTGCTGCGGGGTCACGGTCTACGACCTCTGCCACCTCGGCCATGCCCGCAGCTACATCGTCTGGGATGTGTTGCGCCGGTATTTAATCTGGAGGGGCTACAGGGTCACCTTCGTTCAGAACATCACCGACATTGACGACAAGATCCTCAGGCGTGCCGCCGACGAGGGCAGCTCGATGGAGACGGTGAGCGAACGTAACATCACGGCATTTCGTGATGATATGGAATCATTGAATATTCTTCCTCCCGATCGGGTCCCCCGCGCGACTCGATGCCTTGATGGTATCCGCGAACTGATCACTGAGCTTAAAGCCTCTGGAGCCGCCTATTCCGCCGATGGAGATGTCTATTTCTCCGTGATGGGCCGGCCCGATTACGGCAAGCTGAGCGGCCGCAGCCTCAGCGAGCAGCAGGAGGGAGCCAGCGGGCGGCTCAACAGCGACGAAGAATCCCGCAAGCGTCATCCCTTTGATTTCGCCCTCTGGAAAGGGGTCAAACCCGGGGAGCCCAGCTTTCCTTCTCCATGGGGTCCGGGGCGGCCGGGCTGGCATATCGAATGCTCGGCCATGGTGCGCCAGGAACTGGGCACCACCATCGACATTCACCTGGGCGGATCCGATCTGATCTTTCCCCACCATGAGAATGAAATCGCCCAGTCGGAGGCAGCCAACGGCGTGCCCCTCGCTCGCTACTGGCTGCATAACGGCATGGTCAATGTCGCTGGCGAGAAGATGTCGAAATCCCTCGGCAACTTCACCACGATCCGTGCCTTGCTGGCCAGTGGGGTCTCGGCGATGACGCTGCGCCTGTTCGTGCTCCAGGCCCACTACCGCAAACCCCTCGACTTCAGCCGCGACGCCCTCGACGCCGCCGCCACCGGCTGGCATGGGCTCAACGAAGCCCTCCGGCTGGGCCTGAACACCACCTTCACCCCGGCACTGGGATGGGCAGAAGCGGCCGCTGCGACCCCACCCGCCCCTGGCCACGACGCGGGGCTGGAGACCAGCCGCCAGGGATTCATCGACGCCCTCGACGACGATCTGAACACCTCCGCCGCGCTGGCGGTGCTGTTCGAGCTCGCCCGTCCCCTGCGGGCCCTGGCCCGACGGCTGGAGCGTGGATCAGAAGCCAGTGGCGAGGATCGTGCTTTGCACGCCCGTTGGCTGCTGCTGAAGGAGCTCAGCGGCGTCCTGGGCCTGGAGCCTGAGATGAGCTCCAGCAGCGAAGCTGAAGCGGGCACCGGGCCAGAGCCCGCCGAGATTCAGGCCCTGATCAGCGAGCGCCTGGCTGCCCGCCAGCAGAAGCTCTACCCCGAGGCCGATGCCATCCGCGACCGGCTGCGCTCCCAAGGCATCGAGCTGATCGATCGTCCGGACGGAAACACCGAGTGGATCCGGCGCTGACTTCAGCGCTGTTCATCTGACGGCGGGGGAGCCGACGGAGCCCGATCACGCATCAGCGTTTCAATCCGGCGGATGCGCACCCGGGTGGTCTCCCACACCTCCAACCTGAAGCCGTCATTGCCAACCGATGGGGTGGCGGCGGAGGCCCCAGCCAGCGAGGCGCGCAACTGCTCCACCATCGCCTCGATGTCGTCGCCCGCCTCAAAGGCATCCCAGAGCTCGCGCTCCAGCCGCGCCCGCTCGATGAAGTTCCAACGCTTGAGCCAGAGCATCGCGGCCGCCAGGGGTGAAGAGCACCAGCTCAGCCAGTGTGCACGAGCCGCTGGGATCGGTGGGAGACTGGCGCCCGACGCAGGGAAGGCCTGGTGAAAGCGATCAGCGTGCTCGGCTCCACAGGGTCGATCGGCACCCAGACCCTGGCGATCGTGGAGGAGTTCCCGGAACGGTTCCGGGTGGTGGCGCTCACGGCGGGCCGCAATCTCAACCTGCTGATCGATCAGATCCGCCGCCATGCACCCGAGGTGGTGGCCCTGGCCGACGCCGAGGACCTGCCCGAGTTGCGCCGCCGCCTGGAGGCCCTGGAGCCCGCCCAGCGTCCAGCGCGCCAGCCGGAGCTGCTGGGGGGACGTGAGGGGCTCTGTGCCGCCGCCGCCTGGGGCAGCGCTGATCTGGTGGTGACCGGCATCGTCGGCTGCGCCGGCCTGCTGCCCACCCTCGCCGCGATCAAGGCCGGCAAAGACCTGGCCCTGGCCAACAAGGAAACCCTGATCGCCGCCGGGCCGGTGGTGCTGCCGGCCCTCAAGGCCAGCGGCAGCCGCTTGCTGCCCGCCGACTCCGAGCACTCCGCCCTGTTCCAGTGCCTGCAGGGCACCCCCTGGGCCGACACCGCCCGCCTCTCCACCGGCGTGCCCACACCCGGCCTGCGGCGCATCCAGCTCACCGCCTCGGGCGGCGCCTTCCGCGACTGGCCCGCCGCTGATCTGGCCAAGGCCACCGTGGCCGATGCCACCAGCCATCCCAACTGGAGCATGGGCCGCAAGATCACGGTGGATTCCGCCACCTTGATAAACAAGGGCCTGGAGGTGATCGAAGCCCATTACCTCTTCGGGCTCGACTACGACCACATCGAGATCGTCATCCACCCCCAGAGCATCATCCACTCGATGGTGGAGCTGGCCGACAGTTCGGTGCTGGCCCAGCTGGGCTGGCCCGACATGCGCCTGCCGCTGCTCTACTGCTTGAGCTGGCCCGAGCGGCTCGAGACCCCCTGGCGGCGGCTGGATCTCACCGAAGTAGGGCAGCTCAGCTTCCGCGCCCCCGACGAGCAGAAATACCCCTGCATGGGCCTGGCCTACGCCGCCGGCCGCGCCGGCGGCACCATGCCCGCGGTGCTCAACGCCGCCAACGAGCAGGCCGTGGCCCTCTTCCTCGAGGAGCGCATCTCCTTCCTCGACATCCCCCGCCTGATCGAGGCGGTCTGTGAGCGCCACGGCGCCGACCTGCGCCAGGACCCCAGCCTTGACGACGTGCTGGCCATCGACGCCTGGGCCCGCCTTGCCACCACCGAGCTGGCCGCCACCGCCTCGCCTGCTCTACTCACGGCATGAAGATCCAGCCGTGAAGGTTCAGCGCCACCTGCTGCTCTGCGCCACCCCCAGCAAGCCCCTCTGCGGCGACCCGCAGATTGGGGCCGCCAGCTGGGCCCGGCTCAAGCAGCTGATCAAGGAGCGCGGCCTGGAGCGGCCCGATCGCCCCGAAGGGGTGGTGTTGCGCACCAAGGCCGACTGCCTGCGCATCTGCGCCGGAGGACCGATCCTGCTGATCTGGCCTGAAGGGATTGCCTACGGCGGCGTCAGCCCCGAGCGCATCGAGCGGATCGTGGAGGATCACCTGATCGGTGGCCGCCCGATCGAGGAGTGGATCGTGGCTCAGCACACACTGCTGCCCAGCCGCTGCTCCAGCCAGCGCAGCACCAGCTGATCCGACCAGCACCCCCCCGGGGCGTGGAAGCCGTTGTGGCCACCGCCCGGGCTGAGGAGCACCTCCAAGCGCCGGTGTTCCAGGCGTCGAGGCACCAACCCCAGCGCCTGGGCGCCGGCGGCTGGAACCCAGGGATCATCCAGGGCCTGCAGGATCAGCGTGGGGGGCAGGGGTGGCTGAGTGGGTGGCGGCTCCAGCAGCCGGGGCAGGGGACTGGCCTGGCGGTAGTAGGCGTCCACATCGGCGTAGCCCCAGCGCGGTGCCGTGATCAGGGCGTCGAACTCGCGGATGCTGGCCACCCGCCGCAGGCGCTCGCTCAGCGCCCCATCGGGCCGGGGGACATCGTTGAGGGTCTGCTGGCGCAGGCGCTCCAGCAGCCAGCGCTCGTAGAGGCGGTTGCGCGGGCTGGAGATGGTGGCCGAGCAGTGGGCCAGATCCAGGGGGCTGCTCACCAGCGCCAGCCCATCCAGCCGGACCACCCCATCGAGCACGGCATTGAGCAGCACCGTGCCGCCCAGGGACAGCCCCACCGCCAGCAGCGGCCCGCCCGCCGCCAGCTGCCGCGCCCGCTCCAGCGCCGGGGCCAGGTCCGTGCTGCAGCGGGCGGCGTAGGTGCCCGTGGCCAGGGCCCGGCCCTCACCGGCCCCACGCATGTTCAGGCGCAGCACCGAAAAACCGGCCCGGTTCAGGCACCAGCCCAGCCGCCGCACCCCCTCGGCCTGGCTGGAGCCGCCGAGGCCGTGCAGGAGCAGCACCAGGCCCTTGGGCGGGCCCACAGGGGCCCCCTCAGCAGCGTCCGGTGGATCGAGCCAGGCCAGCAGGGAGCCGCCCTCCCCCTGGTTGGAGGGGCCCAGGGGCAGTTCCAGCGCCGTGCTCTGGCGATCGGGCAGCGAATCCGGCCGCAGCGTGTCGCGCAGGGTCTGGAGATCAGCGCCCCACCAGGGCGCCCGGGGGCGGAACGGCTGCAGCCCCAGGTGCTCCAGCAGCTCCGCTGAGGTGAGCTCAGGTCGCTGCAACTGGGTACTCACACTCCCTGGGGCTGAAGGGCCAGCCACTGGGCCAGGGAGATCGGCTCCACCCCTGTATCGCTGGTGACCTCGATGATCCGCCCGATCGAAGCCGGCGAGTCCAGGGCATCTAGGCACACCCGGGCCACCAGCCGGCGGGGAATGCTGTTGCTCTCCTGCTGGTCAGGCCCGCTGAAGCGGATGCCCTGGGCCTCCAGCTGCTCTTCCGTTTCGCTGAGGCCACCGGGGCGCACCACGGTCCAATCGAGGCCGCTGGCCTCCAGCCAGCGCTCCCCAAGCCGCTTCCACACCAGGATCAGCCCGAAGAGGTTGAGGGGGTGCAACCAGCGGCCACTGCAGAGGGAGCTCACCAGCACCACCCGCTTCACACCAGCGGCCGTGCAGGCGGCGCACTGCTGGCGGATCGCCAGGGCATCCACCTTCAAGGGGCCCGCCAGATCCACCGAGGGGCGGGCGCCGGTGGCGATCACCAGGGCCTCGACCCCCGTCAGGGCCTGCTCCAGGGCCGCTTGATCCCCCAGCTCCAGACGGATCAGCTCAGCTCCCTGCAGGCCTGCGGGAACCTCGGAGCCAGGGCGCAGCAGCGCCTTGACGCGGTAGCCCCGGGCCAGGGCCTCCTGGACGACGCGCCAGCCGGTCTTGCCGGAGGCTCCGCTCACGGCCAGGGTGCTCGAAGACTCAGAAGGCACGGCGTTCAGAAGAGCGGCAACAGCTCCTGTTCTAGGCAGCGGGCCAGGGGGAAGTCGCCCTGATGGCGTAACTCACGCACCCGCAGGATCAGCGGGTCGATGTCACACATCTGGCTGTAGCAGTCCTCCAGGTGGTCATGGAAACCAGGCTGGGAGCGGCTGATGGAAGAGGGGTTGTCCAACGGTGATGGCGGCGGTGCCAGAGGCAGGCGAGGCAGGGTCCTGCCGGGAAGGTAGGGGGGCTGGCGGCGGAAACCCTGGTGACAAACACTCATTGTCGGGCCGCAGCACGCACAATGACGCCACCCCAGCCGGCGCCGCTGCCATGGACACCGACGCCCGCGGCCGAGGCCTGCAGCTGCGCCCTCGCCAGTGGCAGACGCAGCTGATCAACCTGCTGCGCCGGCGCCTGGTGGTGCCCGGCAACCTCGGCAACGACGTCCTGGTGCATGCCGGACCCGGCGCCGGCAAAACCTTCGGGGCCCTGCTGGGCTTCCAGTCGCTGCTGCGGGAGGGCCGGCTGGCCCATCTGCTGGTGTTCTGCCACCGCAGTTCGATCGCCGCCCAGTGGCGTGCCTCGGCCGCTCAGCTGGGGCTGGAGTTGCGCGAATGGGATCCCACTCAGCCCCCCGAAGGCGGCCAGGGGCTGCTGCTCAGCTACCAGAGCGCCGCCCGGCACCGGCAGCGGCTGCAGCAGGAGCTGGGGAGCCTGCTGCCCGGGCCCACCCTCAGCGTGGCCGATGAGGTGCATCACCTCGGACTGGATCCCGAGGAGCCGGAGGCCACCGCCTGGGGCCATGCCTTCAGCGAGCTCAGCCGGGGTCACGCCCTGCGCCTGGGCCTGAGTGGCACCCCTTTCCGCGCCGACAACCTGGCCTTCTGCGCCGCCAGGCGCGTGCCCCGCCACCAGGGCGGGGTGCTGGTGGAGCAGATCGAGCCCGACCTGAGCGTGGAGCCCCGCCAGCTGATCGGGGCTGGCGATGTCAGGCCGCTGGAGTTCCGCTTCCAGGACGGCTGGGTGGACCACGGCCATGGCGAGGGGGAGCGGCAGAGCGAGCTGGAGCGATCCCCCCTGTCGCTGGAAAGCCGCGAGAGCTGGCGGGCCCGCAACCTGCGCCGCGCCATCCGCCCCGGTGACTCCAGCAGCATTGCCCTGCAGGTGCTGCTCAAAGCTCGCCAGCGCCTGGCCAGGCTGCGCCGCGACGACCATCCCGAGGCCGGTGGGCTGGTGATCGCCCGCGACATCGCCCATGCCCGCGGCCTGAGCGGTCTGCTGGAGGAGCAGGGGGACCGGGTGCGGCTGGTGCACTCCCAGGATCCCGACGCGGCCGCGCATCTCTCGGCCTTCCGGGCCGGGGAAGCCGACTGGCTGGTGAGCATCGACATGTGCGCCGAGGGCTTTGATGCTCCGCGGCTGCGGGTGGTGGCCTACCTCAGCACCGTGGTGACCCGCAGTCGCTTCCTGCAGGCGATCACCCGGGCGGTGCGCGTGGATCCCGCCCGGGCGGCGCTGGAGCCCGTGCCCCGCCATTCCTCCTATGTGTATGCCCCGGCCGATCCGCTGCTGATGGGGTATGCCCGCAGCTGGTCGGTGGCGGAGGCCTACGTGATCCGGCCCAGGCCCCTGCCGGACGGCGCGCTGGGGGCGGCTGGAGGCGGGGCGGGGGGCCAGCTGCCGCTGGAGGCCCTGGGCGATGGGGCGGGGGAGGTGATTCGCCTGCGCGGCCCCCAATTGCCAGGGTTTCTTGACAGACGAAGCTCCTGAACGCCCCTGGCGTAACCCCCTCTCCAGTGGCGCTGGCTACAGCACAAAAACGATGTCAGTGCAAACATCTGCAAATCAACACCACATGGGGCCCAAGGGCCATCCAGCCTGGTGCGCACCTGGAGATGGATCATGACCAAGGCCTCTCCCCATCGCCGCCTCACCGCTCTGGTGAGCTGGGCCATGGCTCGCATCGCCGAACTCGATCGCCTGGAGCGCTACGAGGACAGCTTTGCTCTCACCGAGGAATTCCGAGACTGGATCCTCGGCCTGGACCACCAGCCTGAGCGGCTCGACACCCTGCAGGCGCCGCAAAAGCTTGGGCTCGGCGCCCTCGACCGAACGGACTAGGCGCAGCGGACTGGGCGCAGCCACGGACCCGCGCCCGGTGATCTAAGCTCAACTCATAGCCAGTCCGCATTAGACCCGAATGAGCGTGTCCTCAGGCCCCAGGGGCGACGACAGCGCGGTGGAGAATCTGGTGATCGTGGGCTCCGGCCCCGCCGGATACACCGCCGCCATCTATGCGGCCCGCGCCAACCTCAATCCCCTGCTGATCACCGGCTTCCAGGACGGGGGCATCCCCGGCGGCCAGCTGATGACCACCACCCACGTGGAGAACTTCCCCGGTTTTCCCGATGGGATCCTCGGCCCCGACCTGATGGACCGCATGAAGGCCCAGGCCGTGCGCTGGGGCACCCGCCTGCTGGAGGCCGATGCAGAGGCGATCGATCTCTCCGAGCGCCCCTACCGGATCACGGCCGAGGGGCAGACGATCCGCACCCAATCGGTGATCCTGGCCACCGGCGCCAGCGCCAATCGACTGGGCCTGCCCCACGAGGATCAGTTCTGGAGCCAGGGCATCAGCGCCTGCGCCATCTGCGATGGGGCCACCCCCCAGTTCCGCAATGAACAGCTGGCGGTGGTCGGCGGCGGCGATTCCGCCTGCGAGGAGGCGGTGTATCTCACCAAATACGGCAGCCACGTGCATCTGATCGTGCGTCGCCAGAGCCTGCGGGCCAGCGGTGCCATGGCCGACCGGGTGCTGGCCAACCCCGCCATCACCGTGCACTGGCAGCGGGAGGTGGCCGATGTGTCGGGGAACGGCTGGCTGGAGGCCCTCACCCTGCGCAATCCCGACGACGGCAGCAGCGAAGAACTGCCGGTGCGGGGCCTGTTCTACGCCATCGGCCACACCCCCAACACCCGGCTGGTGCGTGATCAGCTGGCCCTCGATGACAAGGGCTATCTCGTGGTCAACCCCGGGCAGCCCGACACCAGCCTCGAAGGGGTCTTCGCCGCCGGTGATGTGGCCGACGCCCAGTGGCGCCAGGGGGTGACGGCCGCCGGCAGCGGCTGCCAGGCCGCCCTGGCCGCCGAGCGCTGGCTCACCCACCACGGCCTGGCCACCACGGTGCAACGCACCAACGTGGAGCCGGAGCCCAGTGGTGAGCCCGCCCACACCGCCGTGAGCGACGAGACCAACTACGACCCCGCGGCCCTCTGGCAGAAGGGCGGCTTCGCCCTGCGCAAGCTCTATCACGACAGCGACAAGCCCCTGCTGGTGGTGTACACCTCCCCCAGCTGCGGCCCCTGCCACGTGCTCAAGCCCCAGCTCAAGCGGGTGCTTCAGGAGCTCGGCGGTGCCGCCCAGGGGGTGGAGATCGACATCGAGGCCGAGCAGGAGATCGCCAGCCAGGCCGGTGTCAACGGCACACCCACCGTGCAGCTCTTCCACGCCAAACAGCTGGCTCAGCAGTGGCGCGGGGTGAAGCAGCGCAGCGAATTCAAGGCCGCGATCGAAGCGCTTCTGCCGGTTCCGGTGGCCTGAGCGGAAGCCAGAACCGAAGCAAAAACCTGTACCGGCCTGCGATCAGCGCCGCCTCGGGCCGCCCGGACGGTTGCCTCCGGGCCTGGGGCCGGTGGCTCCGGCGTTGCGTTCCCGATAGGTGATCCGGCCGCGGGTGAGGTCGTAGGGGCTGATCTCCACAAGCACCTTGTCGCCGGCGAGCAGCTTGATGCGGAACTTGGTGAGCTTGCCGGCGGCACGGCAGAGGCACTGGTGCCCGGAGGGCTGATCGAGGGTGACCAGGTAGAACCCGTTCCCCTGTTCCTTCTCGATCACTCCCGAGGTTTCGATCATGCGCTGCCGTGGCTCGATGCAAAGGTGACTCCACCTTAAATTGGCACCCTGCTGGCCAGCCCCGGGCCAGGCGCCGGCCCCGACGGCAGCCCTAGGGTCAACGACGTTGCCGGCTTCCGCCTTGGTCGTTCCACCCCTGACCCTCGATCTGGGCCTGTTGCTGATTTCCATTGGGGTGGTCAATCTCTGGAAAGCCCGCCGCAGCAATGGCGGCTTCTGAGGCGGCCACCGGGGGCGACCGCCACCCCACCACCCTGCTGCTGCACAAGCCCTACGGGGTGCTGAGCCAGTTCAGCCCCGAACCGCTCAGCCCCTGGTCGACCCTGGCTCACCTGGTGCCCGTACCCGGCGTCTACGCCGCCGGCCGCCTCGATGCCGACAGCGAGGGTCTACTTCTGCTCACCAGCGATGGGGCGCTGCAGCAACGGCTCACCGATCCGCGCTTCGGCCACTGGCGCCGCTACTGGGTACAGGTGGAGGGAAGCCCCAGCGACGCGGCCCTGCAGCAGCTGCGCGACGGGGTGATGGTGCAGGGCCGCCGCACGCTGCCTGCCCAGGCCAGCACCCTGGCGGATCTCGGCCTGGGCGAGCGAGTGCCGCCGATCCGCCAGCGCCGCTCGATCCCCACCGCCTGGCTGGAGCTGGGGCTGCGGGAGGGGCGCAACCGCCAGGTGCGGCGCATGACCGCGGCCGTGGGGCTGCCCACCCTGCGGCTGCTGCGGGTGGCGATCGACCTGATGGATGGCGGGCCGCCCCTCAGCTTTGAGGGGCTGGCACCCGGCCAGTGGCGTCCGGTGACCGCTGCCGAGCAGGAACGCCTGAGTCGGCTCCTCTCCGGGCGAGGCGGCCGGTTCAGACGAGGCGGCCGCCTCAGCCAATGACCTGCTGGAGTTCGCGCACAGTCTGGAGCTGGCCGTAGTAGTAGTTCGCGCGGGCACGCCGGTCGGCCTCTTCGAGGCTGTCGAGGGCATCAAATCCCAGGGTCATCCAGAGCTCATGGCCGCAGGCCCGATTCAGCTCAGCGGTGGCTTCCTGCTCGAGGTTGGCGAGCCGGCGCTGCAGGTTCTTGATCTGGGCAATGGACATGGACGGACCAGCACAATCAGAGAATGGTACAAAAGAACTGCTGAGCGATCAGAACGGCAACTTTTTCTTGCTCTCCTTGTCGAGGTCGGCATCCAGTTCGCGCAATCGGCGCAGGATCGTGTCGTAATACTCCTTGAGGTAATCCTCCAGGCGGGTGGTCTCCCCGGCCTCCAGGCCAAAGGCCTCGTAGCTGGCCTCCATCGGGGCATCAAGGGGTTGACCGCCGCCGGTGACCTCGGCAAAGGCCAGCCTCTCCGCCACATTCACCCCCGGCTCGAAGAACGACGCCAGACCCTGCATCAGGCGGATCAGCACAGGCCTCACCCGGAACACCCGGGCCGGCTTGCCGCTGTAGCGCTCACAGAGCTGGGTGACCTCGCCGGTGTTCCAGGCCTTGGGGCCCACCACAGGGAAGACCTCGCGCACCGTGGCGGGCTGGGCCAGGGCCGCCACCGCAAAGCGGGCCACGTCCTGGGTGTTCATGTAGGCGATCGGTGTGGGGGTACCGCTCACCCAGACGGTCTGGTTCTCCAGCACCGGAATGGCGAACTGGCCGATCAGCCCCTGCATGAAGGCCACGCAGCGCAGGATCGTGTAATCCATCCCGGAGCTGATCAGCAGCTGCTCGGTGCAGTACTTGATGTCCATCAGCGGCACCTTGCGGTGGCGCTCCGCCCCCAGCAACGAGACAAAAACGAACCGCTTGACATCGGCCTGCTCACAGGCCCTCAGCAGGTTGAGCTTGCCGTCCCAGTCGATCGTGTAGATGCCGGCGCTGTCGGTGGGGCGGGCCGTGGCCGCATCGATCACCGCGTCCTGACCTTCCAGGGCATAGGCCAGGCTCTCGGGCTCCAGCAGATCCCCGCGAGTGAGCTCACAGCCCCACTCCTGCAGAAAGGCCGCCTTGCGTGGGGAGCGCACCATGCAACGCACCTGGTGGCCCTGATCGAGGGCACGGCGGGCAATCTGGCGACCAAGGGTGCCGGTACCGCCAACGACCAGAACCTGCATGAAGCGCCCGAACAGGAGGGGCTGAGCCTAGAGGTGCACCCGACTTCAGCGCGCCCGAGGCTCAGTCTTTCTGCAGTTTGAGCAGCAGGGCTCCGCCCACCAGCCCGACGGGGATCAGCACCCAGAAGATCGCTGCGGTGAAGAAGATTTCCGAGGCCATGGGGCAGGCGAGAACGACTACCTATCTAGCGTCCCATCCCCCGTGGCGGCCAGCTCCAGCACCACCGCCCAGGGCGCTGTGGTGCGCAGCTGGCCGGGCATCACACCGCTGACACTCGCGCTCCAGCCCCCGCGGCGCAAGCGCTCCAGCAGCGGCCGCAGGCGCAGGGTGCCGGCCGGCAACTGGCGGGCGATCTGGGCCATCGGCCAGACCCGGGCGCCCTCGCCGTCGTCGGCCACCAGTTGGGCCAGCAGCCGCCGGCTCTGCTCAGCCACAGGGGCCTCAGCAGCGCCGGCGGTGGCCCCAACCGTGGCCCCAGCGGTGGCCAGGGCCGAGAGTTCACCCAGCCAGTCGGGATCCTGGAGCGGGCCGATCCAGAGCGGACCACTCACCGCCAGGGGCGGCGGGGCGCTGCAGCGGCAGGCCTGCCAGCCCCGCAGGCGCCTGAGGCTCTGCACCTGCTGATCGCCGCAGCCGTGGCAGTGGGCCAGCAGACCGAGCTGGTCTTCCTCCAGGGCCGCGGGGCTGCGCGACACCTGCACCGCCGTGCGGAAGGTGCGGCCATCGCTGAAGTTGAGCAGGGGCCGAAGGCCTCGGCCCAGGCACCAGGCGGCCCGGGCCACCACCCCGAGCTGGAGGCGCAGGGCCAGCTCCCAGCTGGCGGGATGGGCCCGGGCCGCTGCCCCGAGCGAGCGCAGGGCGGACACCCGGTCGTGGCCGGTGGGGGAGCGGCCATCGCTGCTGGCCAGGTAGAGCACCCCGCCGAAGCGCACGGCCTCCAGGGCCAGGGGCAGCAGCGCCGTGGGGCAGCCGAAGGCGTCGAGATCCACCAGCTCGAAGCGCTGATCCCGCAGCAGGCAATCGGCCAGCAGCTTCTGGGCGGTGAGGGCACTCAGCCGCAGATCCAGGCGATCGGCCAGGGGCTCCAGATTGAGGCGCAGCAGCGGCAGCCGATCCGGATCGGCATCGTTGGCCCAGACCGCCGCCGCCCCGGCTTCAAGGCCGTAGCGCAGGGAGCGCACACCACAGCCCGCCATCAGATCCAGCACCCGCAGGGGCCCCTGAGCCGCCAGCCGCTGGGCCAGCAGCACCCCCAGATCTCTGGCCGGGCGCGAGTCGGGGCGGAAAAACCCCGGCCCCAGCCGCAGCTGGGCCGCGCCTTCGCAATAGTGAGGGTCGTACGGCGTGGCTCCGGCTCCGGTGATCACTGCTCCAGCCCAGCCTGTCGCAGGGGATGGCATCGACTGGGGCCTTCACGGCACCTGGCACTGGCGCGGCCTGGCCTGCCACTGGCGCGTGCTCGGTGACCCCGCCCAGCCGCCGCTGCTGCTGCTGCATGGCTTCGCCGCCAGCAGTGGCCACTGGCGCCACAACGTGGCCGGACTGGTGGCGGCGGGCTGGTGCGTCTATGCCCTCGATCTGATCGGTTTCGGCGCCTCCGACCAGCCGGCTCTGCCCCTCGACAACCGGCTCTGGGCCCGTCAGAGCGCCGCCTTCCTGCAGCAGGTGGTGCAACGGCCCGCCGTGCTGCTGGGCCACTCCCTCGGCGGTCTGGTGGCCCTGACCACGGCGGTGTTCAGCCCACAGTGGGTGCGGGCTGTGGCGGCAGTGCCCCTGCCTGATCCCAGCCTGGTGATGGCCGTGCCGCGGAGGCGCCCCCCCTGGCGGCGACGGCTGCAACGGCTGCTGGTGCAGCTGCTCTGCCGGCTGCTGCCCCTGGAGCTGCTGGTGCCCCTGATCGCCCGCACCCCCCTGCTGGATCTGGGCCTGCAGTCGGCCTACAACCAACCGGTGATCGGCGACGGGGAACTGCGCCGGCTGTTCGCCCGCCCGGCCCGCCGGGCCACCGCCGCCTGGTCCCTGAGGGGCATGAGCATCGGCATGGCCCTGCGCCCCAGGGGTGCCACCGCCGAAGCGCTGCTGGCGCGCCTGGTGCAACCGCTGCTGCTGATCTGGGGCGAAGCCGACCGGCTGGTGCCGATCGAGGTGGGGGAGCTGATCGCGCGCCTCCGGCCGGATCTGCGCCTGGACCGGCTCGAGGGGGTGGGCCATTGCCCCCACGACGAGGCTCCCGAAGCCTTCGAGGCGCTGCTGCTCAGCTGGCTGGAGGGGCTGCAGACGGAGCCGCAGAAGGCCGGCACGTAATTTGGGGCCTTGATGCCCCGTTGAGCGCCGCCCCGGCCATGAAACACACCCTCTCGGTGCTGGTGCAGGACGAATCCGGCGCCCTCAGCCGCATTTCCGGACTGTTCGCCCGCCGGGGCTTCAACATCGAAAGCCTGGCGGTGGGACCCGCCGAGCAGCGCGGCCATTCCAGGCTGACGATGGTGGTGGAGGGTGACGATCACACCCTCGAGCAGATGACCAAGCAGCTCAACAAGCTGATCAACGTGCTCAACGTGATCGATCTCACCTGCATCCCCGCGGTGGAGCGGGAGCTGATGCTGCTCAAGGTGGCGGCACCGCCGGAGAAGCGAGCGGCGATCCTCGATCTGGTGGAAGTGTTCCGCGCCAAGGTGGTGGACGTGGCCGACAACGCCCTGATCCTGGAGGTGGTGGGCGATCCGGGCAAACTCGTGGCCCTCGAGCAGATTCTCGAGAGCTACGGAATCCTGGAGATCGCCCGCACCGGCAAGGTGGCCCTGGAGCGGGCCTCCGGCGTCAACACTGCCTTCCTCAAGGTCACCGCCTCCGATAAGCGCGTCCCTGCCTGAGGCGCCCAGGCTGAGGGTGCCTGGGCTGAGCCAGGCTCAGGGCTTGTCCTTCACCTGGGCTTCGCCCTGAAGCACGGTGGCCTTGATCAGCCGGTCGCCCTGCTTGATCTGGTCGACCACCTCCATCCCCTTCACAACCCGGCCGAAGACCGCGTAGCGGCCATCGAGCTCGGGCAGGGGCTTGAGCGCGATGTAGAACTGCGCGCTGGCGGAATTGGGATCAGCCGAGCGGGCCATGGCCAGGGCTCCGCGGTCGTGCCTGAGAGCCAGCTTGGCGGTCTCAGACGGATTGACCAACTCGGCGCCGTAGCGCGGCTCAGCTTCACCTTTCACGCCCAGCTCCAGGGGGATCAACCGGGGCTGATCGGTGGCTGGATCCACGAAGCTGCCGGTGCCGTAGGCGGTGACCGGCACCTTCGGGTCGGCGCTCTGGGGATCACCCCCCTGCACCACAAATGGGGTGGGCTCGTTCACCACCCGATGGAACACCGTGTTGTCGTAGGTGCCGCGGCGCACCAGATCAACGAAGTTTCCGGCCGTGAGCGGTGCGGCATCGCCGCTGATCTCCAGTTGCACATCCCCGCGACTGGTCTTCAGCGACACCAGGGCCGGACCATTCAGGCAGGGGGTGCTGGAGGCCGAGCAGCCCAGGGGGCTTTTGGGGGCATCGGCGGCACAGGCCGCCAGCCCCAGGGGAGTGAGCAGGAGCAGGCCCACCAGCAGCAGGCGGCTCAGGCGGATCGTCATCAGCTCAGACTCCTTCCAGGGGAACTTTGAGAAAACGGGCCAGTTCGGCGCCACTGCGCTCAAGCTCGGCCAGGGGCAGCGGTTCACCGACGCGGGTCAGGGGCAGGTCACGGCGGCCCTGCAGGCGCAGGGACAGGCGGCGGCGGGGATTGAGGCCATCGCGCACATCCACCTTCACGGCCAGGATCTCCCGCAGAGGAATGTCCAGCTCGATCTTCTGACGGAAGCCCCGCCGGGTGATGGTGGCCTTGCTGCTGTCCTGATCGAAACGGTTGCTGCCGGCGCCCACATCAAGGGTGATCACCGACCAGAGGTAGGTGGCCAGCAAGACGCCGGCGATGCCGTAGGCGCCCATCACCAATCCCTGGGGAACCCACTCCAGCTCAGCTGGGTGGCCCAGGGGCAGCAGGTCGCGGCCAAGACGGCTGGAGAGGCTGGTGAGCAGGAAACCGATCCCGCCGGCGGTGACCGCTGAGGCCACCAGATAGTTGGAAAGGCGGCGGGAGCCCTGCACCGGCTGCTCGAGCAGGGAAGGGCGACTGGCGGAGGCGCCGTTGGCCATGGGGTCGGCGGGGAGGCGGTGAACCGTCATCTTGGACGGCGGCGGGCAAGGGCTGTTGGAAGACATACCTAGAAACCCTGCCGAGACAGGCGATGTCAGCCCGTTGCGGAGGTACTCGCGCTGCCCGGGAACATTGTTACCATCGCCCGGTATCCCACAGCCAAGCGGGATTTCCGCACCGTTTCTACCCATGACGATCGCTGTAGGGCGCGCGCCTGCCGCACGGGGATGGTTCGACGTCCTCGATGACTGGCTCAA
>JAUCZK010000026.1 GCA_030373145.1 Cyanobium sp. CZS48M | reverse complement strand
ACAAAAGTTGGCTATGATTATTCTTGTAATCTGCCGCGAAGCGGCTTAGTTCAACAGTATTTCGGTGGGTCCGGTATCCGCCCCCTGCCCAGTCCCCTTGGCTGCATAAGAACCCTAAGCGTCCCAAGCCAATGGCTGAGATCCATTCCAGCATAAGGCCCTTTCGCGCATTGCCCTATCGCTCACGAGAACTTCGGCGGGTCCGAGAACCAAATGTTTGATTCGCTACAAAAGGTCTGCTGGGCTCATCACCCCACAGGGGCCGCGATTCAGCACATGCGTATAGATCATCGTCGTCTTCACGTCACTGTGTCCAAGCAACTCCTGAATGGTTCGAATGTCATGGCCACGCTCCAGTAGGTGAGTGGCAAACGAATGCCGAAAGGTGTGACAACTGGCCTGCTTGCTGACTCCTGCGCTCAGCACTGCTCGCTTCACGGCCTTCTGGATCAGGGATGGGTCGATGTGGTGCCTACCTTCGGTTCGATTCTTCCGATCATGCCAGCGGTGAGCCTGCGGAAACACCCATTGCCAGGCCCACTCTGATGCTGCGGTCGGATACTTGCGTGCCAGTGCCATGGGCAACATCACACGGCCCCACCCGGCCGCCAGATCAGCCCGATGGATCTCCCGGACGGCCAGCAGATGGGCCTGCACGGGCTCCACCACACTGGTTGGAAGCATGGTGACCCGGTCCTTGTCACCCTTGCCGCTGCGAACGGTCAGCTGCCGGGCTTGGCAGTCCACATCCTTGACGCGTAACCGCAGGGCTTCCATCAGCCGCAGACCGCTGCCGTACAACAGCTGCGCCACGAGCTGCTCGACACCTTCGAGCTGACTCAGCACCGCCTTCACCTCAGCCACTGAGAGCACCACCGGCAACCGCTTGCGCTGCCGGGCGCGAACCACTCCCTCCAGGTTCCCCACATCTCCGCTCAGCACCGTCCGGTAGAGAAACAACAAGGCCGACAGCGCCTGGTTCTGCGTGGAAGCACTCACCTGACCCTCCAGCGTTTTACCCACTGGGCATAGCTGGTGATCGTGCGCCGGGCGTAATGCCTCACCTGCATCTCCTCCCGGAAACGATCCATCAGCCGTGGGCCTGAAGCCTGAGCCATGCGTTCAACGCACATCCACCTTCAGAGTTCCCCGCCCTGTCCCTCCCGCGCCAGCGTGGCTTCCAGCTGCCGGCGCCATTCGCCTGGAGCGAAGGCATGCCAGCGGCCATGGCCGGGAAGCAGCCAGCGCACGTCCAGATCCAGGAGCCGCTCCACGGATCGCAGCTGCTCCTCCCAGTTCCACCAGCAGACCCTGCGGGAGGCCACCACCCCCGGCGGATCCACCCCCCACCAGAGGTGGTCGCCGCTGAACAGCACCTGATCGGCGAACAGCACCGCCACGCAGCCGGCTGTGTGTCCCGGCACCGGAATCACCAGCAGGTCGTCATCGAGCCGCAGCCGCTCCGTGCCCTCGAAGCGGTGCTCCGCCTGCGGAGCCGCCTCCGCATCAGCGGCATGGATCCAGCGCTCGGCGCCAAAGCACTCGGCCCAGGCCTGGTGGTCGGCCACATCGTCGCGGTGGCTGAGCAGGATCCGGCCCACCCCGCCGAGCGCCTCGATCCGGCGGGCCAGGGGAGCGCTCCAGCGCGGGGAATCAATCAGCACGTTGTCGGGGCTGCCATCGCTACGGCGGCGGGTGATCAGCCAGCTGCTGGCCCCGAAGCTCTTGCGCGACGCCCAGCCGCAGTAGTGCACCTCCCCCCGCGGCAAGCTCGCCACCAGGGCCGGGAAGCCATCGGCGGGCGTCTGGGCCAGCAGCTCCCGGGTGGTGCCGATGGCCGCCACTGGGCAGGCCTGGAGCGCCAGCAGGGCCGCCCGGGTCTCCTCCTCACCGTCCGGCTGGGCCCGTACGTGAGAGGTACGGCCGGCGGGGGCGAAGTGGGCCGGATCGAACTGCCAGCAGGTGCCGCAGTCGATGCAGCTGGCATCCACGTAGAAGGGGCCATCCACATTGGCGGCCAGACGCTCGGCGACACGGGCCATGCTCAGCTCCCAGATCACTTCCAGCCTGGCGAGTACAGGCCAGCAGCGGCCGCAGCACCAGCCGCTCGGCATACTTTCTCCATGACCCTCTCCGGCACCGGCACCGCCTTCGGCGGCAGTCCCATCACCACCCAGCTGGGCCAGCAGGGCCTGGGGCAACAGCCCTGGTGGGTGGAGCAGTGGATGGAGCTGATCAACTCCTACCGCTACAAGAAACGGCTGGAGCGCGCCTGGTCCTATGTGCGCGAGGGCAACGTGCTCTCGATCCGCTTCGAGGGGCGCCGCGTGCATGCCCGCGTCCAGGGCACCGAGGAGGAGCCCTACAAGGTGAAGCTCTGGCTGGATGTGCTCAGCGATGACGACTGGGGCTACGTGCTCGAGGCCCTCGGCCAGAAGGCCCGCTGGTCGGCCCAGCTGCTGGCCGGCGTCATGCCCCAGGACATCGAGCGCGCCTTTGCCGCCAGCGGCCGCCGCCTGTTTCCCTTCAAGCTGCAGGAGGTGCGCAGCGAGTGCAGCTGCCCCGACAAGGCCAATCCCTGCAAGCACGTCAGCGCCGTCTACTACCTGATGGGCGATCGCTTCAGCGAAGACCCCTTCGTGCTCTTTCAGCTGCGCGGCCGCTCCAGGACCCAGTTGCTCTCCGATCTGGCCAAGCGCCGGCGCAAGCAGTTGGCTGCAGCCAGAAGCGGCAAGCGCCGGGCCGCCGTCCATGTGCCACACCCGGTGCACCCAGCCGTGATCGACCCGAGCCGCTGGTGGTCGTACGCCTCGGCCCTGGATCCGGATCTGGTGGTGATCACGCCAGCGATGGAGGGGGAGAGCGGGCTCGATGAGGCCGGTGAACTGCCCCTGGCCCACGAACCCCTCTTCCCGGACGCCAACCGTCTCTTCCTCGGCCTGCTGCAGGCCCAGGCCAGCCGGGTGAGCCAACTGGCCATGGCCCAGGCCATGGGTGGCGCCGGCGGCGATGCCGAGGCCTGAAACCAACTCGCCCACTGGGTCAATCTCCGGCTCACCCCCCGGCGAAGCCCCCTGGCTGAGCGCGGCGGCGATTGAGCAGGCCAGCTGGCTGCTGGAGTCCCACCAGCGGGCCTTTGGCCGGCCCCTGATCGCCGCCGCCGCCGGCAGCGCGGCCCAGGAACTGTTCGCGGCAGCCACCGTGGTGCTCGCCCACGACGGCAGCGCAGACAGGCCCGATCACGATCCCCGCCTGATCTATGCCAACCGCTCCGCCCTGGCGCTCTGGCGCCGCCCCTGGGCGGAGATGGTGGGCCTGCCCTCCCGGCTCACGGCCGAGCCCAGCGAGCGCTCCGGCCGCGAGCGCCTGCTGGCCAGCGCCCGGGCCCAGGGGGCGATCAGCGGCTACAACGGCATCCGCATCGACAGCCACGGTCGCCGCTTCGTGATCCATGGCGCCCGCCTCTGGACCCTGCGCGACAGCGACGGCCGTGAGCGCGGCCAGGCCGCCGCCTTCTCCAGCTGGTGGTGGCTGCCCCAGCAAGCCCCTGGCGGTTCTCCCCCCTGTTCTGGTGTAGAGACCGCAGGGAGCGGGTAGACCGAACCGAATGGGACGGTTTCTGCACTCCTGGTTCTCATTGGGATCGGCCACATTGGCTGCACGGGTGATCCGAACCACCCCGATCTCTTAACAGTGAAGGACACCACCATGCTGACCCTGCGCCATTCCCCCTTCGATCTGCTCGAGCGTCTGGAGCAACAGGTCAATCAGGCCGAACGCGTCCCAGCCGCCGAAGTGCACGAAACCGACCAGGCCTATGTCGTCGTGCTGGAACTGCCCGGCGTCGACAAGGAATCGATTGAAGTGAAAGCCACCGACCGCTCCCTGCTGATCAGCGCCGAGCGCCGCTCCTTGGCCAGCAGCGCCCCCAGCGACGCCAAGAACGGGGACACCAGAGCTGATGGCCCCATCCACAGCGAGTTCCGCTACGGCACCTGGAGCCGCAGCTTCCGTTTCGCCGCCGGCCTGCAGCGGGAGGGAATCGAAGCCCGCTACCGCGATGGTCTGCTCACCGTCACGGCGCCCAAGGCCCAGACCCACAGCACCGTTGTGGTCAAAGTGGAGGGCTGAACCAGGCCAAGGGCAGAGCCCTGAAGCCTTGAGATCCGTGGTCCCCAGCCCCGGCCCCAGGGCCGGGGCCTTTTTGTGGGGGGATCACTCGGTGTCGTCGTGGGCGAAGCGGCTGTAGAGGAAATCCAGGGCCTGGTTGCGCATGTCGTAGTAGATCGGGTCTTCCATGATCTCCTCGCGGTTGCGTGGCCGCGGGAAGTTGATCTCCATGATTTCACCAATCTTGGCGGCGGGTCCGTTGGTCATCATCACCAGACGATCCGCCAGGAACAGCGCCTCGTCGATGTCGTGGGTGATCATCAGCACCGTGCACTTCTGGGTGTTCCAGATCGTCAGCAGCTCCTCCTGTAATTCCTCCTTGGTGATGGCATCGAGGGCACCGAAGGGTTCATCGAGGATCAGCACCTCCGGCCGGATCGCCAGCGCCCGGGCGATCGCCACCCGCTGCTTCATGCCCCCTGAAAGCTGGTTGATCTTCTTGTCCGCCGCCTCAGTGAGCCCCACCATGGCCAGGTGCTCGCGGGTGATCTCCTTTTTCTCCACGGCCGGCAGATCCGGCTTGACCGAATCAATCGCCAGGTACACGTTGTCGTAGGCGCTGAACCAGGGCAGCAGCGCATAGCCCTGGAACACCACCATCCGGTCAGGGCCTGGTTTGGTGATCGCATTGCCGTGGAGCACCACCTGGCCGCTGCTGGGGGTGGAGAAGCCCGACACCATGTTGAGCAGGGTGGACTTGCCGCAACCGGAGTGGCCGATCACGCACATGAACTCCCCCTGGTTCACGGCCATGTCGATGCCATCGAGCACCGTGTAGGGACCCGTGGGGGTGGGGTACACCTTGCTGACGTTTTCAAAGCGCAGGAAGGCGTCGCCCGGCGGGGTCAACAGGTCTGCGGCCGGGGGCTGAAGCATCGTGGCCATCGGGAATCTCGCTGGGGGAGAGGGACTGGGTGCAGGAACTTGGCTGAGGAAACGTGTGACAAAGCGGGGCGGGGCACTCCCGCCGATCAGGCGCGCCGAGGCGAGGCCAGGGGGATTTCGGCGATGCTGAAATCACGCTTGATCGTCTGGCTGTTGAGATAACCGATCGGGTCGTCGGCGTTGAAGGCCTGGCCATCGAAGAGCTCGATGCCCTGGCGCTGATAGCTGATCGCCTCCAGGCCCAGCTCCCGGGCGGCGGTGCTGAACACCCCCACCTGACAGACCCGCTCAAGGATTTCCACCCAGTTGCGCGGCAGTGGGATCTCCGCCCAGCGGGCCATCTGGGTCATCATCCAGAGGTGCTCGGTGCGGCTGGGCCGGTTCAGGCCCTCACCGAAGAAGAGGTGATGGGGCACCGCCGCTTCGCTCTCCGGACCGCCCCGATCCACGTCGGCACTGGCCTCACTGAAGCGAATCATCTCCGGCTTGATGCCCAGATAACGGCGATCACTGAGCAGCTCACTGAGCTCAGCCCAGTGGGCCGGATCGGCGCAGTACTGGCAGGCCTCCAGCAACGCCTTGGTGAGGGCGATGTTGGTGTTGGGGTAGGCGTTGGCCCAGTCTTCGCGCAGCCCCAGCACCTTGCCGGGGTGGCCTGGCCAGATCGCCAGGTCGCCCGCCACGGCGATGCCATGGCCGTCGCGGATGGCCCGATCCAGCCAGGGGGCACCCACGCAGTAGCCGTCGATGCTGCCGTCCTTGAGGTCGGCGAGCATCTGGGCCGGCGGCAGGGCCTGGAGGTGCACATCCTTGTCAGGGTCGATGCCGTTGGCCGCCAGCCAGTAGCGCAGCAGCAGGTTGTGCATCGAGGCCTCATGCACGATCCCCATCGTGTGGGGCTCCCGCTCGTGGCTCTTGAGGTAGGCGCGGTAGTCCTCCACCGTGCGCACCCCCTGCTCCGCCAGCCGGCGGCCCAGGGTGATGCCATTGCCGTTGCGGCTCAAGGTGAGTGGCGTCACGATCGGCAGCGGCGTGCCGCCGTGACCGCCCGCCGTCATCCAGGTGGGCATCCCCGCCGGCATCAGCGAGGCATCGAGGGTGCCGTCCACCAGCCCATCAACAATGCCGCGCCAGCTGGTTTCACGAATCAGGCTCACCTCATCGAGGCCGTGCTTGGCGAAGAGCCCGTGGGCTTCCGCCACGGCGAGCGGAGCACTGGCGGCCAGGGGCAGGAAGCCCAGATCCAGGTTCACCTTCTCGAGGCCGTGGCGGGCCACCACGGCATGGGGCCGGGAGCGCCATTGCTTCACCCGCTTCTGACGGTTGAGGAAATAAATGATCTCCGAGCGCAGGCTGTAGTAGCTGGGGTGGTGCACCACCTCCAGGCGGGCCCGGGGGCGGGGGATGTCCACCTCGAGGATGCCGCCGATCCTGGAGCCTGGGCCGTTGGTGAGCATCACGATCCGGTCCGAGAGCAGCACCGCCTCGTCCACGTCGTGGGTGACCATCACCGCGGTGAGCTCATGCTCATTGCAGATCTGCATCAACTTCTCCTGCAGATTCCCCCGGGTGAGTGCATCAAGGGCACCGAAGGGTTCATCCAGCAGCAGCAACTTGGGCCGGATCGCCAGGGCACGGGCGATGGCCACCCGCTGGCGCATGCCACCGGAGAGCTGCAGCGGCAACTTGGCCGCCGCCGGACCCAGCCCCACCATGTCGATGTGCTCCTGCACAAGAGCATCACGCTCTGAGGTGCCGATCTTGCCCATCACCTCATCCACCGCCAGGGCGATGTTCTCCCGCACCGAGAGCCAGGGCAGCAGCGAGTAGTTCTGGAACACCACCATCTTGTCCGGGCCGGGGCGCTTGATGGCTTCGCCATCCAGCAGCACCGTGCCTTCGCTGGGCAGATCGAGCCCGGCGATCATGTTGAGCAGGGTGCTCTTGCCGCAACCGGAGTGACCGATCAGGGAAACGAACTCCCCCTTGCGGATCTCCAGGTCGATTCCCTTGAGGGCGAGATAACTGCCGCCGCCGCGCAGGGCAAAGCTTTTTTCGATGTCGCGGACATCAACCAGTGTGGTCATTGTTCAGATCTCCGTGGGGCTTGGGGTGAGCAGTTGAAAGGGAGACCATCACTGGCCGGGGGTGAGGCGGCTCTGAAGCCAGGCCATGGCACGATCCAGCAGCAGACCCACGGCGCCGATCCAGAGCACAGCCAGGATGATGTCACTGAGGTAGTTCTGCTGATAGGAGTCCCAGATGAAGAAGCCGATGCCGACGATGCCGGACATGACGATCTCTGCAGCGATGATCGCCAACCAGGCCAGGCCGATCGAAATGCGCAGGCCGGTGAAGATGTACGGCAAGGCCGAGGGGATCAGCACCTTGGTGAAAAAGCGACCCTTCGACATCTGAAGCACCAGGGCCACATTGCGATAGTCCTGGGGGATCTGGCGTACGCCCTCGGCGGTGTTGATCAGGATCGGCCAAATGGCGGTAATGAAGATCACGAAGATTGCCGCCGGCTGGTTTTTCTGGAAAATCACCAGGGCAATCGGCACCCAGGCCAGCGGCGCCACCATGCGCAGGAACTGAAAAAGGGGATCAAACGCACGGTTCAGGGCAGGGCTCAGGCCCACCGTGATACCCGCGCTGATCCCCACCAGAGCCGCGAGCAAATAGCCCTGGGCCACACGCCCCAGGCTGGCCATCGTCTGCCAGAAGAGGCCCTTATCAAGGCCGCCCCGGTCATAGAAGGGATAGAGGAGCAATTCCCTGGTCCGTTCGTTGGTCCAGAGGCTGAGGGGCCCCGGCAGACGGGTGAGATTCAAACTGGCGCTGATCTGCCAGACCAGCAGAAATCCACCGATCCCGAGAAGGGGATAGAGCCAGGTGCTGCGGTTGAGCATCAGCCAGCGGATGGGATTCTTGCTGGATCCTGCGCTTGGCTGGGGAACGGAAACCATGAAACTGTCGTCCTGGGAAGAACGAGAGGAAGGGGATGAGGGATGGCGGCAAGCCGCCTGCTGACGAAAGAAACCCCCGGCCCTGGAGCCAGCGCCGAGGGAGGTGGGCGGCGATCAGCGCTTGATCTTCAGGCTGTCGAGGTAGGCCTGGGGGTTCTCCGGATCGAAGACGATGCCATCGAAGAAGGTCTCCTTGCCGCGGGAGGAGCCTTTGGGGATGTCACCGGCAGGAAGACCCAGCTCAGTGGCCGCCTGACGCCAGAGGTCCTCACGGTTGACCTTGTCGACCAGGGCCTTGGCCTGGTCAATCGTGTCGAGCTTGCCGGGGTGGAACTTCCAGCGCAGGGATTCCACCAGGAACCAGAGGCTCAGGCTCTTGTAGGGATAGGAGATCACCCCACGATCGCTGTTCCAGTAGAGGGGGCCCAGCTTGGGATCATTGGAAGGCTTGAGATCAGCCCCGAGCTTGTACTCCGCCTTGAGCGCCGGCTCCAGCACCGCGGCCGGGGTGTTGAAGTAAGCCCGGGAGCTGAGCATCTGCGCCAGAGCCGTCTTGTTCTCAGCCTTGTCGGCCCACTGCTGGGACTCCATCAGACCCTTGAGCAGGGCCACGGCAGCCTTGGGGTGCTTGTCCACCCAGTCGGCGCGAACGGCCAGGAACTCCTCGGGGTGCACCGGCCACATCTCGGCGGTCAGAGCCGCCAGGTAGCCGATGTCGTCCTTGACGATCCGGAACGGCCAGGGATCGCCCGTGCTGAAGGCTTCCATGGTGCCGTTGCGCATCCCCTGCAGGGTTTCGGTGGATGGCACCGTCAGCAGCTCGATGTCCTTGTCGGGATCGATGCCGCCGGCGCCAAGCCAGTAGCGGATCCAGAGGTCCTGGTTGGCGTTGGGGTAGGTGTGAGCCGCGCGGAACTTACGGCCCTCGGTCTTGGGAAAGCCCAGGATCGTGGGGGCCGCCGGGGTGAGGTCGACGCGCAGGTTGGCCTTCTTCAGCGAGTTGGACACAGCGATGCCGTTGCCCTGGCTGATGAGCTGCGCCAGCACATACATCGGCACCTTGTTGCCGTTGGTGATGATGCCCTCGGTGATCAGGTGGGGCATCGGCAACTGCCACTGACCGCCGTCGATGCCGCCACCGGCGGAACCGATCACCACGTTGTCGCGGGCGGCAGGCCAACTGGCCTGCTTGGCCAGCTTCACCTCAAGGCCATGCTTGGCAAAGAAGCCCTTCTCCACCCCCACTACCAGAGAGGCGGCCTCCACGATCGGGACATAGCCGAGTGTGATGGTTTTGGTTTCGAGGCCAGCATCGGCCACCGGAGCGGAGGCTGTGCCGCCATCGGCGCCTCCACCTTTCTCGGGAGGATTGCCACAGGCATTGAGGAACAGGGTGCCGGCCAGGGTGGCGCTGAAGACAGAAAGAAACTTGCGACGATTCGGCATGGTCAGGAGGGCAGAAGGAAGTTGGAGACGACACGTCGTGTCGCCCCATGGAAGATCAAGTTTTGCTTGAAGCAGGCGGTCGGATTGGGACGTAGCGGCAAAAGTCCGAGCGCCGAATGAAGGGTCTTCAGGAGTAGAGCATGGGGTCACCGTTGCGGCGGTCGAGAGACCTTAATGGCAATAGAAGACCACTTGGCCTTGGTATACGGAAGGATTGCGTATGCCTGCGATAAGCCCAGGCAATCAATCCAGCCAATCCGCCCCGTTCAGCTTCAGGCAATGGCTCTGGATTGGCCAGCGTTTACTTAGATTTGTTCCGCCAACTGTCCTGGGTTCCGCCTGGAATCCTCCAGCCGTCATGGAGCGTTACCTCAGGGCCAGGGCCGCCCTGGCCACCATGCACGGCAAGGAGAGGGCCTTCGCTCGCCCCTTCGGCGCCCTGCTCGGTCTGGAGCTGGAGCTCCCGGCTGGGCTGGACACGGACCAGCTGGGCAGCTTCGACGGACGGGTGCCGCGCACCGGCGGCCCAGAGCAGGCCTGCCGCCGCAAGGCCCAGCTGGGCATGGAGAGGCTGGGCCTGCCGCTCGGCCTGGCCAGTGAGGGCAGCTTTGGCCCCCACCCCCAGCTGCCTTTCCTGGCGGCAGGCCTGGAGCTGATGGTGTTCCTGGATCAGAAGCGCGGCCTGGAGATCTGGGAGCGGCTGATCGCCAGGCGCACCAATTTCGATCACCGCAGCGCCGCTGCGCTGGCGGAGCTGGAGGGCTGGCCGCAACGGGTGGGATTCCCCGCCCATGGACTGATCGTGCGTCCCGAGCAGCCCTGCACAGGCACCCAAGATCTGATCTTCAAGGATCTGGCGGATCAGCAGCAGCTGGCTGGGGCGATCAGCGCCGCCGCCGCCGGCTCCAGCAATGGCAGGGCCCTGCTGAAGACCGACATGCGCGCCCACCGCAACCCCACCCGCATGGCCAGCCTGCGCAGCTTGGCCACCAAGCTGGCGAAGCGGATCTCCACCCCCTGCCTCGCCTGCGGCGCGCCGGGCTGGGGGCGGGTGGAGCTGGTGCCCGGCCTGCCCTGCAGCTGGTGCGGCTGGCCCACCTCCCAGGTGCGCGGCGAGCGATTGGGCTGCGTCAGCTGCTCCCACAGCGAGGAGCGCCCGCGCCCTGATGGATTGACTGAGGCGGATCCGCTGCATTGCCCGCGATGCAATCCCTGAACATCACCACCACCGATGGGGGGCCCGCCGCATTCAAGACAACCTGAAACGAAAAATCTCGGCCATGCGCAACAAGCACACAGCCGAGATAGAGATCAGATCAGATCAGATCAGAACTTGTGATCGCGCAGGGCTTCCACCTGGTAGATATAAGTGATGATCGAGTAGTCCGCGTAAAACTTGGCTTCGATCTCTTTGGTGATCTTGTCGGCCAGCTCACGGGTGCCAGTGAGCACCTCGATTTTAACATTGGCAAGAGTGTGCGATACGCTGGGCTCTCCCGTGGAGCGCACATTGCGGCTTCCTTCACCACCGGCTGAATTAACAGTGTACCCAGTGGCACCCGCAGCCTTGATGAGCTTGATGAGTTTCTTGGAGAGGATTTCCTCCCCAACGATCACCAGCTTCCAAACCTGTTGACTCATGATCTTAACCTCAAATTGATTTTGATTTTAAAAGTTTAACGCCCGATCATCATCTCAGCAATCCCAATGAACAGAGGGATGCAGATGGCGATCGCCACCGGAGTGCCGATGGCCGTGGAAGCGCCTATGTATGCAGAGGGATTAGCCGAGGGAATGCCAGCGCGAAGGGTCGGCGGGCCGGAGATATCCGAGCTCGACGCGGCGATCACCGCCAACACCACAGCGCCACCGATGCTGAAGCCCGTGATCTTGTGAATGACAAGGCCAAGACCGAATGCAAGAAAACCATGCAGGATCGGTGCGATGAAAGCGTAGATGGCAAACCACTGGGCAACCTTGCGCAGCTCATTCATGCGCTGGGCGGCCTCCATCCCCATGATGATCATCAGAATCGCGAGGAAGCCGCGGAACAGAGGATTGAAGAAGCTCTCATAGACAGGCTCTGGCTTGGTGAGAATGCCAAGGCCCACGCCCAGCAGCAGCGACGTGACGGCCGAGCTCTGCACACTTTCTTTGATGATCGGCCAGATCTCGACTTTCTCGGAAGCCTTGCCGGTCTTCTTGCTGAGGTAAACGCTGGCCACCACGATCGCCGTCACCAGGGCCGGGATGTCCATGAAGGGATAGAGGGCCGCCGTCCAGGCCTCATAGGGGATCTTGGCGGAATCCAACTGTGGCAGGACAGCGGCCAGAGTGGAGCCACTCACCGCGCCGAACAGACCACCGGTGGCCACGGCGTCAGGCACGCTGATGCCTGGCAGTTTCCCCAGGGTGTATCGACCGATGAACACGATCACGATGCCAAGCACCACAGCCGCGAGTGCCGGGAGGAAGATCTCGGTGGGGTTGGAATTGCGAATGGCAATGCCCCCGGTCAATCCGATCTTCAGCAGCAGGAAGAAGGTGATGAACTTGTAAATGGCATCAGGAATAGCCAGCTGGCTGCCGAATGAGGCGACGACCATGCCACCGATCAGGAAGCCAAGCGTTGGAGACTGAAGCTGCTTGATAAATAGCTCAAAAAATTCAGACAAATCAAATCCTCATGTTGTGGCAATGATTCAGGTCGCTGAGAGATCAGGAGTGGGGGCACGCCTTCGGGTCAAGGCTGTAGTCGGATAGGCGCAATCAAGCATTTGCGGATGCCTGAAATGAGAGGTCCACAGGGCGATAAACAGACCTCTAATTGGATACTGGCGATAGCTGCGACGATCTTTCGACCAGTTCAAAAACGAGAGCTGACGGCTGCACGTCATTCGTGAACTGAGACTGTTCGAACGAAAAGTCCAGATCGCGAATCGTTATCAGAAAAGGATTGTGGGTTCTGGGCCGAATGGGAAGGGAGTCGATAGCCGTTTCGAGGCAGCAGACAAAAATCGGGCTACTTCCATGGGAGTTCGTTCTCGCCTGGATGGCCTGGGGACCTGGATGACCTTGGGATCTGGATGACCGAGGCAGGCCGAATCAGAGGGGCGATCGAGCGCTCTCAATGGGCAGACATGTTTGGTAGTACAAAATTCTGAAAGACGGTAATTCCAACGCGAAGGCTCTGGGTGCCCGCGGCGCAAAGAGTTGCAAATCCCAAAGATAAGCCTGGGTTATCTGAGGATTCAGTGACCCAAGCACTGAAGCAACAGTCGCCGCAGCGCCTGCGGGCGCTCCCTTTACGACTGGCCTTGGAGCCCGCCGGTGGCCCAAGCCCTGCCTATGCCTGCCATCAGATGGCCGAATCGGCCCAGACCGCCTTGGGCGCCGCTACAGCCAAAGAAATCCCGATGGTGTTTCTAGAGTCGACGCCCTCGCAGACGCCGTCGATGACCGTCGCCACCGCTGCACCACCTCGCCTCTCCCTCCAGGCCGCAGAGATCGGAGCCGATACCACCACCATTCGCTCCCTCGACTGGGAGCGCAGCCGCTTCGACATCGAGTTCGGCCTGCGCAACGGCACCACCTACAACGCCTTCCTGGTGCGGGGGGAGCGCACCGCCCTGATCGACACCAGTCATCTCAAATTCGCCGACACCTGGTTGCCCCTGCTGGAGGAGCAGATCGATCCGCTGGCCATCGATCACCTGATCGTGTCCCACACCGAGCCCGACCACTCCGGCCTGATCGGCCATCTGCTGGAGCGCAATCCCGAGATTGAGATCGTGGCCTCGAAGGTGGCGATCCAATTTCTCGCCGACCAGGTGCACCGGCCCTTCCGCAGTCGGGCGGTGAAGAGCGGTGAGGAACTCGATCTGGGCGTCAATCCCAGCAGCGGCGTGCAGCACCGCTTCGAATTCCTGAGTGCCCCCAACCTGCACTGGCCCGACACGATCTTCTCCTTCGATCACGGCACGGGGATCCTCTACACCTGCGATGCCTTCGGTCTGCACTACTGCGGCGACGACATCTTCGATGTGGATCCCGGCGCCATTGCCCCCGACTTCCGCTTCTATTACGACTGCCTGATGGGCCCCAACGCCCGCAGCGTGCTGCAGGCCCTCAAGCGCATGGACGCCCTGCCGCCGATCCGGATGATCGCCACCGGCCATGGCCCGCTGCTGCGCGATCACCTCGGCCTCTGGACCGGCGATTACCGCGACTGGAGCAGCCAGCGCAGCGCCGGTGAAACCTATGCCGCCGTCTGTTATGTGAGCCAGTACGGCTTCTGTGACCGGCTCAGCCAGGCCATCGCCCGCGGCATCGGCAAGGCCGAGGCCCAGGTGCAGCTGGTGGATCTGCGCGCCACCGATGCCCAGGAGCTGGCGGCCCTGGTGGGCGAGGCCAGCGCCGTGGTGGTGCCCACCTGGCCCGCCAAGGCCGACCCGGAACTGCAGCAGTCGATCGGCACCCTGCTGGCGGCCCTCAAACCCAAGCAATGGGTGGCGGTCTACGACGCCTACGGCGGCAACGACCAGCCGATCGACAGCGTCGCCGCCCAGCTGCGCAGCGTGGGACAGAAAGAGGCCTTCGAGCCGCTGCGCATTCGCCAGGTGCCCGATGGCAACGACTACCAGCGCTGCGAAGAGGCCGGCACTGACCTGGGCCAGCTGCTCACCCGTGCCCGCACGATCGCCGCGATGAAGTCGCTCGATGGCGACCTCGACAAGGCCCTCGGCCGCCTCAGCGGCGGGCTTTATATCGTCACCGCCCGCCAGGGGGAGCGCAGCAGCGCCATGGTGGCCAGCTGGGTGAGCCAGGCCAGCTTCGATCCGCCGGGCCTCTCGATCGCCGTGGCCAAGGACCGGGCCATCGAGGCCCTGATGCAGGTGGGCGACCGCTTCGTGCTCAACGTCCTGCGCGAGGACAACCACCAGGAGCTGCTGCGGCACTTCCTCAAGCGCTTCCCGCCTGGGGCCGATCGCTTCTCCGGTGTCTCCACCCTCGATGGGGTGTCCGCGGGCGGTCCGGTGCTGGGGGATGCCCTGGCCTTCCTGGGTTGCCGGGTGGTCCAGCGCATGGAGGGCCCCGACCACTGGATCATCTACGCCGAGGTGGAGGAGGGCACCGTGGCCGACAGTGAAGCCACCACCGCCGTGCACCACCGCAAGGTGGGCAACCATTACTGAGCCAAATCTGCAGCCGCTCCTCACCCACTCCATGGCCAACAGCGCCGCCGGCTCCAGCACCTACCGGCCGGAGATCGATGGGCTGAGGGCGCTGGCGGTGGTCGCGGTGATCATCAATCACTTCGATCAGAGGCTCCTGCCCAGCGGCTACCTCGGCGTCGACATCTTTTTTGTCATCTCCGGCTTCTTCATCACCGCGTCGTTGACACGGGCACAGCCACAGCCGCGGCCGAGCGGCTTTCTGCTGGAGTTCTACAGCCGCCGCATCAAGCGCCTGCTGCCGGCCCTGCTGGTCTGCGTCGCCGTGACCAGCCTGTTCATCGCGCTGTTCGATCGCCATTCAGCCGTCTCCCTGACCACCGGGATCACGGCACTGTTCGGCGTGTCAAACATTTATCTGCAGAGCCAGGCGACGGATTACTTCGCCCGATCCACCGAGCTCAACGCCTTCACCCACACCTGGTCGCTGGGGGTGGAGGAGCAGTTCTACCTGCTGTTTCCGCTGGTGATCCTGCTCTGCGGCCCCCTCTTTGCTGGCCGGCGCAGCCCCAGGTCACTCCTCTGGGTCATCGCCACGCTCAGCGGGGCGTCGCTGCTGGCCTTCATCGCCCTGAGCGAGCGGGATCCCTCCGCGGCCTACTTCCTGATGCCGACCCGCTTCTGGGAGCTGGGGGCCGGCGGTCTGCTGGTTCTGCTCCTGGGCTGCAGGAGAGGGACGAGGTTCTTTGAACGGCTGTCGCCCCTGCCGGCCCTGGGCCTGCTGCTGCCGTTGGCGCTGCTGCCTCGGGAGTTTCAAGTGGTGGCAACGATCTCTGTTGTGCTGCTTACGGCGCTGCTGATCGCCACGCTGCGACCAGGCAGTCGCCCTCAGCTCTGGCTGGCCACGCCCTGGCTGGTGCGGCTCGGCGTGCTGTCGTATTCGCTCTACCTCTGGCACTGGAGTGTGCTGGCCATCAGCCGCAGAACGATCGGCATTCAGTGGTGGACGATTCCGATCCAGATCGCCCTCATCCTGCTGCTCGCCACACTCACCCTGCGCTACATCGAAACCCCTCTGCGCAAGGCCCGCTGGTCGATTGATCAGCGCATCACCCTCGGCCTCGGCCTGCTCGGCGCCGTGCTCACCGCCCTTCCTCTCTGGGCCCTGAGCAGCCCCTTGAGCGGCAGGGCCTATCTGGGCGATCGCACCCTGGTGGATGGCATCCGCGACGGTGGCCCCCTGCAGGTGAGGGGCACGGAGATCAATCCACCCAATTGCGCCTCCGACAGCAAGGACGCGACCGTGCTGGCCAGTGCCGCCTCCTTTGCGGCCTATGCCAAGGGCTGCACGGGCCTTCCCCCCGCTGCGGCCGCTGGCCAGCCACCGCAGCCGGCGGCCCGGCACATCTTTGTGGTGGGTGACAGCCATGCCATGGCCTTCTCGCCCCTGGCCGACCGGCTCTTCGCCACAGGCCGCTATGGGATCACGCTCTTCGGCAGGCCCGGATGCCCCTTCCCGGCCACCCGCTTTGGCACCACCAATCCCGACTGCAACCGTTTCCTGCAGCTGTCGCAAACCCATCTTCTCGACCAAGCCCGGGCCGGGGATGTGGTGGTGGTGGTGGGCTACTGGCTGAGCTATCTGGGAGATCGCTCCAAGCTCAAGGACACCCGCGACAGCTTTGTGGACTCCAGAGGTGTGCCCCTCAACCGTGGTCCGGCCAAGACCTCCCAGTATCTCGAGGCCCTCGAGGCCTTCGCCGCCAAAGCCTCGGATCGGGGTCTGCAGACCGTGTTGCTCGGTGGCACCCCACGCAATCCCGATTACGACCTCTGCTTTCAGGAGTGGTTCAGCCTGCAGGCGGTGAGGAACTGTGAGCGGCAGGTGGTGCGCCAACTCGGCCATGCCCGTGCCATGAATGCCGTTCTCAAATCCAGGCTCTCGCCGCGGATCAGCTTTGTCGATCCCATCCCGATCCTCTGTCCGGGCGAGTGCGACAACGCCACGCTGTCCTCCTTACTGAGGGACACGGACCATCTCTCCAGCATGGCCGTCCTTGCCCTGCAGGACCGCTTCCTCGCCCTGCTCGAACCCTCCCTCCATACCAGCCTTCCCCTCGCCCGCCCTCACCCATGACCCGTGACCGCCGCGTCATCCTGCTGCCGATCGAGCCTGGACTGATCTGCCTGCGGGGCCTCAGCCCCAAGCGCCTGCGCTTCGAGGTGGAATACGGCCTGGAGCGGGGCACCACCGCCAACGCGTTTCTGTTCGAGGCTGGCAGCAGCACCGCTGGCGCCCCGATCCCGCCGGTGCTGGTGCATCCGCCGGGGGCCTCGTTTTCGGAGCCGTTCCTGGAGCAGCTCAGTGGGCTGGTGCCCAGCGAGGCGGCCCTGAAGGTGGTGGTGGGTCACCTCAACCCCAACCGGGTGACGCTGCTGCGGGAGCTGGCACTGCGCTGGCCGGCCCTGATGCTGGTGGCCTCCAATGCCGGCGCCCGGCTGCTGCAGGAGCTCTGGAGCCAGCGCAAGCCCACCGCCCCTGCGGTGGGAGCTGGCGTCGAGGCGAAGCCGGATCCGCCCCTGCCGCCCCTGCCGCCGATCGATGTGATCAAGCAGGAGGTGAGCCGGGAGCTGGCGAACGGCTACCGGCTCAGCCTGATTCCCACCCCCACCCCCCGCTGGCCCAGCGCCCTGGTGGCCTTCGAGGAGCGCACCGGCCTGCTGATGAGCGGCAAGTTCTTCGCCGCCCACCGCTGCAGCGAGCGCTGGGCCGAGGCCAACCGCGACAGCACCGAGGAGGATCGCCGCTACTTCTACGACTGCCTGATGGCGCCGATGGCCCGCCAGGTGGAAACGGTGGTGGATCGCCTCGATGAGCTGGCGATCCGAACGATCGCTCCGGGCCATGGCCCGGCCATCAGCGAAAGCTGGCGCAGCCTGCTGGCCGACTATCGCCGCTGGGGCGAGAGCCAGGAGAAGGCCCAGCTCTCGGTGGCCCTGCTCTATGCCAGCGCCTACGGCAACACCGCTGCCATCGCGGACGCGCTGGCCCAGGGGGTGGCGCGCACGGGGGTCCGGGTCGAGAGCCTGAACTGTGAATTCGCGCCCCCCGAGCAGCTCCTGCAGACGATCCGCGGTTGCGACGCCCTGATGATCGGCTCCCCCACCCTCGGGGGCCATGCCCCCACGCCGATCGTTTCCGCTCTGGGCACCCTGCTGGCGGAGGGCGACCGCGACAAGCCGGTGGGCGTGTTCGGCAGCTTCGGCTGGAGTGGCGAGGCCATCGACCTGCTGGAGAGCAAGCTGCGCGACGGGGGCTTCCGCTTCGCCTTCGAGCCAATCCGGGTGAAGTTCAGCCCCGATGGCGCCACCCTCAAACGGCTGGAGGAAACCGGCACGGCCTTAGGCCGGGAACTTCAGCAGCGCCAGAAGCGCCAGAAGCGGGTGGCCGCCGGTGGCCTGAGTGAGAGCCGCAGCAACCCGGCAGTGCTGGCCCTCGGTCGGGTGGTGGGCTCCCTCTGCGTGCTCACCACCCGCAAGGGGGAAGGGGAGGGCGCGCTGGCGGGGGCGATGGTGGCCAGCTGGGTCAGCCAGGCCAGCTTCAGCCCACCCGGCTTCACGGTGGCGGTGGCCAAAGACCGCGCCGTCGAGGCGCTGCTACACGTGGGCGATGGCTTTGCCCTCAACGTGCTGGCCGCCGGCCGCGAGAGCGGGCCGATGAAGCAGTTCCTGCAACCCTTTCCCCCCGGTGCCGACCGTTTCGCGGGGCTGGAGCTGGAGAGCAGTCCGGGAGGCCAGCCGGTGCTGCCGGAGGCCCTGGCCTGGCTTGAGGCCCGGGTGAGCCAGCGGATGGAGTGCGGGGACCACTGGCTGATCTACGCCGTCGTGAGCCAGGGCGCCGTGCTGGATCCCACAGGCACCACGGCGGTGCACAAGCGGCGCAGCGGCGCCAACTATTGATTCGGCTAACTCATACTCAGTCCGACTTAGTGCTAGGGTCTGGGAAGACCGGCCAACCCGCTCCTCTGTGTCCATGAATCTCTCCAACCCCGTCACCAGCGCCAACCTCGAAGCCGCCTTCGGCGGCGAGAGCATGGCCAACCGCAAATATCTCTTCTTCGCCGATGTGGCCAAGACCCTCGGCCATGCCGAGCTGGCCCGCCTCTTCCGCGACACCGCCAACCAGGAGACCGAGCACGCCTTCGCCCATTTCCGCCTGCTCCATCCCGAGCTGGTGGTGGCGGATCCCGCTTCCCTCAGCGACGAGCAGAAGCAGGCGGTGCTCGCACGCTGCCTGGAGCTGGCGATCGAAGGCGAAACCTACGAGTACACCACCATGTATCCGGAGTTCGCCGCCGCTGCCCGCGCCGAGCGCGATGCCAGCGCCGAAGCTGAATTCAACGAGCAGATCGCTGAATCCAAAGACCACGCCGGTGTCTTCCGCAAGGCCGCCAGCAACTTCGGCTTCCTCACCCCGATCGAGCAGCACCACGCCGACCGCTACGGCATCGCCCTGAAGGCCCTCTCCGGCGAGGGCACCGCTGGTGAGGCCAGTGAGCCCCTGCCCGGCCTCTGGATCTGCAAGGTCTGCTCGATGATCTACGACCCCGCCATCGGCGATCCCGATTCCGGCATCGCCGCGGGCACCCCCTTCGAGGCCATCCCCGACGACTGGGAATGCCCGATCTGCGGGGTCCGCAAAGCCAGCTTCGAGCCCTACCGCGAGCCGGAGCTGCTGGCGGCCTGATCGCTGACCTGACTCGATCACCGGCCGCCCGAGTGCCGGACTCATCACCGACACCCGATCGTTACCCCCCATGGCCGACCTGTTCACTCCCCTGCGGCTCGGCCCCCTGGAGCTGCCCAACCGGGTGCTGATGGCCCCCCTCACCCGTTCACGGGCCGAGGCGGGCCATGTGCCGGGCCCGCTCATGGCGGAGTACTACGCCCAGCGGGCTTCGGCGGGGCTGATCATCGCCGAAGCCACGATGGTGATGGAGGGGGAGTCGTCGTTCATCAGTGAGCCGGGCATCCACTCCCAGGCCCAGATCGACGGCTGGACGCTCACCACCGACGCGGTCCACGCGGCGGGAGGCCGCATCGTGCTGCAGCTCTGGCACGGGGGACGAGCCTGCCACCCGCTCCTCAACGGCGGCCGGCAGCCGGTGGCCCCCAGCCCGATCACCATCAGCGGCGATGAGATCCACACCCCGGAGGGCAAGAAGCCCTACGTGGTGCCGCGGGAGCTGGCCGACGCTGAGCTGCCCGCCATCGTGGCCGGGTTCCGCCAGGCTGCCCGCAACGCCATCGCCGCCGGTTTCGACGGTGTGGAGGTGCACGGGGCCAACGGCTATCTGCTCGATGAATTCCTGCGCGACGGGAGTAACCGCCGCGCTGGCCCCTATGGCGGTCCGATCGAGAACCGGGCCCGCCTGGTGCTCGAGGTGATCGAGGCGGTGCGCCAGGAGGCGGAGCTGGTGGGACTGCGGATCTCGCCGCTCAACAGCTACAACGCCATGGTCGATTCCGATCCGGTCGGCCTCACCCGCTGGCTGGCGGAGCGGCTCAATGGCTGCGGTCTGGAGTATCTCCATGTGATGCGCGGCGATCTCCTCGGTCAGCAGCAGGGGGATGTGCTCACGCCGGTGCGTGAACACTTCAACGGCACCCTGATCGCCAACATGGGGTACGACGGCAGCGAGGCCAATGCAGCCATCGGAGCGGGTGCCATCGACGCGGTGGCCTTCGGCACGGCCTTCCTGGCCAACCCCGATCTCCCCGAGCGCCTGCGGCGTGGGGGCCCGCTCAACAGCCCCGACCCCGCCACCTTCTACACCCCGGGCTCCGCCGGGTACACCGACTACCCCGCCCTGCCATGACCACCACCCCACGAACCGAAACCCTGCTGCGCCCGGCGGCCGAGCGCTTCCATGGCCGACTCGACTGGCTCGAGAGCTGGCACACCTTCAGCTTCGGCCACCACTACGACCCTGCCTGGATGGGCTATGGCCCCCTGCGGGTGATCAACGAGGACACCATCGCGCCGGGCCGTGGTTTCGGGATGCATCCCCACAGCGACATGGAGATCATCACGGTGATGGTGGAGGGGGAGCTCAGCCACCGCGATTCGATGGGCCATGGGGCCGTGCTGAGGGTGGGGGAGGTGCAGCGCATGAGCGCCGGCACCGGGGTGGTCCACAGCGAGATCAATGAATCGGGCAGCCCCTGCCGACTGCTGCAGATCTGGATCGAGCCCAGCAGCCGCGGCATCAGGCCGGCCTATGAGCAAAAGGCCTTCAGCTTCGGCGACGACTGGACCCTGCTGCTGGACCCTCAGCAGAGTGAGGGGGCCATGGCGATCCACCGGCCCGTGCGGCTGTGGCGGGCCCAGCCCAGTGCAGGTGTCAGCCTCCAGCTGCCCCTGGCGGCCGGGCGCCAGGCCTGGCTGCAGCTGATCGATGGTGCGGTGGAGCTGAGCGGACCAGACGGCTCCCAGCCCCTGGGGGCCGGCGATGGCCTCGGCTTCGTCGCCGGCGGATCCGGAGAGCTCACAGCCACGGCGGCCGGCACCGATCTGCTGCTGTTCGAGCTGGCATGAACGGGCCGGGCGCCCACGATCTGCTGCGCTTCTGGTTCGAGGAGTGTCAGCCGGCCCAGTGGTTCCGCAAGGATGTCGCCTTCGATCAGCAGGTGCGCGAACGCTTCGGGGGGCTCTGCGAGCGGGCCCTGGCCGGGGAGCTGCGACCATGGGCAGACGATCCCGACTCAGCACTGGCGCTGGTGCTGCTGCTCGATCAGCTGCCGAGACAGCTCTGGCGCGGGACGCCCGAGGCTTTCGCCGGGGATGCCGCGGCCCTGGAGCAGAGCCTGCGGGCCCTCGCCATGGGCTGGATCGAAGCCGAACCCAGGCGCGAGCGGCGCCAGTTCTGGCTGATGCCCCTGATGCACAGCGAGGACCTGGCGATCCAGGACCGGGGGCTGAAGCTGTACGAACGCTTCTGTGATGCCGAAACCACAGCGTTTGCCCGCCGCCACAGGGATGTCATCGCCCGTTTCGGGCGCTTCCCCCACCGCAACGAAGTCCTTGGGCGCAGCTCCAGCACCGAGGAACTGGCGTTTCTGAAGCAACCCGGCTCCCGCTTCTGAAGGCTCCACCGCTCCACCGGCAATTCATGACAAACCATGACCGTTTTCCGAAAGGCAGCGGGTGATGCTGCGCCAATTCATCCACACCACTGCAATGAGTTTCGACCTTTCATCGCGCACCTGGTCATGGCGACCCACGATCCCTATGCGCCTGGTCTGCGGGTGGTCCCCGACCTGGAGCTGGAGCCCAAGCGCTGGATCGTGCGCTACCGCGGCTTCGTGCTGATGCCCCAGGCTGATCTCAGCTGGCTGGTGCGGCCCGAGCGCAGTCCGATGCCGGTGCTGCCCTTCCGCACCCCCGCCAGCTCCCTGGAGGATGTGAAGGCACTGGTGGACTGGCGCCTCACCCGAGCCGCCTGATCCCCCCTCTGAGCCCCTGAGGCCTCAGGCCGCCTGGGGCGGCGTGGGGGTGGGACCGCCGGCCTGGAATGGCAGCACCAGGGTGGCCCAGCGCTCGGGGCGCTCACCGCGATAACGCTTGGCCTGACGGACTCCAAAGGGAACCCGCAGCACGTTGGTGCCTTCTTCCTGGAAGGTTTCTCCCCGGTCGTGGGAACTGGACAGGGTGGTGGGCACCGCTGGCAGCGAAGGGCCCCGCCTGGACGGCGATCCCGGTTGACGGGCCGCCTCAGCGTCAGCCATCACCAGTCGACGAATGGCAGCAGGACCTGAGGTGTCGTCGTTGTTGCCGTTCATGGATGGGTCGGCGCAGCGATGGGGCGGATCGGAAGGAGCAGCGAAACCGGAACTTCCGGGCGCATTTCTCACAGATCTGTGCAAAGAAACAACCCCTGGATTCGAAAGAAAACCTGAGGATTGATCAACTTGCGCGGATCTTAACGCCCCTGACCAGCCAGAACTGGTGCTGTGGTTACCCCTTCCTGAACCGCCCCCAGGGGCAGCGCCGCTGCCAGCTCCTCCACCGAGGGGCAGGTGCAGACCAGGTTCCTGTCGCCGTAGGCGTTATCGATGCGGGCCACCGCCGGCCAGAATTTGTTGGCCTGCTGGCCCTCGCCGGCGGGGAACGCGGCCTGCTGGCGGCTGTAGGGGCGGTCCCAGAGGTCGGCCGTGACGGTCGCCAGGGTGTGGGGGGCACGCTTGAGCGGGTTCTCCAGGGGGTCCACCTCGCCGGCCTCGATGGCCGCGGCTTCCGCTCGGATCGCGATCAGGGCGTCGCAGAAGCGATCAATCTCCGCCAGTGATTCGCTCTCGGTGGGCTCCACCATCACGGTGCCGGCCACCGGCCAGCTCACGGTGGGGGCGTGGAAGCCATAGTCCATCAGGCGCTTGGCCAGATCGTCCACCTCCAGACCGGCGCTGCGCTTGAGCGGCCGCAGGTCGAGGATGCACTCGTGGGCCACCCGCCCGCCCGGTCCGCGGAAGAGCACGGGGTAGTGGGGCTCCAGGCGCTCGGCGATCACATTCGCCGCCAGCAGGGCCACGGCGCTGGCCTGGCGCAGGCCAGCGCCACCCATCATGCGGATGTACATCCAGCTGATCGGCAGGATGCCGGCGCTGCCCCAGCGGGCCGCCGCCACCGCACCGATGCCCTGGACCTGGCCGGGCAGGAAGGGCACCAGGTGGCTGGCCACGCCGATTGGTCCCACCCCGGGGCCACCGCCGCCGTGGGGGATGCAGAAGGTCTTGTGCAGGTTGAGGTGGCAGACATCGGCGCCGTAGAGGCCCGGCTTGGCCAGGCCCACCTGAGCATTGAGGTTGGCCCCGTCGAGGTATACCTGGCCGCCATGGCGGTGGATCACATCGCAGAGACGGCGGATGCCGGGCTCGAACACACCGTGGGTGGAGGGGTAGGTGACCATCACCGCCGCCAGGGAAGCGGCGTGGGTCTGGGCCTTGGTCTCCAGATCCACCAGATCGATGTTGCCCTTGGCGTCACAGGCCACCGGCACCACCCGCAGACCCGCCATCACCGCGCTGGCCGGGTTGGTGCCATGGGCGCTGGTGGGGATCAAACAGACATCGCGGTGATCGTCGCCGCGGCTGCGGTGCCAGGCGCGGATCACCAGCAGGCCCGCGTATTCCCCCTGGGAGCCGGCATTGGGCTGAAGTGACACGCCGGCGAAACCGGTGATCACCGCCAGCCAGCCCTCCAGATCAGCGATCAGGCGGGAATAGCCCATGGCCTGGGAGGGGGGCACCAGTGGATGCAGGTCGGCGAACTCGCTCCAGCTCACCGGTGAGAGCTCGGCTGCGGCGTTGAGCTTCATCGTGCAGCTCCCCAGCGGGATCATCCCGTGCACCAGGGAGAGGTCGCGGGAGGCCAGGCGCTGGATGTAGCGCAACAGCTCGGATTCACTGCGATAGCGCTTGAAGGCCTCCTGCTGCAGCCAGGGGCCCTGGCGCAGGGGCAATCCCGCCAGCAGCTCCTGCTCAGCGGGCAGCTCCTCCAGCAGGGCGGCCGCCGAAGTCCCCTGGCCGGGAGCGCTCCCCTCAGGCCCAGAGCCGCCGGCGAACAGCCCCAGCAGCCGGTCAAGTTCGGCGATGTCGCTGCGCTCATCGAGGCTGAGGGCCACCCCCTCCAGCGGCCCGCCTGGAGCCAGCAGCGGCCTGAGGTTGAAGCCGGCGGCCTCCGAGCGCTCCAGCAGCGCGGCGGCCTCGGCCGTGAGCACGCTGAGGGTGCCGAAGGCGGGGCCGGGCTCGAGCTCGAAGCCGAGGCGGGTGAGCCCCAGGGCCAGGGCGGCGCGCAGGCGCAGCACCCGCCGGGCAATGGCCGTGAGCCCCTCAGGCCCGTGGTGCACGGCATAGAAACCGGCCATCACCGCCAGCAGCACCTGGGCGGTGCAGATGTTGCTGGTGGCCTTGTCGCGGCGGATGTGCTGCTCGCGGGTCTGCAGGGCCAGGCGCAGGGCCGGCCGGCCCTCGGCATCGATCGAGCGGCCCACCAGGCGGCCTGGAATCTGACGCTTGTGGGCCTCGGTGGTGGCGAAAAAGGCGGCATGGGGCCCGCCGAAGCCCAGGGGCACGCCGAAGCGCTGGCTGCTGCCGATGGCGATGTCGGCGCCGAGGGTGCCCACGGGGGCCAGCAGCACCTGGGCCAGGGGATCGATCGCCACCGTGACCATGGCGCCGGCCTGGTGAGCCGCCATGGTCACCGCGCTGGGATCAAACAGGCGGCCATGGCTGCCGGGCAGTTGCAGCAGAACCCCAAAGACATCGGGGCCGAAGACCTGATCGCCACCAGCGGCCGTGGCCACGCTGCCGGCTGCAGAAACCGTGAGTGGATCAAAGGTTTCAATCAGGATCCCCAGGGGCTCGGCCCGGGTGCGCAGCACCTCCAGGGTCTGGGGGAACACCTGCTCATCCACCAGGAAGCGGCGGGCCTCGCTGCGGCGGCAGGCGCCGGCACTGAGCGACATCGCCTCGGCCGCCGCGGTGGCCTCATCGAGGAGCGAGGCGTTGGCGATCGGCAGGCCGGTGAGCTCGCTGATCAGGGTCTGGAAGTTGAGCAGCGCCTCCAGACGCCCCTGGGCAATCTCCGCCTGATAGGGGGTGTAAGCGGTGTACCAGCAGGGGTTCTCCAGCACATGGCGCTGAATCAGGGCCGGGGTGGCGGTGCCGTAGTAACCCAGGCCGATCAGGCTGCGGCGCACCTGGTTGAGGGAAGCGATCCGGCGCAGTTCCCTCAGAGCATCAGCTTCCCCCACCCCGGCGGGCAACTCCTGCTCGGCGGCGCTGGGGGGAATCAGGATGTCGCCTGGAACAACCTCGGCCACGAAGCTCTCCAGATCGGCGCAACCCAGGCGCTCCAGCATCCGGGCCTGCTCAGAGGCGGATGGCCCCAGATGGCGTTGCAGGAAAGGGGAGAACTCCTGGGGGGCGCCGGCCAGGGCGCTGTCGCTGCTGCTCTCGACGCTCACGCCACCCGGTCCGGCTTAGCACTGGATCCTAGGGACTTCGCCCTGCCGGACCAGGGTTCAGGAGCCTTCCAGCTTGGCGCGGTAGCTGGCGGGATCGAGCAGGTCGTCGAGCTGGGCGGGATCGCTGGGGCGCATCAGCAGCAACCACCCCTCGCCGTGGGGATCGTTCTGCAGCTCCTCGGGGCTGGCGAGCACCGCCTCGTTGCGCCGCTCCACGGTGCCGCTGATCGGGGCGTACATCTCCTCGACGGCCTTGACCGATTCGACTGTGCCGAAACTGCTGCCCCGCTCCAGCTGGGCGCCGTTTTCGGGCAGCTCCACAAAGACGATGTCGCCGAGCTGATCGACGGCGAAGGCACTCACCCCCACCCGCACCAACTCCCCCTCCGGTCGCACGTATTCGTGGCTGTCGGCGTAGCGGCAGTCGTCGGGGACCTGGAGGGCCATCGCGGACCGGAGAGAGGTTTCGACCCAGTGTGGCTCCCGGGGGGGCGCCGCGCTCAGGAGCCCCCGCCAGGGCCCAGGGCCGTCAGGGCCCGCTCCAGCGCCAGGGCCACGTGGCTGCGGTGGGTGCCGCCCTGCGAAAAGAGCACGTAGGGCTCGCGCAGGGGGCCATCGGCGGAGAACTCGCTGGTGCTGCCATCGATGAAACTGCCGCCGGCCATCACCAGCTCGCTGGCGTAGCCGGGCATCGGCGCCGGCACCGGATCGAGGTAACTCCCCACCGGTGAGCACGACTGGAAGGCCCGGCACACCCGGATCAGGGGCTCGGGGGCGCCGAAGCGCACCGCCTGGATCAGGTCGCTGCGGTGCTCCCCCAGCTGGGGCTGCACGGCATAGCCCAGATCGCTGAACACCGCGGCGGTGAGATCAGCACCGATCAGCGCCTCCGACACCATCTGGGGCGCCAGAAACAGACCCTGGAACAGCAGGCGATAGAGATCGAAACCGGTGCCGCCCTCGCTGCCGATGCCCGGGGCCGTGAGCCGGCAGCAGGCCTGCTCCACCAGCTCGGCGCGACCGGCCACATAGCCGCCGGTGGGGGCGATGGTGCCGCCGAGGTTCTTGATCAGCGAGCCGGCGATCAGGTCGGCACCCACCGCCGGCGGCTCCAGGGGTTCCACCAATTCGCCGTAGCAGTTGTCAACGAAGCGGATGCAGCCGGGCTGCAGGGCCTCCACTCGCTCGCAGAGGCGGGCGATCACCTCCAGGCTGAGGGCGGGCCGCCAGCTGTAGCCGCAGCTGCGCTGGATCAACACCAGGCGCGTGGGCACCGCCAGGGCCGCAGCCAGGCCGTTCTCGTCCACCGCACCGGCGGCCGTGAGCGGCAGCTCGTCGTAGTGGATGCCGAACTCGGCCAGGGAGCCTTGGCCAGTGCCGCGCAGACCGATCACCTCCTCCAGGGTGTCGTAGGGGCGGCCGGTGAGGGCCAGCATTCGATCACCGGGGCGCAGCACCCCGAACAGGGCGGCGGCGATGGCGTGGGTGCCGCTCACGAACTGCAGGCGCACGGCGGCGGCCTCGGCCCCCAGCACCCGCGCGAAGACGCGATCGAGCACCTCCCGGCCCAGGTCGCCATGGCCGTAGCCACTGACGGAGGCGAAGTGGTGGGTGCCCAGCCGCTCAGCGGCGAAGGCGTCGAGCACCCGTGCCAGTGCCGGCTGCACGGCAGCGGTGCGGGCGGCGGCCAAAGGCGCCGTCCGCTCAGCGGCGGCGGCCAGCCGCTCCCTGGCCCAGCCGGCGTGGGTTTCAGTGTTGATTGCCATTGTGGTCATGGCCTGATACCAGCTCTCGGCGCCATGGTGCCTGGGGGCTTCCCCCACGCCGCTAGATTTCCCGCCGATGCATCGGCGACATTTTTGCCGGCATCACAGGTCAGAGTCGCACCTCAGCCTGATGGGTTCCCTGCAACGGGATCGCCCGCCGCAGGGGAGATGACGGATTCAAGCCTGCGCCACCATCGCGAGAGTTCATTTGGTTGCCGCTTCAGATCCAGCATCCGCCTTGCCCCAGGTCCAGCCTGCGGGTCAGACCCTGCGGGGCCACGCCGCCGAGCATCAGGACGCCGCCGTCCGCGCCTCGGTGAGCGGACGCCGTCAGCCCCTGCCCCCCAGCCAACGCAAGTACAAATTCGGCACCACCAGCTTCATGCTGGCGATCCATGTGGGTGCCGTCTACGCCCTGTTTCCCCGCTTCTGGAGCTGGCAGGCAGTGGTGGTGCTGGCGGCGCTCTACTGGACCACGGTGCTGGGGGTGACCCTGGGGCTGCACCGCCTGCTGGCCCACCGCAGCTTCGTGGCGCCGAAATGGCTGGAGCACACCCTGGTGCTGATGGGTAGCCTCTCGTGCCAGAGCGGACCGATCGAGTGGGTGGGGCTGCACCGCCACCACCACAAGTATTCCGACCAGCCCAACGACCATCACGATGCCGGCCGCGGCCTGTGGTGGAGTCACAGCGATTGGATGCTGCACGACATTCCGGCAGTGCGACAGATGAGCCGCTTCACCGGCGATCTCCAGCGTGATCCCCTCTACCGCTGGCTCGACCGCTGGTTCCTGCTGCTGCAGGTGCCCCTGGGTGCCGCCCTGTGGTGGTACGGGGAGCGGGCCGGAGTTCCAGGAGGCGGCCTGGGGCTGGTGCTCTGGGGCATTCCCCTTCGGCTGGTGATTGTGTATCACGTCACCTGGCTGGTGAACAGCGCCACCCACGCCTTCGGCTACCGCAACTTCGACAGCCCCGACCTCTCGCGCAACTGCTGGTGGGTGGCCATCCTCTCCTTCGGCGAGGGCTGGCACAACAACCACCACGCCCACCCCGCCAGCGCCCGCCATGGCCTGCGCTGGTTCGAGTTCGACATCACCTGGCAGCACATCAAGCTGCTGCGCTCCCTGGGGCTGGCCAAACGGATCCGGGTGGCCCATCTGGGTCAGCCGCTGCCTTCGGCCACCAGCTCCTGACGGATCGCTTCGGCGAGATCCAAGGGGCCCGTCTGCTGCTGCAGGCGGGCTTTCTGGCGAAGCACCTCCAGAAAGCGGTCAGCGCTGATCGCCTGCTCAGCGGCCACCCCCAGCCCTTCAAGGGTGCGGTGCAGGTCCATCAGCTCGGCGTCGAGCTCGGCGGCGCTGTAGTCGCGCTGACCGCTCATCACCGCCGCGAAGCGCTCCCGGCGCTGGGTCTTGGCCGCCGGGTAAGCCGCCAGCACCTGGTCGCGGCAGAGCCGCCAGGGCCGCCCGGCGCAGAGCAACTCCGCCAGGGCAAAGCTGAGGCCTGGGGCCTCGGCCTCGGCGATGCGCAGATCAAAGGCCCGAGGTGGCGGCACCAGGCCCACGAAGATCTCCAGCAGGTCGCCGGGGCCCAGGGGCTCACCGCTGTTGCTGAGCAGGGGCCGGGAGCCCTGGGAGAGGGCCTCGATCAGGTCGGGGTGGCCCGCGAGGGCGCTGCTGGCATCTGCGGCAGCAGCAACGGCCCCGGCCACCAGCCACTGGTTGATGCGCCCGAGGGCCAGGAACACCTCGGGGCCGGGGGAGGCGAGCTTGCGGTTGCGCAGCATCGACACCTGGGAATTGTGGATCCGGCCCAGGTCGAGCACCTCAGCCAGACCGGGCAGCACCCGGTGGGACCAGCCGTTGCGCTCATGCCAGGCCCTGATCAGATACGAAAACGCTTCACGTCCTGATTCGATTTCGGCCTGATACCCCACCTGATCTGGATTCGTACTGCTACTATTCTAAAAGACCGATCAGGAACCAGTCCCCATGACCGCCACCGTTCGGCGACCTTCCCACCCGTCGGCGCGCTCGGGGCCTGCGGCGACGCCTGCAGCCACCCGGCCGACCGCTGTTGCCAGCCTCGCTCCCGCCGATCTCTCCCTCTACCGGGCCGAGGCCCTGCACTGCCCCCGCCGCGGCGAACCCCAGGCTCAGGCACCCAAGGGAGCCCACGGGGTCACCATCGGCTACATGGTGGTGATCCATGCCCTGGCGCTGGTGGCTCTGCTGCCCCAGTTTTGGAGCGTGCCTGCCTTGGCCAGCTTCCTGGTGCTCTATTGGGTCACCGCCTGCCTGGGAGTCACGATCGGTTACCACCGGCTGCTGAGCCATCGGGCCTTCCGGGTGCCCCGCTGGCTGGAGCGGTTCTTCGCCACCTGCGGTGCCCTCAGCGCCCAGCACGGTCCGATCGACTGGACAGGGCTGCACCGCCATCACCACAAGTTCTCCGACACCGACGTCGACCACCACAACAGCCACAAAGGCTTCTGGTGGAGCCACATGGGCTGGATGTTCCATGAAATTCCGGCCATGGCGGCCGTGCCCCGGCTCACGGGCGACCTGGCCCGCGATCCCTACTACCGCTGGTTGAACAAGAACTTTCTCTTGCTGCAGCTGCCCCTGGCCGCGCTGCTGTTCGCCATCGGCAGCCTGACGGGCGCCGGCGGCTGGGCCCTGGTGCTCTGGGGCATCCCCCTGCGCCTGGTGGCGGTCTACCAGTGCACCTGGCTGGTGAACAGCGCCACCCACCGCTGGGGCAAGGTCACCTACGAGAGCGGCGACGGGTCCCGCAATAACCCCTGGGTGGCAGCGCTCACCTTCGGCGAGGGCTGGCACAACAACCACCACGCCTTCCCCCATTCGGCCCGCCACGGCCTGGAGAAGAGCCAGATCGACCTGACCTGGCAGCACATCCGCCTGATGCGGGCCCTGGGCCTGGCCACCCAGGTGCGTCTGCCCGCCGCCGCCGGCAGGGCCACCCAAGCCGTGATCTAGGATCGTTGATCGCTCCAGGATGCGGGCCGCCAAGCCGGCGGTCCCTGCCCGATCCCCTGTTCCCGCCGTTCTGTTTCCATGGCCAAGCGCGTCTCCGTCGTCCTCAGCGAGGACGTTTACAGCCTCGGCAAGCAGGGGGACCTGGTGGAGGTGGCTCCCGGTTACGCCCGTAACTGCCTGCTGCCCCAGAGCAAGGCCGTGGCCGTCACCCCAGCGGTGCTGCGCCAGGTGGAGCATCGCCGCGCCAAGGAGGCCGAGCGCCAAGCAGCCCTGAAGCAGGAGGCCGAAGCCTTCCGCACGGCCCTCACCACCATCGGCCGCTTCACCGTCAAGAAGCAGACCGGCGGCGACGACGTGCTCTTCGGCACCGTGACCAACGGCGATGTGGCCGAAGCGATCGAAGCGGCCACCAAGAAAGAACTGGACCGCCGTGACATCGCCGTGCCCGAGATCCACCGCACCGGCTCCTACAAGGTGCAGGTGAAGCTGCACCCCGAAGTCACCGCCGAGATCAACCTGGAAGTGGTCAGTCACTAGGCCAGCCCTGAGCCAGCCCGCAGGCACTTCCCCAGCCCCGGTCTGCCCCTAGCCTCAGCCCATGGTGAGTCTCCCCCTGCCGGCCCCTGATGGCGGCCCCGAATGGGGCCCCGCTGGTGAGCGCAGTGACCCGGCTCCAGCCGCTGCCGCACTCACCCCCGCTTTTCGCCGTCGCGGCCAGGGCCAGGACGAGGCCCGCTTCGAGGCCCTGCCCGATCAGGTGCCGCCCCAGAACCTGGAGGCGGAAGAAGCCGTGCTGGGCGGCATCCTGCTGGACCCCGACGCCCTCGGCCGCATCGCCGATGTGCTGCGGCCCGAGGCCTTCTACCTGAGCGCCCACCGGGAGATCTACCGCACGGCCCTGATGCTGCACAGCCAGGGCAAACCCACCGACCTCACGGCCATGGCCGCCTGGCTGGCGGACACTGGCCAGCTGGAGAAAGTGGGCGGCAGCAACCGGCTGGTGGAGCTGGTGGAGCGCACCCTCAGCACCGCCTCGATCGACCAGGTGGCCCGCCTGGTGATGGACAAGTACCTGCGGCGGCAGCTGATCCGCTCGGGCAACGAGGTGATCAAGCTCGGCTTCGATCAGGCCAAGCCGATGGAGCAGGTGCTCGATGAAGCCGAGCAGCAGATCTTCGCCATCAGCCAGGAGAAGCCCTCGGTGGGCCTCACCCCCACCGCCGAGATCCTCACCAGCACCTTCAACGAGATCGAGAGCCGCTCCCTGGGCACCTCGGTGGCCGGCATCCCGGTCAACTTCTACGACCTCGATGCCATCACCCAGGGCCTGCAGCGCAGCGATCTGATCATCGTGGCCGGCAGGCCAGCGATGGGGAAAACCTCGATCGTGCTCAACATCGCCAAGAACGTGGCTCAGATCCACCAGCTGCCGGTGTGTGTGTTTTCGCTGGAGATGAGCAAGGAGCAGCTCACCTACCGGCTGCTGTCGATGGAGGTGGGCATCGAGAGTGGCAGGCTGCGCACCGGCCGGCTGCAGCAGGAGGAGTGGCCGCTGCTGGGCCAGGGCATCAACACCCTCGGCCAGCTGCCGCTGTTCATCGACGACAAGCCCAACGCCGGCGTGCTGGAGATGCGCTCCCTCTGCCGCCGGCTGATGGCGGAGCAGGGCAAGGAGCTGGGGCTGATCGTGATCGATTACCTGCAGCTGATGGAGGGCTCCACCCCCGACAACCGGGTGCAGGAGCTCTCGCGCATCACCCGGGGCCTCAAGGGCATGGCGCGGGAGCTGAACGTGCCGGTGGTCGCCCTCTCCCAGCTCAGCCGCGGCGTGGAGAGCCGCACCAACAAGCGACCGATGCTCAGTGATCTGCGCGAATCGGGCTCGATCGAGCAGGACGCCGACCTGGTGCTGATGATCTACCGCGATGAGTACTACAACCCGGAAACAGCCGATCGCGGCATCACCGAGGTGATCGTGACCAAGCACCGCAACGGCCCGGTGGGCACGGTGAAGCTGCTGTTCGAGCCCCAGTTCACCCGTTTCCGCAACCTGGCAGCCCCCTGACCCTCACGGGTCCGCAGCGGCAGCAACATGGGGGCCGACGCCTGCCGACAACCGATGAGCGAGCCCCCCACCACCCCCTCCACCCAACCGGCCGCCCTGAGCTGGGTGCTGGCCCTGCGCTGGCCGGTGGCCCTGGTGGCCGCGGTAACCATCGGGGCGGCCTTTCTGGGCAGGGTCCTGCAGGAGCCGATCAAGATCGAACTGGTGATGGCAAGCCCCCTGCCGGTGACAGCCCAGGTGGATGTGGGCTCAATTCGGACCCCCTTGGTGGTCGAGAGGATCGCCGAGCCGATCCGCACCGCCCCGATCAAAACGATTCCGATCACCGCAAAGGTGACCATGGCAGAGCCCGTAGCTGTGGCTTCACCCCTGGCGGTGAACGTACCGGAGCTGAGCAAGGGGATCGGCGTCGCTGTCACGGGCCCTGTGAACGCAACGGTCAGTGGCGCGGTGAACGCCCAGGTGGCCGGCGATGTGGGAGCCAGCGTTCGCGGAGATGTGGGCGCCACGGTGCAGGGGGCCGTGGAGGCCAAGGTGACCAATCAGCTGGAGCACCGCCGCATTCGGATTGGCTTCTGAGCAGAACTCCAAGCACCATCAATACTTCAACCGCCATCGATCTTGCGTGCCACCTGCCAGCCCGATAGCAACGTGAGGGGCAGCTGTCCATCCCATTCACTCTCAATCAGCAGGTGCAGACGCTCCAACAGGAGGCTGCGCACCTCCGGGTCCAGCTGCAGATAGCCGGAGTAACTGGCCAGCAGATCCAGATAGCGCTCCGCTGAATAGCTGAAGCGTCTGTCAACGAGCCCGCTGAGGGGAGGCGAGAAGAACTGCGGGTCGATCAGCACCGCCTCAAGGGCGTTGAGGATCGCCACCTGGGTGCTGCGATCTTCGCGGCGATGGAGCTGCGGTGCCAGCTCGGCGTAGAGCGGGGCGCTGCGCTGGTGGAAGGTTTCGCTGGGCTGCAGTTCCTTGTTCCAGAGCAGGATCAGGGCGCCACCTGGCCGCAGGGCCATACCAGGCTCCCTGATGTGTTCGCGACCCTCAGCCTGGATCCACTGGGGCTGACTGCCCCGACACATCTCAGCCGAGACAGTCATGCGACAGCCAGCAGAGCGGTCTGTCGTGGACATGGCGGCTTCTGGCGGCGCTGGCCGGACAGGCTTACGGCGAACCCCTGCAGGCTGCTGTCCAGCACAGCGATCGCCACTACCAGCAGCAGCCGATCGATGCGCGCAGGATCGCGCAAGCCACTGCTCTCCAGCTGGAAGATCCCCGATTTCTGATCGCGGAACAGCTGTTCGCAGCAGAACCGCTGGCCGTAGGTCCAGACCAGATCCAGCGCGGGATCAGCGTTGCTGACCAGGTACCAGGGCTCCTCCACGGAAAGAGCGGTGGGGCTTGCCGTCGAACCAGCTGAGCAGCTCGGCTCTGGGATGCTCCAGCGTGGTTCACAGGAGCGGGATCGCTCTGCCGTTGGCCTGATCCCGTGAGTTTTCCCGTAGCCTGCAGTCCCAATGCCATCGGCAGTCATGACTCGCGAGGCCTTCGAGCGGGGGGACTGGGGGTCATGGCTGCGCTACGGGGCAGCGCTGCTGCAAACCCTCGAGCCGGGCCAGGAGCAGGGCAGGCAGCAGCAGGCGGCGGCGCTGGCGTTTCTGCAGGCGCAGCGGCAGTTGGCAGCCCAATTATTGCAGCCTTTGCTACTCGTCAGCCTCTTCACCGGCAGGGGAGCCTGAGCAGAGATGGAGGGCCTCGGCTGCCGCGAAAAAGCCATTGCCCTCTGCCTGGATCAGGGCCAGGCAGTGCCAGAGGTGGCTGGGCAGCTGGGGGTGGCGCCCTCAACCCTGCGGGGCTGGCTTAGGCAGGCACGGCTGGAGCGGGAGGTGGAGGCCCTACGGCAAGAGCTGGCGCGGCTGCAACAGGGCAACCTGGTAAATGACAAGCGGCCGCTGATCCGCACGGTGCACCATCTGGCCTGCACGGGCGGCACGGTGATCAGCAAATGCCTGGCGGCAATGCCCCAGGTTGCAGTTCTGAGCGAGCTGAATCCCCTGAACCGCTATGGCCGCACCTTTGAGCCCACCAACCCGTTGCTGTTGCTGGAGCGCAGCCACCGCCCGCTGACGCTGGAGGAGATCAAGGAAGACTTCCTCAGCCGGATCGGGCAGTCCATGAGGATCTGCGAGAAGGACGGGATGGCGCTGGTGGTGCGCGACCACAGCCACACCGATTTCTGCCTGGGGGAGGCCCCGGGAAGCTGCACGCCGATCTGTGATTTCTTAAGTGAGGGCCATGACCTGGTGTCAGTGGTCACAGTGCGCCATCCGCTGGACAGCTACCTCGGGCTGCTGGAGAAGGGCTGGCAGAACCAGTTCAGACCGAGCACGTTGGACGAATACTGCCGGCGGACTCTGGCGTTCCTGAATCGCTACCGCGAACTGCCGTTGCTGCGTTATGAAGCGTTCTGCGCGCAGCCCCAAGGGTTCATGGAGGAGCTCTGCGGGATCTTGCAACTGGACTACCGCGCAGACTTCGTGGAACGCTTCGGCGCGATCCGGCTGAGTGGTAACAGCGGCCGGGTTTCCACCACTGCCATCGCCCCACGGCCACGCCGGCCGATTCCGGAGGCGGTGCAGCTGGAGCTCGTTGGTTCGGCTAGTTAGGGCTTGCTGAGGAACCCAGATCACCTGCAGTGCAGTTGATTCCAGTCAGTG
>JAUCZK010000025.1 GCA_030373145.1 Cyanobium sp. CZS48M | reverse complement strand
GGCCGCGGTGCCGAGCCGCCCTCCAGCCGCCACTGGCGCAGGACGTCGCGCCCGCACTGGCCAACTCGAAAGCGCTCCTGCTAGTGCGGGTGTACTTCTCGCCTGGTGGTCTCGTGTCTGCTCCCCCTGCTCGCTTTCGTGGTTCCCGTCGGGACACGGACCCCACCGGGGAAGAAGCGACTGTCGAGGCGTGGCCCTACCTCGATGAGGCTGTGCTGCGCCCCAGCCGCAGCCGCAAGGTCTGCATGAGCTGTCACTGGTTCCGGCACCACGCGGGGGTGAACTGCATCCCCCTGCTCACCTGTCAGCTGCACCAGGGCCTGCTCGCCCAGGGGGAGCAGCTCACCCGCCGCTGTCAGGGTTGGACCGATGACATGACGCGCCAGCGGGGCTGGTGCCCGGAGGTGGCGTGAGCAGCCGGCGAACGGTGGTGGGCGTGATGGGTGCCGGAGAGGGCGCCTCCGCTGAGGCTGTGGCCCTGGCCGAGGCGCTGGGAGAGTGCATCAGCGCCAGGGGTTGGGTGCTGCTCACCGGTGGCCGCCCGGCGGGGGTGATGGCAGCAGCCAGCCACGGTGCGGCGCGGGTGGAGGGGCACCTGGTGGTGGGGGTGCTGCCGGATGTCGGGAACGGTGACGAGCGGCAATGCACCGCGGAACTGGATCTGGCCCTGTTCACCGGCATGGGCAAGGCCCGCAACGTGATCAACGTGCTCAGCGCCGATGTGGTGGTGGTCTGCGGGGGCGGTGGCCCAGGCACTGCCTCAGAAGCCGCCCATGCGCTCAACGGCGGCAGGCCGCTGATCCTGCTGGCGGTGCCGGCGCTGTGGCGGGACTTCTTCTGCTCGCTTGGCAAGGGGGTGGAGTGTGCGAGCGACGTACAGGAGTGCTGCCGGTTGATCGAGGCCCGACTCACGGAGGCATGAGCCGGCCATCACCTCGAGTCCCCCTGACCCCAAAGGAGGGTTGGCTGAGTGACGGGCGCCAGGTGCTGCGCTTTCGCCCATCCCGTTGGGAGCGCACCTACCAGCGATTGGAGATCACCACCGGCGAGTTGCTTCCCGATCAGGAGATCCCCTTGCTGAAATCACGCCGGGAGCTGAGCCGGGCTGAGGCCCTCAAGCTGTGGGCCGCCAAGCGCCAGGAGGGCTGGAGACCCTGTCAGCCCCAATGGTGATGGGGTGGACCAGGAGTGAGGTTGGCCGTTTGAACACCATGGCCAATCGGCTCCAGATACGAATCAGAGGCCACGACCAAGGATTCTCTCGGGTGACAGAGCGCGCCGTAAAAAGCCTCCGCTCCATGGCTGGAACCTTCGTTGACTGGTTCAAGCAGGCTGTCCAGGGCTCAGGCGCCCCGCACGACAGCACTCAGCAGCGACAGGTTGATCAGGACGATGACGCTGGCGCAGAGCCAGCCCATGGCCTGCAGCCAAAACGGTGCCCTCAGCTCACCCATCAGTCCTCGCCGCCCGCAGAACCACACCAGTGGGATCACCGCGAAGGGCAGCTGCAGCGACAGCACCACCTGGCTCAGCACCAGAAGGTTGGTGGTGGCCCGTTCCCCGAAGAGGACCACCGTGGTCATTGCCGGCATAAGGGCGAGTCCGCGGGTAAGTAACCGCCGCTTCCAACCCGGCAACCGGATCTGCAAAAAACCCTCCATCACGATCTGACCGGCCATGGTGCCCGTGAGGGTCGAGCTCTGCCCCGCCGCCAGAAGGGCCACACCGAACAGCACACTGGCCAGGGAGGTTCCCAGCATCGGCGTCAGCAGCCGGTAGGCCTCGCTTAGGTCCGTTACCGGCTGTGGCAGCCGTCCGTAGAAGCTGCCAGCGGCCAGTATCAGAATCGAGACATTGATCAGAAACGCCAGGCTGAGGGCGATGAGGGTGTCCCAGGTGCTGTGAGCCAGAGCCCTACGCTGCGCCCCCTCCTCGCCGACCCAGTGGCGGGATTGCACCAGCGAGGAATGCAGATAGAGGTTGTGGGGCATCACCGTGGCCCCGAGAATCCCGGCAGCCAGAAAGAGCTGCTGACCGTCCCTGAGGCTGGCGGCCTGGGGAATGAAGCCCTGGCCCACCTGGCTCCAACTGGGTTGGAGCAGAACCATCTCCACCGCGAAGCAGCCGCCCACAAGTGCGACAAGGGCGATCACCAAGGCCTCGAGGTGTCGGATCCCGAAGCGCTGCAGCGCCAGCAGCAATAGGGTGTCGGCGGTCGTCAGACCCACCCCCCAGAGCAACGGCAGCCCAAAGAGGAGCTGAAGGGCGATGGCACTGCCTACCAGCTCGGCCAGGTCGCAGGCAATGATCCCCACCTCAGCAAGCAGCCATAGGGGAATACGCCAGAATCGAGGCAGCAACTGGCTGCAGGCCTGGGCCAGATCCAGTCGCGTCGCGAGGCCCAACCGGCAGCAAAGCGACTGGAGCACCATCGCCATCAGGCTGGAGAGCCCGATCACCCACAGCAGGCGGTAGCCGAACTGGGAGCCAGCCGACAGATCGGTGGCCCAATTGCCCGGATCCATGTAGCCCACCGCCACCAGGTAGCCAGGGCCGAGCACTCGCAGAAAGGTGCGCAGCGTTCCAAGGCCGGCAGGTACCTCAACGGCCTGCGCGTCGTTGCGAGCGGCTGTGCCGAGAGGTGCATCAGGCATGAAGAGGCGCCAGTGGAGCTGGAAGATACGGCGGGGGGCTCGGACTTGCAGGGGTATGGCTGGCCTGACCGGGTCCAGGGAAATCAGGGCAAGCGACGGTTCAGAAATCGCGAGGAGCCTTTTGGCCACTCAGATCGGAAAAAATAACCAGAGGCTTGACGCCTGAATCAACAACGCTCTTGACCTGCCAGCTTGGATGGCTGCTGAATCCCCAGCTGCTTATTGAGCGGAGCCTGACGGCGACATTCTTGCTGATGGCCTCCTTCTGGTCATGGCAGTGGGCGCACAAGTAAGCCCTGAACACGCGGGCCCGATGTTGGTCATATTCTCCGCCATCAACCGGCTACTCGGCTGGACATGGGCATGCGAACCGTAGAGAGCATGATCAGACGTTCAGTCAGCCCTGCCCCATCGCCTACCTAAAGCTTTGAGTGCACCAACATTTGCGTGCCTATTGGCTGGTTAACTAGATCAGCAATCACGAGACATTTAACCTTGAACAAGAAAAAGATATTGCCCGGCTCATTGCTGAGAGTCTCAAAGTTTCCCTGCCCCTTGGCAATAATTAGATCTGCAGTTGCAAATCGATCACGAAGCGCCTGATTACAGTCCGACAATATTGTACCCGGAGCATCTGAGCCATTGTCGACAATTTCTACAATCTGATCTAATCCCACCATTTTTGCATCGATAAGCGTGGCATCATTAAGGACAGGCGAGCCGCGGACAACAAAGGTAATACTCCTTGGCAGGAGTTGATCAATAAGCAGGCGATCAATGGCGATTTCGCCAGCATTGTCAGCTAGATACAGAATTGACTTTGCTTCGGCGACTGCATCACAAAACCTGGTCTCTTCTCCGAAAAACGGTGCTGCTAGGGCTTGCTTCAACTCCTGTCGCACATCCGCCTCTGTGAGACTTCCGTAGCTGCCCATGTCAATAACATTTCCAGCAATCGCCAGACGAGCTGCCATTAAGAGTGGATCGCTGGCTGACTCGACTTCGGCTCGGAGCTCCGGGATTAATTCCATCACAATGCGATTCTGCCAGTCTTTAGTCTCACGGTATGGGTCAACTACTCCCGTTATCTCGCGCAACCGTCGGTGGATTCGTTGCGCCATTGCAGGCGGTGATTGATTCAAGTCCATCCCTCCAGTCCAGCTGAGCGCGTCCTTGATAATATGCTCATGAACCGATGGATTTGATGATACCAACCTGGCGGCATCTAGAGATTGGCGCAAGAGGCAGGGAATACAATCTAATGAGGTTTTCAAAGGGAGTCAAATCGCTTTTAAGTTTGGCTATCGACAAGGAATGATTGTGAGTTCATAGACAGTGAATGACCAATGCGGTCAGGCCTTCTGTCGTCAATCTCAGCCTGCGTTCAGCCGTGATTCCCTGCCAGGTCATTTGGGAGGGCTTGATTCCCATGTAGCTGGTGACGTCGCTCCTGGAAATCGGTCCAGGCTGAATGGGAGTCTTCAACCGGCCAGATGGGCCGGGACTCTGCATCATGGTTCCCATTGCCAACGACGCCCTGTTGGTGGGGATCGCCGGGCTTGCGAGAAGGAGCAACTCAGTCGCCGAATTCACGGGACGCCGGCAGAAGCTCATCACTGGAGCAGGGATGGTCTCGTTGGGGCCGCTCCCGCTGCTACGGCCCCAAGCGGCTGCTTGGATCAAGCCCACTCAGCGGCGCCTCCAGGTACCAGCGTCGACGACGGAATCGAGATCGGAGGTGTGTCGATAAACAACCTGAATCAGGCTGGGACTGATGATCTTGCCATCCGTAAAGCCATCCTCATCGACAATGTATACGGTGGCATTGTCATGGCCGAGCGTACCGACAAACTTTTCAGTTGCGTACTTGGACTTGAAGACTCCATGGAAAGTCCGTCCCTGTTGCTTGGTAATCTGAGCAACTGCATTCAGATCGCCGAATTCACCATGATGGTGTGTCTTGCATCTCGACGCTTCGACTTTGCAGAGTACGGCCCCCTTCCCTTCAACAGTCCATGTGCCTATCAGGTTAGGAATGACAGGCGCAGCCAAAACGGCAGAGAAGGTTCCTGTACTGACAAGAGTCATCATGCCGAGCAAGGCAAATCGTGCCTTTAGAAGTTTTGCGATGGAACTCGTGACCGTGGCGGAATCCATATGTCTAAGGAGAATACTTCATCTACACGCTAGCCATAGAAGCCAATCACAAGTCAAGTATGCAAACAGATGACATAGAGATTCCCTGCTCAACGTCCAACAAAGAAAGCCGAGGCTACCGCCAGTCGAGACCCGGCAAAAAGGGAACGATCGCCGGGGTGGATGTCATGTAATCGGCATAGGCGCTGTGCATTGAGCACAGACGCTGCTCTTCTCGTCGTGCCTTGAGGCTAAGCACTGTCGCCAGCGCCAGCAACAGGCCCAGGTGAAGCAGGCTGCCGAGGGCCAGTGTCACCCCCAGGGAACAGAGCAGCAGCGACTGGTAGAGGGGATGGCGACAACGGGCGTAAGCGCCCTCGGTGACCAGGGGGGCTCCGGGTATCGGTTCGGGCAGCGGACTCAGACTGTCCCCCAGGTTCAGGGCTCCCTGGCCGCCGATGACCAGGGCGATCAGGACGGTGAGCCCGCCGATCAGCCGCAGCGCCAGGGGCCAGTGAATACCCAGTTCCGAGGGGGCAGGCGTTGGTGGCAGCCAGTGAGCGGCGATCAGGATCACCTGCGCCAGCACCCACCACTCGCCATGGCGGTTGTCCCGCAGCCCCTCCCAGGAGAAGCCCCACTTCTGCATTCGATCGTTGAGTTGGCTCAGCATGATGTGTTCTCTTCAGATGAAGGGGGTTGTCCTGGCTGGCGCCACAGGCCCAGCCATTCGTCGCTGCGCTTGTCCACTGAACCGTTGGCCGGCCTCCAGATTTCCGCCACCAGGCCGGCCTGGCGCAGCTGCGCTTTCACCACCTCCGGGTCGCTGCCCCAGGGAGGGCCGCCTTGCTGACGGTGGCACCAGAACAGCCCCAGCAGCCAGCCTCCGGGTGCCAGCAGGCGGCATGCGGTGGCGATGTAGTCCTCCCGCAGGACGGGATCGATGGCGCAGAAGCAGGTGTGCTCCACGATCCCGCTGAGGCTGCCGGTCGAACAGGTCGGCCCGCAGCCACTGCAGGGTGGCCCGTGCCTCGCCATGGAGCCTGCGGGCCTCGCGCAAAGCCTCGCCACTGAAATCCAGGCCGATGGCGGAGAAGCCCAGGTCTTCGAGCAGGGCGGCCTCATGGCCGCGCCCGCAGCCAGGCACCAGCACCCTGCCCGAAGGCTGGGGCGCGAGCGAATGGCTTCTCAGGAACTGGGCCAGCGGTGGGGCGGGCTGGCCCAGTTCCCAGCCGTCGCCGCCCTCTCGGTAGCGCTGGTCCCAGCGGCTCGGATCGGCGATGGGGGCCGGTTTTGAGGAGCTCATGGCTCCAGCTTGCCTCGCTCAATCACAGCATTTGTTCAGGGGCATGGAGGCATTGCCGCACCTCGTCCCGCTCCCATTCCGGGTTCCCTGATCTGATGGTTTGACAACGAAGGAGTGTTGAGACGCGTGGACCACAGGCTGCAGGGCCACCAACGAAGCGAAAGTCCTACGCGCAGTCATGTCACAGGTTCGGTGGCAGCTCATGGAGCGCCTGCACTATTTCGGGTTGCAGCATGACCAAGGCGGTGCCCTCCCGGATGTCGGTCGGCGCCTCCAGCTGCAACGGAAGCACCTCACTGGGCCTTGGCTCCATGGCGTCGGCGTCGAACTGGGCCGAGGCCCCGGGGATTTCCTCCACTCCAAAACGCACAAGTTCCTCACTGCGGTTCGGCAGCAGCCAGGCTCCGCCGAGGCCATCGCTCAGGAGTAGCGGCCGTTGGTGATCCACCGTCTGCCCGGGTGAGCGGGCGGTCAGGCGCAGGCGCCAGCCGGCTGGGTAGGCGGGATCGGGCTGCTCGAACAGGGTCAGGCCCCAGAGATGGCCCGAGGAATCGTTGAGGCTCCATCGCTGCTGATCGGCTGCTGCCTGTGCCTGGAGCGGCAGCACCATCAGGGCCAGGGCAAGCAGAACGGCCGCGACCACTGGTCTCCAGAAGGGACGAAACAACCGGCGCCCACCGGCTCGGCAACCCGAGCTCACCCTTTGAGCAGGAATGCTCATAACGTCTCTCGCGGCATAGTGGCTTTCAACGCTAGTGTGTTATCGAGAAAGGTCGGTACTCGGTTGACCATCCACTGCGGCAGGCCCATCCGCGCGCCCCACTGCTCTCCCAAATCCTGTCCTCATTCCTCACTATGTCGACAACTTCCCTCAGCCGCAGGCGCGGCCAGCCCTGGGAGTCCTTCAAGGACTGGGTCACCAGCACCGAGAACCGCCTCTACGTGGGCTGGTTCGGCGTGCTGATGATCCCCACCCTGCTCGCCGCCACCTGCTGCTTCCTGATCGCCTTCATCGGCGCTCCCCCCGTCGACATCGACGGCATCCGCGAGCCGGTCTCCGGTGGTCTCCTCTACGGCAACAACATCATCACCGCCGCGGTTGTTCCCTCCAGCAACGCCATCGGCCTGCACTTCTACCCGATCTGGGCCGCCTCCAGCCTCGATGAGTGGCTCTACAACGGCGGCCCCTACCAGCTGATCATTTTCCACGTCCTGATCGGGATCTTCTGCTGGATGGGCCGCGAGTGGGAACTCAGCTACCGCCTGGGGATGCGCCCCTGGATCGCCGTCGCCTACTCCGCGCCGGTGGCCGCCGCCACCGCCGTTCTGCTGATCTATTCGATCGGCCAGGGCTCCTTCTCCGACGGCATGCCGCTCGGCATCTCCGGCACCTTCAACTTCATGCTGGTGCTCCAGGCCGAGCACAACGTGCTGATGCACCCCTTTCACATGCTCGGGGTGGCCGGCGTCTTCGGTGGTGCCCTGTTCGCCGCCATGCACGGGTCGCTCGTCACCAGTTCACTGGTGCGGGAGACCACCGAAACCGAGAGCCAGAACCGCGGTTACAAATTCGGCCAGGAAGAGGAGACCTACAACATCGTGGCCGCCCACGGCTACTTCGGCCGTCTGATCTTCCAGTGCGCCTCGTTCAACATCAGCCGCAGCCTGCACTTTGTCCTGGCCGCCTGGCCGGTGGTGGGCATCTGGTTCGCGGCCCTGGCGGTGGCCAGCTTCTCGTTCAACCTCAACGGCCTCAACTTCAACCACTCGATCGTGGATCACCAGGGCCGGGTGGTGAACACCTGGGCCGATGTGCTCAACCGCGGTGGTCTGGGCATCGAGGCGATGCACGAGCGCAACGTGCACAACTTCCCCCTCGATCTGGCCACTACCGCCAGCACCCCCGTGGCGCTCAGCGCGCAGTCGATCGGTTAGCGGGACTTTGACCCCCGCCCAGTCGATCCCTCTTCGCTCAACGATCTGAACATCGAACCGGGGCCTGGAGTGATCCAGGCCCTTGTCGATCTCCAGGATCCCTGCGGATCAGCCGTGGGCCTCCTGTCCAGACTTCAGTTGATACCGCCGTCGCGGACCTCTTCCCTTGCCCCGGCACCATGCCCTTCGCCCTGAATTTCGTCCACCCGGTGCTCATGTGGGTACTGCTCGGCCTGATGCTCTACTCGGGCTACCTCGGCTACAAGGCCAGTTTGATCCGCAAGGTGAGCGCTGAGGAACGCAAGGCGATGGTTCCCCTGCACTACGGCCAGCGGCACGCCCAACTCGGTGCGGTGATCCTGGGCCTCACCCTGCTGGGCGCCGTCGGTGGGTTTACGGCCACTTTCCTCAAGAACGGCAAGCTGATCCTCGGTCCGCATCTGTTTGTTGGTCTGGCCGTTGCCGTGCTCGTGATCGCGACGGCCTCCCTGGGCCCTTCCCTCCAGAAGGGCAAGGACTGGGCCCGGGGCCTGCACGTGGCCATCAATGGGGGGGTGCTGCTGCTGTTCGGCTGGCAGGCCATCAGCGGCATCGCCATCGTCCAGAAGCTGCTGAGTTCAGCGGCATCACCAACGTCCCTTGGCACCTGATCCGATGACGTTCACCATTCCTCTCCAGCGGCTGGCACGGCTGGCCTGCTCCACCCTGCTGCTGATGCTGGTAGGCGTTGGGCTGTTGTCGGCCCGGCCGGGTACCGCCCTGGCGGCAGAGGCCTCGCCACCGGTCGATTCAGCGGCCCTCGCCAAGGCCGTGGTGGCGATGGAGCAGCTCGATCAGATGCGCATCTCCCTGGCCTCCACCCTCGAGGGCCGCACCGAAGAGCCCACCATCGAAACGATGAAGGAGGTGTGCAAGCCCGTAGGCATGCGGGCCATCGCCATCGGCAAGGAAAACGGCTGGCAGGTGCGCCAGGTGGCCAGCAAGTACCGCAACCCCGACCATGCCCCCGCCAACGCTCAGGAGAGTCAGGTGATCGATCTGTTCAACAGACACCCTGAGATCAATGGGCTCTGGGAACCTGCCACGGCTGAGCAGGGCGCCGGCCTCCACTACTACCGGCGCATCAACGTGGAGCCCAGCTGCCTGGCTTGCCACGGCACCAGGGCCAGCCGACCGGCCTTTGTGAAGGAGAACTACCCCAACGACAAGGCCTTCGACTTCAAGGTCGGTGACCTGCGGGGCATGTATGCGGTGATGCTGCCGGAAGTGAAAGCAGCCATCAGCCAGGCCATGGAATGACAGGGTCACACCAGCAAAAGAGCCCCTACTGGCGTACTGAAACCCTTCAGGGACAAAGAAGCAGACGAGAAATAGGAACCGTGGAACGGCTTCACGAGCATCATTTCTGCCTGAAGGAGCTCTGGGCTACGAGTGCATCGGCGCTTCTTGCCCTCACCCTCATGGCCTGCGTCCTGCTTGGCGTGGGGGCTCAACCAATCGCAGTGGCTGCTTCCACAGTGCCTGCTTCCACGGGGCCCGCGTCCACGGTGGAGACAGCCGTTGATGAGTACTTTGTTTCGATGCCGGGAGACTATTACACCGTTGGCACTGTTTCAGCATTGAAACGCCTGATCGCAAGTCAACAGCCCTTGCTGATCGATGTCCGTAATCCAACTGAATATCAGGAATGGCATATTCCTGGGGCCATCAACATTCCTCTCAAAGATCTCGAGCTGCGTCTGGACGTTATTCCATCCGGTCAGGACGTGGTGTTGTACTGCTCGACGGGCTACCGATCAGCGATGGGGGTGATGGCACTCCATTTGCAGGGATTTGATCACGTCAGGGGCTTTCCTCCGAGCTTTGCCGGCTGGGTAGCAGCCGGTGAGCCCGTGTCCCGATCAGCGCCCTCTGTCAGGGCTCAGGCCTGATCGCTGCGCTGTTGCACCGATCCCATGGCGTGGAGCTCCATTGTCTGCTCAGGGGTCAGATCAAAGTCCAGCGCACCCTCGGTTGATGCCACTGTGAAGTGGAGTGGAAGCGCTTCACTGGGTCGTGGCATCAAGGCATCGAGATCGAACTGGGCCGATCGAGGCGGGATGGGAGTGCCGCCCTTCTTGACAATTTCCTCGCTGAGATTGGGCAAGCTCCATTCCTGGCCCATCGAGTCGCTCAATAAGAGTTGCTGGTGGTGATCAAGTTTTGTCTTTGCATCAAGAGCATTCAGGCGGATTCGCAAGCCTGAGGGATACTCCGGAAATGGTTGCTCGAAGACCATTGCATTGAGTCGATGGCCCGCACCATCCTTGAGCGACCAACTGTCCGCCGCCTGGACTGGAAAGGCTCCCAGCAGAAGGACCAACAGCGATGGCAGGACCAGAAATAGTGATCTCCGCAAAAAAGCAGAGATGCGGAAGGGGAGCCTCATGATTGACTGCAGCTGCTGACTTTACAAGGCTAGGACCATGAACAAATCATGGCAGTCTTTCTTTGCAAAACGAAGCCCAGCCACGTCGACAGGGCAAGAGCTATTTATTGCATTGAGATCACGCCAGTTTGGAAGGGATGCAGCGCTGAGTACGGTTGAAATTGGCGAAGTCAAAGCTTTGGTCCTCGCCATCCTCCTCCTGCATCATGTCCACGAAGCGCTGATCGAACAACACCTGGGAAACCGGGTAGTTGTGATGGGCATGGATCGGCCGATCCAGGGTTTCGTCAATGCCACTGAACGAAACCACGATGTCGGCTTGGCTTGCGTTCAGCTCCTGGGGGGTACGTCCATGCAAGGGGCTGTGCTGATCGATCGAATGCATCACTGTCCAGGTGAGCAGAAACAGGGGCGAGCAGTCGCGGTTCAACGACATCGGGTGCAGACGTCGCATCCGGTGACCTTCCGAAGTGCGCTCATCGATGGCGAGATAGGCCCGAATCCTGGCATCGAGAATGGTCTTTCGCCGTTCATTGGCCACGCGAAACATCAAGGTGGGCAGTCCGTTGTAGGATTGTACCGTGGCCATATCAGAGAACAGGATCCGAGCTGTGGACCTGGAGAAGCGGCTGAAGGTTGATCCTGTGATCAGGGCAATTAAAATCAACCCCAACAATGATTCGAGGGTGACAATCAGATTCGTCAAGAGACTGCTGGGATAGAGCGCTCCATAGCCGATCGACCCCAAGGTATGCACACTGAAGAAGAACGCTTCCATGAAACTGGTTGCAGGGCCTGCCACGCCCGAGATCCCATGGGGATCCAGCCAGTAAAGGCCGGTGAACACCAGGTGGAGAAGCAGGTATCCCACTGCGATCAACGCAAAGAAGACCGGCCATGGCACGGCCAGCATCAGGTGATTGGGATAGCGCCAATGTCTCATCCAGTCGGCTGGATTCACCGACGAGAAGATGCCGCCATGCTTCTGGAGCCGTACTGGAGGCGCTGGGTCGCCCTGGGCTGAAGGCTGTTGCCATGGCGCCATCGGCCGCACCTTGATCACACCAGCAGATTCTATCCTCCTATGCGTCTGCAAGCATGTATTTATGTATGGGCTGTCACCGTTTCACCAGGGCCTGGCTAGACAGAGGGAGGCTCAGAGGTGATCGATGGCCGAATACGGCTCCGTGGGCCACCGCCACCATCATGTCCTGATCGTCGGTGGTGGTACTGGCGGCATCATTGTGGCTAGTCAGCTCCTGCGGGCACGCCCAGGCCTCGATGTGGCGATCCTGGAGCCCTCCGGCGTTCACGAGTACCAGTCCGGCTGGATCCTGGCCGGCGCCGGTCTGCTCCCCTACGAGCAGACCCACCAAATGGAGGCCGCCGTGATCCCCGCGGGCGCCGTCTGGATCCAGGACAGCGCCGCCAGCTTCGAGCCGGAGGCCCAACGGGTGATCACCGCCAGCGGGGACATCCTCAGCTACGACGTGCTGGTGGTGGCCATGGGGCTCCAGCTCAACTGGAGCCAGATCAAGGGCCTGCCGGAGGCGCTCGGCAGCCACGGCATCGTCAGCAACTATTCCCGCGCCCACATCGCCGCCACCTGGAGCGCGATCCGCGGCTTTCAGGGGGGAACCGCCCTGTTCACCCACCCCGCCACCCCGATCAAATGCGGCGGCGCGCCCCAGAAGGTGATGTACCTGGCCGACGACATCTTCCAGGCCACCAGCGGCGTGGGCGTGAACACCCGGGTGATCTTCTGCACGGCCCTCACGCAGTTGTATCCGGTCAAGGCCTACAACGCCACGGTCGAGCGCGTCGCGGCGCGCCGGGGCATCGAAACTCGGCTGCTCCACAACCTGATCGAGGTGCGCCCCGAGGAGCAGGTGGCGGTGTTTGAGGTCAGGGCGGAAGGCCGTGAACCCTCCCTTGAGGAGATTCCCTTCGACCTCCTGCATGTGGTGCCACCGATGGCGGCGCCGGACGTGGTGGCCCGCAGCCCCCTGGCGATTGAGGGTCAGGGCGGCTGGGTGGAGGTGAACAAGCTCACCTGCCAGCACAAGCGTTTCGCCGATGTGTTCGCCCTCGGGGATGTGAGTTCTCTGCCCACCTCCAAAAGCCTGGCCGCGATCCGTGGCCAGGCGCCGGTGCTGGTGGCCAACCTGCTGGCGAAGTTGGATGGACAACCGCTGCTGTCCCACTACGACGGCTACACCGCCTGTCCACTGATCACCAGCTTCCACAGCGTGGTGATGGCGGAGTTCGACTACAACCTTCAGCCGGTCAGCTCCTTCCTGGTGGATCCCACCAAGGAGCGCTGGAGCATGTTTCTGGTGGAAACACGGGTGTTCCCCTGGGTCTACTGGCACCGGGTGCTGAAGGGCAGGCTGCATGAAAGCCGCTTCATCAAGCCGTTCGCGCCGCTGGTGCGCGCGCTGGGGCTGGCGTTCAAGCAGCCGTGATCACACCGCCTGCAGTTGGCTGAGTTGCTGCTCCAACCGTTGTTTGAGGCGCCGCTGCACCAGGTTGCAGAGGTCATCCACCAGGGGATCGGCCACGGCGTAGATCAGCCGCGTCCCCTCCCGCTCACAGCTCACCAGACCCGCCCGCTGCAGCTGGCCGAGCTGGCGACTGATGTGGGACTGGCTGAAGCCCGTGGCTTCGATCAGGGAGGCCACATCCATGGCACCGCCGTGCTTGAGCTGACAGAGCAATTGCAGGCGGGCCGGCTCGCTCAGGAGACGGAAGAAGGCGCTGAGTTCATCGAGGAGCTGTGGGCTCGGCAGGGACCCGACGGCGGGCGCGGCCATGGCAATGCTGTATGACGCTAGAGACATTATGCACGTAAGCAGGCATCGATGGCCCCCGCCGGCTCCACCCCTGCGACGAGCCACGGCCGGCCTGGGTGGAAATTGCCTTGCAGCGCTTTATGCGGTTAAGCTCATAGCAGTTGGTGATCGATCATCCATGGCCGTCGCTCCCGCACCTGCCCTCTCCCTGGCCGCCGCCGCCGGTGGCGCCCCCCTGCTGTTCCGGCAGTTGTTCGATGCCGACACCGGCACCTTCACCTACCTGCTGGCCGATGTGCCCACCCGCAAGGGGGTGATCATCGACACGGTCTTCGAGCAGCACGGCCGCGACCTGTCCCTGATCCGCGAGCTGGGCATTGATTTGGTGGCCTCGATCGACACCCACGCCCATGCCGACCACGTGACGGGCAGCTGGCTGATGCACGAGGCCACCGGCTGTGCCATCGGCCTGGCCGTCGCCGCCCGCGCCGAGAACGTCACCCAGCCCCTGGCCCATGGGGATCGGGTGGCCTTCGGGGGCCGCTCCGTGGAGGTGCGCGCCACCCCAGGCCACACCGAGGGGTGCCTCACCTTCGTGCTCGACGACCAGTCGATGGCCTTCAGCGGCGATGCTCTGCTGGTGCGGGGCTGCGGCCGCTGCGACTTCCAGCAGGGCAATGCCCACACCCTGTGGAACTCGATCACCGAGCAGATCCTCTCCCTGCCCGACAGCTGCCTGCTCTACCCAGGCCACGATTACACCGGCCGCGCCGTCACGTCCGTGGCCGAAGAGAAGGCCTTCAACGCCAGGCTGGGCGGCAACGCCACCGAGCGGGATTTCGTGGGGCATATGGAGAACATGAAACTCCCCCATCCCCACAAGATTGCCGAGGCCCTTCCCGGCAACATGCGCTCCGGCAAGCCCCGCGAATCGTCCATCGCTCCTGTCTGGGCGCCCCTGGCTCGCAGCTATGCCGGCCTGCCCGAACTCACGCCGGCTTGGGTGGCTGCCCATCAAAACGATGTCACCGTGCTCGACGTGCGCTCCTCCGAGGAATTCAACGGACCGGACGGCCGGGTGGCCGGCAGCCTGCTGATTCCGCTGCCGGAGCTCGAGAGCCGCTCCACGGAGATCCCCGTCGATTGCCCACTGGTGGTGGTCTGCCATTCAGGCAGCCGCTCGGCGCTGGCCACCCAGCAGCTGCTCAAGGCCGGCCGCCAGCAGGTCGCCAACCTCCGCGGCGGGCTGAACCGCTGGGCGGCGGAGGGGTACCCGCTCGACGGTGCCGTCCAGGCCTGAGTCCTTCCAAGCCCTTCTAACCCCTCCCGCTGAGATTCATGACCACCACCGCTACCCACACCCGTATCAGTGCCCACGATCTGGCCGACCAGTTGGCTGCCCGCGACGTCACGGTGATTGATGTGCGCGAACCGATGGAATTCGCCTCCGGCCACATCACCGGCAGCCTCAACGTTCCCCTCTCGCGCATCACCCAGGCCGGTCTCCCTAGCGGACCGCTCGTGCTGGTCTGCCAGAGCGGCAACCGCAGCGCCAAGGCATTAAGCCAACTTCTCCAGCAGGGCCATCCCCACCCGGTTGCCGACCTGATGGGTGGCGTGCCCGCTTGGCAGCAGGCTGGTTTTTCCGTACGCAAGCTCAAGGGGGCACCGTTGCCGCTGATGCGCCAGGTGCAGATCGCGGCCGGCAGCCTGGTGCTGCTGGGGGTGATCCTGAGCCAGACGGTAGCCCCGGGCTGGATCTGGCTGAGTGGATTCGTGGGCGCTGGGCTCACCTTCGCCGGTATCAGCGGCTTCTGCGGCATGGCGCGTCTGCTGGCCGCCATGCCCTGGAACCGGGTGGCGATGTAATTCAGGACCAATGATCCCGTCCCTTCACCGTCACCCCGTTCCAGGCACCATGGCCGAACGCACGTTTCAGTTCAGGCTGCACAGCAGCCACCTTGCTCCTGATCGGGCCACCGAGGGCCTGGTGGTGGAGTTCCTCACCGATTCCGGCGCCTGGGAACCCCAGCAACTCAGCCTCACCATGCCGGGCTTCCGCCTCTATCTGATCTCACTGCTGCTCTGCCAGCACTTCTATCTCGTTGCCAATGCCAGGGAGAAGGCCATCCCGCTGCAACAGGTGGAGGCCGACTTCCTCATCACCACCAGCAGCGACTGGATCGTGGCCGGCGTGGAGGGTGACTTCCGCATCCGCCTCGATGCCAGTGCTTCCGAACAGGAACGGGGCCTCGCCGATGCCGACGCCATCGCCTACATGCAGGAGCGCATGAAGCTCTGCCCCATCTCGCGCAACCTGCCGGAGTCGGTGGGCAAGCGCATCGAGCTCAGCTCGCTTGGCTGAACGCTGGATCGATGCCGTCGATCGGAGCGCCATGGACGCTCCCGCCCATTCCGACTCTGACGGGTGGATCTGCCGATCAACCGCAACACCAGAAACCCTTCACAATGCAATTATCTTTCCCTGTTGCCAAGGAGGTCATGAGGATGCTGGATGTGTGCTGCAGACTCTCCCGCAACACCACCTGCCCCACCCCCGCGATGGGGATTGGGATCGATGGCTGAAGCCGCCTCTTTCGGCTATGCCGTGCGACTGTCCGGTCTCTGGGCCGCCTGGCTGCTGGTGATGCTGTTCCACGTGGAGCTGGGGCTGATGCCCCTGTTCCACGGTCTGTCCGTGGAGATCAAGAGCCAGGTGGCACCAGGGCGGGTGCCGCGCCTGTTTCTGGCGATGCTGTTCTATTTCCTGCTGCCGGTGGGAGCTCTGCTGGTGGCGATTCACGCCATTGCAGATCCGGCCGGCTGGAGTGCCAGCCCGCCATGGCGCGCCGTCCAGTTCTGGTTCAGCGTTGTCTATACGCTCACCAATCTGATCCACCTGGTGGCCGACATCCGCATCCCCGATTCCCGGACCGATCAGGTGGTTCTGATGTCTGTTCTCGCCCTGATCGGTCTGCTGATCAACCAGCAGGCCTGGGCGTGGTGGCGGATCTGAGCAGCCTGGCCTGGATCCTGGTGGGTGGGCTGCTGATGAGCCTGGTGGCCATGGTGGGCGCCCTCACCCTCCTGCTTCCCCCCAGGCGGCTGCAGCAAATGCTGCTGCCCCTGGTGTCACTGGCGGCGGGTTCGCTGCTGGGCGGGGCGCTGTTTCACATGTTGCCGGAGGGCATGGAGGCGATGCCCCCCCGCCGCGGCAGCCTTTACATCGCCGGCGGCTTCATGACCTTTCTGGCTCTGGAGCAGTTTCTGCAATGGCACCACTCCCACCGCAACACGGGTCAGAGCGGCATGTCTCCCCACGCTGCTGGCCGGTCGCGGCAACCCGTCGCCATCCTGATCCTGCTGGGGGATGCCCTGCACAACTTCATCGGTGGACTGGGCATCGCCAGCACCTTTCTGATGAACCCTGCGGCCGGGGTGGCGGCGTATGTGGCCGCTGTAGCCCATGAGGTGCCCCAGGAGCTGGGCGATTTCGCAATCCTGGTACACAGCGGCTGGAGCGCCCGATTGGCTCTGCGCTGGAATCTCATCTCGGCCCTCACCTTTCCGCTTGGAGCGGTGCTCGCCTGGCTGATCTCCCAGTCCTTGTCCGTGGCTGGCCTGGTGCTGTTCGCCTGCGGCAATTTCCTCTACATCGCCGCGTCTGATCTGGTGCCGGAGATCAAGGCTGCCCGCAGCCTGCGTGACGCCGGCCTGGGCTTCGGCTGGTTCAGCGCGGGGCTTCTGTTGATGATGGCTCTTGCCCGCTGAAGGGGTGACTAGGGGCGTGGAGGTGGCGCTGGTGATGGCACGATCGATCCACGAGCCGATGGCCCACACCTTTTCAGTCGCCGCTGGCGTGACCTGGTGGCCCTGCTGCTGGGTCTTGGGCTGCCCCATGGCGCCACTGCCGAAGCGCTTCCTCCCAAGCTGGGGAAGCAGCGGGCAGAGCTCCAGGTACGGCTGCGACCGCTCGAATTGGATCCCAGGAGATAGACGATCTGCTGCGCTGTTCGCGACTCTTTCCCATCGACAGGACGCATAGGATAAATCCATGAGCATTGGCATGTCCAGATGAGACATACCGGCATCCCGAGGCTGTGAAAGAACAGTTGGGGCCTGGTTTGATTAAAGACGAGTCAAGTCATGAACAAATGACCGACTTTACAACAACAGTTTATTGTTGAGACTGAAAGCCATTAGAATGAGAGCATGGTTGACCTCTCTTCCTCTCCAAACCTCACCGACCTCGATCATCCCCCCTTGGGAATGGGCCTTGTGGGATTACCCGTCCAGGACCTGGATCTCATTGAAGAGTGTTCGAAATGGCTGCAATTCCATCGTCTGTGGGGGCGTCTACCCGACTTAGTCCGGGAAGAGTTGGCTCGCTCGCTGTACCTGCTAAAGGCTGAAGCAGGGACGCTGATCTACAGTGAAGGTCAATCATCCCTAGGGCTGTATCTGCTGAAGTGGGGGGCCGTTGGAATTTATCGACTTTCACCTATCGGTCAATCACTCATTCGCCAGCGCAGCGCAGGTGAGCTTTTTGGCTACGTATCACTCCTGGCCAAAACAGGCAGCGTCCAGCACCAGACCCAGGCAATCGCGCTCACAGCCAGCGAGATCTGGTTCTTGCCCCAGCATCAGTTACGACAGCTCTTGCATCAGTACGCTGAGATGGAGCACCTATTCAACACCTTGCTGGCCCAGGACCTCAATACCTTCAGCACCCGTATCGCCTGGGAGCAACAACGTATTCAGGGGTTGCGGGATTACATCTGCGCAGTCCCCGCTGGTGAGTCCATCCTGGGCAGCAGCAAATTTAGCCAGAAGTTGAACGACAAAATTGATCAGGCTGCCGCGACGCTCCAGCCTGTCGGCCTTCAAGGGCCGAAAGGCTCCGGCAAAACGTTCGTGGCCGGGCTGATTCATAGTCGCTCTGGCCTGGTAGACGAACCATTTGCGGAGCTGGACTGTGCGCATCTACCTCAATCAGCAAATGGCATTGTCAACACTGACCTTTTGTTTGGCCGTGATGGCCATAAAGCCGGGCTGATTGAACTGATGGAACGCGGAACGTTGCTGCTATGCAATTTTCAGGCTCTCAGCGAGGAAGATCAGACTCGTGTAGCCAACTATTGCAATACCAGGCATATTCAGCTCAATGCTGTGCCGAACGAAATCCCCAAGATTGTTCAGTCGTGGGTGCGAATCATCTACGCGTCTCCAGAGAAGTTGATGCTATCAGGGGTTAATGGTATGGAAATAAAACTGTTTAGCCTCTCGCAGCGACGACCCGATATTCCAGCCTTTGCCAACCACTTTCTCATCCAGTTTTGCTATGCTCAGAATCGTCCACTGATGACCCTCGCTCAGTCAGATCTGCGCCGCCTTATCAGCTATGCCTACCCCGGCAATCTCACGGAGCTAGCGGCGATTATCAACCGTGCGGTAACCATGACCCCTATCGAGCAGATTCTGATTCCAGAGCAGGCTCTTTGGTCGGTACAGTCGGCAAAAAATGCCTTCCGGGTCGATCTGTTGACTCAGATTCCCTGGCTGCGAAGTCTGTTGCTGAGCCGCTGGTACCCCGAAGGTCTGTGGATTGTGATGATGGCGCTATTTTTGCCGGTAACCTTGGCTGGATTCCTGGGACCGCAAACACGAGATAGCAGTGTGACATTGAATTTCTTCTGGGCCTGGTGGTGGCCTGGTTACTTGCTGCTTTTTATATTCATTGGCCGCCTATGGTGTGCCGTCTGTCCTTTCATGATTACTGCGGAATGGTTGCGGCGTGCCTCGCTGTGGTTATTCCCTCGCCAGCAGCTGCCGTGGCCAACTCAATGGCTCAATCGCTGGGGGGCGTGGGCACTATTCTGCGGTTTTGTGGTGATTTATCTATGGGAAAAGCTTTGGGACTTACCCAATAGTGCCTATCTCTCAGCCTGGCTGCTGTTGGCAATCACAGCGGGTGCTGTGATTTGTAGTCTGATCTATGAACGACGTCTGTGGTGCCGTTATCTTTGCCCCATCGGCGGCATGAATGGCATGTTTGCCAAGCTCGGTATGCTTGAGTTGCGCTCATCTCAGCAGGTGTGTGGCAGCCAATGCAGCACCTTTGGGTGCTTCAAGGGCAGTGATGCCACCACAGTAGAATTTGCAGACGCTCTTTCAAGTGAAGGACAGGCGACAGGGGGTTGTCCGCTTTATTCACACCCTGCACAACTTCAAGATAATCGTGACTGTGTTTTGTGCATGACCTGCTTGAAAGCCTGTCCCCATCGTTCGGTGCAATTTAATCTTCGTTTTCCCACTTCAGATCTGCTAGAGAACCACCAGGGATTCTGGGCTGAAGTGGCCCTGCTATTGCTGCTTTTGGGCGGCGTACTGATGCATCACAGCCAAAGAATCCTGGCTGTAATTGGATATCCCTCTGTCCCAGTCGATGCCCACCACTTTTGGAGCAGCGCTGCGATTGCTCTGGCTTTGCTGAGTCTTCCGGCACTGGCGACCTATCTGACCCATTCGCTAGCTCGACAGCTTGACCCGGGACAACCTCCCTACCTCACGGCCATCTATGCATACCTTCCGTTTACACTGGCTCTTAATCTGGCTCATTATGTGCCCGCTGCGATGACCGAAGCAGGGAAGATCCTGCCAGTTCTGGCTCGCACCCTGGGTTTCAGCGGAGTTGGCCTTCCCATTCTCACCTGGAGCGCTGATGTAGCAGCCTTCATGCAGGGCGTAACGTTGCTAGCGGCACTGGTGTTCAGTATCTATCCGCTGCTCCGAATCACCCAACGGACGCTGCTGAGCAACTTGCCTCATCTTGGATTAATGGTTGTACTGACGATTGGTGGCTTTTGGCTCTTTGTTTAACCACCCTTTAGGAATCCCATGAAGATCTATCCCAGTGTGCTTGAAGTAATTGGCCACACGCCTCTGGTCCAGCTCCAACGGCTGCCGCAGCGGTGGGGCTGTGCCGCAGACATCGTATTAAAGCTTGAGGGCCTTAATCCTGCCCAGTCGGTAAAAGATCGAATCGCGGCAAGCATGATTCTTGAGGCGGAAAAAGCGGGGTTGATTCAACCAGGGATCTCCACCATCGTTGAAGCAACATCTGGGAATACCGGAATTGGGCTAGCAATGGTCTGTGCGGCAAGAGGATATCGCTTAATTTTGACAATGCCCGAAAATATGAGCAGAGAGCGGCAGCAGATTGTGCGCGCCTATGGGGCTGAGGTTATTTTAACCGCTGCTGAAGCTGATATGGCAGGGGCAATCTCTCATGCTAATTATCTTCTGAGTACGTTGACAAATGCTTTTTCACCACATCAATTCAGCAACCCTGCCAACCCCAAAATTCACTACGAAACCACTGGGCCAGAAATCTGGGAGGACACGGATGGCTCTTTGGGAGTTTTCGTCGTCGGTGTCGGAACTGGCGGCACTCTAACGGGAGCTGGCCAGTACCTCAAGCAGCAGAATCCTCATTTAAAGATCGTAGCTGTTGAACCGTCTCATAGTGCTGTACTCAGTGGCCAACCCGCAGGGCTGCATGATCTTCAGGGCATTGGGGCAGGCTTTATTCCTGATGTCTTGAGGGTTGACTTGATCGATGAGATCATTACGGTTACCGAGGCTCAAGCCTATGAAGTCGGACGACAACTTGCTCAAGATGAAGGCATTCTGAGTGGTATTTCAACTGGAGCGGCAGTCTATGCCGGGGTACAGATAGGACAGAGGCCGGAGTATCAAGGCCAACGCATTGTTGTTATTCAGCCGAGTGGAGGAGAGCGTTACCTGAGCACCCTCATGTGGAATGCAATCCAACATTCTGGATCGCTGGGCGACTCTCTCAGTGCCTCCGGCAGCCTGGTCGTATAATACGTTAGGCCTAGACTCTCATGAGCAACCATATCAGCATGAACAAGAATATCCCCATGTTGACCCTCACTGACCAACCGTTAGTAATGAACCCTGCAAGTTTTTAATAGTGGCAATTGAATGTTGTCCAGCATTACTCGCAGACTGGTCGCTTATCACAGATAGGGCTTGCACAGAAGGCTGCTAAGGCAGCCTTCTGTGCAGGCAGAGAGTCAGGCTCGGCAGCCAAGTTGTGCTCAGGGGCATGGCACTTGCGTTTCATCTGGCATTTCCTCGCCAAGTCTGACAGCCCTTGATGAGATGAAGGGGATGGATTTGGACAGGTGAGGATCATAGCGGCTGGGGGTGGCATCGGTGTGATGAGCGGGAGGTCCGCTATTCGACGGACACCTTGCCGCGGAAGGCGATGTAGTTGTAGATGTTGTAAAAGAGCATGATCGGAATCAGTACGCCGATGAAGGTGAGCATGAACACCATCGAACTCACCGACGACGAGGCCTGAAAGATCGTGACTGACGGCGGGATCACCGCCGGAAACACCATCACACCCAGCCCCGCAAAGCTGAGGATGAACAGCAGCACGGTGTACACAAACGGCCATACTTCCTGCTGCAGCGCCAGGCTGCGGAAGAGCTGAACGATCAGGGCGATGCCCAACAATGGCAACACCACGAAGAAGGGCAGAAACGCGGGATCGAACAGGCGCTGCCGTAGCACGTCCGACGCGAAAGGCGCTGTGAACGTGATCAGCAGGGCCCCGCCAAGGGTGGTGGCTGCCGCCAGGCGAGCGGTGCGCACATGCAGCCGCTGCAGCTCACCGCTGGTTTTGATGATCAGGTAGGTGGAGCCGATCAACACGTAGCCCTGGATGAGCGTGAGGGCCACCAGTAGGCTGCTGGGGTTCACCCAGATCCAGACGGAGCCTGTGAAGTGGCCGGCAGCATCGGTGGGGATGCCGGAAAGCACCGTGCCCAAGCAGATGCCTTGGGAGGCGGCGGCCACCACACTGCCGATCCCGAACATCAGGTTCCAGGGGCGTTTGTTGACGGCGTTTTCGCGGAACTCGAAGGCCACCGCCCGCAGAATCAGCCCCAGGATCATCAGGTAGATGGGTCCGTAGAGCGCCTTGAGGATGGTGCCGTAGGCCAGCGGGAAAGCCCCGAACAGTGCGCCGCCCATCAGCACCAGCCATGTTTCGTTGGCATCCCACACATTGCCGAGGCTGGTCATCAGGATCGTGCGCTGCTCTTCTCCCGGGGAGCTGAGCGAGAGGATGCCAACCCCCAGATCGAAGCCATCGAGAATCACGTAGAGAAGGAGGAACAGCGCCAGGATCACGAACCAGACCGTGGGCATGAACAGCTCAAGGAACTCCATACTCAGGTGCTCGGGGTAGAGACGGGATGGGCGGAAGCGCCGTTAGGCGGCTCGAGGCTGAGATTCGGCCCCTTGGCGATGATCCGCGAGCCGAAATAGAGCGCGAAGATCAGCAGGACGGTGTAAAGAACAGCGAAGATGCTCAGGCTGGTGATCACCTCTCCCACCGGCAGCACCGAGGCGGCATCGGCGGTCCGCAGCTGGCCATACACCGTCCAGGGCTGGCGGCCCACGCAGCGCACCACCCAGCCCGATTCGATCGCCAGGTAGCCGGCCGGTGCTGAAAGGATCCAGGCCCAGCTGAACCAGGGCCAGCGGGCAAAGCTCTCGGCGCTGAGGCCACCGCGCCACCAGAGCAGCAGGCTGAGCGCCATCAGGGCCGCCGCCGCCAGGCCGATTGCCACCATCACCCGGAAGGCATAGAAGAGCAGGCCAACCATGTGGGGCCTCTGATCAGCGGACCAGCTGTTGAGGCCACGCACGGTCTGGCTGAGCCGTGGCCGCGTCTCCAGGATCCAGCTGAAGGCCCGCGGAACCTGCAGGCTCCAGCGGTTGCTGCCGCTAGCCTCATCGGGAGCGGCCAGCACGGTCCAGGCGGGGGAGGTGCCGGCGGCCTGGTCGTCCCAGAGGGCCTCGATGGCTGCCAATTTGGTGGGCTGGTGCTCGGCCACCTGCACAGCGCTTTCGTGGCCCGCCAGGATCTGCAGCGGCGCCACCGCCAGCAGGATCACCAACGCCAGCTTGAAGGAGAACAGGAAGAACTCCGGCGCCTTGTGGCGCAGCAAGGACCAGGCGCTGATCGCCGCCACCACCAGCATCGAGGTTTCAACAGTGGCCAGGGCCATGTGGACCACACTCTTGACCATGAAGGGGTTGTTGATGGCCGCGAAATAGTTCTGTACATGGAAGTGACCATCCGAGAAGGTGCCGCCGGCGGGAGTCTGCAGCCAGGAGTTGGCGCTGAGGATCCAGAACACCGAGAGGTTGGCGCCAAAGGCCACCATCACGGTGGAGAGGAAGTGGATCACTGGTGGCACCTTCTGCCAGCCGAACAACATGATCCCGAGGAAGCCGGCCTCGAGCATGAAGGCCATCGCACCCTCGAAACCGAGCACCGAGCCGAAGAAATCGCCAGCGAACTCCGATAGCGGTGCCCAGTTGGTGCCGAACTGGAACTCCATCGGCAGCCCTGAGGCCACACCGATGCCGAAATTGAGCACGTAGAGCTTCGCCCAGAAACGGGCCTGGCGGTAGTAGAGGGGATTGCTGGTGCGCAGCCAGATGGCTTCGAGCACCACCAGAAAGATGGCCAGGCCGGTGGAGAGCACGGGCCAGAGCATGTGGAAAATCGCCGTCAGGGCGAACTGCAGTCGTGACAGGGTCACGACATCGAAGGTGGCAAGCATCGGTGGTGGGAATGACAGAAGCGTGCGAAGGCGAACGGACGCGATGCCGGAGCAGGCGGGGGAGTCGCAGAGCAGGCCGGGATGGAGGCAGGGAAAGGGGCGAAGGGAAAACTGCACCAGCTTGCCGCTATGACCGTAGGGTAATAAAAACTCAGGTTCAGCTCCCAGAGCAGCTGGCCTTGGGAGCCTGGGCGCGAACAGCTGCTCAGGCAGCACCCCAGGCACCCTTGCTTGAAGGCCTCGAGCGGGCCTGGCCGGAAGCGGCGGCTGTCGGACAGTCCCTCTGCCGGGCCAGTGAGGAGACTCGCCGGTGCCGGTTGATTCCCCTCAGGGCTGTGTTCGACACTCCAGCTCACCCCGTGCCGGGCAGCCCCACCATGGCGCGGGTGCCGCCGGAATGGCCTACTGGGATGTTGAACGATGCCCGACGTCCGCCCAAGGAAATCGAGCTGAGGCCGCTCTTGCCAAAGTTGAAGCACAGGGGGTCCAGTCGGGCACTGCGGCGGAAACGGAAGTCCATGGCGATCACCGATCAGCCTTGAAGCCACCGCAGTCTTGCCAGCTGTCCAGCAAGCGAGCCAGCTCATTCTTCATAGCAACGAGTTCTGAGACGCGCAGGTCTATTGATTCCATCCTGCCCGCAATGCTGTCTTTCAGGACAGAGCAGTTGCAGACACCAGCTCGCCGGACCTCCAGAATCTTCGCCAACTCGGGAATCGACACATCCATCGCTCGCAGCGCCCGAATAATCGTCAGCTCAGCGAGATTCTCCTGATCAAACAACCTGTATCCAGCTGCGGAGCGAGCCTTGGGCTGGAGCAGTCCCTCGTCGCAGTAGTAGCGGATCGTTTTCACCGGGAGGCCTGTACGCCTGGCCACTTCGCCGATGCGCAGGCTGAGAGCAGGCGACGATGACAGTGATCCCTGGCGGGCCACGTCGAAAACCCTCCATTGCATGAAGCCTTGCAAGTTTAGGCATCGGCAGGCGGAGAGGCGCCCTGGCCACTGCTCTCCACCAAGAGTGCTCTGCTGGAGGCTTTTGGTAGGCTTGGTGTTCAGCAGGGATCCCTGCGCTCGCTCCGCCCCTCCCTGTTCCATGTCGAGCCTTTCCAGTCCATGGGCAGCCCGGGCGGCAGCCGCGATGGGCGCCAACCTCCTGCTCTCAGCCGCTGGCCTGGCCGCTCCAGCAGCCGGTTCCGGTGGCGTGCCAGCCCTCTACTCAACCCAGGCAGAAGCGGAGAAAGCCGCCAAGCAGCACTTCAACTGCAGAGGTGCTCACAAGATGGGGAACCAGTGGATGCCCTGTGCCCAGCACGGTAACGGCCAGGGCTCCGCCGGGCCCTCCCACTGAGGCCGAGCACTCCCATGGCGCAATGTGGCGACAAGCCCAAGCGGATCGCCTTCGGTGTGGCGCCCCTGGGCATCATCTCGATCGGCATCGTGCCGATGGGGGTGGTGAGCATCGGCGTGGTGCCGATGGGGGTCATCAGCATTGGCGTGGTGGGGATGGGTGTGCTCAACGCCTGCGTCGTGGGAATGGGCGTGCTGGTGGCGGGAGTGAACGTGATGGGGGTCTGGTGGGCCGGTGTCGAGGGCATGGGCCCGCGGCGTCTGGGGGCTCCTCCCAGTGCCCTGCATCAGCACCATCACAGTTCCGCCGGCCAGACGCCGCCGAACCTGATGGCCTACCCAACCCGCCAGCAGGCTCTGGATCGGGCCCGGCAGCTGGGCTGCAGCGGCGCCCATGCCATGGGCTCCCTCTGGATGCCCTGCTCCGAGCACCCTCCATAGGGGCATTCCTTGGAGCCGGGCAGCAGATTCAGGATGCAACGCAACGGCCTGCGGCTGATGAAGCGAATCCACTGGCGATGGGCCTTGCTGGCCAGTGTCGCCCTGGCCCTGGTGCCGACGTCTGCCTGGGCCCATGCCGATGCACACCCCGGTGGTGGTTTCGTTGCCGGCTTGCTTCACCCCATCTCGGGCCTCGATCACGTGGTGGCGATGGTGGCCGTGGGCCTCTGGGGTGCGGTGCTCGGCCCGCCGGCCCTGTGGGTGCTGCCGTTGGCGTTCCCGATGGTGATGGCCTTCGGTGGTCTCCTCGCCCTCCTCGGCGTTCCGATTCCTGGGGTGGAGATCGGCATCGCCGTCTCAGGTCTGGTGATGGGCCTGATGGTGCTGTTCGAACTCAGGCCACCGCTCGCTCTGGCGGCGCTGATCGTGGCCTCCTTTGCGGTGTTTCACGGCCATGCCCACGGCGCTGAACTGCCCGACGGCAGCAACGCCCTCCTCTACAGCCTGGCCTTTGTACTGGCGACTGGCCTGCTGCACCTGGTTGGGATCCTGCTGGGCGAGACGCGTCGCTGGCCTGGAGGACGACGCTTCGTGCAGGGGGCCGGCGGTTGCGTGGCGTTGGTGGGGCTGTGGTTTCTGGAGCAGGCCCTGACATGACTCTGCCGCTGGCCCATCTGGCGCCCACCGGCCTGGGCCCCTGGGGGGATGGGATGGCCCGGCTGTTCCTGGAGCCCACGGATCTGCTGCTGGTGATCGCTCTTGTGTTGCTGAGCGTGCAGGCCGGCAGACCCTGCGGTGATCGCCTGCCCTTGCTGCTGCCACTGGCCTGGCTGCTGGGGGGCCTGATCGGTCTGACCCTGCCTTCGGAACTGCTGCTGGCGCTGTTGTGCACCGCCTTGGTGGCTGGGCTTGGGTTGCTCGTGGCCCTGGAGGTGCGGCTGCGGCCTGTGGTGCTGTTGACTCTGGCTGCCGTTCTGACCTCGCTGTTCGCCTTGGTGGCGGGCTCGGCACTGGCCGGCCATGCGGGTGCTCTGGTAGCCCTGCTGGGGGAGACCGTGGCCATTGCGGCGCTGAGCACCCTGCTTTCCCTGGCCCTGGCCCTTCCGCATCGCCGTTGGCTGGCCATCGGCCTGAGGGTGGGTGGCAGCTGGATCACCGCTGCATCCCTGCTGATGCTGGGCTGGCTGGTCCGCCACCCCCAGTAATGCCCACGCGGTCACGGCGCCACACAATGGAGGCAACGGTTCCAGCGGGTCACTCCCTGGAGGCAACGAGGAAAGTCCGGTGGGGTGCAGGTTCGTCCTGAGCCGAATCCGGCGCTGTCCCGCAGCTGTGATGGGGGCCATGGCCCCCTCAGTCAGAACGCTCGCCGTGCACAACCCCTTCATCCCCGGCGCGGACCGGACCTCTCGATGACCCAGACCTTCTCGGCCAGAACCCTGGCCCTGTTCGGCGGTGCGGCAGCCCTGGCGCTGCTGCTCGATCAACCCGCTCAGGCCCATGGCATCGCCCACGGCGGCATCGCGGCGGGCTTCCTGCACCCCATCAGCGGCACCGATCACCTGTTGCTGCTGATCGGTGTGGGGGCAGCTGCCTCCTGCATCTCCGCCCAACTGCTGCTCTGGGCCCTGGCTGGTGCCGTTGGCGGCGGCATGTTCGGGGCGATGGGCGGCACGTTGCCGGCCCAAGAATTTCTCGCAGCCCTGGCGATCAGCGCCGTGGCGGTGCTGGTGCTGCGATGCCTCCACTCGCAGCAGAGCCCCCAGCTGGGTGCCTGCGCCGCCCTGGTGACCGCAGCGGTGGCTGTTCACGCCATGCTCCACGGCCTGGAAGCTCCGGCCGACGGCTCCGCCCTGCTCTGGTGGCTGGGGGCCTTCAGTGGCTCAGTGCTGGTGAGCGGCGGCAGCTTCCTGGCGCTGCGGCGTCTGCCCTTGGCCTGGACCCGTGGCGTGTGCGTGCTGCTGGCTCTCTGCGGCGGCGTGGCAGCCCTGGGGCCAATCGGGTTACTGATGCGCTGAGCCGGAAGCGGAGATTCTTTGCCCGATGGGGGGAAGAGGATCACCATCCCCCCGATCCCCCTCGCCGCTGACCGCGCCCACCACGCCGCTGCAGATCCGCGCCTATGAGGCGGCCGACTGGGCTGCGGTGTGGGCCCTGCTGGAGCCAGTGTTCCGCGCTGGCGAAACCTTCCCCCACGACCCAGCCATCTCCGAGCCGGAGGCCTGGGCCCTGTGGGTGGAGCAGAGCCAGGCGGTGATGGTGGCCATCGCTGCCACAGGTGCCGTGGTGGGTACCTACTACATCAGGCCCAACTCCCTCACCCTCGGCGCCCATGTGGCCAATGCCGGCTATGTGGTGGCCGAGCACTGCCGCCGCCAGGGGATCGGCAGCCGCCTCTGCCAGCACTCGCTCCAGGAGGCCCGGCGGCTTGGGTTTCGGGCCATGCAGTTCAACCTGGTGGTGAGCACCAACACGGCCGGCATCCGCTGCTGGCGGCAGAACGGCTTTCAGATCATCGGCACCCTGCCGGGGGCCTTTCGCCACAAGCAACTGGGCTACATGGATGCCTATGTGATGGTTCAGAGGCTGGTGGAGGGACCTGCCACATGAGAGTGGTGACGTTGCGTCTGACTTAAATCCCTCAGATTCATTGCGACACAACTTCATTGCGACACAACAGCCTTGAGGATTACTGGAATTCGTGAAGTGCAGCTCTGCTGAGGCATGTGCTTGCCTGCTCCAGCTTCATTGGATGCCAGGCGTCGAGCCGTCGATCTTGTTGAGCTGAATGCCCAAGTAAGTGGCTTCGCGGTTGAGGGCCTTTTTCATGTCGATGTTGCCAGCTGCGGCAGCGGAGGCAAAACGGACGAGCAGAGAGTCCCGAAGGGCTTGTTCGCGGGCAGGGTCGTTGGGGGCTTTGGACATTGGGCGGGACTGGGAGAAGCGGAAATACTGATCCGCAACTTAACCATAAGCCTCATCGGCAGAAGGACTGCGCTGATTTGTCTGTAGCTAGATACACCAAACTGTGTCGTGAGTCGCCGTCCTGGCCCCATGACATGGGGAAGGCGCTCTCCTGCTGCCTCGGCGGGGGGAGCTCAGGCGATGGAGCGCGGCAGCAGCACAATGGTTCGACCTGAACGCTGGTCACATGACAGTTGGCAACCTCCTCTCAGGCACGGCAGTCGCGCTTCTCTGCCTCGGCGGTCTTGTGCTGTTCACCGACGTGGAGGTGGGGATGGTGCGTTGGGTCAACTGCGGCCCCTGGTCATCTGAAGTGTCCCGTCAGGAGAAGGAGTGCCGCTGATCGTTGACCCACTTGACAGTGGGTGGGCTTCCATGAACATCCCCACCGCCAACCGCGTCCCCTCTTGCAGAGGTGGCGGCAGTCGCGACCATCCGCTTCTCCACGCTTATCAATGACAGCCATGGGATCGTCAACGGAACACCGGGCAGCCCTGGCTGCCCTGGGCCTGAACACCAAACCCAGAAGCCGGCAGGACCTGGCGCGGCTTGTGGCACGCTGCCACCCTGCCTCCCAGCCATGAAGCGCCGTGCAGACCGCGGCCTACCGGCGGGTGAGGGAAGAACTGGAGAGCGGCGGCGCGGCTGATGTCCCAGTGGCGGCCTGGGGAACGACCATCGCCGCAAGGATCAGCAGCGGCGGACCTGCTGAGCGGACCTATGAGGAGACGGTCGATGGTTCCCGATCCACCAGATGTGGCGACGGCGTTGGAGCTTCTTGGTCTGACGGTGGTCCCGAAGGATTTCGAGGCGTTGGCCTGTCAGGTGGCCTGGACGCATCCTGCTGCTGTGGCCATCAGCGACGCCCAGAGCCTGGCCTACCGGGTGGTGTGGGAGGCGGTGGAGGAACGCATCGAAAGCAGGACCGGAGGTGACCCCTGACGGGCAGACCGACCCACCTGCCCGTGGCCAGGGTTTGTGCTCAGATCAGGACTAGGTATCGCTCCTTACGTCAAGCAGCTGGCGACATTCGTAATGTTTCGTTGTACTCGTAATGATTCCCATGACGCGAGCCACTCAAGCCAACGATGCCTGGTTCCAGAACACGGCCGCCAAGCAGATCCGAGACGATGAGCTCAGGCGTGCGGAGCGTCTCAACGGACGCATCGCGATGCTGGGGTTCACGATCGGTCTGATCGTGGAGGCGTTCAGCGGAGATGGCATCCTCAAGCAGATCGCCGATCTCGCTCTTCTCTCCCAGCGTTGAGGCCGGTCGTTCTCTGCGATCCGTCAATGCTGGCGGCCACCACACCAGAGGGAGCGGCAGCAGCAACCGCTCCCGATCACCCTCATGCCCTCAACGCTGCGGCATGTCGATGGAATCCACAGCAGGCAGCGGGATGGGATGAATGACTGTCAGCGAGATCATTGCCCTGTGGATCCAGCCGCGCAGCCGTCGCAACGAGGTGGTGGGGCTTAGGGATGACGCGGTGGTGATCCGCCTGACGGCTCCGCCGGTTGAGGGTGCTGCCAATGAGGCGTTGCAGAGGTTCGTCGCCGAGCGACTTGGCATCGCTGCCAGCAGGGTGGCACTGGTGCGTGGCCAGAGCAGCCGGCGCAAATGGATCGCGGTGGAAGGGTTCTCGGTGGAGGAGGTGCGGTGTGCCCTTCTGAGGGTGAGCGGCCGCCAGTGATGAGCAGAGAGTCTCTGGAGCTCATGCCCTGCGGCTGTGATCGGCTTGCCGTACTGACAAGGCGGGCCGGCGGATCTATTACTGAATCAGAGGCCTCGACCAGGGCGGTTCCAACCAGTTCCCTGCAACCGGCCCAAGGGCGCTCGACTCGGGGCGCCCTTCTTCATGGCTGATGGGCCAAGCCGACGGCCACGCCCGCAATTGATGAGCAGGCCGAGCGGGCGGATCACAACCAGTCGACAGGAATCGCCTCCCAGCCGGCGGGATCCCATGGGGCCATCAGCGCCTTCAGCCCCCGCAGCTCGGCTGCTTCTTCCGGTAGCAACCAGGCCTCTTCCCATCCATCCATGATCACCACCGGCATGCGGTCGTGGATCGGACGCAGCAGGGCGTTGGGTGTGGTGGTGAGGATGCAGCAGGTCTGGAGTTCGCTGCCATCGGGAGCGATCCAGTGGTCCCACAGACCGCCCAGCCAAAAGGGGGCACCGTCCTGGCGGCGGATCCAGTAGGGCTGCTTCTTCCCTTTGGGGCCATGGCCTTCCCCTTCTGGTGACGGTCGCCATTCGTAGAAGCCATCGGCCGGCAGCAGGCAGCGGTGATGACGCCAGGGCCCACGAAAGAACGGCTTCTGGCTCACCGTCTCGCTGCGTGCATTGATCGGGCGGCTTTTGCCATGGGTGTCCTTCAGCCAGCTCGGCACGAGGCCCCACTGCGCGTAGCCCACCTCAGGCAGGCCCTGCTGCTGCCGCTGCATCAGCAGCGGTTCGCCGGGTCGCACTTGCTGCCGGGGCTGGTACTGCTCGAGGAAACCCTCCGGCAGCGGACCCTTCAGCCGGGGGAGCAGCTGATCGATCGTGCTGGTGAGCGAGTATCGGCCACACATCAGCGATGCCTGCGGATCCAGTCGGGACTGCTTCCAATCTGCGTGACCTGACTGCCGGCAGTACGACAGCGATGCAGAGCGCCATCGCCCTGCAGCTGATCTAGAGCCCTAGCTGCAGAGCTGTCTCTGCCGCCGCGCGGAACACCAGGCCATGGCGCGCGACCAGAGCCTCCAAGGCGTCGTAGCCGCCGCCGATCACCGTGGCCACAGGTATGCGCCGCCTGAGGCAAAGCTCCAGCACCATCCGGTCGCGCAGGAGCAGACCGGTGTCACTGAGGGAAAGCCGGCCCAGGCGGTCGTCACGGTGGGGATCGACGCCAGCGTTGTAGATCACCAGATCAGGCTGAACCTGCTCCAACCGTTCAGGGATCTCTCGCCCTACGGCTGCAAGATAGGCGTCATCGTCCAGGCCATCGGCAAAGGGCAGATCATGGTCACTGGTCTGCTTATGCAGGGGAAAGTTACTGGCCGCATGGGCCGACAGCGTGAAAACGCGCGGATCACCAGCAAAGATGGCAGCGGTGCCATCCCCCTGGTGCACGTCCAGGTCAATCACCATCAGCTGTCGCACCGCTCCCTCGGCCAGCAGAACCCGTGCGGCCACGGCGACATCATTGAAAATGCAGAATCCACTTCCGTAATCCGGGAAGGCGTGGTGGGTACCGCCGGCCAGATGGCAGGCCAGTCCCTGCTGCAGAGCCAGTCGCGCCGTGAGCAGGGTGCCCCCTACGGCCAGCCAGCTGCGACGCACCAGGGGCTGGGTGGCGGGCAGGCCGATCCGCCGCTGCTCGGCCGCGTTGAGTCGATCGCGTGAGAACACTTCGTGATACGGCCTGCTGTGAACCAGCTCGAGCTCCCGGCGGGAGATCGGCATGGGTTGATGCAGCTGTTCGGAAGATGCCAGATCGTGGCGAAGCAGATACTCATGCAGCAGCCGAAACTTCGCCATCGGAAAGCGATGACTACTCGGAAGTGCCACGGAGTAAGCCGGGTGATACACCAGTGCGGGAGGCATCAGCGGCTAATCAGCAACAACACCACGCTCAACCCATGACGCAACATCCCATGGACCAACCTCCCTGACGTTGGATCGCCATGGTTGCTGAGCCACATCGGCATCTTCTCCCTGCTCTCCTGCTTTCGAAGCGGATTTCTCCTCTGGCTTGGAAGTTTTGACCCTAAGCTCGGATTCAGATGTGCCGTGGCTGGCACAGCTCTTCATCACTTCTCGACAAGGGGCAATCGACTCGCGCTGAACTCCAGCAGATTGAAGCAGGTGTTCAGAAAGCCAGCCGCAACGGCCACGTCCACCGCCACGCCTTTGTACAGATTGGCTCGTACCAGCCCGGAGCCAACCAGACCCTCGTCCACGTACCAGCCGCCTGGGTGCTGGATCCGCCCATCGGGCAGGAAGGTGTTGGGCACGTAATGACGGAACTCCTCCAGCCAGAGGGTGGTGGGGAGGTTCGTGGCCATCTCGCAGATCTGCGACAGCAGCGGATCACCGATCAGGGGCAGACCCGACGTGGCCGGCAGCTCGCTGTGGACGCTCCGGGCCACGTGCGACAGGCAGGTCAGGGCCTCATCAGCCTGCCTGAGCGGTTCTTCCGGCCGAGCCAGCACCGCCTGGATCCGCTGCCAGGTCCGCACTGCTTCATCAAGCGCAAGATCGGCCCGCAGCTGACGCAGCCGCTCCTGGTTCGCCGGGCTGTTGAACCGATCGGGGAGTTGCAGAGCTTCCTCGGGATCCTCAGGCCAGGGGAGCGCCAGCAGCCAGGCGATGGGTTCGAGCTTCTTGCGGATCCAGTCGTTGGCTTCGTGATGGGTCTCCGCCCTGCAGGCATCGAAGTCCTGCAGCGGGTGGGTGAGCTCGTCGAGCCGGTGATCCGGGTCCGAGTCCGGCCCGGGTGCCAGCTCGAAGATCAGGTTGCGCAGCAGGAAGGTGTTGGCTTCACCGCCAGCGAAATTCCGGTACTTGTAGCTCAGGTACTGATAGGTGAGGTTGCGGGTGCGCTTGAGGTAGCCGTTGAAGGCCGGCAGCACCTGCGCCGTGCGGCGCCGGGTCCAGAGCAGGGCGGCGCCCGCCAGCAGCGGCACGCTCACGCCAGCGGCGCCTTGGCTTCCGGCGGGATTCGGCACTAGACCCAGCTGGTGCAGCGGCAGCGCCAGGCCCGGGCTGCGTCGGATCCAGCCCAGCAGTGGTGGCCGCAGCACGGGCAGATGGCGCACGATCAAGGCCACCACGGCCGGCGGCAGGGCCAACAGCGTCAGCAGCGGCAGCAGGGCGCCGCCCACACCGCTGAGTAAAGCCCAGATCCAGCGGCGGGCCCCGAGCAGGCCACCGCTGTCGCGGCGGCGGGCCTCGTCCACGTTCGCGGTTTCCTGCGGTGGGTTCTGGCCGGCTGGATCCAGCGCCTTGTTCGCCGGCTGGATGTTGTCCACATCGGTGGCCAGAACGTAGATCCGGCCTCGCTTGGGATGGGGTGTGCGGGCCCGCTCGGCCTCACTCAGATGGGGCGCGATCTTCAGGCTGATCGCCTCCTCCAGCCGCAGCGACTGGACCGTGATCTCCACGCTGGCCAAACCGAGGTTGTCGTACAGGCCCCCGTCCATCAGCGCCACCGCCTCGGCACCGCCACACAGGCGCGTGGTCACTGACCGCAACTCCTCATCTCCCTTTGGTAGGCGCAGGAAGTCGTCGGGGAAGATGATCGGCTCGAAGGCTCCGGGAAAGCAGAAGGAGGCCGCCACGCAATCGGCGATCCGCAGGCCGGCGGCCACGACTTGGGCTGGATCCTCCACCTTGGCGGTGATCGGAATGCGAAAGCGATTCACCACGTAGGCAGGTTCGTGGTCTGGCACGTCGCCATGCTTGGCAACAGGCCTCCGCATCACCCCGAAGCGGAACAGATCCAGCGAGGTGAGATCGGCCGCATTGAAGTAAACTTGATCAGGCGCGCAGCCGTCGCTCGCCAGCAGGGCGCGAATTGCCTCGTGGCCCAGCGTGTCAGGACAGTGATGCTTTTGCAGCAAGGCCTGCACCTCCTCGGCGGCGCTGCGAATCAGCTTCTTGTCTGGGCCCAGCGGGATCGGCAGCAGGTCAGCCACCAGACGGTCCCCCAGGCCCCCGTCATGGAGGAAGGCGAGTAAGGGTAGGAGGAACCTGTGCCGGAAACCATCGTCTCGCCAAGCCTCCATGGCCCGCTGCGGGTTTTCGGCATCGTGCAGGAACCCGGCCTTGGCGCAGAGGTAGAAGCCCCCCACCAGCGAACCGCCCGACACTGTGGAGAGCACCGCCACCCGCTCCATGAGCCCCAGCTCCTGCAGCAGGGCAATCGTGCCGAGCCCGAAGCCGGCAGCGCGGTGTCCGCCGCCCGAGATCGACAGGGCCAGCATGGCGGGTGACTCGAGGGTCATGGCACCGAAACCGGTTGGCCTCAGCCTGGCATCGATCCGCCGCACCTCTGCCGCAGATCAATCGACCCCGTCTCCCGCCAGCAGGAGGGCCTGGAACTCGGTGTAGAGCTGCTGCTGCTCCACCTGGCGAAGACGATCGATCAGATGCGGCGGCACCGTGCCGTCGGGACTGACCTGCATCAGCTCGTGGAACAGAGCCTCCGGATCGGTCTCCGTTTCCATCTTGTGGCGCTTCTCGCTGGCCCTGGGTGCGGCGCCGACGCCGGGATGGGTCGCGGGCAGGGGCTCGGGCAGCTGGCGGCCCAGTTTCCTGAGGCGCTCCATGCTGTGGGCATCGAAGCTGATGGCGCAGCAGCAAGGATCACCAGGACAAAAGGAAGCTCAGGCACAGCCGGGGGTGTTGCGGGCGGCCCGGCCCGTGACCGGGTTGGTGCCGCTGGCCATGGCGGCTGCGGCCGCAGTTGCAGAGCTGGTGAACGCTGGCCGGCAGCTCGACGGGAGTCGGTCCTCCAGGAGGCGGAGCAGCCTCAGCCATGGCATTCGCAGCCACAGCCGACGTGGCAGGGTTCACCGTTGGGGTGCCCCGTGGCGCAGGCGTCGCTGCAGAACAGTGAAGCGCCACTGCGGAAGGGCGTCTCCGGTTTCACCGTGCAGTTGCACCCAGGGCAGGCGCATTTCAACGCGGTTGGTCTCTCCAGGGTCGTGGTCATGGCCTCTCCTTGCTCAGGGCAGCTGAACCCACTCTGGAGCCGGCGGCGCTGCGATGGATCGGCTTGCCGTACTGACAAGGCGGGCCGGCGGATCTATTACTGAATCAGAGGCCTCGACCAGGGCGGTTCCAACCAGTTCCCTGCAACCGGCCCAAGGGCGCTCGACTCGGGGCGCCCTTCTCATTGGCCCCGTTCCTGCGGTTGTTGAAGCAACGCCTCAACGCTGGCCACCTTGTCCTCCAGCGTCTGGTCCCGATCGGTGCGGGTGTTGACCTTCACGGTGGTGTATGTGCGGGGAGCGCCCATGTCATGCACCGCCTGATGACAGGCCTCAATCCCAGCAAACACCGGTCCCCACTCACCCTCGATCGCGGTGCCGTTGGGGTGCAGCTGGATCTTGAGGCCGGCGTCCTGCAGCACCCGTTCGCAGGCAGCGATGTAGGGCGCCAGGTGGACGCCGACTCCGATCGGAACAACGCAGAGATCGACGATCACCTTCATCGATATGCCTCCGTAGGCTTCATTGAGAGGCTCCCATCCTCTTGGCCATCTCTTCCTTCCGGCCGAGAAGGCCTCTGGCTTCCCTGGCAGCGCCATCTCGCGCTCAGGAAGCCCTGCCTAGCGTCTGGGGAATACCGCCGGATGGGCCATGGCCGTGGTGAACCGCTGCGCGGTAGGGATCTACCCCGCCCAGCAGC
>JAUCZK010000024.1 GCA_030373145.1 Cyanobium sp. CZS48M | reverse complement strand
CAAGTCGATCAATGCCCGCCGCGGCATCGAGAAGGTATTTGGCTGGATCAAGGCGTTCGGCGGGCTGCGCCAGTTCAAACTGCGCGGCCAGGAAAACGTGAGCGCCGTGTTTGGTCTGCACGTGATCGCCTACAACCTGATCCGACTGGGCAACTTGCTCAGGCCCACCATGGCAGGGGCATGAGCCGCCAGTTGCCCAGAGGTGTGCTGAAACGGCGGCAGTCGGGCCGCCAAAACAGCCCAAATGCGGCGAAATCGGGCTGTCTGAGCGGTTGAAACGACCCCATCTGACGAAATCACCGAGAAATCAGCTCGGAGATGGGAAAATGCGGCTGCTTAGTTGGTTTTTCCGCAAACTCTTAGGGGCCCATCAGGGAGCGGCCATCAGAGCTCGATCGGATCGGGATCAATCGACAGGCTGACGTGGCGGGTCAGGCCAGCGCGCAGCTCGGCTTCTGGAGGCAGGGGCAGGTCGGCGCCGGCGGGACCGTGCAGCAGCAATTGCCAGCGGTAGCGGCCGGCCACCCGTGCCACCACGGCAGGGGCGGGTCCGATCAGCTGCCAGCCGGCCAGCTCCACCCGGGGGCGCAACTGTTCGGCAAGGGCGGCGGCGGCGGTGGCGGTGGCGGCTCCAGATGGGCCCGCCAGGCGCAGCAGGCAGGCCCGGCTGAAGGGCACCAGTCCCGCCTGGCGGCGCAGCTGCAGTTCCGCCTCGAGAAAAGTGTCGTAGCGGCCATCGATCAGGTGCTGGATCACGGGGTGCTCCGGCAGGTAGGTCTGCACGATCACTTCCCCGGGGCGCTCCCCCCGGCCGGCCCGCCCGGCCAGCTGCAGCAGCAGCTGCAGGCAGTGCTCAGAAGCGCGCAGATCCGGCCGGTGCAGCAGACCATCGGCCGCCAGCACCGCCGCCAGGGTGACCCTGGGCAAATCCATGCCTTTGGCCAGCATCTGGGTGCCCACCAGCACATCCGCCTCCCCGGCCTCGAAGCGGGCCAAAAGGCGCCGGTGGCCGTCGCGGCCGCGGGTGCTGTCGCGATCGAAGCGCAGCAGGCGCAGGCCGGAGAGTTCCTGCTCCAGCTGCTCCATCACCCGCTGGGTGCCGGCACCGAAGGGCTTGAAGGCGCTGGAGCCGCAGGACCCGCAGCGGGAGGTCAGGGCCTGGCGGTGGCCGCACCAGTGGCAGCGCAGGGTCTGGCTGCCATCTCGCAGCCGGTGGACGGTGAGGGCCACATCACAATGGGGACACTCGACCACCTCGCCGCAGCTGCGGCAGCTGAGGAAACTGTTGTAGCCACGCCGGGGCACCAGCACCACCGCCTGCTCCCCCCGCTCCTGCAGCCGCTCCATCCGCTCCATCAGGGCGCGGCTGATCAGGCGGCGATGGCCTTCCGCCAGTTCCTGGCGCAGGTCCACCACCCGCACCGGCGCCGCCTCCTGACCACTGATGCGGCGGCTGAGGCGCAGCAGGCTGGCCGGCTGATCTCGGCGCCGGCAGGCCAGCCAGGTTTCCAGGGAGGGGGTGGCGCTGCCCAGCACCAGGGCGGCTCCAGCGGCGCGGCAGCGCAGGCGGGCCACGTCCCTGGCGTGATAGCAGGGCATCGGACTGTCCTGCTTGTAGGAGCTGTCGTGCTCTTCATCGAGCACCACCAGGCCGAGGCGGGCCAGGGGCAGGAACACCGCCGAGCGGGTGCCCACGGCGATCAGAGCTGTGTCGCTGTCCGCCTGCAGGCAGCGGCGCCAGGCGGCGATGCGCGCCCGCTCCGAGAGCCCGCTGTGAAATTCGAGGATGCGTCCGCCGAAGCGGGCGCGGCAGCGGTCGAGCAACTGGGGAATCAGCCCGATCTCGGGGGTGAGCAGCAGGGCGCTGCGGCCGGAGGCCAGGCAGGCCGCCGCCGCCTGCAGATAGACCTCCGTCTTGCCGGCCCCTGTCACCCCCCAGAGCAGGAACTCCTGGTACCCGGAGGCCGAGAGAATCCGCTTCAGGGACTCCCCCTGCTCAGGCAGGAGGGGACGGGGGGATTCGAGTGCCGCGCTGGCTGGATCGGGCGGGAGCTGTGCGGCTCCGGCCGGCGCGGCGGCGCTGCCAACCGCCAGCCTTTGGCTGCTGCGCAACCAGCCCTTGGCCGCCATGACCTTGAGCAGAGAGCGGCTGAAGCCCCAGGCCGTGATCGTGCTCTGGGGGGCCGCCCAGCCGGGGCAGGCCCGCAGGCGTTCGCTGAGTTGCTGCTGGCGATCGCTGAGCGGCTGGGGGCTCTCCAGCAACTCCAGCCAGAGCTGGCTGCGCGGCTGGGCCTGGGGCCGCCCCGACCGCTGGCCCAGCCAGCCGGGGGGAAGGGCTGTTTTGAGGGTTCGAAACAGGCTGGTGTGGCAGTGACGGGCCACCTCCTGCAGCAGCGCCTGCCAGTGGGGATCGACGGCTGCAGCCTGGTGCAGGCCTGTCACGGGCTGGATCACCGCTGGATCGAGATCGGCTGGGGGCGCCGTGAGAAGTTCGACCACCAGCCCGATCTGGGGGCGTCCCCGCAGGCGCAGCGTCACCAGATCCCCGGCGGCTACCACCAGTCCAGCTGGGGCGGAATAGGTGAAGATTCGCCCCTCGCGACCGGCCTCCACCCAGACCTGAACCCAGTGCGGGAGCAAGGACTTCTCCAACAGTGTTGAGATTCGCCTTGCAAACCCCATAGGGGTTTCTTAAGATAGTGGAGTTGAGCAGCTCCACCAGCTGCTGTCGGAACCAGGCAGAGTTCCGTCCAGTGGGAAGACATGAAGTGCAGGCCGATTGGGGACCCCTCCCCAGCGCGCCTCCCGGTCTGCGAACACCCCTGACAGCACTGCCGGGCCCCCGGGCCGTTCCCCGTCGTCAGGTCTTTGGTTCCACCGCTTCCACCCGGCCCTTGATGGCGCCTGTTCTTGATCCTGGTCGGCCATCGGCTGCTCCTGGATATTGAAGCAACGATTTGTGTCGTGATGGTGTCATTGCGCGCAATTGGCCTGGCTGTTTTGCCGGCCTGATCTTTTCGGCCCAATTGTTTTCACCCGACCATTCCGTCACCCCGTCGCAGTTCCGCTATGAGCCCAGTGTCCGCCGCCAACCCCAAGCCAGGCGTTCCTCAGATTCTGATGGTGGCCGCTCCATCGGGAGAGGAAGTGGCGGTGAAGCTCAAGCCGAAGGCCACCACCAGCAAAGCCAAACCCTCCACCAAGCCCAAGGCCGACCCCGCGGCGGCTGCCGGTGGCGAAGGCGAGACCCTGGCGGCGGCCAACACCGTCACCCGCACCCGCAAACCCGCTGCCAAGGCCACCACCAAGGCCACCAAGGCTGTCACCAGCAAAGCAGCGGCCAAAACCAGCAGCACCAAAGCCAAGGCCACCACCACCAGAGCAGCGGCCAAGCCCAAGGCTGACGCCCTCGCCGCCGCCGGTGGCAGTGATCTCAGCGCGGCGGCCGACCAGTTGCTGGAGGCCGCTGATGGGGCCAAGGACAAGAAGCCCGCCGCCAACGCCAAGGCCCTGGCCAGCATCAAGGTGGGTCCCAAGGGCGTCTACACCGAAGATTCGATCCGGGTTTACCTGCAGGAGATCGGCCGCATCCGCCTGCTGCGTGCCGATGAGGAAATCGAGCTGGCGCGCAAGATCGCTGATCTGCTGCTGCTGGAGGAGCTGGCCAACCAGTTCGAGCAGGACAACGGCCACTATCCCGACAACAAGGAATGGGCCGTCCTGGTGGACATGCCCCCGGTGAAATTCCGTCGGCGCCTGATGCTGGGCCGCCGTGCCAAGGAAAAGATGGTGCAGTCCAACCTGCGCCTGGTGGTCTCGATCGCCAAGAAGTACATGAACCGGGGCCTCTCCTTCCAGGACCTGATTCAGGAAGGCAGCCTCGGCCTGATTCGCGCCGCTGAAAAGTTCGACCACGAGAAGGGCTACAAATTCTCCACCTATGCGACCTGGTGGATCCGCCAGGCGATCACCCGCGCCATCGCCGACCAGAGCCGCACGATCCGTCTGCCGGTCCACCTCTACGAAACGATCTCCCGCATCAAGAAAACCACCAAGGTGCTCTCCCAGGAGTTTGGCCGCAAGCCCACCGAGGAGGAGATCGCCGAGAGCATGGAGATGACGATCGAGAAGCTGCGCTTCATCGCCAAGTCAGCCCAGCTGCCCATCTCCCTGGAAACTCCGATCGGCAAGGAAGAAGACTCCCGCCTCGGCGACTTCATCGAAGCCGACATTGAGAATCCCGAGCAGGACGTGGCCAAGAACCTGCTGCGCGAAGACCTCGAAGGCGTGCTGGCCACCCTCAGCCCCCGTGAGCGGGACGTGCTGCGTCTGCGCTACGGCCTCGACGACGGCCGCATGAAAACCCTCGAAGAGATCGGTCAGATCTTTGATGTGACCCGCGAGCGCATCCGCCAGATCGAGGCCAAGGCCCTGCGCAAGTTGCGGCATCCCAATCGCAATGGTGTGCTGAAGGAATACATCAAGTAATCCCCAATCCGCCACCAGCCTGGTGAGCGGGATCATCCATCCGGGCTGCCGCCCGGATTTTTTCTGTTCCTTGCCGGATGGTGTGTTGATCACTCAGGGGTGGATGGCGTGGCTGGAGCGCGATCAGCGTCGGCTCTGGCTGGCCAGTGGGCTGGGTTATCTGCTGCTGTGCTGGCTGGCGTTCTTTCAGAACCTGGGCAGCCTCTCGCTGATGGACAAGACCGAGGCCCTCTTCGTGGAGGTGGGTCACCAGATGCTCGAGCGGGGGGACTGGATCACCCCGATGTGGAACGGCGAACTCTTCTTCGATTACCCCGTCTGGGGGTACTGGATGGTGGGCCTCAGCTTTCGCCTCTTCGGTGTGAGCGAGTGGGCCGCCCGCCTGCCGGTGGCCCTGGCGGCCAGTGCGGTGGTGCTGGCGGGGTTCGGCCTGCTCTGGGTGAGCGGCAACCCTGAGGAGGGCCTGCGCCGGCGCTGGCAGCGGTCCGCCTTCGCTGCGGCCCTGCTGGCCCTGAACCCTGGTTGGATCGGCTGGGGCCGCAGTTCCGTCACCGACATGTTCCTGGCCAGTGCCATCGCCCTGAGCCTGTTCGGGTTTTTCCTCAGCTACAGCCAGCCGGCCGGCAGCGGCGCCCGTCGCCTGGGCTTTGCAGCGATGCCCCTGTTCAGTGCCATCGCCGTGCTGGCCAAGGGCCCCGTGGGTCTGGTGCTGCCCGGGCTGGTGGCCGTGGTGTTCCTGATCGCCCAGGGTCAGCTGATCCCCTACCTGCGGCGCCTGCCGTGGTTGGCGGTTGCGGCGATCTTTCTGGCGGTGGTGCTGCCCTGGTACGTGCTGGCGGCCCAGGCCCATGGCATGGCCTTCCTGGGGGGCTTCTTCGGCTTCAGCAATATCCAGCGCTTCACCTCGGTGCTGTACCGCCATGCCGGGCCCTGGCACTTCTATCTGCCCTGGATGCTGCTGCTGCTGCTGCCCTGGTCGTTCCACCTGCCCGTGGCGTTGGTGCGCCTGCGCTTCTGGCAGCTGAAGGCCTGGCGCCGCCAACCACCCCAGGCTCAGTTGGCATTCTTCGCCCTGGTCTGGTTCCTGGCGGTGCTGCTGTTCTTCTCCGCGGCCGCCACCAAGCTGGCGGGCTACATCCTGCCGCTGGTGCCAGCGGCCGCCCTGCTGCTGGCCCTCTACTGGTTTCCCCTGGCCACCGTCGCCCCTGGTGCTGGCAACCCGCCGGACCGGCCCCAGCGCTGGAGTGCCTGGGTCAATGCCCTGATGTTCGCCGCCCTGGCGCCGGCCGCCGCCCTGGCGCCCCGCTGGGCGGCAACGGATCCGGCCTATCCCGGTTTTGCGGCGGCCCTGAGCCGCTCCGGCCTGCCCTGGATCCTGGCCCTGATCCTGGCGGCAGCTGCCATTGCCCTGGTGGTACTGCTGCTGCGAGCCGGCCAGCCCCGGGCTCTGTGGCTGCCGGACCTGGCGGCCATGCTGCTGCTGCTGGCTCTGGTGGTGCCACCGCTGGCACCGCTGATGGAGAGCCAGCGCCAGCGGCCGGTGCGGGAGCTGGCGGAGCGGGCCGGAGAGCTGGCAGCGCCCGGCGAACCGCTCTGGGTGGTGGGCTACAAGCGCTACAGCGTGGTGTTCTACAGCGGCCGACAGGCTGTTTTTCTGGACAGCCCTGAGGGTGCCCGCGATGCCCTCAAAGACCCCTCGGGGCCTGGCGCAAGCGCCAGCAGCGTCCTGATCTTCGGGGAAGAACACCGCCTCAGGGATCTGCCCGGCACCCTGCCGGGGGCCAGGTTGCTGGAGAGCCGCAGCGGTCATCAACTCTGGCGTGTTCCGCGCGGGGAAACGAGGGTTGATCGGGCACGATGAGTGGCCCAGATCACCAACGATCCGATCGGCTGGTCACTTGAACCAAACCCATTCACCGATTTTCCGAACCCCCACCCCCAGATCAATCCGCCGCTGGCTGACGTTGTTCGGCCCGTTGCGGCTCCTGATCTGCGGCCTGGCGGCCCTGGTGGTGATCCTGATCGAGCAACTGGTGCTCTCCCAGCAGGAGCCGGTCTTTGATGAGGCCGTGCTGGCCTGGCTGGGGGAGCGCATTCCCGAAGGGGTGGGGCGGTTTCTGGTGCTGGTGTATCAACTGAGCGGCACCCGCTTCACGGCGATGCTGGTGCTGGCGGCCCTGATCTTCCTGCTGATCAAACGGTCGTGGAACCAGCTGATCTGGCTGGCCATCGGCACCAGCGGCATTCTCTTGATCGTGGATCGCTGGTTGAAACCCCAGTTCGACCGTGCCCGGCCCCTGGGTCGCCTGGTGGACGTGATCGGCCGCAGCTTTCCCAGCGGCCATGCCGCCGGTGCGGTGGTGTTCTATTTCCTGATGTGCACGATCCTGGCGGAGCGCTATCCGCAGCTGCGCCGCCCGCTGGTGCTGGGCTCCGCCCTCTGGGTGGGTCTGATCTGGATCAGCACCCTCTACTGCCGGGTGCACTGGCTCACCGACATCATCGCGGGGGCTGCGGTGGGCTTCATCTGGCTGAGCATCTGCCTCACGAGCCTGCGCTTCTGCGCCGAGCGTCAGAGTGTCTGAGCCCCAGCAGGCCGTCATGACCGTCAGCAGCCCCTCAGCCTCCAGCCCCTCGCCCCTCCTCAGCAGCCTGCTGGGTCTGCGCACGGCCCCCAGCCTCGATGGGGCCCAGCGCCAGGCCCTGGCCCAGGAGCTGATGGGTCGCCTGGCGGCCTGCGACTGGTTCACCGTGGGCGTGATGGCCCCTTCGGCCCAGGCGGCCATCACCGCCCTGCGCGCCTGGGAGTCCTCCCAGGGCTGGGAACCCCTGCAGGCCGAGAGCGAGCTGCTGGTGGAGGGGCCGGTGTTCCTGAAAGGGAACCAGCGCACCGGCCGCTTTCTGCTGCGCTCCGAGACCGGTCTGGGCGAGGGTCTGCTGATCGGCGGACAGAGCGAGCGCCATCCCGAGGCCACCGGCACCTGGGGACCGTTGCCCCTCGACTTTTTCGGCTGATCACGGTGCAGCCCGTTCTGGCCAGGCCCCGGCCGGTCAGTCCTTAGGCTTGACCGCTGTTCAACGGCCACGCGGCCGGGCTGAGGAATCGATTGATGGCTGGCACCACTCTGCGCATCGCCTCCCGCCGCAGCCAGCTGGCGATGGTGCAGACCCACTGGGTGCGCGATGAACTGACCAGAGCCCATCCGGGCCTGGAGATCAGCATCGAGGCCATGGCCACCCAGGGCGACAAGATCCTGGATGTGGCCCTGGCCAAGATCGGCGACAAGGGCTTGTTCACCAAGGAACTGGAGGCCCAGATGCTGGTGGATCAGGCCGACATCGCCGTCCACAGCCTCAAGGACCTGCCCACCAACCTGCCCGAAGGGCTGATGCTCGGCTGCATCACCGAGAGGGAGGATCCCGCCGATGCCCTGGTGCTGCACGAACGCCACAGGGGGTGCCAGCTGGACACCCTGCCGGAGGGCAGCGTGGTGGGCACCAGCTCCCTGCGGCGCCTGGCCCAGCTGCGCCACCACTTCCCCCACTTCCAGTTCAAGGACGTGCGCGGCAATGTGATCACCCGCCTGGAGAAGCTGGATTCCGGCGCCTACGACTGCCTGATCCTGGCGGCTGCCGGCCTTGGACGCCTGGGCCTGGGTCACCGCATCGACGCCCTGATCGATCCCTCCATTTCCCTGCATGCGGTGGGCCAGGGGGCCCTGGGCATCGAATGCCGCCAGGGAGACAGTGCGGTGCTGGAGCAGATCAAGGCGCTGGAGCACCTGCCCACCTCCCGCCGTTGCCTGGCGGAAAGGGCCTTCCTGCGTCAGCTCGAAGGCGGATGCCAGGTGCCGATCGGCGTGAACAGCCGCTTCGAGGGGGAGGAGCTGGTGCTCACGGGAATGGTGGCCAGCCTCGATGGCCTACGCCTGATCCGCGATGAGGTCCGCGGCCCCCAGCAGGATCCCGAAGCGATCGGCCTCAGCCTCGCTCAGCTTCTGCGCAGCCAGGGTGCCGGCGAGATTCTGGAGGAGATCTTTGCAGCGGTCAGGCCCGAAGCCTGAGGCAGGCTCAGCCGCACCTCTGGAGGGCGACACCCGCGGTCTGCCCTTTCAGTGGAGCCTGCTGGCCTGGGCGGCACTGGTGGGCATCCTCACCGGTGGGGCGGTGGTGGGCTTCCACTACCTGCTGGGATTCATCAACAATTTCCTCTTCGGCACCCTGGTGGAGTGGGTGCTGGATCTGGTGAGCGTCCAGCAGCTGGACCCGGCCACGGTGGAGGTGTTCAGCGCCCCGGATCCCGACTCCGGCACACCGCTCAAGGCGCTGTTGCAGCTGGGCCTGGGGGGGATCGGCTTCCTGCCGCCTCCACCGGCTCCCCTGCCAGAGCCCACGCCACTGCCCCCGATCGGCCCCGCCGGATGGCTGGTCTCCTGGCCCGTGGTGATCGCTCCCCTGCTGGGGGGGGTGGCGGTGGGGCTGCTGCGCCAGCTGGGCCGCGATCTGGGCCCCAGCCTGCCCAGCTTGATGGCCATGGCCGACGGAGCGGCACCGGCCCTGCCGCGGCTACCGGCTCTGCGGCTGTTGGCGGCCTCCCTCAGCCTCGGCAGTGGTGCCTCCCTGGGCCCTGAGGGGCCGAGCGTGGAGAGCGGCGGCAACCTGGGTCTGTGGGTGGGGCTGAAGGGACGGCTGCCGCCCGAATCCCAGAAGGCCCTGGTGGCGGCAGGGGTGGCCGCCGGACTGGCGGCCGGATTCAAGGCCCCGATCGCTGGGGTCTTCTTTGCCTTTGAAGGGGCCTACAGCGCCATCCCGGGGCGGCCCAGTCTGCGGGCGGTGCTGGTGGCGGCGGTGGCCTCATCACTGGTGACCCAGCTGTGTCTGGGGGATGAACCGATCTTCCGACTGCCGGCCTATGAGGTGCGCTCACCACTGGAGCTGCCGCTTTACCTGGGCCTGGGGCTGGTGGCCAGCCTGATGTCGTGGGCCCTGGTGAGCCTGCTGGCGGCCGGGCGCAGTGAGCCGGTGCAACGCCGGTTCGCCAGGCTGCCCCTGTGGCTGGTCAATGGCCTCGGTGGGCTGGCCGTGGGCGTGCTGGCCCTGGGCTTTCCCCAGGTGCTGGGGGTGGGCTACGACACGATTGAGGCGCTGCTCGGCAGTGAGGGGGGGGTGGCGCTCACCACCCTGGCGGCCCTGCTGGTGGTGAAGCTGCTAGCCACGGGGCTCAGCAATGCCACCGGGTTCGTGGGCGGCGGCTTTGCTCCGGCCCTCTTCCTCGGGGCCGTGCTCGGCAATCTCTACGGCCAGCTGCTGGGAGCTGGCGGCTTTGGTCTGCCGGTGGCGGAACCACCGGCCTACGCCATGGTGGGCATGGCGGCGGTGCTGGCCGGCAGCGCCAGGGCACCGCTGACGGCCTTGCTGCTGCTGTTCGAGCTCACCCACGACATCCGCATCGTGCTGCCCTTGATGGCGGCCACCGGCCTCAGCGCCGTGCTGGTGGAGCGCTGGCAGGGGCTGGCAGATCCTGGACTGCTGGGGCCTGATCCCGCCGAAGAGGAGCGGCGGCAGGAGCTGGCTGGGCTCACGGTGCTGGAGGCCCTGGAGGCGGAGGCTCCGCTGGTGATCTCAGCCGGCACCCCGGCCCGGGAGGCCCTGCGATTGCTGATCAAAGCCCACGGCCACTGTCTTGTGGTGGAGCGTGATGGCTGGGTGATCGGCGTGGTGACCCTGATTGACCTGCAGCGAGCCATCAGCGCCGGTCACGGGGATGGGGAGGTGCCGCTGGAGGACTGTCGCCGCTCCGATCTGCTCTGGCTGCCGAAGCAGGCGAATCTGGCCCAGCTGGAGGACCAGCTGGTGCCCAATGGCCTCAGGCAGGTGCCGATCTTCGACCTGATCGGTCCTGGCCCGGCTCAGTTACCGGCCGGCTTGCCGAACAACGGGCTTCAGGCCCATGCCCTGATGGGCCTGGCCAGCCGGGATGGCATGGCCAGGGCCCTCGCCCGCCAATTGCACAGCTGAGCTCAGTTGGGGAAGGCTGAGCTCATTTCACCACCACCAGGGGGGTGCCCACTTGCACCTTCTCAAACAGCTCGCGCACGTGCTCGTGGTACATGCGCACGCAGCCGTTGGTCACGGCGGCGCGGGAGCTCACGGTCCAGGCCCAGGCATTGGGGGTGCCGTGGATCCCGTATTGGTTGAGCCCTTTGGTGTTGAAGCCGATCCAGCGATCACCCAGGGGGCCATTCGGGCCGATCACCCCTTTCTTCTGTCCCGACTTGGTGCTGACGTACTGGGGGTTGACCACCTTGTTGATGACGTTGAAGGTGCCCAACGGTGTGGGAGTGGCGGGATCACCGATCGCCACGGGCCAGGGACCGTAGACCTTGCCATCCCGCTCCAGACGAATCTCGCGCTTGCCCAGGGCCAGCAGGATCCTGGAGTTGCTCACGGGAGCTGCCTGGGGGGCTGCTGGATCTCCCAGCGCAGGAGGTGGGCCAGCGGGGGCAGGCGGGGCCGTCTGCAGGACCGCCGCCGGGCTGCCGATGGCCGGAGGGGCCGTGGCCGGAGCGCTGGGGATCGGTGCGGTGGGGGTGATGATGCCGCTGCCACTGGCCAGAGCCGAGAGCGACCCGACGGAGCAGAGGGTGGCCAGGCCGGCGAACAGGCCAGCTGCCAGTCCGGAGGAGGCCAGCCACGGACGGGAATGGGTGAAGCGCATGCGGTGAATCAGAGCTGTGGAGGGGGACGACGACCGGGGTGAGCGGATCAGTTCACCAGTTTGGCGTCAATTTGCTCGAGGTAGCGGGCCTCGCACTCCTTGACGATCCGCACGGCGTCCTGGGTGTTGAGATAGCCATTGACCTTGCAGGTGCCAGGCTTCTTCAGGTCTTTGTAGTGCTCCCAGTAGTACTGGGTTTCCTTGAGCCAGTGGGCTCCCAGCTGCTCGTAGCTGGTGATGTGATCCATGCGCTTGTCATCGGCGAGCACAGCGATCACCTTGTCGTCGACCTCACCTCCGTCATCAAATGTCATGATGCCGATGATTCGCGCTTCGACAAGGCTGCCGGGCACCAGCGGTTCAGTGACGCCGACAATCTCGATGTCCAACGGGTCACCGTCCTCGTCCCAGGTGCGGGGGATGCAGCCGTAGGCGAAGGGGTAGGAGAGCGAGGAGTAGCCGACCCGGTCGAGCTTGAGATGGCCGGTTTCGGTGATCAGCTCGTACTTGTTGATCGTCATCGAGTTGAGCTCGACGATGGCATTCAGTCGCAGTTCGGCTTCATCGGCAAACGCCGGCAGCACATGCAGAAGGTTGAGCATGGTGCGGCTGGGGGCGTGGTCGATGTTCGCCATGGGGCGTTGCAAAGCGGCTGCGGCGGCATCTTACGGACGCCGGGCTGAGCGGGCTGCCGGCACCCTGCCTCTGCCGCTCAAGCGCACTCCAGCAGCCGATCCACCTTGCCGTCGAGGTAGCGCAGAAACGGGCCGGCGCTCAGGGGCGCCCCGCTGACCTGGGCCACCAGCTCCTCGCCCTCGACGCTGCGGCCCAGGGGCCAGACCTGCTCCCCCAGCCAGTGCTGCAGGCGTAGCTCCTCGCCGGCGGCCACCACCGACTCGATCGGTCCGAGCTGCCGCTCCATCGTTTCGGCCAGCTGGGCACTGATCAGGTGGCCGAGGGCATAGGAGGGGAAGTAGCCGAACAGGCCTTCGGCCCAGTGGATGTCCTGCAGGCACCCCTCGGCATCTCGCTGGGGGCTGAGGCCCAGTAGCTCGCCCATGCGCCGGTTCCAGAGCTCGGGTAACTCCGCCACCGGCAGCCCCTGCTCCACCAGGGCCAGCTCCAGCTCGAAGCGCAGCACGATGTGCAGGCAGTAGGTGAGCTCATCGGCCTCCACCCGGATCAGGCCTGGCCGCATCGGGTTGAGGCCTCGCCAGAACGCCTGGCTGCCGCCCCAGGGATCAGTGCCCAGGCCCTCGGCGAAGCGCGGATGCCAGCGGCTCGCGAAGGCCTTACTGCGCGCCACCCGGCACTCCCAGAACAGCGACTGCGATTCATGCACCCCCATCGAGGTGGCCTCGCCCAGGGGCCAGGGGAAGTAGTGGTCGTCACCGCGGGGGAGCCCCTGCTCATAGAGGGAGTGGCCCCATTCGTGGGCGGTGGCCAGGAAGGCCGAGAAGGGCTGGCCCGGCACCACCCGGGTGGTGATGCGGTAGTCGGCCGGGCCGAGGGTGCAGGAGAAGGGATGGGCCGAGCGCGAACGCTGGCAGCGGGCGGGGTCGTAGCCCCAGCTCTCCAGCAGCTCGGCGCAGAGGCTCTCCTGGAGTGCCTCCGGGATGGCTGCTGCGGGCGTGGGTGTGCTGGTGCTGGATCTGGTGGCGGCCAGCACCCGCTCCAGCAGCGGCGGAATCCCTGCGCTCAGGGGTGCGAACAGCTCCTGCAGGCGGGCTTTGCTGACGCCCGGCTCGAAGGGCTGGGCCAGGATCTCCCACGGACTGCGAGCGGCCGGCTCGATCGGCGCCAGCTGGGCGGCCTGCTCGCGCCGCAGCTGCAGCAACTCCTCAAGCGCTGGCGCGAAAACCGCGAACTCATTGCGCCGCCGCGCCTCCTGCCAGACGGCGTTGCCCCGGGACTGGGCCCTGGCCAGGGAGGCCACCAGCAGGGGATCGAGGCTGCGCTGCCGCTCCAGCTCCTGACGCAGCAGCTGCAGATTTCGCCGCCGCCGTCCGGGGACAGCTGGATCCTCGGTAGGTTCAGCGTCGGGGTTAGAGACTGCTTCGGCTTCGGCTTCGGCGGCCGCCACCAGGTCGGCATAGCTGTCGCTGCTCTGGCGCTCGTGCAGCTGGCTCGCCAGCAGTGCCAGCTGCTGACCCCGCCAGTCGGCGCCGGCCGGCGGCATCACCGTGTTCTGGTCGTAGTAGAGGGAGCTGCTGATGGAACCGAGAAGCCGGGTCTGATGCAGGTGCTTACGCAGGCGCCCAAGGGCCTGAGCCGGCTGAGGCATGGAACGGCTGTGGTGTGGTGGGCCCAAGCATGGCGCGCAGGCCAGCGGAAGCTGGCGCTTTGGTTCAGCCAACCACTGAGCCGAGTGTCTGCCAGTGCAGCTCCATGGCCACCGAGGCCTCGAGGCTGCGCTTCACCGGGCAGCCATCGGCAGCGCGCTGCAGCAGCCGGATCTGCTCCGGCGTGAGCTCAGCCGGCAGGATCACCCAGACCGCGAGCCGCTCGATCTGGCGGACTCCACCGCTGGTCATGGTTTTCTCCACCCGGGCGGTGCAGCCCTGGAGCGGGATGCTGTGGCGTTCAGCCACGATCCCCATGATCGTCAGGATGCAGGTGGCCAGGGCCGTGGCCACCAGGTCGGTGGGGGAGAAACGCTCCCCCAGGCCCTGGTTGTCCGTGGGGGCGTCGGTGCTGAGCTGGGAGCCGGAGGGACCATGGCTGGCACTGCAGCGCAGCGCACCCTCGTAGTGGCAGAGAATCGTGGTCATGGCCTCAGGGTCGGCTGAGCCGGAGTTGCAGCCTTCGCTGATCCTGACCGAGCCCTTTCTCGGCTGTGGTTTTGTGGCGCGATTTCGCTAACTTGCAGCTCGAAGGCCCGTCCTGTTGGCCTCAGGGGCGGGCTCCATGTCCATGCTGCTGGCCGAGATCATCACCAGGGGCACTCTTGACGGCGAGTCGGCCGTAGCCGGCCTCTCCAGGGCGATCCAGCTCTCGGTGGCGCCGGTGTTTCTGCTCACGAGCATCTCCGGTCTGATCGGGACGTTCAGCACGCGGCTGGCACGGATCATCGATCGCACCCGCTTCATTCAAGCGGCGATGGAGCGCGGTGATCTGGCCCAGGCCAAGCGCCTGCGCGGAGCCTTGGAGGTGCAGCGCCGCCGCACCTTTCTGATCAATCGCGCCATCCTCTTCACTACCGTCACCGCCCTGCTGGTGGCAGGGGTGGTGGCGGTGATGTTCATCAGTGCCGTGGCGGCACTGGACCTGGCCGCCATCGTCGTACCGGTGTTCGTGCTGGCCATGATCGCGCTGATCGTCGGTCTGGTGCTGTTCCTGCTGGAGGTGCAGCTGGCCATCCGCCAGAACCCCCGTCGTTACTACTGAGGGCAGAGGGAAGCCAGACCCATGGGCAGCGTCGACGCGGATGGAGCGGCTGGGTTTCTGGAGCGGGCGGCGCAATCCCGCCAGGAGGTGATGGGCCTGCTGCAGAGCCGGAGCCTGATGGTGGCGAGTGGCCGGCGGCTGGTGATCTCGCTGCTCACCGGTGTGATCGGCGATCGCTGCCAGTGGTTCGGCTCTGCCACCGGTGAGGGTGAGGCGCTGGAGCTGTTGAGCAGGCGTCAGCCCCAGCTGCTGTTCGTGACCCACCCCCTGCGCCCGGGCAGCGGTCTGGAGCTGGTGCGACGCGCCAAGGCCCTACACCCGAAGCTGCGCTGTCTGCTGTTTTTGGAGGAGGAATCTCCGCCCCTGGTGCGCGCTGCCCTGGAGGCCCACTGCGACGGCATCTGCGCTGATCAGGGCGTGGGCTTCGGCCATCTGGTGGCGGCCACCCGGGCCGTGCTCGGCGGTGGCTTCTACATGGAGCCCCAGCTGAGGGACCTGCTGGCCCTGGCCTGCCGCAGCAGCCTGGCGCCCACGGGCCCGGGGCTGAGCCAGCGGGAACTGGAGGTGCTGGAGCTGGTGGTGCGGGGGTATCAGAACCCGCAGATCGCGAGCCGCATGCACCTGTCGGTGGAAACGGTGCGCAGCCACCTCAAATCAGCCTTCCAGAAGCTGGGGGCCACAGGACGGGCCCAGGCGGCCGTGATGGCGGTGTGCCAGGGGCTGGTGAGCTGGCACCTCGACGAGCTGCCCTGAGCGGCCGGGATTCACTGGCGCCAGTTCACTTGCGCCGGCAGTAGCCGCCGCCCACATTCATCCAGCCGGAGGGGCAGGCCTCTCCACTGGTGGGGGTGACCGCATAGGTGGTGGCCCCGAGGGTGCTGCACTGGCCGTTGAAGAGATCGACGTAGCCCAGGGGACACATGTCCCTGAGCTTGGGCACCACCTTCTGGGCCTGGACCGGTGCGCCGAGGCCCGCGACAGCCAGCGGCACAGCCAGGCTCAGCAGCAGCAACCAGCGGCGTGGGGATGCGGATGACGGAGCAGAGGGCATCGACGGGGGTCTGGATCAGGTGAGATGAGCCTAGGTTTGGCGGGCCTGCTGAGGTGCTGGCGCCGGACCCGGCTCTGCAACAAGACACGACTCAGGGGTGACTCGCACACAACTCCCCGATCAGGTCTTGATCAACTCCTGATCCATCCTTGACCCTTCGATCCCGATGCTGCGTCAGCACCTCGACCGGCTTGAGCTCAGCACCAGCGGCGAAGGCTTCCACGATCTGAGCGGACAGCTCAGGGACTGCCTGACGGCCACCGGTCTGCAGCAGGGGGTGCTGCACCTGAGCGTGTTGCATTCGAGCTGCAGCCTCACCGTGAATGAGAACGCCGATCCGCGGGTGTTGCAGGATCTGGCGGCCTATCTGCAGGCCCTGGTGCCCGAGGAAGGGGTGCGTCCCATCAGTGGTGGCGGCCCCCTGCGCGCCTGGGTCCACGACGACGAGGGATCCGATGACATGCCGGCCCACATCCGCACGGCCCTCACCGCCACCAGCCTCAGCTTCTCGTTCGAGCGGGGCCGGTTGCTGCTGGGCACCTGGCAGGCGATCTACCTGTGGGAGCACCGCCGCCGCCCCCACCGGCGCCAGCTCTGCGCCCACTGGATCGGCAGCTGAAGCCAGCACTGGCAGCAGATGCCGGACTCAGGGTTGATCCTGCAGCGATCGGCCCCAGCACTGCCACAGCTCCATCAGTACCACCGAGTCGTCCAGGTTGGCGTGGGAGTGCACCACCAGGCCCCTCTGCTGCTCGCTGGAGCTGAGGGGTTCGGCCGTGCGCTGCTGATCCAGCAGCACCGCCAAATCGGCGTCGCTGGGGTCGTCATCGCGGTGTTCGCGCCGCTGCAGACGCTGGTGCAGCAGGGCCTCATCGGCCTTCAGTTCCAGCAGCAGCGGCAGCGCCCCCAGGCTGTGGGCCAGCTGGCTGGCGCGCTCCCGGCTGTCGGCCCTGAGGTGGGTGGCATCCAGCAGCACCCACTGGCCCCGGGCCAGGCTGGCGGCGGCGGCGGCGAGCAGGGCCTCCTCCGTGCGCTGATGGGCCTCGGGGCCGTAGAGGCTCTGGCGCTCTTCGGCTGAGGGGCGCTGCAGGGGGTTCAGTCCGTAGAGGCGTTTGCGGACCAGGTCGCTGCGCTGGTGGTCGGCCAGCAGCCAGGGGGCCAGTTGGGCGGCCAGGTGGCTCTTGCCGCTGCCGGAGACGCCATGGAGCAGCACCAGCGCCGGCGGCTGCAGCCCGCGGTTGGCGTAGGCCAGGGCCAGGCTGAGATAGCGCCGCGCCATCGCCTCGGCGGCCTGGCGCTGGGGGCCGGGAATCTCCTTCTCGTCGCTGGTGGCGGCCTCCACTTTGGCCCGCACATGGGCGCGGTAGGCGCAGAGTAGCTGCAGCACGGCCGGCTCGATCACCGCTCCGTAGCCCGCCAGCAGGGCGCCGCCGCGGTCGCCGTGGCCCGCCGCCTGCAGGTCCATCAGCAGAAAGGCCAGGTCGGAGGCCCGGTCCACCTGGCGCAGATCGGCGTTGAACTCCACCCCGTCCACCACCGCCAGCTCCGGCTCCAGCAGCACGTGCTCCAGGCGCAGATCGCCGTGGCCATCCACCGCCTGCCCCGCCGCCAGCCGCTGGCGCAGGCGCCTGCGGCTGTGGCGCAGGGCCCGGGCCAGGGCGCTCACCAGCAGCCCGTGCACCGCGGCAGGAAACAGCTGCGGCAGCGAGCGGCGGGTGGCGCGCACGTTGTTGCGCAGCACGGCCGCGAAGCGTCGATCGGCGCCTTTGGCCAGCTCCGCCGCCAGGGGGAAGTGATCGTGAAAGCGGGCGATGCGCTCCCCCAACGCCTGGAGTTCTCCATCGCTGACACGGCCGGCCGCCAGGCGCGCCGCGAGGGTGGCCGTGGCGGCGAAGCGGCGCATCACCACCACGTGCTCCCCCCCCTCCAGCTCCTCGCCCAGGGCGCCGATGGCCAGCTCGCCGCTGGCAAGCCGCAGCACGGGCGCCACGCCGAGATAGAGATCAGGGGCCAGGCGGCGGTTGAGGCGCACCTCCTCGCGGCACCAGTGCAGCCGGCGCTCAGCGCTGCCGTAATCCAGCAGACCCCAGAAGCGCAGGGGCTTCTTGAGCTTGTAGGCGCGTTCTTTGGTGAGGAAGACCACGCTGATGTGGGTGTGGATCAGCTCCACCTGTCGCTGCTCAACGGGCTGCTGCCCCCAGGCCTCCTCCGGGTAGGCCCCGGGGCGGGAGAGGGCGCTGATCAGCGCGGCCAGGGGGTCGGGAGTAGCGGATGTCACACCAGCTGGAAGCAATTGAACGCGGGGCGCCCTGTCTGCCTCCGTACGTTGCCTGCACAAGCGGCCTTCGCCCATGACCCAGCATCGCCCCCTCCGTTTCCGCACCCGGGCTATCGCCCTTGGCGGGGCTCTCTGGCTGGCGGTGCTCACGGGCTGCGGTACCGCCCAGAACGCCGCGAACCCCGGCGCGGAAGGGAGTGGCACGGGGGCCAGTGGCTCCAGCTCAGGCCAGGAGGTCAATGTCTACTCCGGGCGCCACTACAACACCGACAAGGAGCTCTACAAGCAGTTCACCGCCAAGACCGGCATCAAGGTGAACCTGCTGGAGGGCAAGGATGATGAGCTGATCGTGCGCCTCAAGAGCGAGGGCAAGGGCAGCCCCGCCGATGTGCTGGTGCTGGTGGATGCCGCCCGCATCCAGCGGGCCCGCCAGGAGGAGCTGTTCCAGCCGATCAACTCCGAGGCCCTCCAGCGCGATGTGCCCGCCAACCTGCGGGACCCCGCCGGCAGCTGGTTCGCCCTCACCCGCCGGGCCCGCCCGATCATGGTGAATCCGGCGCTGGTGGACCCCGCCAGCCTGGGGACCTACGCCGATCTGGCCAATCCGGCGCTGAAGGGCAAGCTCTGCCTGCGCAACCGCGCCAGTGTCTACAACCAGTCGTTGGTGGCCGACATCCTGGCGCAGAAGGGCGCTGACGCCACCAGAACCTGGCTGCAGGGCTTGGTGGCGAATGTGAAGACCCCCTTCTTCACCAGCGATACGCCGATGCTGAGAGCACTCGGCCGTGGTGAGTGCGGCGTGACAGTGGCCAATCAGTACTACCTGGCCCGCATGCTCACGACCGAGGCCAAAGCGGAGGACCGGGCCCTGGCGCAGAAGATCAAGGTGGTCTTCCCCAGGCCCACCCACGTGAACATCACCGCCGCCGGTGTCACCCGCCACGCCAAAAACCCACAGGCAGCCACCCGCTTGATCGAATTTCTGGTGTCCCCCAGTTCCGGCAAGGGTTACGCCGCCGCCAACAACGAATATCCCCTGAAGGGATTTGGCGATAACCCGATCCTCAACGGCTTCGGGACCTTCGAGCCCTCGCCGGTGAGCGCCGATCAACTGGCCCGCGGCAACCGTGAGGCCAACGCCCTGATGGTGGAAACAGGCTGGAAGTGACCCTGCTGGCCTCCACACCGCTGAATCGCGTCAGCAGCTCTCACCGGCCTGCCCTCACCGCCGTGGTGGTGGTGATCGGCGTGCTGGCGCTGCTGCCGCTGGCGGCCCTGCTGCGCGATGCCGCACTCCAGCCGGCTGCGGTGGGCCGCCTGGGGCTGGGTTTCGATGGCGCCGAGCAGATCCGCGGCACCCTGCTGCTGGTGCTGGGGGAGGGGGTGTGCGGGGCGGTGGTCGGCACCACCATCGGCTGGCTCACGGCCGCCTGCCGCTTCCCCGGCCGCCGCTGGCTGCGCATCGCCCAGCTGCTGCCACTGGCTTTTCCGGCCTACCTGCTGGCCGCCAGCCTGATCGACTGGGGCAGCAGCCACAGCCTGCGCATCCACGGGCTGGGCTGGGCGGTGCTGCTGCTGAGCCTGGCGAACTACAGCTATGTGTTCCTGCTGAGCACCGAGAGCTTCTCGATCACCGGCGGCCAGCTGCTGGAGGCCAGCCGCAGCCTGGGGGTGGGGCCCTGGCAGGCCTTCCGGCGGGTGGCGCTGCCGATCGCCCTGCCGGCCATCGGCGCCGGCGTCGCCCTGAGCGCCATGGAGGTGGTCAATGAGCTGGGGGCGGTGCGGCTGCTGGGGGTGCCCAGCCTCTCGGCGGGCATCCTCGATCGCTGGCAGGTGGAGGGGGATCCCCGGGGAGCGGCGCTGCTGTCGCTGATGGCCCTGGCGATCGTGCTGGTGCTGGTGGCGGCCGAGCGCTCCCTGCGCCGGCGCAGCCGCCGCTGGACTCTGGGCCATGCCAATGCTGAGGCCCAGGCCTACGTGCTCAGCGGCTGGCGGGCCCTGCTGGCCCAGCTGATTTCAGCGCTGCCGCCGCTGCTGGCCCTGGCCATTCCGCTGGTGTGGGTGGCCGAGGGCTGGCGCAACCTGCTGGAGGAGCCGCTGATGGAGCAGCTGGTGCTGGCGGGCCGCAGCCTCGGCCTGGCGCTGGTGGCCACCCTGCTGACGGCGCTGGCGGCTCTGCTGCTGTCGATCATTCGCCGTTGGAGCCCCCGGCTGGCGGTGCGCCAGCTCAGTTTCGTGGCGGGGATGGGTTACGCGGTGCCCGGCAGCGTGATGGCCCTGGGGCTGATGCTGCTGGGGGGGCCGTGGGCGCTCAGCCCGCTGCTGCTGCTGATCTGGGGCTACGGGGTGCGCTTCATGGCCGTCTCCAAGCAGGGCCTCGACGCCGGCCTGGAGCGGATCCCCCCCAGCATCGATGAATCGGCCACCAGCCTGGGCTGCAGCTGGACCGAGGTGCTGCGAAGGGTGCATCTGCCGCTGCTGCGCGGTCCGGTGCTGGTGGGGGCGCTGATGGTGTTCGTGGATGTGGTCAAGGAACTGCCGCTCACTGTCTCGCTGCGCCCCTTTGATTTCGACACCCTGGCGGTGCGGGTGTTCCAGTACGCCAGTGATGAGCGGGTGGGGGCGGCGATGGCGCCGGCGCTGGTGATCATGGCCCTGGGCCTGGTGGCCTCACTGGCTCTGATCCCCACCCTCGAAAGCCGCGACTGAACCCGCGACTGAGCCATCGCTGCAGCCGGCCTGCCTGCGAGGGGCCAGGCGGGCCAGGCGGTTGGCCTGCAGAGGGTTGAAGTTGTCATCGCTCACCAGCAGCAGGGTGGGACGCCCATCGGCCAGGGGCGCCCCCACGGCCAGGCCCTCCCAGTTGTCGGGGGGCAGACCGATGGCCAGCAGATCCCAGTGGGCCAGGGGCACCTGCACGGTTCCGGCTGGCCCCGGCGGGGGCAGCTGCAGCAGCTGGGCCCACCAGCTGGCGGGCGGCTCAAAGCCCCGCACCAGGCCCAGCAGGCCACCGCCGGGGGCCGCGAGCAGCTCGGTGAGTCCCCAGTGGGGGGCGGGCAACGGCAGGCGCAGGGAGCCCACGGGGCGGAAGCCGCCGGGGCCGTGCTCCAGCAGGCGCAGCTGATCGTGGGGGTCCTGCAGCAAGGGGCGCTCGGCTGCCAACAGCAGGGTGAAGGGCAAGCCCGGCAGGCGGGTGAGCGATTCGGGCCCGAGGTTGGCGCCCAGTCCCTGGCCGGGGGCGGCCCGCCAGGCCTGTGGCAGCGGCGAGGCCTCGCGCAGGCGGCCGCTGCGGCGATCGAAGCGCAGCAGCTGGCCCGGACGGTGGGGACTGCGGCGCTCCTCGCTCACGATCCAGAGGTCGTCGCCATCCAGCACCAGACCTTCGCCATCGAGGGGGGCCGCAAAGGGATCGCCGTTGGCGTCGCGCAGGGGCAGGCGTTCCCCCAGCCGCAGGGGCCGCTGGCCCAGCCCTGAAAGATCCCAGATGGGCACCAGTTCGGGCTCTTCGCGATCGCTGAGCAGCCAGAGGCTGCCATCGCCTGGATCGACGGCGGCGGCGGAGAAGCCCCCCAGGCTGCGGCCATCGGCGGCCCTGAAGGGCAGCACGCCCTGGGCCACCAGCTCCCAGCCGGCGGAGGGCGGGCAGGGGAGCAGGGGGATCAGGCGGCGGCCAGGGGAGCGGACTCCACCAGGGAGGGCGCCAGGCGCAGGCCGGGTTCACCGACCGGGGCTTCCAGCAGCTGGGCCTGGCGGATGCGCGAGATCAGCCGGGTGGTGGTAACGCGGGTGGTGCCGATCAGCTCACCGATGCGCTCGTGGGTGAGGCGGAAGGGCAGGTCGCACCAGGGGCCGCAGCGGCGGCCGAGGCGGCGCACCAACAGGCCGAAGAGGGCATGCAGCCGCTGCTCGGCCGAGCCAAGGTGACGGATGCGCAGCAGCTGCAGGGTCCATTCGTTGACGGGATCGAAGCCGCTGTCGGAGACGGCTTCGGTTTCGGAGCGGAAGCAGAGGGGGGTGAGGGCTTCGACGCAGACGCCCTCACTGCAGAGGCGATCGGTGCGCAGCTGGTCGCCGGGCTGGAGGAAGGCCAGGGTCATGCCCTCGGTTTCCTCGCAGGGGCAGTAGACGCGGGCGATGCCCTCGAGCACCTCGATGGAACTGCCACCGGGGCGCAGGGCTGGATCGAGCAGCACGGTCTGGCCGGTCGGCATCCGCACGCAGGAGAGGGGCTGATCGGGCAGGAAACGGAAGCTCACGGAACCGTCGCTATTGCGAATGACTCGCAATCTAAACAGCAGAGGCGCCCTTTTGCAATCGATTCTCAATAACAGTGTTTGTTGCAAGGCGAACGGGTTCGGCGGACGCGCAGCGGGGACAGAGGGCCCGCACGTTGAGCACGCACTCGATCAGGCGGAAGCCGTGGCTGCCGGCGGCCTGACGGCCCTCGTCGAGCACCACGCTGCTCTCGAATTCCTCGGTGCGGCCGCAGCCCACACAGACCAGATGGTGGTGATCGCGGTGGCCGTCGCTGGCCAGCTCGAAGCGGCGGCCCCCTTCCGGTAACTCCAGTTCCCGCAGCAGGTCCATCGAACTGAGCAGGCGCAGGCTGCGGTACACCGTGGCCAGGGACACCCGCTCCTCCGCCCGCAGCAGACGCTGGTGCACCTCCTCGGCGCTGAGGTGGCTGCCCTCACCGATGCGCTCGAACAGGGAGAGCACCTTCTGGCGCTGGGGCGTGAGCCGCTGGCCCCGCCCATGCAGGCTGGAGCGCAGCTCGGTGGCCGGTGCCGTGAGTGGTGGTGGTGTGGCTGGGGCGAGGCCCGCGCTGGCTGGCAGTCGGGATGGCAATGGATCACCCCGTACGACGGACGTGAATCTAGCCCGCTCTTCTCAACTGTTGCCGTAATTGCGAATCTTGACTTCAGGCATCAGCGGACGGAGCGGGCCGCCGCGGCCGCTCCAGCGCCCCATCCAGCCGGGCCGTGAGGGCTGCCAGCAGATCCGCTGCCGTGACCACCAGCCGGTAGCTCAGAGCCACCGCCAGCAACGGGCCCTCCGCCACCTGACCGCCCAACAACACCAGCAGCACCGCCTCGAAGACCCCCAGTCCGCCAGGGGCACCGGGCACCACCAGGCCGGCCGTCCAGGCCAGGGCAAAGCCCAGCAGCCAGGGGGCCCAGGGCAGCGAGAGCTGCTGATCAAAGGCCAGCACGCAGGCCGCAAAACCCCCGAAGCGCAGCAGCACAAACAGGGCCAGCACCAGCAGTGGCAGCAGCGGATAGCCCGGCAACAGGACGCCTGCTGCAGCGGGATCCTGGGGCGGCAGGGCCGAGGACTCCAACCCTCTGGCCGCCTGAGCCCTGGTTAGCTGGCGCTCGCGGGAGCGCTCAAGGCGTTGCAGCAGCGGCTGAAACCAGCGCGGCACCAGCAGCAGCAGGGGCAGCAGGCCCAGCAGGGGCCAGCCCGCCCTCCAGCCCGCCGCCGCCGCGATCGCCAGGGCGGCGCTGGCGGCGAGGAGCGGATCCAGCAGCGTGGCCGCCAGGGCCAGGGGTGTGGCCACCGCCGAAGTGGGGCCCGTCAGCAGGCGATCGCCCTGGCCCAGCAGGCGCACCCGCTCCGCCAGGTGCCAGATGCCGCCGGGCAGGTATTTGAGCAGGTTGGTGCTCAGATACGCGCGCACGCTCAGTCCCCAGCGGGGCCGCAGGCGGAACCAGCGCAGGCCCACGGCCCAGCCCAGGCCATTGATCACCAGGCTGAACAGGCTCAGCCCCACACCGATCACCAGCCAGAGCCAGCCCTGGGGATCCAGGCGCTGGGCCAGCACCTGCTCGATGTTGCCCTTGAGCGCGGCCAGCAGAAAGCCCAGGCTGAGCAGCGTCACCCAGAAGCGGGCCCCACCGGGAAGGCGCAGCCAGGGCGACAGAACCGCCAGAGGCTTGAACCACTGCTTGAGGAGCGATAGGGGGCGCTGGATCTGGGCCATCAGCGACGACCACAGCTGCTGGGGGGCGGGCATCAGCTGGTTTCGGGCGGAGGGAGAGCATTGTCGGTGGCCATGGCACGGGCGCCAGCCATGGCCTCGGCCACCACCTGGCGCACCTGGGCGAGGCTGAGGCCATGGCGTCGGGCCAGTGTCGCGAGGTCGTCGAATTCGCTCTTGTAGCGGGGCGGGGCGCCAGCTCGTTCCACCCACTTCACCCGCACCTCCCCCAGGGGCGTGGCCAGGCTGTGGCTGCGGCGGGGCAGGGCCCAGCGCTGCTGCAGCTGCTCGCGCAGGCCGAGGCTGCTGCTGTGGCGCCACCAGATCTCGCGCAGGGCAGCGGCCTGATCCGGCCAGCCCAGCACCGTGAGCAGCACCCCCGGGCGGCCTTTCTTCATGCCGATGGCCGCGCTGAACACCTCCAGTGCCCCAGCGGTCCGCAGTTCCTCCATCAGAAAGGCCAGGTCCTCGGGGCTGGCGTCATCGATCTGGGCCTGCTGCTGCAGCACCGTTTCCAGTTGGGGCGAGTCCAGGGGGGCTGCGAGGGTCGAAGTGCCGGGGCTGCCGCCGGCAACCGCTGCTCCGAGCCAAAGGCGCAGCAGGTTGGGGCGATCCAGCACCCGGTGGCCGAGACCGATCCCCACCTGCTGGGGCACCAGGGCTGGCGCCACCGCGAAGTGCTCAGCCCAGCAGGCCATCAGGGCCAGGCCCGTGGGGGTGGTGAGTTCACCGGCGGGAAATCCCTCGGCGCTGGCCAGGGGGATGGAGCGGCGGCGGGCCAGCTCCAGCACCGCCGGCGCCGGCAGGGGCAAGCGGCCGTGGGCTGTGGAAACGCTGCCGTGGCCGGCGGGAGGAGGAGCGCAGATCAAGTGCTCCACTTGAAGGTGCAGCAGGCCGGCGCAAACGCCCACCACATCGACGAGGGCATCGAGGGCGCCCACCTCATGGAAATGCACCTGCTCCGGAGGCTGGCCATGCACAGCCCCCTCGGCCTCAGCCAGCAGGCCAAACACCGCCAGCACCCGCTGGCGCAGGGGGGGCTCCAGGGCGCTGCCGCTGATCAGCTGCCGCAGGCTGCCCCAGGAGCGGTGGGGGGGATCCGGCTCGAGGGTTTCGACCGTGAGGCGTCGCCCGCGCAGGCCGCCGCTGCGGGCCTCTCCATGCTGGAGGCGGTAGCGGCCCTCCAGACCCAGCTGGGCCAGGGGCTGATGGATCACGTCTTCGGGCAGCCCCAGGTCAAGCAGGGCGGCCAGGAGCATGTCGCCGGCCAGACCGGTGGGGCAATCCAGAAAGGCCTGGGGCATCGGGCTCAGGCGGCGCTGCGCAGCAGCCTGGGGGCGGCCTGCAGCAGCAGCTCGGCTCGGGCCTCCAGGTCGCCCTGGCGTCGGCGCAGCAGTTGCTCCACCTCGCGGCGGGCGCGGCGCTGCTCCCGTTGGGCGGTGTCGACATCGAAGCCGGAGAGACCCCAGAGGCGGCCCAGCAGGGCGCGGTCGTCGGCGCCACCACGGGCCTGCTCATAGAGGAGACGCTCGGCGAGCATGCCAGCCTGCAGCACCCGGCTCCAGCGGCGCAGGTCTTCGGGGGGGAGCTTGGCGTGCTGGGGCGGCTCGAATTCGGTGCTGCCGCTGGCGCCGATGCCGGCGCGCAGACAGGCCAGGCTGCCCACCAGCACCTGCTTGACCGGCAGGTTCTCCTGCTCAGCCACCAGGGCGTGGCCGGCCTCATGGATGGCGATGCGGCGCAGGCGGGCGAGGCCGCCTGGAAGGGTTTCCGCCAGCAGGTGGCCGCCCCGGCCGCCGTAACGGAAGGAATCGACGGTGAGCCCGGCGAGTCCACCGCCGGCCGCCAACGCCACCAGCCAGGGGGAGAGGCCCACAGCGGGGCCGAGCACAGCCAGCAGGGTGCCGCCGGCCACCACCGCTCCGACCCGCAGGGCGGCGGAGGACCCATCACCGAGCTGGGGGCGGGACTCCATCTCAGCCGCCGGGCCGGCTGACAGCGTTGCGGTGGCCGGCCTTCGGGCCACTGGGGCCGCCACTGGAGCTGCCACTGACAGGCCGCTGAGGGCGCCCTTTGCCGCCGCGGTTGCCGCGCTGGGCCACCGGGCCGATCACCTCGAAATGCTCCAGCTCCAGGTGGTGACCCAGCCGGCGCAGATCCAGGGAGACGAAATGGCGCAGATGGGCCAGGGGCACCTCTCCGCGCAGGGGCAACTTGAACGGCTGCGGGCGGCTGCCATCGGGGCGGGGCCGCTGGCGCACCTTCACCACCAGCTCCTTGGCGTCGGGGCGGGTGTAGATCAGTTCGCCCCGCACGGAGAAGTAGTCGTCGCCCTCGGGGAGAGCGTCATGGCTGGGTTTGGCTTCAGCTGTGGCCAAGGCTTCGGCTTCGCCATCGGCATCGGCTTCGGCATCGGCATCGGCTTCAGGTTCCGCCTCGCTGAGGGTGCTCGGTTCCCACACCCCCACCATCTGCAGATGCAGGGCGCCGGGTTCCCGGCAGCGGGGATAGACCACCCAGAGGTGGGAGCGCTCGAGGTCGAGGTGGCGGCGCACCAGGCTGAGCACCCGGCCGAGTACGACCGCGTCGATCTCACTGCCGTCGTCGGTGCGGATCAGCCCGCGGGTGAGCTGCTCGGAATCGGAGGGCACGTACTGACCACGCACCACGCCGATGGCCCGGTACTGCAGCGGTTCGGTGACCGGGGAAATGGGGTGTTGACGCATCGTGGTGGGGGCAACCAGAGGCCCGAAATCCAATGTAGCCAGGGCCCCAGGGGCCACACTTGCTGGATCTGGATTCAGCTCGATGCCACCGCGCCCCTCCTCCGCTGCCTTGGGCTCCAGCCCAAGGGTTGTGTTGGTGCTGGGGGCGGCGCTGCTGACGGTTGTGTCGCTGCTGGCAGGCTGGTGGCTGGGGCAACGCAGCCTGGGCAACCGCCCCCTGGACCCCTCCAAGCTGGAGCTGGAGAAACAGGCCATCCGCCTGCGGGCGGAGGTGAGCCGGGGCCAGTCCAGCGAGGGCCAGCAGCAACGGCTGCTGCAACTGTTGCTGGCCCTGGATGACAAGACCGAGGCCACGGCGCTGCTGGAGCGCATGGCCGACCAGCAGCCCGGGCGCTGGAGCCTGCGCCTGATGCTGGCGGAGCTGCGCCGCGACCAGAAGGACCCCAGCGGTGCCGAGCGGGAGGTGCGTCAGCTGCTCAACCTCAAGCCCGACCGGATCGAGGCGCTGCAGCTGATGGCCCTGCTGCAGCTGGAGCAGGGCCGTGGAGCGGAGGCCGAAGCGCTGCTCACCAAGGCCTACCAGCAGGCCAGCCGGCAGAAGGCAAGCGCCAACGTCCTGGCGATCGGGCTGCTGCTGGCCGATCTGCAGCAGCGCCGGGGCCAGACCACAGCCGCCGATGCGCTCTACAAAAGGCTCGCGGCCGATCACCCGGACGATCCCAGGCCCCTTCTCGCCCAGGCCCTGATGCGCCAGCAGCAGGGCAAGACCCGCGAGGCCCTCGACCTGCTGGACCGCGCCCGCCGGCTGAAGCCCAACCAGCCCGATACTCGCCTGGATGACGTGGCAGCGGCCTGGGGCCTTGAACCGCTGCGGCGCAGCCAGGAGATCAAAGCTCCCCAGACCACTCCTCAGGGCGCCCCTAAGGAGCCTGCGCCTCCAGGGCCCTGATGGCCTGATCGACGGCATCACCGGGCTGGGTGGCGTTGTCGAGGGCACTGCTGCGCCGCAACTTGTTCATCAGCTCCAGGGGGTTGCCCGATTCGAGAATCCCGCCACTGGGGCGGCCAGTCGGACTGTTGTCATAGATCTGCTGCTCCTGCACCCCCTGCCCGTAGTTGCCGATCTGGGCCAGGCCGCTCTGGCTGGCCAGGGGAAAGCACAAGATCGCCAGGGCCGCAAGGGTCAGGGGGCGGGCCATGGCAGTCGTGCGACGGGACAAGATGTCGGTTTGATGCTAAAGGCCACCCGTGGTGGCTGATTGTCGCGGGATGCAGATCGCCACCTGGAACGTGAATTCCGTGCGCAGCCGCCTGGAGCAGGTGCTGGCCTGGCTGGAGCGGGAACGCCCGGAGGTGCTCTGCCTGCAGGAAACCAAGGTGGAGGACGGATCCTTTCCGCTGGAGCCGTTCTCGGCCCTGGGCTACGGCGCGGTGATCAGCGGCCAGAAGGCCTACAACGGTGTGGCGATCCTCAGCCGGCTGCCGCTGGAGGATGTGCGCATCGGCTTCGATGCCCTGCTGCCCGATGAGCCGGCCGTGGCGCTGGCGGAGCAGAAGCGCGTGATCAGCGCCCGCATCGAGGGGGTGCGCGTGCTCAACCTCTATGTGCCCAACGGCTCGGCGCTGCGATCGGAGAAATACACCTACAAGCTGGAGTGGCTGGCGTGCCTGCGCCGTTACCTCGACGTGCAGGATGCCGACGGCGATCCCCTCTGCATGGTGGGGGATTTCAACATCGCCCTCGACGACCGCGACATCCACGATCCCCAGCGGCTCAGCGGCGGCATCATGGCCAGCGAGGCCGAACGCCAGGCCCTGCGCCTGGCGCTGGATGAGCGGCTGGCCGACGTGTTCCGCCTGTTCGAGCCCGACACTGGCCACTGGAGCTGGTGGGACTACCGCAGCGGCGCCTGGGACCGCGACAGGGGCTGGCGCATCGACCACATCTATCTCTCACAGGAGCTTCAAGAGCGCGCCACCGGCTGCCTGATCCACAAAGCAGTGCGCGGCAACGACAAGCCCAGCGACCATGCCCCGGTGGTGGCGCAGCTGCAGTGGCCGCCCGATCCAGGCGACGACGAGGAAGAGGAGGGGCTGGAGTAAGCCAACATCTGGGTTGGCTGATTGATCCGAATCAAAACGATGCGGGCAATAGGGAGGGATCCTGAAGCTGCAGGGAGGGATTTGAACGGTCCTTCGTTGAGAGCTGCACGGTCACCCCTGCCGGCAACTGGGGCCAGCTGATACCCATGGCTGGATCATCCCAGGCGATACCCTGCTCCGAGGCGGGGTGGTAGTAATCGGAGCAGAGATAGCAGAAGTCAGCTACAGCGGAGAGCACCAGAAAGCCATGGGTGAAGCTGGGAGAGCCCCGGCGAACATCCACCGCCACATCGAAGACGGAACCCTGGGAGCAGCGCACGAGTTTCCCCTGGGGATCGACTATGCGGTAGGCGAACACCGAGGCGCTACGAAAGCGGGCGTTGACGGCCTGCAGGTTGCGCGAGAGATCACCTCCATAGATGAGGTTGTCGCCGAGACGTTGTTGGAACTGGGGCAGGTCGCGGGGGGTGGAGATCGCCAGGATGTCCCGCAGGCCTGCCAGCATCAGGGTGCTGAGCGGGTAGTAGATCATCGGCTTGTGATAGATGGGCAGCAGCTGCTTGCTCAGCGCCTGGGTGATCCGCTGCAGGCGGGTCCCCGAACCACCGGCAAAAATGATGCCGCAGCGCTGCGGAGGCGAGTCGGCGTGCTGGAATGCCATCCATGGTGGGCCAGTGCAACCCCTTATCACGCCTGGGGGGATCGGCCTTCAGAGCCCGGCAGCGGCCTCGCCAATGCCCTCTGAAGTTGCCCAGCCATCAACATCTCCAGCGCCGCTCCTGTCACTGGTGCACTTGCGGAAACCAAGGCCTTCTGCGATGGTCCGCAGACCAACAAGACATGGCGCCAATGCCGAAAACCGCTCTGATCACGGGCATCTCAGGGCAGGACGGCTCCTATCTGGCTGAGCTGCTGATCGAGAAGGACTATGTGGTCCACGGCATCAAGCGGCGGGCCAGCAGCCTGAACACGCAGCGGATCGATCATCTGTATCAGGATCCCCACGAAAGCGATCCACACCTGGTGCTGCACTACGGGGATCTCACCGACAGCACCAATCTGATCCGCATCGTGCAGCAGGTGCAGCCCGATGAGATCTACAACCTCGGTGCCCAGAGCCACGTGGCGGTGAGCTTCGAGAGCCCTGAATACACCGCCAACGCCGACGCCCTGGGGACGCTGCGGATCCTGGAGGCGGTGCGCATCCTCGGCCTCACCCAAAAAACGCGCATTTACCAGGCCAGCACGTCAGAGCTCTACGGGCTGGTGCAGGAGATCCCCCAGAAAGAAACCACGCCGTTCTATCCGCGCAGCCCCTATGGGGTGGCCAAGCTCTATGCTTACTGGATCACGGTAAACTACCGCGAAGCCTATGGCATGTATGCCTGCAACGGTATTCTCTTCAACCACGAATCGCCGCGGCGGGGTGAGACGTTCGTCACACGCAAGATCACCCGGGGGCTGGCGCGCATTGATGCCGGCCTTGACGACTGCCTGTTCATGGGCAACCTGGATTCGCTGCGCGACTGGGGCCACGCCCGCGACTATGTGGAGATGCAGTGGCGGATGCTGCAGCAGGACGGCCCACCGGAGGATTTCGTGATCGCCACGGGCCGTCAGGAAAGCGTGCGGCGCTTCATCGAGCTCACCGCCGCCGAGCTGGGCTGGGGCGGCATCGAATGGAGCGGCGAGGGCCTGGAGGAACAGGGCCGCCGGGCCGGTAGCGACGAGGTGGTGGTGAGGATCGATCCGCGCTACTTCCGGCCGGCGGAAGTGGAAACGCTGTTGGGCGATCCCACCCGGGCCCGCGAGAAGCTGGGCTGGACGCCCACCACCACGCTGGAGGAGCTGGTGGCGGAGATGGTGGCGGCCGACAAGGAGGAGGCGAAGAAGGAGGCGCTGCTGCGGTTGAAGGGCTTCAACGTGGTGGGCTCGATGGAGAACCCGCCCACCAACCCGCAGGCCGTGGAGCGGGCTCGGGAAGGGCTGGGCTGATAGCGCCCGACAGATCTGACCATTATTTCGGTCTGAATCGATGAGGCTGCGTCATGACTCACGTCGTACCCCTGTCCGAGGCGAAGGCGCGGCTGGCAAGGTTGGTTCAGGCGGCGGAAGCAGGGCAGGTGGTGCACATCTCCAGGCACGGCAAGCCTGTGGCGGTCCTTCTCTCCGAGCAGGCCTACTCTTCACTGCACCATCCGACCACAAGCCAGGCCCTTGGCAAGGCCATCAATCTCTGGCGCCTGGCGGGCCGTTCGGGTTGCAACAACGACTGGCCATTGGCCTCCGATCCAGCGGCGGATCAGGAGGTTGCCTCGTGGCGGGATCGCGCCCCTGGACGTTCCGTAGAACTCTCGTGAACGTTCTTGTGGATACCAACGTGTTCTCCGAACCCTTGCGGGAGCACCCCCATCCCGTCGCCGCGACGAACCACCTGGTGCTGGCGACTCGCAACATCAGGGATTTCGCCCCATTCCAAGGCCTTCAGCTTCTCGACTGGTTTTCCGAGCCATGACCAACTCCTCCAGCACACCCTTGATCCAGCCACACGATCGGATCTTCGTGGCGGGGCACCGGGGGATGGCCGGCAGCGCCATCTGCCGGGCGCTGCAGCGCAAGGGCTACAGCAACCTGCTCACCACCGGCCGGGATGAACTGGATCTCGAGGACGCTGTGGCGGTGCGGGCCTGGTTCGAGGCGCAGCGGTCCGAGGTGGTGGTGATGGCGGCGGCGAAAGTGGGCGGGATCCACGCGAACGACACCTACCCAGCTGATTTCCTGCTGCAGAACCTGAAGATCCAGAACAACGTGATCGAGAGCGCCTGGCGGAGCGGTGCTCGGCGGCTGCTCTTCCTGGGCAGCAGCTGCATCTATCCGAAGTTCGCTGCACAGCCGATCCGCGAGGAGGCTCTGCTCACCGGCGCGTTGGAGCCCACGAATGAGTGGTACGCAATCGCCAAGATCGCCGGCATCAAGCTCTGCGAGGCGCTGCGGCGCCAAAACGGCTTCGATGCCATCAGCCTGATGCCTACCAATCTGTACGGGCCGGGCGACAACTACCACCCAGAGAACAGCCATGTGCTGCCGGCGTTGATCCGTCGATTCCACGAGGCGGCGGGGCGCCCCGATCACGGTCTTGGCACCAGCGTGACCTGCTGGGGCACGGGCACGGCCCTGCGCGAGTTCCTGCATGTGGACGACCTGGGCGAGGCCTGCGTGTTCGCCCTGGAGCACTGGAGCCCCGAGGCTCCCGGCGCGCTGAGCTACCTGAACGTGGGCACCGGAGTGGACCTCAGCATCCGTGAGCTGGCGGAAGCGGTGGCGGCGGCCACGGGCTTTGCCGGCACGATCGACTGGGACACCAGCAAGCCCGACGGCACGCCGAAGAAACAACTCGACGTGAGCCGTCTGGCGGCCCTGGGTTGGCGGGCGCGCATCCCCCTGGCCGTGGGACTGGCCGCCACCGTGGCCAATTTCCGCGAGCGGCTGACGAACGGCCAGCTACGGGCGGTGTGAGAGCTGGAGCCTGATCCTAGGCTTAACCCATGTTGGTGAGCCCAGCCCAACGCCGGATCTGGCGCCAGCGCCGGCAGGAGGCGATCGCTTCGGCCCAGGCCCGGGAGCGGGCGGCCCGCCGCCTGGCCGCTCAGGCAGCGTCGAGACTGCGCCAGGGCTGGCCGGGCATTGAGGGCGTCTGGCTGTTCGGCTCGGTGGCCGAGGGCCGCACCCAGAGCAGCTCCGACATCGACCTGGCGGTGGCGGGTCTGCCGCCGGAGGCGCTGCTCACCGCCAGGGCAGAGCTGGACAACCTGGCGGCAGCCCGCCAGGCTCCGTTCATCCCGATCGATCTGGTATGTCTGGAAAGCCTGCCGCCCCACTGGCAGCAGCGCATCCGGGAGCGGGCCATCGTGTTGTGATGCTCAAGCTTTGATGGCCTCCCTTGATCCCTGGCAGCGGCGGCTGAGCGATCTGCAGCTCGATTTGCGCATCGAGCGCGACAAACTGTCAGAGCTGGTGAGCAGCCTCAAGAGGCTCGAGGGCTTCATGGAGGCAGGCAAAGGCAGCAGTGAAACGGTCGACTCGGCTGCCCTGCGGCTCCAGAGTCTCTACACCGGCGTGGAGCGGTGTCTGCTGTTGATCGTGAGGGTGCTCAACGGGGGAACACCTGAGGGCAGCGACTGGCATCGACGGTTGCTGGATCGAATGGCCGTCGTCACCGATTCGAGGCCTGCCGTGCTGAGCCCGGCGGTGAGGTTGGGATTGGCGGAACTGCTGGCTTTCCGCCATGTGGTGCGCCACCTCTACGCCTACGAACTAGATGCGGATCGGGTGCGCCTGCTGCTTGAGCGGGCCATCGCCATGTGGCCGGGGATCGAGGAAGACCTTGAGCGCTTTCAAGCTTGGCTGGAAGAACTGGTCGCCGCGTGAAGCTGTTGATCACTCTGGCCCGCGAAGTGGGCTGGGGGCACACCGTGCTGCTGGCGGGCCTTGCCTTGCTGTCCAGCACGGCTCGGCCCTGCGCTCCGAGAAGTACACCTACAAACTGGAATGGCTGGCCTGCCTGCGCCGCTACCTCGACGTCCACGATCCCCAGCGGCTGAGCGGCGGCATCATGGCCAGCGACCCCGAGCGGGACGCCCTGCGCCTGGCGCTGGATGAGCGGCTGGCCGACGTGTTCCGCCTGTTCGAGCCCGACACTGGCCACTGGAGCTGGTGGGACTACCGCAGCGGCGCCTGGGATCGCGCCACAGGCTGCCTGATCCACAAAGCGGTGCGCGGCAACGACAAGCCCAGCGACGACTGGCCTGCCTAGATCGGTGGCGTCGTCGGGATTGATCAACTCAGGGAGTGTCTCACCTGTGAGCCCCTGGGCTCGGCAACGGATCAGGGCGTGCGCTGGGGGCGACGGGTCCAGCCCTCACCCTGCACCCAGCCGCGGTTCTGATCAAAGCGGACCAAGGCCTGACCGATGCTCCAGCCCGCCCAACTCATCAGCCCTGCCACCGCGAAGGCGGCAACGATCAAGGTGACCTTGAGGCGCGGCGGCATGCAGTGAATCCATTGTGGCGACAAGCCTAAGGGGTTCATCTCGGTAGCCTGGTAGCAATGTGCTGCCCTGGCCTGTGGAGCCGAACGAGCCGGAGGCGATGGAGGGGCCCGAGCCGGCCGAGCTCCGCGCCCTGGCCGCGTCGGTGGCTTCCTGGCAGGAGCTGGGCAGCCGCTATGGCGAGCGGGTGAAGGCGATCACGCCCTCCGGCACCGAGTCATCTGCTGCCCAGCGGGCCGAAGCGATCGATCTGTTGCTGAGCCTGGGGGATCTGGCGGGGGCCCGCGCAGCCGTGGTGAGCTGGCTGCTGGCGTGGTTTCGGGGCATGCCCCGCCGCGGAGCGCCGGAGCGGCTGGTGCAGATCGATCTGCTGCGTTGCCTGGCGGACCTGGTGGAGCGCAGCAGCGATCAGGGGCTGCTGCAGGTGTTCTGGCAAGGCATGGAGCGGTTCTCCCCCCCCCAGCCCAGCAAGGGCGTGCTGCCGCTGCTGGGGGTGCCGGTGTTGAACCGGCCGGATCTGCTGGGCGCCCTGCTGGCCAGTGTCGACGTACCGGTCGAGACGCTGGCGATCGTCGACAACAGCGGTGGCCGCCACGACGCCGACGCCCTGGAGCTGCGCCAGCGGCTCGACGTGCTCGAGCGGGAGGGGTATCCCGGCATCGGCCAGGTGCGGGTGGCGCGGGCGTTCGGCAACGGCGGTGTGGCGGCGGCCTGGAACCAGATTCTGCTGAGCTTTCCGGAAGCGGCCGTGGCTCTGATCGTGAACAACGACGTGGTGCTCGCGCCCGGGGTGCTGGCTGCGGCCCTGGGCCGGATCGATCCGGAACGGGCTCAGTTCATGCCTCTGCTGCCGCCTCCGGCCAGTTTTTCCGCTTTCCTGATCACGGCCCTGGCCTGGGACCGGGTGGGGCTGTTCGACGACGGCTTCCATCCGGCCTATTGCGAAGATCTTGACTACCAGGAGCGCCTGCAGGCCTGCCCCGAGCTGGAATGGATCATGGAGGAGGGCATCCAGCAGGCCATGGCGCCGTTCAATCCCAATCAAAGCGCCACGATCGCCAGTGATCCGGCCCTGGCGGCCGCCAACCGGCGCAGTTTTCAGCTCAACCGGCTCTGGTATCTGTACCGGGGCCGACCGCTGCAGCGGGGCACGGGCCAGTGGCGCCGCCGTTGGTTGAGTCAGTGGAGCTGAACCTGTGGACCTGATCCCCGCCACAGGTGTGTTGGGCGTGGCCCGCCTGCTGATGGCGGCGCGAGGTAACCGGGATCATGGCGACATCGAGGCTGCCGAGGCGGCCTATGAGGAACTTCTGCAGGCCCGCCCGCATCTGTTGAGCCTCGAGCTGGAACTGGCCGCCATGCGGCTGGAGCACGGACGGCTGGACGCGGCGGTGCGCCAGCTGCGTCAACGGCTCTCGTTCGCGCAGATCGGCAGCGATGAGGAACGCCTGCAGCTGGAGGCGTTGCTGCTGGAGGCCCTGCTGCGGCAGGAGCGCTGGGTTGAGGCGGAACCGCTGCTGCGGGCCCTCTGGGCCCGGGGCCAGGCCAGGCCGCATCATCTGCTCGCATTGGCCAGGGGCCTCGAGGGGATCGGGCAGGACGAGCAGGCCCTGGCGGTGCTGGGCACGGCTCTGGAAGGAGACGATCTGGACCCCGAGGCCCGGCTGGAGCTGCAACTGGAGCTGGCCAGGCGGCTGAGAAAGCTCGGCCGGCTCCAGAAGGCGATTGACGCGATGGGCCTGGCGGTACTGCTGGCTCCAGAACGGCTGCCGCTGGCCATGGAGCTTACGGAACTGCGGGCCCAGGCCCTGATCGAGCGCGGGGAGGAGGCCCTCGCCCGAGAAGACTGGATCGGGGCACGGCGGGCTTTCCGCTCTCTGCTCGACCTCCGGCCCGATGACACCATGGCGCTGCAGCGTCTGGAGCTGCTGCAGCGCCTCGATCCTGCCAGGCTGCAGCAACCCCCCGTGATCGGTTTGGAGGATCAGATCCCCTGGCGCCAGTACGCAGCGGAGCGCCTGGGTCAGTTCAGCCGGCTGCTGGATCGCCTGGAGGAGGCAACGGCTCCTGAGGGCGCGCCGCCAGCTGCGCCTCCAGCTCCCTGATCCGCCGCTGCTGGGCGAGCAGGAGCGCTTCTGCGCGGGCCAACTGTTGCTCGGTGGCCTGCCAGAGGGGGTTGGGCTGGGTCAAAGCAGTGCTGGAGGCTGTGTCCCCATCTTCCCTGGTCCAGGCCGGCAACGGCAGCCTCAGCAACTGGGCTCCATGGGCCTGAGCCCGGCCGGGTTCAAAGGCGGAGCGGCCGAGGTGATCGACCAGGGCGCGACGCAGCACCGGCGGGGCCGCATCGATCAGCACACCATCGACCCAGGAATGGCGAAAGGAGCGGATCACCAGGGGCAGCAACGCCAGGGGTGGGGGAGCCGGCCAGTGGCTGGTGTCCACGAGCCAGAGCAGGTCACCGGAAGCCTCGCAGCTGGAGGGGGCGATCTCCCAGGGCAGGGAGCCGCCGGGGAGCAGGGTGTCGCGCCAGTGATCCCGCTCAGCCGGGGAGCTCTCCAGCAGCAGGCTGAGGCGCACTGTCCCCGCCGGGCCTGAACCCAGCCGCTGGATCGATGCCTCCTCGGGCTTCCTGGCCCCAGACCACGTCCGAAGGTTGTCGTCAGCCGCTTCGTTGGCCCCGCCTGTGCAGCGGAGGGGGGCCACATCGCTGCAATCCAGGGCCTCCCAGCCCTGCTGCCGGGCCAGATCGAGCAGCCAGGGCAGGACCAGGGCAGGGTCGGCCGCCAGATCGGGGGCCAGGTGGGGCGGTGGCGCCCAGGCGCCATGGGGGAGCAACACCCAGGCGGGCCGCGACGACGGATCGAGGCGTTCGCCGGCATCGGAGCCGGCGCGGCGCCAGGCCCGGCCCCAGGCCAGCGCCGGTGTGTCCCGATCCGCCAGCTCCGCCACCACCTCGAACCAGCCGGGGTCGGGCTCGGCCCCCGGGTGGATCAGCAGCAGCGAATTCGAGGGGCGGCGGGCGCTGGCGAGGCGCAGGAGGTCGTCGAGGCGGGGCCGGTCGTCGGCGGTGCTGCGCAGCTCGGGCACCAGCTGGCCGGTGGGCCCTTCAGGCACACCCCATTCACCGAACAGCAGCAGGTCGCCGCTTGAGGAGAGCCAACGCTGAGCCACCTGCAAAGCCTGGCCATGATCGTGGGCCAGGGATGGTGTGATCGGCACACAGACGCTGAAGGCAGGCACGGCAAGCTCCCTGGGGCCACAATGATCGAATTGAGCCAATCGTGTGGGCAATCAGCCACTGGGGCCCGTGAAGCCGTCACCGAAGCCCACCCGCTCGGGCGGTGGGCTGCTGGGCCTCCTCGGTGGCAGCGGCCTGCTGCTGGGCCTGAGCGTGGCTCTGGTGGTGGGGCTTCAGCTGGGAGCCATGCCCTGGCGCTTTCGCCGCCAGATTCTGCAGCTCCAGGGAGCCCTGGCGGGGGGGCTAGTGGGTTACGTGGTGGGCTGGAGTGTGGGAAGAAGCCGGCGGGAGCCCGGATCCGATGACAGGTAAGCCCCTCCGCACAGGAGTGTCGGTAGTGGTGGTGGCCTTGAAGAAACTCGACCCGATCGGCCTTCACCAGGTAACGCAGCGGTTCAGGCTTGCCGACGCCGATGAAGGGATCGCGGAGCACTGCCTGCATGTGATCCAGCAACCGGCTGGCCGTTCGCCGGTCGGTGCTGATCCTGTGCTGCAAGTCCTCGAGGAATTCCGGATGACACACGGCCCTGACTGTCGAGTCACCCCGAGGAACTTCCCCTCGGGGTTCTCCCAGAACCGTACGTGACACTCTCGCGTCATACGGCTCCCATCACCCACTCACAACAACACCGGCTGGAGCGGGATCCAGGCGCTGGAGAGGTATTAACGAGACTTTCAGTCGGCCCTGCAACAAAAGCCATTTCAAGCTGGGCTCAAAACCATGTTGCAGCCGGGACGACTGTCATCACCGATGGCCTGGCGTGTTTCGCGGGATTGACCGAGGCCGGCTGCAAGCATATTGCAAAGATTGCAGTGGGGCCGAAAGCCAAAAGAACTGCCGTTGTTCCAGTAGCTCAACACAATCCTGGACAATGTAAAGACGGGGCTTGGTGGCGCCTATCATGCATTTCTATTTTCCAAATATAGCAACCGCTACCTTGCGGAAATTGCGTACCGATTCAATCGTCGATTCAATCTGAAGACACTGCATCAGCGGCTCCTGATAGCTGCGGTGGGCTGCCCAGCATGCCCAGTGCGGCTCCTGCGTTCTGCGGAGTCTTCTTGCTGATCAGGTGGCATCTTGGGGCCATAGAGCGCCCCAACGTCGATGCAGCTGTGTTGACGCAGGAGGCCGATCAGCTCACGATGGAGCCGGGGCTGGGGATCCACTGGGGATTGGATTGGTTTCGCAGCCCCAAGCTCCTATGGCTCCCTGCCCACCCCATTGACTGAGACCCATGCTGTTGCAGGGGTTCTCAAACTTGTGTCGGGCAGTCAGGGGGTTGCCATTGCGTCAGCAGAGAAACAGATCAGGTCAGCGCTGCTCTGATCAGGTGATCGAATCGATCCACTCCACGTCGGCGATGCCGCGGAAATCGCTGTCCATGGTGTGCAGCCTGGCCTGGCGATCCCTGGCCGTGGCCAGAATGATGCTGTCTGCCATTGGCAGCTGCAGGGCATGGCTGAGCTGGGCTGCCGCCAGCGCAAGCCGGCTGTCGAGATCCACCACCTGGCCGCGCTGCATCACGGCGGCCGCCTGAACGGCCTGAGCCTCCCCGTGTTCGCGCAAGACCCACTTGAACACCTCAAAGATGCTGATCACGGGCACCACAAGGGAGCTTTCGTCTGCCATCAGGGCGAGAAAGCGCTCGGCCTGCCCACCATCGGTGAACACCTCGATCCAGCCCGAGGAATCCACCACCACCCGCGTGGGCGTCACAGGCGATCAGCCTCGCGCTGGAAGGTGTTGGTGCCCTGCAGAAAACCGCGCAGAGCCGATGCAGGCTGGCTGGGCACCAGCTCGATGCGCCCCGGCAAGGCGATCACCTGAAGGGTCTGCCCAGCCCTGAGGCCGAACTGTTCGCGGACCCGCTTGGGAATCACGACCTGGAACTTGGGGGATACGGTTGTGATATCCATCGCAAGGCCGTCATACCATCTGCAGATCGATCCTAGTCCGTTTTGCGGCAGCCACCGGATTCAGCAGAGCCCCTCAGGAGCCAGGGCTGATTCAAAGTCCTAACTCGAGCTTGGTTCTGGCTTTCTCGTCGCCATCGCCAGCAGCGCCGTGATGTCGTGAGTGACGGCCCTGACTGACCGACACATCTCAGGCGAGACCGTCATGCGACAGCCGGCTGCTGCGCTTGCTGATCTCGTGGCCTTGGCGGCAGCTCAATCCGCGTGAACCAGGGCTGCTGCTGGCGGCGCTGCACGCCACGACTGGGGATGCAGGGTTCCACCTTGCGCAGTGGGATCGGCATCCAGGTCCTGAAGAACCTGCCGGCATTGGCCACGGCTTGTTGCAGCCACTTCAGGCCGATCCGCACAAAGCTCATGCCGCGTTGCCAGTGGGGATCCACCTGATGGCGCAGGCCATCGAGACTGACCGCATAACCCTGGAGGCTGCTCACCAGCACCGCGATCGCCACCACCAGGA
>JAUCZK010000023.1 GCA_030373145.1 Cyanobium sp. CZS48M | reverse complement strand
CACCGGCCGACCAGCCGCATGAAAACTTCGTCTTCCCTGAAGAGGTCCTGCCCCGCGGCAACGCTCTCTGATTCCCGCTTCTGTCACTCAAGGCGTCCTTCGGGGCGCTTTTTTTGATGAGAACAGCAGCCCTGTGCGGCCCAGCTCACAGGCTCTCGCTTCGCTGTGCTGCTCCCTTAGATTCAGTCCGTTCCGTCAGCAGTGTCGTGGAGCGGGCCCTCTGGCCCCGTGCCCGATCAGCCCGCTTCGAAAACGTCGCCGGCTGGCTTTATCCCCCCAAGGAGGAGGTGCCCGTGAGCCACAGTTCCATGACCCAGGGTCTGCTGATCGCGGAGAACGCCGGCTGATTTCGGCGCCTGTTTCCTGATCACTCGGTTCCGCGACAGAGCGGACCCGGCGATCGCCCCCGCCACCGTGCTCACCAGCCCGGCGGCGGGGGCATCGTTCTTGGGGCCATGGCCTCTCTGGGCCGTGCCCTCTTCACTCGGGCTGTCGATCGAGCTGGCGCTGGATCGAGCTCATCAACTCCTGAAGCTGGCCGCGCGCCGGTTGAAGGTCGGGCTGGTTGCGTTGCAGCAGCACCACCCCATCGGCGAAGGCCCGCACCCCGTAGGCCTCAGGCAGGGAGCCCAGCGCTTCGAGGCTGTTCTCCAGGGCTTCACGATCGCGAGGGAAGGCCACCCCATAGCGGCGCAACCAATCGAGATCGATGGCGATCCAGTCGACGGCCCGGTTGTCGCCCTGGCGATCCCGATAAATCACGCCGTTGGGGAAGCGGATCAGCACCGGTCGCTGGGCCAGGTGGGGAATCAGGGTGGTGGTGGCGGCCACGCTGGCCCCCTTGGGAATCTGGCGCAGCAGGTCCCGGGCGCTGGCCCCATGGCGCCACTGTCGCGCGGGCGAGCTGTAGACCCAGGGATCGACGCTGTCGGGGATCAGAAAGGAGAGGCTGCGGTTGGGATTGGCCAGCAAGGTGAGCAGCAGCGACAGAACGATGCAGCCGGCCCAGACCCGCCGCAGGCGCCGCTGGGCGAAGGCCTGGGGATGGCGGCTCCACCATTCGATCGCCCCCGCGAACAGCCCCGGCACCACCAGCAGCGCGTAGCGCAGGTTGATCGAGAGGGGGTTGTTCGCTCCCTGGGCCAACAGCAGACCCATCAGGGGCACGCCCATCAGCAGCCAGCTGTCAAGGCTGATCAGCGGCACCAGCATCAGGGGCAGCCCCTGGGCCAGCAGGTAGCGCAGGGTTTCCCCAGGTGGCCAGATCAGCTCCCGCAGCACCACCAACGGCTGCTTCAGGGCCTTGAGCAGCACCTCCAGGCTGCTGGCCTGGTCGGCATCACCGATGTACTGGCCGAAGTTCTCCACCATGAAGCGGCGGGAGTTGTCGTCGCTGAACAGGGGCATCAGCACGTTGGTCACCAGCAACACCCAGCCCAGCCCCAGGGCGGCCAGGGCCAGGGCCAGGGGCCAGCGCTGGCGTTGCCGCACCAGGATCCAGAGGCTGACCCCCACCAGCAGCACGCCGGTGTCCTCGCGGATCATCGGCACCGCCACTGCCGCCAGGGCCAGCAGCCACCAGAGGCGGCGCTGCAGCCCGTACCAGAGCAGCAGCACCGCCAGGGGGAGCTGGCACAGGTCGGTGAAGTTCCCCCAGGTGGGGCCGATCACCGCATTGGCACCGAAGAAGCTGCAGGCCAGGAAGGCGGCCAGCCAGGGATCCTGCAATCGCCCGCGGGCGATTCGATGCAGCACCAGTCCGGCGGCCGTCATCAGGCCCACCTGCACCAGCGGCAGCGCCCAGATCCCCAGCAGTCCCACCAGGGGCACCCAGAGCAGCAGGGCCGGGGTGAAGTGCTGGCCCAGGCGGTGATACCCCAGGGCCGGAGGCTCCCCGGCGTGGATGACGTTGGTGGAGAGCTGGGAGGAGAGGGTGCTCTCGAAGGGATGGCCCTGCAATCCGCTCCAGATCGTCTGCAGAAAAATGCCCTGGTCGTAGGAGGCGGTGAGCACCTGCAGCCGCCACCACTGCAGCAGCAGCCCGATCAGCGCGAACAGCACCGCCGCCACCAGCACCGCCTGCTGGGCCCGCGGCTGCTCAGGGGGTCTGGACGGCGGGAGCTTGGGCTCCTCCTGAGCAGATCCAGCGTTGCCAGCTGTCGCCACCGCGGGCCTCCAGGTCACAGCTGGCATCCTGCAGCCGCAGGCGCCTGGGGTTGCCGGCCTCGAGCCTGCCGATGCCGTCGGAGGGGCGCAGCAGCACCCGGAAACGCTTCGGCCAGTGGTCGCGGGGGCTGTCGGGCAGGTTGAAGATCTCCCGCTCGGCATACCAGCGCAGGCTGGGGCGCTGCCCCTGATGGCCGGGCATGTGGATCGGTAGCTCGGCCGAAGCGCCCCCATCACCGGCGCTTCGGGCCAGCTCAGCGGCGGGCAGCACCGACCAGGTTTCGTTGAGCTCCCAGTTCCAGAGCGGGCTCAGCACAAACAGCAGCAGCGATGCGCTCCAACCGAGCAGCAACAGTGCCAACCCCAGCCGTCGTCGACCCTGGGCCGGCCGGCTCAGGTTGATTCCCCCAAGCAGCAGCCCCAGCCCCGCCGGCAGGGGCAGCCAGCGCAGCGGCGATGGCGCCAGCAGGGACGCCACCACCAGCACCCCCCCCAGAGCGGCCCAGAACCAGGGCAGCGGCCTCAGCAGGCGCCGGGGGCGGGGTGCCTCCACCAGGCGGGCCAGGACCGGCCCGCAGATCAGGCAGAAGGGTGGCCAGAGCAGCAGGCTGTACCAGGGCAGCTGGGTCTTCATCGGCAGCACGGTGAGGGTGGCGGCAAGGCTCAGGCCCAGGCTCCAGCGTCCGGCCGGTTGCCGCCGGTCCCGCCAGGCCAGCCCCAGACCGATCGGCCAGAGGGGCAGCCAGGGCCACCCCCCCTCCAGCACCTCCAGCAGCGGCTCGAGCGGACCGCCGTGGTGCTCCTCCACCGTGGTGGTGAAACGCAGCAGCCCCTGGCCGCCCCACATCAGCAGGGCCTCCAGGCCCCGTTGCAGCCCATGCCAGCCGTGCCAGGCCAGGCCCAGTGAGAGCCCGAGGCCCAGGCCTAGGCCCAGGCGCAGCCAGGCGCGCCGATCCAGATCACGATCGAGCCAGCGCAGCAGCAGCCCCGTGGCCAGCACCGGCACCACCACCGGAGCCTTCAGCAGCAGCAGGGCACTGCCCCCGGCCCCAGCGATCAGGCCGCCCGAGAGGGCCGCCCGAGGTCGGGGCCCAGCCAGCAGCAGCCCCAGCCAGAGCAGGGCCATCGCCGTGAGCTGGGCCCCATCGAGCATGGCCAGCCGGCCGTGGCGGACCAGGGGCATCAGGGTGAGGGCAATGGCTGCCGCTGCCACGGCGGCCTGGGGCTGGCTGGGCCGCAGGCGCAGCTGAATCGCGCCGATCAGCGGCACCAGCAGGCTCGAAACCAGCGCCGGCACCAGCCGGATCAGCCACTCCGGGGGCAGGGCGGTGGCCTCGCCGCTGAGGGCGCGCCAGAGCTGGATCACGCCTGCGATCAGCCAGTGCAGTCCCGGAGGTTTGTTCAGATAGGTGGATCCCCAGAACGTCGGCAGCAGGGTGTCGGGCCAGGGCGCCTGGCTGGTTTCGAGGGCCACCCGCGCCACGATGCCCTCATCCCAGTCGCGCAGGGGCACGTTGCCCAGACCCGCCAGGGCGAGCACCAGGGCCACGGCCCAGAGCCCGAGCAGCAGGCGACCCACCCTCATGGGCGCTCCTTCTTCAGCTGGTCGGTCACCCTGCGGGTGGCCTCAGGAACGGACTGCAACGCCCGCTGCAGGCTGAAGGGATTGGCCAGCAGGGTGCCACTGACATCGGCGAGGGCCTGCAGCACCGGCTCCTGCTGGCCACGGGCCGCGGCGCTGGCCACGGCATGGGCGCGCCAGGGATTCCAGCCGGCCAGCAGCACCACGCTGCGGTAGGCCGGCGGCCAGGGGTTGGCGGGCTCCAGGGTCTGCAGGCGGGCGAACCACTGATCCGCCTGGTGCGGACGGTTGCGCAGCACCGCCAGCAGGGCCATGGCCCAGAGGGCGTCCCGATCGCTGGGATTGGCGTTCAGCCGCTGATGGGCCCAGTCGATCACCCGGCCCTGATACAGAAAATGCCCATCCAGCTGGTGCTGGGGGCCGATGGCCTCGAACACCGCCCCCAGAGCGGCCGGACCGCGCTCCAGGCCAGCGGCCAGCTCAATGAAGCGACGATCGAAGCGGGCGCTGGCGGCCACGGGCTGGCGGCGGGTCCACAGCTCCACGGGCTCGCCATCGCTCCAGGGCCAGCGGCCCACCAGCCGGAAGCGGGGGTCCTGACGGATCTCCCTGGCCAGCTCCCGTGAGGCGTCCCGCCGCATGCCGGCTTTGCCGGTGGTGAGCAGGATCCACTCGGCCTGATCCAGCACCAGCTGCCGTTCCCTGGGTTGCCGGCCCAGCTGCCGCCCCACGATCTGCCCTCCCCGGGCCTGTCCGTACACCGTGGCGGTGTGCTCGTTGAGTTCGGCGGCATTGGGGAGCACCACCAGGGTGCGGGGCTGATCACCCACCTGCTGGCGCATGGCGTCCATCACAGCTGGCAGGGGTGAACGGGGCTGCCAGCGGATCTCGCTGGCCTGGGCGGCCACCGCGCTGCCGGCACTGGCCGCCAGCCCCACGGCCAGGGCGCCCCAGCTGACGTGCCCCCAGCCCTTCCTGCGCAGGGCCTCCCCCAGCTGCCACCAGCCCCAGCTCAGCAGCAGCACCAGCAGGGGCAGCACCGGGGTGATGTAGCGGGGGTCCTTGTTGGGGCTGAGGCTGGTGAACAGCCAGCCACTGAGGCTGCAGGCGATCAACCAGCTCCAGCCCCAGCCGCTTGGGGTCTGCTCCGGCTGATCGGCTGCTGGGGGCTGGGTCAGATCCCGTCGGCGGCGCCAGGCGGCACCCAGGGCCAGCAGCGCCCCCGCCAGGGCAGGCAGGCTGTTGACCAGTCCCAGCTGCTGGGGCCAGAGCTTCGGGTACCAGAGCAGGCTGGCCAGGCTGAACGGCGGCGGGTCGCCCTCCTGGGCGGCCGACTCCAGCACCGCCCGGTTGGTGCCGCCGATGGTGGTGATCCAGTTGTGCTGCAGCCAGGGCAGCACCAGGGAGAGCACCAGCACCACGGCGGCCAGGACCTGCCAGCGCCGGTGCGCTCGCCCCAGGCCCCGCAGGGCCAGCCACAGGGCCGGAGGCAGCAGCACCAGCACAGCGCTCTGCTTCACCAGCACAGCCGCCGCCAGCGCCAGGGCCGCGCTGGCGGCCTGGCCCCAGCGGCCGCCCCTGGACCCAGGGGCCGCCCAGCGTCCCAGCAGCCACAGGGCCAGCACGCTGGTGGCTGTGAGGGGAAGATCAAGGGTGAAATCCAGCCGCAGGCTCACCAGCGCCGGGGTGGTGCTGGTGAGGGCGGCCGCCAGCAGGCCGAACCCCGGCGACACCAGTTGGCGCCCCCAGCAGGCCACCACCAGCAGCAGCAGCCCCTGCCACAGCGCCAGGGCCGCGCTGGCCTGATCCGGGCTGTCGCCGGCCAGGGCGATCACCGAACCGTTCACCAGGCTGGCCAGCGGCGGCACCTTGGGGGAGAGATCCAGCAGGCCCTGCCAGCCCGGCCAACCCCCTCCGGGCAGCAGGCCGAGGGCACGGCCATGGTCAACGGCGCTGTTGAGGTAGTCAGCCTGATCCCAGGCCGGCAGGCGCTGGTCCAACTGCAGCCAGAGCCGGTCGGCCAGGCTGCCCACCAGCCAGAGGCTGGCCAGGGCCAGCCACCACAGCCAGGGGCGTTTGGACCAGGTGTTCAGGGCCGTGGCGGCGGTTAGCGCCAGTTTGGACCACCTGCCAGTCCCGTGGCCGTTGTGCGTTCTGTCACATCTAGGCGCGACGGCCGCAGGGCTGGGGGTGATTCTTCATGCAGGCGCATCGCGCCAACTTGTGTGAGGACCCCATGAAATTCTTCCGGCAATTGCTGCTGGCACCTGTCGCCCTCGGGCTGATGGCCCCCGTGGCCGCCACCGCCGGCGAAATGAACCTGGACGGCATCAACCAGTACGCCGCCTCAGAGGATCAGGTCACCAGCATCACCCAGTTTTCCGACGTGCAGCCCACCGAGTGGGCCTACCAGGCGCTCTCGAACCTGATCGAGCGCTACGGCTGCGTCGCTGGCTATCCCGATGGCACCTTCCGTGGCAAGAAGCCGCTGAGCCGCTGGGAAGCCGCTGCCCTGCTCAACGCCTGCCTCGATCGGATCACTGAAGTGACCGACGAGCTGCGCCGCCTGCTCAAGGAGTTCGAGAAGGAGCTCGCGATCCTGCGCGGTCGCGTCGACAACCTCGAAGCGAAAGTTGGTGAACTGGAAGCGAACCAGTTCTCCACCACCACCAAGCTGCGTGGTGTGGCCACCTTCACCATCGGCGCCAACAACTACAGCGGCGATGCCAAAGCCACCCTGGGTGAATCCCTTCTCCTTGGCGGGAAAGTGTTTCCAGGAGAAAAATTCTCTGATGCCGCTGCGGCTCAGCAGGGTGCCACGGCCTTCAACTACAACCTCGACCTCTACCTCGACACCAGCTTCACCGGCAAAGACCTGCTGCGCACCCGTCTGCGCGCCGGCAACTTCGGCTCCAGCCCCTGGGGCGCAGCCAACCCTGACAACCTGGTGGGCCTGAACGCTTTTGAGGTGGCCTTCGAGGGCGCCAGCGGTGCCGATTCCATTGAAGTCAACCGTCTCTTCTACCAGTTCCCCCTGGGCAAGAGCTTCACCGCCACGGTGGGCGCCAAGGTCCGTCAGGACGACATGCTGGCCTTCTGGCCCAGCGTATACCCCGCTGACACCGTTCTTGACATCTTCACCTACGGCGGCGCTCCCGGCGCTTACCCCCTGACCCTCGGCTCCGGTGGTGGTCTCTGGTGGAAGAGCGGCGGCTTCAGCATCAGCGCCAACTACGTGGCCGTCAACGGCAACGTCGGTAACCCCAACATCGGTGGCATCGGCACCGATGGTTCCGCCCAGACCGGTACCGCCCAGATCGCCTGGAACAACGAGAACTTCGGTATCGCTGCCGCCTACACCTACACCACCCCCCAGGGTGGTCTGGCTGGCCTCTACGGCGGTAACGGCACCCCCGTTGCAAACATCGCCTACGGCCTCTCTGATAGCGTCAACTCGGTTGGCATCAGCGGTTACTGGCAGCCCTCCAACTCTGGTTGGCTTCCTTCGGTCAGTGCAGGCTGGGGTCTCAACGCCCATAGCTCCGACACTTTCGATGTCATCGATGGTGCCCAGACCCAATCCTGGTATGTGGGTCTGCAGTGGTCCGACGTCTTCATCAAGGGTAATTCCTTGGGTATGGCGGTCGGTCAGGCAACAATGCTGACCCAGTCAGGTGGTAATGACAGCGACTTCGAAGAGCTCAATTCACTCGATTCGCCCAATGATGGCAACTATGCCTGGGAGTGGTGGTACAAGTTCCAGGTGACCGACAACATCTCGATCACCCCTGCAATCTTCTATCTCAGCAGACCCGTGGGTCAGCTCCAGAAGGGTAATAGCAACTCCGATGGGTTCGACAACTTCGGTGGCCTGGTCAAGACCACCTTCAAGTTCTGATCGTTGCTGATCACCTGATCGGCTTCGGCTGATCTCCTTCTCCAGCCAGATCAACTCCTCACACACTTTGATCTGGCCTGTCTTCAATAGCCGCGGTTTCGACCGCGGCTTTTTTGTGCTCAACCTGGCTGCTCCATGGCCTGGCTGCCCTGGTTTGACAAGCTGAAATCCGTTGCAGGAGAGCGGCTTTGACCATTTGGATGTGACCGTCGACACCTGGTCATGTGTTCGCGGGCGAAGGACGTCATCTGCCTTTTCGATACAATCTGCGAGTGTCCTTATGGACCATTCCTCAATTGGTGTGAGGTTCTCATGAAACTGTTTCAGCGTCTGCTTTTGGCGCCTGTCGCCCTCGGGCTGATGGCCCCCCTGGCCGCCTCGGCCGGTGATCTCAACCTGGCCGACATCAAGAAGTATTCGGGCAACAAGAAGGAGCAGGTGACCAGCATCACCCAGTTCTCCGATGTTCAGCCCACCGAGTGGGCCTATCAGGCCCTCTCCAACCTGATCGAGCGCTACGGCTGCGTTGCCGGTTATCCCGATGGCACCTTCCGCGGCAAGCAGCCGCTCAGCCGTTGGGAAGCTGCTGCTCTGCTGAATGCCTGCCTTGATCGGATCACTGAAGTGACCGATGAGCTGCGCCGTCTGCTCAAGGAGTTCGAGAAGGAGCTCGCCATCCTGCGTGGCCGCGTCGACAACCTCGAAGCCAAGGTTGGTGAGTTGGAGGCGACCCAGTTCTCAACCACCACCAAACTTCAAGGTCAGGCCACCTTCGTGGTGGGTGCCGTCACCGCCAGTGGTGACGGCACCAATGCAGGTGTCTTCGGCGCTTCGCCAACATTCGGCAGCCGTGATGCTGCTGAAAGATATAATCAGCTGTATGGTGCCACCACCTTCAGCTACGACCTGCGGCTGAACCTGCTCACCAGCTTCACCGGTAAGGATCTGCTCTACACCCGCCTGCGATCGGGTAACTTCGATAACGCCTTTAACGGCAACGGGGTTAACCTCACGGCTCTGGATGTGGCCAGCAATGGCATCGGCGGCACCGACTCGATCGGCGTTGATCGTCTCTACTACCGCTTCCCGGTCGGTCGTGACTTCACCTTTGTCGTCGGTCCCAAGGCCCGCAACACGGAGGCCCTGGCCGTCACTCCTTCGGTCTATGGCAGCGGTAAAGGGGATCGGATCCTTGATCTCTTCTCCCTCAATGGCGCCCCCGGTGTCTACAACAAAGCCACCGGCTCGATGCTGGCCGGTATCTGGAAGCAGAACGTCAAGAAAGGACAGGGCGCCTTCAGTTTTGGTGCCAGTTACGTGGCCCAGCAGGGATTTGCTGGCCAGGCGTTTGATGGCAATGACAACACCTGCTCCAGCAGCGAAGGCGGCATCGGCACCGACTGTGCCCGCGGCAACTTTCTGGCCCAGCTGAACTACACGGCTCCCCAGTGGAACGTGTCGTTGGCCTACCGCTACGGCCAGCAAGCCACCAACTTCCGTCGGGGTACGAATTTCGTTGCCAGCAACAGCTGGTTCCTGACCACCGGTGAATCCAACAACTTTGCCGCAAACGCTTACTGGCAGCCCAAGAACAGCGGCTGGATGCCTTCGGTCAGCCTGGGCTGGGGCCTCAACAGCCTCTCCGGCAACGAAAACAATGCGCTGGGCATTGAATTTGTCGATCCCTATGTGACTGAGAGCCAGAGCTGGTTCGTCGGTCTGCAGTGGAACGACCTGTTCGGCAAGGGCAATGCCGCCGGTATGGCCGTCGGTCAGCCCGTCTTCGCCACGGCCCTCTCGCGTGGCAGCAGCAACTCCGGCAACACCACCCCGGCCGATGGCAACTACGTCTGGGAGTGGTGGTACAAGTTCCAGGTCACCGACAACATCGCCGTTACCCCGGCGATCTTCTACCTGAGCCGTCCCTTGGGTCAGCTCACCGGCTACGACAACAGCTTCAGCAACTTTGGCGGCCTCGTGCAGACCACCTTCAAGTTCTGATCCGTCAGTTCAAACGCCACCACCTCCTCGCACCACCCAGCCCCCGTCAGGGGGCTTTTTCATGGCTGGCTGGAGCCCTTGCCATGATGGCTCCAGCCGCCATCACCCCCCATGAAGGCAGCCTTGGCCAGCAGCGATTTCTATGCCGTCCTGGGCGTCCCGGCCACGGCGGGGGCGGATCAGATCAAGGCGGCCTACCGCGCCCTGGTCAAGCAGCACCATCCCGATGCCGGTGGTGATGACACGGCCATCCTGGCCATCAATGCCGCCTGGGACGTGCTCAGGGATGGCGAGCGCCGCCGCAGCTATGACCTCAGCCGCCAGACCCCACGCCGAAGCGGGCGAGCTGGCTCCAGCGTCGCTACCCCAGCCCATCGCGGCCAGAACCGGGACAGTGCCCTGCTCGGCTGGTTGCAGCAGGTGTACGGGCCGATCGATCGTTTGCTGGCCCAGGTGATCAACCCCTTCCCCAGCCAGTGGCGCGCCCTCGCCGCCGACCCCTACGACGACAGACTGATGGAGGCGTTCTGCGCCTACCTGGAGCAGAGTAAAAGCCGCATGGACAAGGTGGAGACCCTCTACCGCTCACAGCCCTGCCCGAGCGAGGCCCGCGGGTTTGGTCTCAGCCTCTACCACTGCCTCAGCCAGGTTCAGGACGCCCTGCTGGAGCTGGAGCGCTACACCATGGGGTATGTGGACAGCTATCTCCACGATGGCCGCGAAATGCTCCGAGAGGCCAAACAACGGCGCAGCCGCCTCAAAGACGAGCGCCGCCGCCTCGATCTCTGAAGCTCGATCTCTGAAGTCAGTTGGGATCCAGGCTCGAACGGCGTGGTGGCCTTCAGCAGGCTTCGAGCTGGTCGAGCCGCAGCCACACGTCCGGCACCGGCCGGCGCCAACGCAACTGGGCAAAGTCGCCGTTGAGAGCGAGCACTTCGCCGGGGCCCTCAAACAGGTAGTCGGGCGGGGTGGGATCGCTGGCGGCCGCTTCCAGGCTGCCCAAGTAGGCGCTCCTGCTGACCTTGACCAGGGTGCCTTTCTTGATGGGAGCCGCCTTCGGGGCGGGCGCCTCCGTTGGGGTCTGAGCCATGGACAGTCGCCACTCCAGTCAGGTCAGGCTAGGCCCTGCAGGGTGGCCTGGGGGCCCCCTTAGCCTCGGCCATGGTGTGTGCTGCCTGGGCCCGTGAAACTACTGCTGCTGGGATGTACGGGGTTCGTCGGGCGTGAGCTGGTGCCCCTCCTGCTCGCTCGGGGGCACCAGCCGGTGGTGGTGAGCCGCCAGAGTCAGCCCCTTGTGGGGCTGGAGCACCCGGCCCTGCGGCGAATCCAGGCGGATCCCGCCCTGGAGGCCTCCTGGGCGGACCCTGCCCTGATCGCTGCTGTGGCGGAGGCGGAGGGGGTGGTGAATCTGGCCGGAGAGCCGATCGCGGAGAAGCGCTGGAGTGAGCAGCAGCGGCGCCGGCTGATCGACAGCCGCCTGGTCAGCACCCACCAGCTGGTGGAGGCGCTCCAGGCCCATCCCAGGCCCGGCCGGGTGCTGCTGAGCGGTTCGGCCGTGGGCTTCTACGGCAGCAGCGAGGACGCCCGCTTCAGCGAATCCAGCCCAGCGGCAGCCGATTTCCTCGGCCAGCTCTGCCGCGACTGGGAGGCGGCTGCTGACCAGGCTCCCGCCGACTGCCGGGTGGTGAAGCTGCGGATCGGGATCGTGCTTGGACCCGATGGCGGAGCCCTGGGCAAGATGTTGCCGGTGTTCCGCTCCGGCCTGGGCGGTCCGATCGGCTCCGGCCGCCAGTGGATGAGCTGGATTCAGCGCACCGACCTCTGCGCATTGATCGCCACCGCCCTGGAGACCCCGGCTTACCAGGGGGTCTACAACGCTGTAGCGCCCCAGCCCAGGCGCATGGGCTCGTTCGCGTCCGCCCTAGGTCGGGTGCTGCAGCGTCCCAGCCTGCTGCCGGTGCCCGCGGCGGTGCTGCAGCTGATGCTCGGCGATGGGGCGGCTGTGGTGCTGGAGGGCCAGCAGGTGGTCTCCGAGCGGCTGGAGCCTGAGGGATTCAGGTTCCGTTACCCCGACCTCGACTCAGCCCTTGCCGCTGCCACCAGCCCAGCAGCCCACTGAGCAGGGCCGCCCCCATCAGCAGGCCGATCGCCGGGGTGAACAGGGGATCCCAGAGGCGCTGCAGCAACTGCAGCGGTGCCTCCACATGCTGGCTGTGCAGGACCACCGCCAGGGCGAACCAGATCGCTCCGGCGAACACCAGGAACACGTTGAACACCAGCACGGTGTCGATCCAGCGCTTCAACCGCGGCGCCAGGGCTTCAGCGCTGCCGGCATCTTGGCCTGCGGCATCACTGGAGCGGGGCTGTGGGTTCATCGAGGGCCTGCAGGATCTGAGCCGCCATCCTGGCCGCACCGCCCGCGCCACCGATGCGCTCCAGGCCGTTGCGCCGGCAGCGCTCCGCCAGATCGCTGTGCCGCAGCTGGTGCAGCAGCTCGCCCACCAGCTCGGCGGTGCCCCGCAGGCTGCGCTCTGAGCCCGGCTCCCCATCAGAGCTGAACAGTGAGGGCCCCAGCAGGCGCCGCTGGGCTTCGGCGAAATTGGGGCTGAACTGGGGGCCGCCCCCCGCCAGCTGCAGCACGGGTTTGCCCAGCCCCACCGCCTGCTCCGTGGCCGTGCCGGTCATCGCCAGCAACAGATCAGCCTGCTGCACCACCGCCGGGAACTCACCCCAGTGCAGCTTCAGCTCCAGCTCGCCGTGGCGCAGGCGTCCCCCTGGCTCCAGGCTCCAGCCCAGGGGGCGGCTGAGCCGGGCCACCGCCGCCGCATCGATCGCTCCCACCAGGGCGGCATTCAGCCGCAGGCTGCCGCTGGCCTGCAGGTTCTCCGGCAGGCGAGTGAGCACCTGCAGCATCAACTCAAAGTTGCGCAGGGCCTCGGGCAGGCGGCTGCCCGGCAGCAGCCCCAGCCGGGGAATGGGCGTCCCTGCTGGGGAGGCATCCAGGGGAGCTGAGCGCTCCAGCACCCGATCGAGAAAGGGATTGCCGAGAAAATCCACCGGCCGCCCCAGCTGACGGCTCAGGTCCGTGGCGGTGAAGGCATCGCGGCTGAACACCCTGCGGAAGCGGCTGCTGCGCAGGCAGCTTCCGCAGGGCCAGGGCAGGCGCAGGCGTCCTTCGTAGTGGCTTGAATAGGCCACCAGGTAGGTGATCACCGGCCGGCGGCTGCACCAGGCGGCCAGCACGGGGATCACATCCCCGACCACCACCACCGCCGAGCAATGCCGCGCTTCCCTGAAGAACAGCAGCAGCTGCCCCAGCAGGTAAGTGGCCTGGCCCTGCACCAGTTCCGTCAGGCGTCCGCCGAAGCTGGTGTAACCCAGCCCGCCGGTGCTGAATTCGCGGGTGTGGCCAAGCACGGGCAGGCCGGCCTGCTGGTAAGCGCTGCCATGGCCCACCAGAGGCAGGGCCACCACCTCCAGCCCCCGCTGCTGCAACTCCTGCCCGATCAGGCTGCCGCTGAGGTCTTCTCCATGGCCATTGCTGAGCAGCAGCAGGCGGCGGCGGCGATCGCCCATCGGCAGGGCTCCGGGGATCAACCCTGCAGCCAGGCCTGAACCTTCTCCAGCGAGGTCCAGCCTGGACGGCGCCTGAGCCCATCGGCGATCGACTCGTTCAGTTCGCTGGCCAGCTCCGGCGATACGGCGGTGATGCGCAGCACCAGATCGATGTGCTCCCGCACTCCCTTGGCGCCCGACTCGAGCATGGCCAGGCAAAGGTTCACCCGCGACTGGGGGTCCTGGGGGTTGAGCTTGACCGCCATCCGGGCCGAGCGCAGGGCCGGTTCAGGTTGGTCTTCGAGTAGTTGCAGCCAGGACAGGCAGGTCCAGGCGGCCGAGAGCCGGGGAGCCTGCTCCGTGATCGTCAGAAAGTCGTCGATCACATCAGCGGCCGCGGCACCCTGCTGGTAGCGGCCGATGGCCTGATCAAAAAGGGATTCGGCAGACTTGGCGGGGGCCGTCATCGGCTGCGGCAGCTGAGGGACACCCAGAATCCCACGCTGGAGGGCCGGGCCTTCGGTGGATCAGACGGCGAAGGAGCTGCCGCAGCCACAGGTCTGGCTGGCATTGGGGTTGGTGAAGTTGAAGCCACCACCGATCAGGGCCGAGCTGAAATCCAGCTGCATGCCGTAGATGTACAGCAGGCTCTTGGGATCGCTCACCACCCGGAAGCTGGGGGCGCCGCTGGGCTCATAGATGTACAGCTCATCGTCGCTGAGGATCGCGGCGCTGTCGATGAAATCCATGGTGTAGCTCATGCCGCTGCAGCCACCGGAGCGCACCCCCACCCGCAGCAGCTTGTCGTTGCCCTGCTGCTGCATCAGGGCGGCCAGCTGCTTCATGGCCGGTTCGGTGATGCGGATGCCCTTGCCGTCCTTGCCGGTGTGGGTGGCCAGCTCGGGGGCCAGGGCCTCCTGAACCGGGGCGAGGGTCTCGGTGCTGGGGCTGCTCATGGGCGAGGCCTGCGGCGGATGAAACGGGATGTCGAATCACTCTATGGAGGCCAGCCGAACTCTGGTGCCCCGCAGCCGCCGCGGATGGCTCCATAGAGTCAGCACACCTGAAGGAGTCAAGGGTGCGCGTCGCCATCGTCGGAGCGGGTCTGGCCGGTCTCTCAGCCGCGGTCGATCTCTGTGATGCCGGCCACCAGGTGGACCTCTACGAGTCCCGCCCGTTCGTGGGCGGCAAGGTGGGCAGCTGGGTCGATGACGGTGGCCACCACATCGAGATGGGCCTGCACGTCTTCTTCTTCAATTACGCCAATCTCTTCGCTCTGATGCGCAAGGTGGGGGCCTTCGGCAACCTTTTGCCCAAGCAGCACACCCACCTGTTCGTGAACAAGGGCGGCGACGTGCGCGAACTGGATTTCCGCTTCCCGATCGGCGCCCCCTTCAACGGTCTCAAGGCCTTCTTCACCACGCCGCAACTCAACTGGATCGACAAGCTGCGCAATGCCCTGGCGCTGGGCACCAGTCCGATCGTGCGCGGTCTGGTGGATTACGAGGGGGCGATGGGTGTGATCCGCTCCCTCGATCGGATCAGCTTCCGCGACTGGTTCCTCGGCCATGGCGGCAGCGGGCGCAGCATCGAGCGGATGTGGGATCCGATCGCCTATGCCCTGGGCTTCATTGATTGCGAGGCCATCTCGGCCCGCTGCATGCTCACCATCTTCATGATGTTTGCCTCCAAGACCGAGGCGTCCAAGCTGAATCTGCTCAAAGGCTCGCCGCACCGCTGGCTGCACCAGCCCATTCTGGATTACATCGAAGCCCGTGGGGCCAGGCTGCACCTGCGCCACCGGGTCAGTGAGGTCTGCTTCGACGAGGGGGGCACTGCTGAGGCCCCCCAGGTGACGGGCCTGAAGTTGGGCAGTCCCGATGGTGAGATCCATGTGGAGGCCGACACCTACCTGGCGGCCTGTGATGTCCCCGGCATCCAGCGCCTGCTGCCGCCCTCCTGGCGCCGCTACGCCCAGTTCGAGAACATCTACCGGCTGGAGGCGGTGCCGGTGGCCACGGTGCAACTGCGCTACGACGGCTGGGTGACTGAGCTGGGTGAGGGCGAGGCCCATGCCGCCGCCCGCCGTGACCTCAGCACCGCCAGCGGACTGAACAACCTGCTGTACACCGCCGACGCCGATTTCAGCTGTTTCGCCGACCTGGCCCTGGCCAGCCCGGCCGACTACAGGCGCGAGGGGGAAGGTTCCCTGCTCCAGTGCGTGCTCACCCCCGGTGACCCCTGGATCCCCCGCCGCAACGACGAGATCGCTGCCCTGGTGGACGCCCAGGTCCGGGAGCTGTTCCCCTCGGCCCGGGGCCTCAAGCTGATCTGGAGCAACGTGGTCAAACTGGCTCAGTCGTTGTATCGCGAGGCCCCCGGCATGGAACCCTTCCGACCGGAGCAGCGCACGCCGGTGGCCAATTTCTTCCTGGCCGGCAGCTACACCCGCCAGGATTACATCGATTCGATGGAGGGTGCCACCATGAGCGGCCGGCTGGCTGCTGCCGCCATCCTCGATCAGCCGGTACGACTGGCTTCAGTCGCCGCCGTGGCCTGATCCGCATGGGACGTTGGCTCGAACACAGTGTGACCACGGAGATCAAGGCTCCGGTGGACCAGGTCTGGGAGGTCTGGAGCGACCTCGAAGCGATGCCGCGCTGGATGCGCTGGATCGAGTCGGTGGTCACCCTTGATGATCCCGATCTCACCGACTGGACCCTGGCGGCCCAGGGATTCCGCTTCCACTGGAAGGCGCGCATCTCCCAGAGGATCGAAGCCCAGCAGTTGCACTGGGAGTCGGTGGGGGGTCTGCCCACCAAGGGGTCGGTGCGTTTCTATCCACAGTCGGATCGTCTCACCATGGTGAAGCTGACCGTGAGCTACGAGCTGCCCGGAGCCCTTGCACCGCTGATGGAACCGAGCATTCTGGGGGGCATCGTCACCCGGGAACTCCAGGCCAACCTGGACCGCTTTCGGGACCTTGTGGAGCAGGAGCATGGCCAGCCCTGAACGGCATCAGCTCGGCAGGATCCAGGTGCGAACCGCGTCGTGCTTCGTTCTGCTGCCCGTCCTGCTTGCCGGCCTGGTTGGTTGCGGGGGCACGCCCCCCGCCGACACCGGAGCGGTGCCCCCTGCAGATCCTGCCGCCCCAGCGGCTGCTCCCAGCGCGCAGAGTCAGGGGAGTCAGGCGGTCTCCGCTGTGGCCACGGCAGGCTTCACGCCCCTCCCCAGTCCGGAGCAGGTGGAAGCGGCCATGCCCCCGGGTCGTCTGGATCCGTTTGAACCCCTGGCGGTCACCAGAGTCACCCCAGTGGTCACCAGTCCCAGGCCTGTCGCGGTGCAGCCTCCGCTCACCCTGCCCGATGGGTTCCGCTTCCAGGGGGTGATGAGCAGTGGCGGTCGCCCCATGGCCCTGGTGCAGTTCGGCGCCCAGAGCGGCTCCCTGGCCGTTGGTGATACCGGGGGCCGCACCACCGACCTCCTGCCCCAGTCCTGGCGGGTGGCCTCGATTGATGTGCAGCGTGGCCGGCTCACCCTGGTCAGCCGTCAGCGCCAGGCCAAGGGCCAGGTGGTGATTGCCGAGCTCTGAGCCCTCAACTGATCCAGATCTGATCCACAACTGAATCTGGACGGCTTCAGGTGCTCAGCTCCCCCCTCAGGGCGCGGGCGCAGGCCGCCACCAGCCCCTCCAGGTCGTGGGGGTCGGCCTCGGCGTCCACCCTGCCCAGCAGCTCCAGGCAGGTGGCACTGGTCTGGGGACCGATCGAAACGAGGGCAACGCTGGCTAGGAGCTCTTGCCAGTGCTCCCCCAGGTCCTGCCGCAGCAGCTGCACGCTGTGGCGCACGGTCTTGCCGCTGGTGAAGGTGATGGCCTCCACGTTGCCCTGGCGCAGGGCGGCGGCGGTGGCCAGGGGCAGGTGGGGTGGACAGCTGGATTCGTAGGCAGCAACCTCCACCACCCGCGTCCCGGCTTCGGCGAAGGCTTCGGCCAGCAGCGTGCGCCCGCCGCTCTGAACCCTGGGCAGCAGCAGGCGCTGACCCCAACCCGAAACCGGGAAGTGCTCCAGCAGGCTGTCGGCCAAGAAATTGGGGGGCACGAAATCCGCGGGGGCCCCCAGCTGCTCCAGGCGCGCGGCGGTCTTGCGTCCCACCGCCGCGATCTTGAGGCCGCGGGGGCGATCGCTGAGGTTGCGCCCGATCCGCTGCAACCGCTGCTCCACCGCCTCCACCCCGTTGATGCTGGAGAACACCAGCCAATGAAAGGCCTCCAGCTCCTCAAGGGCGTCATCGAGGGGGCCCCATTCATCGGGAGGGCCGATCACCAGGGCGGGGAGGTCCAGCACCCGGGCTCCGGCGAGCTCGAACAGCGCCCGGGCCTCCCCCAGCTGCTGCTCGGCCCGCGTCACCGCCACCACTCGACCTGAAAGCACGGCCACCTCGATTAGTCGTCCAGTCTCAGCATCGACCCCGCCTGCCGCTGCAACTGCTCGGCGGCGCTGGTCTGGCCCTGATCGCGCAGCAGGGCTATGGCCTGGCGAAAGCTGGAGCGGGCTGCGCTGATGTCGCCCGCCAGCAGCTGCGCCACTGCCCGGTTCTGGTGGGTTTCAGCGTGTTCAGGGGCAAGCTCCAGGGCGGTGTCGTAGGCCTTGAGGGCGCCGCGGATGTCGCCGAGACGGCGACGGATCAGACCGAGGTTGTACCAGCCCAGGGCCAGCTCGGGGGCCCCGCGGGTGACGGCTTCCCCCAGCTGGGCGGCCTCCGCTGGGGTGCCCTCCTGCAGCTGCAGTGCCGCCAGGTTCAGCTGTGCCGCCACCTGCAGCCGTGGGTCCAGCGGCAGCTCCAGGGCCTCCCGGTAGAGGGCCGCGGCCCGGCCGGGGTGGCGGCTGGCTTCGGCCATGGCCAGGTGCAGCAGCAGCTCAAAGCGCTCCGGGTGGGCTCCAGGCGGGCAGCCGGCCAGCCCGGCCTTCAGCAGGCTGATGCCGCGCTTGACGCGTCCTTCGCTGATCTCCAGGCCGCCGAGTTTGGCGCTGGCATAGGCCTGGCCGGGGTGGTCCCGCAGCTCCTGCTCCATGGCCCGCCGCAGTTGCCGGGCTTTGCGCCCGTCGGCCAGCAGCTCGGGCCGGTAGCCCTCATGGCGGATCGCCGGCTGCCGGCAATCGACCACGCGCCAGTGGGACTCCCGGGTCAGCAGCTCCACCACGCTGTCATCAACCATCGCGTGATACGGGCGGCTCCAGCGGATCTGCGGGTGGCGCCTGAACAGACGGCTGACGCTGGAGTAGGGCGATTGCAGCGCACCCACCTCCTCACGCAGCAGGTTGATCAGCAGGATGTCGGGGTCGGCCATCAGGGCCCGCAGGGGCTCCTTGGCCCCCTCCAGCAGCTGCTCATCGGCATCGAGCACCAGCACCCAGCTGCCCCGCACCCATTCCAGCGCCTGGTTGCGGGCAGGGGCGAAATCCCCCGGCCAGGGGATGTGCTCAACCCGGGCGCCATGGCCTTGGGCCACCGCCACCGTGTTGTCGCTGGAGCCGGTGTCCACCACCACCAGTTCATCGGCGAAGCCCGCCACCGACTCCAGGCAGCGGCCGAGGCGTTCGGCCTCGTTGCGCACGATCATCGAGAGGCTGAGCACGGCGGCGGCCCGCATCCGGGCGTGAGGTTAGGGGCAGGCGGGCAGGGTTCGAGCTGTGATCCGGCTCAGTCAGTGAAGCCGCCCTCAGCGATGGTGCCGGCGGCCAGGCCGAGGCGGCTGAGCAGGGCGGCCTGGGCCAGGGGCATCTGGGCGGGGCTGTAGCCCGCGGGGATGGTGCCCGGCAGCAGGGGCTCAAGGGCCTCCCACAGGTAGGGGCTGCCCAGCACGGTCAGGCCCGCCAGGCGGCCGACCCGCAGCAGCTGACGGATCACCGCCGGCCAGGGTTCATCAGTGCCGGCGCTGCCGCGGAAGGGATTGCCGCGCACGAACAGCTGCAGGAGCAGGGGCCCATCCGGCAGGCGCTCCAGGGCCAGGGGGGCATCGGGATTGCCACTCCAGGGACTGGGCCCGCGGGCGTCCAGCAGGCAACACTGATAGCCGGCTGCGGCCGGCCGCAGCAGGGCCGGGGCCATCGCCGGCAGGAAGGCGCAGTTCAGGCTGTTGTCCAGCCGGATCAGGTTGACCCCTGGCCCCGCCGGCAGGCCCTGGGGGCCGCGGCTGTCCAGGCTGATCTCCACCAGCTCCCGCGCCAGGGCCTGCTCCTGCGGCGTGTCCAGCTCACCCAGCCCCTCCAGCGCTGCCAAGGCGGAGGCGGGAGCACGGGAGCTTGCGCTGGCCAGGGCCTGCTCCCGCCGGCGCAGACTCTGCTGCAGCTGCTCCAGTGGCAATCGGCCGCTGCTGAACGCCTCCACCAGACCGTCGATGGCGGCATCGGCATCGGCGGGCATCAGGATCAGATCCGAGCCGGCCTCGAAGGCCAGCACGGCGGCCTGGGCAGCCCCCCAGCGGGAGGCGATCGCCTCCATCACCAGGGCATCGGTGATCACCAGCCCCGTGAAGCCCAGCTCCTGCCGCAACAGCCCCGTGAGCACGGCGCGCGAGAGGGTGGCCGGCCGCAGGGGATCCAGGGCATCCAGCTGCAGGTGGGCGGTCATCACCGCCGCACAGCCAGCGGCGATGGCCGCGCGGAAGGGGGGGAGCTCGATCGCCTCCAGCCGCTCCCGCCCATGGGGCAGCCGGGGCAGCTCCAGGTGGGAGTCGTCGCTGGTGTCCCCGTGGCCGGGGAAATGCTTGGCGCAGCAGAGCACCCCTTCGGCCTGGGCCCCCCCCAGGAAAGCAGTTGCCAGCACAGCTGCGCTGCTGGTGGTCTCCCCCCAGGCGCGCACATTGATCACCGGGTTGAGGGGGTTGTTGTTGACATCGCAGACGGGCGCCAGCACGCCGTTGAGCCCCAGCAGCCGCGCCTGGCGGCCCGTGCAGTGGCCGTAGCGGCGGGCCAGAGCGATGGCGCGCTGCGGATCGCTGCGGTGCAGGCGCCCCACGGCGAGCGGCGGCGCCAGCCAGGTCGCCCCCTCGAAGCGCTGGCCCACCCCCTCCTCCACATCGGCGCAGATCAGCAGCGGCTGCTGCGACCAACCGCGCAGCTGCTCGCAGCGCAGGCGCAGTTCAGCGGCACTGCCCCCCAGCAGGATCACGCCGCCCACACCCTCGGCCAGCAGCCGCCTGATCGTGGCGTTCTCCAGCTCCCAGCGGGGGTAGCGCCGCTGGCCGTCCCCCAGGTGTCCGCTGCCGCGGATCACCAGCAGCCTGGCCACCAGCCGGCGCAGCTCAGTGTCCGCCGGCAGGGGCGTCTGGGCCGGTGGCTGAACTGTGGTCATGGCTCGCTGCTGTCGCTCCCGTCGCCGGCTTCAGTGCTGGGGGTGTCATCACCCGCCAGGGGCTGCCGTTGCAGGCGTTCCTCCCCCAGTTGATTGAGCAGCCCCAGCACTGAGCTGCCCTTCTCCAGGCCACGATCCAGCAGGAACTGCATCTCGGGGGTGCGGCGCAGGTTCAGCCGCCGTGAGAGCTCGCCTTTGACAAAGGGAGCCGCCGATTTCAGGCCGGCCAGGGCCGTCTGGCGGTCCTCGTCGCTGCCGAAGATGCTCACGAAGATCTTGCAGTGCTGCAGATCACCCGCCACCTCCACCTGGGTGACGCTGACCATGCCCAGCGAGACCCGCTCGTCCTTGATGCCGTTCACCAGGAGCTCACTGATCTCCCGGCGGATCAGGGAGGCCATGCGCTCCACCCGTCGGCCCTGTGCCATGCCTATGCCAGTGGTGCTGGATTCACCATGGCACGCAGCACCAGGCTCAGGCTGATCATGCCGCTCACCAACGCCCCCACCAGGGCCACCGCGGTGACCGGATTGCTGCGCCGCTTCGCCAGGGGTTCGAGCACGGAGTTGAACACACCGAGGCTGAAGGCCACCAGGTAGCGCGGGTAGCGCGTCACGTTGAGGAAGAAGTCCTTCATGGCGCAGGCGGGGAGGCAGGAGGCAATGGGTTGAACCGTGAGGCGGGACGTTGCCCACGCTGGGTGACCGTGAGGGCTACTCTGCCGCCCAGAGGACCGTGCCGCCGATGCTCGAGCTCCACCAGTTCCGCCATTCCTCCTTCTGCGAGAAGGTGCGTTTGATCCTGGCCGCCAAGGGGCTTCAGTATCAGTCCATCGAGGTCACCCCCGGCCTGGGGCAGCTGGAGCTGTTCCGCCTGTCCGGTCAGCGACAGGTGCCGGTGCTGGTGGATGGCTCGGAGGTCATCGCTGATTCCAGCGCCATTGCCCAGCACCTGGAGAGCCAGGTCCCCACCCCTCCCCTGATCCCCGAAGATCCCGCCGACCGCGCCCGGGTGCTCCTGCTCGAAGACTGGGCCGACACCGCCCTGGCCGCTGGGGTGCGCCAGGCCCTGTTGCAGGCGGCCAGCTCGGATGCCGTGATGCGCGGTGCCCTGCTGCCGGAGGCCACCCCAGGGGTGCTGCGTTCGCTGGTGGGCGCCCTTCCCACCGATCTGCTGGCGCCCCTGGGTGACACCCTCGGTCAGAGCGAGCGGCGCCAGCTGCAGGCGAATCTGGAGCAGCTGGCGGTGCTGCTGACCCCTGGCCGCTTCCTTGTGGGGGATCGCCTCTCCCTGGCCGATCTGGCCGTGGCGGCTCAGTTGTCGCTGTTGCTCTTCCCAGCCAGTGCCGGCGCCCCTCTGGCGGGCCGCGGCGTGGCCGGTCTTGCCGACCATCCCCTGCTCAGCAGCCTCTTCGCCTGGAGAGATGGGTTGTACCTCTCCCTGGGCCGGGGCGGCGTCAGCGAGCCAGTCGTCTCTTCGCCCATCCCCTGATCAGGCCTCTGAGGGGCTGCGGCTGAGAACCAGCCAGAGGTGATGGCCTCCGCTTGAGTGGGCCACCAACCCCTGCTCCGGTGAGGCGTAGCTGGCCTGCCACTGGTCCGCGCGAATCAGCTCCTGGCCTGGCGTGCTGTCCACGAGCCGGTAGCGGCTGAGGGTCTCCACGCGGCTGATCCGCGCTCCGCCGGGGCCGTGCAGCACCTGCAGGGCCAGCTCATCGGCCAGGAACACATCGCCTTGGGCCCTGGCCGCTGCTGCGGGCTGGCTGCGGCGCCCGATCACGGTGGATTCCAGCTCCAGATCACCGCGCAGCAGGGCCAGCTGGCGGTTGGGGTTGGCTGGATCATTGGCCACCGAGAGCAGCTGACCCCCCAGCAGGGCATCGCCCACCTGGGTGGCATTGAAGGCGCGATCGCCCACCACCGCCCCGCGCTCATCGCGCAGGAACCGCACGGGGTACGGCGGAATCGACTCAGCACTGTCCTCTTCCAGGCTGTACACCCACCAGGCCCCGGCGAACCAGTCGGGGTAGCTCAGATCGCTGCGGCCGGGGCGGCTGAGGGGAGCCGGCAGGCTCCAGTCCGGCCAGGCCAGCAGACGCCGCTCCAGCGGCCCTGTGGTGCCGGCGGCCGCCAGGGCCTGAGTCGGCCAGAGGCTGAGCAGGGCGGCCAGGATGAAGGCGATGCGTGAGCGGAACATGTCTGATCCCCTGCTGCGGGAACTTGATCATTACGTGGTGCTGGAACCCACCCGTGCGGAGCGCATCCTCACGGCCGCCGAAACCCTCTCCTGGCTCACCGCCCAGCTGGCCGCCCTGGAGGAGCCCCCCACTGATCTGCTCTCCCTGGGCAACGACCGCGAGCGGGCTGAGCGGCTGCTGGAAACGGCCTGTGAGCTGGAGCTGGAGCCCGGCCTGGCTGTTCAGTGGTACGCCGTGCGCCTGGAGCCCCCGGCCCGGTGAGGGCTCAGTTCAGCTCGGCTGTGGCGTTCAGGCTGGCCGTGCTGGCTCCGTTTTCGTCGATCAGTTGAGCGGGAGTCTGCGGTGGAGCCTCCCGTTGGCGCAGCACCGTGGGGATTGCCTCCAGCACCTGCTGGGCCACCGCTGCCGGCGGCCGGCCGTCCTGGAGCACCCTCAAATCGGCCTGGCCGTAGAGGGGCCGGCGTTCGGCCAGCAGCTGGCGCAGCCGAGCCGCCGGATCAGTGCTGGCCAGCAGCGGCCGCTGACCCGGATCAGCCCGCAGCCGCTCCAACAACATCTCCTCAGGGGCGTCCAGCCACACCACCAGCCCCTGGCGCATCTGCCCCCAGTTGCCGGGGCGGCTGACCACGCCACCGCCGGTGGCCACCACCAGGGAATGCCAACAGGCGATCCGGTTGAGTACCACCGACTCCAGATCGCGAAAGCCGGTCTCCCCCTGGCGCTCGAACAGCTCGGGGATCGAGCAGCCGGCGTGCTGCTCGATCACGCTGTCGGCATCGATGAAGCGGTAGCCGAGGGCCGCAGCCAGCGGGCGCCCCACAGTGCTTTTGCCCGATCCCATCATCCCCACCAGGTAGATGGTCAGGCCCTCCAGGCGCACTGGCAGCTCTGGGGAATCACTGGCGGCGGAGGGTGGTTCAGGGGCCATGGGGGCGGGAGGGTGAGGCGGTGGCTCCGCCGTTGGCAGGGACGTCATCCCTAGGATGTCTCAGCAGAATGCCGCCGAGTCGATGGCCACCGGGACCCTGGCGATGCCCGCCACCCCCAGCGCTGGCGTCTCAGCCGGCACCCTTCACCACGGCCGCGGTCGTGGCTGCGTGATCACTCGCCGGGCCCTGTTCAGTGCCAGCCATCTCTATCGGTTGCCGGAGCTGAGTGATGAGGAGAACAGCCGCCGTTTCGGCCGTTGCAGCCTTGCTCCTGGCCATGGCCACAACTACGAGCTGATCGTGGCGATGGCCGGCCCGCTCGATGCTGACGGCATGGTGCTCAACCTCTCCGATGTGAAGCACGCCATCCGTCGGGAGGTCACTGATCCCCTCGATTTCCGCTTCCTCAACGACTGCTGGCCGGAATTCGATCTGAGCCGGCCCGAGGGGCGTCTGCCCACCACCGAGGCCGTGCTCCAGGCGATCTGGACACGCCTGGCCCCTCACCTGCCGCTCGTCGGTCTGCGCCTCTACGAGCAACCCACCCTCTGGGCCGATGTCATCGGCAACCCCATGGAAGCTTTTCTGTCGATCCGCACCCACTTCGCCGCCGCCCACCGCCTGGCCCGCGAGGAGCTCTCCCTGAGTGAGAACGAAGCCATCTACGGCAAATGCGCCCGGCCCCACGGCCACGGCCACAACTATCTGCTGGATGTGACTGTGCGCGGGACGATCGATCCCCGCACCGGCATGGTCTGCGACCTCGACCAGCTGCAGGGCCTGGTGAACGAGCTGGTGGTGGAACCCTTCGATCACACCTTCCTCAACAAGGACGTGGCCCACTTCGCCAGCTGCGTGCCCACCGCCGAGAACATCGCCCTGCACATCGCTGATCTGCTCAGCGCCCCGATCGCCGCCACCGGCGCCGCTCTGCACAAGGTGCGCCTGCAGGAGAGCCCCAACAACGCCGCCGAGGTGTTCGCTGAAACGCCCCTGCTCGACACCCGTCCGGCCGTGCTGGAGGCCTTGGCCGGCGCTTGAGCCTGCCGCAGCTGAGGCTGGTGCTGGCCATCAGCCTTGATGGCCGTCTCGCTCCAGCCCAGGGTGGTGCCGCCCAGCTGGGTGGTGCCGGCGATCGCGCTGCTCTGGAGGAGGCCCTGGCCTGGGCTGACGGCTGCCTGGTGGGGGCGGCCACGGTTCGCCTGCACCGCAGCACCTGCCTGATCCACTGCCCCGAGCTGCTGGAGCGACGTCGCCTCGAAGGGCGCTCCCCCCAACCCATTGCCGTGGTGGTGAGCCGGGGCCGGGGGCTGGAGCCATCTCTGCCGTTCTTCGGCCAACCGCTGGAGCGCTGGCTGCTCTCGCCCGGGCCAGCCCAGCCGGCCTTCGATGCTCACCTGGCCCTGGGCCCCTGGCGGGCCTCCCTGGCCGACCTGGGAAGGCGCGGCCTGCAGCGGTTGGTGCTGCTCGGTGGCGCTGAGCTGGCCACGGCCCTGCTGGCGGAGGGCCTGGTGCAGGAGCTGCAGCTGAGCCTCTGTCCGCTGCTGCTGGGGGGGGCGCATGGCTGGCTGACTCCCCTGGCCCCCGACCTCTCCGGCCAGAGCTGGCAGGCGCTGGAGCAGCGGCCCCTAGGGGGCGGTGAGCTGCTGCTGCGCTACCGCCGCGGCCCTACTTCTGGGGCGAGAGGGGCAGCTTGAAGCGGCGCTGAAGGTCTTCCAGCGACACCTCCTTGAGGCTGTCTGCGGGTAGCCCCAGCAGCTTGGCGACGCAGCGCTTCACTACCACCTCGCTGTCGTCACCGAAACGGCCCCGGGCCAGCTCGCTGATCACTCCGAAGCTGCGCCCGCTGCTCTCGGCCTCCGCGATCAGGCAGGCACTGGCTGGTGCCGCCAGGCGGCGGCAGGGTTCCCTCAAGCTGCGCTCCAGGGTGGCCTGGCCGCCGGCGGCCGTGCTGATGCACACCTCGCTGAGCCGTCGCTCCAACTGGGGCCGCATCAGCTGCAACACCGGCCCCAGCAGGCTGGCGGCAGCGGGTGTTGGGCTGAGCAGTCCGGTGGCCAGCGCCGCCCCCAGTGTCAGGAGTGCCGAGCCCAGGGGCGGCAAGCGGAACAGTCGGTGCGCCATGCCGTTAGTTTTGCCCCTCGCTGTTGCGACCACGTGGTCCTCCGCCATGGCTGAGCTGCAGGCCCGCTGGCACCGGGCCATGACGGAGATTCCCCGGGAAGCCTGGCAGGCGCTCACGGGGCCCGCGGGTCTGCCCTTTTACAGCTGGCCCTGGCTCCATGCCCTGGAGCGCTCCGGCAGCATCGTGCCCCGCCAGGGCTGGCAGCCCTGTCACCTGAGCCTGTGGCGCCAGGACAGGCTGATTGCCGTGGCGCCGCTGTACCTCAAAGGCCACAGCTACGGCGAGTTCGTCTTTGATCAATCCTTTGCCCAGCTCGCCGGCCAGCTGGGGCTGCGCTATTACCCGAAGCTGGTGGGCATGAGCCCGATCAGCCCGGTGGAGGGCTATCGCTTTCACATCGATCCCGGTGAAGACGGGGCGGAACTCACGGCCGTGATGCTGGAGCTGATCGATCGCTTCTGCCTTGAGCAGCAGATTTTCAGCTGCAACTTTCTCTATGTGGATCCCCTCTGGCAGCCCTGGGCGGAGGCCGCCGGCTGCGCCACCTGGCTGAACCAGCAGAGCCTCTGGAGCAACGCTGGTTTCAGCTGTTTCGAGGATTATCTGGCTGGCTTCAATGCCAACCAGCGCCGCAACATCCGTCGGGAGCGGCGCTCGATCGCAGCGGCCGGTCTGCAGGTGACGCCGCTGGTGGGGGCTGAGATACCCGCTGCCATGCTCCAGCGCATGCATCACTTCTATGCGCAGCACTGCAGCCGCTGGGGAGCCTGGGGCAGCAAGTACCTCAGTGAGGAGTTTTTTCACGTGGATGCGATCGAGCTGCGGGAGCATCTGGTGCTGTTCAGTGCCCATCGGGGTGATCCGCTAGAGCCGGTGGCGATGTCGCTGTGCGTGCGCCAGGGCGATGCCCTCTGGGGGCGCTACTGGGGCAGCGATCAGGAGATCGAGAATCTGCATTTCGAGGTCTGCTATTACGCCCCGATCGAATGGGCGATCGCTCAGGGGATCTGCGGCTTTGATCCAGGTGCTGGTGGCAGCCACAAGCGGCGCCGGGGTTTTCTGGCCCAGCCGCGGGCCAGCCTGCACCGCTGGCAGGATCCCGGCTTTGATCGACTGCTGCGCCGCTGGCTGCCCGAGGCCAATGCCCAGATGCTCGAAGAGATCGCAGCGGAGAATGCCGAGCTGCCCTTCAGCCGCCGGGAGCTGCCCTTGGGCGCCTGCTGAGCCCGCTGTTTACGATCAGGCCATGGATCAGTCAGCCCTCGCCGCAACCTCTCCGTCGCCCAGCCCGTGGCCCTTGCAGGAGCGGTGTGCCCTCGACGAACGGCTGTCGCAGCGCCCCATCGATCTTGACCCGGCCGGCTATGTGCTGATCAGCCTGGATCGCGAGCGCGGGGAGCTGGTGGCGGAGCTTTACAGCAATGGCATCAATGCCAGGGGTCTGGCCACTGATCCCGACAGCGGTGAGGTGCTCAGTTGCCGTGGCGGTGCACCCCGCCGGCCCGTGATGGTGTTTCGGGGCCGCACAGCCAAGGAGCTGGGCATTCAGCTCACTGAGGGACCCAGCCCGGCGGCCATCAGCCGCCTGGATCACGCGCTTTACCTGGGCCGTGAGCTGCAGAAGGCCGAAGTTTCCCTGCTCTCCGGCGACTCCTACATCCAGGACTGAGCACCACCGTTGTAAGACCAGGCCCTTGAACAGCCCTTGAAGCTCAGAAGTTCAAGGGGGTCAGGCGGGCTGCAGTTCCCTCACTTCGGACGGGGCGGCAGGGGGCTCCGGAGGCAGTGACTGGAGCTGCTCCTGGATCTCCTCGGTGACGATGCTGCGGTACTCCATGAAGTGCTCGTTATGGGCGAGCACCACCAGGAACTGCTCCAGCTGAGCGGGATTGGTGCGGGCCATGGCCAGCAGGTAACGCCAGAAGCGGCCGCGGGTGTCGCGGACCAGGCCCTGGCGCCAGATCACGATGAGCAGGGCGCGCACATCAGTCCAGCTGGGGATCTTGAAGCCGGAATGCTCGGGCTTGAGGAACGGGATCCAGCGGGGCTTGCCCACCTTGTGGTAGTAACTGAAGACCCGATCCATGTAGGCATTGGGTTCATAGAGGTTGCAGAAGGCCTCCACGTATTCGTTGGCGATGTCGCGGATCGGCCGGGTGGGCACGAAGTTGAGCAGATTCGTCTGATTCACGCCTTTGGCGTCCGCCTTGTCCTGGATCAGGCGACCTTCCTTCTCCAGCCGGTGCCAGAGGCCGGTGTTGGGCAGGGCCTGGAGCATGCCCATCATTGCCGCGGGAATTCCGGTGCGGGTCACGAACTCAACGATGCGGTTGCCCGCCCCGGTTTTTTCGCCGTCGAAGCCGATGATGAAGCCGGCCATCACCCGGATGCCATAGGAGGTGATCCGGTCGACGGATTCTTCCAGAGAACTGCGGGTGTTCTGCAGCTTGCGGGCTGTTTCCAGGCTCGCTTCATCCGGGGTTTCGATGCCGAGGAAGACGCTGTCGAAGCGGCTTTCGGCCATCATCTGCATCATTTCCTCGTCGGAGGCCAGATCAACCGAGGCTTCGGTGGCGAAGCTGAAGGGATAGCCATGCTCGATCTGCCATTGCTTCAGCGCCGGCAGCAGCAATTTGGCGTTGCGCTTGTTGCCGATGAAGTTGTCGTCCACCAGGAAAATCGAACGGCGCCAGCCCAGGTCGTAGAGGTATTGCAACTCGGCGATCAGTTGGTCCGGGTTCTTGGTGCGAGGCTTGCGGCCATACAGGACGATGATGTCGCAGAACTCGCACTGGAAGGGGCAGCCCCTGGAGAACTGCACGCTCATCGAGTCGTAGGCGTCGAGCTCGAGCAGATCGAAGCGGGGAATGGGGGTGCCCGTCACATCGGGCTTTTGGCCCTCCGAGCTGAAGCGGCCCTGGCGCTCTCCGCGCTCCAGGGCCTCGATGAACATCGGCAGGGTGATCTCACCCTCATCGAGCACCTTGAAGTCGGCCAGGGCGATCTCTGGGGCATCGGGGGTGGAGCTGGCAAAGGGGCCTCCCACGGCCACGGGCAGGCCCCGCTGCTTGGCCTTGGCGATCTGGGCGGCCATGTCGGCCTTCTGCACGATCATTCCCGAGATGATCACCAGCTCGGCCCAGTTCCACTCGGCCTCGGTGACCTCGCGCACATTGCGGTCCACCAGCTTGAAGTCCCAATGCTGGGGCAGCAGGGCCGCCACGGTGACCATGCCAAGCGGCGGCAGCAGCACCTTGCGGTTGACGAGCTCGAGAATTTTCTCGTAGCTCCAGAAGGTCTTGGGGAACTCCGGGTAGACGAGCAGAGCGCGCATGCTGATCGGGTTCGTAGGACTGGGACGGACGGGGTTGGAGCCACGGGGCCGAAACGCCTGGCGCCTCCCCAGCGTTGGTTGGGCGACAGCCTAAGGGCAACCCTCGGCTCAAGGGTTGCTCTGCTCTAATGAGAGAGTTCTCTTTGCGTGCTGGCCATGGCGGCAGTTCTGTATCTGGCTCTGGTGGCCGCTGGACTGGTGACGGCCTTTCTGCTCTCCACCGTCCTACGCGGCATCAAGCTGATCTGAGTCCGCCGGATTCAGGCGCAGTCCCCAGCGGCTGCAGAGCTCCATCAGCCCCAGCACCAGCCCCACGCTGCCCATCAGGGCAAACGTGGCCGGCAGGCCCACCCTCAGGCAGAGCCCTGCGGCGATCAGACCGCTGAAGCCGCCGCCGCCGAGAAAGGCGATCTGGCCCAGCCCAGCCATGCGTCCGCGCAGCACCAGGGGGGCACCCACCTGCAGGATCAGGTTGCTGCCCGCCAGCAGACCGGCCGTACCCGCTCCGATCAGGAAGGTCATCGCCAGGCGGAAGGCCGTGGGCGCCGTCAGGGCCATGCCCAGCTGGGCCAGGCTGGTGAGTACCGCGCAACTGCCCAGCAGCAGCGACGGCCGCTCGCTCAGCCATTGGCTGCGGCGTTGCAACAGCAATCCACCGCCGATGCTGCCGGCCGCCAGCACGCTGGTGAACCAGCCCAGGGCCTGGGGAGAGGGCCCCAGCACCTGGGCGGCGATCAAAGGGGCCAGGCCGGGGTGGAAGAACACCGCCAGGCAGGCCAGTCCGGTGAACACCACCACATGGCGAAGGCTGGCGCCGCAGCTCCGCCAGGCACTGGCCAGGCTGGAGCCGACGCCGCTGCCGCTGCGCCGCTCGGCGCTGAGGTCGGGCTGCAGCAGCCACAGCACCGTGGCGATCGGCAGCAGGTAGGAGGCCGCATCGATGCCCAGGGCCGTGGCTGGCCCCGTCATGGCCAGCAGCAATCCTCCGATGGGTGGCCCCACCAATTTGCCGACGTTGAACACCACCGAGAAGGAGGTGAGGTAGGGGGCGAGCTGGGCCGGCTCATCCACCAGCAGGGCGCAGTACTTGTTGCGGGCGGTGAGCTCAAAGGAGCTGGCCAGACCTACCACCAGGGTGCTCAGCAGCAGCAGGCTCACCTGGGCGGCTCCGGTGAGCCAGGGGATGGCCACGGCCCCCAGGGCCGCACCGGCCACCAGGCCCCATTGGGAGCGGATCAGCACCCGTTCGCAGCCGATTCGGTCGGTGAGCACGCCGGCACTGCCGCTGGCCAGCAGGCTCGGCATCGCCAGGGCGCCGAAGTGAAGGGCCAGCAGCAGCGGATTGCTGGTCTGGTTCATCAGGATCCAGCCCTTGGCGGTGAGCCCGGCGAAGGAGCCGGCGGTGCTCAGCCCCGAAGCGATCAGAAAGGTGGTGCGCTGATGACGGTGGATCCAGTGCCTCAACCGCGGCCCCCGCGGCCGGCCAGCGCCTCCTCCACCATCGCCTGGGCACCCACCACCTCGCCCTGGAGGTCGTAGGGGGTGGAGGCCGTGAGGCGCACCGGCACCATGGTGCCGGGGGAGGCGCAGAGGCCGCCGGGGCCCGGGCTCACCCGCACTTCCCCGTCCACGTCGGGAGCGAAGCGGGCGCAACGGCCGATCATCTCGCCGCTGCTGGGGTTCTCCTGCTCGATCAGTACATCCACGATCCGCCCCACCCAGCGGGCGTTGCGCTCGGCCGCGATCGGCTGTTGGGCAGCCATCAGGCAGTTGCGGCGCTCGATCGCCACTTCAGCCGGCACTGGATTCGGCAGATCCACCGCCGCGGTGCCGTCTTCCGGGGAGAAGCTGAACACCCCCACATGGTCGAAGCGCTGCTCCTCGACGAACCGGAGCAGGTGCTCGAACTGCTCCTCGGTTTCACCGGGGAAGCCGACGATGAAGGTGGTGCGCAGCACCGCATCGGGCAGCTGTTCGCGGATCCGGCCCAGCAGTTCGGTGGTGAGGCCGGTCTGCCAGGGGCGGTTCATCGCCCGCAGCACCTCGGGATGGCTGTGCTGCAGCGGCAGGTCGAGATAGGGCAGCACGTTGGGCACCTCCCGGTAGGCGCGCAGCACCTCGGGAGTGAGGCCGGTGGGATAGGCGTAGTGCACACGGATCCAGGGGATCTCCACGTCCCCCAGGGCCCGTAGCAGCTGGGCGAGCTGGGGCTTGCCGTAGAGGTCGAGACCGTAGTTGGTGGTGATCTGGCTGATCAGGATCAGCTCCTGCACCCCCTGGGCGGCCAGCTGATGGGCCTCGGCCACGATCGATTCGATCGTGCGGGAGCGCTGGTCGCCCCGCAGCCTGGGGATGATGCAGAAGGCGCAGCGGTAGTCACAGCCTTCGGCCACCTTGAGGTAGGCAATGGCTTCGGAGGTGGTGCGGTAGCGGGGCAGGTGCTCATCACCCACGAAGGTGGGCACATCGCTCACCCGGTTCACCCGCTCACCCGCCTCCACCCGCTCCAGCACCTCGACGATGTGCTGATAGTCGCCGGTGCCCACGATCGCGCGCGCCTCCGGCAGTGATTCCAGCAGTTCCTCGCGGAAATGCTGGGCGAGGCAGCCGGCGATGATCAGTTCCTTTCCCTGCTCCGCCAGTTCCACCAGGGTGCGCACCGATTCCTGGCGAGCGTCCTGGATGAAGCTGCAGGTGTTCACCACCACCACCGTCGCCTCGCGCTCATCGGCGCTGATGCCGTAGCCCGCCTCGGCCAGAAGGCCCAGCATGTGCTCGGTGTCGACCCGGTTCTTCTCGCAGCCCAGGTGGGCGAAGGCCACCGTGGGACGGTTGGCCCCTGGCCCCCCTGGGCGAACCGATCCTGCGGGGAAAGCTGCGCTGACGGGAGACATGGGTGCGGCGGCCGAAAACCTTGGCCGTGGGTCGAACCCCTGGGGCCAATCCGTCACCCTATGGGATATCCGGGTGCCATGGCCTGGCACCTTCTCCTCCCGCGGCCACCGCCATGCTCAGCCCAGGGTCCCGTTGGCGGCAGCTGTTCCCCCAGCCCTGCCCGCTGATCGGGGTGATCCACCTCGGTCCCCTGCCGGGCTCGCCGGGCTGGGCGGGGGATCTGGGGGCGCTGGAGGCCGCCGCCCTCGCCGATGCCGAGGCTTACCTCAGCGGAGGTGCCGATGGCCTGATCGTCGAGAACTTCGGCGATGTGCCCTTCTGGCGGGGCTCGGTGCCGCCGGAAACGGTGGCCGCCATGACCCGGCTGGCCCTGGCGGTGGTGGGGGCCAGCCAGCGGCCGGTGGGCATCAATGTTCTGCGCAACGACGCCCTGGCGGCCCTGGCGATCGCTCAGGCCAGTGGCGCCCGCTTCCTGAGGGTGAATGTGCTCAGCGGTGCCACCGTCACCGACCAGGGACTGATCGAGGGGGTGGCGGCCGAGCTGCTGCGCCGGCGCCGGCTGCTGGGGGCCGAATCGGTGCGGATCCTGGCGGATGTGCTGGTCAAGCACGGCGCCCCCCTGGCGCCGCTGTCGATGGCGGAGGCGGTGAGCGACGTGCTTGAGCGCGGTGGTGCCGATGGGGTGATTGTCTCGGGTACCGGCACCGGCCGACCCACTGACCCGGCGGACCTGGAGCAGGCCAGGGCCGCGGCGGGTGGGGCGCCGGTGCTGATCGGCAGCGGCGCCAATGAACAGACGCTGCAGCGGTTTGCTCTGGCCTGCGACGGCGTGATCGCTGGCACGGCACTGAAGCGCAACGGCCTGATCTCGGCGCCGGTGGACCCGGTTCGGGTCTGTGCCCTGAAACGGTTGCTGCCACAATCATCCCAGCTTCAGCCCTTGCCGTGACCTCCACCCGCTTGAGCAGTCGCCTCAGTAGCCGCCGCCGCGCCGACCCCGGACTGCGCTGGGTTCGTGTGCTGATGGCTGTTCTGGCCACGATCGGTGCTATCGACACCGGTGCGATCACCCTCAAGCGCTGGGGGTTGATCGGCCCCCTCAGCTGCCCCGGCGGCGGCGAAGGCTGCGACAAGGTGCTCAACAGCGCCTGGGGCAGCCTGTTCGGCCAGCCGCTGTCGCTCTTCGGTTTCCTCGCTTACACCACTGTGCTGGTGCTGGCGTTGCTGCCGCTGCTGCTCAAGGGCGAGGCCCGCTCGGCCATGGGCGAGCGCAGCTGGTGGGGGTTGTTCCTGCTCAGCGGCGGCATGGCCGTGTTCAGCCTGCTGCTGATGGGGCTGCTGGTGTTCAAGATCTTGGCCTTCTGTTTCTTCTGTGTGCTCTCGGCTGTGCTCAGCCTGAGTTTGTTCGTGCTCAGCCTCATCGGCGGCCAGTGGGACGACCGCGGCCAGCTGGTGTTTCGCGGGGTGCTGGTGGCCCTGCTGGTGGGCCTGGTGGGTCTGGGCTGGGCCGCCTCCGTGGATCGGCCAGCCGCCCTGGGCACCCGTGGCACGCCACCGCCCGTGGTCAGTGCCAGCACTCCGGCGAGCCTGGCCCTGGCGGAGCACCTCAGCCAGTCCGGAGCGGTGATGTACAGCGCCTACTGGTGTCCCCACTGCCATGAGCAGAAGGAACTGTTCGGCAAGGAGGCCACCGCCAAGCTCAAGGTGATCGAATGCGCCGCCGATGGCGTCAACAATCAGAAGGCCCTCTGCGACAGCAAGAAACTCGAGGGATTCCCCACCTGGGAGATCAACGGCAAGCTGGATTCCGGCGTCAAGCCCCTCGCCCGACTGGCTGAATTGAGTGGGTTCAAGGGTTAGATCTGAGCTTGATCTGAGCTGAGCGGATCGCTTCACCGCGCCGCTGGAGTGAGTGGCGTTGCCAGAACGGCTGGGGGGCTGGGCAGTCTGTTCTGTAGTGTCCGCCGCGGCTCTCGCGGCGGAACAGGGCGGCCTCCACCAGCAGATCGGCCAGGGTGAGCAGCTGGCGCAGATCGTTGAGGGGGCGCAGTCTGCTGCCGCCGCCTGGCCCCAGGGGCAGCCGATCGCCCGGCTCGAGCCGGGCCAGGGCCTGGATCCAGGGCTGATCCTCCAGGGTCTGGCGCTGGTGGCGGATCAGGCGCAGGGCCTCCCCCAGCTCCCGTCCCTGGCGCTCAACCCCCGCCACCCGCCAGCAGAGATGACGCAGCTGCTCGCTCTGGGCCACTGACTCGCTCACCAGAGGCATGGCCTCGAGCAGCTGAGGGGGGCAGACCATCGCCGCCGCCGCGGAGGGGGATCCCCAGGAGTGGGGCATGGGCGGCTGCTCCGACACGGAGAGGTGGCGCAGCTGAGAGGCAAAGACCAGGCATTCCATCAGCGAATTGCTGGCCAGGCGATTGGCGCCATGCACGCCCGTGCAGGCCACTTCCCCCACGGCGTAGAGGCCGGGAAGGTTGGTGGCGGCGTTCAGGTCGGTGCTGACACCACCCATCCAGTAGTGGGCGGCAGGGGCCACGGGGATCGGCCCCTCGCTGGGCTCCAGGCCCAGTTCACGGCAGCGGCGCAGGATTGTGGGGAATTGACGGTTCAGCCGCTCCTGTCCCACCGGGCGCAGGTCGAGCCAGAGGTGGTCGACGGCCTGAGCCTGCATCGTGCGCACCAGGGCACGGCTCACCTGATCACGGGGAGCCAGATCGCCACTGGCGAGGTTGGCCACCGGACTGTGGCCGTGGCTGTCGATCAGCCGTGCCCCCTCTCCGCGCACCGCTTCGGAGATCAGGAAGTGGGGGGCCCCCGGCAGCATCAGCGCGGTGGGGTGGAACTGAACGAACTCCAGATCACGGATGGCGGCCCCGGCCCGCCAGGCCATCGCCACCCCATCGCCGGTGGACTGGGAGGGATTGGTGGTCTTCTCGAAGAGGTGGCCGCCGCCGCCGCTGGCCAGCACCACGGCGCCGGCCGCCAGCCAGCGCACCTGATCGTTCTCCAGCACCTGCAGCCCGAGGCAGCGGCCCTGCTCGACCCAGATCTTCAGGGCCATCAGCCCCTTGCGCTGCACCAGGCCCGGGCGGCGCAGCACCTCCCGCTCCAGGGCATCCACCAGGGCGCCGCCGGTGCGGTCCTGGGCGTGGAGCACCCGCCGGTGGCTGTGGGCGGCCTCGAGGGTGGTGCTCAGGCCAGGACCATCGCGGTCGAAGGCCATGCCCAGCTCCAGCAACCGTTCCACACAGGCGGGAGCCTGCCGCACCAGCAGATCAACCGCACCGGGATCACACAGGCCTGCCCCCGCCCGCAGGGTGTCGTCGCGGTGGCTCTCGAGGCTGTCCTCAGCCCGCGTGACCGCGGCGATGCCTCCCTGGGCCCAGCGACTCGCGGTTCGGGGACCACGCTCCTTGCTGAGCAGCAGCACCTGCAGATGGCTGGGCAGCTCCAGACAGGCCATCAGCCCTGCGGCCCCGCCCCCCACCACCACCACATCCCAGCGCGCAGCCAGGGGTGGTCGGGGGCGGGGGGGCGAGGGCATACAGGGCCACGAAAAAAGCCGCCGGAGACCGACGGCTTTCGGAGGGTCGAGACTTTAGGGGGTCAGCGGTACACGCCCTGGTTGATGCGATCGTCGCCCTCATTAAGAGCGATTGAGGGCGGTGTCACCGTGAAATTGTCCTTGTACTTCTCGAACAGTTCCTTCTGCCGATCAGTCAGATCCAGGCCCAGAACGTCGTCGATCTCCTCGTAGGGACCGCCGATCACGATCTTGCCGGCCAGGGTCGGATACATGCCGGGGAACTGCTGGAAGCTGCGCACGGGGGAGTTGTTGAGATCCACCTTGCCCTGGCGGGCCGCGATCTTCTCATCGGCCACATTGCGCAGTTCCTCCGCCTGAACCGCCGGGGGCAGGAGCAGTGTGACCAGCAGGCCGGCCAGCAGCACGCCGCTCATCATCCAGGCAACCAGCCGTTTCATCGCAGTTCTCCGTGGTGTGGATCGGTGAGGATCGCCGTTGGATGCAGGCCTTGACTCGGAAGCTCTCCGAGCAGGGTCAGGGGCAACGCTACAGGCCGGATGGCGGATCAATCCCCATAGGGCCAAGGCTTTTGCAGTTCTTCAATTCCCACTCCACGGCCCGGCAGCGCTTGCCTTCAGACCAGTCCGCTCAGGTGGGGGCTGAGCAGGGCGGCGATCAGGAACAGGCCGTCCACCAGCACTGTGGTCACCAGGGTGGCCGCGGCCAGGCGCCCGCCTGCTCCCGAGCGACGGCAGCGGCGCGCCAGCAGCGTCAGAGCCACGGCCAGTCCCAGCACCAGGGCCAGCGGAGCCGGTTGCAGCACCTGCAGGGCGGCCTGATGCAAGAGAGCTGGGGCCTCAGCGACCGGTGCGCTCAGCACCTGCGGCCAGAGCGGCATCACCCCGGTTAGGGCCATGGCCCCATCGGTGCATGCGGTGCCCAGCAGTGAGGCCAGATAAAAGAGAGCGGCGTTGCGCCAGCGGCCGCTGAGCCCGGCCAGGGCCAGGGGCAGGGCGAAGGCTTCGATCGGCAGGTGCCAGAGGGGATGCAGCCGGCACCATCCCCAGAACAGACAACCGGCCAGCCAGCTGCCACTGAAGCCCACCAGCAGCGGCCCGAACCCCCGCCAGCGCCCAGGGCCCCGCCACTCCAGCAGCACCCCGGTGGCCAGGATCACGGCTGTAAACAGGGTGGCGCTGCTGGGGTGCAGTCGCACCCATGGGGCCTGCAGGAACACGGGCACCACCACCAGGGCTGAAGCCAGTGCGGGCAGGGGGGCAGCCCCGGATGCCTCCCGAGTGGTCTGTTCTCTGGTCGTGCCAGCGGTCTTGGGTGTAGCCCGCGATGGGGGCCAGGGAACGACAAGGGTCTCGGGGACCAGGGCGGCAGTGGCAGGAGTGGTGGCGGCCCCGATCACCTGGTTCTGTGAAGAAAGGTATGCAACCTTAAGGGACGCCGGTAAGGGAGCCGCGGCCCAAGCAGACATAGGGTCACTGGCTCTGCCGTGCCAAGCCACGCATGGGCTCCCCCCTTCCCGCCCCGGTTCCAGGTTTCCTTGAGGCCTGCTGGCACGCCCTGGTGCTCGGCATTGTCCAGGGCCTCACTGAATTTCTACCGATCAGCAGCACCGCCCACCTCAAGGTGGTGCCGGTGTTGCTCGGCTGGGGTGATCCGGGGGTGGCCGTCACCGCCGTGATCCAGCTGGGCAGTATCGCGGCGGTGCTGGTGTATTTCCGCCACGACCTTGTCGAAGTGCTGGCGGGGGTGAGCCGCGCCTTCCGCCATGGCAGTTGGGGGGATCCCTCTGCTCGGCTGGGGGTGGCCATGGCCATCGGCACCCTGCCGATCGTGCTGGCCGGACTGGCCATCAAGACGCTGTGGCCGGCCTACGAGAGCTCACCCCTGCGCAGCATCAGCTCGATCGCCCTGGTGTCGATCGTGATGGCCCTGCTGCTGGCCCTGGCCGAGCGGGCCGGTCGCCGCCAGCGGGATCTGCCCCAGGTTCGCCCGATCGATGGCCTGCTGGTGGGCATCGCCCAGGCCCTCGCTGTGATTCCGGGGGTGTCGCGCTCCGGCAGCACCCTCACCGCCTCGCTCTTCGATGGCTGGCAGCGGGCGGCGGCGGCCCGGTTCTCCTTCCTGCTCGGCATCCCGGCGATCACCCTGGCCGGACTGGTGGAACTGAAGTCGGCCTTTGCCAGCGGTGCCAGCCTCGGCCCGATCCCCCTGCTGATCGGCATTGCCTCCGCCGCTGTGGTGTCCTGGCTGGCCATCGCCTGGTTGCTGCGCTTCCTGCAGAACCACAGCACCTGGATCTTCGTGATCTACCGGCTCGCCTTCGGGCTGCTGCTGCTGCTCTGGGTCTGGCGGATGGGGCCCACCGCCAGCTGAAGCCATCAGCTGGAGCCGCCAGCTGGAGCCCCCGGCCGCCCACACTGAGGACCTCTGCTCCAAGTTTCTCCCGTGTGGAACGAACCCTCCGCAGGTCTGCCCCTGGCCCCTGTGGATTCAGCCCGCCAGCCCCAGCCCGCCGTGGTGGCCACGGTGGAGCCCGGATCGATCGGCGAGGAGCTGGGGTTCCAGCCCGGGGACCGGTTGATCAGTGTCAACGGTGTGCGGCCCCGCGATCTGATCGACCTGCAGGTGCTGGTGGGGGAGGAGGAGCTGTGCCTTGTGGTGGAGGACCCCGATGGCAGGCTCCATCAGGTGGAGCTGGAGAAGGACCATGATGACGGCCTCGGGCTGGCCTTCACGGAGGCGCTCTTCGATGGCCTGCGCCAGTGCAACAACCACTGCGCCTTCTGCTTCATCGATCAGCAGCCCCCCGGCCGGCGCCAGAGCCTTTATGTGAAAGACGACGACTACCGCCTGAGCTTTCTCTACGGCTCCTATCTCACCCTCACCAACCTCACGGCGGCGGACTGGCAGCGGATCGAGCAGCAGCGGCTCTCGCCCCTGTTCGTTTCCGTGCATGCCACTGATCCGGAGCTGCGCAGCCGCTTGCTGGAGAACCCACGGGCCGGACTGCTGCTCGATCAGCTGGACTGGTTTGCCGAGCGGCGGCTGCAGATCCATGCCCAGGTGGTGGTCTGCCCAGGGGTGAACGATGGCCCGGCCCTGGAGCGCACGTTGCTGGATCTGGCCCGTTTCGGCTCCGGCGACTGGCCGGCGGTGCTCTCCGCCGCCGTGGTCCCGGTGGGTCTGACCCGTTTCCGTCCCCCCGGAGATGGCCTGGTGGCGGTCGATCGCGCCTGCGCCCGGCGGGTGATCCAGCAGGTGGAGCCGCTGCAGCAGCAGTTCCACGCGGCCCTCGGCAGCCGCTTCGCCTGGCTCTCCGACGAGTGGTATCTGATGGCGGGCCTTCCCCTGCCGGAGCGCGCCAGTTATGAGGATCTGCCCCAGCAGGAGAATGGGGTTGGAAGCATCCGCGCTTTTCTCGAGGCACTGGATCAGGCCACCAGCCGCTTGCCCCGCCGTCTGAAGCAGCCCCGGCGGCTGAGCTGGGTCGTTGGGGGCCTGGTGGCCGAGGCCCTGGCGCCTGTGGTTGATCGCCTCAATGCCGTTGAAGGGCTGTCCCTGCGCTTGCTCGGCCTGCCCAGTCCCTACTGGGGGCAGGAGCAGGTGGTCACTGGCCTGCTCACTGGCTCCGATCTGCTGGCGGGCCTGGCGGGCCATGACCTGGGGGAGGAACTGCTGCTCCCTTCGGTGATGCTGCGTCAGGGGGAGCCGGTTTTCCTCGATGATCTGAGGCTGGAGGATCTACAGCAGCGTTTGCCGGTGCCGATCCGTCTGGTGCGGGGGGCGGATGATTTCGTGGCCGCCTGCCTCGGCAGTCCGGCCACGGCTCTTTAAGCTCGGTCATAACAACGGGTATCGGTGTGCGGCGCTCCTTCCTTGCTTCGGCAGCCCTGACGGGGATGGCGCTTGTCCCTGGCCTTCAGGGGGTGAGCCTGGCCCAGGACACGGCCCCAGTGGCCGCTCCCCTGGAGGCTGCACCTGGACGCCCTGCCCAGCCCGTGCCGATTCCCCTGGCTCCTGAGGTCAAGGGAAACCGGCCCAAATCGGACCCAACCGTTCTTCCACCGGCGGCTACCGAGCTTGAGCCCGGTTTACGACCCCTGGCCTCTCCCCCCTCCCTGGCGCTGCCCACCAGGCCAGCCCAGGTCAAAATCCAGCAACTCAGGCCCCTGGGCCTCCGGGAAGTGGAAACCCTGGCCGAGACCAACAACCCCAACCTCAAGGCGGTGGCCTCCCAGGTGGATCAGGCCAAGTCCAACCTGCGCGCCCAGATCGCCCTCTGGTACCCCACGATCGATTTAAATGCCAACGGCTTGCCCAGTTACACCGCCGGCAGCCAGTACAGAACCAGAACCATTCCTTCTCTCCCTGGTAGCCCAGCCACCTTCTTTAGTCCTGCCGTTGAACCCTCAACCAGACGTATCCAGGGCACCAGCACCACCACCAGCATCTGGGCCATGGATGCGACCCTTCGTGTCAACTGGGACCTGATCAATCCCCAGCGGGTTCCCCAGATTTCTGCGGCCCGCGACCAGTTCGAGCAGGCCCAGAATCAATACCTGATCGCCCTTCGCGACCTGCGCCTTCAGGCGGCCCAGAATTACTTCAACCTGCAGCTTGCCGATGAGGGCGTGCGCATCGGTCAGGAATCGGTGCGGGCCTCATTGGTGAGTCTCAAGGATGCCCGAGCCAGGTTTCAGGCGGGGGTCTCTACCAAGCTTGAGGTGCTCCAGGCGGAAACCCAGCTGGCCCGTGACCAGCAGTTGCTGACCAATTCTCTGGCAGAACAGTCCGTGGCTCGCCGGGCTCTGGCTTCCCTGCTGGATCTTCCCCAGGACGTCACGCCGACGGCCAAGGAGCCGGCCCGGGTGGTGGGCACCTGGATGCCGTCGTTGCAGGAAAGCATTGTGGCGGCCTATGCGTTCCGAGAGGAGCTCGATCAGGTCATCCTGCAGATCTCCGTCGCCAACAGCAATGCCAATGCGGCGATCGGTGCTGTTCAGCCGTTTCTGCGGATTGTCAACAGCTTCAGGGTCGGAAGTTCCTACGGATTTGAACAAACAACGGGTCAACCGCTGAACGGGCAGAACTGGTCTGTGGATAACGCGATCGGCCTGAATCTGAGCTGGAATCTCTTTGACGGCGGCCGGGCAGCCGCCCAGTACCGCCAGCAGAAACAGGCGGCAGAAGAGCAGCGTTTCACCTTCGCCGACCGCCGCGACCAGATTCGGCTGGAAGTGGAAACCAGTTTCTATCTGCTCCTTCAGAACAACCGCGACATCACCACCACCTCCCGGTCGGTGATCTCTTCGCGCGAAGCGCTGCGCCTGGCCCGGCTGCGCTTCCAGGCGGGCGTCACCACCCAGCGGGAGGTGGTCGACAGTCAGCGAGACCTCACCCAGGCGGAAGTGAGCTACGCCCGCGCCGTGACCGACTACAACCGCCAGTTGGCCGCACTGAGGCGCCGCACGGGCCTGGATCAGGTGGCCTTCTGCCAGCCGCCCACCCTTCCCTCCAGCAAGCCGGCCTCCGATCCCACCACCCAGATCCCGATCGAGCCCCAACCGCTGTTGCCGGCCTGTCAGTCTGAGGTGCGTACGCCGGATGGGCGCGGTCCTCTCTCCCCCTAGAGAGCGCGCGGCGGGGGATCAACCCGGGTGGCCGGAAGGTTTCGTTGCCTGAATCTTGCCCTCCACCATGGCCCACTCCAGCTCGCCGCCCAGCCTCTCGATCGCCAGCACCGTGCGGCTGGGGCTGTTCCAGGGGAGCCTCGGTTTTCTGGCGGTGATCTTCGCCGGCATGCTCAACCGGGTGATGATCAGTGAACTGGGCTTTCCCGGTCTGCTGGTGGGTGGGGCCCTGGCCTTCGAGCAATTCGTGGCCCCCTCGAGGATTCTCTTCGGCCAGCTCTCCGATGCACGGCCCCTGGGGGGGCGTCACCGCACCCCCTACATCTGGCTGGGAGCTGCGCTCTTCTGCGGGCTGGCGGTGCTGGTGGTGCCGGTGATCTTCCGGCTGGCTGCGGCCCGGGAGCTGGGGGATGGAGCCGCCATCACTCTGGGCACGGTCCTGATGTGTGCCCTGTTCGCCGCCTACGGGCTTGCGGTTTCGATGGCCACCACCCCGTATCTGGCCCTGGTGATCGACCGCACCCAGGAGCGGGAGCGACCCCGGGCGGTGGGAATCATCTGGTGCATGCTCACCGTGGGGATCGTGGTGGGAGCGGTGGTGATCTCCCGCAGCCTCAAGGGGCTCGATGGCGTCACCGACCCGCTGGTGCTGGAGGCTGTGCTCTCCCGGTTCATGGTGCGGGCCGCCCTGGCGGTGATGGGCCTCACCCTGCTGGCCACCTGGGGCATCGAGCCAGCCCTGCCGGCCCTGGCCCCAGCTGATCACGGAGCCCCCAGCCCAGCCCGCGACGATGCGATCACCATGCCCCAGGCCTGGCGTCTGATCACCTCCAGCCGGCAGGTGGCGGTGTTCTTTCTGTTCCTGGTGCTGTTCACCCTGGCCCTGTTCATCCAGGACCCGATCCTGGAGAGCTATGGCGCCGACGTGTTCGCCATGCCGATTGCCGCCACTGCGTCTCTGAATGCCTTCTGGGGGGTCGGCACCCTGCTCGGTCTGGTGCTGGCGGGTTGGTGGATCGTGCCCAGGCTGGGGAAGTTCGCCACGGCCCGGCTCGGCTGTCAGTTGATCCTGGCCTCGATGCTGCTGCTGATCCTCTGCGGCCTGGTGGGGGAGGTTCCCCTGCTTCAGGCGGTGCTGCTGCTGTTCGGGCTGGCCTCCGGCATCGGCACCAACAGCACCCTCTGCCTGATGCTCGACCTCACCCTGCCTGAAGCCGCTGGCACCTTCATTGGTGTCTGGGGCCTGGCCCAGGCCTTCTCCAGAGCCACGGCCAAGGTGCTGGGGGGCGGCTTGTTGGATCTGGGTCGTGCCATCATCCCCGGCCAGGGTCCCTTTCTTCCCTATGCCTTGGTGCTGGGCATGGCCGCCCTCATCGCCTTGGCCGCCCTGCGGGTGCTGGTCGCCGTCAATGTTCACCGTTTCCGCGACGACACGTCCCGGCAGCTGACCCAGGTCCTGACCACCGAACTCGGATGACCGCCACCTTCCCCGCCATTCCAGCCGAGGCTCTCAGGCTCACGGATCTGCTCGATGCCGTGGCAGAGCGGCAACGCAAGGATTTCGGCCATATGGCCTCGGAAGCCAAGGCCGACGGCAGCCTGATCACCGCCTGTGACCGCTGGAGCGATGAAACCCTGGTGCAGGGCCTTGGCCAGCTCTATCCCGGTGAGGGGGTGCTGAGTGAGGAGGGGCGCAAGCTGGTGCCCTCCTCCTCCGCCTACTGGGTGGTGGACCCCCTCGATGGCACCACCAACTTCGCCGCCGGCATTCCCTACTGGGCGATCTCCATGGCCCGCTTTGAGGGCGGTGTGCCGGTGCTGGCGGTGCTGGATGTGCCTCCCCTGCGCCAGCGGATCATCGCGGTGCGCGGCGTGGGCGCCTGGCGCAATGGCAACCCACTGACTCCTCCGGGCAACGAGGCCCAGGCCGCTGGCTGCGCCTCGCTCTGCAGCCGCTCGATCGGTGTGCTGCAGAAGCTGCCTGATCAGCGCTTCCCCGGCAAGATCCGCCTGCTGGGGGTGGCCAGTCTCAACCTGGTGAGTGTGGCCATGGGTCAGACCGTGATGGCCCTGGAGGCCACCCCCAAGATCTGGGACCTGGCGGCGGCCTGGCTGGTGCTGAGTGAATTGCACTGTCCCCTGCGCTGGCTGGTGCGCAGCCCCGAGCAGCTGATTCCAGGCGACGACCATGGCAGCACGGATTTTCCGGTGCTGGCCGCCAGCAGCCCCGAGGCCCTGGAGCGCTTCATGCCTTGGGCTGAGGCGCTTCTGCAGGGCTGATGGCAGGTGCTGTTGGATTCTGTGGTATGTTTTTGGACTGCGCGTGAGCCGGAAGG
>JAUCZK010000022.1 GCA_030373145.1 Cyanobium sp. CZS48M | reverse complement strand
CAAGCTCAGCAACGGGCCTGATGGGTTGAACCGACTATGAATGAATGGTTACGGATCTTTTAGTTGATCTAATTCGATGTCGCCGGTTGCGGGATTGATCCGGCCTGGGATTTCGCGCTGGGCTTCGATCAAGAGCTTGGCGACCCGCCCACCCATGACCGCCTTGGCGACCTGCACTAGATCATCGTCACCAAGTCCGTCAGAATTTGCGCTGCCGAACTCTTCAACCAGCGTGGCCAGGCGAGCTAGATAGTGAGGCTCCATAAGTTTCCAGGCGCGCTGGCGTAGTTCTTCCACCGACGACAGGCCATCTGGGTAGATATCGATGCTTTCTTGCATCAGAAATGGATTGTGGCTGACATCGTGAAACAGATGATGATGCTCTGGTAGCGCAGCGAGAATCAGCGGCAAGCCAGATGGTCGGGAGTGCTGCTCCAAGACCGCACGGTCGATCGCGCGGAAGAAGCGCTCCGTATCGATGTCCACTTCAGGCTCTCTGCCGCCGTGTCCGTGATGCATGGGCGAGTGCCCGACACCTACGCCTCCGTAAGAGGCGACTGTCTGGTGTGGCTCGGTTACTTCTTCCCCCAGTGCTTCTCTCATCGTTCGTGGGATGCCCTGGGCCGGTTCGATCTCATCCAAAACATCACGGTTGCCCTCGAAGAGCTTGATCTCATTTCGGCTTAATCCGAGAATGTGATAACGGTCGGCCGACTGCAGGATCCGCATCAGGGGTTTGATGTGAAAATTATCGGCAACGACAGTCAATTCGGCGACTGGACGTTGGAGCTTGTAAACCCGAAACATGCTCCTTGCAGCAAATACTGCCAGACCGTCGAGGGTGTGATTCCAGAAGCCGTGGTCGACAGCTAATGCCAGGAATGGTTCCAGTAAAGGCCGTACCTCATTCTCCTGATATCGTTTAAGGAGGGACTCCTCAAGCGCCTTGACAAGATTCCCAAAGCGGATCGGATCTTGCTGATTTTCAGGATAGTGCCGATGCGTCGTCTGATAAAGCGTCAGGCAAGGGGGATCACAGCTGTCCAGGAGCCCATCTGCGTAGTCCTTGTCGAACCTGTTCACGGTATTACCCCTTAATTAAGTCATGAGCGTCAGCTAATGCACATCATAGGACTGCGCCTATGGTGCCAATGCTTCCTACCTGTTTTCTAGTTGGAATTGTTGATACTGCCAACTGCTTCTTCATATCTCGTATGATATCTTTCTCTTTGTCAAGGGCGAAAAGAGTGCCCACTGTATTGTAGTGAATCTGCAGGATACTGTGCCAGCCGTGGAGATCTTTCTTCAGGCCACTATCAGATCTCTGCTCTCAGTGTGTCCCGGCCCTCACCGGTTGGACCCTCATATCATTATTTCCTTCTATGGTTTGCTTAAGCTGCCCAACGGCAAGGTGTGTCCTGCCTGCCTGTTTCTTGCCGGGCTCGGTGCAGTTGGTGGGGTTGACCACGCTGGTGGCGGCTTCTGGCTCTTTCTCACAGGGGGGGGTAGATTCAGCCTTGGCAACAAGCCACCTTGATCAAAGCGAGCGCTTCATTTCGGTGCCGAGAGGGCAGGGGGCAATACGAAAGTTCCAAGCTCTGAACAAGCACTGGTGTCGATCCCGGCGGTGAGGCGGCTCTGCCTTGAGCACGACGATTTGGGGTTTCTTGAGCAGGCGGCAGGCCTGCTGGGCTATTGCAGCCGCATGGTGCAACTGGAGAGTGGCGCCAACCCCAGCCGGATGGAGGTGGTGGATGTCGGCAGTGTGAGCTTGGTGCGACTGCGCTTCAGCCGCCGCACGTTCGTTGAAGGTTCCAAGCCGGCAGGTCGGATCTTCTGCAACCTCACGCTGCAGCCTGTCCGGGAACCGCCGCGGGCGCATGGGGTCGATCTGTCGCCCGACACGCTGGTGGGACTGGATGCCGGGCGTGAGATTTACTTTCAGGCACCGGGTGGTCATCGCTTTGCGGCCCTGCTGATCGATGCGCCGCTGTTCTGGCAGACAGCCACCGCGATGTGTCGGATCGACCTCGATCCCGATCAGCTGAAGCGGAATTCCTTCAGGATTGCTCCGGCCAACTGCTTCGGGCTGCGACAGCTGCTGCATGCTGCCTTCGCCGTTCCCCGCTGGCCGGCGGCGGTGCAGGCACAGACAGGCCCGTCGCTTCGACAGCGCCTGGAGCGGGACCTGGTGCCTCTGCTGATTGATTCGATCGCCAGAAATCACTCGCATCACGGCCTGACCAGCAACCGCAGTGAGCGCTTGCTGATCGCCCAGGCTGCCGGGCGGGTGATGGCCGAACGCCTCACGGATCCTCTCCATCTCTGCGATCTCTACCAGGCCATCCCCACCTCCCGGCGAACCCTGGTGTATGCCTTCAATGAACTGTTCGGCCTGCCGCCGATGCGGTTTCTGCGGCTGCAGCGCCTGCATGCGGCCAGGCGTGAGCTGAGCCGCTCTCAACCGGATCAGACATCCATCGCGGCCACAGCCCATCGCTTCGGGTTCAGCAGCGGCAGTCATTTCAGCCGTGTCTACCGCCAGCACTTCGGCGAATCACCGCTGGAAACTCTTCACGGCAGCCAGAAACGGGTGGGCTGGTCGGCATCCTGACGCGTGGCCCAGCGGGCGGCGTAGTGGGCGAAATGGGGGGTCTCCTCATCGGCATGCTGCTGCGACCAGAACAGGAGACGGGTCAGCTTGCTGGCCAGGAAATAGATCCAGGGCAGGCTGGCACCGATGCGGCAGTGGAACAGCGTCTGGCCGGCGTTGACGGACTCGAGCCGGAGATCCCAGTACAGAGGGAAGATGATCGGCCACACCTGTAGAAATCGGGCCTTGGTGCGACTTTCCAGCCGCACATGATCTGGCTCCATCACCCGGGGGCGATAGAACTGGGTCATCATGAAGCCGCCGCAGTATTCATCATTGCGGATCACGATGTCGCCATCGGCATCTCTGTACAGGCCGGAATACCTGTGTGAGCGCGAGGCCGGTGTGCACGACACATACTCCTCGCAGGTGAAGTTAACGATCCAGTCGGCCAGGTCGAACTTCTCGAGAGGCACATTCAGAATGACTGATGTCCCGAAGTTAAGGTTGTAGTTCATCGGATGGTCGTGATGGAGCGTTCGTGTGCGTATGCCATGAGCTGCCTGCTCAGATCGTTCAGATCCTGAGGTGATCGCTCTCCACCCAACGGATCAGCATGGAACTGAACTCCTGGGCGCAGTCCTGATAGCTGAAGTGGCCGCCGTTCTCCAACACCTGCAGCTGGCATCGGGGCAGCCGCTGCTCCAGGCTCTGGGCGTTCTCGGCGAGCAGCAGGGCGTCGTGGCGGCCCCAGAACACTTGCACCGGCAGGTCGAGCTCCGACAGGGCCGGATCGGTGAAGGCCAGGCTGGTGGGATAGTCGCGGAACCAACGACAGATGGGTCCCAGCCGCCCCGCGTAGGAGCGGATGTAGTCATCCACCTCCACAGCATTGGGCACGTAACTCACATAGGCCAGCCGGTTGGCCGCCTCCACAAAGGTGCCGGATCCGGCCATGGCCACCATGAAGCGCCAGAACCCCGAATCCACCAGCTTGTTGATGATGCTGCCATTGAGCGAGGGGGCAAGAGCCGGACCATCGCCGATCACCAGGCTTGCAGCGATGCCGGGATGCTGCCGCACACAGGCCACCGCGGCTGCCATCCCGACGTCTGGGCCCACCAGGTGTGGCCGCTGCAGTTGCAGGTGATCGATCAGCTCGGCCAGGAAGCGCCCCTGGGCCTCGAAGCTCATCCACTCCACCCCGCCGCTGCTGCGGCCAAAGCCAGGCAGATCCACCGCCACCAGATCGAAACGCTCACTCAGCTGGGGCCAGATCGGTGCAAAGGCCAGCAGGCTCTGGGGCAGTGGACAGATCAGCAGCAGCGTGGGGACGCCCGGTTTGCGGTGACGCGCGATGCGGACCTGCTCCCCCAGCAGGGAGATGGTGTCCAGCGCCATCGCCGGTGGGGTGCTCAGGCTGGGAGTGCTGCCACGACCCAGCTGACGCTGGGCCCTGCGCACGCGCCGATATTCCGGCGTGATCAACAGCAGCGCCGAGGCGATCGCATGATCCAGCCATGAGGGGCGACGGAGAGGGTTGGTGGATGTCACGGCAACTCAGCGGGAGCGGGAAGGGGTGCAACAGCCGGCCTGGGCAGCTGCTTTAGATCGCCCTGCCATGGGCTCCAGTTCTCGGCAACGGGCACGATGCCTTTCTCCTTGGCGTAGCTCTCATAGAGGGCGACCAACTGCTGAAGCCTGGCGGGCTGCTGGGCATTGAGAGGCCGTGTTTCACCTGGATCAGCTTCGATGTCGTACAGGCGCCAGTGGCCATCGCCGAACATGGCCTTGCTCTGGCGCAACGCCTTGAAGCGTCCCGAGACGATCGAGCTGTTGCCGAAGATGTCGCTCACCACCCATTGTTCAGGGGTGCGCACAACGTCGGCCGTGCCTTCCAGGTAGGGGCGCATCGAGACGCCGGTCGGCTTCACGATGTTGCGCTCCCCATAGCGCCCGGAGGGAGCCGACACCTGGGCGTAGTCGAGAATGGTGAGCGGCAGATCTTTCACGTTCACGTAGGTCGTGCTGATCGAGCCCTTCTGCCTCTGGCTGCTGCCGGCGGGTAATCGCAGCACCATTGGCGTGCGCACACCCCCTTCTGCCAGATACCACTTCCACCACTGCAAGGCGCCGGTGGAGGCATTGGCCCAGTGCCTGCCCATCTCGATGAAGGTGTTGCCCTTGCCGAGATCGGCAGGATCCTGGCTGAAGTTCTCGCGCACCCAGCGGCTCAGGGCTGGATTGGCCCCCGGGCCGTCATCGTCCATACCCTCGGGACCATTGTCGGAGAGGTAGATGATCAGCGTGTTGTCGAGCTGACCGCTTTCCTTCAGATAACTCAGCAGCTTGCCCAGGCTCTGGTCCTGATGATCGAGCATCGCCGTGTAGGTGGCCATGGCCCGGGCTTCGCTGCGTTTCTGCTCGTCACTCAGAGACGACCAGCTCTGCAGGAGCCAGTTGTGGCTTTGATCGGGGAAGGGGGAGGTGGCCGGGATCAGGCCGGAGTTCTTCTGCGCCTCGTAGCGCAACTTCTTCAGGCCGTGATAGCCGTGCTTGTAGAAGTAGTCGGTGTATTGGCTGATCAGCTGGGCTGGAGCCTGCAGCGGAGAATGGGGGGAGGTGAAGGCCAGGTAAGCGAAAAATGGCTGGCCACTGTCTTTGCTTTCCTCGAGATAGGTGAGCAGCTTGCTGGTGAACAGATCATCGGAGTGGATGCCGATCGGTCGTTGCACGGGCTGACCGTTCTCGAACCAGGGTTCGGTGGGCACCACCCGGCGGGCCATCAGCTCCCTGTGCTCGGGCTTCTTCGGGTTGGGCAGAAAAACCTTCTGGTTCCAGTGGTTGGACCCACCGCTGAGGATGCCGTAGGAACGATCAAAGCCCCATTCATTTGGGCCCCAGCCGCCGTGGCCCGGTCCGCCCAGGTGCCACTTGCCCACCATCAGGGTGCGGTAGCCAGCATCGCGCAGCAACTCGGCGACGGTCACCGTGTTGCGCGTGAGGTAGCCCTCGTGGCCAGGTTTGCCCTTGGTCGGTGGATAGATCGCGTAGTCGAAGGCCCCGAGCCCCACATCGATGGGGTCATTGCCGGTAAGCATGGAGGCGCGGGTGGGCGAGCACACCGGTGAGGTGTGGAAATTGCCGAAGGCCACCCCTTCGCGAGCCAGTTCCTCCAGATTGGGCATGGCGGCATTGCCGCCTCCCCAGGGGACATCGCCGAAGGCGGCATCGTCAGACACCACCAGCAACACGTTGGGTCGCTGACGGCGGGTTGTCGGTTCGGCTGCACCAGCCGGCGGGGTCCCTAACAGCAGCTGAAGCAGACCTGCAACCAGCAGGAGGGTCAGCAATCGTGGTTTCGGCATGCATGGGCGCAGTCTTCCGAACCTTTTAAGCCCCCCAAGCGGAGGGCAATGGCCTGAAAGTGCAAAGTTGCCCGCCTTTGGGTATGGAGCTCCTTACAACTCGGATGTTTTCGTCCGGTTCACTCCATCGTGCGCACGCGAAGCGCACACCGTCAATCATGAGGCCACCGTTGACGATGGTCTCGTTCTGGCCTTGGCGACTGATTCCAAGGGCACGTCCTGATCGCCCACCCCCCGTCCAGAGCGCCCCCGGACTGACCGCCAAAGGAAAGAGTCTGAGGAGGTCAGCCTATTGAATCGAGAGGTCCAGTTTCTAGCCAACTGTTTTGGCGGCGTCTTTGTCTTTGCCATGAGGTAGACGCGAATCGAGTAGATCCCACTGGAAGGCAGTCTGATCAATGCAGAGTGATCTGAATCCTTGTGGCCGTTGTAGATGGCCGGGCTTGAACTGCACGGGGGCTGACATCTGGGCCCTGGTCGCTGGCCGGGACATCCCGATCAGAAGAGCCGAGGCAAGAGCGAAAGAAGCAAACGGTTGTTTCATCCTTGTCGCCGGAGCTTGGTGGCCTGCGCCCGTATCCGCCAGGGCGTACTCGCAGACCGCTGCCGGGGGAGCCTCCCTCAGCCCACGGCGGAGCTGCCGAGGCCCTCGCCGTCGTTGCGGAAGAAGCCGCTGAGGCTGACGCCGGCCTCGTGGGCCGCCACCGTGACCTGCAGTTTCTGCTCGTCGTCGAGGCCATCCCAGAAGGCGTGGAAGAGATCAAGGGAAGCTTTGGCGGTGCCAACCACCCCCATCAGCGAAAGAGGGACCGTGAGCCAGGGGAACACCAGCAGCACCACCGAGAGCACGGCTCCAACGGCCACACCGGCCTTGGCCGATTCCAGGCTGGTGCTCAGCACCAGGCGCACCTGGGTGAGCCGGTCGAGTTCGCCCCGCTTGCGCAGGGCTTCGGTGCGCAGGGCCGTGAGCAGAGCCTGGTAGGCGGCATAGCAGACGATTCCGCCCACGGTGGACTCGGAGAAGAACTCCCTGCCGCTGAAGGCCCCGCCGTTCTGGTTGAGGTCGATCGAGGCCAGCCCCGCCAGGGGAGCGGCTTCCCAGCCGGCGCGGGGAATGCGGAAGGGGTCACGTTCACGGGTCATCGCTGAGGTCTGATCCAGTGGATCCCAGCTTGCTCCACTCCGGGAGCTGCTGCCAGAGGGGGCGTGCCCCGGGGCTTGGCAGGCGCCGGGCGCCCGAGGTCAAGAATCAGCCGATCAGCGGGATGATCAAGGCCGCTTCGATTAACATTTGAACATGGAACATGACATTCGTTTTACAGGCAATCCTGCCTGTAACAGCAAAGTCATGCCCATGCGCCTGAGCTAGTTCTGATTCTGGCTGGATTGAGCTGATCTGCTCCAAAGATAAGCATGATTGCTGGCTTGAGTGCCCCGTTTTGTGATTAGCCTGAAGGCATCAACCAGCAGAGGACACACAAGATGAGTACGACCCCTATGGCTTCCCCGGCGGCCGTCAGCATGGCGGCTGCATCGGGTCAGGTTCATGAGGCGATGGAAGCCCTCCACGCCCTGCAGGACTTGGCCAGTCGTGATCCAGCCTTCGCCCGGGCCCTGAAGCGCACCGGCTCCACCCACGCGGCCGCCAGCTTGGCCCGCGAGCACGGTCTGCACGTGAGCGCGGAGGCTCTCTGGCGCAATCGCGGTCGCCATGGCCTGCCGACCTGGCGTGGTTGATGAGCCGTATCCCGTCGCTGAAGTTCCATGGCCAGCTCATCCCCAGGACTGTTGTCTTCAGATAGTGAAGAGGTCGCGGTGGACTGCCCGGTGTACGTCGGAAGCGCCGCCGATCGCCTTGCCGATTGGTGTGCTCACGATGTGCTCCAGCAGGAGGTTTCCGTGCTCGCGGCTCTGGCCCATGTTCGCGAACGGCTTCATGCCCTTCCGGAGTCAACGCGCCGGGAGCAGGTCGTGGGCTTTGAGGCGGGTGCGGTGGCCACGCTGGTCTGCGCGGTCCAGTCCCAGATGAACCAGTCGGGCTCTTGCGGTCGTTGAGGCCTGGTCTTGGGGGTGCGGCTGCGTTTGCCTCCTGCTGGGCGCCCCTGGGCTCCAACTGCCAGATGGTGGGGCAGCACGCCATGGGCTTACCCACGTCATGCGTGACGCGGCATAATCAAGGGGTTATCTCCTTGCCGTTATGGGCGCCTTTGTAGATGGAGCCAAGCCCAGCCCTGAGCTGATGGAGGAAATCAGCCGCTTCTTCCGGCTGCTGAGCGAACCGGCACGTCTGCAGCTGCTCTGCCTGCTGCGCTCGGAGCCTCTGGATGTCTCCAGCCTGATTCAGGCCACCGGGTTCAGTCAGTCGCACATCAGCCGCCAGCTGGGGCAGCTGCAGCGGGCTGGTCTGGTGCGCTGCCAGCGCGATGGCTCCCGCCTGATCTATGCCGCCGATGACGAGCTGGTGGAAGAACTCTGCGCCCTGGTGCAGGGACGCCTGAGGCAGCGGCTCGAAGCCCAGCTTCTGCAGCTGCAGGCCGCCTGAGCCGCTGATCGCGGCCGGCGGTCGCCCAGTCCTGCCATGGCCAGACTGAGCCCATCCACCGCCCTTGGAGCCCATGGAGAGGTCGTTGCCGCAACGCCTTCAGGACTGGGGCTTCAGCTGGGGTGGTCTGCTCGACAACCGCCACGGCGAATGGTGGGTGATGGCCCAGATGGCACTGATCACGGCCCATCTGCTGCCGGCCTACCCCAGCCCCGCCTCTCTCGGCCTCAGCTGGCCGCCCTTGTTGCGGGTGCTGGGTCTGGTCCTGTTCACCGCCGGTCTGCTGCTGGCTGGCCAGGGAGCGCTCAACCTGGGTGACAGCCTCAGCCCCCTGCCTGAGCCCATGCCCGGAGCGCCTCTGGTGATGGCCGGGGCCTACGGCCGCTGCCGCCATCCCCTCTACCAGTCCCTGCTGGTCTGCTCCCTGGGCGTGACGCTGGCGCGGGGAAGCCTGCTGCACCTGGCTCTGTTGCTGGCCCTGGCGCTGGTGCTGGGCAGCAAGGCCCGCCGAGAGGAGGTGCGCCTCTGCGCCGTCCATGCGGATTACCCCGCCTACCGAACCGCAACGCCGGCGATCGTGCCCCACCTTCCCTGGCTCGACTGGCGCAGCGGCCCCATCGATCCAGAGCCGGTCTGAGGGGCTCAGGCGCCCAGGCGCAGGCCGATCGTTTTGATCACCGTGGCCGGCAGGTTGCGCGAGACCGGACAGAGCTTCATTCGTTCGCTGATGAACGCGATGGCGTCCGCGTCGGCCCGCGAGCGCTCCGCCGCCGCGGCGGCCGGATCCAGGTGCATCACGAAGGTGCCCTCGAGCTGCTCGATGATCCACTCAGTGCTGGTGAGTACGGTGAAGGATCCCTCCACCCGCTGGAGAGGAATGGAGCGCTCCTGGGCATTGACCACCAGATAGGTGTGCTGGCAGAGCAGCAGCGACAACAGGTAAAGCCGGAACCCCGGGGTGGTGAGGCTGGGGTGCTGAGGCTCCCATTGCCCCGATTCAGCCAGGAACTCCACCACAAGGGACTGGGTGGCGCGATCTGGACTGCCGTGGTTGCTGTGCAGGCGGAACTGGAAGGTGCGTTGGCTCATCGCTTCTCGCTGCTGGGTTGATGGGGTGAGTGCTGGCCGAGTACGGCGTGGGGGGTCGTGCTGCGTCCCAGCGGCGGTTGGTGCTGGCGCCGAAGGGCCTCGAAGCCGGTGAGCAGGGCCGAGCCGATCAACAGGCCGGCGAAGCCGAGCCGCAGTTTGCGCTCACTGAGGTGGGGGGCCAGACGCTGGCCCAGTACGGCACCGACGGCGCCGCCGGCCACCAGGGGCAGCATCATCCCGAGGCTGGCGGCGGGCCAGTGGCCCAGCGCCAGCAGGGCCACCAGGCTGTTGGTGCTGATCAGCAGCAGGCTGGTGCCGCTGGCCAGGTGCATCGGCAGGCCGGCCAGCAGCACCAGGGCGGGCACGATCGCAAAGCCGCCGCCCACGCCGGCAATGCCGGTGAGCAGACCCACCAGCACCCCCTGGGCCGCGAGGGCCTGGGGCGATCCAGCCGGCTTTGGGCTGGGCCGTCCCTCACCGCCCTGGGCGTGCTTGGTCGGTCGTGTCAGCAGCCAGGAGGCCACCAGGGCCGCCACGGTGAACACCCCAAGTTGAACCGCCTCGGGGATCAGTTCGGCCTTCACCAGGCTGCCGCCGATCCAGGCGCCCGCCAGGGCCGGCACCCCCAGGATCAGTGCCGGCCGCAGGGCCACCTGGCCGCGGCGGATGTAGGGCCCCACATTGGCCAGGGCCAGCAGGGTCACCACCAGCAGTGAGAGCGGAACGGCCTCGCGGGTGGGCAGGCCCGCTCCGCTCACCAGCAGGGGCATGAGCAGGATCGAGCCACCGGCCCCCAGCACGGCCAGCAGAACTCCGATCAGGATCCCGCCACTGAGCAGCAGCACCGCCGTGCCAAGACCGAGGCCGATGATCACTCCTGCACCCGGTTCCAGGGCATGACCGCCAGCAGGCGGGCCATGCCGCAGAAGCCGCTGACACCGGCAAAGGTGAGGCCAGCCCCCACGAAGCCAGCCAGCCAGATCCAGCCCGGGGCGAGGGTCTGGCTGAGGATCACCCCGAGCAGCACCAGGCTGCCGGCGGCGATCTGCACCTGACGCATCAGCGGCAGGGGGGCGCCCTGGCGGCGCTTCATGGGCAGCCCCGCCTGCTGCCAGGCGCCCATGCCGCCTTCGAGGTCGGCGAGGGGATGGGGATGGCCCTCGCGCAGCAGGGCGGCCAGGCCCTTCTCACTGCGTTTGCCGCTCTGGCAGACCAGCACCAGCGGCCCCTCGGGGAGGCTGGTGCTGCCGAGGCGGGAGAGGGGGATGTTGTGGCTGCCGGGAATGTGGCCGCCCACGTATTCCATCGGCTCGCGCACATCGATAACGCTGATCTGGCCGCTCTCGACCCGGGCGGCGAGTTCCCTGGGGCTGAAGCGTGGGGTGGTGGTGGAAGACATGATTCAGTCCTGGGTGACGGTGACTAGCGGATACCCGGCGGCGCGCCAGCTCAGCAGCCCGCCGCGCAGATTGGCCACCTGCTGGTGACCAGTCCGGAGCAGCTGCTGGGTGGCCAGAGCCGAGCGGCTGCCGGAATGACAGAGCACCACCGTGGGGGTGCCCGATGGGATCTCGCCGGCCCGCTCCTCCAGCTCGGGAAGCGGAATCAGCAGGCTGCCGGCGATGTGGCCATCCGGGCCGTGAAACTCCTCGGCCGAGCGCACATCCACCAGGGTGATCTCATCGCGGTGGGCGGCAACCCAGGCCGGGGTCAGTTCCGGCAGGCCGGCATAGCTGCGCCGGGTCGGTGCCCAGGCCGCTGCCGCATGGCTTGCGTCCTCCCTGGGTCTGCCGCTGCGCATGTTGGCCGGCAGGGCCTCGGCGATCCTGTGGGGATGGGGCAGCTTCATGGTCTGCATGTAGATCACGAAGTCGCGCTCATCGGCGCCGCCGCCGAGCCGGGCGTTGTAGGCCTTCTCCTCGGTCACGGAGGTGACGCTGCGGCCGGTGTAGTCGTGGGCGGGGTACAGCAGGCAGGACTCGGGCAGCGAGAGGATCTGCCCGGTGATCGAGCGGTAGAGGGCCTGGGCATTGCCCTGCTGGAAATCGCAGCGGCCGCAGCCCCTCACCAGCAGGGCATCGCCGGTGAAGGCCAGGCTGTGGTCGTCGAGCACGAAGGTGAGGCAGCCATCGGTGTGGCCGGGGGTGGCGCGCACCTCCAGCGCGCGTCCGCCGAAGGCCACCCGATCGCCGTGCCGCAGGGGCAGGGTCACGTTCTCGGCGCCGACGCCGGCGGCCAGGGCGATCGCGCTGCCTGTGGCGGCGTGCATCAGCCAGCTGCCGGTCACGTGGTCGGCGTGGGCGTGGGTGTCGAGGCAGGCCACCATCTGGAGGCCCAGCTCCTGAACCAGGGCGAGATCACGGACGTGCTGCTCGAAGACCGAATCGACCAGCAGGGCCTGGCCGCTGGTCACCTCGGCGATCAGGTAGGTGAAGGTGCCGGTGTCGGCATCGAAGAGCTGGCGGAAGAGCAAGGGGCTCCCGCCGGCAGCGGCAGCGAGGGAGAAGGAACTGGCGGGAGCGACGGCCATGGGGCCTGGATCGACAACTTGTATGAGCATAGCCGCATAAGCATGGTTAGGCACGGATTTCAGGGCAGAACGCGCACTTCGATCGGGTTGCCGAGCAGACGGGTTTCGATCCCGCAGCGGGCCTCTGGCTCAAGGGCGGCGGCCATGTCTCCGTTGTTGCACTAGAATAACTAAGGCATTATGCCTTTTGAGTCATGGCTTCCAGTATCCGCGTTCAAGCTCGGCTGAAGCGAGGGTTGCTCGGCGTTCTGCCGCTGTTATTGGCGTTCCTGCTGGGAGCAGCCCCAGCTCTGGCGTCGGACAGCTGGTCTCTCAACGATCGGGCAGGCCATCGCCTCAGTGCCCAGGTCTTCGAGCAGCCCTTCCCGGAGTACCCCTCAGGCCTGCGTATCCGCCTCACTGCCCTGGATGCCAAAACGACCCTGGATCACAGCGCTGATCTCCTGTTGAGCGATTCGATGGGTCAGGAGTGGAGCTTGCCCAATCGCAGCGAGGAGATTGTTCCCAGGGATGGCTCAGTGGTTCCGCCTCGAACGGCCCAGTTCGATCTCGATGCCTTGATGCCACGGCCCAGTGAAGCGCTTCCCCTCCACTTGGCGGTCCCCAGCAGCCAAGGCGTCCTGGATTTCAACCTCAGGCCAGAGCAGGTGATGGAGCTCCACGCCATGGGATCTGTGCAGCGTCGCAGCGATCAGACCTGAACGGATGGAGCTGGATTGACGTGCCGCGTCTGCCGATCCACCGCTTCTCCTGCTGCTTTCCAGGCTGCGAAGCCAGGTGGAAAGCCTTTGACGCGATCAAAACCCTGCACCTGAAGGGCCATCAGTGCCATCGCTGATCGATAGCCCGTCGATCAGTACACAACGACCCCTTGATCGTGGCAACGGCTGTCTCCACGGAGTCTTCGGCCACTGAGGCTGGGGCGATTGTTGCGAAGCCGTTCCATGAATTCCATTCAGGGCGCCAGCCGATCGATGCTCCAGAGGCCTGCCTCACCATCACCGTTGGGCCGGTAGCGGAAGCGATCGTGCAGGCGGTTCTCGCGCCCCTGCCAGAATTCGAACTCGAAGGGCACCACCCGCAGACCACCCCAGGCCGGCGGCAGCGGCACCTCACCGACGGCGAAGCGGCGCTGCATCGCCTGCCACTGGGCCTCCAGGATCGAGCGGGAGCCGATCACGGCGCTCTGCTGCGACACCCAGGCCCCGAGCCGGCTGCCGATCGGGCGCGAGAGGAAGTAGGCCAGCGATTCGGCGGCGCTGATCCGCTCGGCCCGGCCCAGGATCGCCACCTGCCGCTCGAGCCCATACCAGGGAAACAGCAGGCTCACCTCGGGATGGCCGGCGATCTCGGTGGCCTTGCGGCTTTCGTAGTGGGTGAAGAACACGAAGCCCCGCGCGTCGAAGGCCTTGAGCAGCACGGTGCGGGCGCTGGGGCGGGTGCCATCGCTGGTGCCCAGCACCATGGCGTTGGGCTCGCTCAGCTCCGCCTCCAGCGCCTGGTCAAACCAGCGGCGGAACTGCGCCACCGGTTCGGCCGCCAGATCGGTCCGCCGCAGGGCGGCAAGGCGGTAGTTGCGGCGCAGCTGGGAGGGATCGGGCGTGGCTGGATCCGAGATCGAGGTCATGCTGGCTCTGGATGGGACCCTGCTCGCCTCAGCCTGACGGTTCCCCATCGCCTGATGGCGGACAAGCTCACCACGGAGATTGTGGGTGCTGGTCCTAGGGCTGGGCAGAGGGCAGCAGCACAGGCTCCGGATCCCGCAGAATCCAATAAAGGGAACCCGACAACAGTGCGCTGAACAAGCACCACACTGAGGTGAAGGCGTAGCTGTAGGCCAGGTGGGTGATCAGGAAAGCGCCGAGAATGCATCCGCCGAACCAGCACAGCCTCCCAGAGCCGCTGAGCAGCAAAGGCGCGGTGATGAGCAGCCCATACACCGTGCTGCCGACCCCCAGGTTGATCCAACCATTCGCCAGCAAGCTGGTGGTGTAGTTGAGTGATCCGTGCACCACGGCGGGTTGGAGCACGGAACCATCCAGCAGCAGCGGCAACCAGAGACCTGCGCCCACGAGCAGGCCCAGCACCAGCAAGATCTGAAGGAGGCGTCGCCGCAGACCAGGCGGCGCCTGTCGGTTCAGACGCAACACGCACCAGGGAAACCAGGCCAGCCAGAAGGCATAGGCGAAGAACAGATAGCTGAGCGCGGCGGGGTGCACCAGCCAGCCGATGCCGCCGGGCGCCAGGCCAAGCCAGACCACACCCTCCAGGGCCTGTTGCGCCGAGAAGAACAACGGCGAGAGGGCCAGGGGCAGCAGGTCGCTGCGCTGCTGAGCCTGGCAATAGCGCACGGCGCCGATTCCCAGGGGCAACAGAGCGGCCGCCACCACGAAGCTGGCGCTGCTGGAGAAGCACATCGGCGTGAAGCCGTCTCCGGCAGCGTTGGGTTCGGCACCAGCTTGGCGCGGCTGAGCATGCACCAGTCGCTAGCGTTGATGGCATCGATTGCACTGCCAGTAGGGTTGGGATCATGGCCAGTCTCACGATCCGAAACCTCGATGACGCCACCAAGGCCCGACTGCGGCTTCAGGCGGCGCGCCACGGTCACTCGATGGAGGAAGAGGCGCGCACGATTCTCAGGCATGCGGTGGCAGCGTCGCCTGACGTTGCGGCTGGCCCTGGCCTGGGCAGCCGCATTCAGGCACACTTCGCCGCCCTCGGCGGAGTGGAACTCGATCTGCAGGTCCGCGCGTCGATCGCGGAAGCCGCACGCTTCGCTGAGGACCAGGAGCAGTCTTGATTGTGCTTGACACCAATGTGATCGCGGAGCTGATGCGGCCTCGCCCCGAGCCCAAGGTGCTGGCCTGGGCAGATCGCCTGGCTCCGGCGACGGTGGGCATCACCACGATGAGCGAGGCGGAGATCCTGCATGGCATCGCCCGCCTGCCTGAGGGCCGTCGGCGGGAGGAGCTGCAGCGATGCTGGGATGTGCTGCTGCCAGCCCTCTTCAGCGAGCGCGTGTTGGCGTTCGATCGAGAGGCCGCGCATTGGTACGCGCAGTTGCTGCGGCAGAGGGAACGTCTGGGCCGGCCGATGACCACGGCCGATGCGGTGATCGCTGCCACCACCCTGGCCCTGGGCGCCGGACTGGCCACCCGCAACGTGGCCGACTTCGAGGGGATCGGGATCGATCTGATCAACCCCTGGCATTCGGCCTGAGCGAAGCGGCCCGCATGGCAACCCTGATCCAGCTCCGGGCCGAGCCCCTCAGCGAACGACTCAGCCCGCCTGCACCAGCGCCTGCTGCAGCTCGGGGATGAACACGGCGTACATGCCGCGCAGATCGCCCACCTTGAAGTCGAAGGCCTTGTCATCGGGGTAGTTCTCCGTCACGAAGGCCGTTCTCCTTGCCGATGGCCATCGCCTGCATCCCCACCGGCTTGCAGACCTCCTTCATCGTTTCCATGGTGGGCTCCTCGCTGCGGCCCTCAAGGGTGGAGGCCAGCGAGACCCGCATCCGGTGGATTTGCTCCATCTTGGCCACCGCTTTCGGGAGGCCGGCCTGCTCACTCTGGGCGGCCATGGCAGCGGGGGGAGCCGCAGCGCATGGAAGGGGAGGAGAAAGGACAGTCATCAGCGAAGCGGCTGGGCGGGGGCCAAAGGCCCAATAACCGATTGCCGGCGCGATCAGCGCCACAGGGGTCAGATCAAAGATCAACCGCCGCAAGATCGAGCGGGAAGTTGTGCACGTTGCGCTCGTGCATCGCCTCGATGCCCAGACCACCGCGGTTGAGCACATCGGCCCAGGTGTTCACCACCCGGCCCTGGTGATCCACGATCGAGTGGTTGAAGTTGAGGCCGTTGAGGTTGAACGAGAAGCTGGCCACCGCCAGGGCCGCGAACCAGATGCCCACCACCGGCCAGGCGGCCAGGACAAAGTGCAGGCTGCGGCTGATGTTGAACGAGGCGCACTGGAAGATCAGACGGCCGAAGTAGCCGTGGGCGGCCACGATGTTGTAGGTCTCCTCTTCCTGGCCGAACTTGTAGCCCTTGTTGAGGGATTCGGTTTCCGTGGATTCCCGCACCAGTGAACTGGTGACGAGCGAGCCGTGCATGGCGGCGAACAGGGCACCACCGAAGACGCCGGCCACCGGTGCGGACTAGGCCACGGCGATCCAGGGGCGCATCCCCAGGCGGTAGCTGAGTTCCCATTCCCGGCCCATCCAGCAGAAGATGCCGATCAGGACGTGGAAGATGATCAGCTGGTAGGGGCCGCCGTTGTTGAGCCACTCATCGAGGCTGGAGGCGGCCGCCCAGATCGGCTCGAAGTGCAGGCCGACGGCGTTGCTGGAGGGAACAACCGCGGCGGTGATGATGTTGTTGCCGTAGAGCAGTCCGCCGGAGACCGGCTCACGGATGCCGTCGATGTCGACGGGTGGAGCGCCGACGAAGGCGATCAGGAAGCAGCAGGTGGCGGCGAGCAGGGTGGGGATCATCAGCACACCGAACCAGCCCACGTAAAGGCGGTTCTCGGTGCTGGTGACCCAGTCCTTGAAGGACTCCCAGGGCTGGCCGCGCCTGCGGCTGAGGGAGGTGGTGGTCATGGGATGACAACGACTCGACAGGGATGGGGCGATGGCGGCCGGGGCCCGTGGGTCCGATGCTTTGCCTTCATCCTTTTAAGGCATTAGCGTTGAATCGGCTTAGGCGCGTGGGCTCATGAGGCCCGTGCGGCTCGTCCAATCCCGCCAGCCTTTGATGCATCCCTGCGGTTTTGGCCAGGTGATGGTGGTAGCTTTATAGATCGCTTCAGTTTTTCAGTCCGGCTTCGCACCGGCATCGGCTCAGCCAGGACATCAGCAATGCAACAACTCACGGCCGAAGGGCTTGAGGTCGTCAACGACCTGGCCCAGCGGTATGGCTTCAGCCAGGACGCCGTGCTGCACATGACCTTCGCCATGCTCAAAGGGCGTGGCGGCATGGCCCAGTTCAACCATCCGGAATTCGCTGGCTCCGGCCAGTGGATGAACGGCGGAATGATGATGCTCGGCGACATGTTCAACCAGGGGCTCAAGGCCCGCGTTGATGGGCTCTGCCAGGGGCTGGCCGCGGCAATCTCCAGCCAGCCCGATCTCTTTCCCCTTGGCAGCTTCCAGTCGCAGAGCCAGAGCGGCGGTGGGCAGCAGATGCAGGTCGGCGGCGGCGGTCTCCAGCAGTCCAGTGGTGGCGGCCAGCAGATGCAGAGCGCGGTCGGCATGGCGCCGATGACACCGATGGCGCCAATGATGTCGATGGCACCGATGAACTTCGGCTCAGGGCCCCTGTTCACCCCTGATCCCCAGGACAGCTGGTGGCCTGCGGAACTCGGCAGCCCCAGCTCCAGCGGCTCCCAGAATGAGGTGCGCTACGCCTATTTCCCGTCCGCCGGGCGTCTGGCGGTGAATGTCAACGGCAAGGTCAGCCTCTACGACACCAGCGGCCACCAGATCGCCGGATTCTCCTCTCAGCAGCAGTCGTCAGGCGGCGGGGTGACGTTCAGCACCGGCGCCGGCAGCATCAGCCTCACCCACCTGCCAGCGGTGAGCGCCACTCCAACGCCAGCGCCAGTGGCCGCTACTCCGGTGCCGGTGCCTCAGCCCAAGCTCCAGGCCCCTTCGGCTCCCGTGGTTCCGGCCAGAGCTGAGCCGGCCGTTGCTGCCACCGATGTCTTCGCCACCCTCGAGCGTCTCGGTGACCTCATGCAGAAGGGCATCCTCACGGAAGAGGAATTCGCCGCCAAAAAAGCCGAGCTGCTCAGCCGCCTTTAGTGCCACTACTGGCCCACATCGTTGCCCCAGAAGAGGATCTGCGTAGTCGGCTTCTTCGCAGCCAAGTCCTCCGTTGACATCGAGCCCAGCAATCTTTGTTTTAGAGGGGTTTTCCCATTGTCTGATCATGCCTCCCGCGCGAGGTTGCGGAGCAAGGCAATGGCACTGCTGCGGATGGATCCGGGATCTGCTCGGGCACTTCCTCAGTGCAGGTTGTGCCTGAATCCCTTTATGACGCTATCGTTGTAAAAGCTTATCCATTCGAGCTTGCGATGCGCTTCGATCTCCGGGCTTCCCGGCGCCTGCTCGGAGCAGGTCTGGCTCTGCTGCTGACTCTGCTGCTGGCCCTTGGCCTGCCCGCTCCAGCTCCGGCCGCTGAGCTGATCGGCAGCTGGCGGGTCGTCGATGACGCCGGCCACAGCTGGGGCCTGAGCCTGTTTGAGCAGCCCGATCCCGCTTACCCGACGGGTTGGCGCCTACGCCTCACGGCCCATGTCCCCGGCGTGGCGGCCGACCACGGGCGGCCCCTGCGCCTGGGCGATGGCCTCGGCGGCGCCTGGTCGCTGGCCAACCGCAGTAACGAGCTGGTGCCGCCTGGGGATGCGGACGGTGGGGTGCCGGTGCCAGCTGGGTCGGCCCAGTTCGATGCCGCCGGTCTCGATCCCAGGCCCAGCGCGGTGGCTCCCTTGCGGCTGGAGTTGCCCCTGGCGGATGGAGAGAGCATCGGGCTGACCCTTGGGGGCGACGTGGTGCCGGCCCTGCGGGCCCTGCCGGAGTGCAAAAAAAAGAGGAGGGCCTACCACAGCCCGCCCCTCGGAACGTCTTACAAAATGTAACGTCTCCAGCGGGTTCAGCGTGGATTTCACTATGGGCATTTGTGCTCAATTTTCCGGCCCTGCCTGTCGACGTGCTCCAGCGCAAGGGTTCTCACCTGGCATCAGGCCTAGGTTGGGGCGGTTGCTTCGGGGGCTCGCCTTGCCCTGGTTCGTGAAGCTCGAGCAGGGTCTGGTCGACCGTGCCCATTTCGATGCGCATCTGCGTGACCACCTCGACTGGGTGGCTGATCTGCAGCGGCGAGGCCACCAGGCCAGCAGTGGTTACTGGCGCGAGCGCAAGGGCATGAACGGCGACGGTGCCGGTGGCATGTTGCTGTTCCAGGCCCGCGACTGGCAGGAGGCCGAGGCGATTGTCCAGAGCGATCCCCTGATCCGCTCCGGTTGCGTCAGCTGGGTTCTGCACGAGTGGCGGGTGGTGGCTGGTGTGATGCAGGAGGTCGCTCCGTCTCAGGCTCCCGGCCCATCGCAGGCTCCTGTCCCATGGTGAGCCTCTCGATCGCCAACACCGTCAGCGACCTGATCCAGGGAGATGTGCTCGGTCTTGGCACCACCACCAGCCTCGACAACGGCGAGCTCACCTTCCTGCATCAGCCCGGTGCCGCCCGCACCCACCTCTACAAATGCCAGTTCCTCGTGGGGGTCCGGCTTCGGGCCACCTGGAGCAGCCTGGTGATCACGGTGGCGTCCAAGCTCTGCATGGGCCAGCGACGTCGCAACACGGACGCCGTGGATCCAGACGCGGCCGTGAGCCTCTACTCCAGCCTTCAGCACTACCGCCTGGCGGCGCAGGATCCCGGCGATCCGGCCGATCCGATCCACTACCTCGGCCGGAGCCTGGAGTGGGAGTGCTGCGGCTTCTGGGACACCCGGCCCGAGAGCGGACGCGTCACCGTGCCGGCGGTGGACGCCCATCTGCTATCTGCGGCTGCCCCGGCTGGCCGCCGGCGCCGAGGAATCCTTCGCCCTGGCGCTCGAACTGGCGCCCGGAGCCCATGAACTGCTGGTGCTGGCGGATCCGGAGCGCCAGGTGCTCGAACCCCAGGCCCTGTGGGAGAACAACCGGGCCCGGTTGCAGGTGGTGGTCTGAGCGGCAGCGCGCTGCCTAAGTTGATGCCCTCCCATGGCCTCTCCAGCTGTGACCCCTGGCTCCGCGGGCAGCACGGGCCGTTCAGGCCTGCGCCGCTGGTTGATCGGCGAACCCCTGCCCACCAGTGCCCACGCTGAGGAGCGGCTGAGCAACGGCGAAGCCCTGGCGATCCTCAGCTCCGATGCCCTCTCTTCGGTGGCCTACGCCAGCCAGGAGATCCTGCTGGTGCTGAGCCTGGCCGGTGCCGCCGCCCTCAGCCTCACCGTGCCGATCACCGCTCTGATCGTGGCACTGATGCTGGTGGTGGCGATCAGCTATCGCCAGACGATCAAGGCCTACCCCCATGGGGGAGGGTCCTATCGGGTCTCCCACGACAACCTGGGGGTGGTGCCAGGCCTGGTTGCCGGGGCTTCCCTGGCGATCGACTACGTGTTGACCGTGTCGGTGAGCGTCGCGGCCGGCATCGCCGCGATCACTTCCCTGCTGCCGCAGCTGGCTGCGGAGCGGATACCGCTCTGCCTGCTGGCGGTGGCGCTGCTGATGCTGGTGAACCTGCGCGGCGTGCGCTCCAGTGCTCGCCTGCTCAGCCTGCCCACCTTCCTGTTCATGGGCCTCGTGCTCACCCTGGTGGTGCTGGGGCTGGCGAAGCTCAGGCTCGGCCTGCTGCCGCCTCTCGACGCCGCTGATCAGGCCCGCCAGCTGGCTCAGGTTCAGGGGGGCGAGCTGGCGGTTCTGGGGCCGGTGCTGCTGATGCGTGCCTTCAGCTCCGGTTGCGCGGCCCTCACGGGCATCGAGGCCATCAGCGACAGCGTGATGGTGTTCAAGCCAGTGGAATGGCGCAACGCGCGCCTGGTGCTCACCGGGATGGTGATCGTGCTGGCGGTGATGTTCAGCGGCATCAGCGTGCTGGCCAGCCAGCTGGGCCTGGTGTACGTGGAGAACGGCCCCACGCTGCTCTACCAGCTGGGGGAGCGCATCTTCGCGAACGGCCTGCTGCTCTCGGTGCTGCAGCTGAGCACCCTGCTGATCCTGCTGCTGGCGGCCAACACCGCCTACGCCGATTTCCCCCGCCTGTCGGCCTTCCTGGCCCAGGACGGATACATGCCCCGGCAGCTGGCCTCCCTGGGTGACCGCCTGGTGTTCAGCAACGGCATCGCCCTGCTGAGCGGTTTCGCCACGGTGCTGTTGCTGGTGTTTGATGGCAGCGTCACACGCCTCATCCCCCTGTATGCCGTGGGGGTGTTCACCAGCTTCACCCTCTCCCAGGCGGGCATGGTTGTGCACTGGTGGAAGGAGCGGCGGCCGGGCTGGCTGGGCATGGCCCTGATCAATGGGTTCGGCTCCCTGGTCACGGCGGTGGTCTGCGCCGTGCTGCTGTACAGCAAGTTCCGCCTGGGGGCCTGGGTGATCGTGGTGGCGGTGCCGCTGCTGGTGGCCTTTCTGCTCACCATCAAGAGCCACTACCGCCTGGTGGCACGACGCCTGCGCCTGGCACCCGAGGAGAAGCTCCACCTGCCGAAGCCGTTGGAAGTGGGCGGATCTCCAGTGGTGGTCCTGGTGGGTCAGTTGCATCGGGGAAGCTACGAGGCCCTGTGCTACGCCCGCTCCATTGCCGACAGGCTGGTGGCGGTCCACGTGGATCTCGGCGATGGCCGGGCCGCCGCCTTCCAGGAGCAATGGCAGCGCCAGCTGCCGGAGGTGGAGCTGGTGATCCTGCCCTCCCCCTACCGCTCCTTGATCGAGCCGGTCAAGGAGTTCATCCAGCAGTTCGAGCGCGAGCAGCGCCAGGGCGGCGAGCGCTTCTGCACCGTGGTGCTGCCGGTGTTCGTGACCCGGCAGCGCTGGCAGAACCTGCTGCACAACCAGTCGACCTACTTTCTGCGCCAGGCCCTGCGACGGGAGGGCACACGGGTGGTGACCACCGTGGGCTTCTACCTCTGAGCAGCACCCAGACCAGCGCCAGCATCAGCGCTCAGATCAGCCGCGACCCGCTGGCCTGACGGCGCTGGCTGGGGTCGAACACCGCTGCGATCGTGCGGATCAGCCAGCGGCCCACCTCCGTCACCTCCAGGCTGTTGGCCCCCAGGCGCACCAGTCCGTCGGCTTCGAGGGCCTGAAGATCGGCCCACTCGCTGGCGAACTGGCGCCGGGCCTCGAGGGGCTGCCCCAGGGCGATGGTGTCGAAATCCACCGCGAAGCGGCACATCAGGCTCTGGATGATCGAGCGTCGCAGCAGCACCGCCGGATCCCGCACCACCAGGCCCCGCTCCACCGGCAGATGGCCCTCGTCAAGGGCCTGCACATAGGCCTTCAGCGTGCGCTGGTTCTGGCTGAAGAGAGTCTGGAACTGGCTGATCGCCGTGACGCCGATGCCGAGCAGATCACGCTCGCCGCCGGTGGTGTAGCCCTGGAAATTGCGGTGCAGCTTCCCTTGCCGCGCCGCCAGCGCCAGGCTGTCGCTTGAACGTGCGAAGTGGTCCATGCCGATGGCGTCGTAGCCATTGCCGGTGAAGGTGGCGTAGGCGTGCTGCAGCATCCGGATCCGCTCCCGCTGGCTGGGCAGGTCGTCGGCGGCGATCCTGCGTTGCAGGGGCAGTTGCTCGGGCAGATAGGCGAAGCTGAACAGTGACACCCGCTCCGGCCGCAGCTCCTGCACCAGGGCGATGGTGCTGGCGAACCGCTCGGGGGTCTGCAGCGGCAGCCCGCAGATCAGATCGACGTTGACGCTCTCGAAGGCCGCCTCCCGCATCCATTCCATCGCCCGGCGGAGTTGATCCACCGGCACGATCCGGTTCACAGCGGCCTGCACCTGCGGGTCGGCATCCTGGATCCCGAAACTGATGCGGTTGAAGCCGAGCCGGCGCAGGTTCAGCACCTGATCGCGGCTGAGGAACTCCGGGTTCACCTCGATCGAGGCTTCCAGTTCAGGGGCGAGATCGAAGTGCTCCCCGATCAGTTCCCAAAGCTGGCCCTGCTCCTGGGGGTTGAGGTAGTTGGGTGTGCCGCCGCCCCAGTGCAGCTGTCCCAGCCGTCGCCGCCGGCCCGAGGCCTGGGTCACCAGGGCCAGCTCCCGGGCCAGGGCCTGCAGGTAAGGCCCCACCACTGTCGAGCCGGCCTGGGTGGTGATGCGGTTGCAGCCGCAGTACCAGCAGGCATGGCGACAGAAGGGGACGTGCACGTACAGCGAAAGATCCGCCGTGGTCGCTTGCCGCAGCTGGCTCTCCAGATCGGCCGGGCCGACACCGGTGTGAAAGGCGGCGGCGGTGGGATAGCTGGTGTATCGGGGAACGGGCTTGTCGTACTTGACCAGCAGGGGGAGCAGCTCGGGCTGGGACCTGGTGGGGGCCAGCGCCGTGGGGTTGGCGAGTTCTCCCAGTTCGGCCAGCAGGCGCTGGGTGTCGTGGAAGGCGACCACCGCTTCATCCAGCAGCTCCGCCTCCTCGGTTTCGCTGAGCTCGAGTTGCTCCATGGCGTCGTGGAGGGCCTGCTTCAGTTCCGGAATCGGGCGCTCGAACCTCCAGAAGCGCAGGGAGGGCAGACCATGGGCGGCCAGGATCGCGTTGGCCTGCTGGGCGAGCTGCTGCCCGCCGGAGAGATCGCCGCCGTAGCGCACGTACACATGGGCCAGGAAGCGGTGCGGCTGCTCCCGGGCGAGGGTGCCCAGGTGCTCCAGCCAGGCCCGGGCCGCGGCCGAGGGCCGGCTGGCTTCGATGCCAGCCACCAGGGCCACGTCGTGGCGCAGGGCCTCGCTGCGGCCCAGGGCATTCCAGGGAAGGTCTGCCGCACCGAGGGCGGCGGCCAGTTCGGGACCGCGTTCCTCGATCAGCGCGTAGGCCGGTCCGAGGGCGCGGATCAGGGCCGCCAGCTGCAGGGGGTTGGCCTGGCCCTCGAGCAGGGCCCTGGAGAAGGTCATGCCCTCGGCCCGATGATGGGCGGCGCCGATGCGGCCATGCAGACGCCGGACTCTGGGACCGAAGCCTCGGCGGGCCGCGGCATCAGCGGCACTGGCGTGGTCGGAGATGGCCTGGCCTGAGCCGTGTTGACCTGAGAGGGCGTTGGGGAGGGTGGTGCTCATGTCGAACGCTGCCGGTGGGGCGGCGATGGCCCCTGGAGTGGAGCGGACGCCGCTGGACTTACGGTATAACACTAACGTAGATGCATGGAGCCGTTTAAATTCCGTGTGACGTTTCCGTTGCGATGTCCGGATCCGTCAAGCCCCCTCAGGCGGCTGGCTGCTCCCCTGCTGCTGGCGCCCCTGGGTGCACCTCGTTGAAGCCCTCGGCGCCGCTCACACCTGATCACAGCTGAGCACCTGGGCGTCATCCCACAGGCACAGATTGGAGCCATGGTGTAGAGGTACAACCGCGCTCAATCGCCGCGAAGCCTCCCGGAAAGCTCCAGGCCGTCATGCGCCGGATTCCAGTGCTGCGACCTTCCGCGCCGCCAGCTGATGATCCGGCGCAACCGCAGGTGTCGCTGCGCTCGCCGCCCCCCCGCTGGCTGATTGCTGCGGCCGTGCTGATCACGCTGGGCTTGGCCGGCGGCGGCTGGTTGATCTGGCAGCAGCGTCAGACGCAGGCCAGGCAGGCCGAGCTGGCGGCTCAGACCGCGCCGGTGGAGCGCCGTGAGGTGATCCTGAAGGTGACGGCCGCCGGCTCGATCCGCCCCACCACACCGGTGAACATCAGTCCGAAGCAACCCGGACGCATTGCGGCATTGGGCGTGGATCAGGGGGATCAGGTCCGCGCCGGTCAGATCCTGGCGCGGATGGATGACAGCAACCTGCGCGGCACCTTGCTCAGGGCCCAGGGAACGGTGGCGGCGGCGGTGGCCAACCTCAATAAGCTGCAAGCCGGCAACCGGCCCCAGGAGATCGAGGAGGCCCGGCGCAATCTGCAGGTGGCCGTGGCCGAGCAGATCGCCGTGGGCTCCACCTACCGCAGCAATCTTCAGCTCTATGGCTCCGGGGCGATCGCCCGGGTGACGTTCGATGCCAGCCGCTCGGCGTTTCTCGCCAGTGAGGCACGGGTGAGTGCCCTGAAGGCACACCTGGATCTGATCGAGGCAGGCAGCCGAGCCGAGGACATCGCGGCTGCCCGGGCCCAGCTGCAGCAGGCACGGGGTGATCTCACCTCGATCCAGGCTCAGCTGGAGGACGCCGTGATCCGCGCCCCCTTCACGGGGGTGATCACCCAGAAGTACGCCGACGTCGGGGCCTTCGTGACCCCCACCACCTCGGCCAGCGCCACCAGTTCGGCCACCTCCTCATCGATCCTGGCCCTGGCCAGCACATTGGAGGCGGTGGCCAACGTGGCGGAAGTGGACGTGGGTGCGATCCGGCCCGGCCAGAAGGTGGAGCTGCAGGTGGACGCCTTCCCTCGCCAGGTGTTCCGTGGAACGGTGCGGCTGGTGGCACCGGAAGCGGTGGTGGAGCAGAACGTGACCAGCTTCCAGGTGCGGATCGCCCTGGCCGATGACGCCCACCGCAAGCTCCGCTCTGGCATGAACCTCACGGCCAATGTGCTGGTGGGCCAGCGGCCCAGTGCTCTGCTGATCCCCACACCAGCCATCGTCAGCGAACGGAGCGGCACCGGGGTGATGGTGCCCGGCGGCGACGGCCGCCCCAGGTTCCGCCCCGTGCAGGTGGGAGCCACGATTGGTACCCGCACGGAAGTGGTGAGCGGCCTGAAGGAAGGCGATCGGGTCTATGTCTCAGCGCCGGGAGGGCGCCGGCCCAACAGCCGGCCGGTGACCGGCTCCTCGCCCTTCCAGCAGCCCCGCGGCCAGGGCCGGACGCCACGCTGATGCGAACACCCCTCCAGGGTCACCCGCGCCCGCGCAGAGGCAGTGATCTGGCCGAAACGATCGCGCTGGCCTGGTCGTCGCTTCTGGCCAACCGGATGCGCTCGGCGCTCACGATGCTGGGGGTGATCATCGGCATCGGCGCTGTGATCAGCATGGTGACGATTGGACGCGGCGCCCAGCTCCAGACCGAGAACCAGCTGAAATCACTGGGTTCGAACCTGATCTTTGTTCAGAGCGGCGTGGCGGCCGGCGGCGGCCCTGCCTCGCGGGGAGCAGGCTCGGCCACCACGTTGATCTGGGAGGACGCCAAAGCGATCGCCGCGTCCATTCCGGCCGTGGCGGATGTGGCCCCGAACCTGAGTCAGCGCACGCAGGTCGTGCTGGCTGAGCGCAACACCAACACCACGGTCGTGGGCAGCACTCCGTCCTACGTGAGGGTGCGCGACTTCCTGCCCCTGAGCGGGCGGTTTTTCAACGAGGCCGAACTCAATCAGGCTGCCCGGGTGGCGGTGCTGGGGCAGACCGTGGTCGACAGCCTGGGGCTGACAGCCAGCAGCGCGCTCGATCGCACGATCCGCATCCGCGGCGAGACCTTCACGGTGATCGGCACCCTGGAGTTCAAGGGCAGCACCGGCTTCCGCGATCAGGATGATCAGGTGTTGATCCCCCTCACCACGATGGCCTCGCGCATCGTTGGGGTGAACACCACGGCAGGCGTGTCGGTGGACAGCATCGCCGTTTCGGCGCGCTCGGCCGAGAGCATGGAGGCGGCCGAATATCAGATCACCAATCTTCTGCGGCTTCGCCACCGGATCGTGCCGCCGCGGGACGACGATTTCTTCATCCGCAACCAGGCCGATCTGGTCAGTGCCTCCAACGCCGTGGCCAATGTGTTCACGGCGTTGTTGGGGGGATCGGCCGCCATCTCCCTGCTGGTCGGGGGGATCGGGATCATGAACATCATGCTGGTCTCGGTCACCGAGCGCACCCGGGAGATCGGCATCCGCCGTGCCATCGGTGCCCGCTGCAGTGACATCCTGCGCCAGTTCCTGATCGAGTCCACCGTGCTGTCGTTGGCAGGCGGACTGCTGGGGGTCCTGCTCGGAGTGGTGGCGTCGCTGGCGATCAATGCGGCTTTCGGCTGGAGCAGCGGAATCGCCGTCGATGCGGTGGGTTGGTCGCTGGCCTTCTGCCTGGTGATCGGGGTGTTCTTCGGGGCCTATCCCGCCAACAGAGCCGCCCAGCTCGACCCGATGACAGCTCTACGCAGCGACTGAACCATGCTGCAACTGCGCAGGATCACCAAGGCGTATCGGATGGGCGACGTGGACGTGCCGATTCTGCACGGCATTGATCTCACGGTGCTGCGCGGAGAGTATGCGGCGATCGTGGGAACCTCCGGCTCGGGGAAGTCCACCTTGATGAACATTCTGGGCTGCCTGGAGCAGCCCACCAGTGGCCAGTACTACTTCGATGCTCGTGACATCACCCGGCTGAGCGACAACGAACGCACCGACATCCGCAACATCCAGATCGGGTTTGTGTTCCAGCAATTCAATCTGCTGCCCCGTCTCACCGCTCTCCAGAACGTGATGCTGCCGATGGTCTATGCGGGCTACGCACGGGCTGAGCGGCGCGAGCGTGCCGAAGCGATGCTGGAGCAGGTGGGGCTCGCTGATCGCCTGGCCAATCGCCCCTACCAACTGTCCGGAGGGCAGCAGCAGCGGGTGGCGATCGCCCGAGCTCTCGTGAACCAGCCTGAGCTGCTGCTGGCCGATGAACCCACAGGGGCGCTCGATACACGCACCGGCGGGGAGGTGATCGAGCTGATCTCGGGGCTCCACGCCAGTGGCCTCACGATCGTGCTGGTCACCCACGACCCTTCGGTGGCCCAGAACAGTGAACGGATCATCCAGCTCCAGGACGGCCGGATCATCGCCGATCAACCACAGTCTGTCGGCGGCCAGATCCGCTGAAGGACCTGCGAGAAAGGGTGTTCATCCGCACCGGCGCTGTGCCCAGGTGCGGCGGCGGGGGCATCCTGGGTCCAGCGCCTGGCCCCTCCCCCCATGACCGCCACTAAGACTCCGTTTGCGATCGATCTGAGTGCCTACCGGCCGCTCAGCCTTGATCCCGCCCAGCCCAGCCTCAGCGCCAGCGAGCGGGAGGCCCTGAGCGCCAACATCCAGCTCTGCCGCGACGCGATCATCTTCTTCACGGCCACCGGCGCGGCTCGGGGCGTGGGCGGTCACAGCGGCGGGCCTTACGACACCGTGCCTGAGGTGATGATCCTCGATGCCTTCTTCCGCGGGGCACCCGATCGCTTCCTGCCGGTGTTCTTCGACGAGGCGGGCCACCGGGTGGCCACGCAGTATCTGATCAGCGTGCTGCGCGGTCAGCTGCCGGCGGAGGTGCTGCTGGAGTACCGGGCCGCCCATTCGCGGCTGCCGGGCCACCCGGAACTGGGTCTCACCCCGGGTGTGCAGTTCAGCTCCGGCCGCCTGGGGCACCTCTGGCCGTTCCTGAACGGCGTGGCCCTGGCCCATCCCGGCAAGACCGTGTTCTGCCTCGGCTCCGACGGTGCCCAGCAGGAAGGCGATGACGCCGAGGCGGCCCGCTTCGCGGTGGCCCATGGGCTGAACGTGAAGCTGGTGATCGACGACAACGACGTGACCATCGCCGGCCATCCGTCGCAGTACCAGCCCGGCTACGACCTGGAGCGCACCCTCGGCGGCCATGGCCTGCTCACCCTCAGCGGCGACGGTGAGGATCTCGATGATCTCCATTCCCGCCTCTGCCGCGCGGTGGCCAGCGACGGCCCGGTGGCGGTGATCAACAAGCGGCCGATGGCGGTGGGAATCCAGGGGCTGGAGGGCAGCACCCATGGCCACGATGTGATCCCGGTGGATCTGGCCATCAGCTACCTGGAGCAGCGCGGCCAGGACGCGGCCGCCAGCTACCTCAAGGGCATCGTCAAACCCACCAATCCCGCCACCTTCCTGGGTTCAGGCCAGAAGCTGGAGGCCAACCGCAACGTCTTCGGTGATGCGGTGGTGGAGATCCTCGGCGCGATGACGCCCGAGAACCGCAAGCACAGCGTGCTGGTGGTGGACAGCGACCTGGAGGGCTCCTGCGGCCTAGCCCAGATCCGCAAGGCCCATCCGGAGATCTTCATCAGCGGCGGCATCATGGAGCGGGCCAACTTCTCCGCAGCCGCGGGCTTCGGCATGGAGGCCGGCCGCCAGGGGATCTTCGCCACCTTCAGCGCCTTCCTGGAGATGATCATCTCCGAGATCACCATGGCGCGGCTGAACGGCGCCAATGTGCTGAGCCACTTCTCCCATGCCGGCATCGACGACATGGCGGACAACACCTGCCATTTCGGCCTCAACAATTGCTTCGCCGACAACGGCCTGGAGGAGGAGAACAGCACCCGCCTCTATTTTCCGGCCGATGCGGCCCAGATGAAGGCCTGCGTGAAGGCCGTGTTCAACGATCCGGGCCTGCGCTTCATCTTTTCCACCCGCTCGAAGGTGCCCAACCTGCTCGATGCCGAAGGCGGCGACCTGCACGGGGAGGGCTATGTCTTTGAGAGCGGAAAAGACGAACTGGTGCGGGAGGGCAGCGCCGGCTATGTGGTGAGCTTCGGAGAATGCCTCTATCGCGCTCTTGATGCGGTGGAGCGTCTGCGGGCCGAGGGCCTCGATGTGGGCCTGATCAACAAGCCCACCCTGAATGTGGTGGATGAAGCGATGCTCGCCAGAGCGGGCTCCTCACCCTTCGTGCTGGTGGTGGAATCCTTCAACCGCCTCACCGGCCTGGGCAGCCGCTACGGCACCTGGCTGCTGGAGCGGGGATTCACGCCCCGCTACAGCCACCTCGGCACCTACAGGGAGGGCTGCGGCGGTCTGTGGGAACAGTTCCCCCATCAGGGCCTCGATCCTGAGGGGATCATCAGCCATGTGAAGGGGATGCTGGGCTGAGGGGCTGGTCCACCGGCAGGGGCTGGTTCATCGCGGCGCGGGCCTCGAGCCAGCGCCCTGATTCGGGCATGGTGCGGCAGTCGTCGAACCAGGGGCCGCCCAGGGTGTAGTGCAGCACCCTGGGTTCGGGTGGCAGCTCCTGCACCCCCACCAGCACGTTCCACTCCGGCGGGAGTTCGCCGATCTCCTCATCCGCCAGCCAGCGGAACTGGTGCAGCTCCAGCCCCGTGGCCGTGTTCACGTACTCCGGGGTCAGGGCCCGGCAGCGCTCGCAGTTGAACAACATCACCGACGACCAGTTCTTGCGGCCATAGGGCGTCTGGGGCATGCCCTGGAATTTCAGCCCCGGCTCGCACTCGTGCCGGTGCTTCACCACCTGCACCGCCGTGTGCTCGTCGCGCAGGGCCCAGAGCTCGGCGATGTCGCCCAGGCAGAGCATGTCGGCGTCGATGAACAGGGCCCAGCCCTGGTAGCCGGCCAGCCAGGGCACCAGGAAGCGGCTGAAGGAGAATGCGGTGCTCTGCTTCGGGTCATGCTCGCGGGTGTACACGCCCCTCAGCTGATCGAGCCGCACCTGGGCGATCTGTACCGGGATGCTGGCGTGGGCCTGGAACGACGCGGTGAGCACGTTCACGGCAACCTCCTCACGGGGGTCGTAGCCGATGAACACACGCGCCGGCTGGCAGCCGTGGGGGTCTGAGGTCATGGGAGAGGAGCGTCGTGTCGATCGAAAGGCGAAGGGAGAAGCGGTGTCGCTGCGCTCAGAACCGGGCCAGACGGATTCGGTCGGCCAGTCCCAGCCGGTGCAGCAGCAGGATGTGCCACCAGGTGAGATCGAACTCCCACCAGGCCCAGCCCATGCGGGCGCTGCTGGGTTGGGCGTGGTGATTGTTGTGCCAGCCCTCGCCGAAGGTGAGCAGGGCCACCCACCACGAGTTGCGCGAGCAGTCGTCGCTCGGGTGGCTCACGTAGCCCCAGCGGTGGGTGGCCGAATTCACCAGCCAGGTGGCGTGATAGACGAGCACTAGCCGCAGGGGGATGCCCCAGAGCACCAGGGCCCAGCCGCCCGCGCCGCTCCACTCCCCCAGCCCGTAGAGGAGCAGGCCCAGGGGCAGCTGCAGCAGCAGGAAGTGGCGGTTCAGCCACTGGTAGTAGCCGTTGCCCTGCAGGTCGGGCGTGAGCTGGTGGACGCTGCGGGCCGCCGGAACCTCCCGCAGCATCCAGCCCATGTGGCTCCACCAGAAGCCCAGATGGCTGTTGTGGTGATCGGCGGGCTCGTCGGAATGGAGATGGTGATGGCGGTGCAGCCCCACCCAGTCGATCGGACCCTGCTGACAGCTCAGGGCACCGCAGGTGGTGATCAACCCCTCCAGCCAGCCAGGCACCCGGAACGCCCGGTGGCTGAGGAGGCGGTGGTAGCCCAGGGTCACCCCCACACAGCCGGTGAGCCAGTAGAGCAGCAGCAGCACCGCCACGGCAGTGGGGCTCCAGAAGCGCGGCAGCAGGGCCACCAGCGCCAGCGCATGGATCGCCGCCATGAACAGCACGATCTTCCACTGGGGGCGCAGCGTCGCCGGCCGCACCGGGATGCCCTCAAGCCTGGAAGGAACGCCTGTCGTCATGCGTGCCACCGATGCTGTGCTGCTCATCCTGCCGAAGCCGGAACCATCGGTTGCAGGAACTGCTCGAGCAGCAACCGGCCGAAACGCAGCCGCCTCCCCAGCTGCCGCAGGGGACCGGCGCCCTCGGCCTTGCCGGCCTGCAATTCGCGGTGGCAGGCCACCATCCGGTCTCGCAGCTCGAGGTAGCGGCTGCCCTCGAGATCGAACACCCAGGGGAAGGCACGGCGTGCGGTGCGGTTGGTCTGGCGCATCACCTCAGCATCGAAGCTGGCGGGATCCATGCCCAGGATCCGGTAGAAGTCACCCCGCTCACACACCGTCAGGCTGTGGGTGAGGAACACGCTCCAGAGGAAGAAGCGGCTGAGCAGCCGTCCGCGCAGACCCTGGCGCAGGGATGGCCAGCAGCGGATCAGCACGTTGAAGATGTCGCCGTGGCGGTTCTCGTCCTGGCACCAGGGCTCGAAGAAATCGAACAGCGGCGCGAAGTTGTTGTCGGGGCTGGCCTTGAGATGGCGATCGATCAGGATGTAGCGCCAGTAGCCGATCTTCTCGGAGAGAAACACGCTGTAGAGCACCCAGCTGAGTGGGAACCAGGTGATCGGCCTTCTGGTGCTCAGTTTGGGCAGATCGAGCGTGATGCCCTCGGCCACCAGAGCCCGGTTGAGGAAGCCGGCATGGCGGGCCTCATCGCGGGCCATCAGCTGGAACAGCCGTCCGAGCTCGGGGCGCTCCGCCTGAAGCAGGCGCCTGGAGAGTTCCTTGAAGAGCAGGAAGCCAGAGAACTCCGAGACGCAGGAGCGGACCAGGTAGCTCTCGTAGGCCTCCTTCTCCTCGGGGCTGAGGCCTTTGAGTCGATCCAGCGGCACCTTGCGATCGAAGTGGTCGCGGTTGTAGTCGGTCTCCATTTCGTTGAGCATCGCCTCGAATGCCGGCCGCTGGCCGTTGAGGTCGGTGCGGGCCGCCTTCTCGATCTCGGTGGTGTAGAAGCGGGGCGTCAGCAGGTCCTCGCGCAGGTGCGGGGTGGTGGCCAGGGCTGCAGTGGCGGTGGTCATCGGCGGAGTTGCGCTCTGACGCGAAATGCATAACGACAGCATGATACCGCGAAACTCCGTCTTTGCATTCCGGTGTTGCCGCGGCAGCGCGCTAAAGTTTTGTTTAAGCCTGTGCTCCCGCGTCATTTCACCGCCATGGAAGCCCTTGCCGACTACTTCAAGGTGTTCTCCGAGCCCAACCGCCTCACGGTGCTGGAGGCCCTGCGCTCCGGCGCCCTCAACGTCACTGCCGTGGTGGAGAAGACCGGCCTCAGCCAGGCGCTGGTCTCGAAGCACCTCAAGCTGCTGATGATCGCCGGTGTGGTGCGCCGCCGCCCCGAGGGCAGCCTCGTGTTCTATGAAGTGATCGACAAGGGGGTGTTCCGGCTGATGGCCCAGGCCGAGAAGCTGCTGATGGCCGCCCGCCGCCAGCAACTCGATGATCTGGCGGCGATCTTCTGATGGCCACAGCAGCCACCCCGCCGCCGCCCCTGCCCGCTTCGATCGATGAGCTGCGCCAGGCCCTCGTCAGCGGCCGCCGCAGTTTCGTCGGCCTCCGCCTGCCCGATGCCGACGGCCTCCATCTCGATCTCTCCGGTTGCGACCTGAGCCTGGGCTGCTTCCGTGAGGCGCGCTTCGGCCATGCCTGTCTGCGCGAGGCCTGCGTCGAAGGCGCCAGCTTCCAGCAGGCCCTGATCTGGGGCGCAGACCTCTCTGGTCTGCAGGCCGCAGGCTCCAGCTGGCAGGAGGCCGATCTCTCGGGATCCCGCCTGCAGCGGGCCGATTTCAGTCGTGCCCTGATGCACCGCTGCTGCCTGCGCGGCGTGGTGGCCGCCAACAGCCACTGGCGCGGGGCCCGGCTGGTGGAGGCCGATTTCCGCTCCGGGCTCGATCAGCACACCGATCTGGGCGGTGCCGACTTCGAAGGGGCTGACCTCAGCTACACCCAGTTCCTGGGCGCCCAGCTGCGCGGTGCCAGCTTGCGCGGGGCCTGCCTCTATGGCGCCAACCTGCGCGATGCCGATCTGACCGGCGCCGATCTCAGCGGCTGTGACCTGCGCGACTGCCAGCTGGGAGGCAGCGATCTGGGCGGCGCCTGCCTGGAGGGAGCCCGTCTGCCCGCGGGCAACTCGGGGTGCGCCTGAAGCTGCGGCCCCTGGCCTGGTCCCGGCGTCAGCAGCTGTTGGCCGGTGCTGGTGTGGCCCTGGCGGCCGCTGGCCTGGCGGGCTGGCTCTGGCTGGGGCGAACTGGCACCGGCCCCCTGAGGCTGAGCGGGCGGATCGAGGGCTACGAAACCGATCTCGGCGCCAGGATCGGTGGCCGTGTGGCTGAGGTCACGGTCCGAGAAGGGGAGCGGGTCAAGGCCGGGCAGCTGCTGGTGCGCCTCGACGACGATGAGGTGCGTGCCCGCCTGCGTGGTGCCCAGGCCCGGCTGGCCTCCGCCCGCCAGCAGCTCAACCAGGACCGCGCCCAGATCGATGTGCTCGACAGCCAGATCCGCGAATCCCGCCTGACCGTGGCCCAGGCCGAGCAGGACAACCTGGGGCGCGTGGAGCAGGCCAGAGCCAATCTGGCCAGCGCCGAAGCTCAGCTGGTCCAGGCCGAGGCCCAGCAGCGGCTGGCGAAGGTCACCCTGGGCCGCACCGAATCGCTGGTGCGCGAGGGTGCGGCCTCACCCCAGTCGCTTGATCAGGACCGCACAGCCCTGGAGACCGCCGAGGCTGTGGTCAACGCCCAGCGGCGCCAGGTGGAGGCGGCCCGCGGCGCTGTGGCGCTGGCGGCCTCGACGGGCCTGAATCCCTCCATCCGCTCGGCCCAGCTGCAGGCCCTGGGCGAGCAGCGCCAGCGTGCCCTGGCCGGGATGCGGGCTGCCGAGAGTGATGTGCGCAGTGCCCAGGCGGCTGAGCAGCAGGTGAAGGCGGAAGCCGCCTACCTGACCATCCGCTCGCCCCTGGCCGCCGTGGTGATCTCCCGCAGCGTGGAACCTGGGGCCGTGGTGGCCAGCGGCCGCATCCTGCTCACCCTGCTCGATCCAGCCACGGTGTACCTGCGTGGTTTCATTCCCCAGGGGGAGATCGGCCGGGTGCGTCTGGGCCAGCGGGCCAGGATCTTCCTCGATTCCGACCCCAGCCGGTCGCTGGCGGCGCGGGTGGCGGAGGTCGATGCCCAGGCCTCCTTCACCCCCGAGACCATCTACTTCCAGCGCGACCGGGTGCGCCAGGTGTTCGGCCTCAAGCTGGCCATCGACAATCCGGCCGGTGACGCCAAACCGGGCATGCCCGCCGATGCCGAGATCCTCACCCCCTGATCCCGCCGCCGCCCTGGTGGTGAGCGTGGAGGGGCTGCACAAGCGCTATGGCAGCCGCGCGGCTGTGGCCGGTCTGGAGTTCAGCGTGCGGGCCGGCGAGATCTTCGGCCTGATCGGCCCCGATGGCGCCGGCAAAACCAGCACCTTTCACATCCTCGCCGGGGTGAGCGAGCCCAGCGACGGCCAGGTGCGGGTGCTGGGCCAGCCTCCCCGTGAGGCCCGCGAGCGGGTCGGCTACCTCACGCAGCAGTTTTCCCAGTACCCCGACCTCAGCGTCGAGGAGAACCTGCGCTATGTGGCCGGCCTGCGGCTTGTGCCCCCCGAGCTCTGGCGGGAGCGGCGCGGTCCCCTGCTCCGGCGCCTGGGCCTGGAGCCCTTCGCCGATCGTCTGGCCAGCCAGCTCTCCGGCGGCATGAAGCAGAAGCTGGCCCTTTGCTGCGCCCTGATCGACAGACCCCGGTTGCTGCTGCTCGATGAACCCACCACCGGCGTGGATCCGGTGTCGCGCCGCGACTTCTGGGACGTGCTCACCACCCTGGCGGAGGAGGGGGTCACGATCGTGGTCGCCACCCCCGATCTGGTGGAGGCTGAGCGCTGCCACCGCATCGCCCTGGTGCAGCAGGGGCGCCTCGAGAGCCTGGGCAGCCCGGCCGAGCTGAAGCGGGAGCTGGGCCTCAGCCGGCTGGAGCTGCAGGGCGCCGCCCCGGCGGCCGCCGAACCGCTGCTGCGCGGTGGCGCGATCGTGGATGTGCAGACCTTCGGCGACCGGCTCGATGTGATCGTCAACGATGCGGTGGCGGGTGAAGCCCAGGTGCGGGAGCTGTTCCGCCGCCAGGGGTTGCCGCTGCTGGAGCTGCGCCACAGCGGCCCCACCCTCGAGAACGTGGTGGTGATCCGCCAGCGCCGCCAGGCCGGGGAGCTGCCGCTGCTGCCCTTCCCCCACCCGACGGGCTGCCGCCACCAGCGCTCCGACCTCGCCATTGACGCCCGCCAGCTCAGCCGCCGCTTCGGGGCCTTCGAGGCCGTGCGTGAGCTGACGCTGGAGATCCGCTACGGCGAGATCTTCGGGCTGCTGGGGGCCAACGGCGCCGGCAAGACCACCACGATCAAGATGCTCTGCGGCCTGCTGGCCCCCAGCTCCGGCGAGATCGTGCTGGCGGGGGAGTCGGAGCGGCTGCGCGGGCCGGATCTGCTGCGGCGGATCGGCTACATGAGCCAGAAATTCACCCTCTACGACGATCTCTCGATCCGCGAGAATCTGGAGTTCTACGCCGGGGTCTACGGCATCCCGGCATCCCTGCGGCAGGCCCGCATCGACTGGGTGATCGCCAGCTGCGGCCTGCAGGGCCAGGAGCAGTTGCTCACCGCCCAGCTGCCCGGTGGCTGGAAGCAGCGAGTGGCCTTCGGCGCCGCGGTGCTGCACGACCCCGAGGTGCTCTTTCTCGATGAACCCACCTCCGGGGTGGATCCCCTGGCGCGGCGTCAGTTCTGGAGCCTGATCAACGACTTCGCCCGCCGGGGCACCGCCATCCTGGTGACCACCCACTACCTGGAGGAAGCAGAGCAGTGCAACCGGCTCTGCTTCATGGTGGCTGGCGAGAACGTGATCGAGGGCAGCCCCGGAGCGATCAAGGCCGCCCAGCCGGGCCAGGTGCTCGAGCTGGTGCTGCCGCCGGATCAGCTGCAGAGCGCCACCCTCCTGCTGCGCCGCCACTGGCAGCCCTGGCGGGTGAGCCGTTTCGGAGACCGGCTCCATCTGGTGCTGGATGATCCCGAGCGGGAGATCGAGGGTCTGCGGCCGCTGCTGGCCCAGGCGCAACTCAGCCTGGAGGGGCTACGCCGGGTGCCCCCATCGCTGGAGGACGCCTTCATCGGCACCGTGCAGCGGGCCCGGGCGCGGCAGGGGGAGCGCCCGTGAGACGAGTCCGAATCCTGGCCCAGTGCCGCAAGGAGCTGCTGCAGTTCCGCCGCGACCGGCTCACGCTTGGTCTGGCCTTTCTGCTGCCGCTGCTGACCCTGCTCATCTTCGGTTTCGCCATTCGCCTCGAAACCAAGGTGATCCCGATCGTGGTGCAGGACTTCGACCGCAGCCCCCTCAGCGCCGCCTACACCGATCGGCTCTTCGCCACCGACCAGTTCCAGCCCGCCCCCTGGCGGGGCAGTGGCGACCCGGTGGCCGGTGCGATCGATCGGGGCCTGGCCAAGGCGGCGGTGATCATCCCGCCGGAGTTCAGCCGCCGCCTCAAGGCCGGCCAGCCGGTGGAGGTGCAGGTGCTCGTGGATGGCACTGACGCCAACAACGCCCGGGTGATCCGCAACAGCATCCAGGGCACCACGGCCTTCTTCCTCGCCGAGAAGGAGTTGCTCAACGACCCGCCGCCGGTGCGGGCACTGACGCGGCTGTGGTTCAACCCCGGCCGCAAGGAGTCGCTGTACATCGTGCCCGGGGTCTATGCCGTGGTCCTCTGGATCTTTCCCTCCCTGCTGGCTGCCATCGCCATGGTGAAGGAGAAGGACAAGGGCACGATCCTGCAGGTCTATGCCTCGGGCATCAGCGCGCCGGAGCTGCTGCTGGGCAAGGCCCTGGCCTACCTGCTGGTGGGGGGGAGCGAGGCCGTTGTGGTGATGGGGATGGGCGGGCTGATCTTCCGGCTCAGCTTCGCCGGCGATCCGACGCCCCTGCTGGTGGGCACCACGCTGTACCTGGCGGCGGCGGTGCTGTTCGGGCTGCTGCTGGGGGTGCGCAGCGCCAGCCAGAATGCGGCGGTGCAGGGGGTGTCCCTGGTGGGCTTTCTCTCGGCCCTGCTGCTCTCGGGCTTCATCTATCCCCTCAGCAACATTCCCCCGCCGCTGTCGCTGGTGTCGGCGCTGATCCCGGCGCGCTACTTCATCGTGATCAGCCGTGATGCCTTCGTGAGGGGAACGGGCTGGGCCGGCGTCTGGCTGGATGTGCTGATGATCCTGGTGCTGGGGGCGCTGCTGGTCGGAGCCACGTGGCGTTCACTGGGTTCCCTGCAGCTGGCCGATGGTGGCGAGGGCGGGCCATGAGGGTCCTGCGCCACTGGTGGCGGCGGCTCTCGGCCAGCCGCCTCTGGGCCCTGCTGCGCAAGGAGGTCCAGCAGATCCTGCGCGACCGTCAGCTGATCAAGTTGCTGATCATCCCCCCCACCCTGCAGCTGCTGATCTATGGCTTCGCCCTCAACCCCGAGGTGCACAACCTCAGGCTGGGGGTGGTGGATTACGCCCAGGTTTCGGCCAGCCGGGAGCTGGTGTCGGCCCTCACCGCCAACCGGATCTTCCTGGCTTCCTCCTATCCCCGCAGCGAGCGGGAGCTGGCGCGGCAGGTGGAGCGGGGTGAGCTCACGGCGGGCCTGGTGATCCCGCCCAATTTCAACATGCGGCTGGCCGCCGGCGACACCGCCCAGGTGCAGGTGTTCATCGATGGGGTCGACGCCAACAGCGCCGGGATTGCCAGCGGCTACATCCAGCAGATCCTGCGCCGGTTTCGCCCGGAAGCTGGGGCTTCGCCGCCCACACCACCCCTGCGCACCCAGGTGAGATTTCTCTATAACCCTGGTCTCACCAGCAGTTGGTTCTTCGTACCGGGGGTGATCGGCCTGGTGCTCACCCTGATCGCCACCCTGGTGTCGGCGGTGACGCTGGTGCGCGAGAAGGACACCGGCACCCTGGAGCAGCTGCTGATGACCCCGGCCGCCGCCTGGGAGATCCTGCTGGCGAAGATCCTGCCCCTGGTGGTGCTGCTGATGGGGGATGTGCTGCTGGCATTGCTGCTCGGCCGGCTGGTGTTCGGCCTGCCGATCCGGGGGAATCCGCTGCTGCTGCTGACCCTGTCGGGCCTCTATCTGTTCGTCGGGATCGGTGTGGGGATCATGCTGGCCACGGTCTGCCGCTCCCAGCAGCAGGTGATGCTCACGGCCTTCTTCATCACCCTGCCGATGGTTCAGACCTCCGGGGCGATCGCGCCGATCGAGAGCATGCCGGCCTTTTTTCAGGTCCTCTCCCTGCTCAACCCCCTGCGCCACTTCATCACCATCCTGCGGGGGCTGCTGCTCAAGGGTGTCGGCCTTGAGGCCCTCTGGCCCCATGCCCTGGCCCTGCTGGTGATGGCGCCGCTGCTGATGGCCATCAGCGTGTCGAGGTTCCGCAGTCAGCTGAGCTGATCGCCTGCTCCTGCTCCCCTGGACTCACGGGCACAATCACCGTGACCAAAGTCCCGACGGCGGGATCCTGGGTGGTGCGAATCTCGGCATCAAAGGTGCGATCGGATCCATCGGCCAGCTTCAGCCGCAGCGCCGAGAGCACCCCCGTGCTGCCTGACCCTGCCAGGGCGGCCGCGGCCAGGGCACTCAGTGACTGGGGATCATCCTGGCGTGAGAGCCAATCGGCATGGGCCCCAAGGATGGAGTCCTGGTTGTGGCCCGCGGTGCGGCAGAACGTGGCATTGGCTCTGATGATGCGCAGGCGGTCATCCAGCACCGCCACACCAACGCTCTGGGCCTCAAAGACGGTCTCGAAGACGACAGAGGTGTTCCTGGCTTTGTTCTCGAGGACCTCGATGCCGCTGACATCCAACAGTGTGCCAACGATGAATCCGTCATCGCAATCATTCACCACCGTGCATGACTCGGCCACCCAGAGGCTTCGTCCATCGCGTGTGGTCAGGCGGTAGCGCACGGACCAACGGGGTTGGTTGAGGTCGCGGGCCAGCCTCACATGAACTCGATCGTCTGGATGAATGGCGGCCTCCAGTAACTTGGGCTGGTCGCACAGCTCAGCCGCGCTCCATCCTGTGATGGCTTGAATCCTCTGGCTTGCATAGAGCAGGTGCTGCATGGTTGGATCCCATTTCAAGACGGCCTGCTCGAGTGCATCAGTGAGACTTGAGAACTCATGGAGTGAGGCCTCGGCCGCCCTGCGCAGCGCCACCAGTTCAGAGATGTCCGTGAGCGTGACAATGGCACCCAGACGCCGGCCATCTTTTTCCCGATAGGGCAGGATCTGGACCAGATAGGACACCTCTTCGCTGCTCGCCTCGAGGGTCTGACGCAGCTCCCCCCTGATCACCGCCATCAGCGCCTCCTGGAGGCGGGGAAGGGGGAGGGTTGTCGGCACATCCAGCAGTGGCTGGCCATGGTCGGACTGGACGAGCCCGAACACCCTGACGGCCAAGGGGCTGAACCTGAGAACGCAGAGATTGCGATCAACGATGACCATGCCCTGACTCAGGGAGTTCTGGATGTTTTCCAGATCCGTGTTCAGTTTTTCGAGTTCATCACTGCGGGCTCGTAGCTGTTGGTTGAGGGTGCCCAGTTCCTCATTGGTGGCCTGCAGCTCTTCGTTCGAGGCTTCCAGCTCTTCGTTCGAGGATTGTAGTTCTTCAGATGAAGCCTGGAGCTCTTCCGATGAAGCTTCCAGCTCTTCGTTGGCTTGCTCGAGTTCGCTGAGGGATCGACGTAAGGTGTTCTGACTGCTCAGCAGCTCCTGCTCAAGCCGTTTGATTTCCCGATCAAAAACATGATCACGAAGGCCCTCCTGATCGGCCCTGGCCACATCAATGGAGCCCTCATCATCCTCAAGAAATGTGAGAATCCACAACCTCCGATCACCGACATCAAAGGGCCTCACTTCCATGTGGAAGGGCTTGTCGTGGCCTGAAAGATGTATGGTCGAGCTGGTGATCGCCAGGCCATCAGCCCGTGTCAGTAGGAACAGCGCTCTAGCTTCCGATTGAAGCTCTGGTAGGAGAAATGAAGTGGCCGACGAGCTGATGCGACCTTCAGGAAGTCGGCAAAAGGGTGTGACATCCCCGATCACCTCGATGAGATCATGGTTCTCATCCAGCACCAGGCAGGGCTTGCTGATCAGGCGAATCAGCGACTCCAGCAGAGTCACGTGCTGCTCCGGTACCGACTCCCGCATGACGGCCACCCTTTCCAGAGGGGCGTAGGCCATGGGACCCCGTGGCGCTGGTAAGGACAGGGCCTGACGTGGTTTCAGCATCCCCTCCGCTGTTCGCAGGAATATCCGCTGCTCGGCATCGACGACCCTGAAGCCGGGTGTGCGGTTGGCCAGAGCCTCCGAGCAACCCAGAAAGAGCAGGCCTCCGGGGACCAGGCCAAACCGGAACAGATTCAACACACGCTCCTGCATCGGAGCGGTGAAATAGATGAGCGTGTTGCGGCATGAAACCAGATCCAGCCTGGGAAAGGGTGGGTCGGCTCCAACATCATGACGGGCGAAGACGGTGCAGCTACGAAGCTCTTCCGTCATCTCGATTTCCGTCGCCCTCTCGATCACGAAGCGTTCACGCAGGTCATCGGGGATGGCCTTGGCTTCTGAAATCGGATAAACACCATGCCGACACACCGATAGGCTGACCTCGTCGAGGTCGGTGCCAAAGATCTTGATGTGGGAGGCCAGATGGGCGGGATGCCCCAGAACCTGGCTGAGCAGCATGGCAATCGAGAACACTTCCTCTCCCGTTGCACATCCAGGCACCCACACCCGCAACGGTTCAGTGCTGCTGTGTTGCTTGACATACACCTTCAAGTGTTCGCCAAGGGCCGCGAAGGCCTCACGGTCGCGAAAAAACGAGGTCACGGTGACCAGCAGGTTCTGCACAAGGGCATGAGCCTCTGCAGCATTACCGGTCAACAGCGAAAGATAGTCGTCGAGGGTATTGATCTCCAGGCTCAGCATGCGACGCTGGAGTTGCCGATTCAGGGTCGACTCCTTGTACTGGGAAAAATCGATTCCAGTGGCATGCTTCAACTGGGTAATCACACTGCTGATCAAAGCAGGTGCCGCTGCCGGCAGGGCTCCACTGACCCAGTTCCCGCCACCTGTGGCGATCCATTCGCCGATCTTCGGCCCGATGGCGCTCGCCTCCAGGACCAGATCCGCGCAGCCCAGGCTGATGGCGGCACTGGGCATGGCACCGAACTTGGCACTCTGCGGTGATTGCGCGATGGTCAGGCCGGCGGCCGCTCGAACCGCGCGCACCCCTCGCGCCCCATCGGCTCCTGTTCCCGAGAGCACAATGGCCAGGCCGTGATCACCCCACTGCTCGGCAATCGATTCAAACAACAGATCAATGCATGGACTGGGACCGAACCGGGGAGTTGGTTCACTGAGCTTCAGGTGATGCCCCGCAACCACCACATCATGGTTGGGAGGTGCGATCGCGATCACATCGGCTTGGAGCGGTTCACCATCAACGGCTGTCACCACGCTCAGCTTGGTGGAATGGGCCAGAAGGTCGACAATCAGGCTGGGGTGATCAGGCGAAAGGTGTTGGGCCACCACATAGGACACACGGCCCAGGCTCGTGAGAGTCCTGCTCAACTCCTGCAGGGCCTCAAGCCCCCCGGCCGAGGCACCGATTCCCACCACATAGTCGACGCCTGCCGAGGCTGGGTTGACGGGTCTGCTCTCCACCTGGGGCTCTGCCGGCAAGGACTCAGGCTGCTGATCGCTTGATCCGTGCACCAATCAGATCCTCTCTGACCACCTGGGCTAACGCTAGTCGTGCTGACTCCCCCTGAGGCGAGCCTTGCCCTGAGGGCCAGCGCCGACCACGGTTCCGATTTTGATGAGTAAGACTACTCATCTCCAAGGCGTTATTCATGGCTAAGGATTTTTATGGTACGGGCTGAGATCGACTGAAGGTCCGGGCCATGGGACAACATGACGCAGCTTGACTAGAATGACGCAATCGTCCATGGCTGGACGCCAGAGGTAGAGCCAAAGCGAGTGGTTGAATGAGTTGATCCTGAATGTGTTGTTTTTTGGCCATCGGTCGCTGCCCACCACTTTCCCTTGCGCGTCTCCAGCCGGTCCGCCCTCCTGACGATCAGCCTGAACTGATCTTGAGTCCATCCTCTGAACAATTCTGTGTCTCTCTCTGTCGCGTCTGCTGATGTCCATCAAGGGTTTGATGCTCATCAGGAGGCTGCTGCCCTGGCCAATCCCTTCAAGCGTCGTTTAGGGCTGGTTGGAGACATCAATGCCAGTGCAGAGCTCTTCCGCAGGGTTCTGCCGGTCAGTCGGCTCAAGGCCATGGATCCTGACAGGACCTGGTGGCACTATGGCGTTGCCTCGCGATTTGGTTCCATCGTCCTGGGGGCATGGATCCTTCCGCCGGTGCAGATTGTCGTCGCGGAACAGTATGGCTTGTCTGTTTTTCTGGGCTTCGCAGGAGAACAGGACATTCAACAGAATTCACGTCATTGGACTTGCTGTTCCAACACCTGCCTGATTCTTCCTGGCAAGCCCCTCACGATTGAGGCCAGTCTGTTCAGTGGTCTGGCCTTTCATCTCGATAGCCAACGCCTCCTGCAAACGGCCACAGGCATGGCTGGCCTCAGCCAGACACCAGATGCCTGGGTGAAATCGGTGCATGAGACGCCTGGATGGGAACCATCGAGGGAACCGGGCTTGGCCACGCTTCAGGCCATGCTGAGGCAGGCCATCGTCATGGCCGAGTTGCAAGCTGGCTCGAGTCAGAGTCTGCTCGACCGGCTACAGCTGGATGCCCTGATCTACCAGCTGCTTGCCGCCATGATCTTCCCGGAGCTGCGGGAGGAATCTTCGTTCGAGCGCCTGACCCACAGGATCGAGGCAGGGCGTGACTCCTTCGATGAGCTGCTCGACTTCATCAAGTCGAATCTTGCTGAGCCTCTGAACCTGACGCAACTCGAGATGCAAAGTCATTATTCACGCCGAGCTCTGCAATACACGTTTCGTGAACGGCTTGGCTGTACCCCATTACAATGGATCCGCAATCAACGTCTTGATTTGGCCAGGCTCAGGCTCCAGAATCCTTCGTCTGGGGAAACTGTGGCGAGTATTTCTTCCGAGTGCGGTTACCGAACCCAGAGCTTGTTCAGCGTTGATTTTCAACAGCGCTTTCACGTCAGGCCCTCCCAGCTCCTGCGTGAGGCCCGCGCGTCGTCCCGTACCCGCTAGCCAGGCTTCAGCTGCAGCGTGAATTGCATCATCGAACAGCTTTCTCAGCCACCTCCAGGAGCAGATCTGCCCCACTTCTGCAGCGCATGCGCTTGGCGCCTTGTAAACACTGACAAAGCGCATGACATATTGTGCTCTCAGCAAGCTGAATACCCTCAAGAACACCTAGACCAAAAGAGACCGTTGCGGTGGACTCTCCACATAACCCTGAAGAGGCTCTTGCGACAAGCCTTATTGCGCACTACTTTAAAATGCAATCGATCAATAAGGAGAATAGCCAATGTCACTAGTTTCGCTCGTGATCACGCTGATTGTTGTAGGAGTCTTGCTGTGGCTCGTCAACAACTACATACCAATGGATTCTAAGATCAAGCGCATCTTAAATATTGTTGTGGTTGTGGCAGTGGTGGTGTGGTTGCTCAACTTGCTCGGCCTAATGGATTCCATTCGCAACATACGAGTCGGCAGGTGATCCCCTGCCTTGCTTGCTAGGCGCCTGGTTGGGTTCTCGATGAATACTCCATTGCCAGTATCGAGGCTGTGGGCACGACAGGACGGGACCGACTTTATCTCAGGCTGCGAAGAGACCTTCGAGTGGCGTCCCACCAGTTGGTGTAAAAGCTGAGTGCCCAGCCCCGGCGTAGCCGGGGCTGGCAGGCCGCTCCTCAGACGCTTCTCGTTGCAAGGGGTGGGCAGGCCCGTTTCCCTGGTTTGAGCACTACCTCAACCAGACGAACCATGCCCACGACGAATTCTGGCGCCTCAGCCCTGGCGCCGCTACTGGATGGCAGCACTGCAGGGGAACTGATCCCGGAGCTGGTGCGCCACGGCCTGCAGCAACTGATCGAACTGGAGGTCGCTGCGGTGCTCGGAGCCGACCGCCATGAGCGCACTGATGAGCGCCTCGGCTACCGCAACGGCCACCGGCCCCGCACCCTGGCCACCCAGGCGGGCGACATCGACCTGCTGATCCCCAAACTGCGCACCGGG
>JAUCZK010000021.1 GCA_030373145.1 Cyanobium sp. CZS48M | reverse complement strand
TGAGACCCGCCTATGTAGTTGCGCGAACCCGCCTACCTAATCGTCGCCGAACACCAGCGGGAGATCAAGGCCCTCAAGAAGGAGCTGCAGCGCAAGGAGAAGGCCTTGGCGGAGGCGGCGGCATTGCTGGTGCTGCGAAAAAAGTGGGATGCCTTCTGCTCGGAGGACGAGGAAGGCTGACCAGCGCCGCGCACCGGCGGAAGGTGATCGAGCTGATCGGCGAGGCCAATGCCGCTGGTGCTGGCCTGGTTAGCGCCTGCCGTGAGATCGGGATCAGCCTGCGCACGCTCAAACGCTGGCGGAAGGCCTTTGGTGGTGATGGGGACGGCGTGGACCGCCGTAAAGGCAGTTCTCGCCTCGTCGTTCACCGATTGAATGAGGAGGAACGTCAGCGGATCCTGCTGACTTGCAACCAACCGGAGTACGCCTCGCTGCCGCCTGGGCAGATCGTGCCGGCGCTGGCGGATCAGGGCCTGTTTATCGGTTCGGAGAGCAGCTTTTATCGGGTCTTGCACCAGGCGGGGCAATGCCACCGCCGAGGGCGAGCCCGGCTGCCCCAGGAACCGCGCTCCGTGCCGCGTCTGATGGCGGATCGCCCCAATGCGGTCTGGTCGTGGGACATCACCTATCTCCCGACCACAGTGCGGGGTGTGTGGCTGTATCTCTACCTGGTGATCGACGTCTGGAGCCGCAAGGTGGTGGCCTGGGACGTGGCCGAGATGGAGTCGGCCGACATCGCAGCTGTCCTGGTGCAGCGGGCCTGTCTCAGGGAGCACTATCGCCGCCCCAGGGGTTTCGGCGCCAACCAGTCCACCCACCAGCCGCTGATCCTCCATGCCGATAACGGCAATGCCATGAGAGCGGCCACGTTGGAGAGCCGGCTGGAGGAACTGGGAGTGCTCAGATCCTTCTCCAGGCCAAGGGTCAGCAACGACAATCCCTACTCGGAATCCCTGTTCCGCACGGTCAAGTACCGGCCCGACTACCCCAGTCGGCCGTTTGACAGCAAAGATGAGGCCTGCGAGTGGGTGGCGGCGTTTGTCGACTGGTACAACCACCGGCACCGCCACAGCGGCATCAAATTCGTCACGCCCCATCAGCGTCACAGTGGAGCCGCCAAGGCCATTTGCCAGCAGCGAGCCGAGGTCTACGAGAAGGCCCGCCAGACCAATCCAGCACGCTGGAGCAGAAGCACCCGCTGCTGGCGTCAACCCGAAGAAGTGTGGATCAACAAGCCACCTGAGGACTTAGAATCGATCCTGGCGCTACCATTAATCGAGGCCGCCTGAATGGCAGCCAAGGAGTGACACCTTCCCTGAAAGTCACCGTGATGGGACCTATTGGCCAGGCTCCTGATCAAGTCACGGTTCTCTCCTGCTGGTCGGCCCCATCAGCACAGGACGACAGATCACTGAACAAGACACACAGGGGGTCATGGTGTAAACGAGTCAGCCCCGTGCTGCTGGGGTAACACGATGATCACAGGAGACGCAAGTATTGGCCAGAACGAAGGCTTGGTGGGGACTGCGTAACCTCACTTACAATTTTCTTCGCTACCTGTATTGCAACTCAAAGGCAATGCTGGCTGCCTGATCATTCTGCTGCAGTATAGTCATCCTGCCCTGAAGTCGTGGTTGTCAGCCATCAGGCGTCTCTGCACGTGCAGAGGATGAGTATGTGGCTTCTCAAGGCAGCCTTGGTAATGGTAATATTGCGAGGCACCCTTAAATAAAAGAGCTGTATATCGCATGATTACAGACTTAGGTGCTTATTGCTCAGAACAAGGTCGTTAACGCACATACCTTGAACCATATTGGTATATACTATATCTCTCCGACCTTGAAGGGTCGAAAGGTCAATATGCTGCAAGACTGGGCCTACTACTTGAGCTCGTACAATGTAGCAATGAGAGAATCGCTCGCCTATGTACTCCAAGAGTCTATATGGATTAACATCGCCAAAGGTTGTCAAGCACCAAGAGTTGAGCTCTAAATAAAACAATGGCGAATGGCTTCTTATTGTATTCTTGGCACCTTTCAGCACGTTAAGCTCGAATCCCTCAACATCTACTTTTATGGCAGAGATGCTACCAAGATTTGACTGGCCCTGCAGATAGCTGTCAATGGTTATACATGGAGGATCTTCTGAATGCGCAGACCTATTTGGATCAATGCATCCCCATGCAGAGTTCTCTGCAAAACCAACATGATCGAGATTTCGATCGCCAACTGCACACCGAATCGCCTCTATGCCTGAAAGATGATTCGCTGAAATATTCTTTTGGAGAAATCGATAGTTCTGCTCCCCTGGCTCGAATGCCATCACGGAGCAGCGCGGAAGAGCTGTCGCAGCAATAATTGAAGTTACACCTATGTTTGCGCCTACATCTAATACAGTGCTACCATCGTTTTTGATGTATGCCTCGAGAAACCGGCCATAGTTATAATCAGTATACTTGTCAAGGCCATGGAAGTACCTGTCGTCATGTCCATGAATCTTAAAAAGTCTCTGATTGAATTCCCATGCTTTGAGCATACACTGAGATTTCTACGTAAAACCATTGTACTAAAGTACCAGTAATCTCTTTACGATGCCTCAGGGCTTCTCCACGGGCAAATCAGTGGTTACGGTCCAGCTGAGCGGTCACCAGGTGATCGAGATTCTACCGATCACGCCACTGGTGATCGAGCATCGCCTGCACCGCTTGGTCTGCCCCTGCTGCTCCACCAGCACCTGCGCCCCGTTGCCGGCCGATGTGGAGCTCAGCCGCTACGGGCCACGCCTCAGCGCCCTGGTGGGTCTGCTGGGTAGCGCCTTCCCGTTGAGTTTCAGCAAAACCCAGGCGCTGCTCGATCAGCTGCTGGAGGTGAAGATCAGCCGTGGCGCGATCGCGGCGATCCGCCAGCGGCTGAGTGCAGCCCTGGAGCTGCCGATGGCAGAAGCACTGCAGGCGGCGCGGCAGCAGTCGGTGGCCTACGTCGATGAACACCGGTGCCCCCACCGGCAACGCCGACGGCGGTAACCCCGATGGCAGGCGCGGCTGGCAGTGGGTGATGGTGACGCCAGTGGTGAATGCAGCAGCAGCGTTGCCGCCCGATCCGCCAGTCGTTTGAGTCCACGTTGCAGCGTGTGGTGGTGGATCTGGACTGCCAGTGCGGCGAGAGAACGCAGTGGGCCCAGACGGTGCGCACCTGCCGGCAGTTGCTGCAGCGCAGAGAAGCCCTTTGGACGTTCCTGGAAATCCACGGCGTCGAACCCACCAATAACGCCGCTGAAAGAGCGCAGAGACAGTCGGTCATTCAGCGCAAGATCAGCCATGGCGTCCAGTCGGCGGGCGGTGCCATCTGCCGCAGTCGCCTGCTCACGGTCACGACCAGCCTGCGGCAGCAGGGGTGGATTGGCGCGGTGGGCATCCCTCCCTCTGAACGAGTTGTCAGCTGACAGCGAAAACTGAGCCACCTGCAAGCGATGGGGGTGCCGTTGCAGGCCGCGTCAGCGGCGGGCATGACGGCCCCATTGGTCAGGACAACGGCGGCGGAGCAGCCGCCGAACACAGCTGGTGAGGCAACGCGTCATGTATTGGCGTAGATCTCCTGGTAATCCGTAAATCCAAGCAGGAGGGGGCCGCCATCTCATGTCAGTCTTGTCTGATAGTTTTTAGCAAGTTTTTAGTTTTTCCCATAACGACCACCCTCCTTTGGGCCAGCTTGTTTCGGCCGACTCAGGGAATGGGCTCGAGGACAGAGAGGGGCAAAGCCGGGGGTGCCGTTTTGGCTGACGTGGCCATCAGCGAGTCAAGCGCCTTGGCAAGATCAGGCTCCATCGCGAAGCGGCGGCCATCGGTGACCACCACCCGCACCAGCGTGGGCAGGTCGTTGTTCTTCGACTGCAGATAGATCGGCTCCACGTAGAGCAGTCCCTTGCCCACCGGCAGCACCAGCAGATTGCCGCGCACCAGCTGAGATCCCGTGCGATTCCAAAGTCCGAACTGGAAACTGATGGTGGGGTCCTGCTCGATCAGCGCCGAGATCTGCTGCGGGCCCAGCAACAGCCGCTGCTGGGGGAAGCGCACCAGCACCAGTTCGCCGTAGTGGGGCGGATCGTTGCGAACGGCCAGCCAGCCCACCAGGTTGGTGCGCCGCACGGGCGAGAAGGGCAGCAACAGCACGAATTCGGGCCGCTGCTGGCGGGGAAGCTGCAGCGTGGCGTGATAAGGCTCCACGGGAATGTTGCTGGATCCGTAGATCTCCAGCGGCACCGCCCAGACGTCATCGCCGTTGTAGAAGGTGCGCACATCGGTGACGTGATATCGCAGCAGCCGCTCCGACTGAATCGTGAATTGGGTCAGCGGCACGCGGATATGGCTCAATAGAGCCTGGGGCATGGCTCCAAGCGGCTTGAATAGCTCTGGAAACGCCCGCTGCCAGGTGCGCAGGATCGGGTCGGAAGGGTCGTTCACATAAAGCCAGAGCCGGCCATCGTGGGCGTCCACCACCGCCTTGACCGGATTGCGGAAGTAGCGAATGCCGCTGGGATTGGCATCGCTGTAGGGATAACTGCGGCTGGTGGTGAACCCATCGAGCATCCAGTACTGGTGCTGCTCAGCGCGGAAGCCCGGCTCGTTCTCGACCCTGGCGGTGACCAGGTAGGGCTCGGTTTCGAAATGAAGGAAGGGGGCCAGGGCCTCCAGCCTCTGGTTCACCTGACGGCGAATCAGCAGCCGCGACTCGGGGATGAAGGATCCCGTCAGCAGCACCCTGGGCTCCCGCAGATAAACGGCCGCCTTGAATCGCTGCCAGGAGTTGTTCAGCAGGATTCCCCTCTCCCCGTCGTAATGGGTGTAGACGTTGAGCTCCCCGTCCGGGAAGTCGAACTCCTGCACCTTGGTGGGCGCAATCACGTAGGGCGCCGGCGCCGAGGCGTAGTAGAGGCGGGGGCGGCCCACCGGCAGGGCCGCTCGAGCCGCCTCATCGCTGATGCCGAGCTTCGGGATGCCCTGGACGCGGCCGCTGCTGCCCAGGTCTTTGACAAAGAACTGGGGCAGGCCATCGCTGCCGAAGCTGTTCACCGGCGAGACGGTGAAGCCGTAGCCATGGGTGAAGACCAGGTGGCGGTTCAGCCAGGTGCGCGACCCGGCCGGCAGGGCGCCGCTGTCGAGCTCCCGGGCCGCAATCAGCACCTGCTGAGAGCCGTTGCGCAGGGGATCCCCCAGCAGGGGATAGCGGTCGACCGCCGCCGAAGGGAAGGTGTAGTAAAGCCGAAGTTGCTGAAGCTGGCGGTTGGCGGCCAGCAGCGGCTTGCTGTCCCAGAGCCGGATGTTGGCCAGGGTGCCCTGCGACGCCGCCAGGTCGGCCGACGTCACCTTCTGCTGGGGCTCGAGAATCTGCTCATAGAGCCCCTCCAGCCCGAAGGCGCGGCGGGTGGCCTGGATGCTTCGCTTCAGATAGGGGGCTTCCACCTCCAGCTCCCGCGGTTGGACCCAGAAGCGCTGCACCTGGGGCGCCACCAGGAATTCGGCCACCGGCACGAGCAACAGGGTCCCCAGCAAGGGCAGCAGCACGGCCTGGCGTAACCACTGACGACGCACCGAGAGCAGCAGACCGGCAGCCGAGAGCAGCATCAACGCCGCCAGCAGCAGGCGCAGGGGCAGGCGCACATGCAGATCGACGAAACCGGCGCCCGAGGCGACGCCGCTGCCCTCCACCATCAGATCGAATGGAGAGAGGGCGCTGCTGAAAGCCATCACCAGTGCCAGCACGGCAATCTGGGGCTTGAGTGCCGCCTGTTGATCGCGACTGAGCCCCACGAAGCGCAGATCACTGAAGCTGCTGCCTTCGGTGAAGGTGAGCCAGAGGCAGGCGGCCAGGCCGACGGTGGTCTGGGCGATCAGCACACTCAGCAACAGATGAAGCGCGGGCAGGCGCAGAACCGTGAAACTGAGATCGAGATGGGTGAGGGGATCCCCCTCCCCGAACGGCACCGCCAGTAGGGCCGGCAACCACAGGCTCCAGCCCCTGGCCAGGGCGGTGGCTGATCCGGCCAGGGCAGCCACCAGCACCAGCCTCAGGGTCGGCAGCGGCTTCACCAGCAGCGGCAGCAGCAGTCCGGCGGCCATGGCGAGCAGCAGCGGCAGCGGCAACTCGGCCAGCACCGGAAAGCCACTGAAGATCTCACCACTGAAGGGGGCGCTGATCAGCCCCCGCGCCTGGACCATCAGGTAGGTGAGTCCGGCAGCCAGGAGCAACTCCAGGCCCGCCAGCACCAGCACCAGGGGCAGGGGCTCCAGCCGCAGCAGAGGCTGGCGCGGCATCTCCTTACCGGCACTGGCGCTGCGAAGGCGCCAGCAGCGCTGCAGTTGCTGCAGCTGCAGCGACACTCCCAGCCCCATCACCAGCAGGAACGCGCCGATCTGCAGCCACCAGCGGCGCCACAGGACCGATTCGAAGCCGAACTGGGCGAACCAGTCGAGCTCAAGGCCCAGCCGGGAGATCAGCACCAGCGCCAGGGGGACGAGCGCCAGCACGGCCAGGGCCGCGGGCAGCGACAGCAAGCGCGGAAAACGGGAGGCCACGGGCTGAGGCTAGACAGCGGCGGGACCAGAGGCCAGCTTCCATAACCGACTCCACAGGTCGGGCTTAAAGGAAGGCTTGGTTCGCCGCTGCTAACTTGCGGCTACAGCTGTTGTCGGGCCGTGACCGCCACCCTCTCCCGCTCCACCTTCACGGGCCTGCGCTGCAAGGAATGCGGCCACCCCTATGAAGCGAGCGCCCGCCACGTCTGCGAAGACGTCTGCTTCGGGCCCCTCGAGGTCGTCTACGACTACGACGCCATCCGCGCCCGGGTCAGCCGGGCTTCGATCGAAGCCGGCCCCACCTCCATCTGGCGCTACCGCGAGTTCCTGCCGATCGAAGGCGATCCGATCGATGTGGGCACCGGCTTCACCCCTCTGCTCAAGGCCAACCGCCTGGCCCGCCGCCTGGGGCTGAAGAACCTCTACATCAAGAACGACGGCGTCAACATGCCGACCCTCTCCTTCAAGGACCGGGTGGTGTCGGTGGCGCTCACCCGGGCCCGCGAACTGGGCTTCACCACCGTGAGCTGCGCCTCCACCGGCAACCTGGCCAACTCCACCGCCGCCATCGCCGCCCACGCCGGCATGGAGTGCTGCGTGTTCATCCCCAGCGATCTGGAGATGGGCAAGGTGCTGGGCACCTTGATCTACAACCCCACCCTGATGGCGGTGAAGGGCAACTACGACCAGGTGAACCGCCTCTGCTCCGAGGTGGCCAACACCTACGGCTGGGGCTTCGTCAACATCAACCTGCGCCCCTACTACTCCGAGGGCTCCAAAACCCTCGGCTACGAAGTGATCGAGCAGCTGGGCTGGCAGCTGCCGGATCACATCGTGGCGCCCCTGGCCTCCGGCTCGCTGTTCACCAAGATCCGCAAGGGCTTCGACGAGTTCATCAAGGTGGGCCTCGTCGATGAGAAGCCGGTGCGCTTCAGCGGTGCCCAGGCCGAGGGCTGCTCCCCCATCGCCCAGGCCTTCGCCGAAGGCCGCGACTTCATCACCCCGGTGAAGCCCAACACCATCGCCAAGTCGATCGCCATCGGCAACCCCGCCGATGGCCCCTACGCCATCGACCTGGCCCGGCGCACCAACGGCACGATTGCCGCGGTCAGCGACCAGGAGATTATCGACGGCATCAAATTGCTGGCTGAAACCGAGGGCGTGTTCACCGAAACCGCCGGCGGCACCACCATCGCCGTGCTCAAGAAGCTGGTGGAGGAGGGCAAAATCGATCCGGGCGAAACCACCGTGGCCTACATCACCGGCAACGGCCTGAAAACCACCGAAGCCGTGGCCTCCTCCGTGGGTGAACCGCACACAATCGAGCCCCAGCTCGCCAGCTTCAATGCCGCCTGGGAGCGGGCCCAGTCGCTGCACCGCGCCAGCTGGGAACCGATCGGCGTCTGAGGCCGTGCCTATGGAGCTCCTCAGTGAGCTCCATAGGTCCCAGGTCCACAACTCCAAAGCTCCTGGCCACTCCTTCCACCATCCTTTGCCGGCGGCTGCCGCCGCCTTCCACTTCCGCCATGGCGATTCAGGTTCTGATCCCCACCCCCCTGCAGAAATTCACGTCGGATCAATCCAGCGTCGAGCTGGAGGCCACCAACGTCGATGGGCTGCTGCAGGCCATGGAGGGCCGCTTCCCCGGCATCCTCGCCAGGCTCACCGATGAGAATGGCAAGCTGAGGCGCTTCCTCAACGTCTACGTCAACAGCGAGGACATCCGCTTCCTCGACAACCAGGCCACGGCCCTCGCCGACGGCGATGAGGTGAGCATCGTGCCGGCCGTGGCTGGCGGCTGATCAGGCGGCGCGGCCGATGGCTTTCCCCGCCAGGTGTGCCTGCCAGCACCCAATGGGGCTGTGATCGTCCATAGGCTCAGCGCATCACATGTTGTGCGCGGCTGGATCCATGACCCAAGCTCCCGAAGCCCCCGTGGCGCTACGGCAGGATCAGAGTGCCGCCCTGTCGATGGCCGCGGCGGGCAAGGCCCAGCTTTTTGATTACCGCCAGGCCGCCAACCCGGTGCGGCGCGGCCTGACCGAGCCGATCCCGGAGGGGCGCTGGGGGCCTGAGCTGCACGCCAGCGGTCCCAGCGCCATCCTTCCCCTTGATCTCAGCGACGAGCTGGACTGCCGGGGTCCGGCCACCAGCCCGGCCCTGAGCGCCAATTTCATCCGCATCCTGGCGGGTGAAACGATCAGCGCCGGGGCCAACGCCACCAGCTTCCTCTTTTATGTCTGGCGCGGTGCAGGCCGTTGCCGGAGGCCGGCGGGCGCCCTCGGCGGCCCGGTGGATCAGCCCTGGAGCCAGGGGGATCTCTTCGTGCTCCCCTGCGGTGAACCGGCCCAGCTGGAGGCCCACGAGGAAAGCGTCCTCTACTGGGTCCACGACGAACCCCTGCTCAACCACCTGGGGGTGAGCGCCGATCAGCCCCGCTTCGAGGCCACCCACTACCCGGGGGAGTGGCTGCGGCGGGAGCTGGCGGCCCTGGCGGCCGACCCCAGCAGCGCCCGCAGCAACCGCCTCAGCCTGCTGCTGGCCAACAGCGATCTGCCCAGGAGCCGCACCGTCACCCACACCCTCTGGGCCATGTACGGGCTGGTGCCGGCCGGGGCCATCCAGGCCCCCCACCGCCACCAGTCGGTGGCCCTCGACCTGGTGATCGCCTGCGCCCCGGGCTGCGCCACCCTCTCGGGGCCCGAGCTCAATGCCGATGGCACGATCCGCAATCCCCTGCGCATGGACTGGGAGCCGGGGGCAGCTTTCGTGACCCCGCCGGGCCACTGGCACGGTCATGTCAACGAGAGCGGCGAAGACGCGCTGCTGCTGCCGATCCAGGACGCCGCCCTGCACACCTACCTGCGCAGCCTCGACATCCGCTTCAGCTGATCAGGCTCAGGCGTGGCCGGCCACCGGCAGGGCCTCAGGGGAAGCGCAGCCGGCCGGCAGGGCGCCACTGGCCTCGAAGCGATCAACGATGACGCGGAACTCCTCGCCGCCTAGGGTTTCTTGCTCGATCAGCCGCTCCACCAGTTCGTCCATCAGCACGCGCCTGGGGCGCAGCAGGGTGAGCGCCTGGTCGAGGGCCTGCTGGGAGAGCTGACGCACCTGAAGGTCGATCTGCCGGCCGGTGGTTTCGGCGTAGCTGGGACGGGTGTGCAGCAGATCACGGCCGAGGAACACCTCGTGGCCGTCGCCCTCCAGGGCCACCTGGCCGAGGGGAGAGAAGCCGTAGCGGGTGACCATCTCGCGGCTGATGCGGGTGGCCATCTGCAGGTCACCGGAGGCGCCCTGGGTGATCTCGCTCGGACCGAAGACCACCTGCTCGGCGGCGCGGCCGCCCATGACCACCACCAGCCGGGCCTGGAGGTAGGCCTTGCTGATCAGCCCTGAATCGAGGATCTCCTCATCGGGCATGGTGCGGGCAAAACCGCCGACACCGCCGGAGCGGGGCAGCAGGGTCACCTTGTCGAGCTTGTCGGCATGGGGCACCAGTGAACTGAGCAGGGCGTGGCCGATCTCGTGGTAAGCAATCAGGCGTTTCTTGGCACTGTCCTGCAGGGGGGCCACCGCCAGGCCCATGGTGATCCTCTCCAGGGCATCACTGAGGGCCTGGTCGTCGATGCTGCTGCGCTGGCGGCGGGCGGTGAGGATGGCCGCCTCATTGAGCAGGTTGGCCAGATCGGCACCGGAGAAGCCCGGGGTGCGCGCCGCCCAGGTGCCCAGCGACACCGAGGGATCGAGGGGGCGACTGCGGGCATGCACCGCCAGGATCGCTTCGCGGCCAAGGCGGTCGGGCAGGTCCACCTGGATCTGGCGATCGAAACGCCCCGGCCGGGTGAGGGCCACATCGAGCACATCGGGGCGGTTGGTGGCCGCGATCAGAATCACGCCCGAGTTCTGCTCGAAGCCGTCCATCTCCGTGAGCAGCTGGTTAAGGGTCTGCTCCCGCTCGTCGTTGCCGCCGCCGATGCCAGCGCCGCGCTGGCGGCCCACCGCGTCCACCTCGTCGATGAAAATGATGCAGGGAGCCTTCTCCTTGGCCCGCTTGAACAGGTCACGCACCCGGCTGGCGCCCACCCCCACGAACATCTCGACGAATTCCGAGGCGGCCATCGAGAAGAAGGGCACCCCCGCCTCACCGGCGATGGCCTTGGCCAGCAGGGTCTTGCCAGTGCCGGGAGGTCCCACCAGCAGCACACCACGGGGGATCTTGGCGCCAAGGGCGGTGAAGCGCTCCGGCTGACGCAGGAAGCTCACCACCTCCTGCAGTTCGGTCTTGGCCTCATTGATGCCGGCCACGTCCTCGAAGCGGACGGCCACCGTGCCCTCCGGCTGCAGGCGCGGCTTACTGCGGCCGAAGCCCATCGCCTTGCTGGCCACCTGGGAGGAGCGCCGCAGCAACAGGGTGAGCCCCCCCAGCAACAGCACCACCAGCAGCACGTTCACCAGCAGGCCGGCGGTGGACTCGTCCTGGCGGTCGTCACGCACCGTGAGCGGAACACGGCTCTGCTCCGCCGTGCGCAGCAGCAACGAATCGTTGGCGAAGACCGGGACCCGGATGCTGCTGCCATCCTTGAACTGCACCTGAACCTCCCGCTGGCGAGGGGAGAGTTCCAGCTCCTTGATCGTGCCGCCCTCGATCAGCTTCAGCAGCTCGCTGTAGGAGGGCGGCGGCTCAGTGGGGCGCCCCAGACGGCCCAGCAGACCGCCCTCCCGTGAAGGAGTGGCTGGTGGGGTTGGTGAGGGGGTGGCCTCCGGCTGGGCCGGTGCCGCCGCCAGAAGTGAGCGGGCTCCCTCCGGCCAAAGAGGGAGCACCGGACGCGGGCTGCTCACAGGGTTCTGCTTCTCAAACGAGCTTAGCGATTTGACGAAAGGCCTCACGACAGCGGAAGATCGTTGTTTGGCTGGTCGGGCGGGATGGCTGTTCCCAAGAAGAAAACCTCCAAGGGCAAGCGCAATCAGCGCCATGCCCATTGGAAGGCAAAGGCAACCGTGGCGGCTCGAAAAGCGATGTCGCTGGGTAAGGCCGTGTTGAGTGGACGGGCCCAGGGCTTCGTCTATCCGATTGATGAATCCGCCGAAGAAAGCGAGAGCTGATCAACAGCTCATCGCTGATCACGGTGCCTCCTGGGCCGGGCCGCTCCAGATGCAGCGGCGCTGGCCATCGAGCCTGATCAGGGCCGTGGCTGCGGACGACGAGCCAGGCGCTGATGTCGCCAGGGGATCCTGATAAAGCTCAGGGGGCAGAGAGGCCAATGTGGCCCTTGCCATGGCGAGCACCTCCGGGGCCTGGAGTGCCTGGCCAGAGCAGCGGCGCTGGCGGGCTTCGGCCTGAAGGCGCCAGCGCAGGGGCAGGCTCCAGCGGCAGGGCCGGAGCAACCACAGCCCCTCAAGCTGATCCCAGAGCGACTGGTAGGCCTGCAACTCCCGGTCCCAGCGCGGTACCCAGGCCAGTTCTGCAGCGTTGAGGTGCAGGCTCCACGGCTGCATTGGCTCGGCCATGGCCCCCGAGAGGGCGCTCTCTCCCAGGGCCCGGCAGCCCACCAGCCAGCCCTCCAGCACCAGCACATCCACGGTCCCCAAGCGGCGCCAGCCGGCCCGATCACCCACACCGGCGCGCAGGCGCTTGTCGAAGCGGGGCAGCTGCCATGGCTCCCCCGAGCGCCAACGCCGCAGGCACTCCAGCAACACCGGCAGGTCGTGGCTGCCGGGCGGAACGCGGCTGACGCCGAAGGGATTGCCCGCCAGCCGCTGCAGTCGCTGCTGGTAGGGCAGATAGGCGTCATCGATCGAGACCACCGCCAGGCGCAGGCCGAAGCTGGGCGCCAGGCGCTCCAGCGCTCGGCCCAGGGTGGTCTTGCCGGCCCCCACCGGCCCGTTCAGCCCGATCAACAGCGGGGAGCTGCCACCGCTGAGCCTGGAATGGCAGCCGCTGAGCAGCGGCAACACCAGACCCCAGAGCAGGCTGGGATGGGGCGGGCCCTCCCAGGCCCCGAGGCGCTGGGACCACAGCTGGGCCCAGGCGAGCGGATCGCTGACGCCACAGCGGGCCAGCAGCCGCTGGTGCGGCTCCGGCGGGAAGGGCCAAGGCCAGGAACCGGGCGAGGGGACAGCGCTCACGAGCCGAGCTTGAACCCCTCCAGCACCACGGCATAGACCACCCCGAGCCGCAGGTTGTCGCAGAGCACCCAGCCCAGGGAGGGCTCCCCCCGCACCCAGTGGCTGCGCAGGCGAGCCAGCAGCTCCACCAGCAGCACCACCAGCAGCACCACCAGTGGGCGCGGCCCCAACTGATACAGCACGAAGGAGGTGACGTTGTTGCCGGCGAACAGACCCAGCAGCAGGGCCAGCAGCGCCAGGCTGCGGTGGCGCCAGTTCCCTCGCCATCCAGAGAGTGCCGTGCGGCCGCCGCTCTCCAGGGCCTGCTGCAGGCGGGTGGATTGCACGGGCAACGGACTCATGGCATGGCTGGCAACTGCTCCAGGTAGGAGAGCGTGATCTGGCCGCCGGCACAAGCCGGGCCCCGCAGCACCCTGGTGGGCTCCAGGCCATCGGTGAGGCTGGAGGCGGCGCTGAAGCGCGTGATTGGCAATTTGATTGTGGCGGCACTGAGGGTCACCAGGCAGCGCAGTCCGGCCGCCGTGGCCGCCGCCAGACCCGCCGGGGAATCCTCCAGGGCCACAGCAGCACCGGGCTCCAGCCCCAGGCGCTGCAGGGCCAGGCGGTAGGCCTCGGGATCGGGCTTCTTGGCGGCCACGTCCTCGGCACAGATCCGCAACGGCAGCAGCTGACTCAGATCCCTGAGCTGGTTCTCCAGCAGGGCCGCCACCGCCTCACGGCCGCTGGTGGTCACGATCGCCTGCTGCAGGCCGGCCGCCGCCGCCGCCTCGATCAGGCGGCGCACACCGGCTCGCAGCTGAACCTCACCGGCCACCACCAGCTGGCGGTAATGCAGCTGTTTGGCCTGGTGCAACGCCTCCAGCAGCGAGGCCTCGGGCTCCCCTCCCTGCTGCCGCTGCAGAAACCCGCGCAGCCGCTCACGGCCACCACTGATCGCCAGCAGCTCGATGTAGGTGGCACGGTCCCACTGCCAAGGCAGGCCGAGCTGGTCAAAGGCCCGGTTGAAGGCCACCCGGTGACCGTCCAGTTCGGTTTCAGCCAGAGTGCCGTCCACGTCCCAGAGCAGGGCGCGCAGGGAACCCTGGGCGGCAAGGGCTTGCATCCAGCGACGCTAGGAGCTGGAGGTGAGCCGATCAGAATGGCTCCACTGCCCCGAGGATCCCCTGCCCTTCACACCGCCTGAGCAGCGCTGGCAACTGCCCGCACCCCTGCCCCCCAGCCTTGACGGGGCCCAGGCCAGCGGAATGGCGGCCCTGGGGCTACCGCCGGAGTTGCTGGCGGTGCTGCGCCGGCGGGGCTTCGACAGCCCCGAGGCGATCCAGGAGTTGCTGGAGCCCGCCGCCGCCCCCGACCCGCGCGAGCACTTCGCCGATCTGGCGGTGGCGGTGGAGCGGCTGGTGCGGGCCTGCGCCGCGGCGGAGGCGGTGGCGATCTGCGGCGATTACGACGCCGACGGCATGACCAGCACAGCCCTGCTGGTGGGGGTGCTGCAGCGGCTGGGGGCCCGTCCCCAGGCCGCCATCCCCAGCCGGCAGGAGGAGGGCTACGGCCTCAATGCCGGCATGGTGGAGCGGCTCCGGAGCGAGGGGGTGCGCCTGCTGGTCACCGTCGACAACGGCATCTCCGCCCGGGAGGCCCTGGAGCGGGCCCGGGATCTGGGGGTGGAGGTGATCCTCACCGACCACCACACGCTCCCCGCCGAGCACCCGCCCTATCTGGCCCTGCTCCATCCGGCCTGCACCCCCGAGGGTTCCCCCTACCGGGGTCTGGCGGGGGTGGGGCTCGCCTATCTGCTGGCGATGGTGCTCGCCAGCCAGCTGGGCCGCGCCGATGCCACCGCCATGGCCCTGGATCTGTTCTGCATCGGCACCGTGGCCGACATGGCCCCCCTGCTGGGGGTGAACCGGCGCTGGTTGCGCGATGGCCTCAGGCGGCTGCACGCCTCACCCCTGCCGGGCCTGCAGGCCCTGCAGCGGCTGGCGGGGCTGGGGGAGGAGCCCCTCGATGCCACGGCGGTGGCCTTCAAGCTGGCACCGCGCATCAACGCCGTGGGCCGGCTGGGCGATCCGGCCCTGGTGGTGGATCTGCTCACCACCGACGACCGCGAGCGCGCCATGGCCCTGGCCCAGGACTGCGAGGCCCTCAACCGGCAGCGGCGGGAGCTCTGTGAGGCGATCGAGGCGGAGGCGGTGGCCCTGGTGGAGGCCGATGGGCCCGAGCCCAGCCCCTTTGTGCTGCTCGCCCAGACCCACTGGCATCACGGCGTGATCGGCATCGTGGCCGCCAGGCTGGTGGAGCGCTATGGCCTGCCCGTGGCCCTCCTGGCCGGAGAGGGGGGCGGCCGGCTGCGGGCATCGGTGCGGGCACCGAGGGGATTTGCGGTGGATCAGGCCCTGACCCACTGCGGCGCCCTGCTGGAGCGCTACGGCGGCCATCCCGCCGCCGGCGGCTTCAGCGTGAGGGCGGAGCGGCTGGCGGATCTGCATGAGCAGCTCAACGGCCTGGCGGCCAGCTGGCTGGGCGATCGCGGCAGCGGCTCGCCGGTGGAGCCGGAGGCCTGCCTGGAGCTGGAGCGCATCGGCCGGGGCTTCTGGCGCGACCTGCAGCGGCTCGAACCCCTGGGGGCGGGGTTGCCGGCGCCGGTGTTCTGGAGCAAGTCCTGCCGGGTGATCAGCCAGCGGCTGCTGCGCGGCGGCCACCTGCAGCTGGAGCTGGAGCAGGGGGACTGCCGGCTGCGGGCGATCGCCTGGCGCTGGCAGGGGGAGGGCACGGTGCCGGAGCTGGTGGATGTGGCCTACCGCCTGCGCAGCGACAGCTGGCAGGGGGAGGAGCGCCTGCAACTGGAATTGGTGGGCCTGCGCGGCAGTGGCGGCGGCACCGTGCTGCTCAGGCGGCGCCAGCGCTCCTACTGGTGCCGGCGCCAGGGGGAAGGAGTGCTGATCCGCAATGAAGAAGGCCGGGAACTCCATGTGGACCTCCCGGCGCTTGATCAGCCGGCCTACCTGCGCGGCCTGATCGACGAGGCCGCCCTGGCCCTGGGCCTTCAGGCCTGAGCCCGGTTCAGAGGGCGCCGCGCCTGTAGAAGAGGATGAAAATCACAGCTGGGCCCGCCAGGGTGATCAGGGCCAGCGCCATGAAGTTGGCGATCAGATGGAAATCGATTCCCATGGATGCGGCGCTCGGATAAGGACTGTCCGGGAGTCAGCCTAAGGGCCGCCTGGGCCGCAGGCCCCGGTGCTCCCATGCCACTGTGACGCCTTGTCACAGCCGTTGGAGGCGATCGGATGGGCGCCGGACCCCACTGGAGCTGCATCAGCGGCTGCGGCGCCTGCTGCCGCCTGGACCCGGAGCAGCGCAGCGAAGCCCTCGAGGCCCTCAGTGAGCAGCAGCGCCAGCTCTACCTCTCGATGGTGGGAGCCGACGGCTGGTGCCGCCACTTCAACACGGGCTCCAGAAGCTGCCGCATCTACGCCGATCGGCCCGAGTTCTGCCGGGTTGGTGCCCTCGCCAAGCTGTTCGCCGTCCCGGACGATCAGGGGGAAGCCTTTGCGATCGGCTGCTGCCGCCAGCAGATCCGCGAGGAATATGGGGGGCGCTCGGTGGTGATGTGTCGCTTCGAGCGGGCCACCCGTCAGGCTGATGGCCAACCTTCGCGCCGAGCCACCAGCGAGCACCGCAACGAGCACCTCAACCAGCCATGAGCGACCCCGTCGATCCGGATCTCAGCGTCAGCCACGAGGCCGGAACCATCAGCGAATCCAGCCCGGAAGCGGGCCCCGACACCAGGGCAGCCTCCGAGCCGGAAACCCCGGCATCGTCGGATTTTGTGGCGGTGGCCGCCACCACGTTCACCACAGTGTTTCTAGCTGAGCTGGGCGACAAGACCCAGCTGGCGGCGCTGCTGCTCTCCGCTGAATCCGGACGGCCCGGGGTGGTCTTCGCCGGCGCCGCCCTGGCCCTGATCTGCTCCAGCCTGGTGGGTGTGCTGCTGGGGCGCTGGCTGGCGGCGGTGCTGCCCGCCCAGCGCCTGGAGCGCATCTCCGGGGTGCTGATGGTGTCCCTCGGCCTCTTTCTGGGGGGGCAGGCCAGCCTCGGCCTGCTCCAGCCCCTCCTCGATCTCCCCAATCCCTGAGCCCCCGGCGCCGCGATGCAGCTCCCCCTCCTGGCCTCCACCTTCCTGACCGTGTTCGTGGCCGAGCTGGGCGACAAGACCCAGCTCACGATCGTGACCATCAGCGGCACCTCCAGCAACACCCTGGCGGTGTTCCTCGGCAGCGCCGGCGCCCTGGTGCTCGCCAGCCTGCTGGGGGCCCTGGCGGGCGGCTCACTCTCCAGCGTGATTCCCGCCGATGCCCTCCAGCTGGCGGCCTCCCTGGGCTTCCTGGTGATCGGCCTGCGGCTGATCCTGCGCTCCGGAACCGACGCTCCGTAAAGTTGGCCCCGGAGACATCGATGCCCCGGGGCTTCGCTGCACGCCCCTGCCGGCATCATGCCGCGCGCCTCACCTCCAACGTCGCCCTGTCGTTTCGATGAAGTTCACGGTCGCCCACCTGCTCGAGCAGCTCCCCGCCGCCGACGCCCTGCCGGTGGCCAAGCTGGAGAAAGCGCTGGGCCTGAGTCTCGACCCGGATAAATCTCAGCTGCGCATCGCCCTGGAGGGCCTGAGCCGGCTGGGCGTGCTGGTGGAAACAGAAGACGGCATCCAGCGTCGCCAGGACGACACCTTGATCGAGGCACGCCTGCGCTGCTCCAGCAAGGGCTTCTGCTTCGCCCTGCGCGAGGACGGCGGTGAGGACATCTACATCCGCGACCACCAGCTCAACCACGCCTGGAACGGCGATCGGGTGCTGGTGCGCATCACCCGCGAAGGGGGCCGCCGTCGCTCACCAGAGGGGGGGGTTCAGTGCATCCTCGAGCGGGCCACCACCCACCTGCTGGCCCAGGTGGAACAACAGGACGACCGGCTGCTGGCGGTGCCCCTCGACGATCGGCTGCTGACCTCGGTGGAGCTGCCGGGCTCCGACGCCAGCTACCTCGACGCCGAGAAGCAGTCGGTGGTGGAGGTGCTGCTGGACCGCTATCCGGTGGCACAGTTCCCGCCCCTGGGCCACGTGGAGCGTCGCCTGCCGATCAACGGCGGCGAGGAGGCCGATCTGGATCTGCTGCTCACCAAGCACGGCCTGCGCCAGCGGCCGGCGGCGCCACGCTCCAGCCTCAAGGCCCCCAGCGACAAAGAGCGCGCTGACCTGACGGCCCTGCCCACCCTGCTGCTCAATGGCTGGAGTGGCAGCGACGCCCCGATCCTGCCCGCCCTCTCCCTGGAAGAGGGCGATGGCGGCCTGCGCCTGTGGATCCACGTGCCGGCACTGGCGGAACGCTTCAGCCCCGGCGGCAGCCTCGATCTCTGGCTGCGGGAGCAGGGGGAATCGATCTGCCTGGGTCGTCGTTGGCTACCGCTGCTCAGCCCAGCCCTGAGCAAAGCCGCTGCGTTCAAGCCCGGTGAAGCCAATGCCGCCGTTTCGGTGGGACTGAGCTGCAACGAGCAGGGGGAGCTGAGCGACTACCGCTTTGCCCTCACCACCATCCAGGTGGACGCGGTGGTGGAGGCCAGCGCCCTGCAGGCCCTGGCGGAGCGCAAGCCCAAGGCCCGCACGATTCCGGCGGCGCTCAAGCCGATCAAGGATCAGCTGCCCCAGCTGGAGCGGCTGCTGGAGATCACCGCCCTGCTGCGTCAGCGGCGGCTGGAGAGCGGCTCCCTGGAGCTGGATCTGCCCCGCCCCAGCCTCGAATCCCTCGGCGATCTCTGCGTCCCCTCGCCTGAAGAGCACCGTTCGGGCTGGATGGTGCAGCTGCCCGAGCACCAGCCCACAGCCCTGCTGCGGGAACTGCTGATCCTTGCCAGCCGCGCCCTCGGCGCCCACCTCTGTGCCCTCGGGCTGCCGGCCCTCTATGCGGTCAACCCGCCGGCCGACGGCAGTGAGATCAACGAGGTGGCCAAGGCGGCCCTCAGCCTCGACATCCCCGTGGAGCTCAGCGAGGACGGCAATGCCCCCGCCCCGAGGGACCTGGCGGCCACCTTCGCGGCCACCGATCGCAGCAGGGTGCTGCAGCGTCAGCTCAGTGAGGTGATCCCGCCGATCCAGCTCAGCGCCAGCCCAGGCGCCCATGGCCTCGCCGCCGAACCGGCGGCCTACGCCCCCTGGTGCCTGCCCTCGCTGCACTACGCCGATCTCTGGAACCAGCAGCTGCTGGTGCTGCTGCTGACCGAGGGCAAGGACCGCCCCAGTGTCCGCCACAAGACCCGGGTGGATCTGGCCAGCGCCAGCTGCCACGGCACGATCGACTGGCCCCTGCTCACCCCAAGCCAGCTGAGCGAGCTGCAGCAGGGGCGCAGCGAGTCGATGCTGCAGCGGTTGAACGGCCGGGGGCGCTTCACCGCCGAGGTGGAGGCCGACCTGCTGGCCATGGCCCAGGCCCGGGCGGCGGAACCCCTGGTGGGTCAGACCCTCACCGGTGTGATCAGCGGCGTGCAGAGCTACGGCTTTTTCGTCGAGATTCCTCCCTCCCAGGTGGAGGGGCTGGTGCACGTCAGTTCCCTCAAGGACGACTGGTACGAATACCGCTCCCGCCAGAACCGTCTGGTGGGCCGCAAGAACCGCCGCACCTACATGCTCGGCGACCAGGTGGAGGTGCAGATCCAGAACGTGGATGCCCTGCGCCATCAGATCGATCTGGCCGTGCTGCTGCCGGAGGGCGACGACGAAGGCGGCGCAGAAGCTGATCCAGCCAGCGACGACGGGGAGGACTGAGCGGATGGATCCGGTGGTCCTGGCGGTCACGGGTGCCTCCGCCATGCCGCTGGCGGAGCGGGGTCTGCAGTTGCTGCTCGAGGCCGGCGAGACGGTGGAGCTGGTGGCCAGCCGCGGGGCCATCGGGGTCTGGCTGGCGGAGCAGGGGGTGCGCATTCCCTCTGAACCGGATCTGCAGGCCCGCTTCTGGCGGGAGCGCACGGGAGTGACGACGGGCCAGTTGCGCTGTCACCGCTGGAACGATCAGGCGGCGGCGATCGCCAGTGGCAGCTTCCGCACGCGAGGCATGGTGATCCTGCCGGCGAGCATGGGCACGGTGGGGCGGATCGCCAGCGGCGTGGCCCTCGACCTGGTGGAGCGGGTGGCCGATGTGCACCTCAAGGAGGGGCGGCCCCTGGTGATCGCCCCCCGCGAAATGCCCTGGAGCCTGGTGCACCTGCGCAACCTCACGACCCTGGCGGAGGCGGGTGCGCGCATCTCCCCGCCGATTCCCGCCTGGTACCACCGTCCCACCAGCCTGGAGGAGATGGTCGATTTTCTGGTGATTCGGGTGTTCGATGGCCTGGGCTACGACCTCGGCTCCCTGCGCCGCTGGGATGGTCCGGTGGCCGCCACCGCCAGTCTCTGAGTCCTGCCCACCGGTCTGATCTCCGGACTGTTCCCTCCGTGCTCTACCGCCTCCTGCTCCTGCCTCTGCTGGCCCCGCTGCTGGCGGTGCTGCTGGTGGCGGCCCTGAATCCCAGTCCCTCCAGCCGCCTGCGGCTGCTGATCTGGACCTCCCCGGCCCTGCCGATCGGGGTCTGGATGGCCCTGGCGGCCAGCGGCGGCGCCGCCCTCAGCGCCGGCCTCACGGCCCTGGCCCTGCAGCAACCGGGCAAGCGGCACCAGCCGGAGCCCTGGGATGAGCAGCCTGAAGCACGGGCCCGGCCAGGGCGGCAGGAGCGGCAGAACCCGCCCGCTGCCTACGCCGGCCCCGAGCGAGGCCCGCAGGACCCGCCCCCCACCCTCTCGGTGCCTTTCCGCATCCTGCGCAAGGGCAGCGGCCCAGGCGTCAGCGCCCAACCAGCAGCAGCACCAGCCGCAACCACCACAACAACCGGCGCCGGCCATGGCGACGCCGAGGGCTGGGACACCCCCCCCAGCGACGACTGGTGAAGCGGGGCTGCACTGGGGAGCCGGTGTCCAGCAACAAATTTGGCCGCCAGGGATGCCTAAAGTTGGTTGCAGTGTTTTGAGCTGAGGCTCCAGCCCGTGAGCGATTCCGCCAGCCCCGCACCGACACCCGCCAAGGTCAAGCCACCGGCTCCGGAAGACAAGCCCTTCGCGGAATTCATCCCTGAGCTGTTCCTGCCGGCGCTGCTCAAGGAAATCGAGGCCTTCGGCGGTGCCGCTCCGCAGTTGAGTTTCGAGCAGGGGGCCATGCCGGTGGTGGGCAGCCCCTGCTGGCAGGTGATGGGCAGCTTCCCCGGCGAGAAGCGCTTCTGGCTCTGCTTCACCGAGGCCAGCATCAGCTCCGCCAAGACCATCGCCCTGGCGGAGTCGGGCAGCGAACCCAGCCTGCTGGAGTCGTTCCTGATCGACGAGAAGAAAACCACCCTGGCCCTGCTGATCTCACGGGTGGTGTCACGGCTCAACAGCCAGAAGTGGCTGGGCCCTAACTGAGCGCTTCACATCCGGGCCAGCTGAGCGGAAAGCCCACCTACGATGGGCGGCACACTCCACTGTTCCGCCCGCATGGTGCCCCCCGTCGCTGCGCCCTCCGCCACCCGTGGCACCAACGCCGCTGAGGCCAAGGCCTTCAAGGAGCCGGTGAAGGACACAATCCTCACCCCACGCTTCTACACCACGGATTTCGAGGCGATGGCCGCCATGGATCTGCGGCCCAACGAGCAGGAGCTCGAAGCGATCTGCGAGGAGTTCCGCAAGGATTACAACCGCCATCACTTCGTGCGCAACGAGGAGTTCGAGGGTGCTGCCGACAAGCTCGATCCCGACACCCGCAAGGTGTTCGTGGAATTCCTCGAGCAGAGCTGCACCTCCGAGTTCTCCGGCTTCCTGCTCTACAAGGAGCTCAGCCGCCGGATCAAGGAGAAGAATCCGCTGCTGGCCGAGTGCTTTGCCCACATGGCCCGCGATGAGGCCCGCCATGCCGGCTTCCTGAACAAGTCGATGGGTGATTTCGGCCTGCAGCTGGATCTGGGCTTCCTGACGGCCAACAAGTCGTATACGTTCTTCAAGCCGAAGTTCATCTTCTACGCCACCTACCTCTCCGAGAAGATCGGCTACTGGCGCTATATCGCCATCTACCGCCACCTGCAGAAGCACCCAGAGAGCAAGATCTTCCCGATCTTCAACTTCTTCGAGAACTGGTGCCAGGACGAAAACCGCCACGGCGACTTCTTTGATGCCCTGATGAAGGCCCAGCCCGATACCGTCCGCGGTCTGCAGTCGAGGCTGTGGTGCCGCTTCTTCCTGCTGGCGGTGTTTGCCACCATGTATGTGCGCGATGTGGCCCGCAAGGAGTTCTACGAGGCGCTGGGCCTCGATGCTCGTGAGTACGACAAGATGGTGATCGCCAAAACCAACGAAACGTCGGCCCGGGTGTTCCCCGTGGTGCTCAATGTGGAGCATCCCAAGTTCTATACGCGCCTGGAGCGAATCGTCACCAACAATGCCGCCCTCAGCGAGGCTGACGCCAAGGGCGGTCCGGCTCCGATCAGGGCCCTGCGCAAGCTGCCTCATTGGATGGCCAATGGTCTGGAGATGGCCAAGCTGTTCCTGATGGCGCCGATCCGCAGCGAGGAGTTCCAGCCCGCCGTGCGTTGAGGTCTGGTCTGGCTAGCCTGGCGGCCCTCTCTGAATCGTTTTGCTAGCCACTCCCTCTCCTTCACTCACGGGTGCTCTCGCGGGCGACAGCCTTGATCTGCGCTGGCGTGAGCGACTTGAAACAGTGCTGGCTGCGGGTGCTGCAGCCGGTGCCAGCCTGGTGGAGGTGTTCCTTGAGAGCACTGATCACATCGGGCTGCTGGCCGAGCAGGAGAGGATCACTAATGTCAGCCCGGCCTTCGGACGCGGGGCTGGCCTGCGGGTGTTCCTCGGCGACCGCGATGGCTTTGTCTCCACCAACGACCTGAGTGAGGCCGGCCTGCTGCAGGCCCTGGATCAGGCCCTGGGGATGTTGGGCCTCAGCCGCAGCAGCGTCGGCAGCCACGCCTTTGCAGGCCTGGCGTCGATGCGCGACCACGGGGCCAGCAAGGAGAGCTGGCTGCAGCACTGCCCTGGCCTGGATGAATCCACGGCTCGGCTGCTGGAGGCCACCGCCCTGCTGGATCGCCACGGAGATCATCTCCAGGCCCGCCGCGGCAGCTACGCCCGCGACTGGCAGGAGGTGCTGGTGGCCGCCAGCGATGGCACCTTCGCCCGCGACATCCGCCTGCACCAGTCGGTGGGGATCAACGCCCTGGCGGCCGACGGCGACCACCGCGCCAGCCTGGGGCGCCGCTACGGCAGCTCCGGCCGCCCCGATGACCTGCGCCAGTGGGATGCGGAGGCCTCGGCGATCGATCTCTGCGCCAGTGCCCGCTCAATGCTCTACGCCGACTATGTGGACGCCGGCAATTACCCGGTGGTGCTGGCCAATCGCTTCGGGGGCGTGATCTTCCATGAAGCCTGCGGCCACCTGCTGGAAACCACCCAGGTGGAGCGCGGCACCACCCCCTTCGCCGATCAGGTGGGCGAGACCATCGCCCATGAGGCCGTCACCGCCGTGGATGAAGGACTCAGTGACGGCGCCTTCGGCAGCCTCTCCATGGATGACGAGGGCATGGAGCCCCAGCGCACGGTGCTGATCGAGAACGGTGTGCTGCAGCGCTTCATCTCCGACCGTGCCGGGGAACTGCGCACCGGCCACGCCCGCACGGGAAGCGGCCGCCGTCAGAGCCATTCCTTCGCCGCCGCCAGCCGCATGCGTAACACCTTCATCGCCGCCGGTCCCCACAGCCCCGAGCAGCTGATCGGCTCGGTGGATCGGGGCCTCTACTGCAAGTCGATGGGGGGAGGCAGTGTGGGACCCACCGGCCAATTCAACTTCGCCGTGGAGGAGGGGTACCTGATCGAAGACGGCCAGCTGGGCAAGCCGGTGAAGGGGGCCACGCTGATCGGTGAGGCCAAAGAAGTGATGCCCCGCATCTCCATGTGCGCCAACGATCTGGAACTGGCCGCCGGCTTCTGCGGCTCGGTGAGCGGCAGCATCTTTGTGACCGTGGGCCAACCCCACATCAAGGTCGACAGCATCACTGTGGGGGGCCGCTGATCATGGGAACCGACACCATCACCGCCAGCCCCAGCGCCCTGCACGCCAGTGAGCTGGCCGGGCAGCTGGAATCCCTGGCCAAGGACCTGGGCGTGAGCCGCTGGGACCTGGGTGCCTCCTGCAGCACCGACACCTCCGTGCAGGTGGATCGGGGTGAGGCCAAGCAGCTCAAGGGCGCCCAGCGGAGCTCGATCACCGTGCGGGCCTGGAACAGTGATGGCCTGGTGGGCATCACCAGCACCTCCGATCTCTCCCCCGCGGGCCTGGCCCGCGCCCTGGCCGGCGCCGGTGAGGCCAGCCGTTACGGCAACCCCGACGACACCCCCGGCTTCTCGCCCCTGGCCAAGGCACCACTGGCCCAGCTGGAGCAACCGATCAGTGAACCCAGGGGCATCCTCGAGCTGCTGGGCACCCTCAAGCTGGCTGAGGCCGAGCTGCTGGGCCGCCACCCCGCCATCAGCACCGTTCCTTACAACGGTCTGGCGCAGCGCAACAGCCAGCGCCTCTACCTCAACAGCGAGGGGGCCTGCCGCGAGCAGCAGCTGAGCACCGCCAGCCTTTACCTCTACGCCCGCGCCGAGGAAGCGGGCCGCAAGCCCCGCAGCAGCGGCGCCGTGCGCCTGGCCTACGGCGCCGAACAGCTGGATGTGGCCGGCTGCGTCGAGGAGGCGGCGGAGCGCACGATCCAGCACCTCGACTACGCGCCGATCACCACCGGTCGCTACACCTGCGTGTTCAGCCCGGAGGCGTTCCTCGATCTAATCGGCGCCTTCAGCGGACTGTTCAATGCTCGGGCGGTGCTCGATGGCGTCAGCCTCAGCCAGCGCGACTCCCTCGGCAGCCAGCTGGCGGTGCCCTTCCTCTCGATCCACGACAACGGCCTGCACCCCGGCAACATCGGTGCCGCCAGCTTTGATGGCGAGGGCACACCCGTGGCGCGGCTGCCGCTGCTGGAGGGCGGCATTCTGCGCCACTTCCTGCATTCGGAGGCCACGGCCCGCGCCTTCGGCGTGGCGCCCACCGGCCATGCCGGTCTGGGGGCGAAGGTGTCGGTGGGACCGCACTGGTTCGAGATCGGCCCCGCCGGCCCCAGCGGCGAGCAGGCCGGTGCCCAGGGTCTCGATCGCTTCAGCCAGGAGGGGATCGTCTGGATCGATTCACTCTCGGCCCTCCATGCCGGCGTGAAGTCGAGCCAGGGATCGTTCTCCCTGCCCTTCGATGGCTGGTTGATCCAGGGTGGTGAAGCCCGCTCGATCGAAGCCGCCACCGTGGCCGGCGACATCCGCGCCGTGCTCAAGGGCCTGGTGGGCTTCGAGGGCGAGGCCAAGGTCACCCCCGATGGCGTCTGCCCGCTGGTGTGGGTGGATGGGCTCTCGATCACCGGCGACGCCTGAGGCCCGCCAAACGAGGAGCCGGCGATGAAGATCCTGTTCTGGGGCACCCCGGCCTACGCGGTGCCCAGCCTTGAGGCGCTGGTGGCGGCAGGCCATGAGCTGGTGGGGGTGGTGAGCCAGCCCGACCGCCGCCGGGGGCGGGGTTCGGCCCTGGTGCCCTCGGCGGTCAAGGCGAGGGCCCTGGAGCTGGGGTTGCCCGTGTTAACCCCCAGCCGGATCCGGCGTGAACCCGAGCTGCAGGCCCAGCTGGCGGCCCTGGGGGCAGAGGCCTCAGTGGTGGTGGCCTTCGGACAATTACTGCCCCCCGAAGTGCTGGCCGTGCCGCCGCTGGGCTGCTGGAACGGGCACGGTTCGCTGCTGCCCCGCTGGCGTGGCGCCGCCCCGATTCAGTGGTGCTTGATCGAAGGCGATGCTGAGACCGGCGTGGGGATCATGGCCATGGAGGAAGGCCTCGATACAGGACCGGTGCTGCTGGAGCGGCGTCTGACGATCGGCCTGCTCGAGAACGCGACGCAACTGGGGGCGCGTCTGAGCCAGCTCACCGCCGAGATGGTGGTGGAGGCCATGCCCCTGATTGCCGCGGCCGGCCCTGGCCCTGAGGCCGAGCGCTGGCGGCGGCTGGGCGTGCGGCCCCAGGGGGAGGAGGGCATCACCTATGCGCGCCTGTTGCAGAAAGACGACTACGCGATCTGTTGGAACGCCCCAGCCCTGACCATCCACCGGCGGGTGCTGGGCCTGCATCCCGGCGCCTACACCAACTGGCGGGGCAAGCGACTGAAGCTGCTGGCCAGTGCGCCGCTGGTCGAGCGTCTGGCCGATCAGCTCAGCCCCGAGGGGGCCGTGCTGGCGGAACGCTGGGGCCTGCCGACGAAGGCGGCCCCTGCTGGCGAAGCTTCAGGCGATAGCGCGGCAGTTGCGCCCGGCACGGTGCTGGAGCTGGTTGAACGAACTGGCGTGGTGGTGGCCACAGCCGGTTGCCCGTTGCTGATCCGCGAGGCCCAGCTGGAGGGGAAGGGGGCCAGCGAGGGTCAGGCGTTACTCCAACAGCTGAGTGGATCTGTAGGGGAGAGGCTGGGCTGAAGCTGAGGCAGGTTATTGAGCGCTTGGCATCAACAACCGGCCGCTTGAAGCTGAGCTGCGTAGGAGCTGAAGACGGCATCGGCGCTAAGGAGGGTGAGGTCCTCGCTGATCGCCTGGGCGATGAGCAGGCGATCGAAAGGATCGCGGTGATGGGGTGGCAGGTCCTCCAGGCAGAAAATGTGCCCAGGGGCAAGGGGGAGCCAATCGAAGCCGGACTCTTCGGCCCAGGCCAGAGCCTGTACGGCAGAAATCGGCATATCGCCCCGGCCGAGACTGTGTTTGATCGTGATCTCCCAGAGCGAGACCAGGCTCAGCAGCACCGTTTCTGCCCGGCTGTCGATCAGCTCTCGGCTAACGGGCCAAGCCGTGGGTCGTCCGCTATAGCCCAGAGAAAGGCATGGGTATCCAGCAGGATCCGCATCAGGGCTGCTCGAACAAGTCGAGAATCAGCGGATTGTCGTCGTCGATTGAGGCCGGCACACGGAAGCTCCCCTTGGCAACGCCGAGGCGGCGCTGCTGAATGGCTGGCCGCAGGCTGGTGAGGCGAGCCACGGGGCGACCATTGCGGGCGATCACCACCTCGCTGTGCTCACCGGTTTCGATGGATTCCACCAGACGGGACAAATGGGTTTTGGCCTCCAGCATGTTCACCACCGGAGTCGGGCCGATGGAAGGGGGGCGGGGCATGGTGGAGCCATCCAGGCGACCAGACCAGACCAGACTAGACCAGGCAGTCATCCTCTGAATGCTCCTGTTCACCCTCCAGAAAGGGTCACAGGACCTCCTGAATTACACCACTCAAAGGGGCGCTACCCGAAATCAACTTGTCGCCCAGGCCGAGGCTGTGTTTGATCGCAATCTCACAGGGCGAGACCAGGCTCAACCGAACGGTTTCTGCCCGGCTGTCGATCAGCTACCGGCTGATCGGGCCAAGCCGTGGGTCGTCGGCTATGGCCCAGAGGAAGGCATGGGTGTCCGCCGGATCTGCATCAGCGTTGCTCGAGCAAGTCGAGAATCAGCGGATTGTCATCGTCGAACGAGGCCAGCACATGGAAGCACCAGTTGGCGAGACAAATGGGTTGTGGCCTCCAACATGTTCACTACCAGAGACGGCAGGATGAGGTGGGTGGGTGACTGGCAAAAGGCTAAAGAGCGGCAGAGAAGAGAAGCAGACTGACTACAGCGCAATGAGTTATGGCAATGGAGCAGGGCCAGCTCTCAAGACGAATGTGCGCACCTGTCATCAGAGTGACAGGAACCAGTCATTAACAAGACAGGTGATTTTGATTTCAAAAACAATCCACCTTTTGTCCTTGCTCAAAATCAGAGAGACCAGAATACTTCTTTCCCCTGGGTGGCCATCATGACTCCTCCAATGCTTGTCAGAGTAGACCCTGAGGGGAAAACTCTCAACACTCAGACCGTTGCCACTGATGGTTCAACCACAGTTGCATTCAAGTTAGCCGGAATTGCAACCGATCTCGTTGAAGCAAAAGCTGTCAAAGTCAACGGACAGGTCGGCCCTACCGTCGCGGCACGCTTTTACGCAATGATGGGCACCGCCATGTATGAAGCCCAGCAGATATTCGATAGTAGCGAGAGGACAAGTCTTGGCGCAATAGACTAAGACCGGATTCTTGAGAAAAGAGCTCAAAAAATACTTAAGCGAATTGATCCCACCAGTCAACAGGCCTTCATCGATAATGTGATCGCCTATGCTGCGGCAGGAGTCATGCGCCGTGAAGCTCCAGACGGAGCTGGAATCGTGGAGAATGGTCTCGTATCCACTTTGAAAGACCTAGGTCAACCTGCAGATAATGCCGCTCGCCGGGTTGGCAGAAAAGTTGCGGATGCAGTCTTGGGATTTTACAGTTCTGACGGATCTACGGCCACAAGCACTTTTAGCCCACTCAACCCCAGTCCAACAGCTATTAGCTTCATAGATCGGTGGACGCCCGAGTACAACGTTGGAGGCGAACCCAGCAGCGGAATTCAAAAATTTCTGACTCCCCAGTGGGGTGGAGTGAATCAGATCCTAGGCCAGTCTCAACTGAATAGTCTTAAGGCAGATGTGGAATTGCCAGAGCCTTTTCTTTTGGATCCTCAGGCTACTTATGATCTCCAGACTGGAACAATCACTCGTCCCAATGGCTCGACAGTCCTGATTGATGACGCAGCAATAGGGGTTGACATCAACCCTGAATTTATAGCCCAGGCTCAGCGCTTGGTTGATGCCAGTGCCGGTCTCACTGATGAACAGAAGCTGATTGCCGAGTTCTGGGAGGATGGCCCAGGCACTGGTTTTCCGCCTGGGACTTGGATCGAGTTCGGTCGCTACGCCTCCGAGCTCTATGACAACACCCGCCAGGAGGATGTGCGGATGTTCTTCGGTATCGGCCAGTCCCTGCTCTCCGCCAGTGTGGCCTCCTGGGGGCTGAAAACCGAGACCGATTACACCCGTCCACTGACGGCCATTCGAGAGCTCAGTCACCTGGAGCTACTGCGAGATGATGACCCAAACACTGCAGGCGTACAAGTCTATGCTTATAATCGCGAGACCCAGAACAAAGATCTCATCACTGGCTTTGACTGGGAGACATACCAGACTCCTGGCAACTTCTATTCACCTCCCTTTTCAGAGTTCGTTTCTGGTCACAGCACATTCTCGGCTTCGGCAGGCCGGTTTATCGAACTGATTACGGGGCAGTCGGAATTTGGCGGCTCCGTGACGACAACCTCGCTGATTGAGAAGGACAAACCTGGTCTTGAGCCTGTCACTTTATCCTGGGATAGCTGGAGAGACGCTTGGCAAGAATCTGGGCAGTCCCGGATTTACGGAGGTATTCACTTCGATGATGGCAATGAGCAAGGCCTGTTGCTTGGCGAACGCATCGGTGATGCCGTGTTTGCCAATGTATCGGCCCTTTGGGCATAACCTGGCTTAATCATCAGGACTGTTTCGCCTGACTGACTTCAAGAATGGGGCTCTGGGATGCCTGATGTGCAGGTATTCCAGGCTCTACTTTTTCTGGATATGCAATGGGTCCATCAGCAGCACTGTTAACGGAACTGTGCCTGCCCTTCCTTAATCCCGTGGTCGTGGTAGCTGCTGGCTCTACTTTGGATGTTAGCGCCGCCATTGACCAAATATCTCTGGATTGGCTGAGCATGATTTGTACGCCCTCTTGATCGTGCAGACAAGGCGGCATGCCGTTCTGATCAGGGGGGCATCAGCCGCCCCCGACTGACGTGAAACACCTAAGTGTCATGTTGCCGGCAAGGAGCCTCTACCCCCAGATCAGCCCCGCCCGCGGGGGCGGCTTTCGCGGGAGAGGGGCTGGCTGCGGGGTGAGCCGCTGCGGGGCCCGCTGCGCCGCGGCACCGCTCCTCCCGGCCCCCCACGCTGACCGCCACCACCACGGCGGCCACCCTTGCCGCGGCCGCCGCTGAGGTCGAGGGGCGGCGCCGAGTGGATCGTGGGCTCGAAGCCGGGGATCTCCGAGCGGGGCAGGGGGTTGCCGATCACCTTCTCGATCGCCCGCAGCAGTTCGTGCTCCTCGGCGGCCACCAAAGAGAGGGCATGGCCGCTCTGGCCGGCCCGGCCGGTGCGGCCGATGCGGTGCACGTAGTCCTCGGCCACGTTGGGCAGGTCGAGGTTGACCACGTGGGGCAGCTGCTCGATGTCGAGACCGCGGGCGGCCAGGTCGGTGGCCACCAGCACCCGCAGGTCACCGCTCTTGAAGCTGGCCAGCGCCCGGGTGCGGGCTCCCTGGCTCTTGTTGCCGTGGATGGCCATGGCGGCCACGCCCTCCTGGCTGAGGCGGTCCGCCAGGCGGTTGGCGCCGTGCTTGGTGCGCGAGAACACCAGCACCTGCTGCCAGTCGTTGCTGCGGATCAGGTGGGAGAGCAGATCGCTCTTGCGCGCCATGTCGCAGGGGTGCATCACCTGCTCCACCAGCGGCGCCGCCCGGTTCTCGGGTGTGGCCTGCAGCTGCAGCGGCTGATGCAGCAGCCCCTGGGCCAGCTTGCGGATCGAGGGGTTGAAGGTGGCCGAGAACAGCAGGTTCTGGCGCTTCGGCGGCAGCAGGGCCAGGATCTTCTGGATGTCGCGGATGAAGCCCATGTCGAGCATGCGGTCGGCTTCGTCCAGCACCAGGATCTCGAGCCGATCGAAGCGGATCGCGTTCTGCTGGTAAAGGTCCATCAGGCGGCCGGGGGTGGCCACCAGCACATCGGCGCCGCGGCGCAGCCGCTGCATCTGCGGATTCACCTTGACGCCGCCGAAGACCACATCGCCACGCAGGTCAAGGAAGCGGCCATAGGCCTGAACGCTCTCCGCCACCTGGGCCGCCAGCTCGCGGGTGGGGGTGAGCACCAGGGCGCGCACCTGGTTGTTGCGGGCGTGGGGGCCATGCCGCAGCCTCTCCAGCATCGGCAGCGTGAAACCGGCGGTCTTGCCGGTGCCCGTCTGGGCGGCGGCCATTACATCACGGCCGCTGAGCACGGCCGGGATCGCCTGCACCTGGATCGGCGACGGACAGGTGTACCCCTTGAGCGCAATCGCCTTGAGCAGCGGCTCGGACAACCCGAAGGAAGCGAAATCCTGGACCGGGCTTCCGGAGATGGTTGGTTCGGCCTCAGGGTGGGTCAGACGGGAAATCGGAGCAGGCCTCACAGGACGCCTACCCTAAGAGAACGGGGCTGGGGCGATGGGACCCGTGGCCAGGCCCTGGGATCCATGTCTTGATGCGGCGATGATTCCCACCTTCTCCAGCCGAGGTCGTCCGGGCAGTGCGGAGGCGGCCTACTGGCGCTGGCACCCGCCCACCACCTGGAAAGCCAGCCAGGCCCTGCTGCTGGAGGAGAGCATCGCCAAGCCGCAGGCGGAGCTGCCGCAAGCGCCGGCCGAAGGCCAGACGCTGCCCGCCCCTATCGAAACGGCAACGGTTGCCGTCGCACATGATCCAGTCGCCGCGTCCTCCCAGGGAGGTTGGCTGCCGCTGCTGGTGTGGGCGCTGGTGGTGGTGATCGATGGGGCCCTGGCCCTCAGGGAGCTGGTGGGGCCCTCAGTGGCGCTCTGGCAGAAGAAAGCCCCCTGGAGCCGCCGGGAGCGGCGGAGCCTGGGGGCGATCAGTGGGGGGTGGCCGGCACCGGTGGCCGGCCTGCACTGAGCGGGGAGGCCGCTGGCCTCTGGCTCAGCGGGTACTGCCTGCTCCGGCTGGCACCTTGCCCACGCCAAGGGAGCGCAGCTCCTGCAGGAGGCTCTGCAGCACCTGCTTGGCGTCGCCGAACACCATCGAGGTCTGGGGCAGCTCGAAGAGATCATTGCGGATGCCGGCGTAGCCCGAGCCCAGGCTGCGCTTGACGACGAACACCGAGCGGGCCTGGTCCACCTCCAGCACGGGCATGCCGTAGAGGGGGCTGGCCGGATCGCTCTTGGCTCGCGGGTTGACCACGTCGTTGGCCCCCAGCACGATCACCACATCGGTGCGGGGGAAGTCGGGGTTGATGTCATCCATCTCCACCAGCTGGTCGTAGGGCACATCGGCCTCCGCCAGCAGCACGTTCATGTGACCGGGCATGCGGCCCGCCACCGGGTGGATGGCGTAGCGCACCTCGATGCCGTGCTGCTCGAGCAGGCGGGCGAGCTCCTTGAGGCTGTGCTGGGCCTGGGCCACGGCCAGGCCGTAGCCCGGCACGAAGATCACCCGCTCAGCCGCCTCCAGGGTGAGGGCACATTCCTCCGGGCTGCAGCAGGTGACATTGGTGTACTCCTCTCGGCCACCGGCCTCCGAGGCCTCGCTGTCTCCAGCGCCCAGGGCGCCGCCGAACAGCACCGAGGTGAGCGAGCGGTTCATGGCCGTGCACATCACCTGGGTGAGGATCAGACCAGCCGCGCCCACCATGGCGCCGGCCACGATCAGCAGCTCGCTGCCCACCACAAAACCGGCGGCGGCCGCAGCCACGCCCGAATAGGAGTTCAGCAGCGAGATGACCACCGGCATGTCGGCGCCACCCACAGGCAGGGTCAGCCCCACGCCCAGCAGCAGCGACAGCACGGTGAGGGGAATCAGGGCCACGGCCATGCCCTTGAGCACCAGCGCGCAGCAGGCCAGGCAGGCCAGAGCCAGAACGATGTTCACGGCATGGCGCTGGGGCCGCAGGGTCCAGCCGGGGGTGCCCAGCCATTCCTGCAGCTTGCCCATCGCCACCAGCGAGCCGCTGAAGGTGATCGAGCCCACCAGCACCGACACCAGCACCGATACCTGACCCACCAGGTTCAGCGGCGTAGGCAGTTGCACCGCACCGATCGCCACCAGCAGCGAGGACATGCCGCCGCAGCCGTTGAAGAGCGCCACGGTTTCCGGCATGGAGGTCATGGCGACCCGCAGGGCGAGCACGGCCCCGAGGCCTCCGCCGATGCCCAGGCCCAGCAGCATCCAGGGCCAGCCGCCCAGGCCCTGCTGCAGCAGCAGACCCACCACCGCCAGGCCGAGGGCCAGCGCAGCGAGGCCATTGGCGCTGCGGGCCGTGCGGATCTTGGCCAGGCCCTTGAGCCCGAAGGCCAGCAGCAGCACCGAGCCCAGTTCGATCGAGAGTTCAACCATCAGTTCGCCTCCCGGCGGCGGAACATCGCCAGCATTCGATCCGTCACGAGAAAACCGCCCACCACATTGAAGAGGGCAAAACCGAGGGCCACCGCACCGATCAATTTCAGGCCGGGGGTTGGCGCCTGACCGATCAGAGCCAGGGCCGCCAGCAGGGTGATGCCGCTGATGGCATTCGCCCCCGACATCAACGGCGTGTGCAGGGTGGGGGGCACCTTGCCGATCAGTTCCAACCCCAGCAGGCTGCCGAGCACCAGCACCCAGAGGGCGGCGGTGCCACTGAGATGACCGCTCATGCCGTCACCTCCTCGAGGCTGGGCCACAGTTCGGGGCGCCGGCAGGCGCCCTGGTGGGAAATCAGACAGGGGTCGAGCAAGGGGTCCTCGGGGTTGAGTAGCAGGCCGTCGTCGCTGAAGAGGGGCTCCAGGAAGGCCGCCAGATTGCGCGCGTAGAGGGAGCTGGCGTGGTGGGGCACCGACGCCGGCAGGTTGGAGGAGCCGATGATGCGCACCCCGCCGATCTCCACGGTGCGATCAGGCTGGCTGCCGGCGCAGTTGCCGCCGGTCGACACCGCCAGATCCACCACCACCGAACCGGGCCGCAGGGCCTTGAGCATCTCCTCGGTGATCAGCAGCGGCGCCGGCCGTCCGGGCACCTGGGCGGTGGTGATCACCGCATCGGCTTCCGCCAGATGGATGGTGAGCTGCTGGCGCTGGGCCTCCAGGAAGGCGGCGCCGGCCTCCCGGGCATAGCCACCGGCTTCACCCGGTGCCTCGCGGCTGGGGGGGTCGATGAAGCGGGCGCCCAGGGATTCCACCTGTTCCTTGGCGGCCGGCCGCACGTCGCTCACCTTCACCACGGCGCCGAGGCGGCGGGCGGTGGCCACCGCCTGTAGACCAGCCACGCCAGCGCCGAGCACCAGCACCTTGGCGGGCTGCACCGTGCCGGCGGCGGTCATCAGCATCGGGAAGAAGCGATCCAGCTCGGCGGCCGCCAGCAGCACCGCCTTGTAGCCGGCGATATTGGCCTGGGACGAGAGCACATCCATCGACTGGGCGCGGCTGATGCGCGGCAGCAGCTCCATCGCCAGGGTCGAAAGGCCGCGGCTGTTGAGCCGCTCGATCAGGGACTGGTTCAGGTAGGGATCCAGCAGACCCACCAGCAGGGAACCGGAGGCCAGGCGCTCGAGCCCGCCGCTGCCGCCCTCACTGTCCTGAGCGGGTGGCTGTACGCAGATCACCAGCTCAGCGGCACTCCAGGTGTCGGGGCAACCCCTGGCCACGATCGAAGCGCCGGCCTCGATGAAGGCCTGATCGCTGAAACCGGCCTCCAGGCCGGCCCCCGACTCGATGAACACCTCAGACTTCTTCGCCACCAGCCGGCGCACCGTTTCTGGTGTGGCCGCGACACGCCGCTCCCCCTCCCGGCTTTCGGCGGGAACCAAGACCCTGACCACAGACGACTCCAGCGGTACTCACTATGTCCATTGATGGGCAGAGCGTTGGAGGGACGCAAGTCAGGGTTGAACGTTGTGTTCAAGCCACCACACAGGCCCCGGCTCCAGCCCGTCTGCCATGGCGATGGCGCCCCACTGTCACGAGGGCTACCCCAAACCACTCTGGCGTTGCCTAGGACGTGTGCGAAACACTCAGATGTCAGCGGCCATGGCCTCGTTCACGATCACGCTGGAAGGCGGCAAGTCGTTCAGTTGCCCCGACGATCAGTACATCCTCGATGCCGCCGAGGAACAGGGCATCGACCTGCCCTACTCCTGCCGCGCCGGGGCCTGCAGCACCTGCGCCGGCAAGATCCTCTCCGGCAGCGTTGACCAGTCGGACCAGAGCTTCCTCGACGACGATCAGATCGGCGAAGGCTTCGCCCTGCTCTGCGTCAGCTACCCCCTGGCCGACTGCACGATCAAGCCCAACGTCGAAGACGACCTCTAAAGCTCGCGGTAGGCCGCCGTCCAGGTGGCCTGATCGAGCCGCTCCATCGCCTCACCGGCGCTGGCGGCTCGGCTGGCGAGGCCTTCGTGAACCGCCGCCAGTGCCACGGCTTCCGCCACTGCCCGCGACACCGCCTGCACCTGGGTGAGTTCGGGCATCAAGGGGGCTTCCGGATCCCTGAAGGACGGAATGCGGTCGGCCAGGGCATCGAGCCCGGCATCGATCATCCCTTCGCTCACCTGGGTGGCGCCCACCGCCACGCTGGCGAAGCCCAGGCCGGGGAAAAGGAAGCAGTTGTTGCACTGCCCGATCCTGCGCAGGCTGCCCTGCCAGCTCACGGGCTCGAACGGGCTGCCACTGGCCACCAGGGCCCGTCCCCCCGTCCAGGCGTAGAGATCAGCGGGAGTCGCTTCCGCCAGTCGGGTGGGGTTGGAGAGGGGCAGGATGATCGGCCGCTCCACAGCCGCCGCCATCGTGTCCACCACCTCGCGGCTGAAGGCTCCGGCCACGGTGGAGGTGCCGATCAGCACGGTGGGTTGAATCGCCCGCACCACCTCCAGCAGGCCGATCCGGCCCTGCGTGTCGTGCTCGAACACTGAACGCTCGGAGGGATCCCTGGCCAGCGCCAGGGCCATGGGGGAAAGGCCGGGCTGATCAGCCAGCACCAGACCCTCCCGGTCGATCGCCCAGATGCGGCGTCGCGCCTCTGGCTCACTCAAGCCTGCCCTGGTCAGCAGGCGCACCAGCCCCTCGGCGATGCCACAACCGGCCGTGCCCGCGCCAAACACCACGATGCGGTGATCCTCCAAGGGCAGACCGGCGCCGTGGGAGGCCGCCTTGACCACCGCGCAGGCCACCCCGCGGGTGCCCTGGATGTCGTCGTTGAAGCTTGGCACCTGCTGTCGGTACCGCTCCAGCAACTGGTGGGCATGGCCGGTGCCGAAGTCCTCCCAGTGCAGCAGTGCCCCCGGGAACTGACGCTGCAGGGCCTCCACGCTGCGGGCCAGGAAGCGGTCGTAGTCGGGGCCATCGAGGCGCGGGTGACGCCAGCCGGGGTAGAGGGGGTTCTCCAGCAACTCGACGCGATCGGTGCCCACATCCAGCACCAGGGGCAGCACCCGGGCGGGATCCAGACCGGCGCAGAGGGTGTACACCGCCAACTTGCCCAGGCAGATCTCGATGCCGCCGATGCCCTGGTCACCGATGCCGAGGATGCCCTGGGAATCCGTGATCAGGATCAGATCCACCGGCCCGGGCGCCACCTGGGCCAGCACCGCCTCGATCCGCTCCTGATCGGGCGCCGCCAGGAACACACCGCCGCCGGGAGTGCGGTAATCGAGGCTGAAGCGCTGGATCGCCGCCCCCACCGTGGGGGTGTACACGATTGGCATCACATCCTCGATGTGATCGGCCAGAAAGCGGTGGAACAGGGTGAGGTTCGACTCACGCAGGGACACCGCGAAGCGGAACCGCTCCAGGTCGCTGCCCAGGCTGAGGAAGGCCTGCCACTGGCGCTCCACCTGGGTCTCCAGGCTCTCGACGGCATGGGGCAGCAGGCCATCGAGCCCGAAGGCCTCGCGTTCCGCTCGGCTGAAGGCCGTTCCCTTGTTGACGCGGGGATCAGCGAGAAGTGCGCGGCCCCGCAGGCGGGCGCTCAGGGGGGGCGTAGGGCGGGCCAGGAGGATTCAGCAACCTGGGGGCGCAGCGTAGGCCAGGGGGTCAGAGCAGGCGCATCACACAACCCACCAGCGCCATCACCAGCAGCACCGTCGAGGCCAGGAAACTGATGGCGAATCCCGCCCCCCGCTGCTCCGGAGCCCGCAGATAGCCCACGGCATAGAGCACACGACCCAGCACCCAGATCGCCCCCAGCAGCGAAGCCGCGGTGGCGTTGGAGACCAGGACCGCCAACCAGAAAGCCGGCAGGAACACCACCAGCTGCTCCAGGGTGTTCTGCTGCACCCGCACGGCCCGCTCGAAGGCCGGCGGTCCGGTCATCAGCGGTGGCTTCACCCCATCGCGCAGGCGTGCACGGCCCACCTGCATGGCAGTGGCCTGAAAGGTGATCACGGCCAGCAGGGTGATGAGCCCGGGAAGGGCGGCAATGGTCATGGAGCTCAAGCTCAGCCCAGCGCCCCACCATGACCCATGGCGGCCACTCCAGCCAGGACAGCCACCATCACCACCATGGCGATGACGGCCCAGGAGACATGGCTGCGGGCTTCCATCACAGGTTCGCTGCCCTGGATCGGCATTTCCTGAGCATAGAGATTGTCGTGGTTTTCAAGATCGTGGGTATGCATGAGGGGGTCCATCAACTACCTCCAGCGTGGCCGCTGCTGAAGGGTCTTGCCTCTGAACGCCAGCACTTGTGACAGAGCTTTGCCGATAGTGATCGCCGCGCGGGCGTGGCCTCAGCGCAAGGTGCTGATCAGCCCGCGACGCCGCAGTTCCCTGGCGAATTCACTGGAGAGCCGGTCTCTCGCCAGAACGGCACGCCAGCGGCCGTACCAGTCGAGGCAACGGAACAGCACCCAGGTGAGGAACAGAACCTGCAGGAAGGGTTTCAGGGTCAAAGGACCGGGCTCTGGTTTGAATTTAGGCAACCCCGGGGGCGCTGTCATCAGCCCCATCGAGGCTCCAGAGCGCCAGGCCACCGCCCCGGCCGCGGGCCGCCAGCCAGCCCAGCTGCGCACCGCCACCGATCAGGGCGAAGAAAGGGAGCCCACCGACCCGCTGCTGATCAAATGGAAGCGACTGGGGCAGAGCGCGATCGAGGGGCCGCCAGGGGCCCAGAGCCAGACGGAGCCGCTCGAAGCGGAACACCAGCAGGGGCCGCTTGCCCTCCAGCCGAGCCTGGCCCGCAAAGGTGAGCTGAACGCCCCCCAGCTGAACGCTGTTGCGGATCGCCAGCTCCTCGCCGGGGCCGGGGGCTTCGATCACCAGCCTTGCCCCGAAAGCCCGCAGCAGTCCGCTGGCCAGATCGGCCGGCCGCTGGGATCCCTTCGGCCAGGTGCGCTGCAGGCGCCAGCTGCCGATCAGCTGGGCGGCCTCAACGGCACCTCCCTGTCTGCGACTGATCGCCTCCATCCTCAGCAGATCCGCCGCGTCAGGAGTGCCAGCGAGTGTCGGGTCCATGCGTTGGTGTCGTGTGAGGGCTCAGGAGGAACCCAGCCTGGCGGAGATCTCCGCCGAAGCTGGCAAGCCCGCTATGCCCAGCCTCCTGCAAGGGAACGATGGGGAGGCGAATCAGAGCTGAAACAGGCCTTTGGCCCCCAGGGCCCTTGGCCCGGGCTTGTGCCCGTGCCTTCGCCGCTGCGATCACGTTGATGGCCGTGGAGGGCGCCATCGCCCAGACCGGCAGCGTCCTGAGCCTCAGGCGCAGCTCACGCACCCTGCCCGCCACCGGAGATCCCGTCTGGCAGCTGCAGCTGACGCTTCCCGGCCAGAAGACCCACAACTTCGAGGCCGTGGTGGGGCGAGCCTCGCGTCAGCAGGCCGACCGTCACCGCCTGGGCAGCCAGGCACCCCTGCCGGCGGGGCGTTACCGGCTCACCGAGGTCAGCGAGATCAGGCCGGAGGTCCCGTGGAACTGGGGCGGGTGCTCTGGATCGGGCTGGAGCCCCGAGAGTGGCACCGATGGCTGCATCGGCCTGATCCGCAGCAGAGACCTGCTCACCCTCGCGGCGCTGCTGGAGCAGAGCGGGACCCGCGATCTGGTGGTGATCCAATAAGGGGCGCGCGCCACTGGGAGGCATAAGCCCCGCGACCATCCAGGGCGGCGGCGCCGCAGCGGCAGGCCAGCGCCAGGGCGCTTGAGCGCTCCCAGCCGGCCGCCAGGCCGGCCGTGAGTCCCGCGGCGAAACTGTCGCCAGCGCCATAGGCATCCACCGGGGGATGGCTCCGCTCGATCGCGCTGAAGCGACCGCCAGGCACGGTGAAGCCCCCTTGCTCGGCTTCGGTGGCCACGTAGAGGCGAGGAGCGGGGCAGAGATCGCCGGCCCTGTAGCGCTCACCAGGATCCCGCGCACTGCCGATCAGCGCGTCGAGCTCCACAGCGGCCTCCTGCAGCAGCGGCAGGCGCACCCGGGGGGTGGCCGCCAGCACCCGCGCCCGCCGGGCCAGCCGCAGGGCGGCCGCATCGGCGGCGGTCACGAAGACGCCGTCGCAGGCCGCCAGCTCCGCCCAGGGCAGGGGATCGCTGGCGGCGGGCGCGAGCCGCTCGCCGATCACGGTGATGGTGCGCTCCCCGCTGGCCTCCACGAAGGTGATCGCCCGACGGGTGGGGGCTTCGCGCCAGGCCACATGCAGCTGCAGCCCCATGGCCCGCAGCTCAGAGGCAGCCCGCTCACCGAGGGCATCGCGGCCCAGGGCCGTGAAGAAGGCCACCGGTTGGTTCGTGAGCCGGGTGAACTGGGCGGCCACCACAGCGCCACCGCCGGCGGGCTGCTCCAGCATTTCGAGGGCGTGCTGGATCTGACCCGCCACGGGCAGGCGCTCCACCACCACGAAGCTCACCCACTCCACATGGCCCACCACCGCCAGCCGCAGCGACGGCAGGGGCGGCAGATCCGGCAGCAGATCCGGCAACTGGTCTGGGGAGGTGCCGGACATCCAGGCTCAGCGGGTGCTTCAGGATGGCGACTCACTCCGGCTGCGCCGCTGCCATGGCCCCCAAGGAACGGTCCGCCACCACCGTGAAACTGCAGATTGCCGGTGCGGTGTTTCTGCCGATGCTGCTGCTGGGCCTGTGGCTGAATTCCCTTGGCTTCTTCAGTGCGCCGCTGCCGGGAGGCTGATCAGCCTCGGGACTGAGCGGCCTCAGCTGGCGTCATCGGAGTCTGAGGTGTCATCGGCGTCATCGAGGGAGGCGAGATAACGCTTGCGCTGGCCCGACGCCCAGGGTTCCTCGCGGCGAGGACGGGGTGTGCCAGGCAGGGGGCTGGCTTCTTTCGGTCGTTCAAAGAGCTCGGGAAAGGGATGAGAGTCGGGCATGGCGGAATCGTAGATGTGCCGTCAGCACAGACGACTGGAGTCATTGCCCGTAGGTTCTGCCCCAGTCCATCGCCATCCCTTCGTGAGCACCTCCCGCCCGGGTTCCCTCAAGCGCTAGGAGCAACGGTTCGAGCGGCTGCTATGGAAGCTGCGCCTGGTGGCGATCCTGCCGGTGATCATGAGCCTGGTGAGCACGGTGGTCACCTTCACCCTGGGCACGATGGATATCGCCAACTCCATCCTGCAGTTGCTGGCGGGCAGCAGCAACAAGGGATTCATCGCCCAGCTGCTGGGGGGAGTCGTCTCCGGCATCGACCTCTACCTGATTGGCATCGCCCTGCTGATCTTTGGCTACGGCGTCTATGAATGACTGATCTCACCGATCGATGCGGCCCGGGTGGACGACCGCAGCGGCCATGGCCTGCTCGACATCCGCGATCTGGATCAGCTCAAGGAGAAGCTGGTGAAGGTGCTGGTGGTGGCCCTCAGCGGTTACCTGGTGGCGGGCCATGGGGCCAATGGCCGCTGGCAACAGTCGCCGATGGCATCAGTTCATGAAGCCGGCCGCAAATCCACGGAGGCTTGATGGCAACTGCGCTGGTACGTTGAAATCAGAAAATCCATCCGCTCTATGTCCTTACGCCAGGTTTTGTCGAGCGGCCTGTTGCGGGTCGGCCTGCTGCGGGGCTATCTGCTGCGCGGAGGCCTCGCCGCGGCGGCAGTCACCTCCACGCTGATCCTCAGTGCCGGCGAGGGGAAAAGCCAGGTGCTCTACACCCTCACCACCCAGTGCAGCCTCAAGGGCGCACCCGCCAAAGCCTGCATTGTCGAAGCGGTCAACGAGGGTGAATCCACCCTCTACCGCCACAAGATCAGCGGGGAGGTGATGACGGTCCGTGTGCGTGATCAACCCGTACGCATGGATCTTTGGTCGAATGACTCCAAGTCGTGGGCCAGCCTGACGCGGGCCGAAGCCCGTTTCTCCACCAACACGGTTTGCTTCAACGGCACGGATCTCTGTGTTGTCAATCCCAACTACCTCAACAGCGTCCTCCAGGACCGTGCTGCTGTGATGAAGGACCGTGATCACGTGATGGTCCACTTCGGCAGCGACGGCCGGATTGATGCCAGCTGCTACGACGACGGCTGCGACGTGGTGCGCAAATGAAAGGGATCGCTGGATTCAGCCTGTTGCTCTCCGGCGTGCTCGCCTTCCCCACCGGCGCAGCACTGGCCCTGGACACTCCCCTGGGGGGCAGCCAGGGACCGATCAGTTCTGAGCTGCTGGCCCGGGGCGGCGGCGGCGGCGGCGGTCGCGGCGGCGGCGGCGGTAGCCGTGGAGGTGGCGGCGGCCGCAGTGGTGGTGGAAGCAGAAGTCACAGCGGTGGCAACCATGCCCGCACCGGCATGGGCGGCGGCGGCAGCCTGAATCGCGGCAACAGCCGTCCCAGCGGTGGCTGGAGCAACAGGGTGTCGTCACCCTCGGCGCGGCCATCGATGCAGCGGCCGTCCGGCGGCAACAACATCGGGCGGGGGACCATCAACACCAGCGGGAACCGCAACATCAATCGCGACGGCAACAGATCCGTCAATCGCGACCTGAACCGAAACGTCAATCGCGACGTGAACCGGAATGTCAATCGGAATGTCAACCGAAATGTGAACTGGGATGCCAATCGGCGCGTCAACATCAACAATGTCAATGTGAATGCCGGCTGGGCTCGACCGGGCTGGGGCGTGGCGCGCCCGTGGAATCACGGCTGGTATGGAGGCTGGTCGTCTCCCACCTGGGGATGGTGGGGGGCCAGAGCCGCAACATGGGGTGTGGCCTCCCTGGCCACGGCAGCCATCATCAACAGTGCTGTCGACAACGCGGTGAGCAGCAACACCACCTACATCGTGGTGCCCAACACCAATTACCAGTTGCTCTTCGGCTCGGTTCAGCCCTCCGGTTCCCAGGGGGTCAACTTCGCTGTCACCGCCGATGGCAGCACCTACCAGCTCTCGGCCGATTGCAACCGAGGACTGCTGGATGGCCGTGAACCCAGCAGCTCCGAGGAAGCCGAACTGCTCAATGCCGCCTGTCAGGTGGCCTTCGGCACCGTCTGAGCCCACCACGGAGCACAGGGCTGAACGGCAGAGGCTGCCCAGGCTGATCAGGCCTCGGCAGCCACCACGTAAGAACGCTGGTGCAGGTCGCGACCCATGTAGAGCAGGGCGTCACGAATCCGGCGCCAGTCGTCGGCTGTGCACTCGGGTGACGCGCAGGGGAGCTCGTCATCCATGGGAGCGATTGCGCAAAGGGTTCAGCCATTGGATCACGTTCGCCTCCCCAGAGTCAGGAAAGAAGTCCGCTCGGTCTGACCCATCCCAGCCACTGCTTCCGGCACCACGCCGAAGTGAGCTGTATCCCGGTGCTCACCTGCCGGCTGCATCAAGGGCTCCTCACCCATGGTGAGCACCTGACCTGACCCGGAGCTGTCCAGGCTGAACCGCACATCTGCCCTCCCTTGGGCCCTAAGACAGGCAGACTTCCCCGATCGACGATCGGTCTGTTCCATTGATGGCTGATCAGGTGCAGCAGGACGATTTCCTCGGAGCACTTGAGGCCATGCAGGGCTCAGCGGGCAATGGCAAGCTGCGCGAATTGCTCGGCTGGGATGAGCCCACCTATGACGCCGTAAAGGCCTCACTGGTCGCGAAGGGGAGTGTGGTTCCTGGGCGAGGACGGGGCGGCTCGGTGGCACTGGCCAGCGCAGAGGGGAATGGCAGCACAGCTCCAGCTCCGAAAGCGATTCCATCTGCTCCACTCGGCCCCCAGCCCACCGGGAAGCAGAACCTTTCCGCCTTCATCTGGTCGGTCGCTGACATGCTGCGGGGCGACTACAAGCAGAGCGATTACGGCAAGGTGATCCTGCCGTTCACCGTGCTCAGGCGCCTGGACTGCGTGCTGGAGCCCACCAAGGCAGCCGTGCTGGAAGAGAAGATGTTGCGGGAGGGCCAGGGCCTGGATCCTGAGCCGTTCCTGCTGCGTAAGGCAGTGCAGAACTTCTGCAACACCTCACCGCTGGACATGAAGCGGCTGATGGGCGATCAGGACAACATCGGCGAGAACCTGCGGGCCTACATCCAGGCCTTCACCCCGTCGGTGCGGGACATCTTCGAGAGCTTCGAGTTCCACCTGCAGGTGGACCGTCTTGAGAAGGCAGGTCTGCTGTACCTGGTGTCAGAGAAGTTCGCCCAGATCGATCTCCACCCGGACAAGGTCAGCAACGCGGAGATGGGGCTGGTGTTCGAGGAGCTGATCCGCAAGTTCGCGGAACTCTCCAACGAGACGGCCGGGGAGCACTTCACCCCACGGGAGGTGATCCGGCTGATGGTGAACCTGATCTTCATCGAAGACGATGAAGTCCTCACCCAGCCCGGCATCGTCCGCAGCCTTTACGACCCAGCCGCTGGCACCGGTGGGATGCTGAGCGTGGCGGAGGAGCACCTCACGGGCCACAACCCCACGGCGAGGCTGGTGCTGTCCGGCCAGGAGCTGAACCCTGAGTCGTACGCCATCTGCAAGGCGGACATGCTGATCAAGGGGCAGGACATCAACAAGATCTGCTTCGGCAACACGCTCTCAGACGACCAGCTGCCTGAGGCGAAGGTCGACTACATGCTCTCCAATCCGCCCTTCGGGGTGGAGTGGAAGAAGATCCAGAAGGAGATTCAGCGGGAAGCGGAGCTGATGGGCTTCAGCGGTCGCTTTGGGCCGGGGCTGCCCAGGGTGAGTGATGGCTCGCTGCTGTTCCTGATGCACCTGATCAGCAAGATGCGGCCTGCCCATGAAGGCGGAAGCCGCTTTGGCATCGTCCTCAACGGATCACCGCTCTTCACTGGTGGGGCGGGGTCTGGTGAAAGCGAGATCCTCCGCTATGTGCTGGAGAACGACCTGGTGGAGGCGATCATTGCCCTGCCCACGGACATGTTCTACAACACGGGCATCAGCACCTACATCTGGATCCTCACCAATCGCAAACCCGAGGCCGGCAAGGGCAAGGTGCAGCTGATCGATGCCAGCAGCTACTGGCAGAAGATGCGCAAAAGCCTGGGCAGCAAGCGCAAGGAACTGAGCCCTGAGCACATTGAGCTGATCACCCAGCTGTTCGGTGCCTTCGAGGAAGCGGAGAAGGACGGCAAGCCGATCAGCAAGATCTTCCCCAACGAAGCCTTCGGCTACCGCACGATCACGGTGGAGCGGCCCGAGCGGGATGAATCAGGGAACGTGGTGCTGGGCCAGCGAGGTAAGGCCAAGGGCAAACCCCAGGCGGACAGCAGCCTGCGGGACACCGAGAACGTGCCGCTCTCGGAAGACGTGGAGACCTACTTCGCGCGGGAGGTGTTGCCCCATGTGCCCGATGCCTGGATCGACCACGAGAAGACCAAGGTGGGCTATGAGATCCCCTTCAACCGGCACTTCTATATGTTCACCCCACCCAGGCCCCTGGAGGTGATCGATGCCGAGCTGAAGCAAGTGACGAATCGGATCCTGGAGATGGTCGGGGGGCTGAGTGCCTGAGCGGCGGATCATCATCATCGCTGGCCCCAATGGTGCGGGTAAAACCACCTTCGCTCGTGAATACCTGCCACTGGAGCTGGGCATCAAGGCATTCATCAATGCCGATCTGATCGCAGCAGGTCTGTCGCCGTTTGCTCCAGAGTTGGTAGCCCGCAGAGCCGGACGGTTGATGCTGGAGGAGATTGACCGCTGTAGCGCCCGTGGCATCAGCTTCGGGTTTGAAACCACCCTCTCTGGTAAGGCCTATGCCCAACGCATCGGGGATTGGCAGGCGTGGGGGTATTCGGTGAAGCTCATTTTTCTGTCTCTGCCGTCGGTGGAGCAGGCCGTGACCCGTGTGCAGTTGCGGGTGCGTCAAGGGGGACACGCCATCCCAGCGGAGGTGATCGCTCGCCGCTTCAAGGCAGGACTCCACAATTTGGAAACCCTCTACAAGCCACTGGTGGATGAATGGCAGATGATTGATAATGGTGGTGCTGTTCCGCAGTTTCTCAGTGAGGGAGGTCGGCCATGACTGCTGGATTCCAGAGCCAACGCCATGATGCTGACCTCGAGCGCGTCTCCGCAGCGCTGCTTCGTGCCGGACAGAGTGCCCGTGAACTGGCCCGTCAGACTGGAACAGGACTTGCGGTGACGATCAGCGGTGAACTACGGGTGCTGACGCAGCAACAGCTGGATCTTGAGCACCCAAGCCATGAGCCAGAAGCTCCGCCACAACCATGAGGTAGGCAGAGTTCCACCCTTGCTTGATGCCAACCATCTGGAAATTCTAGATTGTTCAAACTAGCGCAAGCAGCGACCAGCTGATGAACGGTGCCAAGAGCAAAAGGGATACGAGGCTGTGCTGAAGCAGGTGAAGGATCTGATCCTGGCGATGATCAGGGGGCTGACGGCGTGAGCTTTCCGAGGTATCCGAGTTACAAGGGCAGCGGGGTGGAGTGGAGTGGCTGGGGGAGGTGCCGGAGCATTGGGAAGTCGGTCAAAGTAGAAGAAGATTTGCGCTTAGGAATGAGCGTGCACTAGATGAAGATGAGCAGCTAACAGCTTCTCAATAGCTTGGAATCGTCAAGCAAGCCGACTTAGTAGAGTCTGATGGGCGCAGAGTTGTCGAGGCGATCAAGGGCGCTGACATATTGAAGCACGTGGAAGTCGGAGGCTTTGTTATCAGCATGAGAAGCTTCCAGGGAGGCATTGAATACTCTCCTCACTCAGGTTCTATCAGCTCTGCTTACGTGATGCTGTCGCCTATCAAGGAGGTTAGTCCTGACTTCTTTCGCTGGCTTCTCAAAAGCGATCGCTACATACAAGCTCTCCAGTCGACGTCAAATCTTTTGCGAGATGGGCAGGCGCTGTTCGGCGACGATTAGGTAGGCGGGCGTTTACGTAGGGCTTGCTGAGGAACCCAGATCACCTGCAGTGCAGTTGATTCCAGTCA
>JAUCZK010000020.1 GCA_030373145.1 Cyanobium sp. CZS48M | reverse complement strand
TGACCGCATAACCCTGGAGGCTGCTCACCAGCACCGCGATCGCCACCACCAGGAGCAGGCTCTTCTGCTGCTGCCTTCACTCGTGGACTGGCTGCCGAATAACCATTTTGCCTCTGGAATGGCTAGATCCAGTAGTCACAAACTCCTAAAGTGACGACACAAGGCCGATCAGCTGTCCTCGGCGACTGTGGGGCGACCTTGCCCCCCCCGGCTTCAGGAAGGAGCGAGTTCGGCGCCATCATGCTGCTGGCTGATCGCGGCTTTCCCAGTGCCGAGCTGCTCGGCTGGTTCGACGGCAAACCCCGCTGGCGCTACGTGATGCGGCTGCGCGCTGACACCTGGATCCATGGCACCGCAACTCCGATGGGCTGTGAGGTGCGCCTGCTGCGACTGCCTCGCGGGTACTGCCGCGGCTTTCGGGATGTGCCGCTCTGGGTCGAAGGCAGCCAGCGGGCCAACCTGCTGCTGGCCTTCCCCACCGGTCTTCTCGTGGAGGAGCCCTGGTATCTGGTCAGCAACGCCGATCCCGCGCTGGATCTGGTCTGGAGCTATGCCAGTCCCAACTGCTGGCTGTCGCATGACCCTCAGGACACCTCCAGCCCAATCAGCTCCAGCTCCCGCCCCGCCAGCACCTCAGCCGCCAGGGACCCGCAGTGCGGGCAGGCCAGGATCACGTCTTCGGGCTCGAATGGCGCTCCGCAGGGCCCGCAGCGGCAGAGGGTGGGCACCACCTCCAGCTCCAGCCGGGCACCGAGGGCCACCTCCTCGGCCATCACCACCTCGAAGGCGAAGCGGAGCGCGTCGGGGTCCACCCCGCAGAGCCGTCCCAGCCTGAGCCGCAGGCTGTGAATCCGCTGGGCGCCCTCGGCCGCCGCCGCGTCCAGGGCGATTCGCTGCAACTCCTCCATCAGCGCCAGCTCATGCATCGCCGCACCAGCGCCCCACAGCCGCCAGCGCCTCGGGCAGCAGGGCGGCGGTGGCGGCTGTGAGCTCCGTGCCCAGCTCGCAGCTGTGGGCGCGCACCAGCAACTGCCAGGCGGGCGGGGTGCGGCCGTAGAGGCTGCCGGCCAGCTGCAGCAGGGCGCCGGGGCTGGCGTGGTGGCTCAGGGGTTGGGGGCCTGGAGACCGCCGCGGCAGCTGCTCCAGTGTCCAGCCGGGGGCCGGACAGCCCGCCGCCAGAGCTGCATCCACGAACAGGACCCGGGCCGCGTCCGCCAGCTGTGGCGCCAGCTCAGGGGTGAGCTGGGGGATGGCCAGCACCTTGAGCCCTGGCCTGTTCCAACCCTGCACCTGCTCGGCGATGGCAAGGCCCACACCGTCGTCCTGCCTGAGGCTGTTGCCCCAGCCGATCAGCAGATCGGGGCGCCGCTGCCGCTGCTGCCGCGCTGGAGGGCTCAATCCCGCCACCGTTCGCGCAGCAGCTCCCCCTCGGGGCCGATCAGCTGCACATGCAACGGCATCTGGCCGGCGGCGTGGGTGGAGCACGAGAGGCAGGGATCAAAGCAGCGGATGCCGGCCTCCACCCGGTTGAGCAGGCCCTCGGCGATCTCCGGCACGCCGGCAAAGGCCGGACCTGCCTGGATGTATTGGCGGGCGATCTGGGTGATCGTGCGGTTCATCGCCCGGTTGTTCTGGCCGGTGGCGATGATCAGATTCACCGCCTCGATCAGTCCGTCTGAGTCGACGCGGTAGTGGTGAAAGAGGGTGCCTCGGGGCGCTTCGCTCACGCCCACCGCCTCGCGGGCATTCACTGCGGCGTGGGCGCGCACGTGAGTGTCGCACAGGGCGGGATCATCGAGCAGCGCCTCGATCGCCTCCAGGGCGGCGAGGATTTCGATCAGCCGGGCCAGGTGATAAAGGAAGGAGCTGGTGACCACCCTGCCGCCGCGCTGGCGCAGCTCCAGCAGCTCCCGGTCGGCCTGCTCGTGGCCGATGCGCTCGCAGACGTTGAGGCGGGCCAGCGGCCCCACCCGGTAGCTGCCCGCTTCAGGGCCCAGCGGTTTGTAATAGGGGAACTTCAGGTAGGTGGAGGGGTCCACCGCTTCGGCCAGCAGGCCGCCCAACTGCTCGGCGCTGAGACCATCGGCCGGCAGCTCGGCCGTCACCAGTGCGCCCGTGCTGTCGATCAGGCGCAGGTGGCCGCCGTAATGCTCCCAACGGCCATCCGGCCCCACCAGCCCCATGAATAAGGAAGGAAAGTCGCCGAACACAGCGGCTTCCGCCGCCAGCGGCCCATCCAGCAGGCGTTTGAACAGATCGAGGGCGCCGCGGGTGGTGGCGACGGCCTCGGCCAGGCGTGAGCGGATCCAGTCGCGGTCATCGGGCTGCAGCGGGCTGCGCACGCCTCCGGGCACCGCCCAGGCCGGATGGATCTTGCGCCCACCCAGCCGCTCGATCACCGCCTGGCCGAACTGGCGCAGACGGATGCCGCCGCGGGCCAGTTCGGGATCGGCGGCGATCAGCCCGAACACATTGCGCTGAGCCGGGTCGCTGTCCCAGCCGAGCAGGAAATCGGGGCTGCTGAGGTGAAAGAAGGAGAGCGCGTGGGACTGGATGATCTGGGCCAGGTTCATCAGCCTCCGCAGCCGCTCCGCCGCCGGCGGAATCGTGACCACCAGCAGCTGGTCGCCGGTCTTGGCCGCGGCCAGCAGGTGGCTCACCGGGCAGATGCCACAGATGCGCGCCGTGATCGCGGCCATCTCGCTGAAGGGCCGCCCGACGCAAAAGGCCTCGAAGCCGCGGAATTCACCCACATGGAAGTGGGCGCCGGTCACAGCGCCGCCGGCATCGAGGTGGATGGAGATCTTGGCGTGGCCTTCGATTCGGGTGACCGGATCGATCAGGATCGTGCGGGTCATGGTTCAGCCGAAGCGGATCATCTCCGGCCCCTCCATCAGCGGCTGCTCGCCTCGCAGCAGGGCGTCGAGAACGGCGCGGATGCGCTCGGCTGGCGGGGGGCAACCCGGCAGAAACAGATCCACCGGCACCAGCTCGTGCACTGGCAGCACCCGCTCCAGCAGCTCGGGGACCAGGCCCGGAGCGTGGGGCCACTGGGCGCTGCCGTCGGCCAGCTCCAGGTAGGAGCGATCCAGTACGGCGGCCGGACCTGCGAGCGGGTTGCGCAGGCCCGGCACGTTGGCGGTGATGGCGCAGTCGCCGAAGGACACCAGCAGGCGGGTGCGCTGGCGCACCTGGTGGATCAGGGCCAGGTTGTCGCTGTTGCCCACGCCCCCCTCCACCAGGGCCACATCCACGTCTTCGGGGTAGGTCTTGGTGTCGGAGGCGATCGGCGAGAAGACCATCTCGATCCGGGGTGCCAGCTCGATCAGCCACTCGTCGAGATCCAGGAACGACATGTGGCAGCCGGAGCAACCCGCCAGCCAGACCGTGGCCAGACGCAGCTTCGGCTGCTTCGCGAGCTGGCTCATGGGGCCTCCTGGCGGGAATGGCGGGCCCGCTGCAGGGCCGCCAGCCGGCTGGGATCCTCGTGTTTCTCCCCCTCACTGTCGCCCTTGTGGAACAGGGCGCCGGTGGGGCAGACCATGACGCACTTGCCGCAGTCGGTGCAGGCGTCGACGGTGCCCCAGGGCTGATCCAGCCCGGCGATGATCCGGCAGTGCTCCCCCCGCCAGGCCACATCCCAGACGTGGGCACCCTCCACCTCGTCGCAGACGCGCACGCAGCGGCTGCAGAGGATGCAGCGGTTGTGGTCGAGCCCGAAGCGCGGGTGGGAGAGGTCGACGGGGCGATCAGGGAAGCGGTAGGGCAGGCGGGCGTGGTCCATGCCCACCTCCACGGCGCGGTCCTGCAGTTCGCAATGGCCGTTGGCCACGCAGACCGCACAGACATGGTTGCCCTCGGTGAACAGCAGCTCGATCACGGTCCGCCGGATCTCCCTGAGGCGGGGAGTGGCGGTGTGAACCACCAGGCCCTCGCTCACCGGGGTGATGCAGGCCGGCTGGAGTTTGCCGCTGCCCTCGATCTCCACCAGGCAGAGCCGGCAGGCGGCCACGGGCGAGAGCCCCTCCAGGTGGCAGAGGGTGGGGATGGCCACGCCGGCATCGCGCGCGGCCTCCAGCACCGTGGCGCCGTCGGCGCTGGCCACATCGCGGCCGTCGATGCGCAGGGTGCGCACGCTCATGGCGCCTCCAGCCGGGCGAGGTAGTCGCCGCGGAAGTAACGCAGGGTGCTCAGCATCGGCTTGGGGGCGCTCTGGCCCAGGCCGCAGAGGCTGGTGTCCATCACCATCGCTCCGAGGGTTTCGAGCTGATCGAGGTCGGCCTGGCTGGCCTGGCCAGCCAGGATCTTCTTCAGCAGCCCATGCAGCTGCACGGTGCCGGCGCGGCAGGGCACGCACTTGCCGCACGACTCCTCACGGCAGAAGGCCATGAAATAGGCGGCCAGAGCCACCATGTCGGTGCTCTGATCCAGCACCACCATGCCGCCGGAGCCCATGATCGTGCCCAGGGCCTGGAGGCTTTCGTAGTCGAGTGGGGTGTCGAGCCGATCGGCCGGCACGCAGCCCCCGGACGGTCCGCCGGTCTGCACCGCTTTGACGGCGGAGCCGTGCGGGCTGCCTTCGCCCATGTCCAGCACGACCGTGGCCAGGCTGGTGCCCATCGGCACTTCCACCAGGCCGCCGCGGCGCACGTGGCCGGTGAGGCTGAACACCTTGGTGCCGCTGCTGCCGGCGGTGCCGATGGCGGCGAACCAGTCGGCGCCTTCCCGCAGGATCGGCGCCACGTTGGCGAAGGTCTCGACGTTGTTGATCAGGGTGGGTCTCCCGCCCACGCCCAGCTCAGCGGGATAGGGGGGCCTGGGGCGCGGCGTGCCGCGTTTGCCCTCGATCGAGGCGATCAGTGCCGTTTCCTCGCCGCAGACATAGGCACCGGCCCCCACCCGCAGCTCCAGCGTGAAGCCGAAACCCGTGCCGAACAGCGCCGCCCCGAGCCGACCCCGGTCCACGGCCTGCTCGATCGCCAGGCGCAGCCGCTCGATCGCCAGCTCGTATTCGGCGCGGATGTAGATGAACCCGTGGTCGGCCCCCACCGCATAAGCGGCGATCACCATTCCCTCCAGAACCCGATGGGGATCGCCCTCCAGCACGGCTCGGTCCATGAAGGCGCCGGGATCGCCTTCATCGGCGTTGCAGACCACCACCTTGCGGGCCCCGGGCATGCGAGCCACGGTGGCCCATTTCAGACCGGTGGGATAGCCGGCGCCGCCACGGCCGCGCAGGCCGCTGCGCTGCAGTTCCGTCACCACCTGCTCCGGGCTCCAGCCCTGCAACACCCGCTCCAGCTGGCCGTAGGCCCCCACGGCGATCGCCTGCTCCAGGTCGGTGGGATCGATCAGGCCGCAGTGCTCCAGCACGATCCGCCGTTGCCGCTGGAAGAACGGCGCTCTGAGATCCAGGCGCTCGCCTCTGGCGGGGGCCCACTCCAGGGGCGTCGCCTGGTCAGAGCTCTGATGCAACCGTCGGGCCAGAGCGGCCACCAGGGTTTCGGCGTCCTGCGGGTCCACACCGGCATAGAGATCGCCATCGGGATCGAGGGCCAGCAGGGGGCCCTGGCTGCAGGGGCCCAGGCAGCCCACCGGTCGCAGCTGGATCTGGTCCCCCAGTTGGCCTCTGGAGATGGCCGTTTCGAGGGCCCCCATCAAGGCGCCGGAGCCCCTGGCCAGGCAGCCCGCCGAAGCGCAGCAGCGCAGGCCGCTCATGGCTCCAGCTCCTGCAGCCAGCGGCGCAGGCCGGCGACGGTCTGCTGGCGGCCGATGCTGTCGTCGATCTGCACCAGGGGCGAGTCGCTGCAGGTGCCCAGGCAGCGCACCTCCGAGAGGCTCGCCCAGCCATCCCCGCGCCTGGCGCCCAGCTTCAGCCCCAGGCCCTCCTCCATGGCAGCGATCAGGGCCGGGGCCCCCTGGATCTGGCAGGCGGTGCCGGTGCAGACCACGCAGCGGTGGCGGGCAGGCGGCTGGAAACGGAAGAGGTGATAGAAGCTGGCGGTCCCTTTGACGAGGCTGAGGGGGAGCTGCAGACGCGCCGCCACGTGGCGGAGCAAGTCATCGCTCAGGTAGCTGTAGAACTTCTGGGAGTGGTGCAGAATCTCGATCAGGCTGTCAGGGCTTCGGTGATGCCGAAGAAATATCGCCTCGAGCGCCATGAATGACTCGGGTTTCGAGGGCACTGGCATGGCGATGTCGCGTCACCTGATCATCACCGTAGGCATGCAGTGAAGCCGGAACGTCCGCGTGGGGATTTCTTTGAGATTCCACATGGATTTTCCGCTGGAGAGGCAGCTGTGAGGCTTCGGCAGAGCCGGGATTATCCCAATGGCCTTGGAAGAGGACAGTCGACTTTCTTCTCTCCCTTCCAATCAGTGAAAACAGTTTCGTTAAGGTAGTGACGAGGCGTCCGGAGCATGGTTCGCCAGGCCTCAGAGGCGTTCATTAGATTGTAGCGATCAGGATAAAGTTTTTGCAGTAGTCGTTGAATAATTGGGTAATAATCTGAATTTATGCCGGGGAAGACATGGTGCTCAGTGTGATATGAAAAATTGAAGTGGAGCTTGTCGAGGAGTCTTGGAACCCGCAGGGAGAGGCTGTTGGCCAGGGGGTCATTCACAGGGTTGAGGCTTGAGATCATGTGGTTAGTATAGATATAAAACATAACTCCTGCATAGCCGATCCAGATCGGAAGAAAATATCCAAGGATCAATCCAGCTGGATTAAGGCCGATGTAGGCGATAATTGAGAAGTGAAGTGCTGCGATTACAAGAAGTTCGTAGGTAATATTTAGGCGTTCCTTTGGGCTGACCTTGAAAGCGGCAGGTGGGTGCTGGGCTGTGCCGTCCACGAAGAGCAAGACGGAGCTGAGATTGCGAAAAGCGTGGATTCCCCACGCCTGCGTCATGCCGATCGTGAGCAAAATGGGATGCACCTCCGAGGAAGGGACGAACAGATTCTGAATCCACTTTCCCCAGCTGAAGGGCTGGCTGTGGAGATAGTTTCGATCGGGATCCTGGAGGGAGTTGGTCTTTCGGTGGTGTTCGCGGTTGTGGACCGCCTTCCACATGGTGGGTGGCATCCAAAGCAGGGTGAGGCCTACCAGGGACAAGAGCTGTTTAATGCGTGGACGTCTGATGGCGCTAGTGTGCATCAGATCGTGAGTGCTGAATAATAGAGCAACTACACTGTTGCCCATCACCAGGGTAAACGGCAGGTAAAGCCAGATCCACTGCCAGCTCCACTGGTCAAGGTGCCGGGCCATTGTCCAGCCCAGGATGAGGATGGCCAGATTGATCAGGAGGATCCAGATCTTGCTGCGATCAGGAAGAAAGGCTTGGGGGGGGAGAAGGGGGCGAAGTGTTGCCACATAGTCGGCTTGGAGCAAAAACTTCTTTTGACTTATATGCTGCATCGAGATCGTTGAAACGGCGAAAAATTCAGCGTGAAGACGTTCTGTCTTTGTCGTTGCCTGGGAGGAATCAGCTAGGCAAGAGTTTCTTGGTCTTGCGATTAACTGATTGGAGTTTGGTGATAATCGTGGGTGCTTTTATCGGTGATAGGTCACTCTTTGCTGATGATGAAAGCAGGGGAAGCGCCTCATGGGGATACTTTCAGGGCGCAAAATGCGTATGACTTTCACTGGTGGCGTCGTGCAAAGTGGAATCACGGACCACTTGCATCTTAGTGGACCCCTGCCTGAGCCGCGCCAGTCGCCCTTGGAGGGAGGCTCGATTGCGCGATGTTTTACGTGTGATTCTTGCTTAGAAGCTCGTGGCGTCGTCGATCAGTGCCATCGGCCGCCGGCCACTTTGTCTTTAGGTGCTGGGTCCTGATGGCTTCAGGAAACCGTTAGAGGCCTATCGCCTATCATGGCCTGCCATTGTTCCATCAGCATTGTTGGCATCGGCCGCGGCATGTAGTCGCGGGGGTCAGGGGGGCCGTGGCGCAGCACGGCATTCACCACGGTGGCGTAGTGGCGGCTGGTGTTGATCGCCCCGTGGGGAACGCCGGGAGGAATGCGCACCAGCATCGGCTCGTCTTCACGCAGGGGGATGCATACCAGCCGGCCGTCCTCTAGCACCACCAGTTCAAGCGAGCCGCGCAGCAGGATGAGTTGGTCGGTCTGGCGGCGGTGGCAGAAGATCGAGGCGGGCTGATGGGGGGCGAGGTCGGCGATCAGGGTTTCGTCGCTGGGCTGGGCGTGGCTGAACAGGGCATTGCCTGAAGCGGTGCGCTCCAGGGGCAGCAGCTCGACGCGTCGTGTCAGGGCCATGGGATGGGCCACTCGGAGTTACAAGATTTATCAACTTTGTTGACAAATCATCGGAGCGATTGGAATTTCTGCTACCGAATGGCGCGCAGGTGAGGGAATGCTGGTGGGGCTGCTGGCACACCTGCGGCCGGGGGATGGGGGAACGGGCCGTGCTGGATTCGAACCAGCGACCGTGCGATTAGAAGTCGCATGCTCTATCCAGCTGAGCTAACGGCCCATCGCCTCAGCCTAGATTGAGACGCTGCGTAACTTGCTCGATGGTGGCCTCCCGGCTCAGTGATGCCAAGAAACAGGAGCTGGTGCAGCGGTGGCGGGCCGGTGAATCCAGCGCGGCCCTCGCCGACAGCTTCGGCTGCAGCCCCAACACCGTGACGCGGGTGGTGAAACTCGCCCTCGACCCCGAGCTCTACGAGCAGCTCAAAAAGGAACGCGGCCGTCCCGTGGCTCAGCTGGAAGCCCCCCCGGCAACAGCTCCAAGCCTGGCGGCCACGCAGCAGCCTGCCGCCGGAAGGATTGCCGACGGTGTTCCCGGCCCGGTAGGCGATCCCGAATCCGATCCTGCGGGCGATCTCGATCTCGAGGCGGTGAACGAACTCGATCCCGACTGCGACGACGACGACGGCACCGGCCCGGGTGTGCTGGCGATTGATGACGCCGATGACTTCGGCGAGGACGCTGACGGCGATGACAGCGAGGGCGAGGGCGACGGCAGCGACGACGGTGATGACACCGACGCTGAGGGCAATGTCTTCACGATGGTGCCGGTGGTGGCGGGCGCCCACTTCAGCGCTGCGGCAGCGGGGCTGCAGGAGCGCTCGGCGGTGGTCTGCCAGCCCCTGGAGAACGCTCCCCTGCCCGCCAGCCTTTACATGCTGGTGGATAAGACGGTGGAGCTGCAGACCAGGCCCCTGAGTGATTTCCCCGAGCTCGGTGCCCTCCCCGACGACGAGCAGGCGCGCCAGGCCCTGGTGGTGTTCGCCAATCCGCGCCAGGCCAAGCGCCAGTGCGGCCGCACCCAGCGGGTGATCAAGATGCCCGACAGCCAGGTGATCCAGCGCACCGCCACGTATCTGGTGGGCCAGGGCATCACCCGGCTGGTGTTGGAGGGGGCGCTCTACGCCCTTCCCGGCGGCTGATCCCGCCGGTCAGTCCCGGCGGGGCAGCAGCAGGGCCGTGGCGCTGCCGCCGCTGATCACCCCCGCCGCCAGGGCCAGCCCCACCAGGAAGCCGCTGGGCAGGGGAGCGCTGCGGCCGATCCCCAGTCGCAGGCTGGGACGCTCCTCCAGGTTCTGGGCGCCGAGGCAGAGGATCACCAGCAGCAGCAGGCCGCCGCCGAGGCTGGTGAGCAACAGGCGCAGGCGCAGCAGCATGGCCGAGGCGGAGGGGAGGGGAGCCGTTCGGTCCTCAGCATGGCCCATCCAGTGGGGAGGCCCTCACTCCGGCTGGTGCAGCAGGGCGTAGAGGCTGCGGCGGGAGAGGCCGGTCTCGGCCGCCAGCTGGCGGGCCGCATCACTGGCGCTCAGACCTGAGGCCACCTTCTGGCGCAGTTCCACGGTCAGATCAGCGTCGCTGCGCAGGGGCGCCTGCTCAGGCGTGGCACCGCCAAGCACCAGGGTGAACTCCCCCCGGGGCGGCACCCGCCGGAAGTGCTCCAGGGCGGCGCCCACGCTGGGCCCGATCTGCTGCTCATGGCGTTTGGTCAGCTCCCGCGTCACCTGCAGCGGCCGCTCACCGAGGGTGGTGAGCAGGTCATCGAGCAGCTCGATCAGCCGGTGGGGCGCCTCGAAGAGCACCAGGGTGCGCTCCTCGGCGGCCAGCTCCTGCAGCCGCTGGCGGCGCAGGCTGGCCTTGGCCGGCAGGAACCCCTCGAAGCAGAAGCGACCACAGGGCAGACCGCTGCTCACCAGGGCCGTGGTCACGGCGCAGGGGCCGGGCACGCAGATCACCGCATGACCGCCGGCGCGGGCGGCCGCCACCAGCGCCTCGCCGGGATCGGAGATGCCCGGCAGGCCCGCGTCGCTGATCACCGCCAGGCTTTCGCCCGCCGCGAGGGCCGCGAGCAGTTCGGGGATGCGGGCGGTCTGGTTGTGCTGGTGAAAGCTGAGCAGACGGCTGCGGATGCCCAGACCGGCCAGCAGCTGGCCGCTGTGGCGGGTGTCCTCGCAGGCGATGCGATCCACCCCCTCCAGCACCCGCCGGGCCCGGGGGGAGAGATCGCCCAGGTTGCCGATCGGTGTTCCCACCAGATACAGCACCCCGGCGGCGGGTTCGCTGGCTTGCTCCACAATGCGGCTCTGTCCGACCCTGACCGTGTCCATGATGGCTGCCCCCTGCCTGCCCGCCGGCCTTGATCTCGAGGAGCTGCTGGCGCTGCTGCGGCGTCTGTGCTGGGAGTCGGAGGCGAGTCTGAGGGCCACCTACTCCCGCGGTGTGCAGCCCCCCTTCGGCTACGGGGAGGCACTGAGCGTGGATGAGGGCGGTGAGGGCCCGGTGACGGCGGCTGATCTGGCGGTGAACCAGCACCTGCTGAGCGAGGAGACCGCCAAGGAGCAGCTCAGCGCCGGTGTGCCCCTGGAAGCCGACTAGCTCTGGATCCTCGATCCCCTCGATGGCACCAAGGATTTCCTCCAGGGCAGCGGTGAGTACGCGGTGCATCTGACGCTGGTGCATCAGGGCCAGCCGGTGCTCGGGGTGGTGCTGCTGCCGGAGAAGCATGAGCTCTGGTTCGGTCTGGTGGGGGCGGCGGCTGAGGAGTTGATCGGGGGTGCGTGGCGGGAGAATCCGGCCGGCCAGCGTTTTGCGCCCCAGCTGAGCGAGCGACGCGAGCCGGCGGAGCTGGTGCTGGTGGGGGCCCTGGGGCTGGGATCGTCGCTGGCGGTGGGCAGCGTGGGCTGCAAGGTGGCCACGATCCTGCGCGGCGAAACCGACCTTTATCTCACGCTCTCGCCCCCTCGGCTACAACAACAACGGCGACGGACTGCAGGCCGGTTGTCTGATCGCCAGCCATGGCCTGGCCCATGCCGAACTGTGTGAGCGGGCCGCCGCCGCCATGGCGCACATTGATCCCGGTTTTGCGCTGTGATCGCGGGTTGCCCTCTGGGGCCAATGGCCCCTCAAAGTGCTGATCGCTAGCCTTGAAATCTCCTCCGAGCCCCCATGGTTGATCCGGCCCTTGAGTTTCTGCAGGCCCAGCAGACTCTCAACCAGTTTCTGCTGGACCAGGGCCAGCCGGCGTTTGTCGATCCGGCTCTGGGCGAAAACTTTCTGCTGGGTCAGGAGATCACGGGCACCGAGGCCAACGACACCCTCAGTGGCACGGAAGGCATGGACACGATCCGTGGCCTGGGGGGTGATGATCTGTTGCTGGGTCGCCAGCTGGATGACGCTCTGCGCGGCAATGCCGGCAACGACACCCTGCGTGGGGGAGCCGGATTCGATTCCCTCTCCGGTGGCCAGGGCAATGACTGGCTCTATGGGGGCGAGGGGGATGATTCCCTCAACGGCAACCGCGGCGATGATCGCCTCTTCGGCGGCCTCGGAGCCGACCGCTTTGTCCTCTCACGCGGCAACGATCGCATCGAGGATTTCAATGCCGCCCAAGGCGACAAGGTTCTGATCGACAACTTCGGCAGTTTTCTCGATTACGCCAATCTGATCGCCTACGACGAAGTAGCGGATGGGGTGGCCATCTCCCGCTATGAGCCCTCCACCGACAGCAACGGACGCTTCATCAGGGACAGCGACGGACTGATTGTGCGCGGCGAGGTGATCGGGGTGACCACCGTGGTGGGGGCTGACATCTACGTGTGGGATCCCACCATCGAGCGCACCCTGCAGGATCCACGCTTCGACCCCACCCTGCAGATTTTCAGCGCTTCTGCTGACCTGACGACCATTGGGCGTGGGCTGATCTGAGCGGCCTACACCGTTGAGCCCAAAAAAACCGCCCTCACCCTGGGGCGAAAGCGGTTGAGAGCTATTCAGTGATCAAGATCACTGAGGTTTGAAGTTTGATCAGGCCCGGCTGATCAGGCCACCGGCACCGTTTCCTGGGCCACGCCGCGGAGGGTCAGGTTGATGCGGCCGCGGTTGTCGATTTCGCGCACCCGCACGGTGACGGCATCGCCCACCTTGATCACATCCTCCACCTTCTCCACCCGCGCTTCGGAGAGCTGGGAGATGTGAATCATGCCCTCCTTGCCGGGGAGGATCTCCACGAAGGCGCCGATCGGGATGATCCGGGTGACGGAGCCGTTGAACATCTCCCCTTCGCTGACGCGGCGGGTGAGCCCTTCGATGATCCGCTGAGCTTCCTCGGCGGCGGCGCCGTCGTGGCTGGCGATCGTGACGATGCCGCCGTCTTCGATGTCGATCTTGGTGTTGGTGCGCTCGGTGATGCCCTTGATCGTGCGGCCACCGGGGCCGATCACGGTGCCGATCAGTTCCGGGTCGATGCGGAAGCTGAGCAGGCGCGGGGCATGGGGGGAGAGCACATCGCGGGGCTTGGCGATCGCTTCGAGCATCTTCTCGAGGATGTGCAGCCGGGCCGGGCGGGCCTGGTTGACGGCCTCAGCGATGGTGCTCACCGCCAGGCCACTGATCTTCATGTCCATCTGCAGGGCGGTAATGCCCTTCTCGGTGCCGGCCACCTTGAAGTCCATGTCGCCGAGGAAATCCTCGATGCCCTGGATGTCGGTGAGGATGCGCACCTCATCGCCCTCCTTGATCAGGCCCATGGCGGCGCCGCTGACGGGCGCCTTGAGGGGCACGCCGGCATCCATCAGGGCGAGGGTGCTGCCGCAGACCGAGCCCATGGAGGTGGAGCCGTTGGAGCTGAGGCACTCCGAGACCACCCGCAGCACGTAGGGGAAGCTCTCCTTGGGGGGAAGCACGGGAATGATCGCCCGCTCGGCCAGGGCGCCGTGGCCCACCTCGCGGCGGCCGGGGGAGCGCATCGGCCGGGTTTCGCCCACCGAATAGGGCGGGAAGTTGTAGTGGTGCAGGTAGGTCTTCTCACCCATGGGGTTGAGGTCGTCCATCTCCTGGGCATCGCTGGGGGTGCCGAGGGTGGCGGTGGAGAGCACCTGGGTGAGCCCGCGCTGGAACAGGCCCGAGCCGTGGACCCGCTTGGGCAGCACACCCACGGCGGCGCTGATCGGACGCACCTCATCGAGGTTGCGGCCATCCACCCGTTTGCCCTCAGTGAGGATCTGGTCGCGCATCAGCTTCTTGGTGATGCCCTTGTAGGTGTTGCCGAGGGCCTTGCCCGCAGCGGCCACGCGGATCGGATCGTCGTCGGAGAGGCCGGCGATCTTCTGGGCCACGCCCGCCTTGATGACATCAAGCTGGGCGTCGCGCTCGGCCTTGGTGAGGCTGAACTGTTTGAGCACCTCACCGATGCCGGCGCCGCATTCCTGCTCCAGGAAGGCCGGCAGGGCGGGGTCCTGGACCTGGGCTTCGGGGAACACCTGCTCGATACCGAGTTCGCTGAGCAGGGTCTGCTGGGCCTTGATCAGTTCGCCCACGGCTTCGTAGCCGAAGTCGATCGCCTCGATCACGTCCTGTTCGGGCAGCTGATTGGCGCCCGCTTCCACCATCACCACACCGGAGGGGGTGCCGGCCACGATCAGATCCAGCTCGCTGCGCTCAATCTCGCGGTAGCTGGGGTTGAGCACGAAGTCGTCGCCCAGTAGGCCCACGCGCACGGCGGCCATGGGGCCGTTGAAGGGGATCTTCGCCAGCAGGGTGGCGATCGAAGCGCCGGTGACCGCCAGCACATCGGGCGGCACCCGCTCATCCAGCGACAGGCAGGTGGCCACCACCTGCAGGTCGTCGCGCAGCCAGGAGGGGAACAGGGGCCGCAGGGGCCGATCGATCAGGCGGGTGGTGAGGATGGCCCGCTCGGGGGGGCGGCCTTCACGGCGGAAGAAGCTGCCGGGGATGCGGCCGGCGGCGTAGAGGCGCTCTTCGTAATCACAGGTGAGCGGCAGAAAATCGATCCCTTCGCGGCCCTTGGCGCGGGTGGCCGTGACCAGCACGGCGGTGTCCCCGCATTCGATCAACACTGAACCCCCGGCCTGGGGGGCATACAAGCCCGTGGTCAGCCGGATCTCCCGACCATCGAAGGAGACCGTCTGAATCTTTGCTGGCACGTCGTCTTATGTCCGTTTTTATTCACGCACCATCTTCGCATTCGGACCTGCGAGGGCTTGACGACGCAAAAAAGGGTGGCACCTGGCCACCCCCACGCTCTTGATTGGCGCCCTGCCGCTGATGAACAGCCAGGGCATGAAGCCGCTTACCAGCTCGACTTGACGACGCCGGGCAGCAGACCCTTGTGGGCACGCTCGCGCAGCTGGTTGCGGCAGAGTCCGAAATCGCGGTAGTAGCCGCGGGGCTTGCCGGTGGCCCAGCAGCGGTTGCGCACCCGGTTGGGGGCGCTGTTGCGGGGCAGGTTCTGGATCTTGCGGTGGATCTCCAGGCGCTGCATCGGATCAGCGGCCGCCTCAAACGAAGCCTTCAGCTCGGCGCGCTTGACGGCGAAGCGTTCCACAATTTTCTTGCGCTTGACATCGCGCGCAATCATCGACTTCTTCGCCATGCGGCTGCTGCAATTCGTTCAGTGGAGATCGAGCCTAGCGCGTGGCCTGCTGCTGAACCCGGCGGCCGCTGGGGCCGTGGTCGGGATGGCTGGGGCAGAGATCGGCGAGGGGGCAGGCGGCGCAGAGGGGCTTGCGGGCGTTGCAGACGGCGCGGCCATGGAAGATGAGCCGGATCGAGAGGTTCTCCCATTCCGGCTGGGGGAAGAGCTTCATCAGATCGGGCTCGATCCGTGGCGGTTCGCTCTGGCGGGTGAGCCCGAGCCGGTTGCTCAGCCGCCGCACGTGGGTGTCGACGGTGAAACCGGCATTGATGCCGAAGGCATGGGCCAGCACCACGTTGGCGGTCTTGCGCGCCACCCCCGGCAGCTCCAGCAACTGCTCCATCGAGGCCGGCACCGCACCGCCGTGGCGCTCCATCAGCAGCTGGGAGGCGGCCACGATGTGCTTGGCCTTGTTGCGGTAGAAGCCGGTGGACTTCACGTAGGGCTCCACCTCGCTGGAGCTCACCGCAGCAGCGGCGGCCGCATCGGCGAAGCGCTCGAACAGGGCCGGGGTGACCAGGTTCACCCGCTCGTCGGTGCACTGGGCCGAGAGCATGGTGGCCACCAGCAGCTCCCAGGGCGTGCGCCAATCGAGGGAGCAGGTGGCGTGGGGGTAGTGGAGCGCCAGGCGCTCCTGGATCAGCGGCGCCCGCTGCCGGGCCGTGGCAAAGCGGGGCACCTCAGCGGCCGAGCAGTTGCTGCACCACTGAAAGCTGGCTGGTGTCCTTGACGATCAGCACCACGCTCAGCCCCACCAGCAGCAGGAAACCCGACTGCATGAAGGCCATCTGCAGCCGATCAGGCAGGGGCTTGCCGCGCAGGCCCTCCAGCAGCAGCAGGGCGAACTGGCCGCCATCGAGCAGGGGCAGGGGCAGGGCGTTGAGCACCGCCAGGTTGATCGAGATCAGCGCAGCGAACACGAACAGGCTGCCGCCGCCCTGGCGGGCCAGGCTGGCGCCCATCTCGACGATCTTCACCGGCCCCGACACCTGGGGAGCGGTTTCGCCGAAGTGGGTGACCAGGGCCACGAAGCCATCAACGGTGCGGCGGATCAGCTGCACGAAGACGCGGTTGGTCTGGCCGAGAAGCTCCAGCGGCCCCTTGGCGGGACGGAACACCTCACTGCCGTTGGGCTGGAGCTGGGCGCCGATGCGGCCGATGCCATCGCGATCGCTGGGGGTGAGCCGCAGGCTGAGGGTCTCACCGTCGCGCTCGGCCTGGATCTGCAGGCTGCGCTCGGGCGCCCCCTGGATGTCGGCCACCAGATCCACCACGGCCTTGGAGCCACCACCGACGGCCACTCCGCCGAGTCTGAGGATGCGATCGCCGGCCATCAGGCCCGAGGCGGCGGCGGGCTGGCCCGGCTGCACCGCCGCCACCAGCACGCCAGGGGTGGCGCTGAAGCCGGCGGGCACGCCCACCAGCAGCCCCTGACCGAAGAGCACCACCCAGGCCAGCAGCAGGTTGGCGATGACGCCGGCGGCGATCACCAGGGCCCGCTGGGGCAGGGGGCGGTTGCGCAGCAGATCGGGATCATCGCTGGGGATCTCGCTGTCTTCCTCGTCGTCCGGGAAGGCGACATAGCCGCCCAGGGGGATGGCCCGCAGGGCGAACTGCACGCCGCGGCGCTGCCGCTGCAGCAGGGCCGGGCCGAAGCCGATCGAGAAGCCGCTGACGCGGATGCCCTGCCAGGTGGCGGCAAAGAAATGGCCGGCTTCATGCACCACGATCAGGCCCGCCAGAATCGCCAGTGCCGTGAGAACGCCCATTCAGGCTGTGTTGCGCAAGACAACCATTCTGGGGGTTTCCGGCCTGGGACGTTCCCTTCAGGCTTCCGGCAGCAGGCGATCGCAGCCCATGTAGGGCACCAGGGCCTGCGGCAGGCGCACGCTGCCGTCGGCCTGCTGGCCGGTTTCCAGCAGGGCGGCCATGGTGCGCCCCACCGCCAGACCACTGCCGTTGAGGGTGTGCAGCAGGCGGGTTTTCTTGCCGTCCTTGAAGCGGATCGAGGCGCGCCGTGCCTGGAAATCACCGCAGGTGCTGCAGCTGGAGATCTCGCGGTAGGTGCCGGCGCCGGGAAGCCACACCTCGAGATCGAACGTGCGGGCGGCCGAAAAGCCCAGATCACCGGTGCAGAGATCCAGCACCCGGTAGGGCAGCTCGAGGGCCTGCAGCACCGCTTCGGCGTCGGCGGTGAGCTGGGCGTGGGCTGCTTCCGATTCATCCGGATGGCAGAACCAGTACAACTCCACCTTGTTGAACTGGTGCAGGCGGATCAGGCCGCGGGTGTCGCGGCCGTAGGAGCCGGCCTCGCGGCGGAAGCAGGGGGTGTAGGCGGCGTACTTGAGCGGCAGTTGCTCGGCCGCAAGAATCTCGTCGCGGTGGAACGAGGTGATCGGCACCTCGGCGGTGGGGGTGAGCCAGAGGTCGTCGTCGGCGCAGCTGAAGCTTTCCTCGGCGAACTTGGGCAGCTGGCCGGAGGCGGTGAGGCTGGCGCTGTTGACAAGGATCGGCGGCAGCATCTCGCGGTAACCGCGGCTGGCGTGCTGATCGAGCATGAAGCTGATCAGGGCCCGCTCCAGCCGCGCGCCCGCTCCGAGCAGGGTCACGAAGCGGCTCTGGGCGATGCGCACCGAGCGCTCGCTGTCGATCAGGCCGAGGCGTTCGGCGATCTGCCAGTGCTCCTCGAGGGCGGGCTCGCCGGCCACCGGCATGCGGGGTATGCCCCAGCGCCGACGCTCCACGTTCTCGGCTTCACCGGCCCCATCGGGGCAGTGGGGGGAGGGCAGGTTGGGGAAGGCCAGCAGCTGCTCGCGCAGGCGGGTTTCGAGGGATTTCTCCTCCTCCTCCAGCACCGCCACCTGTTGCTTGATGGTGTTGCCCCGGTCGCGCAGGGCCTGCACCTCGGGGCTGTGGGGCGCTGCGCCGCCGCGGATCAGTTCGCCCACCTGGCGGCCGATGCGGTTGCCTTCGGCCTGCAGATCACTGCGTTGCTGCTCAAGATCACGCTCCTGGCGGGCGATCAGCTGCAGGGCCGTGAGATTGAGCGTCATGCCCCGCCGCCCGAGCTGCTCGACGATCAGCTCGGGGTTGTCGCGCAGCAGGCGCTGATCCAGCACGGCTCCAGGTGCAAAGGCGCGTGCAGCCTACGGACTGGTGCTGGAGTAGGCCGCGTGGAAGGGCCTCAGAGCACCTGCACCACTTCGTTCACTTCGGGGATCGCCTCGCGCAGCTTGCGCTCGATGCCCATCTTCAGGGTCATGGTGCTGCTGGGGCAGCTGCCGCAGGCGCCCTGCAGGCGCACCTTCACGGTGGGGCCGTCGATCTCAACGATCTCGACGTTGCCGCCATCGGCCATCAGGTAGGGGCGCAGCTCATCGAGCACCCGCTCGACGTTCTCGACGGTGAGGGCGCGGGGATCGTTGATGGCTTCGGCGCTGGCGCTGGTGTCTGGGGTGGCGGTGTCGGTGCTCATGAAGGTCTCAGGACGATGAATTGAGCTTAGGGAGGTGGTCCGGGGGGCGCCTGGTTTCACTCGTGGTGCCGCAGGGGGCGATCAGCGTTCATTCAGGGCTCGCAGCACGGCGTCGATCGTGGCCTCGCTGAGGAAGTAACCGTTGCCGCGCAAGTCGTGCAGCACCGGGCCTGCCGCGGGGATCAGCCCGCGCAGACGGGCCATCGCCACGACCGCCGCCGTACCCGTGAGCTCGAGATCCAGCCGGCGGGCTTCTGCACGCCCGGCGCGATCGTCGAGGATCAGCAGCGACGCCAGCCCCCGCTGCCTCAATGAGAGCGCCAGGGCGATGCAGCTGGCTTCGCCGGCATCGACCCCTGGGTTGAGGGGTCTGTAGTCGCCTGGGTTCGCCGGTTCACTGAGGCGGAGCCATCCCTCCACCAGGGCCTCGGCGAGTGCCTCCTGGCCGTCATAGGCAACACGTTCTGAGTTGTGCCCACTGATCCGCAGTTCCGTCGTTACCTCAGGGGTGATCAGGATCTGCTCGAACACCTCGCGCAGCAAAGCGAGCCGACCGATCCGGGAGAGCCCGATCAACGGTCCGGCATCGGCGATCACCGCTGGCATCAAGTGTTGGAGGGTGCCGAGTCGAGCCCGAGCCAGCGCCGGGCGGCCTCCAGATCGGAGCGGGTGTCAGCTGGATCGCTGGAGGTGAGGGGAATCTTCAGGCTGGAGAGCAGTTCGAGGAAGCACGGCAGCTCGAGGCCGGCGATGCGCGCTGCGGCGGCGGTGGAGACCGAACCGGACTGGATCAGTGTGAGGGCGAGGCCGGAGCGGACGGCGGCCGTGTCGGCCACCCCGAGTCGGTCGAAGGCAACCACCAGCGCCGTGGGCTGATCCCTGTTGGTGACCACGGCCATGGCATCGGCCTCGGCCGCACGGATCACCGTGGAGGGGTTGCTTTTGAGCTGGCGGATCGTGAAGGCCTGCATAGGTTCCCCCGGCATGTTCTCTCGGAGTGTAGGAACATTGCCGGCGCACGCCCGTGTGCTGAGGAGCCAAGGCCATCTCTCCTTAGGATCGCTTGACCTGCCAGGCCCCCGGGATCCGGCCGGGCCCACCGTGCCGCCAGATCCCCAGCCCCGATGACCGACGTTCCCGTTTCACGGATCCGCAATTTCTGCATCATTGCCCACATCGACCATGGCAAGTCGACCCTGGCCGACCGGTTGCTGCAGGACACCGGAACGGTGGCGGTGCGCGACATGCAGGCCCAGTTCCTGGACAACATGGAGCTGGAGCGGGAGCGGGGGATCACGATCAAGCTCCAGGCCGCGCGGATGGAGTACACCGCGGCCGACGGCGAGACCTACATCCTCAACCTGATCGACACCCCAGGTCATGTGGACTTCTCCTATGAGGTGAGCCGCAGCCTGCAGGCCTGTGAAGGGGCGCTGCTGGTGGTGGATGCCAGCCAGGGGGTGGAGGCACAGACGCTCGCGAATGTGTATCTGGCGCTGGAGAATGATCTGGAGATCATTCCGGTGCTCAACAAGATCGATCTGCCCGGTGCTGATCCTGAGCGCATCAAGGAGGAGATCGAGGCGATCATCGGGCTCGACACCTCCAAGGCGATCGATTGCTCCGCCAAGACGGGCCTGGGCATTCCCGAGATCCTCGAGGCGATTGTGGAGCGGGTGCCGCCGCCGCCGGATCGGGTGGCCGAGCAGCTGCGCGCCCTGATCTTCGACTCGTACTACGACGCCTACCGGGGCGTGATCGTCTATTTCCGGGTGATCAGCGGCCGGGTGGCGAAGAAGGACAAGGTGCTGCTGATGGCCAGCAAGACCAGTTACGAGCTGGATGAAGTGGGGGTGATGGCGCCGGACCAGCGCCAGGTGGACAGCCTCCATGCCGGTGAGGTGGGTTATTTCTCCGCCTCGATCAAGGCCGTGGCTGATGCGCGGGTGGGCGACACGGTCACGCTGATGGCTGATCCGGTGAGTGAGCCGCTGCCGGGCTACACCGAGGCCAAGCCGATGGTGTTCTGTGGGCTGTTTCCCACCGATGCCGATCAGTACCCCGATCTGCGCGATGCCCTCGACAAGCTCAAGCTCTCTGATGCGGCCCTGAAATACGAGCCGGAAACCAGCAGCGCCATGGGCTTCGGCTTCCGCTGCGGCTTCCTGGGCCTGCTGCACATGGAAATCGTTCAGGAACGGCTGGAGCGTGAATACGACCTTGACCTGATCGTGACCGCCCCCTCGGTGATCTATCAGGTGAACATGATCGATGGCAGCACGCAGATGGTGGACAATCCCGCCACGTTGCCGGATCCGCAGAAGCGCGAATCAATCGAGGAGCCCTATGTGAAGCTGGAGATCTACACCCCAAACACCTACAACGGCGCCCTGATGGAGCTCTGCCAGGAGCGGCGCGGTGAATTCATCGACATGAAGTTCATCACCACCGATCGGGTGACGCTGCACTACGAGATGCCGCTGGCGGAGGTGGTGACGGATTTCTTCGATCAGATGAAAAGCCGCACCAAGGGCTATGCCTCGATGGAATACAGCCTGATCGGCTACCGCAAGAACGAGCTGGTGCGCCTCGATGTGCTGATCAACAGCGAGAAGGCCGATCCGCTCACCACGATCGTGCACCGCGACAAGGCCTACAACGTGGGCAAGGGCCTGGTGGAGAAGCTCAAGGAGCTGATCCCGAGGCAGCAGTTCAAGATTCCGATCCAAGCCTCGATCGGCAGCCGCATCATCGCCAGCGAAAGCATCAGCGCCATCCGCAAGGATGTGCTCGCCAAGTGCTATGGTGGTGATATCTCCCGCAAGAAAAAGCTGCTCAAAAAGCAGGCCAAGGGCAAGAAGCGCATGAAGGCGATGGGCAAGGTGGATGTGCCCCAGGAAGCCTTCATGGCGGTGCTCAAGCTGAATCAGTAGGGCTGGCGGTGGCGCGGGGGTGGTCCGATCTGGGTCTCCGAGCCGCCCATGACGACCACCCGGCGGGAGCGTTCCCGCTCGATCAGGGCCTTGAGGGCCTCGCGGATCAGCCGTGTGCGCTCCTTGATGCCGCTGAGGGTTCCGGCCTGAGCGAGCAGATCGTCGTCGAGGTTCAAGGTGGTGCGCATCCCCGATTCAGCCCCGGTGTTTCACTAGAACCAGTCTGTCAGCCGCTGGGACGCGACGACGTGGGCTGGCTCCTGAGGGCGCACCTGCAACGGTTGTTGAAGATTGTGGCCAGCTTCAACTCGATACAGGGCTACATCTCGCCTTTTCTGGGAACGCTGAGGGCGTGATGTCCCAGATAGCCGCCGATGGCACTGCCACGTGTTCTGCCTGTATCCAGCCGAGGGGCTGAAGCGGGGTTTTTGCTGCCACTCTCGTTTGGTGTGTCGCTGGTGCTGCTGCTGAGTGCGCTCTCGATGCAGACGATGGCGCTCCAGGGAAGTCGGCTGGCGGCGGCGGAGCTGGAGCAGCGCAGGCTCGACGACTCCCTGGTTTCGGCGGCGGAGCAGGTGGCTGCAAGACTCAGCGGCTCCCATGCCTGCCTGTTGCCACTGGCTTCGGGGTCCTGGCAGTCGCCCATCAAGGGTTGCGCGGTAGGACTGAGCGCGGCGCCTGTCCTGAACGGTCAGGTGGAAGCGGTCGCCTATCGGCTGGTCTCATGGACGCCAGGGGTGCCCGGCTCTGCAGGCCATCCGGGTGAGCTGCGTCTGGAACTGAGCCAAGGGAAAGTGCAGCGGTTGTTTGCCCTTGAAGTGGCCGGTGCAGCCCCAATGCCCCTGCATGTTGTGGCTCTGCGCGGGATTGGGCGATGACACTGATTGAAGTGTTGGTGTCAACTTTGGTGTTCGCCCTGGCGGCAAATTCCTCAGCGCAATTGTGGGGATCTGCCCTGACCTGGAACCACCGCGCCGTGGAGCGCCAGGAGTTGTTGAACCGCATCGACATGGAGTTGCTGAAGCGGGAGCGGGCACTGCGGGTGGCGGCCGCGGCACAGGTGAAGTCGGCGCGGGAAGCGGGGGTGGAGGTGCCGATGAGCTGTGGCGACGCAGTGGCTTGGATGGATGGACAGCTGGCCCTCGTCAGCTCCCAGCTGCCGGAACAAATCACCCTGGCCACTGACCTGGCTCTGACCACTGCGGAAGAGCCCGTCGCCCTCTGGCTGAGAGCTTCAGGGGAGGGAATCGAGCGCCGGCGGCTGTTTGCTCCGGCGGCCCATGGGGTCTGCCGACTATGAACAGAACACGCTCGATTTCCCGGGATTTCTCCCAGGGCTATTCGCTCACCGAGATGCTGGTGGGGGTGTCGGTGCTCTTGCTGCTCGCGGGGCTGGCGATCTATGTGGGTGCCGAATCGATGGCCAGACAGCGGTTGGAGGTGGCCACCCGGCGGCTGGTGCTGGGCCTTGAGCGTGGTCGTGCCGCGGCAGAGCAGCTGGGGCGACCCTGTGGCCTGAGCTTGACGCCGGCGGGATGGCAGGACCCGTTGAAGGGCTCACTGGCTGGCTGTGAGCGGGCGGCGATGCCCTTGGTTGAGGGGGTGGAGAGCGGCTCCATTCAGCTGAGCCACAACCTGCCCGACACCCTGCGCTTCACCAGCAATGGTCTGGTGCTGGATGGCGGCACGGTGGTACTCACCAGCGCTGGCACTGAGCTCCGCCGTTGTCTGGTGATGGCCCCGCCGCTGGGGGTGGTGCGCCTCGGCCGCTACGGCGGCGCGCCCGGGGGCCGTCCTGACAGCGACTCCTGCCGCCCTGATCCAACCCTCTGAGCCGCAGCAAGCCACCAGCGTGATGAAGACAGCGCCGATCCTCAGATCCCAGACCAGGGGCAGCCCGGCCAGTGCCGGCTTTGGCCTGGTGGAGCTACTGGTGGCCATGGGCCTGGGCCTGATGGTGTGCGGCGTGGTGGTGCAGGTGCTGCTGGGGGAGGGGCGCTCGGCACAGAACTTCTCCCGGCTGGTGCGGGAGCGCGCCTACCAGCGGCGGGCCCTTGCGCTGATCCGGGCTGATCTGGAGGGGGCCAGCGAGGTGGTGGATGCCGCCACTCCCCTCTCCGTCGACTGTGGAGTGTCCAGCCGCAAGGTGGTTCTGCAGATCAGGAGGGGCGACGGGGTGATCACCTATTCCGTTGGGGCAGCCCCGAGCGGGATCTGGCGCGGCCAGGTGCTGGCGCGCTGCGGACCTGCCTATGGACTGGAGGGACGCGTCAACCCCGGCACCACAGCCCAGAGCCATGTGGTGCTGGATGGCCTGGCGGCGAAGCCCCCCAACTGGGCAACCTGCGGCGGTTTGAACGATGCCAGGGTATTGAATAAGTCTGAAAACGCAGCGTTCTCTGCCTGCCTGGATCCGGCGACCCAGTTGGTGAGCATGCGAATAGTTCAGAGCTTCAGCGATGGCGGCGGCCCGCTTCAGTGGGTGCGCAGCGAAGGAGTTGCTGGGGCAGGGTAAGGATTCGCGTCACTCAGAATGGGTTGCGAGGATGATGGTAAACTATTCTGAATACATTTTCACGATCAAGACCGGCTCATGCAATTTTGATATTTTGAGGGCTATTTCATCCATTTTGCATGGCCTTGCTTAGCCCAGCGTCGTGCATCGATCTTGCTAGCGGCTTGGGATTGCCCGATTCGTAAGCAGTGATCATGAATTCGCAGGGATAGCTTTAGAGTGACAACAAGCTGCTGCTATGCGTGCCGGTTGAATTCCAGCAATGCTCATCTAAAATTGTTAGAGCAGCAAGGGGAATGCGCCTTGGGAACCTCTGGGCAACGAGCCCTCAAAGAGAGCCTGAGGTTGCGACTTGTTCGAGATGAACAGTTTCCAGGCGAATCTAAAATTGATCGGCCTGATTTCACCTTCTTGGAAGCTCAATCTTTCCCATCTGGGGGCATTTTGCCTTCTATGGGCACACTACTCCCCCGATCACGCGCTGCATAACAACCGACGACGTGCCATGAATAGGTTTGAGAGGGCTGCCAGCACGTACACCTTGCAGCGGTTTTTGATCATGCCCCGCAACCGTGTCTTCTGAAAGCCGAACTGCTGCTTGATCACCCGGAACGGATGTTCGCCCTTGGCGCGGACATGTGCTTTGGCCGTTTCGACCAGATCATCCAGTCGACCCTCCGGTGTGTCCGGCAGAGCCCTGCGCTTTCCGGGCCGCATGGCAACGCGAAAGCCAATCCCCTTCCCTTGCATCTCGGCTCGCTTCTCGATCCCCTTGTAGCCGGCATCCGCATAGACCACAGTCTCCTCTCCGTGCAGGAGATCAGCGGCTGGGGTGAGGTCATGCACATTGGCAGCGGTGGTCTCCACCGAATGGATGAGGCCTGAGTCTTTGTCGACGCCAATTTGGACTTTCATCCCGAAGTACCACTGGTTGCCCTTCTTGGTCTGGTGCATCTCCGGATCTCGCTCCCCAGCCTTGTTCTTGGTTGAGCTGGGAGCCGCGATCAAGGTGGCATCAATGATCGTTCCCTGCTTCATGGCCATGCCCCGCTCCTTGAGATGGGCTTTCACCACCGCAAAGATCTGTTCGCCCAGATTGTGCTTCTCCAGCAAGTGCCGAAACGCCAGGATGGTGGTCTCATCCGGGATCCGCTCGCTGACGAGGTCGATGCCGGCAAAGCGCCTCATCGTGGGCACCTCAATAAGGGCATCCTCCATCGCTGGATCACTGAGTGAATACCACTGCTGCATCAGGTGGATTCGCAGCATGGTGGCCAGCGGATAGGCCGGGCGTCCTCCTTTGGAGCTGGTTTTGGGGTAGTGAGGTTCGATCAGATCAATGAGCGCCTTCCAGGGCACAGCCGCCTCCATCTCTGCCAGAAACTTCTCACGCTTGGTGCGCTTCTTGGCCGTAGCTTGCTCGTAATCACCAAAGCTAAGCTGCTTGCCGCCCATGGACCAAGCCCCTTCCTGCGATCACAATGTCATTGTCCCGTGAACGGGGTGGCTTTTCCAGAGTCTCCCTAGGCCTCAGGCGGAATCGCGCAGCCGGATCAGTGCCTGCTGGCCTGTGCCCACTGCTTCCACCACATAGTTTTCCACCGCCAATTCACCGGCGAGAAACCGGCGCAGCTCGGGGTCGTCGTCAACGATCAGCACCTTGTATTGGTCGGGCATGGAGCTTCTTTAGGTTGCTTCCAGAATGCCTGGGTACGTCACAGGTTGAGGCTTTATCCGTAGCCTGGCTGGCCTTTGCCCTTTTTCGTTCGAGTGCAACAGTGGCACGCACCATTCAAATTAGAGGCAGGTAGGCCAAGAACCACGTCTGAAAGAGGGGCTTGCAAGGCGATGCGGTTGAAGCTCCTCAGCTGAGACCATGGCATGTCTCGGTTCCTTTCAGCGGCTGCTCGGCCGAGAGGAATCAGGGTTCAGCTCCCAGCCCCAGCCCCTGCCCCTGTCCCTGCCCCAGACTGGGCTTGCCCCAGACCGCCGCCCGATGACCACCCAGCTGAGCACCGGGCTGTTGCGCCGCTGGCGGCCCCGCGACCTCTCCGGGCGCATGGCCCGCTGGGGCCTGGTGATCGTGCTGGTGTACGGGCTGATCGCCCTGCTGACGCCGCTGCTGATCCACCTGGGGCTGCTGGCGGATCCCAATGCCGGCCTCGACAATCCCGTCTACGCCACGCCATCGCTGCAGCACTGGTGCGGCACCGACAGGCTCGGGCGCGACGTCTGCGTGCGGACCCTCTCCGGCGCTGCGGTGGCGCTGCAGGTGGTGCTGCTGGCGCTTGTGGTGGCCCTGGTGATCGGCGTGCCCCTGGGCATGCTCAGCGGCTACCTGGGCGGCTGGTTCGACCGGGTGCTGGTGCTGCTGATGGACACGCTTTACACCCTGCCGGTGCTGCTGCTCTCGGTGGTGCTGGCCTTCCTGTTGGGCCGGGGCCTGCCCAATGCGGCGGCTGCCCTGTGCGTGGTTTACATCCCCCAGTATTTCCGGGTGGTGCGCAACCAGACGGCCCAGGTGAAGGCCGAGCTCTACGTGGAGGCCGCCCGCACCCTGGGCGCCGGTCCGGTCTGGATCCTGCGCCGCTATCTGTTCCGCAATGTCATCACCTCGGTGCCGGTGCTGCTCACCCTCAACGCTGCCGATGCCGTGCTGGTGCTGGGCGGCCTGGGCTTCCTCGGCCTCGGCCTGCCGGAAACCATTCCCGAATGGGGCGGCGACCTCCAGCAGGCCCTCACCGCCCTGCCCACCGGCATCTGGTGGACCGCCCTCTACCCCGGCCTGGCCATGTTCGTGCTGGTGCTGGGGCTCTCCTTCCTGGGGGAAGGTCTGGAGGCCTGGGTGAGCGGGGGAGATGGGGGACGCGGAAGTTGATGAAGTCCCCCACCTCCTCTCGGCAATTAAGCCAGTCCGTCTAGTGATGCCGCGACGGCTTGCTGGCTGTCAGGTGAGGGCACAGGCAATAGTCCCATTCCCATCGATCGTGATTGTGGCAGTGCTGTTTGCTGCTGTTGAAGTTTCAGCGAGACAGCGAAGTCCCACCGGCCCTGCTGTCCACTGGGCTGTGTAAGTGCCACCGGTAGACGCATCACAGGGTATTGGATTGGCAACCCCAGCAGCAGCTGGTGGAGTGGGTACGCCGCCAATGTCTGACGCGGCGAAGGTCGCACATTCCTTGGCCAGGCCTAGGGCTTCGCCAATGGCTGCTCCCGCCTGGGCTGCATTGCGGGCTTGCAGGTACTGCGGGAGCGCCACAGCGGAGAGAATGCCGATAACGGCAACAACAATCATCAGCTCCACCAAGGTGAATCCCTTGGTGAGCGGGTTGGAACTGGCCCGGCGTTGCTTGAGTTGACGAAGGATGGCGAGGCTCGTGTGGGTGCGCATGGCGAGAGGTCTCAAGTTGACGTCCATCAGCGTTCCCCTCTTGGCCGGGTATGGACGGTTGGGCTGCGCCTGATCAATTGAGGGATTTCAGCCCACGAGCGCATGGCAAACTCCGCTCACAGCAGCCTGATTGGCCGTGGGGCCCCTTGGATGGACCGAGACCGTCTACTGGAAACTTACGGAAAACAAAGCAAAATCACCAGGCATTCTTAAGTAAACTTTTGACTATTTTTTAGTACTTTATCAGGAAAATGATTCTCTTTTCGACGTCTGGCCGTCCCCTGGCTGCGCTCCGGTGTTGTGAGCTGCCTCAGCTCAGCCCTTGCACTGGCCTTGGCGCCTGAGGCTGCACGGTTGATGGATTGACGCCGCTTCGCTCAAATCTCACAGATTCAGGCCGCCCATGCCGAGTACAACAGTGTGGTGGTGTGCCTTGTGAGCCGATGCCCGTCTGGGTCACTCTCCTGCTGCTCTCCGCCTCGGCGCTGCTCTGGTTGCTGGGCACGTCCAATGGCGACGACGTGATCGGGCTGCTGGAGCGGCTGATCGCCATCGGCGGCCTGGCGGTGGTGGTGTTCGTGGCGCGGCCCCTGCTGCTGGAGATCATCGGGGTGAGCGTGGCCCTGTGGTTGCCCCGGGCCCACAGCGGCCAGGCGCCGCCGCCGCTGCCCAATCGCGACGACGTGCTCATCCCCTTCCTCTGAGACCCATCGGTTGGGCGGTCGGCTGCGGGGCGCAGGCAGGCTTCAGTAGCGCAGCTTCAGCGTGCGGGGCAGCTCTTCGCTGATCTCACCGTCTGCCGTGAGCGCGGGGTAGGGGCGCCCCTGGCGGCGGCACCACTCCGCCACCTGGGGGTAGGCCCACTCGAACAGCAGTCCCTGGCGTGCTCCTGCCGGCAGTCCTTCGCCCGTCTCGGGCACCAGGCCCGCCGCCTGCCGCTGCCGCAGCGCTTCGAACAGCAGCACCGCCGCCGCCACCGACACATTCAGCGACTGCACCATGCCGCCGGTGGGGATGAACAGCGGCTGATCCACCATCGCCGCCGCCGCTTCGCTCAGGCCCCACTTCTCCGCCCCCAGCAGGAAGGCGGTGGGGCCACGAAAGTCGCACTGGCGGTAATCCAAGGCGTTGGTGCCCAGCTGGGTGCCGTAGAGCCGGAAGCCCTGCTGCTTGAGCTGCCCCAGCACCTCCTCCACCCGGTCGTACGGGCGCAGCGGCACCCACTTCTGGCTGCCCTGGGCGGTGCTGTTGAACGTGCGCGGCCGGCCCTTCAGGCTGACCACATGGGCCTCCAGCACCCCCACCGCATCGCAGCTGCGCAGGATCGCCGAGAGGTTGTGGGGCTTGTCCACCGCCTCCAGCACCACGGTGAGATCGGCCATGCGCCGGTCAAGCACGGCGCGGATCCGCTCGAAGCGGCGGGGCAGCAGGGGCATGGGCGTGGCGCGGGCTGCGCTCAGTTCAGCACCGGATCCAGCCCGGGGATGAAGGCGAGGCTGTCGCCACTGCTGCGCACCGCCACGCCCTCCTCGAAGCGGCGGAAGGTGCCCTGGTCGCTTTGGGCCCGGCCGCTGCCGTCGTCGGCGCGGATCGCCACCCGCCCATCACGGAAGAAGGCGTAGGCGTTGCGGGAGCCATCAGCCCAGGCCAGGTCGTAGAGGGTGCCGCCATTGCGGGCGTTCACCTGGCTGATGCGGCAGGGGATCTGCTCCTCCTCGCCGCCGGAGGCGCGGAACAGGCACAGGGTGTCGTCGCCGCGGGCGATTTCAGGCTGGCGTGGGCGCCTCGCCTGGCGTTGGCCTGGAGGCTCCGCTGCAGGCTGGCCAGCGGTGCTTCCAGTTGGCAGCTCCGCCAGGAACTCGCGCACCACCTTCGATGACACCGCGAAGTTCAACCCCTCGCTGTCGCCGTATTTGAAGGTGGCGATGCCCGCCACGCAGTTGCCCGCATCCAGCACCGGGCCGCCGGAATTGCCCGGGTTCACCGCCGCATCGATCTGCAGGATCTGCTCATTGCCGCGCAGGCTGCTCACCACCCCACGGCTGAGGCTGAATTCCAGCCCCTTCGGGGCGCCGATCACGAACACCTCCTGGCCCACCGCCGAGGTCTGATCGCGCATGCGCAGCACCTTGCCGCGCTGGCCCTCCACCGCCAGCAGCGCTAGGTCGCTGGTGGGCGCGTCGCCCGATCCGCGCGCCACCACCTGCGCCCGGTCGCTGCTGCCATCCACCCACTTCAGCCGCACCACCTCGCTGCCCTCCACCACATGGGCATTGGTGGCCAGGTAGGTCATGCCGTCCTGCTGGGCCACCACGAAGGCACTGCCCAGGCTGTTGCCGCTCGACACCACCGCCACCCCCTCCCGCGCCGAGCGGAACACCTCCTCGGCGCTCTGGCGGCCCGCGGCGCAGGAGCTGGGTTCAATCGCCCCAGTCGCGGCTTTCGCGGCGGGCGCCGGCAGCGTGGCGGCCGCGGCCCGGTTGGCCGGCACTTCGGCGGTGGCGCGCGTCAGGCCGCAGCCCGAGAGTGCGAAGGCCAGGCCGGCGGCCCCCAACTTCAGCCCCCAGGCACTGCGGCGGATCCTGCTGTTGCTCTGCATCGTGGTGGCCCGTGGGGGCTGAAGAACGCTTGACCTTCGTTCTATGGCCGCCGGCCGTACGCACCAACCGTCCGCCCGCCGCTGCTGATGACAGGATCTTCCCGTCGCTCACCCCGGTCAGCCCTTGTCATGGTTGATGCCTCCCCGGGCTTTGATCAGCGGGTGTGGGCAGCCGTGGCCCTGGTGCCCGCCGGCCGGCTCGCCACCTACGGCCAGATCGCCGAGTGGATTGGTGCCTATGGCTGCGCCCGTCAGGTGGGCTGGGCCCTGCGGCGCCTCTCCCTGCCCTCGGAGGTGCCCTGGCACCGGATCGTCAATGCCCGCGGCTGCATCAGCCTCAGCCTCTCCCGCGAAGGCAGCGACTGGATGCAGCGGGAGCTGCTGATCAGTGAAGGCATTCCCGTCGATGAACAGGGCCGCCTGCCCCTGCGGCGCTATCTCTGGAGGCCGCCGCCCCTCGCCGTTTGAGCGCCACCTCAGCTGCCCCCGCCCCGCCCTCTCCAGATCCCGCCGCCATCGGGCTCGAAGCCCGGCGCGTGGCCTGGCGGGTGCTGCAGGCCGTGGCCGCCGGCGCCTACACCGATCTGGCCCTGGAGCGGGAGCTGCGCCGCTCCCCCCTGGCCCCCGCCGATCGCGGTCTGGCCACGGAGCTGGCCTGCGGCGCCATCCGCCAGCGGGCCCTTCTGGATGGCTGGATCGATGCCCTCGGCAAGGTGAGCGCCGAGCGCCAGCCGCCGCCGCTGCGCTGGCTGCTGCACCTCGGCCTTTACCAGCTGCTATTCACCGCCCGGGTGCCGCCCTCGGCGGCGGTGAGCACCACCGTTGAAATCGCCAAGCGCGATGGCCTCGCCCGCCTGGCGCCGGTGGTCAATGGCCTGCTGCGGGCCTGCCTGCGCCGCCGCCAACCCCTGGCGGCAGGCGCCGCCCCCTGGGAGCCACTGCCGCTGCCGGCCGATCCCGTCTCCTCGCTGGCCTTGCGCGGCTCTCTGCCCGCCTGGCTGGCCGCCGGCCTGCTGGAGTGGTTGCCCCAGGAGGAAGCCGAGGCCTTCGCTGGGGCGGCCAACCAGCCCCCCGCCCTCGATCTGCGCGTGAACCGCCTGCGCGCCAGCCGCGAGGGGGTGATCGAGGCCCTCGCCGCTGCCGGCGTCAGCGCCACACCGCTGCCGGAGCTGCCCTGGGGCCTCAGCCTCGCCGGCCGCAGCGGTGATCTGCGCGCCCTGCCCGGCTACGCCGAAGGCCACTGGAGCGTGCAGGACCGCACCGCCCAATCGATCGCCCCCCTGCTCGATCCCCAGCCCGGCGAGCGCCTGCTCGATGCCTGCGCCGCCCCCGGTGGCAAGAGCACCCACCTGGCGGAGCTGATCGGTGATGCCGGCAGCGTGCTGGCGGTGGATCGCTCCGAAGGCCGTCTGCGCCGCCTGCGCGACAACGCCCAGCGCCTGGGGATGCAGGCCATCGAGCCTCTCACCGCCGATGCCGCCCTCCCTGGTGCCCTCGCCGGCGCCAGCGCTGGCCCGCCCTTTGATCGCATCCTGCTGGATGCCCCCTGCTCGGGCCTGGGCACCCTGGCCCGCCACCCCGATGCCCGCTGGCGTATCACCCCAGCCAGCATCACGGAGCTGGTGGTCCTGCAGCGCTCCCTGCTGCAGGCGATGCTGCCGCTGTTGGTGCCCGGCGGCCGGCTGGTGTACGCCACCTGCACCGTGCACCCCAGTGAAAACAGTGGCCTGATCGCCGGCTTTCTGGCTCAGCATCCCGGCTGGCTGCTGCTGTCGCAGCAGCAGCACTGGCCGGCGGCCCCCAGCGGCGATGGCTTCTACGCCGCGGTGCTGCAGGCTCCCGCCTGAAGGGGCGAGCGGGGCGGTTTCAGGGAACCGGCGGCGGCGGCGCCGGTGGTGGGGGAGCCACCGGCGGAGGGGCCACGGGCGGTGGCGCCACCGGGAAGGAGGGGTTCCCCTGCGGCGGTGGCGTCACCGGTGCCGGTGCCGCCTGGGGCGGCGGCGGACGGCGGCGGGGCGGCTCGGGCTGGGGCTCACCGCCACGGGGCTCCTGGCTCGGGGCCGGCAGCTCCGGCAGGTCCGGCAGCGGCGGCAGATCCTGCCCGCGCTCGCTCGGCGGCGGCGCCTGCGAGGGCTCCGGCCGGTTGCGGTCTTCCCCGGGGGTGGGCAGGTCGCTGGGGCGCCCCGGCTGGAAGGTGGATTTGGCCTGCTTGGTGGGTTTGAACGTGCCGGTGAGCACCGGCTTGGGAGGGAACTGGCGCACCGGCAGGTCCTTCACCACCACCGCCATGTAGCGGCCCCAGGCCGCGGCGGCAGCGCCGCTGTCACTGCCGGTCTTGCGGTTGTTGTCGTAGCCCAGCCAGATGCCGGTGGTGAGCTGGGGAATGCCGCCGATGAACCAGAGGTCACGGGCCCCCTCCGAGGTGCCAGTTTTCCCCGCCACCGGCCGATCGCCCAGGGAGGCCGCCCCGCCGGTGCCGCCACTCACCACCCGCTGCAGCATCCACACCATGGCGTCGGCGATGGGGCTGTCCACCGCCCGCCGCCCCTTGTCGCCATCCACCCGCCGGCTCCACAGCAATTCGCCATTGGGGCCGTTGATCTCCTCGAACGGCGTGGCTGGCACATACACCCCGCGGTTGATCACCGCCGCGTAGGCCGTGGTCATGTCCAGCACCGTCTGCTCGTAGGCGCCGAGGGCCATCGGGTAGAAGCGCCCCAACTCCCGCGTGATTCCCAGGCTCTGGGCCGTGGCGATCACCTTGTCGAAGCCCACTTGCTGCAGCAGGCTCACCGCCACGGTGTTGAGCGAGTTCTGCAGGGCCGTGGCCAGTGACACCCGCCCCAGATAGCGGTCGCCGGAGTTCTTGGGGCAATAGCCCGCGAAGCAGCGCTTGGAGTCCAGCACTGTGTCTTCCGGCTTCATGCCGGCCTTCAGGGCGGAGAGATATACAAAAAGTTTGAAGGTGGAGCCCGGTGAACGCAGGGCCTGGGTGGCGCGGTTGAACTGGCTCTTGTTGTAATCCTTGCCGCCCACCATCGCCCGCACCAGGCCCGTGCCCGGCTCCACCGTCACCAGGGCACCCTCCAGGCCGCCGTAGGCGCTGCCATCGATCACCTTCTGGCCTTCCTCCTGCCAGGCCAGGTTCAGGCTGCTGCGGATCGTCAGGCCGCCCACCTCCAGCTGCTCGGCGCTCAGCACCTTCGGCAGCTCCTGCGCCACCCAGCCGGTGAAGAAGGGGGCGCGGCTGTTCCAGTATTTGGGCAGGGCGGGCTTGAGCTGCAGCGCTGAAGCCTTGGCCTCGGCCAGCTCCCCCGCATCGATGAAACCGGCCTCCTTCATCCGCTCCAGCACCACGCTGCGGCGCTGCAGGGCCAGCTCCGGATTCACCAGCGGTGAATACACCGAGGGGGCCGGCGGCAGCCCCGCGATCAGGGCCGCTTCCGGCAGGGTTAGCTGGTCGGGGGTCTTGGAGAAGTAGATCCAGGCGGCATCGGCCACGCCGTAGGCGCTGGAGCCCAGATACACATAGTTGAGGTATTGCTCGAGGATCTGCTGCTTGGTCAGCTGGCGCTCCAGCTTTCCGGCCAGGGCCGCTTCCTTGAGCTTGCGGATCAGCGTGCGGTCCTGGCTGAGGAACACCGTGCGCGCCAGCTGCTGGGTGATCGTGCTCGCCCCCTCCTCCACCGAGCCCCGGCTGAGGTTGCGCACCATCGCCCGGGCGATGCCGGTGGGGTCCACGCCGCCGTGCTGATAGAAGCGGCGGTCTTCGGCGGCCACGAAGGCCTCCTTCACCAGTTCCGGCATCTGGCCGCTGGGCACTTTCTCGCGGGTGGCCGGGCCCAGCTTCTGCAGCACCTCGCCGTCGGCCGAGAGGATCGTCACCGTGCCTGGACGGTTGAAGGTGCTGATCCGGCGAGCGTCGGGAAGCAGGCTGTCCACCCCCTTCACCAGGGTGTTCACCCCCAGCGCAGTGGCGCCTCCAGCCGCTGCGGCGAAGGCCACGACCAGCAGCAAGCGCAGCCGGCGTTTGCTCACATCTCCCTCACATCACCACGGTCAGGCTGCTGTGGCCGATCGCCAGCGCCGTGACCAACATCCCCAGCACCAGGAAGGGCTGGGCGCTCGCCTGATACTTGACATCAAAGGCCACCGGATCGCGCAGCAGCCAGATGTCCTGGAAGGTGATCTGGGGAATGATCAGCAGCACCAGCAGCACCGCCGCGAAGTTCTGGCCGATGGCGATCAGCACCCCCACCATCGCCAGCTGAAACAGATCGATCATGGCGGCACTGATCCAGCTGGCCCTCTCGATCCCGAACACCACCGGCAGGCTCTGCAGCCCCAGGGCCCGGTCGCCCTCCACGCTCTTGAAATCATTGACCACGGCGATGCCCAGGCCCGCCAGGCTGTAGGCGAGGGTGAGCAGGGCCGTGGCCCAGGTGAGCTGGCCGAACAGCGCCTGACCGGCCCACCAGGGCAGGGCGATGTAGCTGGCGCCGAGGGCGTAGTTGCCCAGCCAGCCGTTCTGCTTCAGCTTCAGCGGCGGTGCTGAATAGATGAAGCTCACGAATGAACCCCCCAGGGCCAGCAACAGCAGCACCGGTGTGCTGTGGCCGGCCCAGAGGTCGAGCCCCCAGGCCACCGCCAGCCCCGCGATCAGCAGCACCCAGATCTGCAGCTTCACCTGGGGCAGGGAGATGGCACCGGAGGGGATCGGCCGGTAGGGCTCGTTGATCGCGTCGATCTCGCGGTCGTAGTAGTCGTTGATGGTCTGGGTGTAGCCGGCCAGCAGCGGGCCGCTCATCACCATGCAGGCCAGCGAGGCACCCACCTGGGGCAGGGTCCAGTGGAAGTTTCCGGATGCCGCCGCGCCGCAGATCACACCCCAGATCAGGGGGATCCAGGTGACTGGCTTCATCAGCTGCAGGCGCAGCTTCCAGATGGAACTGGTGCCGCTGGCACCCTTCATGCCGAGCAGCTGACGGGCGCCGCCGCCGCTGGTGCTGGGGTCGGGAGCGTCGCTCAAATTCAGACCGCGGCGATTTCGTCGTCGAAGAACCAGCCGGTGCTGCCGTTGGCCAGTTCCACCACCACGCCGATGCCGCTGCCGTCGGTCATCTTGAAATCACGGACGGTGCCGGTGGCATCGCTCTGCAGGGTTTCCACCAGCTCGGCGGGGATCTGGTCACGCACCCGCGTGATCCGCACCTTCGAACCGATCGTTACGGCGCTCGAGGGGCCTGAGGTGGCAGCCTGGGACATGACCGGCGCGACTGGATCGGGTGGCGCAACCTTAACAGCGAGACCATGGTGGCCCGGCGCATCATTCCCTGCCTCGATGTGGCCGACGGCCGGGTGGTCAAGGGGGTCAATTTCGTCGGCCTGCGCGATGCCGGTGATCCCGTGGAGCTCGCCTGCCGCTACGACGCCGCCGGCGCTGATGAGCTGGTCTTCCTTGACATCGCCGCCAGCCACCAGGGCCGCGGCACCCTGGTGGATCTGGTGCGCCGCACCGCCGAGGCCGTCACCATCCCCTTCACTGTCGGCGGCGGCATCAGTGCTGTGGAGGGTGTCACCGAGCTGCTGCGGGCCGGTGCCGACAAGGTGAGCCTCAACTCCTCGGCGGTGGCGCGGCCGGAGCTGATCAGCGAGGGCGCCCGCCGCTTCGGCTGCCAATGCATCGTCGTGGCCATCGATGCGCGCCGCCGCAGCGATGGCTCCGGCTGGGACGTGTTCGTCAAAGGGGGCCGCCAGAACACCGGCCTCGATGCCGTGGCCTGGGCCAAGCGGGCGGTGGCCCTCGGCTCCGGCGAGATCCTGCTCACCTCCATGGATGGCGACGGCACCCAGGCCGGCTACGACCTGGAGCTCACCCGCGCCGTGGCCGAGGCGGTGGAGGTGCCCGTGATCGCCTCCGGCGGTGCCGGCAGCATCGATCACATCGCAGCCGCCCTCGGCCAGGGCAAGGCTTCAGCGGCGCTGCTGGCCTCCCTGCTCCACGACGGCGTGCTGACGGTGCAGGCGATCAAGGCGGATCTGCTGGCGCGGGGCCTGGAGCTGCGGCCCCTGGAGGCTGAATCGTTGCTCGCGGCCTGATCGCTGCTGGCGGGCTCATCCCTGATCGCGACGGCTCGCAACGGCTCGTTACATTGGTCAACAGGCCTTCATCAGGCTTTCCACCGCTCCCCCCCCGCCGTGCCGGCCCTGCAGCCGCCTCTCTCCACCGCCCTCGGCCTGCTGATGGTGGCCTTCGTGGTGGCGCTGGTGGCCTGGGCCTTGCAGCTGATGCAGGCCGCCAGTGATCGCCGCGAATTCTCGTTGATGCTGGCCGGCTGCATGGTCTGCTCCGCCGCCGTGGGCCTGGCCACCGTGATGGTGCTCACCCTCACCGGCCCCAACCGCCTCTCCAGCCGCGCCCTCTGGTTGCCCCAGCCCATCGAGGAACCGGGCGTCAGCCTCGATGCGATCAACCTGCCCTGGGAGGACTCCCTCGATTGCCTGGTGGATCCCGCTCGCTGCCCCGACCTGCGATTGTCCTGAGAGTTCCCCGCTCCCTTCCCACCGTTGAAGCCCGGTGATCCCCAGGCGGTGCGCGAGCTGTTCGAGGCCATCGCCCCCCGCTACGACCAGCTCAACGACTGGCTCTCCTTCGGTTTGCACCGCCTCTGGAAGCGCCAGGCGGCCCTGTGGTTGCGGCCCCGGCCCGGCCAGCGCCTGCTCGATCTCTGCTGCGGCACCGGTGATCTCGCCCTGGTGCTGGCCGGGAAGGTGCGACCCGGCGGTCAGGTGCTCGGCCTCGATGCCGCCGCTGCTCCCCTGCAGGTGGCGGCGGCCCGCGCCGCCCGCCAGCCCTGGCTGCCGCTGCAGTGGCGCCAGGGGGATGCCCTGGCCAGCGGGCTGCCGTCCCAGTCGTTCGATGGGGCAGTGATGGCCTACGGGCTGCGCAACCTGGCCGATCCGGCTGAGGGGCTGAGGGAGTTGCGTCGCCTGCTGCGCCCCGGCGGCCGGGCGGCGGTGCTGGATTTCAACCGCCCCGACCCCAGCGCCCCGGCCGGTGCGCTGGCCGCGGCCTTCCAGCGCCTCTACCTGCGCCGGCTGGTGGTGCCCACCGCCCGCCTGTTCGATCTGCCCGAGCAGTACGCCTACCTGGAAGCCAGCCTGGAGCGCTTCCCCAGCGGCGCCGAGCAGGAGCGGCTGGCGCGCCGGGCGGGCTTCGGCTGGGCGCGCCACCGGCCCCTGGCTGCCGGCCAGATGGGCCTGCTGCAGCTGCTGGCCTGAGGGCAGCGGCCCGCCGCGCCGCCAGCTGGAACTGCCACACGGGAGAATGCCCGCCGTCGGTGGCGACCCCTCCTCCCCCATGCATTTCCAGGACATCATCGCCACCTTGAACAGCTTCTGGGCCCACCAGGGCTGCCTGCTGCTGCAGCCCTACGACACCGAAAAGGGCGCCGGCACGATGAGTCCGCACACTGTGCTGCGGGCGATCGGCCCCGAGCCCTGGGCCGTGGCCTACCCCGAACCCTGCCGCCGCCCCACCGACGGCCGCTACGGCGACAACCCCAACCGCGCCCAGCACTATTTCCAGTACCAGGTGCTGATCAAGCCCTCTCCCGACGGCATCCAGGAGACCTACCTGGCTTCGCTCGAAGCCCTCGGCATCCGCCAGCGCGACCACGACATCCGTTTCGTCGAAGACAACTGGGAGTCGCCCACCCTCGGCGCCTGGGGGGTGGGCTGGGAGGTGTGGCTCGATGGCATGGAGGTCACCCAGTTCACCTATTTCCAGCAGTGCGGCGGGCTCGACTGCCGGCCGGTGTCGATCGAGATCACCTACGGCCTCGAGCGCCTGGCCATGTACCTCCAGGACGTGGAGAGCATCTGGGACCTGAGCTGGAACGGCCAGCTCAGCTACGGCGACCTCTGGCTGGCCTCCGAGAAGGGCCAGTGCACCTACAACTTTGAGGCCTCCAACCCGGAGCGCCTGCAGCAGCTCTTCGCCCTCTACGAAGCGGAAGCCGCTGATCTGGTGGCGGCGGGCCTGCCAGCGCCGGCCCTCGACTACGTGCTCAAGTGCAGCCACACCTTCAACCTGCTGGAGGCCCGCGGCGTGATCTCCGTGACCGAGCGCACCGCCACCATCGGCCGCATCCGTCATCTGGCGCGGCAGGTGGCCGAGGCCTGGCTGGAGGAGCGCCGCGCCCTGGGCTTTCCCCTGCTGGCGGCGCCCCACAGGTGAAACGCACCCTGCTGGCGGCGGTGCTGATCGCCGGCAGCTTCCAGGCGGGCCGGCTGACGGAGCGGGCGATCTGGCCCTGCCGGCTGCGGCCGCTGGCGGCCCTGGTGGCGCCGCTGCTGGGTCAGGAGTTACCCAGCCCCCAGCTCTGTGAGCTGATGCTCCATCTGCCCGGCTGACGACCAGGGGGCCCTGAGGGGGGAACCCTTGCGGGGCTGGTGTTGGTCCCATGCCCTTTCTGGTGGTGTCGCTGGCCCTGGCGGGGCTTGCCCTGGGCACCGTGCCCCTGGCCGCCGCGCCCCGGTTGGCTCTCCTGCTGCTGCTGGGCGCCGCCGGCTGGTGGCGGGCACGGCGGCTGGGGGCACGGCCGCTGCCGTCGCTGGCGCTCGTGCTGATCGCCCCGTCGCTGCTGCTCTGGGCGCTCTGGCGTCAGCCCCAGCCAGGCCCCCTGGATCCTGTGCGGCAGCTGCAGGGGACGGGCGGGCAGGAGCTGGTGCTGCGCGGCCAGCTCAGCAGCGATCCCCGCCTGCGCGGCGATTCGGGTGCCTGCTCGGTGCCCCTGAGCACGGCCGGTGGCCGCACCGAGCTGCTGCTCGAGCCCTGCCCGCCCCTGCGCCAGGGCTGGCTGGTGGAGGCCCATGGAACCCTGCGGCGGCCGGCCTCAGGGCCCCATCCGCTGCTGAGCGGTCCGGCGGAGCGCCTGGCCCGCCGCGGCATCTGGAGCCAGCTGCGCCTGGAGGCCAGCACCGACCTGAAGGTGCTGGCGCGCCCAGCCACACCCATCGCCGACCTGCGCCGCCGCATGGCCGCCAGCCTGATCCAGCAGGGCGGGGAGCGTCGGGGCGGAATCCTGGCGGCCCTCGTGCTCGGCAGCGCTGTGGTGCCTCTGCCGGCGGATGTGGGCTCCAGCTTCCGCGCCGCCGGCCTCTCCCACGCCCTGGCCGCCTCGGGTTTCCACCTCTCGGTGCTGCTCGGCGCCGTGATGGCCCTCGGGCGGCGGCTGCCGAGGCTCCCCCGCTGCGCCCTGGCCCTGGGGGCCATGCTGCTGTTCCTGCTGCTGGCGGGCCCCCAGCCCTCGGTGGTGCGGGCGGTGCTGATGGGTGGGGTGGCCTTTGCGGTGTTGGAGAGCGGCGGCCGCAGCCGGCCCCTGGGGGTGCTGCTGCTGAGCGTGTTGCTGATGCTGCTGGTGCAGCCCTGGTGGTTGCAGGACGTGGGCTTCCAGCTCTCGGTGGCGGCCACCGCCGGGCTGATCCTCACCGCCCGCCCCCTGGAGACGGCCCTGGCCGGGCGCCTGCCGGGCTGGGCGGCGGCGGGGCTGGCGGTTCCCGTGGCCGCCTCGCTCTGGACCCTGCCGCTGCAGTTGCACCACTTCGGCATCGTGCCCATCTATGCGGTGCCGGCCAACCTGCTGGTGGCGCCGCTGCTCAGTCCACTCACCCTCGGCGCCATGGCGATGGCCCTCTCGGCGGTGCTGCTGCCGCCGCTGGTGCCGCTGCTGGCCTGGCCGCTGCTGCCCCTGAGCGGCCTGCTGCTGGCGATCACCCGCACCATCGCGGCCCTGCCGATGGCCCAGTGGCAGCTGGGGCGGCCCGTCCCTCTGCTGGTGCTGCTGTTCGGCCTCTCGCTGCTGCCCTGGTTGTTGCCGGGCACGGGGGTCTGGCCGCGGCGGCTGGGGGCGGCGGGGCTGGCGCTGGTGCTGGCCCTGCACCTGGCCCTGCTCGGCGGCGATGCACTGCTGCTGGTGCACCGCTGGAGCGGCGATCTGCTGGTGGCCCGCCACGGGGGCCGCGGCGCCCTGGTCAGTGGCAAGGCCGATGGCCTCAGCTGCGCCGATGCCCGCAAGCTCGCGGGCGGCCTGGGCCTGGAGCGCTACGACTGGATCACCCTGCTCGATCCGGTGGCCCCGGATGATCCGGCCTGCTGGAGCGCTCAGACCTCCCTGCTGGTCTCCAGCAGCGATGGCCAGAGCAGCCTGCAGCCAGGACAACGGCTGGAGAGCCCCGGCCTCAGCCTCGCTCCCCTCAGCGGCGACAGCCAGGCCCTGGCCCTCGGCATCGGCCGCCATCGCTGGTGGCTGCTGCCCGACCCCCAGTCGCTTGAGGCCTGGAGCCAGCAAGGCCCAGCCGGCGGCGAACCGGTGGCGGGGGTGTGGCTGGGCTTCCGCCCCAGCCGCCGCCAACAGCAGCAGCTCAGTGCGGCTGCTCCCCGGCGGGTGTGGCTCAGCGGCGCAGCCCCCGGGTTGCCCCAGGGTTGGAGCGCCAGCGGGGCGAATGGCTCGCTGCAGGGAGCCGCCGGCTGATGGCCCCGTGCAGATGAATCCGTAGAGTGACTCCTGGCTGATCCACCGATGTCTGCGGGCACGGGAGGTTGGTCCTGGAGAGGTGGCTGAGTGGTCGAAAGCGAACGACTCGAAATCGTTTGAAGGGAAACCTTCCGTGGGTTCGAATCCCACCCTCTCCGTTTCAGGATCCAAAACGGGGATTGCTGATCAGCGAATTTCGCTATGGCCCCTGGAGCCAACGGCGCCGAAGGTCAACAAGGTCACCACCGTCACCGTGAAGGTGTGAGGTTGAGGCCGGATCGCTTCAGGGCCTGAACGGCGCCCATCCGAACTCCTGATCCTGGCTTTGGCCAAGGGGGCTGAGACAGGCATAAAGCCCTATTGCCCCAGACCGCCGGCCGGACGATCGTGAGTTCATCGACACCGGGAGGCTCCAGATCATGGAAGACACCCCACCTCAGCAGCCGCCAGGAGTGCGCTGACGATCCGGCCCCTGCTCCAACACTCTCAACGGATCACTGGCTTCCCTGGCGTGTGACGCCGTCGCCGTCCATTGCACCGTTTACGAGCTCCTGCTCCAGGTGCCCCGGACCCAACGGGAAGCCCCACTGGAACCCTGGCCCCAGGCGCCAGCGTCAGCAGCTCCGCCCCCACAACACACGATTCAAGCCCGGTGGCCTCGTCGCCGGGCTTTGTCTTGTTGGGGTGAGCCGCAGTTCATCAACTCAAGAGATGCGCGGTTGCTGTGCGCCTCCCAGATCCTCACCGTGCGGTCCACGCCCGCGCTCACGATCCAGCGGCCATCGGGGCTGTAGTCCGCCCACCACAGCCCGCTGCAGTTGGAGCGGATCGACGGAGTGTGCGCCCGGGTGAAGTTCAGAAGGACGCCAGCCCTGATCAAGAGGCAACAGGACCAGGCGTTCCCAACCGGTGGGTGTCAGGCCGGCCATGGGGTGGTGAGGCAAGGAGGCGGCCTCGAAGTGAAACCGCCGTGGAAGAGCAACGTGCAACCGTGAACGAAGGGCGCCCTTGAACCCCTTGAAACCTGAAGGCCATGACCAGTGAACCCATCCGCTTCACCGATGGGGCCGGTTACGACCGCTTCATGGGGGTCTGGAGCCGCCTCGCCGGCCAGGACTTTCTCGGCTGGATCGCCCCCAGCCACGGTCAGCGCTGGCTGGATGTGGGCTGTGGCAATGGCGCCTTCACGCAACTGATCGCTCAGCAGAGCGAACCGCTCTCGTTGGTCGGCATTGACCCGTCGGAAGCGCAACTCGCCTTCGCCCGGCAGCATCCTCTCCTGCAGAGCGTCGAGTTCGTCAACGCCGACGCCATGACCCTGCCCTTTCCAGATGCTGCCTTCGATCTGGCGGTCATGCCGTTGGTGATCTTCTTTGTGCCCGACCCGGCGCAAGGTGTGGCTGAAATGGCGCGTGTCGTTGCCCCGGGTGGAACAGTGGCCGCCTATGCCTGGGACATGGAGGGTGGTGGCTTTCCCTATCGGGACGTGACGGAAAGCCTGAGCGCCGTCGGTAGGCCCACACCCATGCCACCCAGTCCTGAGGCCTCCCGCTTTGAGGTGTTGGGGGACCTCTGGGCCAGCGCCGGATTGAGCGACATCCAGACGAGAGTGATCGCCGTGGAACGCAGCTTCGCCGACTACGACGAGTTCTGGAACACCCTCCTCGGCGGCCCGAGCGCGGGTCAGGCCCTCGCGACCATGAACGAGGAGGAACGCTCCGGCTTCCGCGAGTTGCTGCGAGCCCGCCTGCAGCCGGCCGGCAGCGGTCCGATCACCCTGGCGGCGCGGGCCCATGCCATTCGGGGCACGGTGCCAGGCCCCTGATGCCCCCTGCTGATCGATCGCCTTCAGCAGCACATTGAGACTGCGAACCTGTAGGAAACCTGGCCCCTTGGCGCCTCAAGGCGGCCGGGCCGATCCTCGCCGCTGATCACGCTTGGACCTTCTCGGTCCACGTCATCACCAGATTGAAGAGAAACGGGGGATCAGCCTTGCGGTACTGCCTAGGGCTTTCTTCAGGAAGCCCCAATGACCGATGATCGGGGGCGGCAGGTTCCCCAGCAGCGTGGCGGAGGTCTCCTGGCTACCGGCGATGAGGCTGTGGACTCAAGATCCCATAGGCCAGTAATTTCAAACGGTCGTTGACCAAGAACCAAGCCAGGGCATACCCCCAAACCGCCAGGGCCCAGCCCCAGCCCAGGGGGGTCATGAACCATCCATACACTGCGATCAGCGTCGCCACCAGTTGCGTCCCGCAAACTGCCAACAGCAGAATCCGTGCTGGGCGTATGGACCAGAATGGCCCACGGGTGCGTGTGAGGAAGATCGTCAGATGTCCAGCCACAGAGAGCTTTAAATACATCAGCGTCTGGATATGTGCACGATCAAGTTGATAAACGTTCTCTCCGAGATAAAGCAAGCCAAAGGCTGAGACGACTCCGATAACGCCTAGAACTGCGGAAATCCCCATCACGACACGCATGTTCCATTTTTCTGGATCGTTGCTGTAATGAACGTTGTCATAGGCTATTGACAAGATGGCGCCGTCATTCAGTAAGGCCAGCATCACGATCATGACGGCGGTTACAGGGTAGAAATTGAAGATCAGGATCGAAGCCGTCATGAACAACAGGACGCGCAGCGTTTCGGCGATGCGGTAGATCGCGTAGCTGTTCATCCTCTGGAAGATTTTGCGGCTCGTCTTGATGGCCTCGACAATCACTGACAGCCCCGGTGTCATCAGCACGATGGAAGCCGCACCGCGGGCCGCGTCCGTTGCGTCCGAAACGGCGATGCCGCAGTCGGCCTTTTTCAGCGCGGGAGCATCGTTGACCCCATCACCGGTCATGCCGACGATGTGGCCGTGCTTCTGGAGGACATCCACAATCTGAAACTTGTGCTCAGGGAACACCTGGGCGAAGCCATCCGCCTTTTCGATCGACTCCGCCAACAACTCCAACGAATGGGTCGCCGTGGTTTCGAAACCACTGGCATCGAGGATCAGGGGGCCCATCCCCAGGTTCTCGGCTGTTTCCTGGGCGATCGGCAATTGATCACCCGTGACCATCTTGACCTTCACTCCCATCTGCAGTGCTGTGGCGATGGTCGCTTTGGCTTCCTCACGAGGTGGATCAAACAGGGGCAAGACACCAAGAAACTGCCACTCCTGTTGCGCATCCGTGCGAGCCACTCCCAGTGAGCGGAATCCTCGTGCCGCAAACTCGCTGATCGCGCTGTCGACGGCGGCCTTCACCTGGGCACGATTGGCCGACAACGCCAGGATCACTTGAGGAGCGCCTTTGGTGACCTTGAACTCCAGTCCGTCCAGTCCCCTGACGGTGGCTTCAGTTCGCTTATGCACCGGGTCAAAGGGCTGGAAATGAACCAATTGGTAGTCATCAAGGCTGTGGTCATCACTTAGGCCGTCAAGCACAGCCCGGTCGATCGCATCCTTGTTGTCTGCTCGCGACGCCAGGGCTGCGTTAAAGATCACCAGATCCGCACCACCGTCAACGCGCGGTGGATCCAAGCTGAATGGATCGCCAAGTGTCAGCTTGTTCTGGGTCAGGGTGCCGGTCTTGTCTGAGCAGAGCACATCCACCCCAGCCAATTCCTCGATGGCCGCCAACCGTGTCACGATCGCCCCTTTCTTCGTCAGCTGGCGCGCTCCCACAGCCATGGTCACTGAGAGCACCGTTGGCATGGCCACGGGAATCGCAGCAACGGTCAACACCAGGGCGAACTGAACTGTGGTGAGCAGTGGGTCGCCGCGGAGCAGCGCGACTGCCATGATCACCGAGACCAAAGCCAGCGCCAGCAGGATCAGGACATTGCCGATCTTCAGGACAGCTTGTTGGAAATGGCTGACGCTGTGAGCAGCCTGCACCAACTCCGCTGTTTTGCCGAAGTATGTGTTTGCTCCTGTGGCATAGACCATCGCATCGATTTCACCCCGGCGAATGATCGATCCCGAGAACACAGCTTCACCACATTGCCGCGTGGCTGGCAACGATTCACCCGTCAGGGCAGACTGATCCACTTGCAGCGGTTCACCATCCAGCAAGCGTGCATCCGCCGGCACGATGTCGCCGAGGCGTATATGGACGACGTCGCCCGGCACCAGTTCACGTGACTCCACCGTGGTCCATTGGCCATCTCGTTTCACCTGTGCCTTCATGGCCAGCTTGGCTTTGAGTGCCGCGATGGCGTTACCAGCTTGGTGTTCTTCCCAGAAACCAATCACAGCGTTGGCGAGAAGCAGCAGCAGGATGATGGCGAAGTCGGGCCAATGCTGGGCCAGCGCGGAAAGAACGACGGCTGCTTCAATCATCCAGGGAATAGGACCCCAGAAATAGGTCAGAAACTTCAGAATCTGATTCGTCTTCTCTTCGGCAATCTCGTTGCTGCCGTACTGTGTCAAGCGGCGAAGAGCTTCACTCTGACTGAGCCCATCCGGTGAAGACTTCAGCTTGTCCTGCAGTTGCTGTATGTCCAGATCGTCCAAGTTCTCAGTGTGCCTATGGCGCTGACGTGCTGGATTCATCTTCCTTGTGCTGGATTGTCCCTGTGCGCAGGGATGCTGCCGCCTGGATGATAGCTGTGGCGGAGGATTCAACCTCACCCGCCACCTCCATCAAGTCAGGCTCTGAGGACAGGTTGAGCAGCATGCCCTCGGGTCGGATCATGCCGATCCGCGTCTGGCCAGCTTCGGTGTAGACAGAGATCCGGCAGGGCAGTGCCATGGTCAGTTTCATGTCGGACATCAACACCTTGGCCGCTTGCTTGGGGTTGCACACCTCAAACACCCGGCAGTTTTCGGAGAAGTTGATGCCTTTGCTGCGCAGGCTCTCGCCTAGATCAAGCACTGCCAGCACGCCGAAACCATTGGCTGTTACAGCGACCTGGAGATCGTCGCTGGCCTGCTCAAACGATTTGTCCGTATCAACAATGAAGTACGGATTCATGGGATGAGACTCCTCAAGTGTTCAGAGGCCACGCCCTCTAATCAGGCGTAGCAGGATGGCAATCACTGCGATGATCAGCAGGACATGGATCAAGCCTCCCAGGGTGTAAGACGTGAGAAGGCCAAGCAGCCAGAGAACGACGAGTACAATGGCAATGAGTTCCAGCATCATTTCTCTCCCAGAAGGGGTAATAGTGGAGGGATGACCAGGTCATGCATAGCCTCGCCATCATTTTGCAACGGCGACGTCTAGTTGGCTCAGCTCAGGTCGTCTGCTGCTTGTCCGGCGGCATCACGAACATTCTTGGCGACTGATCTTGCACTTTGCTTCAGGTCTTCTGCTGTATTCATGGCCGAAGCTTGAACCTGCTTGGCCTTTCCTTTGATCTGGTGGCCAGTATCGCCAGTGAGTTCACCATAGGCAGATTCCAGCTTGCCTTCCGTGGCTTTAGCTGTGGCGTCGATTCTGTTTGACATGGTTGCGATTGTGATGGGTTCAGGTGCATGATCAATGGCCATGGCCGAGCCGGTCAACGGAATCAGCATGGTGAAGATCATGAAGGCCAACGCCATGAGCGAGGAAATGGAAATATGTGGACGAATGTTCATAGGATTTCATCGGTACATCTTTCATCTGAAGGCTAGTCACGCGTTCAGGCCGGGACCGTGGCTGGGTTACCCCTTGCGTTTTTCGCTACTGCATCATGCGGACAGGTCAGTCGTTGCAGGGCGTTCCATTGGGATAACGATTGATGAAGTTGATGCCCATCCCTCTCGATCCGGGGCTGGGATTAATGCTGTTGCTGACCGGTGCTCTTGTGGCCTGAGAGATCCGCTCAGTCGTGCTAGGCCAGGCCCCCAGAGCATGCTGACGAGGCCATGATGAAACTTCGGGGAACACCATCCATTGCTCAAGAGCCGCTGGCTGAATGCACCCCTCAGAGAGATCGACCGAATATGGAGAAGCGAATCTCGAACAGGTATCGAGTATGTTCCGCTCTGATTTTCTTGCTGCTGACCATATCACTTTGGTAGTCCTCCATCCACGTCGCTGTTCTTCGTGCTCAGCTGATCCACGGCATCCCCAGCCACTGTTTTTACCTGCTGCACCATGCGGTGAACAGCCTAGATATTGCTACTCGTAGTGATCTCAATCTTCATGGCTCCTCCTGCTGTGATCAGTACAGCTGCGGTTCAATACCGGTAAATCGCGGCTACTCCGGTCTTCGTCGGCATCCTTTCGCTGGGGACGACAATGACCTGTCCGCCCTTCTTCAAGGCTGTCCTGCCTAGGTCGTCGAGAATGTCATTAACCTCTGGATCTTTGTACCCATTCAGGGGGCGGGACGAGCTGCCGTGTCACTTCACGCCAGAACGCTCATTGCTGAATAGGCAGAGACGCAGGGCTGCTCTTTCTGCTGAACTCAGCGATCAGGCAGCAGTGATGGCATCACCCCAGCTCGGTGATGGGCGATCCAGGCCTGCTCAAGGAACTGCCAGACATCGCGGCCCTGTTGCCTGAGGGTGGTGGTGACCGTGAGCAGGCGGCTGCGGCAGATCGCACCTTGGCGTGATTGGACTCCTTGACTGATCTTGCGCTGAATCACCGACTGGCGCAGGGCTCGCTCTGCAGCATTGTTGGTGGGCTCGATCCCCTCGATCGCCAGAAAGGTCCACAACCCATCGGCCACCTTCAGGAGCTGCTGGCAGGTGCGCACCGTGCTCACCCACGGCGTTCGCTCGCCTCGTTGGTAGCCCAGCTCCACCACCCGCTGCAGACTCGCCACAAACGCCTGGCGGATCGGCCGGCAGCTTTGTTGCAAGGCGGGCCAGTCGATCGTGCCGTCCTTGTAGCGGTGCCAGTGGCCAAACAGCTGCTGCTGCAGGCCCAGCAGCTCCGCGCCGAACTCAGCGCTGGCGCCCGGGCGTTCGGCGATGGCGACCAGGTCGCGGATCAGGTGCGCCCAGCACAGTTGGCGTTGCTGGGTGGGCAGGTGGTTGTAGGCGGAGAAGCGATCGCTCACCACAATCCCGCCAAAGGCGTTGCCCAGCAGTTCGATCGCGGCGGCCGTCGATCGGCTCAGGCCTTGGATGAACACCGTCACCACGGCGGTGACCATCACCCACTGCCAGCCGCGCTTGCGATCGGGATTGCATCCGTCCGCGTTGCCGGTGGGGGCGCCGGTTTCATCCACGTAGGCCACCGGTTGCTGACGGGCAAAAGCAAGGGCCTCCTGCATGGGCTGCTCCAGCACTGCACTCAAGCGCTGGCGGATCGTTGCAATGGCGCCGCAGCTGATCTCCACCCCCAGCAGCTGATCCAGCAGAGCCTGGGTCTTGCTGAAACTCAGCGGGAAGGCACTGCCCAGCAGACCTACAAGGGCACTGAGCCGGGGACCGTAATGGCTCGCTTCCACGTCCGCCGGTAGCGTTGCGCAGGTGCTGGTGGAACAGCAGGGGCAGACCAACCGGTGCAGCCGATGCTCGATCACCAGCGGCGTGATCGGCGGACTCTCGATCACCTGATGACGCAAGGGCTCTGGATCCTCTCCCTCCAGCAAGGTGCCGCAGCGGCGGCAGGCATCGGGGTGGTGTTCCACCACCTCATCCACCCGCTCGATCGGCAGCAGCTCCGGCCCGGATCCGGGATGGCCCGGCTGGCCGCCACGCTTTCGGCCACTGCCCTTGCGCCGATCGGGTGGCTTAAAGCCAGGCCCATCGCTGGAGGGTGGTTTCGAGGAGTTGCGCGAGCTGCGGCCGATCCGCTCCCGCAGCTCTGAAAGCTCGGTCGCCAGGGCGGTGAGCTGGACCCGACGCTCCTCATTCTCTTGCCTGAGTGCCTGAATCTCCTGCTGCTGAGCGAGAATCAACGTTCTGACGCTGGCTGGAGTTGCCAGCCAGTCCGCTTCTGGAATCCCGGCCGGGGGTGCTGACATCACAGGCGGTCTCTACCTGAGATGCAACCGGGAATCAAGCTGCCGTCAAGGGTTCAGCAGGGCCGAAGTTCGCGGTGAGCCGTCCCGCCCCCTGGGTTCCTAACGGATGTCAAGCCCTAGGCTGTTTTTTTCAGCCCGGGTGCTCGGCACCGCTGCTGCGACCAAGCTGACGCTCCAAAGGCCGGTCTTCCCGTGGGCATTGCAGCGGCCGGCCCCCGGGCGGTAGCCGTTCTGGTCCGCTCTTGTGGGGAGCGGACCAGAACGGCTACCTGGGGCCTGACGGATCACCCCCAGCCAAGGGATTGCCAGGGTTGTTCAGCCGATGCAGGCTGGTTGCGGGGTGGTTGTCACCTTGGAGCGCCTGGCGACTCCTCTCTTGGTGCTGCTGCCCCTCCCACCCATCATCACGTCAGTTGGTTGCTGACTGTCCGAGCGATGGACGGTCCGCCGCGCCTTGCGCACTGCTTCCGGCACGCTGTAGCGCTCCTTGGCGATTGCGCGCCCCTGCTGGGCAGTGATTGGCGTGCCATCAATATCAAGCAGCAGGTAGGGCTCGCCTTTGCGCAGGCAAGTCGCGATCCTGGTGAGCAGCACGGCTCCGATCGAGCAGAGGGCCGAGGTGTGGTGCTTGCCGTTCTCCACCATGAGGCGGTGATAGCGCTGGGCCAGGGTTGGATCGCTGCGGCGGGCGTGGTCTGCGGCCAGGAAGATGGCCTCCCGCAGGCAGGCATCTCCCTGCTTGGTTGGTCCTCCGGCCGCGCTGGCTACACCGGAACTGTTCTGCCTTGGCACCAGGCCCGAGTAGGAGCGCACCGCCGCCAGGTTGGTGAACCGCTGCGGATCACCCAGCCGCCCGATGATCTGGGCCGCCAGGATCTGGCCGACCCCAGGTACCGAAAGGGCGATGTGCTCAGGATCCGCTTTGTCGTAGTACGTCGCGATCCGTTTGTCGATCGCCTTAATCTGGCGATCGAGATCGAGTGCCAGCTCCGCCTCCAGGGCGATATCGGCCGCGAGGGCGGCGAAGTCCATGCCGTCGGCTCCCCACAGTCGCAGCGTCGCTGCCGCAGCATTGAGAATGGCCTCTGCTTTCTGGGCGCCCCACATGCCGCGGCTCTGGCGGGCCAGCCAGTCCGTCAGACGCTTGTGCCCCAGACGCAGCACCTGCTGGGGATCGGGCCAACGGGTCAGGAACAGCAGCACGGTGGCGCTCATCACCGTGCCCAGGGCACAGATCCAGTCGGGCCCAAGGATCTCCAGCAGAGCATCGAGCCGCTGCGTGCAGGTGACACGCCGCCTGACCAGAGTGGAGCGAATCTTCACTGCCCGGCGCAGGGGCTCGGCGCAACCGAGACCCTGTTCGATGTGCAGGCCCTCTGGATGGAGGCCAGGGAGACGAGCCAGCAGTTCGGCGTCAAGACGGTCGGTTTTGGCGTGCTTGTTGTAGTAGTCCCGCAGATCGGCGGATTGCTCCGGCGGCACCATCACCACCTTTGCTCCGTGGCGCCGGAACCAGGCCGCCAGGGGAACCCAGGCATTGCGGGTGGGTTCCATGACGACGGTGATGTCGGCTTCTCCGGCTGGAATCCGCTGCCAGAGAGCCTCCAGATCCTCAGGGCTGGTGCGAAAGCGGACGTTTTTCCAGAGCAACGAGCCAGTGGCGTCGGCGCAGGCAGCGCGATGGACGGCGCGGCAGGCGACATCAATGCCGATCCTGATGGCCATGAACACCTCCTGGTGCTTGGTGGGTGTGTGGTGGTTGTCACGGCGGCAGGAGCCGGCACCAGTCATTCGCTATGAGGGATCACCACCACGCCCAGGGGGACAGGGATGTCACCGGGTTCCATAACAGGCCAGGGCCCTTGCCGGCGTGGCCCTGCCGGAAACCGCAACCAGGGGGTAAGGAGTCCATGGCAACAAGGTCATGGCTCCAGAACGGATAGAGCGACTTCCGGCAGGCACCAGCCCCATAAAGCCAGCATCGAGCAAGCTCAGCAACGGGCCTGATGGGTTGAACCGACTATGAATGAATGGGTACGTTTTTCCTTTCTTCAGCTCAACGGCAATGGGTTCGTTGGCGGCCACGACCTGCTTCTCCATCAAGGGCCTCTGCGGGAGTGGACGGGGAACCATTCTGATCGCACGGTGAAGCGTTCAAACCTGGAGAGAGGGGATTGCAGCTGATTCAGCCTTGCCCTGAGGACCGTTGGGCTGCCGGTGCGGCCGCAAGGAGCAACTGTTCAGCGAGAAGATCGGGGTCGGCAATCGCATCGATCCCTGGTCCGGCATTCCCCAGCAACTGGGGATGGGAGCAGAGCCTGTCGAGCAATCTGACCAGAAAGGTGTCGTTGTCTTCCACAAGTCCGGGATTCATCCTTCCCTTGCGGCCGCCGATGCTCCACTGCAGGCCACCGGCTGGTCCGGTGACCAGCACAGCCGGCAGCTGCGGCAGGCGCTGTTGAACCACGACCGGATCAGCCGTGTTGAAGAAGGCTTCCGCCTCATCGACATCGCAACGAATCAGCTGGGCGGCCTCGGCCAAGGGGCGGAATCGGCGCAGAACTTCTGGGGTCGGTGCAGCAGAGGCTGGCAGCCCCCAACGCTCAGGTGTCCAGCTCACCTCCAGGGCCATGGAGACACCCCTGGGGAGCGCACGTTCAAGGATCATTGTCAGAGCCTGGGTCTCCCTGGCCTCAATCAGCGCATTGCTGGTGACCAGCAACCAGAACGACTCGGTGATACCGGGGAGAAGTGCTTCTGTGCGTGCGGCAGGGGTGGAGGCCGTTGTCTCACTCAGGGCCTGAGAAAAGTCAACAAGGTTGGTTGTGCCTTCAACGGTTTGATCAGTGATTGCAGACGTCATTATTATACTGAATTGGATAGAAGTGAATTGATTGAATAGAGCCAATAGTGAGCAAGCTCTGAGCGAACACTGTTTGCCAGCTGGGCCTGTGCGGCTCGGAGCTCAGCTCTGAGCGTCGACGAAGAAATGGAAGCGCTCGGCCAGGTCCTGGAACAACTCATCGCTCTGCTGGAGGATGGAAGCCCAGGTCTCCTGGGTGGAGTTCTGAAGCCGAACCAGCTGCTCGCTGGCCTGATCGCGGGCCTCGGTGAGATCGGCCACACGTTTTTCAGTTTCGTTGCGCATTGTGGCGGCCGCATCCTGCAGGCCCGCCCGCAACGTCTCGATTTGCTTGGACCAGGCCTCAACCTGGGCTTGCTTCTTATCCAGGATCGCCGTCCTGAGTTGTTCATTCACCTGGCTTTGGTCAACGTCACTCCGGTTGGTTGTCGTGGTCATGGGATTCATCTCCAATGTTTCAACAACGGAAGCACTCACACGCACAGCGCAGAGATGGTTCTGCGAACCACAAAGCGGGCACGACTCAAGACCATGCAGGTCAAGAGAATTCTTTGCCTGAGCAGGATTTCAGTCAGTCAGAAATGCATGACATCGAGCGGCCAAGCGACAATGAAAAAGCAGAGGACAAGAGCGCCATCTGGTTGCATTGTTCGCCGGGGCGATGTGCATCCGATGATTTGATCATATCACGAAGCTCATGCCTGTCAACATCGTGGAGCTGCATCTGTCACAGTTCAGGCATCCTCAGCCTGCGCAGATCCCCTGATCTCACTGACATCTGAGCAACTGAGACACCTTCTCGATCTGCCAGACATCGACGGACTGGTTCAGCGACTGGCTGAGACTCAGAACGCCGCCCTGGGGATCCCCACAGAGGCGCTCGTCGGCCCGGCGGGGGAATGCACTCCCAGCACCAGCGCCTACCCCATGGGCTCCCCGGAACTGGGATCATGGACAGCAACCACCCGGGGGAGCAGGCCCATGGCAGCAGCGTCGGGATCCCCGCAGTCCCCGGATCCAGGGGGCCAGCAAGCCCATGGCTGGCAGCAGACCAGCTTGCTCAGCCTCGTGCCGGACGCGGCAGAAGCAAGCCAAGCCGAACCTGAGCCGGCTGATCTGGCCGAGCCGGCCGCTGTGGTCCCCACGCCCCTGCGGACTCCTTTGCAGACTCCGCCAGCCCAGGCCACCGGCTCCCAGCTGGCCTGCCCCCAGCGGCTGCTGATCCTCGACACCGAGACCACCGGCCTGGATCCCGAGTGCGACCACTGCATTGAAGTGGGGGCGGTGCTGTTTCATGTGCCCAGCCGCGCTGTGCTCAGCCAGCTGTCGCTGCTGCTGCCCTGCCAGAGCAACGCAGCCGAGGAGATCAACGGCATCGATGCCAGCGTGAGCCGATTGGAGCAGCCCTGGCAGGCGGGACTCCTCTACTTCCAGCAGCTGGTGGCCAGCGCCGATGTGATCGTGGCCCACAACGTGGCCTTTGACAGGCCCTGGTTCGGTCGCGGTCCGCTGCCGGCGATCGAGAAACCCTGGCTCTGCAGCATGGAGGACCTGCGCTGGCCCAGGGAGCGCCGCCTCAAGGCCACCCCATCGGTGCGGGACCTGGCCCTGGCCTACGGCATCCCGGTCTGGGCCGCCCACCGGGCCCTCACCGACTGCATCTACCTGGCCCAGGTCTTTGAGCGCTGCGCTGAGCTGGACTCCCTGCTGCTGGCAGGGCTGGAGCCGCGGCAGCTGTACCGGGCCGAGCTGCCCTACGACCAGCGCCACCGGGCCCGCGCAGCGGGATTCCGCTGGAACGAGCCGGTGGCCAAGGCCTGGAGCCGGCGCCTGAGTGAGCGGGAAGTGCGAGAACTGGATTTCTCCGTCAGGCCGGTGGAGACGGAATCAGCCGCTCGCCGGGCCGCCTGAAGCCCACCAGCGCAGGGCACCGCTTGATGCCCACCAGCTCGTTTGCATCCAATCACGACTTCATTGTTGAGAAGGGCTGTCAAGTCCAGCGGCCAGGCACAAGCTGTGGGCAGCAGCGCAAGGTCTGAGGGCCGCCATGGCGATGGAGCAGCGGGCAGAACCGGCCCCGCCCCAGGGGCGCCGTCATCAGCAGCAGTTGCGCCGCTGGCAGAAAGCACGCACCTGGGCGCGGCTGATCCGCGAAGCGGAGGCGCTCTGGCGGGTGAACGTGCGCGATCTGCGCCGGTTGGGGGCCCTTGAGCTCGACCAGTTGCTGCAGGAAGTGCCCCCCTCGATCCGTCCTCGGGTGAACCGCTGGCTGGCGGGGTACGGAGCGCTCACCAGGTTGGCCTGAGCATGGGTGGCGGTGCCGCCACCACGGGGGCCCTGGCCGGCGCCTCAGGTGATCCCCCATGCCCCGTGATGTCGCCCGGATAGCAGCGGGGTGGTGGCAGGTGGTCTCAACTGCAGGGCCCCTTCCACTGATGTCATGACGGGCCTGCTCTGGGAACGCCGCGCACAGATCGGCTGCTGCCTGCTGCTGCAGGGCACCCTGCTGGCCTCGGGTCTGGCCCTGGAGCACCTGCTTCAGCGCAGCAACCCCTCCCCAGGGGGAGCGAAGGTCGCCACACTCCGTGGATGAGGCGCATCGATCCGGGCAGCTTTTTCCAGCCCCTGCGCCCCCAGATCATGGTGCTGTTGCTTCACCAGTGCGACTCGTTGACCGATGCCTACATGGCCAGCATCAGCAATCGCCTGAACCAGGTGATGAAAACACTGACGATTGTGTCCACGATCTTTGCTCCGTGCTCCGCTCACCTTCATCGCCGGCATCTATGGCATGAATTTTGTGAGCATGCCTGAACTGCACCTGAACTATGGCTATGGGATGGTTCTGGTGCTGATGGGACTGGTGGCCCTGCTGCAGAGGTTCTGGCTGAGGCGCCGCGGTTGGTTTCAGGACTGGACGATGACCGGGCACTGATCAGTGGATGCGAAGCACGGCGGACTCGCGGCGGCGAACCGCGCAGCCAACCCATTGCTTCAGGCCGTGTTGTTCTGAATCTGCAGGGTTCAGAGACGATGGAGGTTAAAGTTCGCTCCAGCTTCAGGCCTGCAATGATCCCTGCCGTTGACCAGTTCATCGAGCGCATCAAAGTTGACGAGGATCTGCAGGACAAGCTCAAGCGGACCCTCAAAGCCGAAGAGCTGGCGGTCCTGGCCGCAGAGGCGGGATTCCACTTCACGGCGGCGGAACTGGTGAAGAGTTTTGCTCAGTTGCTGCTGGAGAGCGACGACACCAAGGCCGTGGCCCTCTTTGATGATCTGGGTTGGGACGCCGGCGAGCTGCTCTGGTCGATCAGAGGCTGGGCTGGTTGATTCCGGGCTGCTGATCAACACTCCTGATCAAGACTCCTGATCAAGGCGACGGCGCTGGCGACTTGCCCGGGAGCGGCAGGTGCTGGAGCAGTAGCGGGCATCGCGGCGGCGGGCACTGAAGGCCTCGCCACAGCAGCTGCAGAGCCGGGCGTGGAGGACGACCGGCAGCTCAACAGAGCCCTGGCTGTCTCCCTCCGCCAGCACCAGATCGAGGCCATAGCCCTCCCGCAGCAGGCTCTCGCTGTCGGCATAACCAAGGCCCTCGGCCAGGCCTGGCGCCTCCTGCAGAAAGCGCTGCAACATCCGCACCAGCGGATAGCCCTCCCCCCAGAACCAGCGGCGCCGCTGACGCACCAGCTCAGCCCACTGCTCCGGCGGTTGATCACCCAGCCGGTCGTCGAAAGCGGGCTCGCCACTGCAGCCAGGATCCATTCGCCTCAACGTCCGAACGCCGTGGCAGGCAGCCTATGGGTTGTGGCAATCACAACCCAGCCCTAACCGCGCTTTAACGGAGAGGCAGGCCTTCGGCCCCCAGAGTGGAGTCGAAGGGCAACCACTCCATGAGCTCGAACCTGAAGCTGCTGCGTTCGCCTCTGGGCCCGGGAGTTCGGCCGCTGAGCGCTCTGGCCGCCCTGGCCCTTCTGCAGACGTTGGCGGCTCCCAGCTCAGCTCTGGCCCAGAGCAGCCAGAGGGTGATCCGCATCAGTGGATCGAGCACCGTCTTCCCGATCACCGCCGAAGCCATCCGCCGCTTCCGCCAGAGCTCCGCCGGTCGGGATGTGCGCTTTGAGCTCAAGGAAACCGGCACCACCGCTGGCTTTCGTGCGTTCTGCTCCGGGGCCGTGGCCATCAGCAATGCCTCAAGGCCGATCAACAGCCAGGAGCTCAAGGCCTGTGAAGCCAGGGGGATCCGCTTCATCGAGCTGCCGATCGCCTTCGATGCCCTCACCGTGGCGGTGAATCCCCGCAACACCTGGGCCACGGAGGTCTCCCCCGCAGAGCTGGGCCGTCTCTGGAATCGGCGAGCCCAGGGCCGCATCAAGACCTGGAATCAGGTGAACAGTGCCTGGCCGGCACGACCGATCAAACTCTGCGGTCCTGACAAGGATTCCGGCACCTTCGATTACTTCAACAAGGCGGTGAGCGGCCAGGCCGATAACTCCAGAAGCGACTACACCAGCAGTGAAGACGACAACGTGCTGGTGAAATGCGTAGCCAACAACCTGCAGGCCCTTGGCTACTTCGGCTACAGCTACTACGACGCCAATCGCAATCGCATCCGATCACTGGCGGTGAAGGGGCCCAAGGGGGCCGTGCGTCCTTCCTTCGAAACCGTACAGAAGGAGCGCTACCTCCCCTTCTCCCGTCCTCTATTCCTCTACATCAACAACGAGCAGCTGCTCAAGCGCCCTGAGCTGCAACGGTTCGTCACGGCTTTCGTGCGCCAGGGTCCCGAGATCGTCAAGGCCGTTGGGGCGATTCCCCTGCCGGAGACCACCTACCGGCTGGTGGAAACCAAGCTCTACCGCCATGTGCTGGGCAGCTCCTTCGCCGGCGATCTGCCGGTGGGTCTGACGGTCGGCCAGGCCCTGGGCCGCAGCTTCCAGCAGCTCAAGCGCCCCCTGCCCCGCTGAAAACCGGGGGCCCGGGCGGGACCGGCGGGAGAATAGAGCTAGCAGTAGCCAGGACCATGGAACCAGCCGGGAACCAAGGCTCTGATCGGTCTGATGCGCCATCGCTGCCGGCCCCGGAGGCCATCAGCAACGGCAGCCACGCCGCCCGGCTGATCCAGAAGCAGACCCGGCGGCTGGGACGTCTGCAGCCGGAGGTGCTGGCCGATGCCGATCCCGAACCCCTGCATCAGCTGCGGGTGAGCCTGCGGCGGCTGCGCACCGCCCTGGTGCAATTCCAGCCGGCCCTGACCCTGCCCGATGGCATCAGCGAGCGCCGCATTGCCCGGGTGGCCCGGCGCACCGGGCTCTGCCGCGATCTCGATGTGCTGCGGGAGTGCCTGGAGAGCGGGCTGCTGCCGTCGCTGCCGGAGCGTGAGGCCAGGGCGCTGCGACCCGCCATGAAGCAGCTGAGCCGCGATCGCCGCCGGGCCTTCGAGGGACTGGCGGAGTCTCTGCGCGGCCACCGTTACCTGAAGCTGCTGGAGCGCCTGCACCGCTGGCAGGACCATCCCCGCTTCACCAGCCTGGGGGAGCGGCCCCTGAAACCCTGGCTGGGGGAGTGGCGCACCCAGGCGGCGGCGGGGCTGTTTCTTGAACCGGGCTGGTTCAGCGCTGATCCTGCTGATCCGGCCCTGCATGGGCTGCGCAAGCGGATCAAGGCGGTGCGCTATGGCCTCGAAAACCTGGAGCCCTACCTTGATCCAGCCTTCAGCCCCTGGCTCAGCGACCTCAGGCAGGCCCAGGACATCCTCGGCGACCTGCACGACCTGCAGGTGCTGACCGAGGCGCTCGAGGACGTTCTCGGCACCAGCCCCAGCGCCTCCTTTCCCCAGCTCAGCCACTGGATCGAGAGCCGGCAAAGCGAAGGCTGGCAGCACTGGCTGGAGCTTGGCGGCCGGCTCGGCCAGGACAGCAGCCGCTCGTCGCTGCAGGCCCTGTTGGCGACGGAGGACACAAAAAAACCGGCTGGGGAAGCCGGTGAAGAAGAGATGAACGATTAAAGAATCGGAGCGGCGGGATTTGAACCCACGACCCCCACTACCCCAAAGTGGTGCGCTACCAAGCTGCGCTACGCCCCGGCGAAATGGAAGCTATCACAGCCCCCGCGGCAGCATCGCCTCCCAGGCGCGCATCCGTTTGAGCCGCCTCAGGATCCGCAGGGTGAGCCGCTCGCGGCTGTCGCTGGCGTAGCCCCAGAGGCGCAGGCGCCGCGCCAGCTGGCGCAGCTGGGCCAGGTTCAGGGCCGCCAGGCGCAACTCCGGCAGCCGGCGCCAGGCACTGGCCGTGACCGGCAGGGGGTTGCCCTGGTGCACCCCGGGAATCGAGCGCATGGCACCACCGGCCATCCACTCGGGCACCAGCACGAACAGCACCGCCAGCAGGCCGTAGAGCTCCACCAGCCCCTTGGGCAGGGGGTGGAGCTGTCGTTTGCTCTCGTGGCCGTCGTCGGGAGATGCCAAGGGAGTCAGAGCAGGGTGCCCTTCGGCTGGGTCGCCGGGGCGGCAGGCGCGCTGCGGCCGGGGCTCTCCTTCCAGAGCAGCGGGGTCTCGGGGGCAGGCTGGAGCCGCACGCTCCAGAACACCAGGGCCGCCACCGCTCCCAGGGTGATGGCCATCAACAGCAGCACGGTGCGGTCGGGGAGGGGCGTCATGCCATCAGACCTGATCCGTACGCAGGCAGAGCATCCGCTGCGGCAGCCGCTCCAGGGTGAGTTCGTCGCCGCGCAGGATCAGGCGCAGACGATCGGTGCCGTAGCGCAGGCCCGGCAGCGGAGAGTCTTCGCGGAAAACGGTGGTGCGGGAGCGGCCGGCCAGCAGCGAGGCCTGGGCATCGTTGCGTTCCACCACCACCTTGTTGGTGCCGTTGCAGAGAAAGGTTTCACGCACCTCGTAGTTCTCCCACCAGGGCGAGGACATCGCCCCAGCGATGCCACCGAAGGGAAGACCCAGCAGGGGAGCCCAGGCCAGAAGCCCAAGCCAGCGCGGCCTGCGGTGCTGCTTGGTCGTCGACATCCCCGTGACCTGCCTGGTGTGAGTTTGCCCCAGCCTCACGGGGAACGCCAGGAACCGTGGGGCTGGGTGAGGCCCTGCTCACGGGCAGGGGCCGGCAGCACCTGGCGGAACCCACCGGCGCTGAACACCTGCAGCGGCATGCCGAACAGCTCACTGAGGGGGCCAGCGGCCAGCAGCTCGTCCGTCGGGCCATCAGCCACCAGCGCCCCCTGGCTCAGCAGCAGGCAACGACTGATCTCAGGGATGATCGCCTCGATCTGGTGGGTGACCAGCAGCAGGGTGGTGCCGGCCTGGGCCAGCTCGCGCAGAATCTGCAGCAGCTGGTGTTTGGCGCGCAGATCGAGTCCGGTGGTGGGTTCATCCAGCACCAGCACCTGGGGATCGTGCACCAGGGCGCGCGCCAGCAGCAGACGCTGGCGCTGGCCGTCGGAGAGCTGGCGGTAGGGGCGATCGGCCAGGTCCTCCAGCTGCAGCCGAAGCATCAGTTCGCGCACCCGCTGGCGTTGGCCGGCGTTGGGGTGCTGGCTGGGGCCGATTCCCACCGAACCGAAGAAGCCCGAGAGCACCACATCAGCGGCCGGCACCGCGCCCACGTAGCCAGCCTGCAGGTCGCGGGAGACCAGGCCGATGCGGGCGCGCAGGTCCCAGAGGTTGACTGTTTCCCGGCCGAACAGACGCAGGTGTGAGCCTGGCTTGACCACGGGATAGATCTCACGGCTGAGCAGCTTGATCAGGGCGCTCTTGCCGGCCCCGTTCGGCCCCAGGATCACGCTGTTCTCCCCCTGCTGCAGCCGCAGGCTGAGGCTCTCGAACACCCGCCGGCTCCCCAGCCAGGCCTCCACCGCCTGCAGTTCGAGGTAGGGCTCAGCCGCGCTCATGGACTGCGGCGCAGGGCCTCCAGCGCCAGCTGCAGGGAGGGGGCGAGGGGCCGGGCCTGCTGCAGCTTCGGGCTCCAGACCTGGCCTGTGGCCAGCTCCTCAAGGCCAGCCAGGACCATGTCCTGACCCTCCAGCAACTGAAGCTTCTCCAGAGGCAGCGGCAGGCTGGAGCGAAAGAAATGGGCAATCCGTTGCGAGGTGCTGTGGCGGAACCAGAAGGGAAGTTCCCCTGTGCACCAGTTGATTTCCTCCTGCAGCTCCCGCCTGAGGGCCTGATCCGGGCTCTCGCCAGGGTCGAGGTGGCCGCCGAAGAGGCCCCAGGTGCCCGGGGAGACGATGCAGGGGATGTCATCGCGGAGCTGCACCAACCAGCGGCCGTCCCGCTCCAACATCGCCAAGGCCACCTCCAGCATCAGCAGAGCTCAGCTCGGGCCGCCATCAGGCCGGTCCATCAAGAACGAAGCGGTACCGCACGTCGCCCTGGCGCAGCCGCTCGATCGCCGTGTTGATCTCGGCCATCGGCAGGTGCTCCACCAGTGGTGCGATGCCGTGGCGGGCACAGAACTCGACCATGCAGCGCAGGGAGGCCGGAGACGAGGTGGGGCTGCCGGTGACGCTGCGACGGCCGGCGATCAGCGGGAACGCCGGGATCTGCAGAGGGCTGAGCGGCACACCGAGCTGATGCAGCCGGCCCAGGGGCGCGAGGCTGCCGATCAGGGCCGGCCAGTCGAGATCGTGGTTGCTGGTGTTGATGATCAGGTCGAAGACACCCGGATGGTCTCCCAGCTCGGAGAGGGCCAGCACCCGATGGGCCCCGAGGCGGCGGGCCTCGTCCGCCTTGGCCAGAGAGGTGGTGACCGCGGTGACCTCACAGCCCCAGGCGCGGGCGAACTGAAGGGCCATGTGTCCCAGCCCGCCGATGCCGATCACGGCCACCCGCGAGGTGGGCGAGACCGCCTCATCAAAGAGCGGAGCGAAGACGGTGATCCCACCGCAGAACAGGGGCCCGGCATCGGCGGCTGAAACGCCGTCGGGGATGGCCACGATCCAGTCCTGATGGGCCATGACGTGGCTGGCGAAGCCCCCATGGCGACCCACCACCGATGCCTCGAGCGAGGGACAGAGGTTGGCGTTGCCGCCGAGGCACCAGTCGCAGTGGCGGCAGCTGCCGGCGATCCAGCCCAGGCCCTGGATCGATCCCAGCAGGCCGTTGTCCATGCCGGATCCCACCGCCGCCACCCGCCCGACCACCTCGTGGCCAGGTACGAGCGGGTAGGTGCTGATCCCCCAGGAGTTGTCGAGCATCGAGAGGTCGCTGTGGCACAGCCCGCAATGCAGCACTTCGAGCAGCACCTCATCCGGTCCTGGGTCCAGCAGGGTGGCCTGGGAGCGCTCGAGCCGGCCGCCTTTGGCCAGGGCTTGCCACACGGTGATCTGCATATGACCTCAGCGTCTTGGCGTCAACGTAACCCAGGCCTCAAAGACGACGCTCCAGCAGGAACAGGTAGGGCCGGGGGTCCCCCTTGGCCTGCATCAGCCCGAGCACGGTGTCGTCGTCGACGCGGCGGAAGGCGTCATGCGCAGGCAGATGGTCGTAGAGCATCGTGGCGCTGACCACACCGCGCACCTCCATGCGCCGCAGGCGGGCCTGGGAACGCCGGGTGCGCAGCAGCAGCAGCGACCGGCGCAACAGCGGCCCCGGCAGGGTGAAGGCCTGGGGGGAGACGCAGCGGGCCAGCTCCAGCGCCCCCGGCAACGTCCGGATCGGGAAAGGGTCGCCCGTGCCGATGCGCATCAGCAGCGGATGGACGGTCTCGGCATCGAGAAACTCCTTGCCATACCAGCCGCAGACCTCCAGCCAGCCCTCCATCGGATGGCCGCTGCGGATCTCGCTGCCCTGCCAGCGACCCCAGAGCATGGCCGGATCCACTGGCGGCAACGCATCGAAGACGGCCAGGGCTTCATCAAGGCCGGAGCGGCGCTCTCGTAGCAGGCGCTGAAGCGTGATGGCGCTGGAGATGGGCAAGACCTGCGGGGTAGGGATTGATGACGGCAGAGGAGAAACAGCCGTCGTGGTGCCCCATGCCCGATCAGCCTGGAGATCCATGCATGGACAGGCGATGGTGGCAGCCTTGGTGATCCTGGCGGTGATCGTGGCGGTAGGAGCCCTGCTCAACCCCTCCCGCGACGACTTCCGCTGGTTTCTGCAGCTGCGCCGCCCCCGCTGGCTGACCTTCGAGCGCTGGATCCCGGCGATCTGGCTGGCGATCTACCTCTGTTTCTATGCTTCGGCTCTGCTGGTGTGGCAGGCCAGCACCAGCCTGGCGCTGATGGCTGGCTACCTGGGGCTGGTGCTGCTGGTGCAGAGCTACACCTGGTTGATCTGCCGCAGCCGGACCCTGCGCAACGGCACCGTGATCGGCCTGGCCGGCTGGGCCTGGGGAGTGGCACTGGCGGTGGTGGTGCTGCCGCTGTCGCGGCCGGCGGCGTTGCTGCTGATCCCCTTCCTGCTCTGGAGCCCGGTGGGCAGCTTCGTGACCTGGCGGATGGAAGGCCTCAACCGCTGAGGCTCTCGTCCGGATGCTCGACGTGCTGCTCCACGGCCTGCCAGACCACCCGATAAGCCAGGGTCTCGGATTCACCCCAACGCCAGAACACGCTCAGGGCCGCTTGATCAGCCGCAACAACAGCACCGCCAGCCCAGCGCCGATCGCCGCCTTGATGACGCTGTCAAGGAGCGCACCGCCCAGGGAGGGACCCAAGCCCGCCAGCGCCAGGCCACCGATCAGGGCACCGAGGATCCCAGCCACCAGGTGCATGACCAGCCCACCCGCCATCCATCCGGCGATCACGCCCACGAGCAGGAACAACAGAACGTTCATGGGCTGACGAAAGCAGTGAATGAAAGAAACTCCCCATCAACGCGCCCGGCTCGTAAACGGCAACCGGAAGCTGCTTGGGGACCTCAGCGGTCAGACCACATGATCCCTGATCGACCGGCCATCGTGGCGCTCTCGCCGGACGGCTGGCGGCACTTTGGCGTCGTCGTGAATTGCGTCGACATCAGTGGGACCTGGAGGCTTCCATCGAGCGGTGACCGGCTCCATCCCAGGGCAGGGTTGTTACCGGTTCCTGGATATCGGCAGCTCTGAAGGCGCCAATGCCGTGTATGCCGTTAAGCGTTTGATCAGGGCTCTGCGGAGGGTGTCTTCTCTACCCATTCAGGTGGGATTCGATGACCTCCCCAGCAATAATTTCAACAGGCTGTTTCTTAATCTATTCCCCCAGGGTCGACTTGACTTCGCGGCCAACGAGATCTATGCCTGTGCCGTTGCCGGTACGGCCAAAGGCCGTACCGGCCGGCTCGCTCCAGCTCGCCATCACGTTCAATGCCATCGGTTTTCTGAACGAGAAGCCGAAGGCCGATCGTCCTGATTTCATCCTGCCGATGGCACCGGGACACCATGCCCCGCGGCGCGGTGTGGACGTGACGGATCAGGACCTGATTCCCTTCCGCACCCAGGCGGCCTCAGACCTCAAGGCCTTCTACGCAGCACGTGCAAGCGAATTGGCGAGCGGTGGGCAGTTGCTTGTGCAGGTCTTTGGTCGCCGCGGGGAACTCTCCACCAGTCATGGGATCTATGACGTGCTCAGTGATGCCCTGCTCGACGCCGTGGAACAGGGACGACTGACTTCCCCAGGTGGTCTGCGAGCAGCTCCTCTTTCCCAATCTACTTTCGCAGCCTGGAGGAGCTGTTAGCGCCTGTGCAGCCGGGTGCTGAGCATGAGGATTGCTTCGAGGTGCTTCAAGCTAAGGCCCAGGAGGTTGTGGTTCCTTTCAACCAGCACTTGGAACTCGACGGCGACGTGAACGCTTGGGCAAGGCTGTACACCGGCTTCATGCGGGCCTTCACCGAGGCCATCCTGGCGGCTGCCCTTCCCGAGGATCTGCCTCAGGCGGAAATCCTCGAGTGGATCTACGAACGCATCGAGCAGTGCCTGATGACGACATCAGAGCGCTATGCCTTTCACTACATCTCAATCGGGGCCTTGCTGAAGCGGCTCTGAGTGCGCGCTGGATCATCAAGGACCATTCGACTTCATCACCTCAAGATTACGCTCACAGGTGGCTTTGTCGACGTAGATCAGAACTTCACTATGCTCGGATCTCCTGCAGGCAAATGCCGGATCCTTGAGGCCAAAAGTGCCGCTTGTCTGATGGGTACAGGTGCGAAACTGACTGATGCTTTCTGGCTGAAGTCGCGTGCAGGCGGCTGAGCTGGGCTGGAGCCAGTCGAACCCAAAGGATCCGGCCGTGGTTCCCTTCGCCCGAGACAGGCATGGGGCTGCCATCACGACCGTATCAACCATGGTCACGCCAAGGGCGGCAGCACCAAGAGCGGCAGCACCAACGCTGGATAGGACGTATCGAGCCATCATCACGACCCCCGATCAGGCCTTCACATCTGCCTGAGCTTAGGAGCCATGGCCCGGCTCCTTGATCTGGTTGCAGGACTGGAGGTAGGCGGCGTCGAAATCCGGCGTAGTCAAGCTGAAGTCAGGTTTCAGGTCATGGCCCTGGCGAAAGCTGGAGCATCCCAGCTCCCGCTGCCCCTTAAGAAAGAGTGTCTCGCCGCGGTTGAAATAGTACAGAGCATCGTTGGGGTTCAGCTCAATTGCTTTGTCGTAATCAGCCAGTGCTCCTGGATAATCCTTCAGGGAGTTCCGTGTCACCCCACGGTTGTTGTAGGCCGTTGAATTCTTGGGATCAAGCGCGATGGCTTTGCCGTAGTCCTCCAGCACGCTGGGATAGTTCACGGGGGTGACGGCGGCCTTCACGTCGGCAAGGCGAAAATAGGCTTCTGAATTGTCAGGCTCCAGCCGGATGGCTTGCTTGCAATCGGCCAGCGCCCCGCTCAACCGGGTCAGTTCGAGCTGGGCCTGGCAACGGTCGATCCAGGCGGTGGTCAGCTTCGGATTCCTCTCAATCGCCTGGCTTCAAGCCTCCACGGCACCCTGCCAATCCGAGAACTGGATCTTGGCTCTGCATTGTGCAGGAGCATGGAGAGCATGCCCATGAGCACGGTCAGCAGGTGCCAGCGCATCCGGAGAGCCATGGTGGTGAATCGTTGGCTGAAGCCAGCGTACACACTTTGACCCCAGAAAGATCACGGTGCTGTCCTTCCGTGATGCCAGAGGGAAAGCAATGGAGCCACAGAGAGGGAATGACTGTGCTGGTCTGGGTTTCTGCGCGGCAACGGTCAAAGTATCTGCAGAAATAGGTGCAGCTTCACGCTACACCCGCCAGCTAGATCTGGCCTTCGCTATGAGCAGAAACTCCCAGGAAGTTGCCGATCTAATTCAGCAGGGCACCGAGGCCGATCTGGTGGAGAATCCCCTGGCCAGAGAAGGCCTCGACCAACACCCCGATCACGAAACCAACCATGGCGAGCCTCCCGTTCAGAAGCTCTGCACGACGATGAAAGCCCCACCCGCTTTCTGGGCTGGCACGGTACATCTTCGGTTCAACGACAGCGGGATCAAGCAGCTTGGAGCCTTCGGACTCCCACATGCCTCCCTCTGACTCTGCGTAAGTCTTGACCTTGGCAAGTTCTGATGGAGCTGTCATGGCATTCACCCTGGCAAATGTGTGGGCTGTGGCGAAGGGAACTGAGGGGAGCATCCATGGCGTCACGATCCATGGCGTTCGACTGCAGATTTTTGTGGATTTTTCATCAAACGCATCGAATCAATCTTGATCAGTCTTCCCTTCCTGACCGTAATTCTAGTCGAAGTAATCTCATGGAACCGAAAAGCGATACGCCGAATCTGCCAGTGACGGATTACCGCCTGCTCGGATCAGGCATGGGTCAGCATTGACCCGGTTCTGGGTGGGGAAATCCGTATGGCCCATCCACCCTGCTCAATGGGTGAGCAGATGCCCGGTCTTGACCCAGATGGTGCAACCCGCCTCACTCCAGGGACGGTGCGAGCTGGCGTGGGGATTGCGCAGCCAGCTGCCGGCGGGATAGTTGCCCTGCTCGTCCTGAAAGACTCCATCCAGCACAAAGATTTCTTCGCCGCCAGGATGCCCATGGGCCTGAAAGCGTGTGCCCGGCGACCAGCGCACCAGGGCCACATGCTCGGAGCCGAAGGCGTGCAGCGGCAGCACCTGCAAGCCAGCCACCAGGCCAGGCAACCAGTCGCTGCTGAGGGTGTCGACCACCACGGTCTGCTGATCGAGCGGCTGCATCTGATGCAGCTTCACCAGCAGGGTGCAGCCCTGCTCACTGAAGGGGGCATGGGCGGAGCCGGCCGGGTTTCGCAGGTAGGTGCCGGTTGGGTAGTTGCCCTGCTCGTCGGAGAACGTGCCCTCCAGCACCAGGATCTCCTCGCCGCCCCCATGGCTGTGTCGCTCGAATCGGCTGCCGGCTGCATAACGCACGATCGAGGTGGCGCGGGCCACTTCACCGCCGAGGCGATCCAGCATCCGCCGCTCCACACCGGCCATCGGCGAGGGGCTCCAGGGGAGGGCCGTGGTGTCGAGCACCACCCGCTGGGCGAGATCGGCGTGGAGTTCCATGGCCTTGATTCTGCGGCCAGCGAGCAGCCACCGTGGCTCCTGGTGGCGCCACGGGCATGAAGGGCTCGCGACTGAGTGAGACTGAAGCGTTCGCTCGATCCACCGGGTTCACCGATGTCTCCAGCACCCTCCAGTGAGCTTGTCTTCGAGGCACCGGGAGATGGGTTCTAGGAGCTCGACCCCGTGCACTTCCCCCGACCGGCGAGCCGTTACTGGAGGGAGATCCAACCGGCCGCCTTCCGCCGCGGCACCGCCGACTTCGCCCGTGCCTACGGCCTGCTGTTCGAGGCCCTGGAGATGGCCTGCGTGCATGGCTTCGCCTACCGGCGGGTGACACCCCTGGCCGAAGCCGAGCTGCCCGAACGCTTCCGCCGCGCTGAGGAGGTGTTCGCTCAGAAGTTCTGGCGTCAGCAGCTGCAGGAATGGAACGACGCCGTGAAGTCAGCAGCGATCGCCGCCCACCGGCAGATCCAGGCGGTGGACCCGGACGCCCTCAGCGACGACGACCTGGCTGGGTACCTGCAGCGCTGCCATCGTTCCCATCGGCGACTTCCTGGCCCATGCCGGAGCCTGGACCGAACTGCCCGCGGCTGAACTGCTGGGTCTGATGCGCGGCACCTCGCCGGTGTCGGCCGGGGCGTCCCATGAGCTGGCCGAGCTGATCGCCGCCCTGCAACAGGATCCCCCGGCCCGCGAAACCCTCGAGACCACGTACGATCCCGCCGCCGACATGGAGGCCCTGCGGACGCGCGATGGACGCACGGGCCTTGCGATGGCGGCCTATCTCGATCTGGTGGGCTATCGCCTGCTCGATGGCTTCGACATCACCAACCCCTCTGCCCTGGAGTTGCCCGACGTGCTGCTGCGGGCCATCCGCGCTGCCCTGACCTACGCCGCCTCCCCGTCCGCCCCCACCGATCGCACGGCCGAGGTGCGCGCCCGGGTCCCCAAAGCCCACCAAGCCGCCTTCGATGAGCTGCTGGCCGAAGCCCGGCTCCTGTATCCGATCCGGGATGAACGGGGCGTGTTCAGCGACATCTGGGCGTCGGGACTGATGCGCCGGGCCGCCCTGGCGGCCGGACGCCGCCTGGCACAGAGGGGGCTGCTGCACGATCCGCTCCACATCGTCGATGCCGGCTTCTCGGAGATGCTCGCCCTGCTGGGAGCGCCCACGCCATCGGCTGAGGGCGTTCCGTCGGCCGATGACCTGGCGGAGCGCGCCGCCTACCGCGGGGCCCACGATGCGCACGACGCTCCCCCCAGCCTGGGACCCACGCCCCCGCCCCCGCCGGATCTCTCCACCCTGCCGCCGGCCGCCGCACGGATGATGCAGGCCAGCGGCCTGGCGCTGCGGGGCCTGGCCGCCAGTCCCGGCGTCTACGAGGGCCCGGTCCGGCGGGTGTCTCACCCCTCGGAATTCGATCGGATCCAGAAGGGCGACGTGCTCGTGACCCAATCCACCACCGAGGCCTTCAACATTCTGCTGCCCCTGCTCGGCGGGATCGTGACCGACAGGGGCGGTCTGCTGTCCCACTCGGCGATCGTGGCGCGGGAGTACGGAATCCCTGGGGTGGTGGGAACCCGCGAGGCCACCCGGCGCCTCAACGACAGCCAGCGGGTGCGGGTCGACGGCACGGCCGGCGAGGTCACGGTGCTGCCGTGAACGGGGTCGTCGCCCTCGAGCAGGCCAGCGAGCTGGCGGAGGCCCTGCGCGAGATCTGGTGGTCGGCGAACTCCGATTCCGCCATCACCTACCGCCAGAAGCTGGGGCTGTTCAGCCGCCCGAGCGTGGGGGTGGTGGTGCAGCAGCTGCTGGCTCCCGAGACAGCCGGTGTGCTGTTCACGCGCAATCCCATCAGTGGCGCCGATGAACGGGTGATCGAGGCCAGCTGGGGCCTGGGGGAAGCGGTGGTGGCGGGGCTGGTGATCCCCGACCACGTCTGCCTGAGCCGTCAGGGCCAGGTGCGCGAGCGCCAGGCGGGATACAAGACGGTGGCGATCCGTCCCGTCGCCGGCGGCGGCACCGTGGAGGAGGAGCTTCCTGCCGAGCTGGTGGAGCGCTTCTGCCTCGACGAGTGCCAGCTGCAGGCCCTGAACCGCCTGGCCGGCCGCTGCGAAGAGGTGTTCGGCCCCGGGCGCGATCTGGAGTGGGCTTTCGAGCGCGGCACGCTCCATCTGCTTCAGTGCCGAGCGATCACCACAGCCGGATCCTGAATGCGCGGTGCCCCGATTGATGTGCTCGAGCGCGTCCCCCTCTTCCACGACCTCGACCGCGACGAGATCGCTCAGATCGCCCTGCTGTTCAAGGAGAGGGATTTCGAGGCCGGTGAAACGATCATCCAGGAGGGCTCAGGCGGCGCAGCCTTCTACGTGATCGAAGCGGGCGAGGCCGGCGTCCAAATTCAGGGCAAACCCCATTCGATCCTGCGGCAGGGGGATTTTTTCGGCGAAATCGCCCTGATCGACGAGGGCCCGCGCATGGCGACCATCACCGCCGCCAGCCGCCTCGACTGCTGGGGGCTCACCTACTGGGACTTCAGGCCGCTGGTGGAGGCCAATGGCGTGATCGGCTGGAAGCTGCTGCAGCGGATGGCGATGATGCTGCGCGACGCCAGGGCCGGCAGCAACGCAGCAGCCGGAGCCTCGCCTCAGGCCTGAATCGGCTCGTTGGAGCTGCGCAGCACGCAGTGCTGAATGGTCCAGTCGTACTGGCTCCAGACCGCCTCGGGCAGCTGGAAGCTGGCGCCGGGGAACGGGGTGAGGCGCACGCCGCTGGGGCGGGCTGAGCAGTAGGGGCGGCTGCCTGGGCGGGCCAGGTACTGCTGGTGGTGGGTTTCGGCGAAATAGAAGGGCTGGCCGCTCAGCAGGTCGGTGGTGATCTCCGGGAAGCCGGCGGCGCTGAGCTGCTGCTGGTAGTGGTCGCGGCTGGCGCGGGCGAGCACGGCCTGGGCCTCGGTGCTGGTGACGATCGCCGAGCGGTACTGGCTGCCGCGGTCGTTGCCCTGGGCCAAGCCCTGGGTGGGGTCGTGGCATTCCCAGAACAGCTTGAGCAGATCGGCGAAGCCCACCTGATCGGTGTCCCACACCACCCGCACCGCTTCGGTGTGGCCGGTGCGGCCGGAGCAGACCTCCTCGTAGGTGGGGTTAGGGGTGTGGCCGCCGCAGTAACCCACGGCGGTGGTGATCACACCAGGCAGACGCCAGAAGCCCTTCTCCGCTCCCCAGAAGCAACCGCAGCCGAAGAAGGCCTCCTCCTGACCAGCCAGCAAGGGCGCCTGCAGCGGGCTGCCCAGCACCACGTGGGTACGGGCCGTGGTCAGGGGGGTGTCGCGCCCGGGCAGGGCCTCCTCAGCCGAGACGATCCTGCCCTTGGCCGCGCCTGGGGCCTGGTTGAAGAGTCCGAACACCGCTGCTCTGCTTAGGCCTCGAGCCTAGGCAACACGCTCCGTGGCCGGAGCGGGCTCCAGGGCGATGTGGTTGAGCAGGGTGGTGGTGAAGGCGAAGAGCAGGAAGGGCAGCGAGAGCACCAGGATCACCCCCACCCCCACCAGGGCGAAGATCGGCTTGCTGGATCCCATCAGGGCCAGGCCCGCCGCCAGGCTCACGAAGATCACCACCATCCACACCAGCACCTGGCCGTAGATGTCGCCGAAGGTGAGGGTGCAGCGCAGGTTGTAGCCCTTGGGGTTCTCCATCGTCCTCACGGGAACTGTCTCAGCTAAGCCCCTCGGCGCGGGCTTGTCTGTGCTGTTCAACAACTCGTGCGAATCAGGCCACCTGCTGCAGCCGCTCCTGCGCCTGCTCCCGCTCCCACAGACGCCGGTAGGTGCCGGGGATGGCCACCAGCTCCTGGTGATGCCCCTGCTGCACCAGACGTCCGTCCTCCATCACCAGCACCCGGTCACAGGCGGCGGCGGCCGAGAGCTGGTGGCTGATCATCAGGATCGTGCGGCCCTTTTCGGCGCGGATCGAATCGAGAATCGCCGCGGCCGTGTTGTTGTCCACGCTGGCCAGGGCGTCATCGAGCACCAGCAGGGGAGCTGACACCAGCAGGGCCCGCCCGAGCGCCGCCCGCTGGCGCTGGCCGCCGCTGAGGGTGATGCCCCGCTCCCCCACCAGGGTCTGATAGCCATCGGGGAAACCGCGGATGTCGCCGGCCAGGCGGGCCTGCTCGGCCGCCGCCTCCACCCGGGCGTCGTCGGCCTCCGGGTCGCCGTAGCGGAGGTTGTCGGCGAGGCTGGCGGTGAACAGGTAGCCCTCCTGGGGCACCAGGGCCACCTGGCGGCGCAGATCATCGAGGGAGAGGGCCGTGACATCGACCCCATCGAGGAACAGCTGCCCGCCCGGCACCTCCACCATGCGCCCCAGGGCCCGGGCCAGGGTGGTCTTGCCGCAGCCCACGGGGCCCACGAGCGCCACCAGTTCCCCTGGCCTCAGCTGGAAGCTCACGTCCTGGAGGGCCTCGCGCTGGGCACCGTCGTAGCGAATGCTCAGCCCCCGGGCCTCCACCGCCCCGCGCGCCACCGTGGCCGGCGCCTGGGGCATGGCCGGGGACTCCACCCGCGGCTGCCGAGCCAGCAGCTCCTCCACCCGCTCCAGGCTCACCTGGCCGGTCTGGAAGGTGTTGAGGGTGAAGCCCAGCAGGGCGGTGGGGAACACCAGCCGCTCCACGAACAGGATCAGGGCCACCAGGTTGCCGATGCTGAGCCGGCCGCTCTCGAGCTGGCCGCTGCCCAGGGCCAGCAGCAGCAACAGGCTGATGGAGGAAATGCCCTCCAGCAGCGGGAAGAGAGTGCTGCGGGTGCGGGCCAGCGACAGCGCCGCGTCGCGGTAGACGCCATTGCGCCGGGAGAAGGCCCCCTGTTCGTGGTCCTCCTGCCCGTAGATCTTGATGGCGCTGATGCCGGAGAGGTCCTCCTGGATCAGGTCGCTGAGGCTGCCGAGGGCCTCCTGCTGGCGCCGCTGCTGGCGCATCATCCGGCCGCCGAACAGGCGCACCACCACCAGCATCACCGGATAGAGGCCCACCGCCGCCAGGGTGAGGCCGGGGTCGATCGCCAGCATCGCCGGCAGGGTGAGGGCATAGGCCAGGCCGGTGTTGGTGAGGCTGAGTACGGCGAACCCCAGCAGCCGGCGCACGTTCTCCACATCACTGGTGGAGCGGCTGATCACCTCACCGCTGCCGGTGACCTGCACCCAGCCCGGCTCCTGACGCAGCATGTGATCAAACAGGCGCTGGCGCAGGTTGGCCTCCACCTGGCGGCCCACACCGAACACGAGCATGCGCGAGAGCTGACGGGCGGCCGCCATCACGGTGGCCAGCAGCACGATCACGCCGGCGTGACGCAGCAGCAACGAAGGGGAGAAGCCGTCCTGGAGGTCGTCGATGACGCCCCGGACCAGCAGCGGAATGCTGACGCTCAGCAGGTTCACGACCACCAGGGCGGCGACACCGAGGTAGACGTCGCGCCGGTGGGGGCGGAGGTAGCGCCAGATCAGGCCCAGACGGATGGCGGCCATGATGCGGAGCAGATGCATCCAACCTAAGGATTCGCCCCATGGCCCCGTCCGACGGCTCCGCCGCCCACTCCCAGGCCCATCCTCTCTATGCCACCGACAGGGAGCTGGTGGACGGCCTGCTGGCGGCCCAGCAACCGAGCGACGGCCAACTGACGGACCTGGCCCGGCTGCTGAACCGCTACGACGGCTTTCCCGGTGCCGAGGATCTCCAGGACGACCTCAGCAAGACCCTGCGGCTCTGGGGCCTGAGCCCGGAGGAGCTGCAGCGCCGCACCCGCGCCATCTGGGCCCAGGGCTACCGGCCCGGAGCGGTGGTGGGCGCCGAGGCGGTGGGCAGCGGCTTCGACACCTCCTCGACCGAGGGCTGACAATCTGAGCGGATTCCTTCTGCTGTTCGCTGGCACCGATGGCTGCTCCCTCCCCCTGGCCGACCCTGCTGGAGCAGCTGCTGCAGGGCCAGGCCCTCTCGGAGCCCCAGGCCACGGCCCTGATGCAGGGCTGGCTGGGGGGGCTCCTGGAGCCCGAGCTCACCGGTGCCCTGCTGGCGGCCCTGCGCAGCAAGGGGGTGAGCGGCGAGGAACTGGCGGCGATGGCACGGGTGCTGCGCGAGGCCTCCTGCCTGCCCGGCGAACGCCCGGCCCTGAAGCTGGTCGACACCTGCGGCACCGGCGGCGACGGGGCCGACACCTTCAACATCTCCACCGCCGTGGCCTTCGTGGCCGCCGCCTGTGGCGCCACGGTGGCCAAGCACGGCAACCGCAGTGCCAGCGGCAAGGTGGGCTCCGCCGACGTGCTCGAAGCGATCGGCCTCAACCTCAGGGCCGACCCCCAGACGGTGGTGGCCGCCCTGCCCAGCAGCGGGGTCACCTTCCTGTTCGCGCCGGGCTGGCATCCGGCCCTGGTGGATCTCGCCCCGGTGCGCCGGCGCCTGGGGGTGCGCACCGTGTTCAACCTGCTGGGCCCGCTGGTGAATCCCCTGCGGCCGGAAGCACAGGTGCTGGGGGTGGCCAAAGCGGAATTGCTGGAGCCGATGGCCGAGGCCCTCTCCCTGCTCGGACTGGAGCGGGCGGTGGTGGTGCATGGCCACGGCGGCCTCGATGAGGCTTCTTTGGCGGGCGTCAATCAGCTGCGGCTGGTGGAGGGGGGCACGGTGAGCTCCCTGGAGATCGACCCCAAGCAGCTGGGCCTGGAGCTGGCCCCCCTCTCGGCCCTGGCCGGTGGGGATCTCGACACCAACCGCCGCATCCTCGAAGCCGTGCTGCGCGGGCAGGGCAGCACCCCCCAACAGGACGTGGTGGCCCTGAACACGGCCCTGGTGCTCTGGGCCGCCGGGCAGGCCGATTCGGTGGCGGATGGCCTGGAGCAGGCCCGCGTGGCCCTCCGTGGCGAGACCCCCTGGCAGCGACTGGAGCAGCTCAGGGCCGCCCTGCAGGCAGGGCTATCAGCCAGCTGAGCGCCGCCTGGGGGATGATCGATTCACTCGGTTGACCCCCCTTGAGCGCTGCAGCCCCGGCTTCGGCCAGCCCCACCCCACCGGCCGCCAACGAGGCGCTGCTGGTGCTGGAGGACGGCACCCTGCTGCGGGGCACGGCCTTCGGGGCCCGGGGCACCGCCGTCGGTGAGGTGGTCTTCAACACCGGCATGACGGGTTATCAGGAGGTGATGACCGATCCCAGCTACTCCGGTCAGCTGGTGACCTTCACCTATCCGGAACTGGGCAACACCGGCGTCAATCCGGAGGATCAGGAGGCCGAGGCCCCCCATGTGCGCGGCGTGATCGCCCGCCAGCTGGCGCCCTGCCCCAGCAGCTGGCGCAGCCGGGGCGACCTGCCCAGCTGGCTGGCCTCCCACGGGGTGGTGGGCATCGCCGGTGTCGACACCCGTGCCCTGGTGCGTCACCTGCGCGAGCGGGGGGCCATGAACGGGGTGATCAGCAGTGATGGCAGCAGCCCCGTCGAGCTGCTGGAGCTGGTGCGCCGCAGCCCCTCGATGGAGGGCCTCAACCTGGCGGCGCGGGTGAGCACCGCCAGCGCCTACCCCTGGCAGAAGCTCAGCGCCACCGGCTTCGATCAGCGCCCGCAACCCTCGCCGCAGCAGCCCTATCAGGTGGTGGCCATTGATTTCGGCATCAAGCGGGCGATCCTCGAGCGGCTCACGGCCCACGGCTGCACCGTCACGGTGCTGCCCGCCAGCAGCAGCCTCGCCGAGGTGCTGGCCCATGGGCCGGAGGGAGTGTTCCTCTCCAACGGCCCGGGCGATCCAGCCGCGGTGGCCGAGGGCATCACCCTGGCTAAAGACCTGCTGGCACGGGCCGATCTGCCGGTGTTCGGCATCTGCCTGGGCCACCAGATCCTGGGTCTGGCCCTGGGCGGCAGCACCTTCAAGCTCGGCTACGGCCACCGCGGCCTGAACCATCCCTGCGGCGGCGAGGGCCTGGTGGAGATCACCAGCCAGAACCACGGCTTCGCGCTCGAGGCCGGCTCACTGCCCGAGGAGCTGGTGGAGATCACCCATCACAACCTCAACGACCGCACCGTGGCGGCCCTGCGCCATCGCCATCAGCCGGTGTTCGGCGTGCAGTACCACCCCGAGGCCAGCCCCGGCCCCCACGACGCGGATCACCATTTCGGCCGCTTCACGCGCCTGATGGCGGAACGGCGCCCCTGACTATCAGGGCTGAGCCGATACCGCTCTGAGACGTGCTTACACTTCAGCCTCTTGATTCCCTGCGAGGGCTGGAACGATTCCTGAACTGCACCGGTTGACCGTATCCCTGCGGGGCGGCTTCGAGCGACGGGACGATTGCCTGCTGTTCAGCTTCACTGGCCAGCTCGACGCCTACTCCGACAAGCAGTTCCGCGACTTCGTCAGCGAGCAGCGCGGAAGCGACAAGCGGGCGGTGCTGCTGGATCTCACCCACATCGATTTCATCGATTCCTCCGGACTGGGGGTGCTGGTGCAGCTGGCCAAACAGTGCGCCGATGCCAAGGTGGCCTTTGTGATGGTCGGCAATGCCCGCGTGATCCAGACGGTGAAACTGGTGCGGCTGGAGCAGTTTCTGCACCTCCAGCCCGACCTCAGCACGGCCCTGGCCGCCCTTGCCAAACCCTGATCCCGACGGCCGGGCCTGGTTGCACCAGATCCAGCCCGATCCCCGTGATCCCCAGCGGCTGGAGAGCCTCGGCGCCCTCCAGCTCGCCTGGCTGGGGGATGCGGTTTGGGAACTGCACCAGCGGCTGAGCCACTGCCAGCAGCCGGGCCGCCCCGATGAGCTGCACCAGGCGGTGGTGGCCCGGGTGCGGGCCCAGGCCCAGGCCCGGGCGCTGCAGCAGCTGGAGCCTCTGCTGGATGAGCGGGAACGGGAACTGGTGCGCCGCGGCCGCAACCGGGCCGGCCGGGGCCCGCGCGGCGGTGATCCGGCGAGCTACGGCCGGGCCACGGGATTTGAGACAATGGTGGGCTGGCTCTTTTTGCGGAATCCCGAGCGGCTTGCCCAGCTTCTGGATCATCTGGACGAGACCGACCTTTCTGACCCCTTGACCGAGTAACCCATGAGCCAACGTTTTGAGGGCCGCAGGCCCAAGGGTGCCGGTTCCGGAGATCGCCCGTCCGGAGGGGCCAGGGCAGGCAAACCCTCCCGCTTTGGCGGACCCCGCCCCGAATGGCGCGGCAGCAGCGGCACCGGCGGCAGCTCCAGCTATGGCGCCGAGCGCGGCAGCCGTGAGGGACGCGACAGCCGGGAGGATCGCCCCCGGCGTGAGGGTTTCCAGCGCCCCCAGGGGGAGGGCCGACCCAGCGCCCGCCCCGCCCGCGTGATCGGCGCCCGCCCCGCGGCGCGGCGCTTCGACGACCAGCGCCCCGGAGCGGGCCGCAAGCCTGAGGGTCGCTTCGAGGGCAGGCCCGAGCGCCGCCCAGCGGGCCGCCCCGAAGGCCGCCCCGAAGGCCGCGGCGAGAGTCGGCCCGAGGGGCGTGATCAGGGCCGCCGCCCCAGCTTCGGCGCACCCCGCTTCATTCGACCTGATGGCGACAGGCCCCGCTTCCAGCCAGGACGTCCTCCCGCCCGCACGCCCCGCTTCAGCGAGCCCGAGGCCCCCGGCCCCGAACCCAGTGGCAGCTCCGAGCGTTTCGGCGCCGAGCCCGCCGACGACCTGGTCTGGGGCCGTCACCCGGCCCAGGCCGCCCTGGAGGGCGATCGTCCGATTCACCGCATCTGGTGCACCCCGGAGCTGCGCTTCGCCCCACGCTTCCTGCAGCTGCTGCGCGATGCCAAGGCCAGCGGCGTGCTGGTGGAGGAAGTCACCTGGGCGCGGCTGGGACAGATCAGCGGCGGCGCCGTGCACCAGGGGATCGTGCTGCAGGCGGCGGCGGCGGAAACCCTGGATCTGGCCAGCCTGATCGACGGCTGCAGCTCCATCGGTGAAGCGCCCCTGCTGATGGCGGTGGACGGCCTGACCGATCCCCACAACCTGGGGGCGATCGTGCGCAGCGCCGAAGCCCTCGGCGCCCATGGCCTGGTGCTGCCCCAGCGGCGCAATGCGGGCCTCACCGGCTCGGTGGCCAAGGTGGCGGCCGGCGCCCTGGAGCACCTGCCCGTGGCCCGGGTGGTGAACCTCAACCGCTCGATCGAGCAGCTCAAGGACGCGGGGTACCGCGTGGTGGGCCTGGCCGAAGAGGGCAATGTCAGCCTGATGGAGGCCGACCTGGCTGGCCCCCTGGTGGTGGTCACCGGCTCGGAAGACCAGGGCCTTTCGATGCTCACCCGCAAGCACTGCGACCAGCTGATCCGCATCCCCCTGCGCGGCGCCACCCCCAGCCTGAACGCCTCGGTGGCCACCGCCCTGCTGATCTACGAAATCGCCCGGCGCAGCTGGATGAAGAACATCAGCGGCAACGCCCCGGCACCGCAGCTGGTGCGCCCCCAGGTGCCCACCACCGCCGCCTCCAGCAACAGCAGCCAGGCGACCACCGCCAGCGCAACCGACGCTGCCGTGGAACCCGACCTGGAGAGCACAATCTCAGATCTGGAGATCTCGATGCCGGAAGCAGACACCTCAGCTCTGGAGCCGGAAGCCGGCGCCTCTTTCGAATCAACTCCTGAGTCCCAAGCCTCCTTCGAACCCCCGGCACCTGAGGCGGCCAGCGAGGACCAGGCCGTGGCCGAAGCGGTAATTCACTCGGTGGTTCAGGACCTCGAGCTGATCGAGGAGACCAGCGAAGAGCAGCTTCAGGCCGGGCTTGAGCAGGCCGAGCTTGAAGGCGACGCTCAGGAGGGTTCTCCAGAAGCGGCTGCCGAGAACCAGGCTGCTGGAAATCAAGCTGCCGAGAACCAGGATCCTCTAAAGCCGGTTGCTGAAGAGCCGGTTGCTGAAGTGCAGGCCCCTGAGGAACAGGCCCCTGAACTGGAGCTGCAGGTGGCCCTGCCCGAAGCGATCGAGCTGGGCTTCACACCCACCACCGGCTCGCCCTTCCAGGGGGACATCCGCCTGTGAAGCCGGGGGCCCTTCGATCGGCACAATGGTGCGGTTCGCCAAGGTTCGATGAACCCCTTGATTCGGCTGCTTAGAGGCATCGCCAACGGTCTTGGGGTGGCCTGGTGGGCCCGGGTCGAAACCCAGGCGCCGCACGTCATCTACTGGTTCGGGCCCTTCGTGAGCCGGGAGCATCTGGAGGCGAAGCTTCCCGTTTTTCTCGGCGATGTCAGCAGCGAGCAGCCGGGCTCGGTTGAGCACGAACTGCTGCGGGTCCGCCGCGGGGAACCCCTCACCGAAGTCCTGGACCCTGGCTGATAGCGTCGCTCGATCGAGGGCAAGGGTTGATGGGAATCGCTGAGTGGCGCGGGCAGCTGGAGCGCGGCGAGGTGTCGGCCCGGGAGCTCACCGATCAGCACCTGGCCCGGATTGAGGCCGTCGATGGCACCCTCCATTCCTTCCTGGAGGTCACGACGGAGCGGGCCCGCGCCGATGCCGACCGCATCGATGCCGCCCGTGCCGCCGGTGAATCGTTGCCCCCCCTCGCCGGCATCCCCCTGGCGATCAAGGACAACCTCTGCACCAAGGGCATCCGCACCACCTGCTCCAGCCGGATGCTCGAGCAGTTCATACCGCCCTACGAGTCCACCGTCACCGAGCGGCTGTGGCAGGCCGGTGGGGTCCTGATCGGCAAGACCAACCTCGATGAGTTCGCCATGGGCAGCTCCACCGAGACCTCCGCCTTCGGCCCCAGCCGCAACCCCTGGAACCCCGAGCGGGTGCCCGGTGGCAGCTCCGGCGGCAGTGCCGCCGCCGTGGCCGCCGGCGAATGCGTCGCCTCCCTGGGCTCCGACACCGGCGGCTCGATCCGCCAGCCGGCCGCCTTCTGCGGGGTGGTGGGCCTCAAGCCCACCTATGGCCGCGTCAGCCGCTGGGGCCTGGTGGCCTTCGCCAGTTCCCTCGATCAGGTGGGGCCGTTCAGTACCAGCGTGGCCGATGCCGCCGAGCTGCTGCAGGTGATCGCCGGTGAGGACCGCCGCGATGGCACCTGCCTCAAAGCCCCCGTTCCCGACTACACCGCCGCCCTGCAGGCGCCGGTGAAGGGCCTGCGGGTGGGTCTGGTGAAGGAGTGCTTCGAGGCCGACGGCCTCGATCCCCAGGTGAAGGCCTCGGTGCTGGCGGCCGCCGCCCAGCTGGAGGCCCTCGGCTGCGAGCTGGTGGAGGTGAGCTGCCCCCGCTTCAACGACGGCATCGCCACGTACTACGTGATCGCTCCCTCGGAGGCCTCCGCCAACCTGGCCCGCTACGACGGCGTGAAGTACGGCTACCGCTCGGAGCAGGCCGGCAGCCTGGCGGAGATGACGGCCCGCAGCCGCGCCGAGGGCTTCGGTGATGAGGTGCAGCGCCGCATCCTGATCGGCACCTATGCCCTCTCGGCCGGCTACGTGGATGCCTACTACAAGAAGGCCCAGCAGGTGCGCACCCTGATCCGCCGCGACTTCGACGCCGCCTTCACCGGCGTGGACGTGCTGCTCACGCCCACCTCACCCACCACCGCCTTCCGCTTCGGCGCCCACGCCGACGACCCCCTGGCGATGTACCTGGCCGATTTGCTGACGATCCCGGCGAACATGGCCGGCCTACCGGCCATCAGCCTGCCCTGCGGCTTCGATGACGGTGGCCTGCCCATCGGTCTGCAGCTGATCACCGGCGTGCTCGAGGAGCCCCGCCTGCTGCAGGTGGCCCACCACTACGAGCAGGCGGCGCGGGTGATGGACAGCCGACCCGAAGCGGCGCTGGTGGCCTGAGTCAGCCGCCAGCTGACACCACATCTGGTGGCCGGTAACGTGACAACACCCCGTGGTGGCGTCTGACGCCTGAGCCCTTGGCCTTCGTCCCCCTCCACAACCACAGCGATTACAGCCTGCTGGATGGCGCCAGCCAGCTGCCGCAGATGGTGGAGCGGGCCGTGGCGCTGGGCATGCCCGCCCTGGCCCTTACCGATCACGGCGTGATGTACGGCGCGATCGAGCTGCTGAAGCTCTGCACCGCAGCCGGCATCAAGCCGATCATCGGCAACGAGATGTACGTGATCAACGGCTCGATCGATGATCCCTGGGTCAAGGGCGAACGCCGCTATCACCTGGTGGTGCTCGCCAAGAACGACACCGGCTACCGCAACCTGGTGAGGCTCACCAGCCTCAGCCACCTGCGCGGCATGCGCGGCCGGGGCATCTTCTCGCGGGCCTGCATCGACAAGCAGCTGCTGGAGCAGCACAGCGAGGGGCTGATCCTGGCCACCGCCTGCCTGGGCGGTGAGATCCCCCAGGCCATCCTCAAGGGCCGCCTGGATGTGGCCCGCGATGTGGCCCGCTGGTATCAGCAGCGCTTCTCCGACGACTTCTACCTGGAGATCCAGGACCACGGCTCACCGGAGGACCGGATCGTCAACGTGGAGCTGGTGCGGATCGCCCGGGAGCTAGGCATTCAGCTGATCGCCACCAACGACGCCCACTACCTCAGCAGCGCCGATGTGGAGGCCCACGACGCCCTGCTTTGCGTGCTCACCGGCAAGCTCGTCACCGACGTGAAGCGCCTGCGCTACACCGGCACCGAATACATCAAGAGCGAGGCGGAGATGGGCCGCCTCTTCGCCGATCACCTCGAGCCGGAGCTGGTGGCCGAAGCGATCGCCAACACCGCGGCGGTGGCGGAGAAGGTGGAGGCCTACGACATCCTCGGTCGCCAGCAGATGCCCCGCTTCCCGATCCCTGACGGGCACACGGCGGTGAGTTATCTGGCGGAGGTGTCGGAGGCGGGGCTGCGCCAGCGGCTGCACCTGGGCAGCGCTGATCCGATCGATCCCCTCTACGGCGAGCGGCTGGCCTTCGAGCTGCAGGTGATGGAGCAGATGGGCTTCCCCACCTACTTCCTGGTGGTGTGGGACTACATCCGCTTCGCCCGCGAGCAGGGCATTCCGGTGGGGCCGGGCCGGGGCTCGGCCGCCGGCTCCCTGGTGGCCTATGCCCTGGGGATCACCAACATCGATCCCGTCAGCAACGGTCTGCTGTTCGAGCGCTTCCTCAACCCCGAGCGCAAGTCGATGCCTGACATCGACACCGACTTCTGCATCGAGCGCCGCGCCGAGGTGATCGAGTACGTCACCCAGCGCTATGGCGAGGACAAGGTGGCGCAGATCATCACCTTCAACCGCATGACCTCGAAGGCGGTGCTCAAGGATGTGGCCCGCGTGCTGGACATCCCCTACGGCGATGCCGACCGCCTGGCCAAACTGATCCCTGTGGTGCGGGGCAAACCCGCCAAGCTCAAGGAGATGATCGGCCCCGACTCGCCGGCGCCGGAGTTCCGAGACAAGTATGAGAACGATGCCGAGGTGCGCCGCTGGGTGGACATGGCCCGCCGCATCGAGGGCACCAACAAGACCTTCGGTGTGCACGCCGCCGGTGTGGTGATCGCGGCTGAACCGCTGGATTCGCTGGTGCCGCTGCAGCGCAACAACGACGGCCAGGTGATCACCCAGTACTTCATGGAGGACGTGGAGGCGATGGGGCTGCTGAAGATGGACTTCCTCGGCCTCAAGAACCTGACGATGATCGACAAGACCCTCGATCTGGTGGAGCAGTGCAGCGGAGAGCGCGTCGATCCCGATGACCTTCCCCCCTGTGATGAGGCCACCTTCGCCCTGCTGGCCCGCGGCGACCTGGAGGGCATCTTCCAGCTCGAATCCAGCGGCATGCGTCAGATCGTGCGCGACCTCAAGCCCTCATCTCTGGAGGACATCTCCTCGATCCTGGCCCTCTACCGGCCGGGCCCGCTCGATGCTGGCCTGATCCCGAAATTCATCAACCGCAAGCATGGCCGCGAGGCGATCGATTTCGCCTGTCCGGCCCTGGAGCCGATCCTGAAGGAGACCTACGGAATCATGGTCTACCAGGAGCAGATCATGCGCATTGCCCAGGATCTTGCCGGCTATTCCCTCGGCGAAGCTGATCTGCTGCGGCGGGCGATGGGCAAGAAAAAGGTGTCGGAGATGGAGAAGCACCGCAGCCAGTTCGTGGAGGGGGCCACGGCGCGCGGCGTCAACGCCACGGTGGCCGAAGCGCTGTTCGAGCAGATGGTGCTGTTCGCCGAATACTGCTTCAACAAGAGCCACTCCACCGCCTACGGCGCCGTCACCTATCAGACGGCCTACCTCAAGGCCCACTACCCCGTGGCCTACATGGCCGCCCTGCTGACGGTCAATGCCAGCAGCACCGACAAGGTGCAGCGCTATATCGCCAATTGCCAGGCGATGGGCATCGAGGTGATGCCCCCCGACCTCAATGCCTCCGGCATCGATTTCACCCCGCAGGGCAAGAAGATCCTCTTTGGACTCTCGGCGGTGCGCAACCTCGGCGATGGCGCCATCCGCCAGTTGCTGGAGGCCCGCGTCCAGGACGGCCCCTTCGCCTCCCTGGCCGATCTCTGCGATCGCATCCCCACCACCTTGATGAACCGGCGGTCGCTGGAATCACTGATCCACTGCGGCGCCCTCGACGGGCTGGAGCCCAACGCCAACCGCGCCCAGTTGATGGCCGACCTGGATCTGGTGCTCGACTGGGCCAGCTCCCGCGCCCGGGACCGCCTCAGCGGCCAGGGCAACCTCTTCGATCTCTTCGCCACCCCCGAGGCCGCACCCGCCGGTGCCCCGGTCATCCCAAGCACCGCCCCGAAGGCCGCGCCGGTGGCCGACTATCCCCCCAAGGAGAAATTGCGTCTGGAGAAGGAGCTGGTGGGCTTCTACCTCTCCGATCACCCCCTGCGCCAGCTGGCACGGCCGATCCGGATGCTCTCGCCGATCAGCCTCGGGCGGCTGGAGGAGCAGGCCGACAAGGCCCGCGTCAGTGTGGTGGCGATGCTGCCGGAGGTGCGCCAGGTGACCACCCGCAAGGGCGATCGCATGGCCGTGCTGCAGCTCGAGGACCTCAGCGGCAGCGCCGAGTGCGTGGTGTTCCCCAAGGCCTACGCCCGCCTCAGTGACCACCTGATGGTGGATGCGCGCCTGATGATCTGGGGATCCGTGGATCGCCGCGACGACCGGGTGCAGCTGATCCTCGATGATTGCCGCGCCATCGACGACCTCGATGTGCTGCTGGTGGAGCTGATGGCGGACCAGGCCAGCGACATCACCGTGCAGCACCGCCTGAGGGAGTGTCTGGTGCGCCACCGGCCGGAGCAGGAGGAGGCGGGCGTGCGGGTGCCGGTGGTGGCGAAGGTGCTGCTCCACAACGAAGCCCGTTACGTGCGCCTCGGCCACCAGTTCTGCGTACGCGACGGGGCCGCCGCGCTGAGCACCCTCACCGCAGCAGCCTTCAGCGCCCAGCTGCATTCAGCGCTCCAGAACGCCTGAACCTGAGACTGAGACTGAGACTGAGGCCTCAGGCGCCGCTGCCGCTGCCCTGGCGGATCGCCTTGATCGAGGCCTTCACGCGGGCCAGGTTGGTGCCGATCTGCTCGCTGCCCAGCAGGCTTCCAGGTTGCTGCTCCCAGCTGGCGGAGAGCACGCCGTAGCTGAGGCCAAGCACCCCCAGCAGAAACAGCCCGCCGGAGCCCGCGAGGGTGACCACGGGCGGCACATCCATGATGCCGCGGCTCACCAGCAGATAGCTGCCAATGAACACGCCCATTCCCAGCACCGATGGAATGCCGCTGGCCACCCCGATGCGGCGGGCCATGCGATTGGCCACGGCCGGCGGAATCACCTGGGATCCCTTGGGCTGAGCTTTGGCTTTGGCGGCAGGCTGAGCTTTCGCGCCGGCTTTGGGCTGGCGCTCGGGCTTGAACGGCAGGGGCTTGGGCTTGCGCTTGGCCGCCATGGCTGGGCTCAGCCCCGGATGCCGAGTTTGGCGATCAGCTGGGAGTAGCGATCCTCGCTTTCGGCGCGCAGATAACCGAGCAGCCGCTTGCGGCGGCCGATCATCTTCAGCAGCCCCTGACGGGAGGAGAAGTCGTGCTTGTTCTTCTGCAGGTGACCGGTGAGCTGGGTCACCCGCTCGCTCAGCATCGCCACCTGGACCTCAACCGAACCGGTGTCGGTGCCGTGGGTCTGGTGGGAATTGATCAGTTCCTGCTTTTTGGTGGTGTCGAGCGGCATGCCGGCGTCGGGCCCTGACGGTGCAAACAATCAACCTAATGCCTCAGGGTGCTGGCCACCAAGCAAGCCCTCCCCATCAGGCCGCTTCGCGGGCGAGCCAGCGCAGGCAGGCACTCAGCCAGGCCTCGGCGCCCTGATCCGGATCCAGACCCTCCCGGCCGAGACCGCGCAGGGCCCGGCTGATCTCCAGCGGCTCATAGCCCAGGGCCGTGAGCGTGAGCTGCAGCTCCTCACGGGTGGAGGCCGCTGGCCCCGGATCGCCGCTGCGGCCGTCGTCCGCCCCATCGAGGAGGTCGTCATCGCCGGCGGCGGCCGCCGCCCCGAAGCTCTCCGCCAACTTGCCGCGCAGCTCCACCGCCAGGCGCTCGGCCGTGCGCTTGCCCACCCCCGGCGCCCGGCAGAGACGGCGCAGATCGGCCTGAACGATCGCCTGCACCAGCTCCTCGCAGGGCATGGTGCCCAGCAGAGCCAGGGCCATCTGCGGACCCACACCGCTCACGGCCACCAGCAGGCGGAACAGATCGCGCTCGTGGCGGGCGCCGAAGCCGAACAGGGTCCAGCCGTCCTCCCGGATCGACTGGTGGGTGTAGAGGCTGAGCGGACTGCCGGCCGGGGGCAGCAGCTCCCAGTGGCGGCGGGTGAGGTGCACCTCGTATCCCACGCCTGCGCAGGCCAGCAGAAGACCGCAACGGTTGCCCTGCTGCCACGGCTCTGCCACATGACCTTGCAGCCAGCCGATCATGGAGACCACTCCTGAACCGATCCATGCTGCCCGGTCCGCCAACCCCCGCCAGCCGGTCTGTGGCCATCCCCCACCCAGCGGCCCCGTGGCTGAGCGCCCTGCTGGCGCTCCTGCTCAGTGTGGGACTGCTGGGCCTGGGGGGCTGCCAGGCGGCGGGCCAGCCGCCCCGGGCGGTGCTGCTGCAGGCGCTGGGGCTGCAGATCGAGCTCACCCAGCAGGCCATCGCCGATGCCCTGGAGCTGGAGCCCAGCGGCGGGCGACCGCAGGTGAGCCGCGTGCGCGTCGATCACCAGGAGACCGTGGCGATCGGCCTGGGCGAGGGCCTGCACCTCACCGGCCAGTTCGACTGGCGCCTGGCGGACGATCCCTACCGGGTAGACAGCCCCTTTGAGCTGTATCTGCTGCGGGGGGAGCGGGGCGAAAGCTGGCGACTGGCCCGACCGATCGGGGCGGCCGAGGACAGCCTCAGCCAGGAGTGGCTGGTGGATCCCCTGCCCCTGGAGCGCGACCGGCCGACCTGATCAGCGCCCGCGTCGTCCGGGGAACAGCGAAGTCGATCATCGGGTGTCATCGGTCATAGAGTTAACTCACGCAGATTCGCAAGCCAATCAATGACTTCCAAGCCAGATCTTCATTCCGATCAGCCTTCAGATCAGTCATCAGATCAGTCATCAGATCGGTCTTCAGATCACAGCAAAAGTGGTCAAAAAGGTCGCTCCGGGGGTCACCACTCCAGTGACGACGACATGTATGCCTCCGGCGATCTCTCCGCCGGAATGCCGAAGCGCCTGTTTCCGGCCAGGGAGAGAGCTCCCAGAGCTGTTTATGCCGCCATTCATGATGAGTTGATGCTCGATGGCAACTCCCGCCAGAACCTGGCCACCTTCTGCCAGACATGGCTGGAGCCGGAAGTTCATCAATTGATGAATGAGTGCATCGACAAGAACATGGAGGACAAGGACGAATACCCCCAGACCGCTGAGATTGAAGCCCGCTGCGCCCGCATGCTGGCCGATCTCTGGAATGCCCCCTCAATCGATGGGGCAATCGGCTGCACCACCCTGGGATCGAGTGAGGCGGCCATGCTCGGCGGCATGGCGATGAAACGCCGCTGGGAGGCCAGCCGGCGCCAGCAGGGGAAGCCCACGGACCGGCCGAATCTGGTCACCGGTCCTGTACAGATCTGCTGGCACAAGTTCACGCGCTACTGGGACATCGAGCACCGGGAGATCCCCATGGAATCCGGTTGCTTGATGATGACGCCGGAGCAGGTGCTCAAGCATTGCGATGAGAACACGATCGGAGTGGTGCCCACGCTGGGCGTCACCTTCACTGGGCAGTATGAGCCGGTGCAGCAGGTGGCCGAAGCGCTCGATGCTTATGAACAGCAGACCGGCCTCGACATCCCCATCCACGTGGATGGGGCCAGCGGGGGATTTCTTGCCCCGTTCTGCAGCCCGGATCTGATCTGGGATTTCCGCCTGCCCAGGGTGAAATCGATCAATGCCTCAGGCCACAAATTCGGCCTGGCACCGCTTGGCGTCGGCTGGGTGCTGTGGCGAGAGGCGAAGGATCTTCCCGAGGAGATGGTGTTCTGGGTGAACTACCTGGGCGGCAACATGCGCGACATCACCCTGAACTTCTCCAAGCCCGGCGGCCAGGTGGTCTGCCAGTACTACAACTTCATCCGCCTGGGCAAAGAGGGCTACCGCAAGGTGCACAACGCCTGCTATGCCACCGCCCAGCACCTGGCCAAGGAGATCGAAACACTTGGCCCGTTCGAGATCATCTACGGCGGTGATCCCGACACAGGAATTCCCGCCCTGTGCTGGAGGATCAAGGATGGCGTGGATCCGGGTTTCAACCTCTTCGACCTGGCCGATCGCCTGCGGGTGCGGGGCTGGCAGGTGCCTGCCTACACCCTGCCGGCCCACTGCAGCGATCAGGCCATCCAGCGGATCCTGGTGCGGCACGGCGTCAGCCGTGACCTCGCCGACCTGCTGCTGGAGGACATCAGGAGCGCGATCGACCATCTCCAGCTCCATCCCGTCAGCACTTCGCTGAGCAGCCGGGAAGCGTCGGGTTTCCATCACTGAGACAGCTGCGATGACGACCAGCGCCGACCGGCCTGGACGCTCCGTCTTGGTGCAGGAGGGTCCATGGCCGTTCATCACCAAGCGCGTGACCTGGAGAGAGGGGCAGATCGTGAGCCTGTGGCGCTCACGCCACAATCGCAAGGGTCTGCCTGTGCAAGCGGGTGACAACGCCCTGGCCCTGGAGATAGCTCTGCGTCGATGCCTGTGGATGCCACGGGAGCTGAACTGGTGGATCGGCGTGTTGTTTGCCCTGGGATCAGTGCTGTTCGGGCTCGGAAGCTGGCTGAGCCTCCACCCACTGCTGGCCCAGCAGTGGCGTCTGAGCCCGGAGGCGGTGAGCAGGGTGTTCCTTCTGGGTTCCTTTCCGTTCACCACGGCCGCCTACCTGCAGTTGTTTCAGGCCGCCAACGCCCCTCCGGTCTCCGGGCAGCACAAGCGCAATCGAAGACACTGGCATTGGTTCGGGTGGAAGCCCGGGGATCTGGGTTGGCTCAGCTGTGCCCTGCAGTTCCCCGGCACGCTGTTGTTCAATCTCAACACCTACAACGCGCTCAACACCGGGCTGGACTGGTTCGACCAGGACCTGTCGATCTGGGCGCCCAACATTCTCGGTTCGTTGCTGTTCATGGCCTCCGGCTCTTTCGCCTTCATGGAAACCTGCCATTCCCCGTGGGCATGGCAGCCCCGCAGCCTGTCCTGGTGGGTCACCACCACGAACCTGCTGGGTTGTGTGGGGTTCCTGCTGTCAGCCGTGGTCAGCATTGTGCTGCCCTCCACCGTGGGGCCGGCTTTCCCAACGGTGTCGCTGATCTTCACCCTCGTGGGGGCGATGGGTTTTCTGATCGGTTCCCTGCTGATGCTTCCCGAATCCGTCGTTCCCTCCTGACTCTCTCCACAACTGACCAATCACGTCGAGGCGGAGCGGCTGGCCGGGGCAGGCCTGGCCCGCAGGCTGAGCAGGGTGGCCAGCAGCACCAGCAGAGCCGAGAACCCAGCCCTGGCCGGCACGGTCTCGCCGAACCACCACACCCCCCACAGCGCCGCCAGCGGCACCTGCACGTAGCTGATGGCCGTGGCACGGGCGGCCGCCATGCCCATCAATCCATAGGTGAGGGCGATCTGCCCCAGCTGGGTGAAGACCCCCACCCCCAGCAACCAGCCGAGCTCAGCGGCCGTGGGGGCCACCGGCTGCAGCAAGACCAGCGGCAGGCTGAGCGGCAGGGCCATCAGCGGGAAATAGAACACCACCACCAGGGGATGCTCGCTGCTGCGCAGGGCGCGCACGCTCACGTAGGCCAGGGCCGAGAGCAGGGCACCGGCCAGGGCGAACAGCAGCGGCAGGGCCGGCAGACCAGCGCCAGCCGCAGCGCCAAAACCGGCACCAACCGCCCCGGCCCCTCCCGGAGCGGCCAGCACCGCCACCCCCAGAAAGCCCAGCAGCACGGCGCCCCACACCCGCCAGCCCGGCCGCTCGGCCAGCAGCGGCCAGGCCAGCAGGGCCGTGAAGGTGGGGTGCAGGTACTGCAGCACCGTGGCCACCGCCAGCGGCAGGCCAGTGAGGGCCAGATACACGCAGTAGAGACCAGCGGTGCCGAGGATGCCGCGACCCACCAGCAAGCGCCGCCGGTTGCCCCAGGGGTTAAGGCCGGCGCGCCGCAGCATCCACCAGCTGATCAGCAGGCTCACCACCGCCCGCGCCAACACCACCTCCGCCACCGGCAGGCGGCCGCCCAGGGCCTTGACGCACACCCCCATCAGGCTGAAGGCCAGGGCGCTGGCCACCATCCACAGGCCCGCCCGCCAGGCCGGCGGCTGCCCATGGGCTGAATCGCACCACTTCTGGTGTGGTGGGGCAGAATGGGGGCCAGAGCGACCCCAGCGGTAGCGCCATCCCTTGAGCCAGTCCCAGCCCCACGCCCGTCTCCACCCCCGCACGATCGAAGCGGTGAAGGAGCGCGCGGACATTGTTGATGTGGTGGGCGAGCACGTGGTGCTCAAGAAGAAGGGGCGCGAGTTCGTGGGGATCTGCCCCTTCCACGACGACAAATCACCGTCGATGACGGTGTCGCCCGCCAAGCAGTTCTACTACTGCTTCTCCTGCGGGGCCGGCGGCAACGCCATCAAGTTCCTGATGGAGCTGCAGCGCACCAGCTTCAGCGAGGTGGTGCTGGACCTGGCGCGCAAGTACCAGCTGCCGGTGGAAACGCTGGATGGACCGCAGCAGGAGCGGCTTCGCAAGCAACTCTCCCGCCGCGAGTCGCTGCTGCGCGCCCTGGGCCTGGCGGCGGGCTGGTTCCGCAGCCAGCTGCGCAGCCCCGAAGGCGCCGGCGCCCTGGCCTACCTCAGCAAGGAGCGGGGTCTGAGCGAGGGCACGATCGACGCCTTCGACCTGGGCTATGCCCCCGATCGCTGGGATGGGCTGCTCAACCACCTCGGCCAGGTGGAGAACCTGGCGCCGGAGCTGCTGGAGGCGGCCGGGCTGGTGGTGCCGCGCAAGGGCGGCGGCGGCTTCTACGACCGCTTCCGCCACCGGGTGATGGTGCCGATCCGCGACCGTCAGGGCCGGGTGATCGGTTTCGGCGGCCGCAGCCTCGATGGCGGCGAACCGAAATACCTCAACTCACCGGAAACGGAGGTGTTTGAGAAGGGCAAGCACCTGTTCGGCCTGGATCGCGCCAGCAACGCCATCCGCAAGGACGACCAGGCGGTGGTGGTGGAGGGCTACTTCGATGTGATCGCCCTCCATGCCGCCGGCATCACCAATGCGGTGGCGTCGCTGGGCACGGCCCTGAGCAGCCAGCAGATCACCCAGCTCTGCCGCTGCTGCGACAGCCGCCGCCTGGTGCTCAATTTCGACACCGACGGCGCCGGTGTGCGCGCCGCCCAGCGGGCGATCGGATCGGTGGAGCAGCAGGCGCTGCAGGGTCAGCTGGAGCTGCGGGTGCTGCACCTGCCCGCCGGCAAGGACCCCGATGAGTTCCTCCAGCAGCATGGCGCCGGGGAGTACCGGGCCCTGCTGGAGCGGGCACCCCTCTGGCTCGACTGGCAGATCGAGCAGGCCCTGGAGGGCAAGGACCTGGCCCGCTCCGACCAGTTCCAGCAGGCGGTGGCGGCGCTGGTGGAACTGCTGGGCAAGCTGCCCCAGAGCGCCGTGCGCAGCCATTACCTGCAGCAGGTGGCCGAGCGGCTCAGCGGCGGCCAGGCGCGGCTGGCGCAGAAGCTGGAGGAAGACCTGCGCCAGCAGGTGAAGGGCGAGCGCTGGCATGGCCGGGCCAGCCGCTGGGAGCAACCCGGGGAGATCGGCCTGCGCGAGCGCGCCGAAGCGGAGCTGCTGCGGCTCTACCTGCATGCCGGCCGTCACCGCGGCGCGATCCGGAGGGAGCTGCGCCAGCGGGAGCTCGAGGATTTCGCCATCGCCCACCACCGCCTGCTCTGGGCAAGCATCAGCGAACTGGAGGAAGACAACCTCGGCGTCGGCCGGCTGGAGGCGATCAACCGGGGCAGTGATCCGGGCGACGATCTGGCCGACCTCGACCTGCCGCGTCTGCTGAGCGACCGGCTGCTGGTGGAGGAAAGCGAGCTTCTGAACAGGCTCACCCCCCTGCTGGAGCCGAGCGAACTGCAGCGCATGGCCCTGGCCGAACCCCTGCTGCAGCTGCGCGGCACCACGGCGGTGCTGGAGCGGCAGCGCAGCCTCAAACGCTGCCGCCACCTGCTCGATGCCTGGGGCTCGCAGCGGCTGGAAACGCTGGAGCGCTGCATCGCCCGGCTACTGGAGGAAAGCGAGGCGGAGGCCAACGCCTCTGCCTCACTGAGCATGGAAAGCCGGATTGATTCGATGTTCAGCGAACTGAACGGCGATGCTCTGCGCTACCAGGAGCTGTACTACAACGAACGCCGACACATCAGCCACCTGGACAGCCAGAGGTGCTGCGGCCCAGTCGTTGCAGCCGTTCAGCCCTGACTACGGCAGGGTTTTCCGCATAGGTCTGTGGGGGCAGGAGACAGCAGAAAGCGCCGCAATGCGCCAGAGTCTTCCCATATTTCCCCCAGATTTCCCCCGCTCCCATGGCTGCCCCCTGGCTACGTGACCTGAGCCGCACCTTCAAGCGCGCCCGCGGCGGCCGGATCGGCTGGACCATTGAGGAGCACCGCGACCGGCTGCGGCTTGTCTGTGACGCCCTGCCGCCGCGGCCAGGTGACCCCCCGGGTCAGGCCATCAAGCGGCGGCGGCTGACCCTGCTCTCACCGCCGGGCCCCAGCCACGTCAGCGCCGCCCTGGCCGAAGCCATCGCCATCTTCGAGGCCGTGGAAGCTGGCACCTGGCGCTGGCCCCAACCAGCTGAGCTGGCCGCGGCCGATGATCCCGCCGGCCGTTCGCCCCAGCAGCTGGCCGCGGCCGTGGAACGCTTCCGCTCCCACCAGATCAGCGAAGGGATCACCCAGCCCCGCACCTGGAGGACCAGCCTCTCGTTCTGTGTGGATCGCCTGCTGGCGGTGGCCGCGGCCACCCCCCCGGGCGGTGATGACCGGGCCCTGCTGTCCGCTGTGATCAGCAGTTACCCGGCGCAGTCCGCCAGCCGCATGAAGCTCCACGATTTCTACCGCGGGGGTCTGGCTGCACAACGGCTGGCCGTGGCCGGCGGAACTGAAACCACTGCGGGGGTCTGGACGCGGCGGCGCAGATCCAGCCGGGGTCAGGTCAGCCACTGAGGAGGAGATCACCGAGATGCGAGCTCGGTTGCAGCATCTGATCACCCGCCCCTCGAAGCGCAACCAGCCCCCTTCCAAGTTGGTGGCCCTCGACTGCCTGGTCGTCTTCGGCCTGCGGCCGCAGGAACTGCAGGGGCTGCAGCTGGAGCGCACGCCCGGCGGTCTGGTGGCAAAGGTGAGCAGGATCAAGCGCTCCGCCCGGGGGGCCACCAAACCCCGCACGGTGCCGGCGGTGCCACCAACTGCAGCTGGGCCCAGCTGCTGGGATCTGTGGGAGCGCTGGCAGGAGCACGGTCTGCCTCCGTCCACCCAGGGGCCCATCGATCCAGGGCACACGATGACCAACCTGATGGCCGAGCTGCGCCGGGCGGATGTGATCACGGCGGAGCTGCCGGCGGATCTGCGGCTCTACGGGCTGCGCCATGCCTTCGCGCTGCGGTTGGGGATCGAGTTGCAGCTGAGCGTCAGGGAGTCTGCGGAATTGATGGGGCACTCCCCCCAGACGCACCTGGCCGTCTACGGCCGCCGACTGGATGGCCCACGGCTGCAGGCAAAAGTGCAAGAACTGGTCGCAAAAACAATGGTCAAAACAGCCGGGAAATAGGTCTCTTTTGACCATTGTTTAATCTCCCGCTGCCGGACTTTCTGGTGTACGGTTAATCCAAGGGCAGCCCTAGCGGCCTGCTCTGATCCCTCTCCACCGACAACATGTTCGAGTCAACGACCAGGGAGACCGCAGCTTTACTGCGCATATCTGAGCCCACCCTGCGCCGATTACGCGGCAGGGGTGTTCTTAAAGCAGGCGTTCATTTTCGTGCCGTAGGTGTAGGTGTAGACCGCCCACCCCTGCTGTGGAATGTTCCGCTTGTGCAGGAAACCCTTCAAAAGAGATCACGAACCGAGCTGGTCTGGTAGCCCCGCAGGATCGCACTACTACGCCTCCAGCGAAAAAAAGGCAACGCTGATAGTCAGCGGCAACATCAACAGCTCACCACCCACAGCATTGACCTGCCATGGAGACTCTAACTGAGGCAACACTCGAAGCAGTCTATGCGGAACTTAAAATAGTTCTAATAGACTGGATCCGTACCGGGGAGACAACCCCCAGCGGCGCCGATCTCTGCCGCGCGACAATGGCTAACAGCTATGAGTACGGCAACCTCGTGGGTTACGACTGGCCTTCGGTATGGACAGACAGTTTCGATCTCGACCAAGCCGCTATAGACGCGGGCAGGGCGCGACTGGGGTTGGACCCCAACTGCATGGCTTGCCTTATCTCGGAGACGATGGGAGTACCTGAAGGCGGTGGTCTGGCCTGCTGTCTGCTGGTCTACCTGGAGCGGGTTGCTCCGATGATCGAGAGCACGCCAAACTTGAGCCTGAAGGTTAAGCCATCGCGGGAGAGAGATAGCGGCAACACATTGTTGATGAAGGAGTTTATCAACGACCACCTGCTGATCATGGGCGGCGCCAATGCTGCCAGCGGTCTGGCTAGTATGCCGTTTCGCTATCTTGGCGGCGATGAGATTGACCGGTGGCCGCTGGAGGTAGACGATGAAGGCAGCCCAGTCGATATTGTCGAGGCTAGAACAAGAACCTTCGGCGCGAGAAAGAAGCACTGCTGGACTTCAACACCTACGTTAGCTGGCCGCTCAGCTATCTGGTCGAAGTTCATGGAGTCGGACCAGCGGCGGTACAACCTGCCCTGTCCGCAATGTAAGCACTATCAGATCCTGAGTTGGGACCGGATGCGCTACGACCCGCTGGATCCATTGCTGCCGCATCGATTGAGCCGAGCGCCGGTGATGATCTGCGAGAACTGTGGGGAGGGAATGGATGAACATGCCAAAGGCCGGTGGTATCGAGAAGACCTTGGGAAATGGATAGCAGAGGCGCCAGATTCACCCATCAAGGGTTACCACCTGTCGAGCCTCTATGCGCCGCTGGGCTGGCTGAGCTGGACCGACATCGTCCTGGCCTACGAGCGGGCCAAGGATGACCCGTCTCGCCTTCGCCCCTGGACGAACACGGTGCTGGCCGAGTGCTGGAGCGATGGCGCCGCGGTGCCGGATTGGTCCAATCTCTACCGCCGCCGCGAGACCTACCGACCGGGCACGGTGCCGCTCGGCGGCGTGATCCTCACCTGCGGCGTGGATGTTCAGCGGGACAGGCTGGAGTTGGAGATTGTGGCCTGGGGCCGCAACCTGGAGAGCTGGAGCGTGGACTACATCGTCCTGCCGGGGGATACCTCCTCGATCCAGGCGGATCCGGCGGTGCCATGCGTCTGGCGGAACCTGGGCCTCGAATTGAGCCGGACCTTCACCGCCGCCAATGGCACGGAGGTTCCGATCAGCAAGGTGGGGATCGACTCCGGCGACCAAACGCAGGTGGTCTACACCTGGGTGCGTGGCCAGCGCGACCCGAGGCTGATGGCCACAAAAGGCCGCGACTCCCTGACGACGGCCCTGGGCATCCCGGTGCCTCAGGACGTGAACGTCAGGGGGCGGAAAGTGCTCCGGGGGATCCGGCTGTGGCCAGTGGGCGTGTCTGTGTTGAAGAGCGAGTTGTACGGCTGGCTGCTGCAGCCACCGCCGCTGCACCCTGGCGACCCGGCGCCGAGGGGGTTCTGCCACTTCCCCGAGCTGCCCGAGAGCTACTTCCTGGGGCTGACAGCCGAGGAGCTGCGCCGCACCGAGCTGCGGGGGTTCTCGGTTTGGAAGTGGGAGAAGGTGCGGCAGCGAAACGAACCCCTCGACTGCAGGGTGTTGGCTCGGGCTGCGGCGGCCGCTGCTGGCGTTGACCGCTGGCCGGAGAGCGAGTGGGCGGCGCGGGTGAGGGCGTTGGAAGGTACGGCAGTGCCAGCCGTTACGGAGCCCGATCCGGTGGAGCCTGAGGCACCCAGCAACGCTGGCCCGGAGTTACAGCAGGCCCCAGAGCAGCGGCCAGCTACTCGTACTCGTGGGCGATCGAAGAGTTCCGGCTGGCTGCAGGGGGGCAGCGGCAGGCGCGGCAGTGGCTGGCTGGGGCGGTAGGGCAATCCTTGGCAGGCAGCTTGAATGGTAAACAGTGCAAGCATCGTCTTCTGGATCTAATCTCTCATCCACCGCAAAGGCCCTGACATCAGCCATGGAGTAAGTGAATGATGGTGGGGCCAAGTCATTTCTCGATCACCGTTCCTTAAGATTTGCGAACATAATCGTCATTCTGTAGTAATTATTACCGCATTTGTGAGCTGCAGTATGCATTTAGCTTGCTAGCAGAGCCTATGTCTTATGAGGAAATGTTTCGACCCGCAAGCAAATTTCCCAGAAAGGAGGCTGAGAGCCTTAAAAAACTAATTTCAGCCTCTTGAGAGTGAAATGGATAGTCTTGAAACGCGAAGTCGACTTTATGAAAGGACAAGAGGCTCCTGCCTTGGTCTTGCCGGGTTCCTAGATTATCTAGATGCTCCTGGGTTGCTGGCGGAGCATGAATATGTAGCTTGTTATTCTGTCTTATGACAAATGAAAATCTCCCTAATGGCAACAAAAATGACATTGATTCAATCCCGAGCAGGCTTAAATGGCCCGCTATAATAGTACTTGCTTTTGGATTCGGATACTATGCAGGCAATAACTTTGGAATTATTGACATAGAACTTTTTGGTCATTCAATATCTGCGAAACCAGGTGAGCGCGTTGAAAGGACAATGGACAGGTTATTGCAAGATCCAATCGAGAAGCCTGCAGTAATCGACTACATTGTTCGCACCATAAAGAAATCAAAGTATAATGATGAGCTAGGAGAGAAATTACTTGAAAGCGCAGAATTGCCCAGTGATCCTTTTCAATGGGATTTCACCGATAACTTGATTCTTAAGTATCAAAAAGGCCTTCCTCCTGATTACTTTGAGGTCTGTCAAGACAGTCCTTGGCTTGGGAAGGAGATTGTTGTTGCAATATTCGATAGTAACGGCAAGAACGAGAATGCGACGGCCGTAAGGGGAAGTACTGGCTCAATCTATAATAAATACTCAAGCTGCGATAAATCTAATATCTATACAAGTAACAAAGAACTATTCGATGAATCAAGGCGAGGCGGTTCAGAGGCCAAAGCTAAGAGACTGCTGACAATTCCGCGCACGCCGCGTTGATTCGTGACTGGTGGTAATTACACCTGACTAGCCTTGGAATTGCAACATTTGAATGCACCTCATAGACGTCTAGTCTTATCACGATCTAAATTTGTGCCGATTGCAGCTAGTATCATTAAAGCAGATTTTCGGCGCACTCGCTGCTTTGGATGGAACTAGATAAGTCGAGAGCACTATTGCTCTAGAGTGTGAGACTCATGTCCCCGTCTTGTTGCACGTTTCACGCCGGGTAATTCTATTCATTCCTTGGATGAGTGATGAACGCTTGGGGCTTGCGCGCAGTGCGGCCTTCGGTATCATCGCAAATAGATCTGAATAGGAGATTGACCATGCCTCGAAAACTTGCGTACCTGCTGGGACTGGCCTCAATTTTGGCATTTCCCATGATTCTAATCACAGTCTCAACAACCCCAGTACGTGCCGATTGCGTAAGAAATGGTTACAAGTATCCAGAGGGTGCAGTGGTCAATGGGCTTGTATGCCGAAATGGTGAGTGGAAATAACTGTATTTCCTGCTCTGGAATATGCATTGCCAGGGGACCCCTGAAAAACCCGCTAAAATCAGTCCAGATCCAAGACTGAGACTGGAACGGATGGCCGACCCTCTCCAGCTGGGCTTCACGGACTACGAGCAGATCTACGCCAAAAAGAGGACGCGCCGCCAGCGCTTCTTGGATGAGATGGAGGCCACGGTTCCCTGGGAAGCGTTTCTGGCCTTGATCGAGCCCGTGTATCACAAGCCCTCCAGCAAAGGAGGTCGTCCGCCGATTCCTTTGGAGGTGATGCTCCGGAACCACCTGCTGCAGCAGTGGTTCACGCTTTCAGACCCCCTGATGGAGGAGATGCTGATCGATACGCCCTGCTTACGCCGCTTCGCAGGGATCGAGACGATGGAAGGCCGGATCCCTGATGAGACGACGATTCTCAACTTTGCCATCTGCTGGAAGAGCAAAGGATCGCGGAGCGTTCAGACCAACGCCATGCCTTTCAGGTGGAATCATGGTTAGGTGCACATCTATTCCCATAGTGAGCGAATGCTCCGGTGGTTCAGTCAGTCGTCGCCTGATCGCCCAGCGCAAGCACGATCCGGCGCAGCTCCGCCATCCGTGCCAACAGCTCCACCCGCTCCTGCGACGTCGAAGACGGATCGCGGATCTGGGCCGTGATCTCGGCAAGCTCCACCAGCAAGGCGTCACGGCGGACCAGGCGGTCGTCAGGGACCCTCACTCGGTGCGCACGTCCAATTCATCGGCCAGGGCCAGGACTGCGCCGAGCACCTGCTCATATGCGGCCGCCAGCTCAGCCTTCCACTCGGGTGTGATCCCTGGCTCCTGAATCCCTCGCACCAGGCCCGGAAGACGCAGGCGCAGTTCACTCAGGCGGGAGGCACGAGGGTCCGGTTCAGCCATCACATCAGCTCGTCGGTAACAAAGTGCCATCTCATCTCTCCCTTCGTTCCATCGAGTATTCAAGCTGGTTTTCGGCGTCCCAGCCGCAGCCGCAAGGTTTGCCTCACCTGTCATTACTTCCGCCTAAACCCGTCGATGGCGCTAGAAGTGGCAGCCAATGCTCTAAGCATTCAGCTCTAAATCGCCGCGAACTTGCCTTCTGCCAAACTGAGAAGGACAGCCAGGACGAGAGGGCAACCCTCGTTCGAATGAAAAAGATGGTTGCCCTCGGGACATCATGTCACCACCACATCACAGCGGTTTCACCCGAATCATTAGCATGATAGAGGCGGATGCGAAGAACATAAGTACGCCCTTGTTGCAGCCGCTGACGGATTAGCGCATTACGATCTTCTCCACTATCGTCATCGGCTGTAATGTAGACGTCCCCGCCAGTTGTGCGCTCGAACAGAACTGCAACAACATCTGACTCACCAAACGTTTGTATCTTGTAGTTGCGACTGGTCTTTGGTTTCAACACAACATTGATCTGGCCTCCAGGTGGAACATCAATTGCCTTTGTAGTAAGGAGTGGTAGTTCTGGCTCCATCGCGGGGGTAAGCGGTGGATAAAAAGTCCGAATCCATTCGCGATCGCGCGCGGATAGGCCACCGGCAGGAACCAATGGTTTTGTCTTGTACTCCTGCGGGGCATTGATCATCCCGGCCTCGAACCGGTAGTGCATGACTGAGTCTTTGTCCCAGTAAGAGCCCTGAACCGTATCTGCATCAATCTTGCGAATGATGTTATGGAAAGTGGTGTCGCGAGACCATCGATTGGGGGGCTGAGCAAGCGCTGCATAGACTGCCTCATCGTTCCACATAATCCCTGCCTTTGGATTCTGATGTTCATGGGGTAAACCCATACTGTGTCCGATCTCGTGTGCGGCAGTTTCCCAGTTGAAGTTGCCTGCAGTGGGGTCGAGATTCAGCGTGGCGTCATCGACACCTTGATTGAGAACGTCCCTGCCGATGTATGACCAGTGGCCGTCGTTCTTCTGGAACGCGATCCGCATCTCTGCTTGGGAAAGGCTCGTGACTTCCTCAAACTTCAAACCAATTCCAAGATCAACCCAGGCCTTCACACCATCGCGGAAAACCTTCTTGAACGCCTCGGTGGCGGCAAGGTGAGCAAAACGTGGTTGGTTCTCAAAAAACGCGTAGTGCAGGGTAGTGCCATTCACCCACTTCCGATCAATAACAATTATGGCTCTCTGTCGGCCGAGAGAGACGCCGGGAGCAAACGAGCGCTGGGCTGGCTCACGCATTGTGCAGTACTGACGGATTCCTTCCTCGCCGGCACCACTGCTATTCGTGGGATTGGTTTCTTTAGGGCTGTTCTTGGCAGTTGACATGGCGGTACCTCCAGCCAGGGTTATCGATTATCATCCCATAGCTAGTGTGCCGTCCCGGAGATTTGTGAGCAAAGTCGCTGGAGCTTCTCCAGGATGGAGTCCGCCGTGGCGGTCCAGTTGAACGGCGCCTTGGCTTTGTTGTAGGCCTCTACGAACTGCTCGATTTTGGCGATCAGCTCATTGACGCTGGAGAAACTGCCGCTCAGGATGGCTGGCCACGTCCCTTTGCGAGGTGTAAATCCCGAGGCCCGTTTGCCCTGATTCAAGAGTGAACAGAGGTGAATGACGGGCGGCCATTCGCGAGGTGCATGTGCGCCTCGTTGTTTCACGATGAACCCGGACGATTGACTTGTCAAGTCTTTCGTCGGGGCAAGCGATCGGTTGTTGGCGATACCAGTGATCCGGGGCGTTCTGTTTCACCTGCCGACCCCCCGGGCGCAGAGCACGACCGCTGCGCCCTTTGGCGGGCGCCACGACCACGATCCCCTGGGGCCTGAGTGTGGGCTCTTATTCCAGGCCGTCCTGCAGAGCTGGCAGTGCCTCCAGGGCTGGAATGGCGGCCATGCTGTCGGCTGAGAACATGCGACGGCCTTCCAGCTGCCAGTGCTCGTCCTGCTCCAGCAGTACCGCACCCACCAGTCGGGTGATTGCGTCGTCGTTGGGGAAGATGCCCACCACTCGGGTGCGGCGTTTCACTTCCTCGTTCAGCCGCTCCAGCAGGTTGGTGCTCCAGACCTTTTTCCAGTGCTGCTGCGGGAAGTGGCGGAACGCCAGCACGTCCTCCTTGGCCTGGG
>JAUCZK010000019.1 GCA_030373145.1 Cyanobium sp. CZS48M | reverse complement strand
CACCGGCCGACCAGCCGCATGAAAACTTCGTCTTCCCTGAAGAGGTCCTGCCCCGTGGAAACGCCCTTTAATTCGTCCATGGTGGCCGTCGGGGGCAAAGACCTCGACTCCACCGGTTATGCCTGGTGGGCCGGTAACGCCCGCCTGATCAATCTCTCCGGCCGTCTGCTGGGCGCCCACGTGGCCCACGCCGGTCTGATGGTCTTCTGGGCCGGAGCGATGATGCTGTTCGAAGTGAGCCACTTCAGCTTCGACAAGCCCATGTATGAGCAGGGTCTGATCCTGTTCCCGCACGTGGCCACCCTCGGCTACGGCGTCGGCCCCGGCGGTGAGGTCACCAGCCTCTACCCGTTCTTCGTGGTGGGTGTGCTGCACCTGATCAGCTCCGCCGTGCTCGGTCTTGGCGGCCTTTATCACGCCCTGCGTGGTCCTGAAATTCTGGAGAACTACTCCTCGTTCTTCTCCCAGGACTGGCGCGACAAGAACCAGATGACCAACATCATTGGTTATCACCTCATCCTTCTGGGTGTGGGTTGCCTGCTGCTGGTCTTCAAGGCGATGTTCTTCGGCGGTGTCTACGACACCTGGGCACCAGGTGGCGGCGACGTGCGCCTGATCACCAACCCCACCCTTGATCCGGGTGTGATCTTCGGTTATCTGTTCCGCGCCCCCTTCGGCGGCGAGGGCTGGATCATCGGGGTCAACTCGATGGAAGACATCATCGGTGGCCACATCTGGCTCGGCCTGATCTGCATCTTCGGAGGCATCTGGCACGTGATCACCAAGCCCTTCGGCTGGGTGCGTCGCGCCTTCATCTGGAATGGTGAGGCCTACCTGAGCTACAGCCTCGGCGCTCTGAGCTTTATGAGCTTCATCGCCTCGGCCTACATCTGGTTCAACAACACTGCTTACCCCTCGGAGTTCTACGGCCCCACCAATGCCGAATCCTCCCAGGCCCAGAGCTTCACCTTCCTGGTGCGTGACCAGCGCCTCGGCGCCAACATCGGTTCCGCCATGGGCCCCACCGGCCTGGGCAAGTATCTGATGCGCTCCCCCACCGGCGAGATCATCTTCGGTGGTGAGACCATGCGCTTCTGGGACTTCCGCGGCCCTTGGCTCGAGCCCCTGCGCGGCCCCAACGGCCTCAGCCTCGACAAGCTCCAGAACGACATTCAGCCCTGGCAAGTGCGCCGGGCAGCTGAATACATGACCCACGCTCCCAATGCCTCCCTCAACTCCGTAGGCGGCATCATCACCGAGCCCAACTCGGTGAACTTCGTGAACGTGCGTCAGTGGCTCTCGGCCACCCAGTTCGTGCTCGCCTTCTTCTTCCTGGTGGGTCACCTCTGGCACGCCGGCCGTGCCCGCGCCGCCGCCGCCGGTTTCGAGAAGGGCATCGACCGTCAGGCCGAGCCCACCCTGGCCATGCCTGATCTCGACTGATCCTTCGCTGCCGCTTCACCCCGGCATCCCCGCTAACCCCCGCGATCGCGGGGGTTTTTTCATGGGCAAGCCATGCCAGACCAGCCTTGTCATCCCCACAGGCCGGACAGGAACAGTAGAGGCATGCTTGGGCCAAGGGATCGTGTCTACGTTTGAATTATCGACGAGGTCATCCCTTGACTATCCACACATTCGCCGGCCGCGCCCTTTCCCGTGCGGCCCTGCCCCTGGCTTTACTGCCCCTGGCCGGGGTGCTGCCTGTGGCCGCCCAAAGCAGCACGGTCGACTTTCCTCGCCAAGGCGTGGTCTGCGACCTGACCAATAAGAGGTGCTTCAACTCCGAAGGCGTTTCCGTACCGCTCACCCGCGAATTTTTCGGGAGCTATGGCGAGCGTGAGCTGGTTCCGACGCTGTCGGGCAACAGACGGATCACCCAGTTCAAATTGAGCGATGGGAAAACCTGCGACGTGCGGCGGCAAACCTGCTGGGATGACGGCCAGGGTGGCAAGAACGTGAGCAGGTCACTGACCACACAGCTGTTCGGCAACAGGGGCGCCTGGGGCGACAACGGATCCGGCAGCAGCGGCTGGGGGAACAACAACAACGGGCAGCAATCCGAGCAAACCAACAGCTCCTGTGAACTTCGCCAGGGGTATCGTCGTCTTTTCGAGGGCAATTGCCTGCTGAAACGACGCGAGTCGTCCAACGGCGTGGCTTACAACGTCGAGCTCGCTGATGGCCAGCGATACAGCTTCTACAACCGTCAAGGCAGGCTCGTGCTCCAGGATTCATCTGGCTTGTGGCCAGTCCAGATCAGCAACCGCAACGGCGACGTGAACTTCCGCTGGGCTGACCGGCAACTGGTGACACGCGACCGCCGCTGGGCAAACCAGGGGCCGCAGGGTGGAAGCAGCGATTTCAACCCGACGGGCAACTTCCTCCAGGACCTGTTCAACACGATGTTCCGCTGATGTTCCGCTGGCAGTGGTTCCCTGGTGGGTCCGAAGTCAGCGATCTCCGTGTCGCTGAGTGACGTGAATCTCACGCGGTTTTTTTCGATCGCCTGAACGCTCAGAAGGTCCATCAAAACTGGGCGCATGAACCTTGTCACCTCTGGTGAGACCCCAGACAGACTCTGGTTGCACCTTCAGCGCTCATGGCCCATAGGTTGCGGGGTGATCGCTGATCGCTGCCCGATGACAACCAATCTCCAGCTCACATCCAGGCCTGCCCATGCCTCTCTGGCGCTGGCGGCCGGTTGGCTGGCCCTGCTCTCCACAGTGGTGCCCCAGCCCGGCTGGACCCAAAGCAACAGCCTCAAGCTCACAGGCAAAGGAGTCGTCTGCGATCGCAGCAGCAAGATCTGCTACGACCGCCAGGGCCCCTCGCTGTCGATGACACGCCGTGAATTCGGTCAACGAGCGGAGCAGAACCTGCGCCGTCAAGACTCAGCCCGCAGCAACAGACAGGAGGTGCGCTTCAGCAGCGGTGAAGTCTGCGATCTGTGGCGGGAAATCTGCTGGGATGATGGCTGGAAACGCAGCAATGTGAGCATGCGCCTCAGCCGGCAGCTGTTCGGTGATAACGGCAGCTGGGCGAAAGATCAAGGCCGTGGCAACAACAATGGCTGGGCTAACAATGGCTGGGCCAACAATGGCCGCAATACCAATGGCTGGAACAACAACACTTGGGGACAACCCACCACCCAGGATTCCGGATTCTGTGAACTGAGCCAACGCGGCCGGCGAATCTTCTCCGGCAACTGCGATCTGCAGCAACGGTCCAACGTCAATAGCAATGGCAATGGCTATGGCTATGGCTATGGCAATCGCAATGGCAGTGCCACCGCCTATCAGGTCAGCCTCGGAAACGGGCGCCAGTACAACTTCTACAACCGCAGCGGCCAGCTGGTGGTGGTGGACGGCAACCGCAGCTGGCCCGTGGCCTACAGCCGCCAGGGTGGTGGGGGCGAGTTCCGCTGGGGAGATCTGCAGCTGGTGGCCCGCCAGAACCGGGCGATTCAGCCCACGTACAACAACAACGGCATCTCCGGCGGGCTTCTGCAGGATCTGATCAACAGCCTCTTCCGCTGATCAGGCCAGCCAGCGGCGCAGCAGCGGCAGGCTCAGGCCGATCACATTGCTGAAACAGCCCTCGATGCGCTCCACCAGGGGACCCGCCCGGCCTTCGAGGGCAAAGCCGCCGGCGCAGCTCAGCGGTTCAGCGGTGGCCACATAGGCGGCGATTTCCGCCTCACTCAGCTGAGCGAACTTCACCCGGGTGGTGACGGTGGCCAGTCTGGGAGTGGCCTGCGGGGACTCTCCCCCCAGCGGTAGCAGGCAATGGCCGGTGTGCAGCTCCCCCCAGGAGCCGGCCATGCGCCCCCAGCGGCTGGTGGCCTCCTCGGCATCGCGGGGCTTGCCGTAGACGGCCCCATCCAGCACGAACAGGGAATCGCAGCCCAGCACGCCGCAGACCCTCTCGCCTTCGGCCAGCACCAACTGCCGCCCCACCGCCTCGGCCTTGGCCAGCGCCAGGGCCTGCACCAGCTGAAGTGGATCCAGATCCCGCCAGGCCTCCTCGTCGACGCCACTCACCTGCACCCGGTGGGGGATGCCCGCCTGCTCAAGCAACCGGCGTCGTGCCGGCGAGGCAGAGGCCAGCACCAGTGGGGCTTGCGGCATGGATCCTGACCTCCTGGCCTTGGCACACCCCAGGGATCCTCCTCCTCCGCAATGAGCCCACCCCCGCTTCACCCATGCCGAAGGAGAATCGGACCATGCACGGCTCACGTCCCAGCTCGGCTCCGGGCTCCCTCGGCAGCTCCAACTCCAGCTCGCTCAACGATCCGCGCTCGCTGGAGCGGGCGGCCAGTGCCCTGCGCTGCCTGCCCTTTCGCCATGCCTTCTATCAGCTGCTCAGCGCCGAGGCGATCAGCAGTGAGGAGCTTCACCAGCGGGCCGACCAGCCCCAACTCACCTTCCTCCCCCTGAGCAGCGACAGGGCTGAAGACCACTTCATCTGGCTGATCCGCGTGGGGGTCTTGCGCCGGGAGGTGGATGGCCAGGGACTCACCGAGCGGGTGCGGCTGACGCCGATGGGCCGGGAGCTGCTGGAGCGCTGGAGCGGGGAGATCCCAAGGGCTTCCCTGCTGGAGCGGATCCGCCATGGGCTGCGCCGCCGCTGGCCGCGCCTGTGAAGCCGCTGATGGTGCTGGGAACCAGCAGCGGCGCGGGCAAGTCGCTGATGGCAGCAGCCCTCTGCCGGGTGCTGCTGCGGCGCGGCGAGACGCCCCTGCCCTTCAAGGGTCAGAACATGAGCCTCAACGCCTGGGTGGATGGCTCTGGCGGCGAGATGGCCTACAGCCAGGCCCTCCAGGCCTGGGCGGCGGGCCTGGAGCCGGCGGTGGCGATGAATCCCGTGCTGCTCAAGCCCCATGGTGACAGCACCAGCGAGGTGATCCACCTGGGGCGCTCCGTGGGGGTCTGCCGCGCCGAGCACTATTACCGCGACTGGTTCCGTCCGGGCTGGGCAGCGATCCGCCAGGGCCTGAGCGATCTGCAGAGCAGCCATCCAGGTGGGCGGCTGGTGCTGGAGGGGGCCGGCAGCCCCGTGGAGGTGAATCTGCAGGCGCGTGATCTCACCAACCTGCGCCTGGCCCAGTTCCTGCGGGCCCGTTGCCTGCTGGTGGCCGACATCGAGCGGGGGGGAGTCTTCGCGCAGATCGTGGGCACCCTGGCGCTGCTGCGGCCGGTGGAGCGGCCGCTGATCCGCGGCATCCTGATCAACCGCTTCCGCGGGCGCCGGGAGCTCTTCGATGAGGGCCGCAGCTGGCTGGAGCGCCACACCGGCCTGCCGGTGCTGGGGGTGATGCCCTGGCTCGATGAACTCTTTCCCCCCGAGGATTCCCTCGACCTGCTGGAGCGCAAGGCGCGCAAAGCCGACGCCGAACTGGAGATCGCGGTGCTGCGCCTGCCCTCGATCAGCAATTTCTCCGATCTCGATCCGCTCGAAGCCGAACCCAGCGTTCGGCTTCGCTGGGTGCGCCCCGGGGAGCCCCTCGGCAGCCCCGATGCCGTGATCATCCCGGGCAGCAAGCAGACCCTGCGGGATCTGCAGGCCCTGCGTGTCAGCGGACTGGGCGAGGAGCTGCGGCGGCATCTGGCTGGCGGCGGCCATCTCTTCGGCCTCTGCGGCGGCCTGCAGATGCTGGGCCAGAGCCTGCTGGATCCCCACGGCCTTGAAGGCGGCCTTGAAGAAGGCCTCGAAGGAGGCGGTGCCAGCAGCGAGCACGCCGGGCTGGGGCTGCTGCCCCTCCTCACCCACTACGACCACGACAAGGCCACCCAGCAGGTGAGTGCCCCGGCCCTCTGGCCACCGGGCGGCAGCCTGGCCCTGGAGGGCTTCGAGTTGCACCGGGGCCGGAGCACCTGCCTGGAGCCGGAGCAGTGCCTGCCCATCGCCCAGCTCCCTGGTCTGGGCTGGTGGATGGCCGGGCCCAGGGGCGCCGTGGTAGCCGGCACCTACCTGCACGGGGTATTCGACTCGGGTCCCTGGCGGCGGCGCTGGCTGAACCAGTTGCGCCACCGCCGCGGCCTCAACCCCCTGGGGGAGCAGCAGCCGCAGCACGGCCAACAGCGGGAGGCCCTGCTCGATCGTCTCGCCGAAGCCTTCGAAGCCCACGTCAACCTCGCCCCGCTGCTGGAGCGGCCATGAAGCAAGCCGCCGCGCCGGTGATGGTGCACTGGCCCAATGGCCGCAGCACCCCGGTACCCCCAGGCAGCGACTGGCTACAGGCCGCCGCCGCCGCCGACCAGACGATCCCCACCGGCTGCCTCGGGGGCAGTTGCGGCGCCTGTGAGATCGAGGTGAACGGCCGGGTGGTGAGGGCCTGCATCGCCACGGTGCCCGCAACCCGCAGCGGCGACCTGCGGGTGGAGCTGGCCAGCGATCCCTATTGGTGAGCGGCCCCTAGGGCTGAGCCGGATCAGACGGGTGGGCCTGGATCAGGCCGCCGCCCAGCACCACGTCGTGTGAATAGAACACCGCCGCCTGACCCGGGCTGATCGAGAACTGCTCCTGGTGGAAGCTCAGCCGGGCGCGATGGGGGCGGCCTGCGGCGGCATCGGCGGCCGTGGGCTCCAGCGGCAGCAGCTGGGCAGCCACTGGCGCGCTGCGGTAACGCACCTGAACCTCCAGCTCCAGGGGGCCAGTGGGCGGTGGAATCGAAATCCAGTTGATCGCCCCCACCACGCAACCGCTGCGGGCCGCCTCGGCGCGGGGGGCCACCACCACCCGGTTCATCGCCCCATCGAGGCGCACCACATGCAGGGGTTCGCTCCAGGCCACCCCAAGGCCCTTGCGCTGACCGATGGTGAAATGCTCGATGCCGTCGTGCTCCCCCACCTGCGTGCCGTCGGCCAGCACGATCTGTCCCTGGCGGGGCGGCAGGTAGGCATCGAGGAAGGCCTTCATCGAGCCGTGGTGATCGGCCAGGCAGAGGTCCTGGCTCTCGGGTTTCCGGGCGGTGCGCAGGCCGCGGGCTTCGGCTTCCAGCCGGGTGTCGGGCTTGGTGAGTTCACCGAGGGGAAACACCAACCGCGCCAGCACCGCCTGGGGCAGGTCGTAGAGGAAATAGCTCTGGTCCTTGTGGGCATCGAGGCCCCGCAGCAGCTGGTGACGGCCGGCGGCGGCGCTGGGGCCAGCGGCGTCAGCCAGGCGCACCCGGGCGTAGTGGCCGGTGGCGATGCGGCCGATCCCCAGTTCGGCCTCGGCCCACTCCAGCATCGGCGTGAATTTCACCTCCCGATTGCAGCGGGAGCAGGGCAGGGGAGTCACGCCCCCCTCGTAGCCCTGCACGAGGAACTCCACGATCTGCTCGCGAAAGCGCTCGCGGCTGTCGACCACATGGTGGGGCACCCCCAGCTGCTCACAGAGGCCGGCGGCATCCACCAGCCCCTCGGCGCAGCAGGCTCCCTTGCCACTCATCAACCAGAGGGTGAGACCCTCCACCTGCCAGCCGGCGGCCACCAGCAGCGCGGCGGTGAGTGAACTGTCGACCCCACCGGAGAGGCCCACGGCCACCCGATGCTCCCCGGGCCAGGCACGCAGGCGCTCCAGCGCCGCCGCCCCCGCAGCGGTGACGGGGCCGGCAACTGGGGTGGGAGCAGAGCCGGGAACTGGGGCGGTGGTGGTCAAAACCGGAGGCCTCCGGGGCGCAGGAGGAGCGAAACAGAGCGTTGTTCCCATCATGGGACCGGGACCCCAGCGGCGGGCCCCGCCTGCCTCACCCGCACCGGAGCCCCCTTGAGCAGCAGCGACACGATCCACTGGCCCCGCCGCGATGCCGCCCACCTGCTGGTGGGCGCGGGGCAGATGGCCCAGCTGGAGCAGCAGTTGTTCGCCAGCGGCCTGCCGGTGGAAGCCCTGATGGAGAAGGCCGCCCTGGCCATCAGCGGGCGCCTGCTGAATGAGCCCGAAGCCCTGCGCCGAGGGGTTCTGGTGCTGGTGGGACCCGGCCACAACGGCGGGGATGCCCTGGTGGTGGCCCGGGAACTGCACCTGGCCGGGGTGCGGGTGCGGCTCTGGAGCCCCTTCGAGCGCCACAAACCGCTCACTGAGGCCCACTGGCGCCATGCCCACTGGCTGGGGGTCGAGCGCCTGGGCACCAGCCCCGATCCGGCCGAGGCCGCCCTCTGGATCGATGGGCTCTTCGGCATCGGCCAGCGGCGACCGCCTGGCGCCGCGATCGAAGCCCTGCTGGCCGATCGGGCCCGCCTGAGGCCCGATCAGCTGGTGGCCATCGACACGCCCACGGGCCTGTGCGCCGACAGCGGCCGGCTGCTGGGGAGCTGCGCCGCCCGCGCCCGCAGCACCTACTGCCTGGGTCTGCTGAAGCAAGGGCTGGTGCAGGACGAAGCCCTCGCCTGGGTGGGGGACCTGGTGCGGCTGGACCTGGGGCTACCGCCGGCCCTGCTGGGGCAACTGCCGCTGGATCAACCCCTTGGCCTGGATCGCCTGGATCAGCTGAGCGCCCCAGCCCTGGAGCCTGCGCCCCATGCCGCCAAATACGGCCGCGGCCGCCTGCTGGTGGTGAGCGGCAGTGCCACCTATCCGGGCGCCGCCCTGCTCAGCCTGCTGGGGGCCAGTGCCAGCGGCTGCGGCAGCCTGCGGGCGGCCGTGCCGCGCCCCGTGGCCCAGCAGCTCTGGAGCCTGTTGCCCCATGTGGTGCTGGGGCCAGCTCCAGGGGAAACAGGCGCCCTCGATCGCCTTGATGCCGTGCTGGTCGGCCCGGGCCTGGGGCCTGCTGCCGCCCCCGCTGATGGGCCCGGCGGCCCACCGCTCTGGCAGGCCCTGCAGACCTTCACGGGCCTGGTGGTGATCGATGCCGATGGCCTCAACCAACTGGCCGCCGGCGTGGCCGGCGAGGCGATGGCCTGGCTGCAGGGGCGGCAGGGTCCCACCTGGCTGACGCCCCACGGCGGTGAGTTCGCCCGCCTGTTCCCCGATCTGGCCGGCGAACCGCCCCTGGAGGCCGCCGCCCGTGCCGCCACCCGCAGTGGCGCGGCCCTGGTGCTCAAGGGCGCCCGCAGCGTGATTGCCGCCCCCGACGGCAGACGCTGGCAGCTGCTGGAGGCGGCGCCGGAAGCGGCCCGGGCCGGCGCCGGCGATGTGCTGGCCGGATACGTGGCCGGACGGGGGGCCCTGGCTGTGGCGGCCGGGGTCGCGGCTGGGGAGGCCTCCACCCTGGCGGCCGCAGCCCTGGCCCACGCCCAGGCGGGGCTGACGGCCCGGGAGCGACTGGGGCCGGGTCAGGTCACACCCCAGGCCCTGGCCGCAACTCTGGGCCAGCACTGTTCAGATGGGACCAGTTCTTAGGGCCTTAAGTGTGTCGTTTTACTCGCACAACCTTGAAAGGTTGTTGAAATCACATCACCTCCTTCTCCATTCATCGGACATTGATCAAATCTTCTGGGCCTGTTCATGACAGCCTCCACCCTTCAGCCCCGCGAACAGCGGCGGCGGGGGAGCGATCCCATCAGCTGGTACCTGGGCACGATCGGGCGGGTGCCCCTGCTCACCCCTGCCGAGGAGATTGAACTGGGCAATCAGGTGCAGTCGATGATGCAGCTGATGGAATCGGGCCTGGAGGATCCCCCCAGCGTTCGCCAGAAGCAACTGCTGCGCCTGGGCCGTCGCGCCAAGCAACGGATGATGAAGGCCAACCTGCGTTTGGTGGTCAGCGTTGCCAAGAAGTACCAGGGCAGGGGGCTGGAGCTGCTGGATCTGATCCAGGAGGGCTCGCTGGGCCTGGAGCGGGCCGTGGAGAAGTTCGATCCCACCCGCGGCTACAAGTTCTCCACCTATGCCTTCTGGTGGATCCGCCAGAGCATGACCCGGGCGATCGCCTGCCAGTCGCGCACGATCCGTCTGCCGGTGCATCTGAGCGAGCGCCTCAGCGCCGTGCGTCGCGTCAGCCTGGAGCTGGCCCACAAGCTAGGGGCCATACCCAGTCGCAGCGAGATCGCCGAAGCCATGGCGATCCCGATCCAGGAACTCGATGGGCTGCTGCGCCAGTCGTTGACCACCTCCAGCCTCGATGCTCCAGTGAACGGAGAGGAGGGACGCAGTTTCCTCGGTGATCTGATCGCCGACACCAGCCACGAGGAACCCCTCGACCAGGTGGAGCGGGGCATGCACCACGAGCAACTGAAGCGCTGGCTCAGTTATCTCACCGAGCAGGAACGGCAGGTGCTCGACCTGCGCTTCGGCCTCGACGGGCACGAACGCCACACCCTCGCGGAGATCGGCCGCCTGCTGGAGGTGTCGCGCGAGCGGGTGAGGCAGGTGGAGCTCAAAGCCCTGCGCAAGCTGCGGGGCCTCACGAGCCGGCTGCCCAGCCAGCTCTCAGTCTGAGCCTGGGGCTCAGTCTTCAGCCCAGATGTAGCGGGTGAGCTCGCTGGGATCCGGTTCCGGTGCCCCGACGGCGAACGTCACCGCGTCAGCCACCTCAGCATCAATCTCCTTCTCGATCGCCTTGAGCTCCTCGCTGCTGGCCAGATCGTGGCTGGTGAGATGGGCGGCCAGGGCCTTGATCGGATCGCGCTTGGCCCAGAACTCCTTCTCCACCTCGCTGCGCAGCTCATCGGGGTCGGCGAGGGAATGGCCTCGGAAGCGGTAGGTAAGGCACTCCAGCAGGGTGGGACCTTCGCCGGCGCGGGCCCGCTCCACCGCCCGCTGGGCGGCGGCCCTCACCGCCAGCACATCCATGCCGTCCACCTCTTCACCCGCCATGCCGAAGGCGGCGGCCTTGCGCCAGATCTCCGGATCACTGGTGGCGCGATCGTGGGACATGCCGATCGCCCATTTGTTGTTCTCGACTACAAACAGAACCGGCAACTTCCACAGCGCCGCCATGTTCAGGCATTCAAAGAACTGGCCGTTGTTGCAGGTTCCATCGCCGAAGAAGGCGGCGGTGACAGCATCGCTGTCGGCCTCACCGAGGGCATCACGCTTGTAGCGGCTGGTGAAGGCGGCGCCGAGGGCCACCGGAATGCCCTCACCGATGAAGGCATAGCCGCCGAGGAGATGGTGCTCCTTGGAAAACAGGTGCATGGAGCCGCCGCGGCCCTTGCTGCAGCCGGTGGCCTTGCCGAACAGCTCGCTCATCACCTCGCGGGCGGGCACGCCGGCACTGAGGGCATGCACGTGGTCGCGGTAGGTGCTGCAGAACCAGTCGTGCTGGGCGCGCATGGCCTTGATCACCCCGGTGGAGACGGCCTCCTGACCGTTGTAGAGGTGAACGAAGCCAAACATCTTGCCCCGGTAGTACATCTCGGCGCACTTGTCCTCGAAGCGCCGCCCCAGGGTCATGTCGCGGTAGAGGGTGAAGCCCTCCTCCCGGCTCACCGTGGCGGGGCCCGCCGGGTAGAGCGCCGCCAGGCGTTCGGCGTGGCTGCCGGCTGCTGCTGCTTCAGCCCCTTCGGCGGCGGAATGGAGTGTGGCGGCGATCTCCTGAGTCATGGCAAGGGGAGTCGAGGCTGATGCGACTGACTGTAGGGGGAGAGCCGGGCCGGAAAGGTCAAAACCGATGCCGCTGCCTACACTCGCCCCAATGCCCTCGATCCAGGGCCCGTGAGCTGAAGGGGTTGGAACTGCCGATCGACCACTTCCGTCTGCTGGGCGTGAGCCCGGCGACCGACGCCCAGACCGTGTTGCGCACCCTTCAGCACCGCCTGGAGAAAGTGCCGGATCAGGGCTTCACCCTTGAGGCGATCCGGGCCCGGGCCGATCTGCTGGAAGCCAGCGCCGACGTGCTCTCCGACTCCCAGCGCCGCCAGGCCTACGAAGCCCAACTGATGGAGATCGAGCAGGGGGGCGAAGGGCAAGGGCTGGCGGCCGGCCTGGATGTGGCGCCATCGAAGGATCTCGGTGGGCTGCTGCTGCTGCTGGAGGCAGGCATGCCCTTGGAGGCCTTCGAGGCCACCATGGCCTGCCTGCAGCCACCCCAGGCCCCGGCCCTGGGCAGCGGCCGCGAAGCTGACCTCTGCCTGTTGGCAGCTCTGGCCAGCCGCGCCGCCGCCGCAGAGCTGCAGGGCCAGCGCCATTACGAGGGAGCCGCCCAGCTCCTGCAGCAAGCCATTCAGCAGCTGCAACGGATGGGCCGGATGCCCGAGCAGCGGCTGCAGCTGGCCAACGACCTGCGCGAGCTGCTGCCCTTCCGGGTGCTGGGACTGGTCAGTCGACCGCTCACCGCCACCCAGGAACGCGCCGAAGGTCTGGAGCTGCTGGAGGGTCTGGTGCAGCGCCGCGGCGGCCTGGAGGGGGAAGACGATCCCAGCCTCCCCCGCGACGACTTCCAGGCCTTCATCAAGCAGATCCGCCTGTTCCTCACCGCCCAGGAGCAGGTCGACCTCTTTGACCGCTGGGCCAAAGGCGGCTCGGCGGCGGCGGAGTTCCTGGCCAGCTACGCCCTCACCGCCTCGGGCTTCGCCCAGCGCAAACCTGAACGCATCGCCGCCGCCCAGGAGCGCCTGCAGGCCTCTGGCCATCCCGGCATCCAACCACTGCTGGCCTGCCACCACCTGTTGCTGGGTCAGATCGAGCCGGCCGTGCAGAATTTCAACTCCGGTGCCGGGGCCGAGCTCAAAGCCTGGGCCGCGGAGCAGGCCAAGGAACCCCTCGCCCAACTCTGCGCCTACTGCCGCGACTGGCTGGCCCGGGACGTGCTGCCCGGTTACCGGGACATCGAGGTGGATGCCGACCTCGAGGCCTACTTCGCCGACCGCGACGTGCAGGCCTTTGTGGATCAGCAGGATCGCCGCCAGGCCCGCGCTGCCGGGCCCGGCCCGGCGGTGATCGCCGCTGAGCCGGCCACCGCAACCGCCGCGGCCTGGGCCATGCCCGAGCTGGAATCCCTCCCCCCAGATCCCGTTGGTCTGTTCAGCCCTTCAGCTCCAGAGCCCGCCAGCGACGCTGTGGTGCGGGAGCCACGGCCCCGGCCCAGCCGGCCGCTGGCCAAGGCCGGAGTGGCCCTGGCGGCCATGGCTGCCCTGATCGCCGGGCTGTGGCTGGTGTTGCGCCCCCGGCCGGCTGCGCCGCCGCCGCCGCCTTCTCCCGCCGTCAGCACCAGCCCGCCGCAGGCGGCACCCACCGCCGCCGCTGCTCCGCTCACCAGCGCCAGCCCCAGTCAGGCAGAGGTGCGCCTGCTGCTGGAGCGCTGGTTGTCGGCCAAGGCGGCCCTCCTCGGCGGCCGCAGCAGCCCGGCTGACCTCGATCAGCTGGCCCGTCCGGCCCTGGTGGCTGACCTGCGCTCCCAGGCCAGGGCCCTCAAGGCGCGGGGGGAGCAGCAACAGGTGCAGGCCAGGATTGAGCAGTTCCGGCTCAGCACTCAGAGCCCACGCCGGATCGAAGCCGACGTCCAGCTGGACTACAGCGAGGAGCTCCGCTCCGGCGCCAAGGTGATCAAGCCCAGAAGCAACGCTGTGCTGCGCAACGTCTATGTGTTTGCCCTCGATGGCGGCACCTGGAAACTCGCTGATTTCCGCAGCCGCCGCTGAGGGTTCAAGCCCTGATCAGCACAGTCCTCTGATCCTGTGTCAGGGTCTGGTTCAACGATCAACCCCCCAGGGGTCACCCCTTTCCCCCCGCCATGTTCGACGAGCTCTCCCAGCGTTTTGAGGATGCGGTCAAGAGCCTGAAGGGCCAAGACCGGATCACGGAAAGCAACGTGGAGGGCGCCCTCAAGCAGGTGCGCCGTGCCCTGCTCGAGGCCGATGTGAGCCTGGAGGTGGTCAAGGGGTTCATCGAGGAGGTGCGCACCCAGGCGGTGGGCGCCGAGGTGGTGCGCGGCGTCAGCCCCGACCAGCAGTTCATCCAGCTGGTGCACCAGGCCCTGGTGGAGGTGATGGGCGGCGAGAACGCGCCGCTGGCGGTGGCCGATCAGGCCCCCACCGTGATCCTGATGGCGGGCCTGCAGGGGGCCGGCAAGACCACCGCCACCGCCAAGCTCGGTCTGCACCTCAAGGAGCAGGGCAAACGGGCGCTGATGGTGGCCGCCGATGTCTATCGGCCGGCCGCCGTCGACCAGCTGCAGACCCTGGGGGCCCAGATCGGCGTGGAGGTGTTCAGCCTCGGAGCAGACGCCAGACCCGAAGACATCGCCGCCGCCGGCATCGCCAAGGCGAAGGCGGAGGGCTTCGACACGGTGCTGGTGGACACCGCCGGCCGCCTCCAGATCGATGCCGCGATGATGGAGGAGATGGTGCGGATCCGTCAGGCCGCGGCACCCGATGAGGTGCTGCTGGTGGTGGATTCGATGATCGGCCAGGAGGCGGCCGAACTCACGCGCGCCTTCCACGCCCAGGTGGGCCTCACCGGCGCCGTGCTCACCAAGCTCGACGGCGACTCCCGCGGCGGGGCGGCGCTGTCGATCCGCAAAGTGAGCGGCGCCCCGATCAAGTTCATCGGCACCGGCGAAAAGGTGGAGGCGCTGCAGCCCTTCCACCCCGAGCGGATGGCCAGCCGCATCCTGGGCATGGGCGATGTGCTCACCCTGGTGGAGAAGGCCTCCAAGGAGGTGGAGCTGGCCGATGTGGCGAAGATGCAGCAGAAGCTGCAGGAAGCCTCCTTCGACTTCTCCGACTTCCTGCAGCAGATGCGCATGATCAAGCGCATGGGCTCCCTGGGGGGCCTGATGAAGCTGATCCCTGGCATGAACAAGATCGACGACGGCATGCTCAAGCAGGGGGAGGAGCAGCTGGGCAAGATCGAGGCGATGATCGGCTCGATGACCGCGGCCGAGCGGGAGCAGCCCCAGCTGCTGGCGGCCCAGCCCTCCCGGCGGCGGCGGATCGCGGCGGGCAGCGGCCACAGTCCCGCCGATGTCGACAAGGTGCTGGCCGACTTCCAGAAGATGCGCGGCTTCATGCAGCAGATGACCCGTGGCGGCATGCCTGGGATGCCCGGCATGCCGGGAATGGGCGGCGGATTTCCTGGCCTGGGTGGGGGCTTCCCCGGCATGCCGGCGGCCGCCGGGCGGGGCGGGGGCTCGCGCAAGGCCAGCCGTCCCCCGAAGAAGCGCAAGGGGTTCGGACAGCTCTGATGGGCGGCAAGGTAAGGTCGTTGTTTGGCGCGTGATCTCACCGCCAGGCGGAGTTTCCGCCCACCCCCTCCACCAAGTCAGCAAGGCAAGGCCACGATGATTAAGCTCCGCCTGAAGCGGTTCGGCAAGAAGCGGGAAGCGAGTTTCCGTCTGGTGGCCACCAACAGCACGTCCCGTCGGGATGGTCTGCCGCTTGAGGAGCTGGGCTTCTACAACCCGCGCACCAAGGAAACCCGCCTGGATGCCGAAGCCATCAGGGTGCGCCTGAGCCAGGGCGCCCAGCCCACCGACACGGTCCGCTCCCTGCTGGAAAAAGGCGGCCTGATCGAGAAGACCATCCGTCCTGGTGAAACCGTCGGCAAGGCCAAGCAGGCTGCCGCCCGTGAAGCCGCCGTCAAGGAAGCCGCCAAGGCCGCTGCCGCTGAATCGGCCGCCGCTGCTGAGGCCGCCGCCGCCAAAGCTGCCGAAGCCGCCGCTGCCGCCGCCGAGCCTGAAGCCGAGGCCGTCAGCGCCGGTGCCTGAGCAGACGCCCCATGGCCGGGGCTGAAACGCTTCCCTGCTTTTCGATCGAGCTTCCCCACCAGGAAGGCGCCCTTGCCCTCGCCGGTGAGGCCGAAGCCACCCTGCATCGCCTTGAGGCCCTCACTGGAGCCTCTCTGGTGTTGCGGGGTCTTCAGGTGGTGATCCAGGGCAGGCCCCCCCAGCTGGAGCGGGCCTCGGCCCTGGTGGAGCTGTTGCGGCCCCTCTGGATGGAGGGTCAGGCCATCGGCGCGGTGGATCTGCAGACCGCCCTCACCGCCCTCGACAGCGGCCGCAGCAACGAGCATCGCGAACTCTCCCAGCAGGTGCTGGCCCGCAGCCAGAGCGGCAAACTGCTGCGCCCGCGCACCGTGCGCCAGAAGGCCTACGTGGAGGCGATGGAGCGCCACGACCTCACCCTCGCCCTCGGTCCGGCCGGCACCGGCAAAACCTTCCTGGCCACCATTCAGGCCGTACGCATGCTCCAGGAGCGGCGGGTGGAGCGCCTGATTCTCACCCGGCCGGCGGTGGAGGCAGGCGAACGGCTGGGCTTCCTGCCCGGGGATCTGCAGCAGAAGGTCGACCCCTACCTGCGTCCGCTCTACGACGCCCTGCATGGCCTGCTGGGGGCGGAGCGCACCACGGCTCTGCTGGAGAAAGGGGTGATCGAGGTGGCGCCGCTGGCCTACATGCGCGGCCGCACCCTGGCCGATTCCTTCGTGATCCTCGACGAGGCCCAGAACACCACCCCCGCCCAGATGCGCATGGTGCTCACACGGCTGGGGGAGAACTCGCGCATGGTGGTCACCGGGGATCCCACCCAGTCGGATCTACCCCGCGACCAACTCAGTGGCCTGGTGGAGGCCGCCGGCGTGCTGGCGGATGTGGAGGGCGTGGCGATCTGCCACCTCACCGCCGCCGATGTGGTGCGCCACGCGCTGGTGCAACGCCTGGTGCAGGCCTACGCCCGCCGCGATGCGGCAACACCGGCCAGGCAACGATAGGGAGAACCGCACACCCCCACCCCGCTGTCACTGGCAGGATGGTGGCAATCCAATTCACTGGTCCCATGCCAGCCAGCAGCAACTTCCAGGAAGCGATCCGCGAGGCCCAGCAGGGCGCGCTGATCGGTCCCAACGTCGTCAACAAGGCACTGCCCTACGTGGGTGGCGGCATGGTGCTCACCGCCGCCGGCGTACTGGGGGGCCTCACCCTGATGGCCAGCAGCCCGGGGCTGTTCATGCCCCTGTTCTGGGTAGCCCTGATCGGCAACTTCATCCTCTTCTTCGTGGCCCAGAGCGCGGCCACCAAGGGGAACAACGGCACGGCCCTGCCGATCCTCACGGCCTACAGCCTGATCACCGGCTTCACCCTCAGCGGGATCGTGGCCTACGCCCTCAGCGTTGCGGGGGTCGGCGCCATCGGCACCGCCACCCTGGCCACGGGCATCACCTTCCTGATCGCCTCGGTGGTGGGACGTCGCATGAGCGACTCCATCGGTCAGGCCCTGGCCGGTGTGGTGGGCCTGGGCATCCTCGGCCTGATCATCGCCATGGTGATTCAGCTCGTGGGCGGCCTCTTCATCCCCGGCTTTGGGGGAAGCGGCTTTGAACTGCTGATCGCCGGCTTCGGCACCGTGCTGTTCGTGGGAGCCGCCTTCCTCGACTTCTACACCATGCCCCGCACCTACAACGACGACCAGTACCTGGCCGGCGCCCTGGGCATGTACCTCACCTACATCAACCTGTTCATCTTCATCCTGCGCCTGATCATCGCCCTCAACGGCGGCGGCCGTCGCGACTGAGCTGATGAAGCGACTGAAGCGATTTCAGCCGCAACAAAGCAACCGATCCGGCTCAGTCGTCAGCCACCGCCAGCACAGCTGAGCGGATGGCCTGACGCTGAGCTTCGTCGTAGCCCCAGCGATCCAGGAAGGCCACATCCTCTCCGGAGCCCTCCGCACCGGCCAGTAACATCTCCAACCGCTGTTTCACCGCCAGTGGCTCCAGCAGACGCAGCAGTTCAGTGCACCTCCGAGCCACCCGCTCGGATCCGGCCCGTTGGCCCTCATCACCGCAGCGCTGGTGATGCAGGGCCATCGCCGTGCTCATGGCCAGGTTGCGGGCGCTGAGATCCACCACCCCATCGCCGGCCTGGCGCAGGCTCAGCACCAGGCATTCCGGCAGGCGATCCATCAGCGGGGCGTCGCTGGTGAGGGACACCACGAAGAAGCCGCGGGCGCCATCAAGGCTGGCCACCAGCTCCCCCACCCGATCTGCCAGTACCTCATCGCTGAGTTCGCCGTTCTGCCAGTGGCCCAGCCAGGCCGCGGCGATCTCCATCGCCTGGGGAAAACTGGGGGCGGGGTGAGTGGAAGCCGACATCTCGGACCGGTGGGCTGGCAGTGTTGAGGTTATGGACAAGCCGGGCCTGAGCGAGACCGAACCAGAGCAGCCGCTGGGGGCCGAACGGCCACTGCCGTTGCCTCTGGCCCTGCAGGCGCAGGCCCCCGAGGGCTTTCGCTCCGGGTTTGTCGCCCTGATCGGTCGCCCCAATGTGGGCAAATCGACCCTGCTCAACCACCTGGTGGGCGAGAAGGTGGCGATCACCTCGCCGGTGGCTCAGACCACCCGTAACCGCCTGCGGGCGATCCTCACCACCCCCAGCGCCCAGCTGGTGCTGCTGGACACCCCCGGCATCCACAAGCCCCACCACCTGCTGGGGGAGCGGCTGGTGAAAAGCGCCCGCAGCGCCATCGGCGAAGTGGACGTGGTGCTGCTGCTGGTGGATGGCAGTGAGCCGGCGGGGCGCGGCGATGGCTTCATCGTCGAGCTGCTGCGCTTCTGCCGGGCGCCGGTGCTGGTGGCCCTCAACAAAAGTGATCTGGTGGATCCGCTGCGGGCCGCCGAGCTGGAGGCCAGCTACCGGGAGCTGCTGCTGCTCTCTGATCAGCGGGCCGATCCCGCCGATCCCGGCCAGCGGCGCAGCGACTGGCCGCTGCTGGCCTGCAGTGCCAGCACGGGCGCGGGCTGCCCTGAGCTGGTGGAGGCCCTGGCGGCGCGCCTGCCCCTGGGTCCCCATCTCTACCCGCCGGATGCGGTCAGCGATCAACCCGAGCAGCTGCTGCTGGCGGAGCTGATCCGCGAGCAGGTGCTGACGCTCACCCGCGAGGAGGTGCCCCACTCGGTGGCGGTGCAGGTGGAGCGGATCGTCGAAGACGGCAAGCGCATCGCCGTGCTGGCCACGGTGCTGGTGGAGCGCTCCAGCCAGAAGGGAATCCTGATCGGCAAGCGCGGTCAGATGCTCAAGGAGATCGGCAGCGGGGCCAGGGCCCAGATGCAGAAGGTGTTCGACGGGCCGGTGTACCTGGAGCTGTTCGTGAAAGTGGTGCCCAACTGGCGGCGCAACCCGGCGCGGCTGGCGGAACTGGGCTACCGCGGCGACTGAGAGGATGGGGGGCCAGAGTGCGCCCCCGCCGTGAACGGCTCCAGCCCCGCCTTCCCCCCCGAAGACCTGCCAGCCTTTCTCGACCTCTGCGCCGGTCAATGGATGGTGCTGCGCAGCCGGATGGAGGCCACCACAGCCGCCAGTGGTGACGACGACGCCTGGCATGACAGCAACCGCGGCGACCTGGGGGTGAGCCTGCGCCCGGCCGCCCCCGGCCGCTCCCTCGGCGGGCTGGAGGTGACGGCACCCGATGGCCAGGCTCACCAGCTCGACTTCGAGGCCGGCGGCAGCCTGCTGGGCGCCGAGGGCAGCATCGGCCAGTGGCAGCTCTGGCCCGACGGCAGCCTGGAGCTGGTGATCAGCAGCGGTGGCCTGGAGCAGCGCGAGCGGATCTGGTTCACCAAACCGAACCTGCGCCTGCGCAGCGTGATCGTCAACGGCGCCGACGGCCAGCCGGAGCAGGCCAGCTTCTGCTCGGAGATCCGCCGCGTCAGCCGCCCGGCCCCGGCGGAGAGCTGAGGGCCATGCGGCTGGATGTGGTGAGCCTGGCTCCCGAGTCGTTTGCGCCCCTCACCAGCCTCGGGGTGATCGGGCGGGCCTTCAACGCCGGCATCGCCGAGCTGCACACCCACAACCCCCGCGATCACGCCAGCGACCGCTACCGCAAGGTCGATGACCAGCCCTACGGCGGCGGCGCCGGCATGGTGCTCAAGCCGGAGCCGGTGTTCGCGGCTTTCGAATCCATCCCCATGCTGGAGCGTCGCCGGGTGCTGCTGCTCAGCCCCCAGGGTCAGCCCCTGCGCCAGGCCGACCTGCAGCGCTGGGCCCAGCAGCACGACCAGCTGGTGCTGCTCTGCGGCCACTACGAGGGCTTCGACGAGCGCATCCGCAGCCTCGCCGATGAAGAGGTGTCGCTGGGGGATTTCGTGCTCACCGGCGGCGAGCTGGCGGCGATGGCGCTGATCAATGGCGTGGTGCGGCTGCTGCCGGGCACGGTGGGCAGCGCCGAGTCGCTGCTGGAGGAAAGCCACAGCACCCTGTTGCTGGAGCATCCCCACTACACCCGTCCGGCCGAGTTCCGGGGCCTGGCGGTGCCGCCGGTGCTGCGCAGCGGCGACCACGGCGCCATCGCCCGCTGGCGGGCCGAGCAGCAGCAGGAGCGCACAAAACAACGCCGCCCCGACCTCTACCGTCGCTGGCAGGAGCAGCAGCAGCAGGGGCAGACCAAGATGCGGATCGGCAACGGCTACGACATCCACCGGCTGGTGCCGGGGCGTCCCTTGATCCTGGGGGGCCTCACCCTGGAGCACCCCGCCGGCCTCGGCCTCGATGGCCACAGCGATGCCGATGTGCTCGTGCACGCCCTGATGGATGCCCTGCTGGGGGCCCTCAGCCTGGGGGACATCGGCCAGCACTTCCCCCCCGACGACGAGCGCTGGCGCGGTGCCGACAGCCTGGTGCTGCTGGAGCAGGTGGTGGCCCTGGTGCGGCAGCGGGGCTGGCGGGTGGTGAATGTGGACACGGTGGTGATCGCCGAGCGCCCGAAGCTGCGGCCCCACATCGACGCCATGCGCGCCGCCATCGCCCGGCGCATGGGACTCAGCCCGGAGCAGGTGGGCATCAAGGCCACCACCAACGAAACCCTGGGCCCCACCGGCCGGGAGGAGGGGATCGCCTGCCACGCCGTGGCGCTGCTGGAGCCATGGGGCAGCGGAGATGCGTAGGGTCTGCGCCCTGGTGCTGCTGTTGTTGACCTTGTTCCTGGAGGTGACGCCCACGGCCGCCGCCACCGGGCCCGCTGGGGCACCGCAGAAGCCGCTGCAGCCGAGGCAGGAGCAGGTGGTGGTGGAGATCCTGCGCCTGCGGGTGCCCGCCGCCGATCGAGAGGTCTGGCTGGAGGCCGAGCGGCAGAGCTGGGAGCCCTGGCTGCAGGCGCAGAGTGGCTTTCTGGAGCGGCGGATCTACTGGGATGCCGGGCGCGAGGAGGGGATGCTGCTGATCCACTGGGCCAGTTGCCGCCAGTGGCAGGGCATCGCCACCGCCGAGGTGGAGCGGGTGCAGGAGCGCTTCGATCAGCTGGCGCGCCAGGGCAGCGGCCGCAGCGATCCCCATCCCTTCCCCCTGCTGTTCAGCGGTGAGCTGCTCCCCCAATGAATCCCAGCGAACCCCTGGCGCGACTGGACCTGGGGCGGCGTCAGCGGCTGGGAATGATCGAGGCGATCTGGGGTGAAACCAAGGACGCCGATCAGATCACCACGATCCTGGACCGCCTGCACCAGGCCGGCGAGCTGGCCCTGGTGACGCGGGTGAGCGCCGAGAAAGCCATCAAGGTCGAGGAGCGGCTGCGCCTTGAGCAGCCCCAGATCGCCGCCGGCTTTGAGCACCACCGCCAGGCCCGCGCGCTCACCAGCGGTGCCCTGCCCAGTGCCGATCCAGCCCTGGGGCTGGTGCAGGTGCTCTGCGGTGGCACCAGCGACCTGCCCGTGGCCCATGAGGCCCAGCTGGCCCTGCGCTGCCATGGGGTGACCACGGAGCTGGTGGTGGATGTGGGGGTGGCAGGTCTGCACCGGCTGCTGGAGCAGCTGCCGCGACTGCGCAACGCCCGGGTGCTGATTGCCTGCGCCGGCATGGAAGGGGCGCTGCCCACCGTGCTGGCGGGACTGCTGCCCCAGCCGGTGATTGCTGTGCCGGTGTCGGTGGGCTATGGGGTCAGCGCCGGCGGCGTGGCTGCCCTCCACGGAATGCTGGCGAGCTGCGCCCCGGGGCTGAGTGTGGTGAACATCGACAACGGCTACGGGGCCGCCATGGCGGCCCTGCGCATCCTGCTGACGCTCAGAGGTGCTGCAGCTGCGGATAGGCCGTCAGCAGCTCCTCGGTGCTGAGCACTTCTCCTTTGCCCTCCGGCTGCCAGATCACCTCCAGGGCGATCAGATCGCCGGCGGACACCGCACCGATCACGCCGAGGCCATCGCGCAGGTCATCGGCCGTGCTGACGGTCTTGAGGGGGATGCGGCCACGGCTGGCCACCAGCAGGGTGACAGCGATGAAGTCGCTGGTGGCATCGGTGGGGCCACTGGCGGCGGCTTCATCCTGGAAGCGGCGCCCGCCCACATTGGAGGTGACCTCACTGCGCAGTTTGCTGCGTTCGGTCATCGAGAGCCGGTTGAAGGTGGATTCGGCGCTGGCGAAGGGCACCTGGCCCAGTTCACTGTTGGCGTAGACCCAGAGGTCAGGCTGGCGCAGCAGCGACAGGCTGGTTTCCTGCAGCAGCCGCTGCAGGCCGCTGCTGCCGGTGGTGTCGGCGGTGGCGGCCAGGCGGCGCAGATCATCCTGGAGTTCGCGGGCTGAGGCCAGCAGACCCACCTGCAACTGGGCGATGGTCACCGGCCCATCGGCGCGGGGGGCCGCCGCCAGGGAACCGCCGCCACTGGTCATGCCACCGCCACCGCCGCGCAGGGCGTTCACGAGGAAACCGGCGATCGCCATCATGATCAGGAAGCCGAACAGGCCGCCGCCGCCGAAGCCGAAGATCGGGATCAGGAAGGGGAAGCCGATGCCGCCACCGCGGAAGCCGCCGCCACCTCCGTAGCCACCCCGATAGCCGCCACCCCCTCCGCTGAAGTTACGGGGCATGGAAGGGGCCGAGCGGAAACTGCCGCCGCCGATGCGCCCGCCACGGGCCGCCCAACTGGGCTCGGGCGCGGAGAGCAGCAGCAGGCCACTCACCAGCACGGGCATCAGTGCCAGCAGGGAGAGCCGGCGCAACCTGGTGAAAATCATCGGGAAGGGACGAGGGGACACAGATGTCACCCGAAGCAAGTGTGCCGAATCTAGGAACCACCCCCCACGATGGTGACCACCTCAAGTACGGCGTCCCCACCAACGGCCTGCTCGGCCCAGGCCGTGCGGGGCAGAATCTCGCCGTTGAACTCCACCACCACCAGCCGCGGTTCGTAGCCGAAGTGGCGCAGGACCTCCAGCAGAGAGAGCTGAGCCGGGCAGGTACGTGCTTCCCCGTTCAGCTGGATCGTGAGGCTGGCGCCCGGCCCCAGCTGGTCGCTCATGCCTCCTCCCCCAGGGCTGCGAGCAGCTGGCGGCTGGCCGCGCCCGGATCGCTCGCCTCGGTGATGGCCCGCACCACCGCCACCCGGCTGCAGCCTGCGGCCAGCACCGGCGGCAGCCGGGTGAGATCGAGCCCGCCGATGGCGAAAAAGGGAATCGGGCTCTCGGCCGCCGCCTCGCGCACGTAGGCCAGGCCCACCGGCTCACGGCCGGGTTTGGTGGGGGTGGCGTTGACGGGGCCAACACCCACGTAGTCGCAGCCCTCGGCCACCGCCTGGCGCAACTGCTCGATGCACTGGGTGCTGCGGCCGATCAGGCGATCGGGGCCCAGCAGGCGACGCGCCTGGGCCGGGGGCAGATCCCCCTGGCCCAGGTGCACACCATCGGCCTCCACCGCCAGGGCCAGGTCCACCCGGTCGTTGACCAGGAAGAGGGCGCCATGGCTGGCACAGAGCTGACGGAGGGCGCGGGCCTCGCGCCAGCGCTCCAGGTCGTCGGCCTGCTTGGCCCGGTACTGCACCAGGCGCACCCCCGCCTCGAGGGCCGCGGCCACGGTCTCGTGCAGGCGGGGCGACGGGCTGGTGATCAGGTACAGATGGCAGCGCAGCAGCAGCTGACGGCGGCCGGCGGCGGCGCCACAGGCGCGCAGCAGGTCCACCTCCAGGTCGTAGAGGGCGTAACGGATCGCGGCGGCCTCGGCGGCCAGCAGCGGATCACCAGCGCGGCCGAACTCCTCCAGCACCCGCAGGGCCTCCTGGGCGCGGCCGGCATTGGCGGCCACCACCTGGGCGGGCTGCTGGCGCTCGGCCTGGGCGGGATGGGCCAGGCCCGCGCCGCCATCGCTGGCGCTGTGGCGGGAGGCCTTGTAGGCGGGCAGGTGGCAGCGGCCCAGCCGCTGGCGCAGGTCTTTGAAGCGGGCCACCAGATCCTGGCGGTCGAGGCCGAACCGGCACCAGTCTTCCAGGACCCGCAGGCCCTCGCGGGCGCGGTCGAGGTTGGCGTCCAGCAGGCGCAACACGGCCGGCTCAGGTGTGATCGGGGCGGCATTCACGGGATCGGAACCTGCGTAAGGTGATGGCCACTCCAGGGCAGGGCGGCAATGGAATTCGGCGGTGGCGACAGCCCGATGCTGGTGCTGATCTCAGGAATTCTGCTGCTCGGTGGCATCGCGGCCTTCATCGGCTGGGGTCTGAGCAACGCCTACGCCCCCGGCTGAGCGACTCTCCAGCAGACGTCGGGCCAGGGCCGCATCCACACCGATCTGGCGGCTGAGGTCCTCCAGAGAGGCAAAGCATTGCTGGTGGCGCAGCAACTGCAGCGGCTCCACCTCCAGGTCACGGCCCACCAGCTCGATCTCCCGATCCAGCAGGTGCACCTCCACCGCCGAGGGGGCCAGGGGGTCCACCGTGGGCTGAGGGCCCAGATTCATCACCGCCGCCATGGGCGCCGCGGCTGAGGTGGTGCGCACCCAGGCGGCATAGACCCCCTCCTGGGGCAGAAACTTGCGGCCGTCCACCTGCAGATTCGCCGTGGGCCAGCTGAGCTGACGGCCCAGCCCCCGGCCGCGCACCACCCGGCCGCTGAAGCGGTAAGGGCGCTCCAGCAGGCGATTGGCCTCATCGATGGCACCGGCCGCCAGGGCCCGGCGGATGCGGCTGCTGCTGATGCGCTCGGAGCCATCCCAGAGCATCGAGGAGACCAGCACCCGCAGGCCATGGCGTTCGCCGATCTCACGCAGGCTGGTGGTGTCGCCGCTTCGGTCGTGGCCGAAGCGGAAGTTCTCGCCCACCGCCACCTCCCGGGCCTGGAGCTCCCCCACCAGCACCTGCTCGATGAAGGCCTCCGGGCTGAGCAGGGAGAGCTGGCGGGTGAAGGGCACCAGCACCAGCTGACGGATGCCGTAGGGCTCCAGCAGCGCCAGCTTCTCGCCCGGGAGATCGAGGCGCAGGCGCGGTTCGCCGTAGAGCAGCTCCCGCGGATGGGGCCAGAAACTCACCACCGTGGGCACCAGCCCTGGGGTGGGAGCGGCGGCGACGGCGGCGATCACCCGGCGGTGCCCCTGGTGCAGACCATCGAAACTGCCCAGGGCGACGGCGGTGGGCCGCATCGCCTCCTGGGGGGAGCACAGGGGAATCAAGGAATCGGACGGGGCCCGGCTTGGAAACCATCCTTCCATGGGGGTTCCAGCCCAGGGGCCGCCGCCGCTACGGGCCATGGCAAGTTTGTGGAGCACTGATCACGGTTCTGCGCCCCGATGGTTGACCGCCTCGATCTCCAGCTGGTGTCAGCGGCCCTGCGCCGGGTGGGCTGGATCCGTTTCTGGACCCAGATGTGCCTCGGGGTGGTCGTGGTTGGCGTGCTGGCCTTCAACAACATCGGCGGGCGCCTGGCGGCCAACAGCGCCCGCTCCCTCGGGCTCGGCCCTGGCCTGTCCCTGACCACCCTCTCCTTTTTTGTCCTGCTCTGGTGTCTCTGGCAGAGCTGGCTGGTGGTGCGCTGCGGGCGGGCCCTGGCCAGCCCCGCCCGCCCCGGCCGCGGCGAAACCAGCCGTCTGATCAAGCGGGGCGTGCTGGCCGATCTGGCCGGGCTCAGCCTGGCGGCGGTGGGGTATCAGGCCCTGGCCGGCAGCCTGTTCGTGCAGGCCTCGATGCAGGTGCCCGGCTTCTTCGGCGCGCAGCTGGCGGTGCCCCCCGGCACCCGCGGCGGCCTGGTGGGTCTGCCGATCACCTCGATCGAGATGCTCTCGGTGCTGAGCAACACCCAGGTGCTGTTCGCCCACGTGATCGGCCTCTGGATCAGCCTCTGGCTGCTGCAGCGGGTTCACCGGCCCAGCTGAACCGGCAGTTGATCGAGGCCACCGCGCCAGAACAGCTCCGGCTGCAGCGGTGTGAGGGCGGCCCCGCCGGCATGGATCTGGGCCACATCGGTGGGCCAGTCTCGGGGGCCCGCTGTGGCGGATTCAAGGTCGTCGACCAGCTCACCGGCCAGCCAGTAATAGGTGCGCCCGCGGGGATCGGTGCGCTGGTTGAACTGATCGCGGTAGCGGCGCACCGCCGGGCGGCACCAGCGCAGGGAACCGATCCGCTCGATCGGCAGGGCCGGCACGTTGAGGTTGAGCAGCAGCCCCTCCGGCCAGGCCCCGGCCATGGCCGCCTCCGCCACATCCAGGGCGAGGGTGGCCGCCGGGCCGAACTGGCGCCAGTCGAAGCAGGCACTGCTCACCGCCAGGGCGGGCAGCCCCTCGAGGGTGCCCTCCATCGCCGCTGAAACGGTGCCGGAATAGAAGACATCGCTGCCCAGGTTCGGGCCGTGGTTGATGCCGGAGAGCACCAGATCGGGCGGGGCCTCGAGCAGCCGGCCGAGGGCGAGCTTGACGCAGTCGGAGGGGGTGCCGCTGCAGGCCCAGGCGGTGATGCCGGCGGCGAAGAGCCGGTCGGCCCGCTCCGCCCGCAGGGGGGTCTGCATGGTGAGGCCATGGCCGGTGGCGGAGCGCTCCTGGTCGGGGCAGACCACCGTGACGGCGTGGCCGCGGCCCGCCGCCTCGGCCGCCAGGGTCTGGATCCCCTCGGCGAACACCCCGTCGTCGTTGCTGATCAGGATCCGCAGGCTGGGCATCGGGAGCGGAAGGGGCAGGGGCGCTGGCGGCAACTTAGGCAGGCTCGCTCCGTACAGTCGATTGCCACCGCCCCCGATCCGTGAGCGCCACGATCAGCCTTCAGCAGCTCACCGATCAGCTCGACGCCCTTGAAGCCGAAGCGGCGGCCTCCATCGCGGCCGCCAGCGGCAGCACGGAGCTGGAGGGACTGCGGGTGGGGCTGCTGGGCAAGAAGGGCCGCCTCTCGGCGGTGCTGGGGGCCATGGGCAAGCTGGATGCGGCCGAGCGGCCCCTGGTGGGTCAGCGCGCCAACTTGCTCAAGGAGCAGGTGCAGGCGCTGCTGGGCCAGCGGCTGGAGGGGCTGCGGGGCGCCGCCATGGCCGAGAAGCTGGCAGGGGAACGGCTGGATGTGACAGCCCCCAGCCGCTACGTGCCGGTGGGGCACCGCCACCCGCTGATCCGCACGATCGAGGAGATCGTCGACATCTTTGCCGGGCTGGGCTACCGGGTGGAGGAGGGGCCGGAGGCCGAAACCGACTACTACAACTTCACTGCCCTGAACATCCCGCCGCACCACCCGGCGCGGGACATGCAGGACACCTTCTATCTACCCGGTGAGCGCCTGTTGCGCACCCACACCTCACCGGTGCAGATCCGCCACCTGGAGAGCAACCCGCCGCCGGTGCGGATCGTGGCGCCCGGGCGGGTGTACCGGCGCGACGCGGTGGATGCCACCCACTCGCCGGTGTTCCACCAAGTGGAGGTGCTGGCCATCGATGAAGGGCTGGATTTCAGCCACCTGCGCGGCACCGTCACCACGTTCCTGCAGCAGTTCTTCGGTGATCTGCCCGTTCGCTTCCGCGCCAGCTATTTCCCCTTCACCGAGCCGTCGGCGGAGGTGGATGTGCAGTGGCGGGGGCGCTGGCTGGAGGTGATGGGCTGCGGGATGGTGGATCCGGCGGTGCTGGAGGGCCTGGGGCTGGATCCCGAGCACTGGAGCGGTTTTGCCGCTGGCCTGGGGGTGGAGCGGTTCTGCATGGTGCGCCACGGCATCGACGACATCCGCCGGCTGTTCACCAGCGATCTGCGCTTCCTGGAGCAGTTCTGATGTCAAACGGGCCGCAGCAGGAAGGCTCCCCATACACTCAACAGGTTCTCGCCTCCGACCGGTGCCCTGCGTCGGACTGATCGTCAACGACGGCAAGGATCTGGCCGTCAAGACGGCCGATCTGATCCAGAGCCGCTTTGAAGCGGCCGGCACCAGCGTGCTCAGGGTGAGCAGCTCCGGCGGGATGGTGGGTTTCGCCAATCCCGACCACCACCTGCGCAGCCGCGGCTTCAGCGCCTGCGTGCCCGAGAGCTTCCACCCGGAGATGAGCCTGGCAGTGGTGCTGGGGGGCGACGGCACCGTGCTCTCCGCCGCGCGCCAGACCGCACCGATCGGCGTGCCGATCCTCACGGTCAACACCGGCCACCTGGGTTTTCTGGCCGAGGCCTACCTCAGCGAGCTGGATGGGGCCATGGAGCAGCTCCTCAGCGACCGCTGGAGCGTGGAGGAGCGCACCATGCTGGTGGTGAGTGTGATGCGCGGCGACCAGCGGCGCTGGGAGGTGCTCTCCCTCAACGAGATGGCCCTGCACCGGGAACCGCTCACGAGCATGTGTCATTTCGAGATCGCCATCGGCCGTCATGTGCCGGTGGACATCTCCGCCGATGGGGTGATCCTCTCGACCCCCACCGGATCCACCGCCTATGCCCTCAGCGCCGGCGGCCCCGTGATCACCCCCGACTGCCCGGTGCTGCAGCTCACCCCGATCGCCCCCCATTCCCTCGCCTCCCGCGCCCTGGTGTTCAGCGACCAGGAGCCGGTGACGGTGTTTCCAGCCACGCCCGAGCGGCTGATGATGGTGGTGGACGGCAGCGCCGGCTGCTACGTGTGGCCGGAAGATCGGGTGCTGATCCGCCGCAGTCCCCACCCGGCCCGCTTCGTGCGCCTGCAGGACCACGAGTTCTTCCAGGTGCTGCGCAACAAGCTGGGCTGGGGGCTGCCCCACGTGGCCAAACCCAACAACGAGGAGTTCGGCGGCCGCGACGGCGCCGGTGCCGGACAGGCACCATGACCAGCGGCGGGCCGCTGATCCTGCTGGTGGGCAAGGAGGCCGAGGCGATGGCGCCGCGTCTGGAGGCCTCCGGCTACCGCACCGCTCCGGTGGGAGCCCTGCCCGATCCGCCGGCGGCGGTGCTGGTGTCGGGGGCCGATGGGGTCGCCACGATTCCGGCCCTGCGCATGATCCTGGAGGAGGTGCCGATCCTGCTGGATCTGGTCAACGACAGCGTCGAGGCCCGCTCCCTCTGCTTCAGCTCCGGCGCCGACGATTTCTGGCTCTCCAGCGCCGGCGGCAGCGATCTGCTGATGCGCCTGCGCCTGCTGCTGCAGATCCGCGGTGATCTCCGCGCTGGCGGCGGCGGTCAGATGCCCTCCCTGCAACTCGCCGACCTGAGCCTGGATCCCGCCAGCCGGGAGGTGCGGCGGGGCCGGCGGCCCCTGGCGCTCACCGCCCGGGAATACCAGCTGCTGCTGACGCTGATGCGGCAGCCGGGCCTGGTGCTCAGCCGCGAGCAGATCCTCGCTGAGGTCTGGAACGACCAGCAGGGAACCGCCAGCAATGTGGTGGAGGTGTACGTGCGCTACCTGCGCCAGAAGCTGGAGGAGAACGGCGAGCGGCGCCTGATCCATACCGTGCGCGGACGGGGCTACTGCCTCTGCGAGCGTGCCCCCCGCCCGGAGCCCCCCGCCCCATGAGCCTGTCCCGTCTGCAGCCGTCAAAGTCACCTTCAGCCTGGCGGGCACCGCTGGGGCTGCTGCTGGGGGCCCTGGCCCTTGGTGCCCCCCGGGCCCTTGCCGAGGCAGGGCCGCCCCAGGTGCTGCCGCTGGAGGCGGAGTGGTGCCTGGAGGGAACTGGCGGCTGCATCCAGCTGGAGGTGCCCAGGAGCCAGCGCCAGTACAGCCTGGGGCTGATGCAGCGCCCGCCTTTGGGCCCCCTGCGCGGCATGTGGTTCCGCTTCGATCCACCCGAGCCGGCACGGTTCTGGATGCACCAGACCATCAGTCCGCTGGACATGATCTTTGTGCGCGAGGGCCGGGTGATCGCCATCGAAGCCGCCGCCCAGCCCTGCCCGCGCTTGCCCTGCCGCAGCTATGGGCCCCAGCAGCCCGCCGATGGGGTGGTGGAGCTGGACGCCGGCGAGGCGGCCCGCCTCGGCGTTGTGGTGGGCAGCCCGGCGCCGATTCGCTGGCTCAGGCGGGGCAGCGCCCCTTCAGCACCAGCACCGGATTGAGCGGCGCCAGGCGGGTGCCCTCCGCCAGGGGAGCCCCGCGCCAGCACTGATGCTGGCTCACCGTCACGGCCAGGCCGGCGCGCTCCAGCAGGGGCCGCAGCTCCGAGAGGGCCTCCAGGGTGGCCAGCGGCATCACCACCACCCCCCGGGGACGCAGCCGCTCCAGCACCGCCGCCAGCACGGCCACCCGCCCACGGCCACCGCCGCCGATCAGCACACGGTCGGGATCGGGGAAGCCGCTGAGCGCCTCCGGAGCCCGGCCCTCCTGAATGGCCGCCGGTTGCACCCCCAGGCGTTCGGCATTGGCCCGGATCAGGGCCGCTGAGCCACCGCGCTGCTCCAGGGCCCAGAGCTCCAGGGCAGGCCGCAGGCGCAGGGCCTCCAGGCCCACCGAACCCACCCCGGCCCCCACGTCCCAGAGCACCCCGACGGCGGGCAGCTCCAGGTCGGCGAGCAGCTGGATGCGCACCTCCCGCTTGGTCATCAGCCCGGGGCGATCGGGTTGCTGCAGCCAGAGGCCGTCGTCGAGGCCGAACAGCGGCAGGTGGGTGGGATCGGGAGGGGGCGGCGGCTCGGCGATCAGCAGCACCAGGTGCAGGGGATCGAGATCGGCCGGAAGGGGCGCCTGGGGCGCCAGCCGCTGCACCCGCTCCTGGGGGTGACCGAGCCGCTCGCACAACCACAGGGCATAGGCCGCCTCCAGGCCTGAGGCCGCCAGGATCCGCCGCACTTCCTCGGCGCCACCCCGGCTGGGATCGGTGAGCACCGCCAGGGCAGCCGGCCGTTGCTGCAGGCGGGCCGCCAGGGGATCAGGTTCGCGGCCATGCAGGCTCAGCCACTGGGCGTCCTGCCAGGGGCGACCGAGGCGGGCGAAGGCCAGCTGCAGGCTGGAGGGGGCGGGATGAAAGCGCAGGCAGTCGCGGGGAAAGCGCTCCAGCAGCAGCCGGCCGATGCCGAACCAGAGCGGATCACCGGAGGCGAGCAGCACCACCGCCTGACCGGCCGCCAGGGCCTGCTCCAGCTGGGGGAAGAGCTGCTCGGGGCGATCACTGGCGATCAGCTGCGGCGGTGGCGCCGCGTCCGCAAGGGCCTGGCGCAGCTCCGGCAGCAACCGGGCGGGGGCCGCCAGCAGCTGCGCCTGGCGCACCAGGGCCGCCGCTGATGCCGGCAGCGAGGCCAGCCCGGCGGCGTCGGTGCCGATCACCTCGAGGTGGTGGGGCTGGTGCGGTGGCTGCACAGGGCGACTCCGGGGCGGCGGCTGGCCGGGCCTCGCCATGATGCCCGCGAGTTGAAGCCGCCATGGCAGCCCCTGAGCCCCCCACCCGCCGCCAGCGCGTGCATGAGCTGGCCCTGGCCCTGCTGGCCCGCCAGAGCGAGATCGAGCTGCTCAGCCCCGAAGCCACCGGCGGCGGTGGCGAAGAGGCCGGTCTGTGGCTGGAGCGGAACCGGCGCGTGGTGCTGCGCTATCAGGCCGTGGTGCGCTCGGCCATCACCCTCGATGCCCTGATCGAGCAGGAAGTGGGCGCCGGGGCGGGCCAGCTCTGACAAGCTGACCCCATCTTGATCAGCACCATGGCTCCGTTCGGCCTGTCCGCCCTGTCCACGCTGCTGCGCGGGTCCGGCGGTGGTCGGCCCGCCCTGGCCCCGCCCGCCAGCTGGCAGCGGCCGATCGGCCAGGGCTGGGACGCCCCCTACACGGTGCGCTACGCCAGCAACCTCGACGACGGCCCCAACCACGGCGCCCCCCTGGGTGGTTTCGGGGCCGGCTGCATCGGCCGCGGCCCCGACGGCAGCTTCAACCTCTGGCACCTGGATGGGGGTGAGCACTGGTTCGGGGTCCTCCCCGACTGCCAGTTCGCCCTCTACGAGCACGACGGCAGCAGCAGCCGGGCCCGGGCCCTGGCCCTGGCGCCGGAGCGCGACGACTCGCGGCCGGAGGCCGGCGAGCGTCCCCTGGGCCGCTGGCAGTGGCTGGAGGGCGACGCCAGCAGCACGAAGCCAGGCAGCGGCACAGCCGGCAGTTATGCCGCCCGTTATCCGCTGCACTGGTTCGATTACGGGGCCGATTTCCGTGCCGAGGCCAGCTGCGAGGCCTTCAGTCCGATCCTCCCGGGCGATTACCAGCGCACCAGCTATCCGGTGGCGGTGTTCCGCTGGCGGCTGGGCAACCCCACCAAGGCGCCCCTGGATCTCTCGCTGCTGCTGAGCTGGCGCAACACCGTGGGCTGGTTCACCAACACCGACCCCAGCGCCGCCGTGGAGTTCCGCGATGACGGCAGCCCGGAGCACAACTACCTGCCGGCCATCGGGGCGGGACTGGGCCAGCGCAACCGCTGGATCGATGCCCCCGGCCTCAAGGGCGTGCTGCTGGAGGGATCACCGAGCCAGCCGATCGCCGAGGGGCAGGGCCAGTGGTGTCTGGCGGTGCCAGACGAACTCGAAGGGGTGGAGGTGATGCGCTGCAGCCGCTGGGACCCCAGCGGTGATGGCGGCGAGATCTGGGAGGCCTTCAGCCGCGACGGCTCAATCCCCGACAGCAACAACGACCGCCGCAGCACCGGCCACGAGCAGGCCAGCGCCGCCATCGCCCTGCGGCTGAGGCTGGAGCCGGGGGCTGAGATCGAGCTGCCGCTGGTGATCAGCTGGGACCTGCCCGTGACCGCCTTCGCCACCGGCAGCTCCTCCCTGCGCCGCTACACCGATTTCTTCGGCGCCACGGGCAGCAGTGCCGCCGCCATCGCCGCCGAAGCCCTGCGCGAGTGGCGCCAGTGGCGCGACGCGATCGAGGCCTGGCAGCGGCCGGTGCTGGAGCGCAGCGATCTGCCCGAGCCGCTGCGCATGGCCCTGTTCAACGAGCTCTACGACCTCGCCAGCGGCGGCAGCCTCTGGACCGCCGCCAGCTCCGCCGATCCGGTGGGCCGCTTCGGGGTGCTGGAGTGCCTCGACTACGCCTGGTACGAAAGCCTGGATGTGCGGCTGTACGGCTCCTTCGCCCTGCTGCAGCTCTGGCCCGAACTGGACAAGGCGGTGCTGCGCAGCTTTGCCCGGGCCATCCCCGCCGCCGATGCCACCCCCCGGCCCATCGGCTGGTATTTCACCCAGGGGCGGGGCCGGGTGGAGGCGGCACGGAAGGTCGCCGGCGCCACCCCCCACGACCTGGGGGCCCCCAACGAGCGGCCCTTTGACGCCACCAACTACACCGCCTACCAGGACTGCAACCTCTGGAAGGACCTGGCCTCCGATTTCGTGCTGCAGGTGTGGCGCCTGTTCCGCCTCTCGCCCTCCGGGGAAGACCTGCGCTTCCTGGCCGACTGCTGGCCGGCGGTGGTGGAGGCCCTGCGCCACCTCAAGCAGTTCGACGTCAACGACGACGGCCTGCCCGACAACGGCGGCGCGCCTGATCAGACCTTCGACGACTGGCCACTGCAGGGGGTGAGCGCCTACTGCGGCGCCCTCTGGATCGCGGCGCTGGAGGCGGCGCTGGCGATGGCCCAACAACTGCAGCTCGACCTCGGCCTCGACACCGGCGCCGAGCAACGGGAATTCGGCAGCTGGCTGGAGCCGTCACGGTCGAATTTCGACCGGCTGCTCTGGAATGGGGAGTACTACAACATCGATGCCCAGAGCGGCACACCGGTGGTGATGGCCGATCAGCTCTGCGGCGACTTCTACGCCCGGCTGCTGGGGCTGCCGCCGGTGGTGAGTGACGAGCGGGCCCTCTCTTCCCTGGCGGCGATCCGCGAGGCCTGCTTCGAGCGCTTCGAAGGCGGCCGGCTGGGGGTGGCCAACGGTCTGCGCCGCGACGGCACGCCAGTCGATCCCAACGGCACCCATCCGCTGGAGGTTTGGACCGGCATCAATTTCGGCCTGGCGGCCTACTACCGCCTGATGGGCCAGACCGACACCGCCCTGGCGATCACCGGCGCGGTGGTGGGCCAGGTGTATGCGGGGGGGCTGCAGTTCCGCACTCCCGAGGCGATCACGGCGGTGGGCACGTTCCGGGCCTGCCACTACCTGCGGGCCATGGCGATCTGGGCCCTCTGGGCCACCCACACGGACTGGCAGCCGATCCCCGGCGCCGAGCGCGAACCATGAGGCGGATGATCCACCGCGCCGGCAGGCTGCTGCTGGCCCTGGGGCTGGTGCTTGGCTGCCTGCTGGCCTTGCCCACCAGCCCGGCGCTGGCGCAGCTGCACGAGCACCCCAGCGAAACCGGCAGCCCGGTGCTGCGCAGCCTGGTGAGCCTGCGCGACCTCGATAACCAGGCCTGGCAGCTGGTGGCCTTCCGCGACGGTGCGCCCGGAGCGCCTCTGCGTCTGCGGGTGGTGGGTTACCCCGGCAAGGTGCGCCTGGATCACCCCACCCCCCTGCAGGTGCGCTCGGGCCCGTTCCAGTGGCAACTGAGCGATGTGACCCTGGAGAGCCCTTCTCTGGCTGGCGACGGCCGCTCCGCCGCCGCCGAATTCGATCTGGCCCCCCTGCTGGCGGAACTGAGTCAGAACCGGCCGCTGCGCCTGCGGCTGCCGGGGGTGTTCACCGAGCTGCCGGTTCCTCCGTTCGTGGTGGCGGAGTGGCGCAGTCTGGGCGGAGCTCCGGCTTGAGCGTCCAGGCTCCTTCGCCCTCCCCCAGCCCCTGGAGCCCCTGGATGGACCGGGCCCTGGATCTGGCGGCCCTGGCGATGGGGCGCACCAGCCCCAACCCCCTGGTGGGCGCGCTGGTGCTCGACGCCAGCGGCCAGTTGGTGGGGGAGGGCTTCCATGCGGCCGCCGGCCGGCCCCATGCGGAGGTGGGGGCCCTGGCCCAGGCGGGAGAGCGGGCCCGGGGGGGCACGTTGGTGGTGACCCTGGAGCCCTGCTGCCACCACGGCCGCACGCCCCCCTGCACCGAAGCTGTGATCGACGCCGGGGTCCGTCGGGTGATCGTGGCGATGGAGGACCCCGATCCGCGGGTGGCGGGCCAGGGCATCAAGGCGCTGCGCCAGGCCGGAGCTGAGGTGCTGCTGGGGGTGCGCCAGAGGGAAGCCGAACACCTCAATGCCGCGTTCTGCCACCGGCTGCGCACGGGCCAGCCCCTGGGCCTTCTCAAATGGGCGATGAGCGTTGACGGCCGCACGGCCCTGCCCAACGGAGCAAGCCAGTGGATCAGCGGACCAGCGTCAAGGGAGTGGGTGCACCGGCTGCGGGCCCGCTGCGATGCGGTGATCGTGGGGGGCGGCACCCTGCGCGCCGATGACCCCCTGCTCACCAGCCGCGGCCGGCGGGCGATCGAGCCGCTGCGGGTGGTGATCAGCCGCGAGCTGGGGCTGCCTGAGCAGGCCAAGCTCTGGGACCAGAGCACCGCCCCGACCCTGGTGGCCCATGGGCCGGAGGCGCCGGAGCCCGAGCGCCTCCGGCTGGATGCGCTCGGGGTGGAGCGGCTGGAGCTGGCCGGCTGCGAGCCACTGGAGCTGATGGAGGCCCTGGCCCAGCGGGGCTGCAACCAGGTGCTTTGGGAGTGCGGCCCCAGCCTGGCGGCGGCGGCCCTGCGCCAGGGCTGTGTGCAGCGGGTGGCGGCGGTGATGGCGCCGAAGCTGCTGGGGGGCACCGCCGCCCGCACGCCCCTGGGGGACCTGCAGCTGAGCTCGATGGCCATGGCACTCCCGTGGCGGGAGCAGGGTCTGAGCCGCTCGGGCGACGATCTGATCTGGGAGCTGAACGGGCCGGAATGCTGAAGGCGCCGAGACACTCTCCTTAGATTCTCGGCATGATCAACCCGATCCAGCTGCGCCTGCCGATCCCGCTGCTGGGGATCCTGCTGGCGGCGGGCGTGTGGTTGGCCCTGCAGCTGCTGGGCCGAAGGCTCCCCAATGGATCGCTGGGCCGCGCCCTGGTGCTGCGCAGCCGGTTGAGCCTGGCGCTCACGATCCTGGTGAGCACCAGCGCCTGGTGGCTGCTGACCCTGCTGGGCCCCGAGCTGCTGCCCCTGCCCCGGGGCGGCGCCGAAGTGCGCGATGAGCTGATCTTTTTCGGTCTGATCTGGACGCTGCTGCGCTGGAAGAGCGAGATCTGGCGCCAGGCCGACACCTACTCGCGGCAGGTGTTCCCGAGTCTCCCCCAGCGCGACCGGCTGTTCCTCTTCGATATCAGCGACAAGCTGTTCACGATGCTGGTGGTGGTGATCATTGGCTTGGAGTTGCTGCGGCTGCTGGGCACCCCCACCGCCTTGCTGGCCGCCGCCGGGGGCTTCGGTGCCGCGGCCTTGGGTTTCGGCGCCCGCACAATCGTGGAAAATGGATTAAGTGGCATCAGTCTGTACATCAACCGGCCCTTCGTGGTGGGGGATTCCATCCGGATTCCCGCGGAAGATCTGAATGGCACCGTTCAGACGATCAGCTGGTTCTACACCGAACTACGGGATCCGGAGCGACAGCCGATCTTCATTCCCAATTCGATCTTCACCATCAAGCCGATCATCAACATCGCCCGGATCGACAGCCGACGGGTCTGGATCGACTTCGGCCTCCGCTACGACGACCGGGCCGCGATCGAGCCGATCATCGCCGAGCTGCGGGAGCAGCTGGAGTCGAATTCGAGGATCGATCATCAGAAGTCACCGGCGGTTCATTTCGTGGGTTACGGGGATTCGAGCCTGAACCTGCGGCTGCTCTGCTACGTGGCCAGTGGCGACATCCAGGCGGCCTGGGATCTGCAGCAGGAGCTGTTGCTGCGCATCGGTGAGGTGGTGGAGAAGCATCAGGCGGCAATGCCCTTCCCCACCCGCACCCTGATCAGGGGCTGACCCCGCCATGACCCTCAGTTTCGCCGAACTCCAACGCCAGCTGCGGCCGGAATGGGGCGAGTTCCACCCCGGCAGCAACCAGAACCATGGGCGCGAGGGCAGCGGCGAGGGCTGGGATCTGCTGGTGGTGCCCTCACTGAGCCTCGATCACCACCAGATCGCGCTGGTGACCGGGGCCCACCACTACGAGGAACGGCAGCTGTTCTCGCTGATCCGACTGCGCGATCCCGGTGTGCGGGCGGTGTACCTCACCAGCAAGCTGCTGCCGGAACTGGTGGTGGATGCGGTGCTGGAGCTGCTGCCGGGGGTGCCCGCCTCCCACGCCCGCCGGCGTCTGCACCTGTTCGACACCGATGACTCCTCCGCCCGGCCGCTGACCGAGAAGCTGCTGGAGCGGCCGGCACTGCTGGCGCGCATCCGCGAGCGCCTGCGGCCCGGGCGCAGCTTCATGACCTGCTTCAACGTGACCGAGCAGGAGAAGCAGCTGTCGGAGCGGCTGCAGGTGCCGCTGCTGGGCACCGATCCGGCCCTGAGCCACTGGGGCGGCAAGGCCGGCAGCCGCGAGCTCTTCCGCCGCTGCGCCGTGCCCCACCCCCCCGGCAGCCCCCTAGTCCACGACCTCGACGCCCTCGCTGGCGCCACGGCCGAACTGTGGGAAGCCCACCCCGAGCTGAGCCGGGTGGTGGTGAAGCTGGACCAGGGCTTCAGCGGTGAAGGCAACGCCCCCCTGGAGCTGGAGCCCCTGCAGCTGGCGGGGCTGAGCGTCCGCGAGCGCAGGATCCGTCTGCGGGAGGCCCTCGAGACCCTGGCGATGCCACCGCCCCAGTGGCGCCAGTTGTTGCAGCAGCAGGGGGCCCTGGTGGAGGCCTGGCTGCTGGGGGGGGATGAGCTGGCCTCACCGAGCGTGCAGGGGATGATCCACCCGGGCGGAGCGGTGGAGGTGCTCTCCACCCACGAGCAGGTGCTGGGCGGGGTGAGCGGTCAGACCTACCTGGGCTGCCGCTTCCCCGCCGAAGAGCACTACCGCGCTGAGCTGATGCGTCACGGGCTGGCGGTGGGTGAGGCGCTGGCGGCGGAGGGTGCCCTGGAGCGCTACGCAGTGGATTTCGTGGCGCGCCGCTTCGGGGACCGCTGGGATCTGCAGGCGATCGAGGTGAACCTGCGCAAGGGCGGCACCACCCACCCCTACATGGCCCTGCGGTATGCCACCAATGGCCACATCGATGCAGGAAGCGGCCTGTTCCATTCCCCCACCGGCCAGTCACTCTTCTATGCCGCCACCGACAACCTCTGCGACCCCCGCTTGCAGGGTCTGCTGCCGGTGGACCTGATCGACATGGTGGCCGCCGCCGGGCTGCACTTCGACCCGGCCGCGCTGCACGGCAGCGTGTTCCACCTGCTGGGCTGCCTATCGGAATTCGGCAAGCTGGGCATGACCTGCATCGGCCGCAGCCCCGAAGAAGCCGAACGCATCTATGCGGCTACCAGGGAGCGGCTGATCGCGGGGGCCGAGGCGCTGAAGCAGACCTGACCTCCAGCTCTCTGGGTTGTACATGAACCAGACCAGGGAGGGAGGCGCGCTCCAATGGCCGCTAACCCATGGTCCACCTGATAATCCCCAGGCAATCAACAAAGAGAAAAACAGACAGGGAATAGCCGACCATTTCGCGGTCATTGTCGAGGAGGCTCGCCACCAGCATCTGGGCAGAGCTCATCGCCAGAACGATGAACCCATATCTGCTGGCAGAGATGTTCATGGCAACGATGGAGCCGCCAATCACAGCATGGATGCTGCTCGAGCGACGCAAGTTGAATGGTTTAATGAGGAAGGGAGATTTCATCGCCTATGGGAGCAACTGACGCGGATCTCTGCATGGAATGCAACAGTTGCCTGGACAGCTCGGTTAAGACTGGGTGTTCAAACTGCCCAATACAAAGTGTGCGCATCGACAGCGATCTGCTGGTGTCAGCAACTTAAACCGAAAGCGGCAACAACCATGCAACCCACAATCCACATCCTTGTCATCTGGCTGACAAGGATGTGGATTTCACCTTTGCGCAGCAGCTGAAGAAGCGTGTGGTCCCATCACGCTGCTCAGTCGACGAGAGGGTGCTGGCTTGGACGGCTACGGCTGGGCACCCCAACGGGCTCCCTGGGGATCCAGGATGAAAGACCCTTGCTCCTCTGCCATGGAAGCCCGCTGGAACGACACCTTGATCGCCGCCAGTGACGACATTGTCAAGCTGGAAGGCAATGCCTACTTTCCCGCCGAGGCGCTGGTGAGCGAGCACCTGCGGCCGTCGTCACACCGCAGCGTGTGTGGCTGGAAGGGAGAAGCCCACTACTACGACGTGGTGGTGGGGGATCAGGTGAACGCGAACGCCGCCTGGTTCTATCCGGAGCCCAAGCAGGCCGCCAGTGAGATCAAGGGTCGGGTGGCCTTCTGGAAGGGCGTGCGCGTGAGCTGAGGCGATGAAACTCACCTTCACTCCGATCCACGTCTTCCGGGAGACCCCAGCGGTCACCTTCTTCGACGCCAGCGTGGCCGGCAGCAACGCCAGTGATGTGGTGCATCTGGAGCGGGCCATGGGAGCCCTGGAGCTGCCGATCGACACCTACCACCGATCGGTGTCGGGGCCGGAGGGCAGCCTGGTGCTCAACCAGCCGGAGCAACACAAAGGGTTCAACGTGGTCAGCGAATTCCAGCCGGTGAGTCTGCGCTATCGCGACCACCTGCGCCAGCTGCTGACCATTCCCCCCTGGGTGTGGTGCTGGCGTGGTGGTCACATCTGCCGCGATCAGGGCTGAGGCAGTCCGTTGGCGCCGTAGATCCGCTCCAGCACCAGCTCCCGCCCCGGCAGGGGGCTCCAGTAGAGCCTCACGGCCAGAGGCTCGCCGAAGCGGCGCTCCAGGGCGGTGGTGAGGGTGAGGTCGTCAGTGAGCTGCCAGCCAGCCGCTGCCTGAACCATCGCCGCCCGGCAGAACCCTGGCCCGCAGGGGCGGCGCCGGGGCCGGATCCACCACCCCGGGGCTCGCTTCCACCACCACCACGCTTTCGAGCCGCTCGGCGCCGTGGCGCACCACCACTCGCCGGCGGCGATCGCCGTCCACCAGGCAAAGCTCCATCACCGCTGGCCAGGGGCCGGTCTTGTCGGGCCCGAGGCTCCAGTGTCCATCGGGGCTGATTGCCATCAAGGCCGGAGGTTCGGCAAAGCGCATCGTGGCCACCTTGCCGGTGTTCAGATAGGTGAGGGCCGCTTCGCTCTGACCGTCGGTCTCCGACACATGCAGGCGTGTGCCAAAACGCTCACTCTCGAGGCCCTGATCATCGAGACGAATGAAGGTGCCCTCCCAGTGGCCTGCATTGCGCCCCAGCAGGGTGGAGCGGCGATCGAGGCTGGACACGGGCGGGCTGAAAGAGAAGGGCCTGAATGCAGGCAGCCCCGGAACTACGGGGCGGCTGGCGGCTGGGTGGGCTCCGCCTCCAGCAGCGGGTCGGCCTCCTCGCTCTCCTTGCCCCAGCCCAGGATCATGCCGGTGATCGGAATCGCCAGGAACACCCCCAGCAGCCCTGCCAGCCGCTCGCCCACGAACAGAGCAAAGAACAGCACCACCGGCCGGATCTCAAGGGCCCGGCCCATCACCCGTGGGTGGATCAGGTTGTCCTGGATCTGCTGCAGCACCACCGAAGCGATCACCACCTGCAGGGCCAGCCACTGGCCCTGGGTCAGGAACACCAGGCCGGAGGCCACGATCACACCGAGGGTGGCACCGATGCCGGGGATGGCATCCAGCACACCCACCACGATCGCCAGCACCAGGGAGAACTTCACCCCAAGCACGGCGAACACCAGGAAACTGCTGATGCTCAGAAAGATCATCAGCGTGATCTGGCCGCGCAGAAAACCCAGCACGTTCTTCTGGACGCTGCGATCGAAGCGGCCACGCACGTCTTCAGGCAGCAGGCGCAGCACCTGGCTCCAGGTGGCCCCGTTGTCGATCAGCATGTAGACCACGATCACCAGTAGAAACACAGCGCCGAAGACGTTGGTGAAGGCGCCGCCAATCACACCGAGGCCCGTGCCGAGGCTGGCGCGCAAGAGATCGAGAAGTTTCGAGAACTCGATGGTCTTCAGGGCGCTGTGAAAGGGCAGATCCGGTCGCTGCAATCCCAGCACCAGGTCGTTGAGCAGGCTGCTGCCCTGGTTGATCAGCTGGAAACCGAGCACCGCCACGAACAGGCTGCCCACCCCGAGACTCGCCAGCAGGGTGAGCAGGATCGCCAGCCCCCGGCCACAGCCCAGGCGCACCAGCCGCCGCACCGGATACTCCAGCAGCACCGCCAGCACCGCCGCCGCGATGAAGACGCTGAGCACCCCTCGGAAGTAGTCGATCAGCAGCACCACCGCCCAGCCCGTGGCCAGCAGCAGCAGAAAGCGCAGCAGGGCGGAGTGGCTCAGCCGCTGCCAGGCCGGGCCGTTGGGGTCATTCATGGGGCCTGATCACGGGCGGTGCTGGTGCCAACCATGCACCCGAATGGAGCCGGCGGACCAGCGGACTTCCTGAGTCGTGACGAAATCGGCCGAAAAAGAGCGGAATGACTTAACGGAGTGGCGCTGGGACCCTCTGCCCCCTGCCTACAGTCGAATCTAATTGGGACAAGGTTTCTGCACGCCTCCGCTCTGCTCGAGAGTCCGCAACCCGACCCCCGGTCCAATGGGCCCGCAGGCGGGCTGCGCTACGGCGATTTCGTCCTGAAGCCCTTCATGGCCAGCGACGATCGCCTGGCCAGCTGGCAGATTCTGAGCACGGTGGGGGCGTATCTGCTGCTCTGGGCCGCCACGGTGGCTGTGGCCCGGCAATCGCTCTGGCTCACTCCGCCGCTGCTGGTGGTACTGGTGCTGCTCTCGGGCCGCTGCTTCTCGCTGATGCACGACTGCGGCCACTACTCCCTGTTTAGCTCGAAACGGCTGAACCGGGTGGCGGGCTTTTTGCTGGGCGTGATCAATGCCATTCCCCAATACCCCTGGTCGCAGGGTCATGCCTATCACCACAAGCACAACGGCAACTGGGATCTCTACCGGGGCCCCTCGGCTCTGATCAGCGTGGAGCAGTACGAGCAGCTGGGGCCCACCGCCCAGTGGTTCTACCGCCTGCTGCGCCATCCGCTGATGCTCTTCCCGGGCGGCTTCTTCTACCTGGTGATCAAGCCCAGGCTGGCGCTGCTGCTGGGATCGATTCAGTTCCTCGGTCATGCCGCCAGCACTCTGCTGGCCAACTGGAGAACCCCCATTCCCCAGCTGGTGCGCACCTTCCAGTCGAAGCACTGGTACAGCGGCGCTGAATTCATCGACCTGCTGCTCAACAACATCTGCGTGGTGGCCAGCTGGGTGCTGCTCTCCCGCTGGATCGGCGCCGGCCTGTTCTGGAGCCTCTACTCGCTGGTGATGGCCGCCTCGGCTGCCCTGTTCATCTGCATCTTCTTCGTGCAGCACAACTTCGAGGGCTCCTACGCCCACCGCAGCGCAGGCTGGGACCCGCTGGAGGGCGCGATCGCCGGCACCAGCCTGCTGGTGCTGCCTGGAATCTTCAACTGGTTCACCGCCGACATCGGCTGCCACAACATCCATCACCTCTGCGAGCGCATCCCCAATTACCACCTGCGGGCCTGCCAGGAGCGCAATGCCGCCCTGCTGACCGGGGCCACGCGCCTGACCATCGCCGACATCCCCCGCTGCTTCAAGTACGTGCTCTGGAACCGGGAGAGCGAAACCCTCTCGCCCATCCCCTCACCCTCGGCCTGAGCGGCTGATCCCCGAGCAGCCCTTAAAAAAGCTGTGGCATCCCTGGGCTCAAGCCGACCCCAGACATAAGTTCGAGAGAACAACTTCGCAGGACCCCTCATGGGCATGGGTGAACTGTTCCTCGAAAGCCTCAGCACCGGTGTGATCACGGTGGAGGAGATCAACTGGGTCACCGCCCAGCAAAAGGCCTTCAACCGTCAGGAGGAGGCCACAGCCCTGAAGCTGGGCCGCCTGCTCGACTCGGGGCGAATCCAGATCGGCTGCCGTGTGCCGCCAGCAGCCGCAGCCTGAGCTTCAGGCTGATTTCGGCCCGACTCAGATCAACTCGGGGTGGGCAGGATCCCCTTTGAAAGGGCCCTCCACCTGTGAGGTGATCCAACCTCCGTAGAAGCCGCCGGGCTGGGGAATCACCACTTCCCCGTCCAGCCAGCAGCCGTCCATCAGGGCCGGGTACACCGCGAACCAGCCGGCGATGGCGGCAAAAGCGGCCGTGGGTTGGGGGTACGACCACACAGCCCGCTCCAGGCGGCGCTCTCCCACCACCACGTCGTAGTAGCGAGCCAGGCCCTTCCATTCACAGAAGCTGCGCCCGGCGGCGGGCTGCAGCAGCTCCAGGCGCAGATCCTCCGGGGGCAGGTATGGGGTGGGCGGATGAAAGGTTTCGAGAACCATCAGGGAGCGACGGGTGTCCGCCAGCAGCTCCCCCAGGGCCCGCACCTGAATCCAGGCCTCCGAGGGCACCAGCGCCGGGGGTCGCGGATAGTCACAGACCCGGTCCGGTTGGCGGTCGCTCGACGGCTGGCAGTTCCCCATTTGATGGCCCTGGCCATAACAATGGTCAGCATGGCCAACCCCTCACCCGTTCGGCAGCGCCGTGGCCTGGATCGCCTCCTGAGCCGGCTCGGCGGCACCGCCGTGATTCCCCTGCTGATTCTCTCCGTGGCCTGGGGTCAGGAGCTGGTCGATCAGATCGTCTTCGCAGGGAACTGGAACCTGCCAATGCTGCCGGGGGGCTCGTTCCTGGGGGTGCTCACCGCCCCGTTCAGCCACGCCGACCTGGGCCACCTGCTCGGCAACAGTCTCTGGTTCCTGCCGCTCTCCTGGCTGGTGCTGCTCAAGAGCTGGCACGACTACCTGGCCGTGTGGGTGGGGGTGTACGTGATGGCGGTCCCGGTCTGGCTGTTCTCAAGCAATGGCAGCCATGGGCTCTCAGGGGTGGTCTTCGCTCTGGTGGGCTACCTGATCGTGATCGGCTTCCTGGAGCGGCGACCGCTGCCCCTGCTGCTCTCGCTGTTCAGCCTGGTGAGCTACGGCGGTTTCCTGCCCGGCCTGCTGCCCTTCTTCACTCCAGCGGGTGTGAGCTGGATCGGTCACGTGAGCGGCTTCGCCGGCGGGGTGCTCGCCGCTCTGGCCATCTACCGGGAACCGGTGGGAATGACCAGGAGATGAGGGGCTGATGTCATGTCCTCGCTGCGGAAGCTGGGAAGTTCGCCGCGACCGCAGCCTCGCCGGTCGAATGGTCTGCGGCCGCTGCAGCCTGCCCCTGGGTGCAGGCGCCACCCCCAGCGCCGGTGGTTTTCGCCGCCTGGCCCTGCTGGGAGGTGGCCGCCGAGATGGCCGCCGGGGGCGACGCAGCAGCTGGCTGCTGCCCGTGGCCTTGCTGCTGGGACTGAGCGCACTGCTGGCCTGGCTGAGCGAGCAGCCTCAGCCCAGCCGTGCTCCCTTCGGCCACGGGCAGGAGCGATTGCGCTGAGGCTCAGCCGGGGATGAACGTGCGCAGCCTCCTGGCTTCGATGCCGGCCCGTTGTTGCAGCTCCTCATCGCTCAGCTGGCCCTCCTCCCGCTGCTGGGCGGCGAGCACGTCGCCCTCCTCAACGGGGAAACCCTCCTGGCGGGCCAATTGCAGGAAGGCCTCCAGATCAAGGGGCTGCTGCAGGCGCTCCTGCAGCGACGCCGAGCTGCGGGCATGGAGCAGGAAGGCGTCCAGGTGATGCAGGCCCACGGCAGAGAAGACAACTGACCTCCGTACTAACCCAGGCGAAGGCCCGCCGGAGGATTCAGGATCCGGGTGCGTCGTCCCGATCCCTCCTGACCGTCTTGCCAGCGGCATAGCGTCCGATCAGCAGTCCCATCACCACCGCCATGTAGATCGGGCCGATCACGCTGAAAGCCACGGCACTCATCTGGGAGAGGGGCGTGGTCGGCAGCACATCACCGAAACCGACGGTGCTGAGGCAGACAAAGGCAAAGTAGTTGAGCCGGGTAAAATCCAACTGCTGCATGTGGGGACTGGCCTGGCTGATCGGACCCGTGGAGTACAGCGACCCCCCAGGGTCGTGCAGGCTCGTGAAGCTTCCGGGCTGTATGGAATCCAGACCCGTGAACAACAGGCCGGCGGTCAGGCCCAGCAGCAGATATCCCGAGACAGCCCCCATCAGGACCCTCCCGTTCACCTGCTGTTCCTCCGCCAGAAACCCCACCAGCCGCAGCACGCTCCAACCCACGAAGAGGGTGGTGAGCACGAGCAGGGGCCAGCCGCTCTCACGTTGCGACAAGGGCGTGAAGTACCAGATCCACTGGGCCAGCAGGGTGAGCAGACCGAGCAGCCGGTAGGGCAGATCCCGGGGATTGGCCCTACCGCCATGGCGGATCGATCCTTCCAGCTCCATCGTCAGCAGCAGGGTGGTCAGGCTGTAGCCGATCCCGGCGAGGCTGTGCAGGCTCTTGGGCAGCGCCAGGCACGCCATCACGACCAGAGTGATCATCAGCAGGTGGCCATAGAAGCGGTGGCGGCGCCGCTGGCTTGCCTCGCTGGTGAGGCTGGCGCGGAAGTGGAAGCGCAAGGGGATCAGCGGGGTTCGAATGCAGGGCCGGCCGTCGTGGGCCTGTGCTGCATTGTGACGAAGGCGACGCGCTTATCCCCGCCATCAGGCAAAGAGGGAGAGCTGCTCACGGGAGCGTTCGGGCGGCAGCGCCTCCCAGCCGCTGGGATCCCAACCTGTGAGCAGGGGCTCGAGAGCCCGCAGGGCGGCCCCATCGGCCGGAGCGAGCCAGGCCTGCTCGAGACCATCGGGGAGCAGCACCGGCATGCGCTGGTGGAGGGGTTTCACCAGGGAGTTGGGGCTGGTGGTGAGCACACAGCAGCTCTCCAGTTCGCTGCCGTCGGGACCGATCCAGCGGTCCCAGATCCCCGCGAGCCAGAAGGGTTGCCGGTCGAGCCGGCGGATCAGCCAGCCCTTCTCCAGGAAGCCATCGGCAGGCAGCAGACAGCGGCGGTGGCGCCAGGCACCGCGGAAGGAGGCCTTCTCAGCCACAGTTTCGCTACGGGCATTGAAGGGCCTCGGCGCATTGAGAGGATCCTTGGCCCACTCCGGCAGCAGTCCCCAGAGCATCAGGGCACTGCCGATCAGCCCGTGCTCCTGGCACAGAGCCAGCACTGGCTGGCCGGGCTGAATCAGGGGACGGGGCGCGTAGTGGCGCTCCAGCTCCGCCGGCAGGCGCCCCCCCAACCTCGGCAGGAGCTGATCCAGCTCGGTGGTGAGGCAGAACCGACCACACATGGCCACCAGGAGTGCGGTGAAGAACAGGCTAAAGCTGAGGTGACGTTCGGTTCTCACCCCCGCGACGCGGGCCACCGCCAGAAGCGCTCCGCCTAGTTTGGCGTCATTGCCGCGCCCGCCACCATGGCTCTACGCCAGGACGACAACCGCCCGAACAGGCGCTTCGGAATCATCAACCTGGTGCTGATCGGCTTCGGGGTCCTGCTGCTCTTCAGCAACTTCTTGCCGAACACGGGAGCCCAGGTGCCCCGGGTGCCTTACTCCCTCTTCATCGATCAGGTCAATGACGGCCACGTGAAGCGGGCCTACATCACCCAGGATCAGATCCGCTATGAGATCACCGATGCCGAGGAAGGTGCCCCCTCGGTGCTCGCCACCACGCCGATCTTCGACATGGAGCTGCCCCAGCGCCTGGAGCAGAAGGGGGTGGAATTCGCCGCCGCACCGCCGAAGCGCCCCAACTTCTTCACCACGCTGCTGAGCTGGGTGGTGCCGCCCCTGATCTTCATCCTGGTGCTGCAGTTCTTCGCCCGCCGTCAGATGGGTGGTGGCGCCCAGGGGGCCCTGAGCTTCACCAAATCCAAGGCCAAGGTCTACGTGCCGGATGAGGAATCCCGCGTCACCTTCGCCGATGTGGCCGGGGTGGATGAGGCGAAGACGGAGCTCAACGAGATCGTTGACTTCCTCAAGAATCCCGAGCGCTACGCCGCCATCGGCGCCCGCATTCCCAAAGGCGTGCTGCTGGTGGGACCTCCCGGCACCGGCAAGACCCTGCTCTCCAAGGCCGTGGCTGGAGAGGCCGGTGTGCCCTTCTTCATCATCTCCGGCTCCGAGTTCGTGGAGCTGTTCGTGGGGGCCGGCGCAGCCCGGGTGCGCGACCTGTTCGAGGAGGCCAAGAAAAAGGCACCCTGCATCATCTTCATCGACGAACTCGACGCCATCGGCAAGAGCCGTTCCGGGTCGATGGGCGTGGTGGGCGGCAACGATGAACGGGAGCAGACCCTCAACCAGCTGCTCACCGAGATGGATGGCTTCACCGGCCAGGACAAGCCGGTGATCGTGCTGGCGGCCACCAACCAGCCCGAAACCCTCGATGCGGCCCTGCTGCGCCCGGGCCGTTTCGATCGCCAGGTGCTGGTGGATCGCCCCGACCTCTCCGGCCGCAAGAAGATCCTCGACATCTACGCCAACAAAGTGAAGCTGGCCGAGGGCGTCGACCTCGACAAGATCGCCCAGGCCACCAGCGGCTTCGCGGGCGCTGACCTGGCCAACCTGGTGAATGAGGGCGCCCTGCTGGCGGCCCGCGCTTACCGCACCACGGTGGAGCAGAAGGATCTCAACGAAGCGATCGAGCGGGTGGTGGCGGGCCTTGAGAAGAAGAGCCGAGTGCTCCAGCCCGATGAAAAGAAAGTGGTGGCCTACCACGAGGTGGGGCACGCCATCGTCGGGCACCTGATGCCCGGCGGCAGCAAGGTGGCCAAGATCTCGATCGTTCCCCGCGGCATGGCCGCCCTGGGCTACACCCTGCAGCTGCCCACCGAGGAGCGGTTCTTGAATTCCAAGGAAGACCTCGAAGGCCAGATCGCCACCCTGCTGGGAGGGCGCTCCGCCGAGGAGATCGTCTTCGGTGAAGTCACCACCGGTGCCGCCAACGACCTGCAGCGCGCCACCGACATTGCCGAGCAGATGGTGGGCACCTACGGCATGAGCGACACCCTCGGCCCCCTGGCCTACGACAAGCAGGGTGGCAGCCGCTTCCTTGGCGGAGGCTCCAACCCCCGCCGCTCGGTCAGCGATGCCACCGCTCAGGCCATCGACAAGGAGGTGCGGGGTCTGGTGGACCGGGCCCACAACCGTGCCCTGGCGATCCTGCACGGCAACCGCGCTCTGCTCGAAGACATCGCCAGCAAGATCCTCGACAAGGAGGTGATCGAAGGCGATGACCTCAAGGATCTGCTGGCCTCCAGCACCCTTCCCAGCGAAGCCATGCTCGCTCCCGTCTGAGCCGCCCCTTGACGCGGGGGCACGTTGTCCCCGATAAGGGGTCTTTGAAATGGGGTCATGGGCCCGCACTTCAGTCAACGTTATCCCGGTCTCGCTGACCTGCGCGGCCGGGATCTGCTGTCTTCAGCGGATCTCGGCGCTGAGCAGACCCTGGCGCTGCTGGAGCTGGCGGCAGATTTCAAGAGCGGCGCCCAGTGCCTGGATCTGAGCGGAAAGGCGCTGGGGCTGATCTTCACCAAGGCCTCCACCCGCACCCGCGTCAGCTTTTCCGTGGCCATGGGCCGCCTGGGGGGCCAGGTGCTCGATCTCAACCCCTCCGTCACCCAGGTGGGCCGCGGCGAACCGGTGGCCGACACCGCCCGGGTGCTCAGCCGCTACGTGGATGCCCTGGCGATCCGCACCTTCGAGCAGCAGGAGCTGGTGGAGTACGCCCACTGGGCCTCGATCCCGGTGATCAATGCCCTCACCGACCTGGAGCACCCCTGCCAGGCCCTCGCCGATGTACTCACCATCCGCGAAAGCTTCGGCTCCCTCAAGGGCCTGACCCTGGCCTACGTGGGTGATGGCAACAACATGGCCCACTCGCTGATGCTCTGCGGCGCCCTGCTCGGGATCAACGTGCGCGTGGCCTGCCCCGAGGGCTTTGCGCCCGATCCCGCCGTGCTCGCCCAGGCCCAGGCGCTGGCGGGCCGCGTCGCCACGGTCACGGTGCTGCATGAGCCAGTGCCGGCGGTGCGCGACGCCGAGGTGCTCTACACCGATGTCTGGGCCTCGATGGGCCAGGAGCAGGAGCAGCAGCAGCGGCTGCAGGCCTTTGCGGGCTTCTGCGTCGATGAGGCGCTGCTGGCGGAAGCCGATCCCCGCGCCATCGTTCTGCACTGCCTGCCGGCCCACCGCGGCGAGGAGATCAGCGCCGGCGTGATTGAAGGCAGCGCCAGCCGGGTGTTCGATCAGGCCGAGAACCGCCTGCATGTGCAGCAGGCCCTGCTGGCGGCCCTGCTGGCCAATCCCGCCACGCCCTGCCTGTGAAGCGCCCAGCCGCGCCCCAGGGGTAGACAACCGGCACGACTGCAGGAACACTGGGGTCATGGTTCATGCGTACTGCCGGTGATCGTCTCCTCCAGGCCAGCCGCCCCCAGCGGCCACGACCTCACCAGCGCCCAGCAGGAGCTCTACGACTGGCTGGCGCAGTACATCCAGCGTCATCGCCACAGCCCCTCGATCCGCCAGATGATGGAGGCGATGGGTCTGCGCTCACCCGCGCCGATCCAGAGCCGGCTGCGGCACCTGCAGCAGAAGGGCTGGATCACCTGGCAGGAGGGTCAGGCCCGCACCCTGCAGCTGCTGGGGGCCGAAGCCGCCGGGGGGATTCCCGTGCTGGGCTCGGTGGCGGCCGGCGGCCTGATCGAATCCTTCGACGACGTGCGCGAGCGCCTTGATCTGGCGCCGCTGCTGGACACCCGCGGCCTGTTCGCCCTCACCGTGAACGGCGACAGCATGGTGGAGGCCCACATCGACGATGGCGACATCGTGCTGATGGAGCCCGTGAGCGATCCCTCCCGCCTGCGGCCAGGCACGATCGTGGCCGCCCATGTGGCGGGCAGCGGCACCACCTTGAAGCACTTCAGCTGCCAGGGCGGCAAGGTGCGCCTGGAGGCCGCCAACCCCGCCTACGCCCCGATCGAGCTGGAGGCCGAGCAGGTCACCGTCCAGGGCCGCATGGTGGCGGTCTGGCGGCAGGTGTGAGCCGCTGAACCGCTGGGCTGTAAGCTCTTTAAGCGCCAAAACAAGGGCCCCAGGGCCCAGCCGATCGTCCAGCGTTCGGTTTGTTTGGTCAACACATGGGGCCATAGCTCAGCTGGTAGAGCACCTGCATGGCATGCAGGGGGTCAGCGGTTCGAATCCGCTTGGCTCCATTGACTTTTTAAACTGTCAACCACCTCACTGGGCCCAGAAGTGAGCCCATTTTTGCCTCATCACTCCCGTCTGACCCACCCCGTCGCGGGCGCGACGCACCGGCGGCCGGACCTACGGCGATCTGATGCGGATCACCTGATCTGAGAGGGCAGGTCGCGGGGGATTCCTCATGGTCGCCCTACCCATTACTGGCTATGGCAGCTTCCAAATCCCGCTCGCGCAAAACCTTCAATGGCCCCACGGCCGAGGAGAAGATCGTCGCCTCCTTGATCGAGCTGATGGAGGCCGATTCGTACCCTTGCGCCGGCCCTGGGATGGCAGCGGCGGTGGCCACCACGTCAATCTGATCTCGCGCCATTGCTACCGCGGCGCCAACCCGATCTTGCTCACCCTCGGCATGCACATCCGGGCATCGGCGCTGCCGTTCTGGTGTGGCTTTGCTGAAGCCAAGAAGCTCGGCATCTTCCCCCGCAGGGGCAGCAAGGCGGTTCACATCCTGCGGCCCCAGCTGCACAGGCGCGAAGAGCCAGGCGCTGGCCGGGAAGTCACCCTGGAAAGCTGGGCAGCCAGCTACCGGCCAGTGGCCATATTCAATCCAACCGATCTCGAAGGCGAGGCACTTCCCGCGCTGATCGAAGCCCGCAAAGCGGCGTAGGGGGTGGAGCCCAGGCCGGAGCCCGAGCGGCTGGAGGCGGCGGAAGCCGTCCTGGGTGCCTGGCCGGTGCCAGTCAGCTTCGGGGGGGATCGGGCCTGCTTTCTGCCAAGCATCGATCGCATCGAGCTGCCCGATCGCGCCAACTTTCACTCGCCTGCCGCGTTCTGCGCCACCGGGGCCTATGAGCAGGTCCACTCCACCGGCCATGAGTCCCGGCTGAAGCGGGATCTGGGCGGTGCCTATGGGAAGCCGCGCGATGTCCGCGAAGAGTTGGTCGCTGAGCTGGGGCCAGTGCTGCTGGGCGGTGCTGCCAGGCGATCGGCAGCGAGATCTAAAGCCATGCCGCCTATCTCAGCCACTGGATTGAGCTGCTCAAGGAATCGCAGGTGTGGTGGACCCTTTGTGTTGACTGGAAGGTGACCATCACCCCTCCGTCAGAGAAGACATCAGGGCGATCATTGAGGCAGATCACTGGCTGCCTCAATGTCACCCGCTGTGAGTCAACCTCCATCAGAGGTTGCGGCCCTGCAGCTTCACGTGAGCCTCGATTGCATTGAGCCCCTAATCTTGAGGCGCTTCTGGGTGGAGGACACGATCACCCTGGGGCGCCTGCAAGAGGGCTGCAGATCGTGATGGGCTGGGAGAACTACCACCTTCACCAGCTCATCACTGGCACATGCTTTGAGGAGAAGACGTTCTACGCGCCGCCCTGGGATGATAGCTTCTGTGATGAGGAGTTCAGCGCCAGGCAGCGGGATGAAACCCGCATCAAGGCCCGTACAATCCTGCCCTCGGTGGGGAATTCGATCACCTACGAGTACGACCTGGGTGATTGCTGGGAGCACATCCTGAGCCTGGAGAGGGTGCTGCTGGTGGATCCACAGGAACATTGGCTGCCCTGGTGCATCGATGGAGTTCATGCCTGTTCGCCGGAGGATGTGGGCGGCACCGATGGCTACGGAAGGTTCCTTGAGGCAATCGCCGACCCGGCCCATCAAGACCACGCTGCGATGGTGGAGTGGGGCGCGGATTTTGATCCAAAGCGTTTAGATCGCAAGGCGGTGAACATCGCCCTGTGGTGGTGGGCGAAAGCCCGCGGGCGGCACCGCAAACTCCGGCCAGACATCATCGATCGCTGACCAGCCGGTGGCCGCTCAAGATCATCGAGAGCACGTGCCGGCCCTCCATATTTTCGGGTTCACGTTCGAGCAACTGCTCCAGCAGGGGAACTGCCATATCGGTACGGCCCTCCTCCAGATGCCAGCGGACCATCATCATCTCGGTTCCAGGATCACCCAGGGGAATCCAGCTGATCTTGAACAGCCCCTCCGTGTAGGAGCAAGAGAATTCTTGATTAGGTAGCAAGCTCCGTCAGCGGACTTTGTCGCATATGCTGGTACGTGTGTACCA
>JAUCZK010000018.1 GCA_030373145.1 Cyanobium sp. CZS48M | reverse complement strand
CATGGCTCTGGCTATGCTGGCTTTGAATCTGCCGCGCAGCGGCTTAGTCCAACATGCCCCCTGAGTGGTCAGGCCACCACCGATCCTCTGCTTCCGCTTTACAATCTCTGCCTGCCATTCATCGCCAGCATTGGGTAGAACAGAAGATCGGGCCTGCCTCAGCTCTCTAGGATGTCTTGAGTCATCTCGTTGTCCAGGCTGCAGGGAGCATCCATCCAGAAGGCGGAGGCAGGATGGGAACTTGTCCCAACCATACGAACATTGCGAATTTCTACGTTACCGAGAGGAGATGGACGCCGCCCGTCTTGCCGAGGCGCTCGTTGATTGGCACGTTGAGCTTCAGTGCCCGGCTGAATGCCGAGATCGCAGCAGTGCTGTTTGGCGTCAAAATCATCATCCTTGCCATTCGCCACCATGTCAAAGGCAATCCAAGCCGGCCTCACCTATTGCGCCATCGTTCTGGGTGTCGGTTTCCTGCTCGGCCTGCTCAGGGTCCCCTTCCTGGTCCCCCGCATCGGTGAACGATGGGCGGAACTTGCCGAGATGCCGATCATGGCTGTGGTCATCTACTTGGCAGCCGGGCACATCCTTCACCGCTTTCCTGAAATCTGCTCGCCGCGCCGATCGCTGATCGCTGGCGGTCTGGCCTTGGTCCTTGCTATTGCAGCTGAGTTGACCCTCGCAATGATCATTCAGGAGCGGTCCATCGCTCAGTTCATCAGCAGTAGAGATAAAGTCTCAGGCTCGGTCTACATAGCCATGTTGCTCGTCTTCGCTGTCATGCCAAGACTTCGCCTTTCCAAGCATCTGGCCTTCTCAAGCCAGGACCATGTGGCCTGATTCTTTGCGCCGATGAATCATCGTGAATCTCCCCGGTCCCAGTTGGCCATTGCGGTGGGCATCGCCGCTCTTGTCGCCCCTGCGCTGCACGTGATCACGGACGTCCTGGAGTGGAGCCACGGCGGTTTCTCGACAGCCCAGCTCTGGCTCAACGAACCTGCTGCTGGCGCTCATTCCCTCACCCGAAATCCTTCAAACGATCGGCAGTGCGGTCCGAAACAGTGGGCTTATGGCCATGGGTTGTGCACTCTTGTTCCAGCAGAGGCCAGGCGCTGCCTGACCCTTCCATCCAGACGACGTGACCCGGCAAGTCCGCAGGGCTCCCACCTGATCCCCAGTAACCTCAAGCCTCGCCCGGGCTTCGCCCATGGCTGCATTCAGGCTCCTCCCTGTCCTGGCCTTGGGCGGCGGCGGCGGCCACCAGGCTGGCGGCAGTTTCCACAGCTGTGATGGACGCCGCTGGCAGCGGCTGGGGGCTCGGCCATGACCTCCCTCCTGCTCGACATTGTCGTGATCTTCACGATGTCGGCCGTGGCGGTGGTGGTCTGTCACCGTTTCAGTATTCCCAGTTCGATCGGCCTGCTGTTGGCGGGTGTGCTGGCGGGTCCGGATCTGTTTCGGCTGGTGCACAACGTCCACGAAATCGAGCTGCTGGCCGAGATCGGCGTCGTGCTGCTGCTGTTCGTGATCGGGCTGGAGATCTCCCTGGCGGATGTGGCGCGCCTGCGCCGTCACTTTTTGATCGGTGGCTCGCTGCAGTTCTTCGGTACCGCCGCCCTGATAGGGGCGATCTGCATGGGGCTGGGCCTCTCCCTCGGCCAGGGAGTGTATGTGGGCTTTGTGGTGGCGCTCTCCAGCACCGCGATCGTGCTGCGCATGCTGCAGGAGCGCGCCGAGCTGGAAACCCCCCACGGGCGCACCACCCTGGCGATCCTCATCTATCAGGACGTGGGTGTGGTCCCGGTGATGCTGATGGCCCCCCTGCTGGCGGGGGTGGGGGCTGCATCGGGGGTTGGGGCGATCGCGGCCCTGTTGGCCCGGATTGCCCTGGTGGCGCTGGTGGCCTATCTGGCCTGGCGCTGGATCGTGCCCTGGTTGCTGGAGCGCATCACCCGCACCCGCAGTTCGGAAGCCTTTCTGCTCGGTGTGTTCAGCCTTTGCGTCGGTATCGCGGTGATGACCCAGTCGCTGGGACTGTCACTGGCGCTGGGGGCCTTTCTGGCCGGTTTCATCCTCTCGGAGTCGGAGTATTCCCATCAGGCGGTGGCGGTGATGCTGCCCTTCCGTGATGTGTTGATGAGCCTGTTCTTCGTGTCGATCGGCATGCTGCTCGACATCCAGTTCATGCTCGCCAATCCGCTGGCGCTGCTGCTGCTCACCCTGGCGGTGGTGCTGATCAAGCCGCTGGTGGCCACTTGGTCGGCCCTGATGGTGGGTCTGCCCCTGCGCGGCTCGCTGCTCACCGGTCTTGCCCTGGCCCAGGTAGGTGAATTCTCCCTGGTGGCCACCAAAGCGGGCGTGAGCAACGGCCTGCTCGGGCCCGACATCTTCCAGACCGTGCTCGATGTGGCCGTGCTCAGCATGATGCTCACCCCGGCGCTGGTGGCCAGTGGTCCACACCTTTCAGCCTGGCTGGCCACAACGCCCCTGCGGCGGCTCGAGCGCCACGGCCTGGTGCCCAACACCACCGGCAGCAGCGAAGTCCTCAGCGGCCACATCCTGATCGTCGGATTTGGTGTCACCGGCTCCAACCTGGCCCGCACGGCCCGGCGTTGCGGTCTTCCCTATGCCGTGTTGGATGTGAATGCCGCGATCGTGCGCGATGCCTTCAGCGCCGGTGAACCGATTCACTACGGCGATGCCAGCCAGGAGCCGATCCTGCGCCTGGTGCATGCCGATCAGGCCCGCGCCATCGTGGTGGTGATCGATGATCCCGCCGCTGCCCGGCGCATCGTGGAGCTGGCGCGGCGCTTTGCGCCCGATGCCTTCCTGCTTGTGCGCAGCCGCTACCTGCGTGAGGTGGAAACCCTGCTGGCCCTTGGGGCCGATGAGGTGATTGCCGATGAACTGGAGGTGTCGATCGAGGTGTTCTCCCGCGTGCTGGCGCGCATGCTCGTGCCCCGCGACGACATCCAACGCCTGATCGGTGAGGTACGCGGCGACTGGCGTCAGATGGCCCGCGGCCTCTCCCCACAGGCCACCGCCGTGAGCGACCTGCGCGTGGCGGTGCCCCACCTCACCACCCACTCGCTGCGCCTCACACCCCATTCGCCCCTGGTGGGTCACACCATCGCCAGCTGCGGTCTGCGCGCCGATCACAACGTCACGGTGCTGGCGATCACCCGCAACGGGGAGCCCCTGGATCATCCCCACGGCCACACCAGCGTGCTGGCAGGTGATCTGCTCTTCGTGATCGGCCCCGAAGACTGGGATCCGGCCACCGTTCTCTGACGCTCAGGGCATGGGCTCAGCGCAGGGAATGGAGCCCGATCGAATTGCCCTCCGTGTCGAGCACCACCGAGATGAAGCCGAATTCACCGATGGCCATCTTCGGGCGACACACCCGCCCGCCGGCCGGCAGCACGCGGCTTTCTTCCACGGCGCAGTCGTCGCAGCTGAAGTACACCATCGTGCCGCCCTTGCCGGGTTCACAGCCGGCCATGCGCATCAGTGCGCCGCCGGCGCCCATCTGCTGGTCGTCCATCGGAAAGCACCAGTAGTCCATCTCCGGATTGGAGAGATCCTGGAACTCCACCTGGAACACAGCGCCGTAGAAGGCTTTGGCCCGCTCGATATCACTCACGTTGAGCTCGAACCAGGTGACGGGGTTGATCGGCATCACGCGTCTCGCCGGGAAGCTGATGGGCAGTTTGTCAGCATGAACCGGTTTCTGGGCGTGGGCGGCACCAATGAACATCGACGGCAGGGCCTGGCGCACGATCTGGCTGGAGGAGGGCGGTCGCTCGGTGGGGGTGATCGATCAGACCCTTCTGCCCCACCGCTTCGCCACCCGCTCGCTCACCACCCTCGATCAGGCCGCCGAAGCGATCGCCACGATGGTGGTGCGCGGCGCACCCCTGATCGGTGTCACGGGCGCCTACGGCCTGATGTTGGCCCTGCAGGTGGATCCAGGCGACGCCTCGCTGGCCGCCGCCTTTGAGCAGCTCAACGCCACCCGCCCCACCGCCATCAACCTGCGCTGGGCGCTGGAGCGGGTGCGTGATCGGGTGCTGCCGCTGCCGCCCTCCGAGCGGGCCACCGCCGCCGCTGCCGCCGCCGCCGCCATCGCCGAAGACGACGTGGCCATGTGCTCAGCGATCGGCGATCACGGCCTGGCGCTCTTCCAGCGGCTGGCGGCCGAGCGGCCTCCTGAGCGACAGCACGAGCCCCTGAATGTGCTCACCCACTGCAATGCCGGCTGGCTGGCCACCGTCGACTGGGGCACCGCCCTGGCGCCGATCTACAAGGCCCACCGCGCCGGTCTGGCCATCCATGTCTGGGTGGATGAAACGCGCCCTCGCAACCAGGGCGCCAGCCTCACCGCCTTCGAGCTCGGCCGCGAGGGGGTGCCCCACACCGTGATCGTCGACAACGCCGGCGGCCACCTGATGCAGCACGGCCGCGTCGATGCGGTGATCGTCGGCACGGACCGCACCACCCGCACGGGGGATGTCTGCAACAAGATCGGCACCTACCTCAAGGCCCTCGCCGCCCACGACAACGGCGTGCCCTTCTACGTGGCCCTGCCCGCCTCCACGATCGATTGGACCCTCGCCGACGGCGTGGCCGAGATCCCGATCGAGGCCCGCTCCCCAGGCGAGGTGACCCAGATCCAGGGCCTGGCTTTGGCTGGTGCCGCCGCCGGAGAGCTGGTGACGGTGCAGCTGCCGCCCCGGGGCAGCGCCGGCTTCAATCCCGCCTTTGATGTCACCCCGGCGCGGCTGGTGACGGCCCTGATCACCGAGCGGGGCGTGGCGCCCGCCAGTGAAGCGGGCCTGCGGGGTCTCTACGGGCTGGAGGGGGAGGCCAGCCGCTCAGAGCCATCGCTTGCGACGGAAAAAGATCACCAGGCACACTCCGATCGTTAACATCACGATCAGAACTCCGTGGTAGCCGAGGGGCCAGCGCAGCTCCGGCATGTTCACGAAGTTCATGCCGTACACCCCGGCGATGAACGTGAGCGGGATGAAGATCGATGAGATGATCGTAAGCGTTTTCATCACCTCATTCATGCGGTTGCTGAGGCTTGAGAGATAGGTGTCGTGCATACCGCCGAGGATGTCGCGATAGGTCTCCACCATGTCGATCACCTGGATGGAGTGGTCGTAGAGATCGCGCCAGTACACTTTGTTGCTGGCCATGAGCACACCCGACTCCCCCTTCTCGATGGCATTGATCACTTCCCGGCAGGGCCAGGCCGCCTTGCGCAGGCTGAGAACGTCGCGTTTGAGGTAATGGATGTCCTGGATGTCGCTCTGCCGTGGATCGTCCAGGATCTTGTCGTCAATCGCTTCGATGCGATCCCCGATCTGCTCGATCGCCAAGAAGTAGTGATCCACCACCGTATCCATCAGGGAATAGGCCAGGTAGTCGGCCTTCATATGCCGGATCCGGCCCTTGTCTTTCCTGAGGCGTTCGCGCAGGGAGTCGAACACGTCCCCATCGTCTTCCAGGAAGGAGAGCACCACGTTCTTGCCCAGGATCAGGCTCACGTTCTCGACGTCGATGGCGTGGCTGGTGCTGTTGAACTCCATCATCTTCATCACAATGAAGAGGTAGTAGGGGAATTCCTCTACCTTGGGGCGCTGGGTGGTGTTCACTAGATCCTCCAGTGTCATCGGGTGCAGGCCGAAATGCTCACCGAGGGTTTCGATCAGCCCCACGTCATGGACACCGTTCACGTTGATCCAGGTCACGCTGGTGTCCGAGAGGGCCTGCTCGAAACACTGGTTCACTTCAACGTCCTGGACTTCGCTCAGCTGCTCGGAGTTGTAGTCAATGATGTCGACCCGGGGGCGTTCGCACTTGCGCTCGCCCACGAACACCATCGTGCCCGGGGCCAGGCCTGTCTTGGCACCGCCACCGACCGTGCGCGTCTGGGGCCGCCGGCGGGTGCGGCGCCCCAGCAGTGCTGGCCTCGACCTGCTGGATCGCCCCATGGCCGTGGCGGCTGGCGCCGGCTCAATGGCCTTGATGCTGGCACGGGTCCGGCTGCTGCGCCCTTCCCTAGCCTCCTGGCCATTCGCCGCCACTCCGCCGGATGCCGAGTCAGAACCGCTGGTCGCAGGCCGAAGCCGAGGCCGCCGTGGCCCGCTACGGCGCCGAAGGCATCAGCGCAGACCTGGCTCTGCGCACCTACAGCGCTCGCCTGCTGGGCGCCGACCCTGATCTGGTGCTGCATGGCGGTGGCAACACCTCGGTGAAAACCACGGTCACGGGCCTGCTGGGGGAGACCATCCCGGTGCTGTGCGTCAAGGGCAGCGGCTGGGACCTGGCCACGATCGAACCTCCGGGCCACCCGGCCGTGCGCCTGGAGCCCCTGCAGGCCCTGCGGGTGCTGGAGCACCTCAGCGATGAGGACATGGTGGCCGCCCAGCGCCGCAACCTGATCGACCCCGCCGCCCCCAACCCGTCGGTGGAGGCCCTCCTCCACGCCTTTCTGCCCCACAAATTCGTCGATCACACCCACTCGATCGCTCTGCTGGCCCTGGCCGATCAGCCCGATGCCGCAGCGCTCTGCCGCGAGGTCTATGGCGATCGCGTCGCCCTCGTTCCCTATGTGATGCCCGGCTTCGCCCTGGCCCTGGCGGCGGCTGAGGCCTATGAGGCGGCCGAGCAGCGGGCCCGGGCCGCCGGCGTGGAGCTCGAAGGCATGGTGCTGCTGCAGCACGGGCTCTTCTCCTTCGGCTCCACGGCCGAGCAGAGCTACGGGCGGATGCTGGCCCTGGTGGGCGCAGCCGAACAGCGCCTGGCCCGGGTGAGCGCCCGCAGCCAGCCACGGCCCCTGCCGGAGCCCCCCTTCCCCGCGTCGGCTGTGCTGCCGGTGCTGCGCGGCCTGCTCAGCCGGGCCGCCGAGGCCGAAGCGGCCCCCCGCCGCTGGTTGCTCGATCTGCGCACCTCAGAGCCAGCCCTGGCGGTGGTCAATGATCAGCGCCTGGCCGCCTGGGCCAGCCGTGGTGTGGCCACCCCCGACCACGTGATCCGCACCAAGGCCCAGCCCCTGGTGCTGCCGCCCGCCTCCACTGATCTGGCCAGCTGGTCGGCGGCCGCCGCTACGGCGCTGGAGGGGTTCACTGGCGCCTACAAGGCCTATGTGGCACGCCAGAACGCTCGGGTGGGCGGCGGTCGCACACCGCTGGATCCGCTGCCGCGGGTGCTGGCACTGCCGGGCCTCGGGCTGGTGGGCCTCGGCCGCTCCGCCCAGGAGGCCGCTGTCACCGCCGACATCGCCGAGGCCTGGGCCCGCACCCTGCTGGCGGCGGAGGCCCTGGGCCGCTTCCAACCTGTCGGCGAGGACGACACCTTCGACATGGAGTACTGGAGCCTGGAGCAGGCCAAGCTCGGCAAGGCCAGGGAGCTGCCCCTGGCCCGCCAGGTGGTGCTGGTGACCGGCGGGGCCGGCGCCATCGGCGCGGCCACCGCCCGCGCCTTCGCCCAACGCGGCGCCGATGTGGCGGTGCTCGATCGTCTGGTGGAGCCGGCCCTGGCGGTGGCCGCCAGCTGCGGCCGCCGCGCCCTGGGTCTGGCCTGCGATCTCACCGATCCCCAGGCGGTGCGTCAGGCCCTCTCGGCGGTGGTGGCCCACTTCGGTGGTCTCGACATCGTCGTCAGCAATGCCGGCGCCGCCTGGAGCGGTGACATCGCCGAGCTCTGCGATGCCGACCTGCGCGCCAGCTTCGAGCTCAACTTCTTCGCCCACCAGAGCGTCGCCCAGGCGGCGATGGCCCTGTTCCGCGCCCAGGGCATGGGTGGTCAGCTGCTGTTCAACGTCAGCAAGCAGGCGCTCAACCCCGGTCCCGGTTTCGGCGCCTACGGCATCGCCAAGGCGGCCCTGCTGGCCCTGATGCGTCAATACGCCCTCGAGGGCGGCGGCGAAGGGGTTCGCGCCAACGCCATCAATGCCGATCGCATCCGCTCCGGCCTGCTTGATCAGGGCATGATCCAGAAGCGCTCCGCCGCCCGGGGAGTCAGCGAGGAGGCCTACATGGCCGGCAACCTGCTGGGGGAAGAGGTGAGGGCCAGTGATGTGGCCGAGGCCTTCGTGGCCCTGGCTCTGCTGGAGCGCACCACCGGCGCGGTGCTCACCGTGGATGGGGGCAATGTGGCAGCGATGGTGCGCTGAAGGCCTCAGGCGGCCGATCGCGAGCTGGCCATCAGGGCCAGCCCCAGCCCACCCCAGACCAGCACCAGCGCCAGGCAGAGCCCGGTCCAGGCGGGCAGGCCCCAGCTGCTCACCGCCAGCGGCGCCACCACCGTGATCACCCCGCCGGCCACGAACGGTTGCAGCAGCAGTTGTTTGATCGAGAACGGCTGCAGGGCCTCGCTGCGATCGAGGGGATCAGCCATGCGCAGCAGCAGCAGGCCGCTGGCCGCCACGCCGGTGGCCTGGCCAAACTCGAGGATCCCCCGCTCGAACCAGGCCGAGGGCAGGATGCGCGGACCCAGCAGCAGCACGACCCCCAGATTCCAGGCCAGCCCTGCCACGGCCAAGGCCGTCAGCGATTTCCAGTCGTGGGCCAGCAGGGTCAGATCTAGGCAGGCCGTCGCCGCCGTGATCAGCAGATCGGCCGACACCGTGCCCAGGCGGTTCTGCACCCGGGTCGAGACCCAGTGGTCCTTGCCGGATCGCTCCAGCAGCCAGCGCACCAGCAGCGACCCCACCAGGGCCAGGGGGAAGACCGGAAACACATCGACCACCATCGCCAGCCCACCGCCCACCCGGTCGGCCACCAGACGCAGGCCGGCCAGGGCCACCACGCCGATGGCCACGGCGATTCCCGTCAGGGCCAGGTTCAGGGCCAGGGCCGGAAATCTCAGCTCCGGCGGTGGGGGGAGCGGCGGCTCGGACTGGGCGGCCAGCACTTCCGCCTGTTCTGGCGTGGCACCTTCCACCGGCTCCGGAGGATTCGCCACCCCCGACGCGACCGTGGAGCCCCCCATCAGCCAGCCCCGGCTGCGGGCCAGCACCACCACCAGGCCCCCCACCACCGTGGAGATCAGCAGGCCCACGGTGGCCATGGCCAGCCCCAGGGCCTCGCCGCCCTCAAAACCCAGGCTGGAGTAGCTGGCGCCCATGGCGGCGGCCGACCCATGGCCGCCCTCGTAGGCCACCTCGATCAGGCAGGCCATCAGCGGATGGACCCCCAGCAGGGGTTGCAGCAACAGCAGCACCACCAGGCCACCCACCATGTACTGGCCGAAGGCCAGAGTGAGGGCCAGCAGCACCTGCGCCGAGAGAGGCCGCCACAGCCCGGCCAGCTTGGGCAGGGGTTTGGCCAGCAGCAACGTGGCGAACACCAGGGTGAGCAGCACCATCGGCAGTTGCTCCCAGATGTCGATCACTGGCTGGCTGAGCAGGGGCAGCAGCCCCGCCGGCGCCACCAGCAGGCCCAGCACCCCGGCCAGCAGGGCTTCGGGAATGCCCCAGTGGCGCAGACCGAGCACATCGCCGAGGCTGCGGCCCACCACCAGCACCAGGCCCAGGGCCACCAGCGCCACGGCCGGTGTCTCGACGGCCTCCACCAGAATCCTGACGCTGACGGGAATGAAGGGCATCAAAGGGCCAGGTGCTTACGGAAGAACGCTTCCGTGGACTCCAACACCTCAATCTGCACGGCGCCGCTGCGGAATCCATGCCCCTCAGCGGCAAAACGATGCAGCTCCACCGGAATCCGGTTGGCGGCGAGTGCCGCCACGATCCGCTCTGTCTGCTCCGGGGGCACCACCTGATCCAGCAGACCCTGAAAAAAGATCACCGGAGCGCGGATCTGATCGGCATGGAGCAGGGGCGAGCGGGCTTCGTAGGTGGCACGCTCCCGCGGCCACGGACCCACCAGCCCTTCGTGGTAGTGGGCCTCGAAGCGGTGGCTGCCTCTGGCCAGGCCGCTGAGGTCGGCCACGGCGTAGCGGCAGGCACCCACACGGAAGGTGTCGCTGAAGCAGAGGGCGGCCAGCACGGTGAACCCACCGGCGCTGCCCCCCTCGATCGCGATCCGCTCGGGGTCGGCGCGGCCTGCCGCCACCAGGGCGCGGGCCGCCGCGGCGCAGTCGGCCACATCCACCACACCCCAGAGCCCGTCGAGCCGTTCGCGGTAGGCCCGCCCGAAGCCCGTGGAGCCGCCGTAGTTCACATCCACCACGCCCCAGCCGCGGCTGGTCCAGAACTGGATCGCGGGGTTGAGGCCGGTGCGGGCCATGGCCGTGGGGCCGCTGTGGCCCTTCACCAGCAGCGGCGCTGCGGGGCTGCCCCCATCCTGCGGCGGGTAGTACCAGGCGTGGGTGGGTCGGCCGCCGTGGCCCTCGAACCAGAGCGCCTCAGCCGGGCGGCCGCTGGCTGCTTGCTGGGCCGGAGTGGCCTGCAGGCCAGTGGCCAGCTGGTGTCGCCAGCGGCCGCTGGCCAGATCGAGGCTGAGCAGACCCGCTTCGGTGCTGCCGCTGGCGGCCACGGCCACCAGCTGGCCGTCCTCGGCCCAGAGCCCCTCGAGATCATCGAAGGGGCAGTCCATCGGCTGCCAGCTCGCCAGAGCCTGCTCGGCCTCGCCAGCTGGGCTATCGGTGCCAAGCAGCACGCGGCCCAGCTGCCAGCGGCCTTGGGCGCAGGCGGCCGCCACCAGCTGGTGACCGTCCCAGGCGGTGGTGCGCATCCCATACACCCATTGCGGCATGGCGAACTCCGCCTCCATCGGCAGCAGGGGCTGCCATGGCCCCGGGCCAGTGGTCCGCAGTCGTTCCAGGTTCCACCAGCCGTGGCGGTCGTTGGCCACCACCAGGTCACCGGCGGCCAGCCACAGGGGCTGGAAGACCGAGCAGGCCGCCGGCTGCCCCGCGGCGCCGGAGCCGGCGATCAGTCGCGCCGGGCCCAGGTTGCCTTCGGGCTCCACGTCCGCCAGCCAGAGCTGGCTGCGGTCCCAGGGCATGTGCGGCTGCTGCCACTCCACCCAGGCCAGCTGGGCGCCATCGGGGCTGAGGGCGGCATAGCCACAGAAATCGAGGGCCCGGCGCAGCAGCAGCGGCTCGCCCCCCTCCAGCGGCACGGCCACCAGCTGATCAACACCGCCGGCCTCCATCACCCCGATCCAGCGTTGCCGCCGTCCATCGATCAGCCCGTCGGCGAAGGCCCGCTCCCCTGGCTCGGTGAGCCGGATGGGCGCCCCCCCGGGCTGGTCGGTCTCCAGCCGCCAGAGGCAGCGATCGCCATCGTTCACCACCACCACCCGCTCCCCGCCGTCGGGTCTGGTGGCTCCCCGCTCCACCGCCACCACGCCGCCGCCGTAGCCATGGACGCGGCTGCGCAGGTTCCATGCGCCGGGGGTGAGCTCGATGGCGTCGGCTGTGGGCGAGGGCCTCAGCATCAAGGTGGTCCGCCCCTGCTCGGCGGGGCGTTGCTCCAGCCAGAACAGCCGGCCACGGTGCAGCTGCGGTTCCTTGATCCGGGCCGTGTGCCCCACTGCCGCCGCCGCCGCCAGCTGGGCCCGGCCCCTGGCGGCTGAATCCCCGTCTGAACCCCGGCTTGTACCCCGAGCTGAACCGTGCTCCACCAGCGGCTCCTACAATCTCTTCATCGTTTCAGGTGACGCTTTGGCCAGCAGCTTCGCCAAGATGGCCCGCCAGGCGGAGCAGACCAGCCGCACGGTCCAGGTGCCCAAGGAGGTGCTGGAGTCTCCGCCGCTCACGATCCACACGCTGGGGGATCAGGTGCTGCGCCAACCCGCCAAGCGCATCAGCAAGGTGGACGACTCGGTGCGCGAGCTGGCCCGCGACATGCTGCGCAGCATGTACAGCGCCCACGGCATCGGCCTGGCGGCACCCCAAGTGGGCGTGCACAAACAGCTGCTGGTGATCGATCTCGATCCCGAAAATTCGGCCACACCACCGATGGTGCTCGTGAACCCGGAACTCAACGGCACCAGCGCCGCGCTCAACACCTACGAGGAGGGCTGCCTGAGCATTCCCGGCGTGTACCTCTCCGTGGTGCGCCCGAGTGAGGCGGAGGTGAGCTACCGCGATGAGCAGGGTCGCCCGCGCCGCCTCAAGGCCGATGGCCTGCTGGCCCGCTGCATCCTGCACGAGATGGACCACCTCAAGGGGGTGCTGTTCGTTGATCTGGTCGGCGATGAGCTCAGCCTCAACGAGGAGCTCAAGGATCACGGCTTCCGCCGTGATGATGTCTACTCCCAGCGCTGAGTCCCCATGCCGATGCAACCCCTCGCCGGGGTCTTTCTCGGGCTGGCCTGCCTGCTGGGCATTGCCGCCACCGGATCGCTCTTCGAGCTCTCCTACGGCGAACCTGACCTGGGCGTGCTCACCACCCGGCTGATCCTGGCGGCCTGTCTGCCGGGAACGGTGATCAGCCTGCTGGTCGCAATTCGTCTCAACAAAGCCAGCTGAACGCCCCTGGCGCCCCTGGATCGCACTTCTACGATCGGGCCACCTCGCCCCGTCATCCGATGCGCGTCGCGCCCCTGCCTCTCCTCCTGCGCTCGATCAGCGTGCTGCTGCCGACGCTGCCGGTGCTGCTGGGCCTGGCGGTGGCCGGACCCGTCAGGGCCCAGGGGGCCCTGTTCAGTGCCGCTGAGATGGATCAGTCGAAGTTCGTGCTGGTGGCCGCACCGATCGGTGATGGCCTGCGGGCCCAGCTGAACATCTACGAGCAGGTGAGCGATCGCCGCCCCTGTTTCTCCACCAGCGGAGCCTCCCCCGCCCGGGTGGAGCCCCTGCTGGGCAGCTTTGATTTCACCGGGATCTGCTCGCGCTACATGGATGGCAACGGCTATTCCCTGCGGGTGGGCGGCAGCGATCTGGGAACCGTCTACCGGCTGAGCGTGGTGCGCCAGGGCAGCGACAACATCCTGCTGGCGGCGCCGGGGCGCAACCAGGGAGGCCCGGAGATGGTGGTGGCCCGCACCCAGGGCCACAGCGATGGCTTTCTGATGTTCGTGCCCGAACCTGGCTGGAGGCTGATGCGCCGTCAATTCGGCAAACGCACCCTCGGCCACGTCTACATCTACCGGGACACCTGGCCGGGCCAGGAGACCGCTCAACCGGAAGCGGCCCTGCCAGGCATCAGCCCAGCCACCACAGCCCCCATCCCCTCCAGCCCGTTGCCTGCAGCCGTGGTCCCTGCAGCGGTGGTCCCTGCAGAGGTGGCCCCTGCGGCCCTGGTTCCCCCGCCCGCGCTACCCGCCGGCAAGGTCAGGCCTTGATCAGGGCCCGCTGAGCCGATTGCTACATTGACGTTCACCTAGCCCCACTGCGTGGTTCATGACCCAGGTCACCGTCGGCGAAAACGAAGGCATCGAATCGGCCCTGCGCCGCTTCAAGCGGCAGGTGTCCAAGGCCGGCATCTTCGCAGACCTCAAGCGCCTGCGTCACCACGAGACGCCCACCGAGAAGTACAAGCGCAAGGCCCAGCAGCGCCGCCGCCGCCGCTGATCGTCTGCAGCGGTCGCTGAAGTTGGGGCTGAGCTCGAGCTGAGCTGGCTCTGGGCAAGTGCTTAACGTGCCCTGATCCATTTCGATCAGTTTTGATGCTCTCTGCCGATCTGGTCGAACGACCGATAGGTCAGGGCTTCGGCCAGTTGCTGAGCGCCCACGGCCTTGGTTCCCTCCAGATCCGCCAGGGTGAGGGCCACCCGCAGCAGCCGTTCCCCGGCTCTAGCACTCAGGCTTCGTTGGCTGATCGCCTGCTGCCACAGCTGCAGCGATCCGGTTTCGAGCTCCACCAGGCTTCTGAGGCTTGAGCCCGGCAATTGGCCATTGGGTCTGCCCCCTGGATTGCGCTGCGCCATCCGCTGCCGTGCCTTCAGCACTCGCGCCGCCACCACGGCTGAGCTCTCGGACGGCTCCTGCGCTCCGGTGTCTGGCCCTGCCCTCAGGCCGTAGCTGCGCGCCAGGGCGCCGGGCTCCAGCCGACCCATCACCACCTGCAGATCGAGGCGATCCAGCAGGGGACCCGAGAGCCGTGACCAGTAGCGTCGCTGCAGCGCTTCGCCGCAACCGCAGGCGCGCTCAGGATCGCCGAACCAGCCGCAGGGACAGGGGTTCGTGGCGGCCACCAGGGCTGCCCGGCAGGGGAAGCGGCTCTGCTGGCGGGAGCGGCTGATCCACACCTCACCCTCTTCCAGGGGTTGGCGCAGCTGCTCCAGCACCTCACGGCGAAACTCCGCCAGCTCATCGAGGAAGAGCACGCCGTGGTGGGCCAGCGACAGCTCCCCTGGCCTTGGGGTGGCGCCACCGCCCACCAGGGCCGTGGCCGTGCAGCTGTGGTGGGGCGCCCGGAAGGGCCTTGAGCCGATCAGGGCACCACCGTCGCTTAGCAGTCCGGCCACGGAATAGAGCTGGGTGAGCTCCAGGGCTTCCTGGCGGGGCAGGGGCGGCAGCAGACCCGCCAGGCGCCGGGCCAGCATGGTCTTGCCGCTGCCCGGTGGGCCCACCAGCAGCAGGTGGTGACCGCCGGCCGCGGCGATCTCCAGGGCCCGGCGGCCATGGGCCTGACCGATCACCTCGGCCAGATCGGGCTGGGCTGGCCCCGGCCGCGCCAGGGCAGGTGCCGGGGCGGGAACGCTGAGGGGATCCGCCAGCCAGCCCATCAGCTGTGCCAGATCCGCCGCCGGCCACACCGCCAGCCCCGACACCAGCGCCGCCTCGCCGGCATTGGCCTGGGGCACCACCAGGGCCCTGGCCCCACCGAGCCTGGCGGCGAGGGCCAGGGCCATCACCCCTCGCACCGGCCGCAGGCTGCCGTCGAGGCCCAGCTCGGCGGCGCTCCAGATTCCCGCCATGCGCTCGGGTGCCAGCTGGCCCGAGGCCAGCAGCAGCCCCAGAGCGATCGGCAGATCAAAGGCCGGTCCCTCCTTGCGCAGATCCGCTGGGGCCAGGCTCACGATCACCCGGGTGAGGGGCACGCGGAAGCCGCTGTTGCGCAGGGCTGCGCGCACTCGCTCGCGGGCCTCACGCACCGCCGCCTCCGCCAGACCGACGATCTGAAGCCCGGGCAGACCGGGGGCGATGTCCACCTCCACCGCCACCTCCCTGGCCTCCAGGCCCTGCAGGGAAGCGCTGCTGCAGCGTGCCAACATCGGCGCTCGGGCATCGAACACCCAGTCAGTGCCCCGCCTGTCCCACCCCCATCCGTTGCCGGGTTCCGGCGGAGGCGCCATGGCCGAGAGCGACACGATCTTCGCGCGCATCCTGCGGGGTGAGATCCCCTGCGATCAGGTCCATGCCGACGACCTCTGCCTGGCCTTCCGCGATATTCAGCCCCAGGCGCCGGTGCATGTGCTGGTGATTCCGCGCGAGCCCCTGGTGGACCTCAGTGACGCCGAGCCCCGCCACCAGGCCCTGCTGGGGCATCTGCTGCTGGTGGCGGCCCAGGTGGCCAAGCAGGAGGGCCTGGTGGGCTGGCGCACGGTGATCAACAACGGCGCAGAGGCGGGCCAGACGGTCTTTCACCTGCATGTGCATGTGATCGGCGGCCGCCCCCTGCTCTGGCCCCCCGGCTGACGCCCGCCAGCGGCGACAATGGGCCGACCCGCAACCGTTCATGAGTCCCCTCAAGGCCCTTCGCGAGCAGGTGGCCAAGCTGCAGCGCCTGGCCCAGCCCTACTTCCTGCCCCTCGATGGGGGCGGCGCCAGCACGGGCGGGCAGTTCCTGCTGCTGATGCTGGCCATGGTGGCGGTGGTGGTGGGCACCACCCTGTTGCTGCTCACCGGAGCGGTGGCCCTCAGCGGTGCCCTGATCCCCGAGATGCAGAGCCGCTTCCTGCCGGGGGTACCCGAGTGGGTGGCGGGAATCTGGGCGGGCGCCTGGGGCAAGGGGGTGATGGGGGCCTTCCTCGCTGGCCTGCTGGCCTTCGCCCTGATGCGCCAGCGTCTGCGGCAAGGGCGCTGGGTGCCGTGGCTGCTGCTGGCCCTGATCGTGCAGCTGATCCTGGTGCTCAACGGCATCAATGTGGGCATCAGCTTCGTGGCCCGCAATATCGACAACGCCCTTGTGGCCTACAAGCAGGAAGAGTTCTGGAAGATCGTCGCCATCTATGCCGGCTGCCTCGTCTTCGCCCTGCCGATCCGTGGGCTCCGGAGTTATCTGGTGCCCAAGCTGGGCCTGCTCTGGCGCCAGTGGTTAACGGGCCGGCTGATCGGTCGCTACATGGAGAACCGCGCCTACTACGTTCTCAATCCCAACGAAGAAAGCCAGGAGGAGATCGACAACCCCGACCAACGCATCTCCCAGGATGCCGACAGCTTCACCGCCCAGAGCCTCAACTTCACGGTCGATGTGTTCGAGGCTCTGCTCACATTCGTGAGTTTCATTATTGTGCTCTGGTCGATCAGCGGTCAACTGGCGTTGGTGCTGCTGGCCTACTCGGTGATCGGCACCAGTGTGATCGTGTTTACGGCGGGACGCCTAGTCTTCCTCAACAAGCAGCAGCTCAAGCTCGAGGCCGACTTCCGCTACGGCCTTGTCCACATCCGGGACAATGCTGAGGCCATTGCTTTCTACAAAGGTGAGGAAGTGGAACGGCGGGAGGCAGAGCGTCGCCTTGGCGCAGCAATCTTCAACTTCAATCGACTGATCGTCTGGAGCGCATTGATCACGGTGATCCAGCGCTCCTACGACTATTTCTCGCGTTTCCTGCCCTGGTTGGTGCTCGCGCCGCTCTACTTCGCCAAGCAGAAGGATTTCGGTGTATTCGGACAGGCAGGCATTGCTTTTTCCCAGGTGTTCTTCTCGGTGAGCTTCATCGTCAATAACATCCAGGGACTGGCCTCCTTCTCCGCCTCGATCAGCCGCCTCGAGGGCTTCCAGACCCGGATTGAGAAGATCAGCGGCTTGCTCCTCGGCGGTCAAGCCAACCTGCTGGGCGCTGCGCCGCCGCCAGCCGACAGCGGCTCAGCGATCCTGCTTGAGAACGTCGATCTGGTGCCGCCGCGCAGCACGCGCCGCCTGATCCACAACCTCAGCCTCAGCGTCGCCGCTGACCAGCGCCTGCTGGTTGTAGGTCCCTCCGGTTGCGGCAAAACCTCCCTGCTGCGCCTGATCAGCGGCCTCTGGGACACGGAGACCGGCCGGGTGCAGCGCCCTCCCGAAAGCGACCTGCTGTTCATTCCCCAGAAGCCCTACATGCTGCTGGGCAGCCTGCGCGAGCAGCTCTGCTACCCCCAGCCCCCCGCTCGTTTCAGCGACGAGCAGCTGCGCCATGTGCTTGAGGAGGTGCGCCTGCCCGAACTGGTGCACCGCTATCCCGATCTGGACATCAAGCAGGACTGGCCCCGCCTGCTGTCTCTCGGAGAGCAGCAGCGCCTGGCCTTCGCCCGACTGCTGCTCAACTCGCCCCGGTTCGTGGTGCTCGACGAGGCCACCAGCGCCCTCGACGTGGCCACGGAGAAGGCGCTCTACGAACTGCTGGTGGAGCGGGAGATGGCCTTCGTGAGCGTTGGCCACCGGCCCACCCTCACGGCCTACCACGACACGGTGCTGGAGCTCGATGGCCAGGGTGGCTGGCGGCTTCTGCCCGCCGCCGGCTATGACTTTGGCCGCAACCGTGAGCCCTGATGTCATCCCCAGCTCCTGCCAGCGACTCTGAGGCCATTCCCGCCACCAGTGCCACCACCTCCGACGTGCCGGCGTTCGGCTGGAGCGGCTACGCGGAGCGGGTGAACGGTCGCTTCGCCATGCTTGGCTTTGCCGCCGTGCTGCTGATCGAGGCCCTCAGCGGCGATACCTTCCTGCACTGGGCGGGCCTGGTGCCCTGAAGCCTCAGGGCAGCTCGATCAGGTCCACCTGCCAGAGGCCGCCGCGGCTGACTTGCACCGCCAGCACACGGCCGTTGGCGTCGAGTTGCAGCTGCCGTGGCACCCCGGGCGGATCCAGGGGCAGCGGCTGCAGGCTCTGCCTGCTGCGGCTGTAGAGCGCCAGCTCCGTGCGGCCATCGCGCTGGCGGATCAGGGCCATCCGCTCCCCGGCAGCATCGACACTGACGTTCAGGGGCTGGGCATCGGGCCGGTTCAGCCCCGGCAGGGGCACGGGCCGGTTCAGCTCCAGGTCGATCAGCTCCACCCGCTCCCGTCCATCGCGTCCGCTGATCAGGGCCAGCCAGCGGCCGCTCAGGGACGGATCGCGGTTGCTGCCGTTCTGCTCCAGTCGCTGGTTGATCGTTGGCAGGGGCCGCAGGGGTGTGGCCACGCAAGCGCTGAGCAAGCCGGTGGCCAGCAGTGCCACCCCCAGCCGGGCAGCACCTGGATGTTGAGACCCTTGGAGTGTCATGGCGTGGCTGCAGCTGGTGTGCGCAGCAGCTCCCCGGCGGGTGGATCCAGCTCCAGCGCCCCCGCCAGATCGAACACCTCCACCCGCCAGCGGCCCGAGGCCACCAGTTGCAGGGCCAGGCGCTGGCCATCGGGTGCCAGGCTCAGCCGCACCGGTTCGCGTCCGCCCGGCAAGGGCAACGGCAGCAGCCGGTTGGTGAGGCGATCTTCGATCACCGCCAGGCGTCGATCGCCGCGCTGCACGATCACGGCCAGGTAGCGCCCCCTCCAGCTCAGCGATGGGGAACTGTGGGGTTGCCAGCGGCTGAGGTGGCGCAGGGGCAGCACCCGTCCACTGCTGCGCTCCTGCAGCAGCACGGTGGAGCGACCCTGGCGTTCGATCACGCTGGCCAGCAGACGCCCATCACCGCTGAGGGCTGGATCCTGGCGGCTGAGGTTGGCCTCCCAGCCTGCAGACGGAGCCGGACGGGAACGGCGGGCCCAGGGCAGGGAGCAAGCCCCCAGACCAACCGCCAGGGCCGCGGCCATTGCCGCCAGGACGGCGGCCTTCGGGGGGGTGATCAGCTGTCGAAACGGGAGCTGTTATCCCGGGGCCGGCTGCTGGAAGGGGTGGGCCGCAGGGGGGTGTAGTCGGCGTCGCTCACGGGGGTGCCGGGGCCAGCGATGGGGTCGGCAGCGGCAGGACTGTTGCTGGCAGCGGCGGGGCGTCTGCGAATCGGGGTGCCCTGGGGGATGCCCGGGGCCGGGCTGGACGCCGGATCAGAAGAGCCGGCAGGGCCTGGCCGACGGCTGGAGCGGGGCATGCTGTCGCCGCTGGGCACCGGACGGCTGCCGCGGCGCGGCTCGACCCCGCTGTCGCGCTCCCGTCTGCGGGAGCCGAAGGCCGGCCCCGAGCCCGCGGTACTGGAGGCGGAACTGGCCGAGGGCGCTGGGCTGGTACTGGCGGCGCTGCGGGAGCCGTACGACTCGGGTTCCCCGCGGGAGCTGGACGGGGGGGCGTCCCAGCTGTCCTCGGCGCTGCTGCGGCGGCTGGCGGCCCGCTCGGGAATGGCTGTGCGTGCTGTCTCCCGGCGGGGCCGGTAAAAGCTGGGATCCTCGTCGGTGTCTTCGCTGAGGGGGGAGCGGATCCGCCGCCGCAGGGGCTGGGGTTCCTCGAAGCGCTCCACATCGTCATCCCAGCCGGCACGACCGCCCACCCTCGGCCTGGCCGGCAGGGGTTCGTCGTCGTCGAAGTAGGAGGAGCGCCGCGCCTGCTCGGTGGTGACGCCCCGCAGGCGCACGCTTTCGTAGGCGAAGAAGACGGTGGTGCCCGCCAGCAAAAACTGGCCGAACTGGAGGATCGGATCCAGCCGCCAGCCCTGGAAAAACAGAATTCCGCCGCAGAGCAGACCGATGGCCGCGAAGAACACGTCGTAGTCGCGGGCGAGGGCTGGCTTGAAGCTCCTCATGAAATAGAGGAACGCACCACCGACGGCCAACACGATGCCGACGATGCTGGCCCAGTTCAGGCTGGCATTGACCACGTCTGAAACCTCAGGCGAACGACTTGTTCCGTCCGCCAGAGGTGAACGGCTGTTCCCACTTTAGGGACCTGGAACGGCAGAACCAGGGGCGGCTCAGAGCTTGCGGTCCACCTGGTCGTTCTGGCTGATCAGCACCAGGGCGATGCTGATGGGAATCACCACGATCATCGCCCCGTAGACGAGGCTGCTGAGGAAGTTGGACAGGGAGGGGGTCATGGCGCCATGAGGACCGGCTGAGATCTTAGGCAGCACCGCCCACTTCCTACGATGGGAGCACCACTGCTTACCGTTTTGTGACGGCCATTCCCGTGCTGGCCTCTGCCCTGCCGCTGCTGCACGCCGTGCTGGCCCTGGCCCTGGCGGCCTGGACCCTGCTGTTCCTGTTCCGCATCGTGCTCACCTGGTATCCGCAGGTGGATCTCAACCGCGGCGCGATGCGGCTGATCGGCTGGCCCACCGAGGGGCTGCTGCGTGTCAGCCGGCGGCTGATCCCCAGCATCGGCGGTGTCGATGTGACCCCTGTGATCTGGGTGGGGTTGATCAGCCTGCTGCGGGAGCTGGTGGTGGGTCAGCAGGGGCTGCTCACCCAGGTGATGCGCCAGAGCCAGTCGCTGGCCTGAGGGAGGTCTCAGGCGAGAGCCCGTCGCTTCAAGGTTGAATCAGGTCCGGGGTTCGGCTGGCGGAAGCATGTCCTGCTCCACGAACTTGGTGTGCACATCGCCGCGTTGGAACTCGGGCCGATCCAGCAGGGCCAGGTGGAATTCGATCGTGGTGGGGATACCCGTGATCGCACATTCGCTCAGGGCCCGGTGCATGCGCTTGATGGCTGCATCGCGATCGAGTCCCCAGACAATCAGTTTGCCGATCAGCGAGTCGTAGAAGGGAGGGATCTCGTAGCCCGTGTACACGTGGCTGTCGACCCGCACGCCTGGCCCCCCCGGGGGCAACCAGCCGGTGATCCGGCCCGGGGCCGGTCGGAAATTCTGCTGGGGGTCTTCGGCGTTGATGCGGCATTCGATCGCATGGCCGCGCAGCTGGACGTCCTCCTGGCGCATGCTCAGGGGCTCGCCGCCGGCGATGCGCAGCTGCTCGGCGATCAGATCAAAACCGGTGACCATCTCGGTGACGGGATGTTCCACCTGGATGCGGGTGTTCATCTCCATGAAATAGAAGTTGCCGCTGCGATCGACCAGGAACTCGACGGTGCCGGCCCCCTCATAGGTGATGCTGCGGGCCGCCGCAATCGCCGCTTCGCCCATGCGCCGACGCAGCTCCGGATCCAGGGCCGGGCTGGGGGCTTCCTCCAGCAGCTTCTGGTGGCGCCGCTGGATCGAGCAGTCGCGCTCACCGAGGTGAACCACGTTGCCGTGGCGGTCGGCCAGGATCTGCACCTCGACGTGGCGGGGCCGGTCGATGAACTTCTCCATGTAGAGGCCGGGGTTGCCGAACGCCGCCTCCGCCTCGCCCTGGGCGGCCTTGAACAGCCCTTCGAGCTGCTCCGGCTCCTGCACCAGACGCATGCCCCGCCCGCCCCCGCCGGCGGTGGCCTTGATCATCACGGGGAAGCCCATGCGCTCCGCCAGCACGGAGGCTTCCCGGGCGTCCTCCAGCAGACCCTCACTGCCGGGGATGGTGGGAACCCCCACCCGCTGCATGGTGGTCTTGGCGGTGGATTTGTCCCCCATCGCCCGGATCGCCTCGGGGGATGGACCGACAAAGGTGAGGCCGTGGGCGGCGCAGATCTCGGCGAAGCGATCGTTCTCGGCCAGGAAGCCATAGCCGGGATGGATCGCATCGGCGCCGCGGGAGATCGCCGCGGCAATGATGTTGGGAATATTGAGGTAGCTCTTGCTGCTGGGGGCTTCGCCCACGCAGACCGCCTCATCGGCCAGCTGCACGTGCAGGGCGTTGCGATCGACCGTGCTGTAGACCGCCACCGTGCTGATGCCCAGTTCGCGGCAGCTGCGCAGGATGCGGAGGGAGATTTCGCCACGGTTGGCGATCAGCAGCTTGCCGATGGGCATCCGTGGTGGGTCCAGGCCGCAGCGGACTGTATCAGTGCTGACCCTTGACGCCCCAGTCGCGCCGGGGCCGGGACGGGTGATGGGTATATTGACGATCCGAAGGGAGTCCAGACTCCTGACGGCCACGCGGATGTGGTGGAATTGGTAGACACGCACGTTTGAGGGGCGTGTGGCTTCGGCCTTGCGAGTTCAAGTCTCGCCATCCGCATTTCTCTTCCCCACAATTTGAGAGAGCCGCCGCTGAGCCGCACGCCCACCGCAGCGATCGTGCTGGTGTGCAACGGTCCCGGTGAACTCACCACGTGGGTGCGGCCCCTGGCCCAGCGCCTGCACCGGCAGTTGGAGCTTCAACCCGTTGTGCCGGGGGCGGCCAGCTCCCTGGAGCTGGTGCTGGTGCCCTGCCCCAACGCCACCGGCAGCGAAGCGCGGGTGGCCCGCGACCTCGGCCTCTTCTCCCGCATCGTGCCCGCCCGCCGCTTCTGGGATCTGCTGCTGCGGCCCGGGCGTCATGGTCCCTGGCCGGCCCAGGGGGTGGTGGTGTTCCTGGGGGGTGATCAGTTCTGGACCGTGCTGCTCTCGGCACGCCTCGGTTATCGCCACCTCACCTACGCCGAGTGGGTGGCCCGCTGGCCGCGCTGGAACGACCGCATCGCCGCCATGGGCCCCCAGGCCGCCACCCGCTTGCCGGCCCGCTGGCGCCAGCGCTGCACCGTGGTGGGGGATCTGATGGCTGATCTCTCCGAGGAGGCGCGGGCCGTGGCTCCCCTGCCCGAGGGGGAATGGGTGGCCCTGCTGCCTGGCTCGAAACGGGCCAAGTTGCAGGTGGGCGTTCCCTTCCTGCTCGACACCGCCGATCGCCTCGCCCGCCTGCGGCCCGGCTGCCGCTTCCTGTTGCCGGTGGCGCCCACCACCAGCGTGGCCGAGCTGCTGGCCTACGGAGGCCGTGGCAACCCGATTCAGCGCCACTACGGCGCTCAGCCGCCGCGGCTGCTGGAGCCTGAGCCGGGCACTGGCCAGCGCTGGCTGATCAGCGGCGCCGGCACGCCCATCCTGCTGTTTGAGCAGCACCCGGCCCACGGTCCCCTCAGCCAGTGCGCCCTGGCGCTCACCACCGTGGGGGCCAACACCGCGGAACTCGGGGCCCTCGGGGTGCCGATGATCGTGCTGGTGCCCACCCAGCATCTGCAGGTGATGCAGGCCTGGGACGGCTGGCTCGGTCTGCTGGCGCGCCTGCCGCTGCTGCGTTGGTTGCTGGGGCTGGCGCTGACGGCCTGGCGCATGCGCCAGCGGGGGTTTCTGGCCTGGCCGAATATCTCGGCGGGCCGCGCCGTGGTGCCCGAGCGGGTGGGGGCGATCACGCCGGCGGAGATCGCCGCCGAGGCCAACGAGTGGCTGGCCCATCCCGAGCGGCTGCGGGGCCAGCGCGACGACCTGCGCAGCCTGCGCGGTCAGCCCGGGGCCGTGGCGGCCCTGGCGGCGATGGTGCAGGAGCTTCTGCCCGCTGCCTAAATTGAGGGCAGCAGATGCTTCCTTACCCCATGGCCAGCTCCGACACCGCCGGCGCTACGCCAGTCCCCTCTGATGCCGACTGGCGCGAGCGGCTGACGCCCGAGCAATACCAGGTGGCCCGTGGTGGCGGCACCGAGCGGGCCTTCACCGGCACCTACTGGAACACCAAGCAGGAGGGCCGCTACGACTGCATCTGCTGTGGGTCGCCCCTGTTCGGCTCCAGCGCCAAGTTCGATTCCGGCACCGGCTGGCCCAGCTTCTGGGACGGACTGGACCCCGCGGCGATCACCACCATTGAGGACCGCAGCCACGGCATGGTGCGCACGGAGATCCGCTGTGCCACCTGCGAGGCACACCTGGGCCACCTCTTCCACGACGGCCCCGGCCCCACGGGCCTGCGCTACTGCGTCAACTCCGCCTCCCTTGATTTCAAGCCGGTGGAGTGAGGCCACACCGGCTGATCCGCCGGTTCACCAGGGATCGGAGAAGCGCTCCTCATTTGTGCGGGGGCGCGCCGGCGGTTCGTCCAGCACCTCCGGTTCGGGCTGCCGCCGCTCCCTGTAGGGCTCGGGCTCCACATCAAGGGGCTGGCGCTGGTCGTCGCTGGAGCGCAGCGGTGCCTGGCGTGGCTGCTGCGGCAGGGGGTTGCGGCGGCGGGGATCGTCGTCGAACTCGTCCTCGTCGAGGTAGCGGCGCTGACGCAGGGGTTCCTGCCGGCGGCGCTCCAGCTCCACGTACTCCAGTTCCTCCTGCTCCTCCACCTGCACGGCCCGGCTGGAGGCGGGCTGGATCCGGCGCTGCTCCTGGACGCTGGGCTGGCCGGAGGCCAGCTGGTTCTCCACCGGCACCATGGTCTGGCGGAAGCGATCCCGCTCCTCCTGCTCCCAGCTGGGGCCGCCGATGCCCAGTTTCTCGAGCAGGCCGCTGCCCAGTTGCTTGAGTTTTTCCTCAGCACCCTCGTAGACGATGATCCGATCGGGGCCGCTGCTGACGATCTCCTCGACGCTCAGTTCCCAGGTGCTCAGCACCCCTTCGCCCAGCAGGGGCACACCGAGGGCCCCCAGCACCAGGGTGGTGAGCTCGCCGGTTTCGATGTCGAAGCTGAAGCCCAGCACCCGACCCAGCTGTTCGCCCGATTCGCTGATCACCTGACAGTTGATCACCTTGCTGTAGCGCTCGGGGTTGAACCCCTCCGCCAGGGAATCGGCGGAATCCACCAGCACCACATCGCCCACCTGGCGGATCCGGTCGAGCGGCATCCAGCGGGGCAGGCCCGGCAGGAAGCGGGTGAGGGGGTTGTCGCGCAGGCCGAGCGCCACCACTTCGCGGCGGTCGATGTCGACCACCACTTCGCCCACCACCCCCAGCCGGCGGCCGGTGTCGCGAGTGATCACCTGGGTTCCCATCAGCTCGGAGCGCAGCCAGAGCCTGTCGCTCGGGGCGGCGCCGGAAGGGTCGGCGGAGGGAGGGAAGGAAGAGGTCAAAGGCCAGATCCCGGGCGGGTGTCGGCAAGGTGGACGGTCGGATCATTGTGACCCACCGCACCGGTTCAGGCGGCGCTGGGCATCCCGACCACCTGGGTGTGGGCGCCGCGGGCCTGGGTCACCCCCACCGTGCGGGTGGCGGCGGCGATCATCGGCCGGCGGTGGCTGACCACCAGGAACTGGGCCTGGTGGGCCTGGCTGGCGATCAGGGCAGCCAGCCGCTCCACATTCACCCCATCGAGGAAGCTGTCGACCTCATCGAGGGCATAGAAGGGGGAGGGGCGGAAGCGCTGCAGGGCGAACAGGAAGCTCAGGGCCGTCAGTGATTTCTCCCCACCCGACATCGAGGCCAGTCGGCGCACGGTCTTGCCCTTGGGGTGGGCCACCAGGGTGAGCCCGCCTTCGAGGGGCTGGGCCTCGTTTTCCAGCTGCAGGTGCCCCTCGCCTTCGGAGAGCCCGGCGAAGATCGTGCGGAAGTGGCCATCCACGGCGTGGAAGGCCTCCAGGAACGCCTCCTGGCGCAGGGTGGCCACGGTTTCGATGCGCAGCAGCAGCTCCTCCCGCTCGCTGGAGAGCACCTCCAGCCGGCCGGCCAGCTCGGCCAGGCGCTGCTCCAGCTGCTCCAGCTCCTCCAGGGCCAGCATGTTCACCGGCTCCAGGGCCTCCATGCGCTGCTGCAGCCGCTGCAACTCCTGCTGCAGGGCCTCCAGGCCCGCTGAGCGCAGCTCCTCGGGGATCTCCGGCAGAGGATCGGGCAGGGCCCGCTCCATCGCCTCCAGGCGCAGGGCCAGGGCCCGCTCCTGTTCGCTGAGCGCCAGGCGCTCCTCCCCCAGCCGCTGCAGCTCCCACTGGCGTTGCTGCAGGGCCTGCCTTTGCTGGGTCACCTGGGCTTCGGCGGCATCGCGGCTGCGGCGGCGCTCACCGAAGCGTTCCTGCAACTGCTGCTGCTGCCCTTCCAGTTCATGGCGCCGCTCCTCGCCCAGGCGCTCCTGCTCCCGCCGCTGGCGGTGCTCCTCGGCCAGGCTGACCACGGCCTGCTGCAGCCGCGTCTCCTCCAGGGCGAGCGCTTCGAGCTGATCCCCCAGGCGGGTGAGGCTCAAGCTGCGCTCCCGCTGGGCCAGCAGCAGGCTGTCCCGCTGCTGACGGGCCGCGGCCAGCCGCTGATCGGCCGCCTCCAGATCCTGCTGCAGGCCCTGCCAGCGGGCACTGTCACCCGACGCCTGGGCCTCGGCCTCGGCCAGCTCCAGTCCGGACAGCTCCTGCAGCCGCGGGGCCAGCTCGCGCTCCAGCTGCTGGCTGCGCTGGCGGCCGCTCTTTAGGCCAGCCTGAGTGTGGCTGAGCCGTTGCTGGAGTTGCTCCAGCCGTTGCAGCTGGGGCCCCAGGGCCCGCTCCGCCGCCGCCCGCTCCGCCGTCAGGCCGGCCCGGCGTTGCTGGCCCTCCTGCAGCGCCGGGCGCAGCTGCTCCAGCTGGCGGCCCAGGTCGGCTTCGCGGCGACGGCAGACCACCAGGCTCTCCCCCAGCTCCAGCAGCCGGCGCCGCTGGGGCTCCGCCTCGTCCTGTTCCCCGGCCCGCCCGAAACCGAGCTGGCCGGAGCGCTGCTGCAGGCTGCCGCCGGTCATGGCGCCACTGCGCTCCAGCAGTTCGCCCTCCAGGGTGACGGCCCGGCAGCGACCCAGCTCACGGCGGGCGCTGGCCAGGTCTTCGAACACCAGGGTGTCGCCGAAGACATGGCGGAACACCTCGGTGTAGACGGGCTCGAAGCGCAGCAGGTCGACGGCGCGGCCCACCAGCCCGCCAGAGTTGGAGCGGCCTGCCCCGCCACCCCGCTCCAGGGCGGCGCTGCTGCCCCCACCACTGCCCCCGCCGCGGATCTTGTTGAGCGGCAGGAAGGTCAGGCGACCGGCGCGGCGGCTCTTGAGCAGCTCGATCGCCTGGGAGGCGATGCGGTCGTCGTCGACCACCACCTGGGCCAGGCGGCCGCCGGCGGCCACCTCCAGGGCCACCCGGAAGCGCTCCTCCACTTCGGCGAGCTGAGCCACGGGGCCGTGCAGTCCGCCCAGGCCTGATTCCAGCAGCAGGCGCAGGGCACCGGTGCCGCGGCTCTCCTGGAGGGTGTCGCGGCGGCTTTCGATCCGGGCGATCTCTCGCTCCAGCTGGGTCTGCTCCTGCTCCAGGCGGCTGCGGGTGCGTTGCTGCAGGGCCAGGGCTTCGGCCAGCTCCTGGGCCTGGCGCTGTTGCTGCTCCACCAGGGTCTGCACGGCCTCGCCTTCGGCCAGCAGTTCCTGCAGGCGCCCCTGCTGCTCCTGGTCGGCGCTGCCGCCACTGGCCAGCTCCGCCTCCAGTTCCAGCAGGCGCTCCTCGGCCTGGCGCAGCCTCTCGCTGAGCTGCTGCTGTTCCGCCAGCAGGGGGGCCACCGCCTGCTGCAGCTCCTGCCGGCGCTGGCTGCGGCGCTTCTGCTCCTCCAGCCAGGTGCCGGAGCGGCCCGCCACCTCCCCCAGCCGCCGGCGGGAGAGTTCCACCGCCCCCTCGGCGCTGAGGCAGGCCTGCTCCGCCGCCGCCAGGGCGCCGGCGTGCCGCTCATCGGCGCTGAGCTCCTGGCGCTGGCGTTGCAGCTCGGCGTGCTGGCTCTGCAACTGCTGGCGCTGGCCCTGCAGGGCTTCCGCCTGCTGCTGCTGCCGCTCCGCCTGGCGCTTGAGCTCGCGGGCGCTGGTCTCGAGGCCGGCCAGTTCCGCCTGCACCACCAGCAGGCTGTCCTCCCCGAGGGCCTTGACCTCCGCTTGCAGCAGGGCCAGTGCGGCGCTGGCCTGCTCCAGGGCTGATTCGGCGGAGGCGAGGGTCGTGCGGTCGCTCTGCTCCTGGACCTCCAGGGCCTGCTGGCGCCGGCGCAGGGTCCCCAGCTGGCTGCCGGCCTGTTCGTGGGCGAGCACCTGCTCCTGCAGGCGGCCCAGCTGCTGACGCTGGCGCAGGTCCTGGTAGGTGCGGGCCTTGGCGCAGTCGCGCTCCAGCCGCTGGCGTGCCCCCAGCAGCTCCTGTTCCACGATCCGGCAGCGTTCCTGGCGCTCCTGCACCTCATCGAGCTTGGCGCGGGTCTGGTCGATGCGGGAATCGAACAGGGCGACTCCGGCCAGTTCATCGATCAGGCCGCGGCGGTCACGGGCGCCCATCGAGACGATCCGGGTCACGTCCCCCTGCATGACCACGTTGCTGCCTTCCGGGTCCACCCGCAGGCGCCGCAGCTGACTCTGCAGTTGCTGCAGGTTGCAGGGAACCCCATCGGCGCTGTAGGTGCTGCTGTAGGTGCCGCCGGGGGCCAGCCGCAGCCGCCGGCTCACAGTCCAGTCCTTCTGTCCCGTCTGGATCCAGGGCCCCTCCTCCGGAGGCTCGAGGCCGGCCTCGGCCGGATCGGGCTCCCAGTCGCTGAGATCGAAGCGCACACTCACCACCGTTTCGGCGGCTTTGCCCTGGCGCACCGTGGCGCTGTTGATCAGATCGGGCAGCCGCTCGGCGCGCATGCCACGACTGTTGGCCAGGCCCAGGCAGAAGAGCACCGCATCAAGAATGTTGCTCTTGCCCGAGCCGTTTGGGCCGGTGATCACGGTGAAGGATGGCTCCAGACGGATCGCCATCGCTCCACCGAACGACTTGAACTGAGCGAGTTCGACCTGATTGATGTAAACCAACCGGCCCGCGTGCGGTGCTGAGCACCCAGAACCTAGCGGACCTGCTGACGATCTCAAGCCCCTACCTATCGTGGGAGCCATAGATCACGAGGAACGTCACGTCATGGAACCCGAAACCCCCACCCTCAGTCGCGATCGCTTCCGCGAGCGCTTCGACGCCCTGCTGCCCACGATCCAGAGGGAATGGCCCCAGGTGGCCCGCGAAACCCTGGAGGCCACCCGCGGCAGCCTGGATGAGGTGGTGTCACTGATCGCCCAGCAGACCGGCCGCACCGCCAGTGGTGTGCAGGAGCAACTGCTCGATCTGGTCCATGTGGCGGGCGATCGCACCCGCGACTTGGTGGACCGCATCGGTCCGCTGGAGGAGCAGCTGGAGCATCTGCTCGATGAACTCAACACCAGCCTGAGGCCCCGCATCGAGAAGCCCGTGCGGGATCGTCCGCTGCTGGCGGTGGGCGTGGCGGCGGCGGTGGGCCTGATCGCCGGACTGCTGCTGGCTCCGGGCCGGCGCTCCTCATGAGTTCGGCCGACGATGAGCGCCGGGGTCGGCGTGCCGGCGGCTCTGGTGCAGGCCGGGTGGCGGCGGGTCGCGTCACGGCCCTGGTGACGTCGGTCATGGACCTGCACGTGCGCATCGCCCTGCAGGAGGTGGACCATGAGAAGCGACGGCTGATCAGCGGTGGGTTGCTGTTGGGTGGGGGTCTCACGTTCCTGATGCTGGCCACCGTGCTCGGCCAGCTGGCCTTGGTGCTGTGGCTGCACATGGGCCTTGGCTGGGGCTGGATCAAGGCCGTGCTGGCTGTGGTGGCCGGCGATCTTGTGCTGGCAGGCCTGTTCCTGCGCATCGGCGGCCAGCTGATGAAGGGGCCCTATCTGCCCCAGACCACCGCAGGCCTCAGCAAGACGACCCGGGCCCTGCTGGGCCGCTGAGCGGGTCGAGGTCCACGAACCGATACCCCTGCCGCTTCAACTCCGGCACCACCTCCCTCAGGGTGGCGGGGGTCTGCATGATGACCTCCGGAGTGTCGTGCAGCACCAGGATTCCACCGGGGTGGGCGTTGGCGAGGATGAACCAGCGCTGGAACCAGCCGCCGCCAGGACGCAGCCAGTGCAGCAGCAGGGCCGAGCGCGAATCCATCCAGAGATGGTTCCCGAGCTGGTGCCCCTCAGCCAGCGCCCGCCACCAGCGGGGCCTACCAGTGGACCAGGCGTCACCAGCCCCTGGCTGAGCGGCGGGAGCCGGCTGAACCACGGGGTTCCAGGGGAGGCCATCGCCCCTAGGGTCAGGGTCATGGTGATCGCCCATCGAGCCGACCCATGCTCTCCTGTCCTGCCTCGCCGGCCTGCCGGCAGCTGGCCACCTACTTCGTCGACAGCGGCAGGGTGGTGCCGGGCCTGGTGGTGGATCCCGATGGACGCCTGCGGGCCCAGTGGTGGCCGCTGCCCGCCGCCGGCGACCGCGAGCTGCTGGCGGCCCATCTGACGGGTGACAGCCTGGAGGAGCAGCAACAGCTGGCGGAATCCCTGACCGATGCCGTGGACCGTCTCGTGCGTCGCCGCCTCGACGGCTTTGCCGTCCCGCCGCAGCCCGCTGCCCGCCGTCGTCGCCCCGGCCCCGCGGCCCTGCCCCAGTCCTGGCTGGTGGCCCTGGTGGGCTCCGATCCCCATCTCGCCGCCACGGCCGATCTCGCCGCTGAGGCCGCCTTCGTCACTGGGCTGCACCAGTGGGTGCGGGAGGGGGGCGGTGGCGGCGGCGCGCTGCAGCTGTGCCTGCGGCTGCACGAACCCAGCAGCCCCCGCGTCCGTCGCTGGACGCTCGAGCTGCTGCTGCGCTCAGCGACCGACCCCAGCCTGATGGTGCCCCTGGCGGAGTTCTGGGACGGCGAGAGTCCCTTCCCGGTGGATCGTTTCGATGCGGTGCTGGCCCAGCTGGGCCTGCTCACCCGCCTGGCCCCTGAACTGGCTGGCCTGCTCGAGCAGCAGGCGCCCGCCAGCTTGGACGTGGAGGAAGGGGCCCTGCTGGCCCTGCTGCGGCAGCGCGCGAGTGTGCTTGATGAGGCGGGCTTCGGCCTGCTCCTGCCCAGCTGGTGGCGTCATGGCCACCGCCTGGGTCTGCGCGCCAACACCAATCGGCGCTCGGCCACCAAGACCCCCGCTGGCGAGGGGGCCGGCCTGAATCTCCATGCCCTGGTTTCGTTCCAGTGGCAGGCGGTGCTGGGCGATCGGCCTCTCAGCACGGCCGAGCTGGCCAGCCTGCAACGGGCCGCCGCGGCCAAGCGCAGCCTGGTGCGCTTGCGGGGCGAATGGACCCTGATCGAGCCTGACGCGATCGCTTCCTTGCTGCGCCACGCCGGCCTCCAGGGGGAGGCCAGCGGCACAGCGTTGCTGCACGCCGGCCTCGGCCTCGACCGCCTCGACCTGCCGAATGATCTGGCCTTGGTGGGGGTGGAGGCCAGCGGGCCCCTCGGCGAGCTGCTCGGCGGTGAGCTCCACAGCCGTGCCATACCGATCCCCACGCCGGCCGACTTCGAGGGGGAGTTACGGCCTTACCAGGAACGGGGCCTGGGCTGGCTGGTGTTCCTGGGCCGGCTGGGTCTGGGTGCCTGCCTGGCCGATGACATGGGTCTCGGCAAGACGGCTCAGCTGATCGCCACCCTGCTGGCCGATCCGCTCGAGGCCCCCACGCTGGTGGTGGCGCCGGTGTCGCTGCTGGGCAACTGGAGCCGGGAACTGCAGCGCTTTGCGCCCCAGCTGCCTGTGCTGATCCACCACGGCCCTGGCCGCTTCCGCGGCAGTGCCGCCGCCTTCGCCCGTCAGCTGGCGGGCGAAGGCGGCAAGGACCGGCCGGCTCCGGTCCTGCTCACCACCTACGGCATGGTGAGCCGGGATCTGCCCCTGCTGGCGGAGATGGCCTTCGGACGGCTGGTGTTCGATGAGGCCCAGCAGCTCAAGAATCCCCATACGGCCCAGAGCAAGGCAGCGGCGGCGCTGCGGGGGGAACGCCGCATCGCCCTCACCGGCACACCAGTGGAGAACCGGCTCAGCGAGCTGTGGGCCCTGATGCAGCTGCTCAATCCGGGCCTGCTCGGCAGCCTGCGGCAGTTCCGTGACCAGTTCGCCCTCCCGATCGAGAGGGACAAAGATCCGGAGGTGGCCGCCCGGCTGCAGCGGCTCACGGCCCCCTTCCTGCTGCGCCGCCTCAAGAGCGACCGCGGCATCCTGCCCGACCTGCCAGGCAAGATCGAGCAGAGCGAACCCTGCACCCTCAGTGCCGAGCAGGCCAGCCTGTATCAGGCGGTGGTGGAGGAGCTGCTGGCGGCCGCCGAGAGCAGCGACGGCATCGAACGGCGCGGCCTGGTGCTGGCCGGTCTCACCCGGCTCAAGCAGGTGTGTAACCACCCGGCCCACTACCTCGACGACGGCTCGGCCCTGCCGCGTCGCTCCGGCAAGCTCGATCGCGTCGAGGAGCTGCTCGATGCCATCCTCGACGCCGGCGAGAAGGTGCTGATCTTCAGCCAGTTCGCGGCCTGGGGGGAGCGGCTGCGGGCCCATCTGCAGGGTCGTTACGGCGGCGAACCGCTGTGGCTGCATGGCGGGCTGACCCGACGGGCGCGGGACACCATGGTGCAGCGCTTCGCCGAGGCCGATGGGCCGCCGATCTTCCTGCTCTCGCTCAAGGCGGGTGGCACCGGCCTCAACCTCACCGCTGCCGCCCATGTGATTCATTTCGATCGCTGGTGGAATCCGGCCGTGGAGGATCAGGCCACCGACAGGGCCCACCGCATCGGCCAGCGGCGCACCGTGCATGTGCACAAGCTGGTGTGCAGCGGCACGATCGAGGAACGCATCGACGTCATGATCCAGAGCAAGCGCGACCTCGCCGAGCGGGTGGTGGGCACGGGAGAGCAGTGGCTCACCGAGCTCTCCACCGACGAACTGCGGGAGGTGATCAGCCTGCGCCGCGAGGGGCTCACGCCATGAGCCCGCGCCAAAAGCCCCCGGCCCGGCGCTGGTGGTCGCAGCGGTTCATCGACGTGCTCGAGGGCTACGGGCTGGGCGGCCGGATGGAGCGGGGCCGGCGCTACGCCAGAAGTGGCCAGGTGCTGAGCCTGGAGGTGGGGCCAGGGAGGCTGGCGGCCCGGGTGCAGGGTTCTCGGCGCACCCCCTACAAGGTCATGGTGGAAACGGAGCTGCCTGAAGACGAAGAGTGGGCGGCGATCGAGGCGGTGTTCCGTCAGCGGCTGGGCTGGGCGGCGAAGCTGCTGGCCGGCGAGGTGCCCGAGGATCTCGAAACAGGCTTCCACCAGGCGGGGGTGGATCTGTTCCCCGCGCGCTGGAGTGACCTTGAGGCCGAGTGCAGCTGCCCCGACTGGGAGGTGCCCTGTAAGCACATCGCCGCCAGCCTGCACGTGTTCGCCCAGCGGCTCGATGATGACCCCTGGCAACTTCTGGCCTGGCGCGGGCGGGAGCGGGAGGCGCTGATGCAACGGCTGCGGCCGACTGTGAAGGCCGGGGCGGCCGCTGGGCCTGAAGAGGGGCTGCCCCCATGGTGGCCCCAGGGGCTGGTGGCCCGGCCCGGTGAGCGCCTGGTGATCCCCGATCCCCTGCCGCCAGATCCACCCGCCCGGGTGCTGGAGCGCCTGGGGCCGATCCCCGTGCCGGAGGCGTTGGTGCAGGGGCTGGTGGAGCTGTACTGCGCGATCACCACCCCGTTGCCGGAACCGGAGTTGAACGCCGAAGCGGAGGATTGAAGGCCATGGAGAGGCAGTCTCGAGGCCGATTGCTGCCAGGTAAGGAGTCTGCTTGCAATCGGGTCGTTCCTTACCTCGCCCTCACGTCAGAGCAACCATGATCAGCTCAGCTGTTGATCCTGCGGAACTCCGGCAGGTCGTTGGGCTGCTTGCCGCTAATGACGACAGCCTCATGGCTGCAGTCCGCCGTGGCGGCGGCCCTGAAGCAGGCCAGGCCCTCTGAGAGCACCTCATCAGCCACGACGGCTGGGATGAGGACCTCCTCGAACAGCTCCTGCAGCCAGCCGATCCCATTGATCCGCCCTAGGCCGATCAGCGCTGCGTCGGGATGATCCCGGTTGAACATCACGGCCATGTCCTGCTTGGACTGGCGCAGGGCCTCAGCTGGGGTGTTCTTACGGCCGCTGACACTGACAGCATGAATGGTCATCCCCTCTAGGGATGATCGGATCGCATCACCTCAGGGGCGATTGCGAGGGGATGAAAGCTGGCCACCGGATTTCAGCGGATCTCATAACGCAGCCATCTGCAGTCTATGCCGCCATTGCTCACTGGGAGGCGCCGGCTGGCTTTCATCCGCAGGGCGCCCGTCAGTTCAGGGTTGCCGCTCAACAGCCAGAGGGTCCAGCCGGAGCAACGCTGCTTGACCATGGCGCCGAGATCGGCATAGAGCTGCTCCAGGTCTTCGCCGGCGCCGAGGCGCTCGCCATAGGGCGGATTGCAGACGATCACTCCCGGAGTCTGGGGCGGCACGAAGTCGCGGCAGTCGCCGCTCTGCAACTCCAGCCACGGGGCCACACCGGCGGCCGTCGCGTTCGCCTGGGCCTGCTCCAGCACCGCCGGATCCCGCTCCATGCCAACGATCGGCGACAGGGGGCTGCCGTCCGCCAGCTCCTGGCGGGCCAGGCCGGCGGCTGCCGCCGATTCCCGCTTCCACAGCTCCGCATTGAAATCGGCCCAGCGCTGCAGGGCCAGGGTCCGAGCAGGGGTGCGTCCCAGCTCAGCGCAGGCCGCCTCGATCAACAGGGTGCCGGAGCCGCAGAGGGGGTCGGCCAGGGGCACGTGCCCATCCCAGCCGGTGGCACGGATCAGGCCGGCCGCCAGGTTCTCCTTCAGCGGCGCCAGACCCATGGCCGCCCGCCAGCCGCGCCGGTGCAGGCTGCCGCTCGAGCCATCCAGGCTGAGCACGGCCTCGTTGCCGGCGCGCTGGCCGCGGGCGCCGCCACTGGCCCGGCCCAGGTGCAGGTGGAGGCAGAGGTCGGGGGCGTCGAGGTCGATCGAGGAACGCTCCCCCCAGCGCTGCCGCTGCTGATCCACCAGGGCGTTCTTCACCTGCAGGGCGGTGAAGTGGCTGTGGGTCAGCCCGGGGGCCGTGCCGCTCACCTCCACCCGGAAACTGCGGTGGGGGGGCAGCCAGTGGTCCCAGTCGGCGGCTGCCTGGACACCGGCATAGAGATCCTGTGGGCCATCGCAGGGGAAACGGCCCAGCTGCCGCAGGATGCGGAAGGGCAGCAGGGCCCGCAGGTGCAGCCGGTAGAAGCAGGCGAGATCGCAGCGGAACGCCACCGCCCGCCGCAGGGGCTGCACCGCCTCAGCCCCGAGTTCGGCCAGTTCGGTGGCACCCAGCTCCTCAAGCCCCGGCGGCAGCACGGCGATGCAGGTGAACGGAGCGGGCATGGGTCCGGTGAGGGGGGGGATGGTGTTCGGTCATGCCCACCCTGCCGGGCCACGGCTGTTCCCGGCCCGAGGTGCCATGATCAAGGGGTCCGTCCTTGGGCGGACTAGGTGACTCACACCAGTGCTTCGGACAGCGGTTCGATTCCGCTCAGCTCCATTCCCCGCTCTGGCGGGTTCATCGGGGGGCTGCAATGGTTTCGACGGGGTAAGAGGAGGGTGACTGAAGCCTGCTCGGTAAGAGCAAATCCGTAACAGCGAACAACATCGTTGCTTTCTCCCGTCAGCCCGCCCCTGTGGCCGCCTGACTCCTTAGGGAGATGGGGTAAGTCAGCCTTATCACCCAAATGACTCACGGGGGCTGGAAGGCCCCTATTTCATTGCAGGGACAGGGTTCTTGGCCCTACCTGCCCCGCTCATTTTTTGCACTGATTACAACAGCGCATCCATCACCTGCCGATCAGCTTCGGCCACAAGCCAGATCATCTGCAGAGTGAAACGGCGCCCCCGCGTGGTGGGCGTCTTCCCCAACGACGACGCAATCACCCGACTGGTGGGTGCGGTTCTGCTGGAGCAGGACGAACACTGGCAGCTGCGGGAAGCAGCTCAGCACCCCGAGCGGAGAACTTCCCTGATAGGTCCCGCCGATTCCTTTGCACGGCCTTGAACCCTGCATCCCCAGCAGCGGCATCGCCGCCGTGGTCAACACTGGTTTATGCGGGTTCAGCACCCGAGCAGACCACCGCCACCATCAGCGCGGCTGAGTCTGGCGTGAGAGGGCGCGTTTTTCCCGGGTCTCCCTACCCCGATCAGATGGGTTAATGTCACTCGGCAAGAAAGCTTAAGTTTTTTTACATCTTGACGTTTATGGATAAACCCTGCTTTGCACTTCGTAACATTCCGAATTTGTGTGGAGGAATGTCGCTTGGTCTGGCGATGCTTTTGGTGCTACCGCGCTTCCTTGACCTCTCTAGAGTGTCTAGCTGGATTCCATCTTACTACTATATAAACTACTATAGATTTGGCTTCATTAGGCGCGCTTTTATCGGCACACTTCTAACGCCATTAAATATGAATAGTGCCTTAGACGTGAGGCTATTTGCGCTCCTCGCTTTCACTGCAGGACTGGCGGTCTTTGCGATTCTTTTTTGGAGTCTCTTCTCTAAGTCCTTAGTCTCTCTTGCCAGTTTAACTTTAAGAGTGCGCTGGTTGCTTGCACTTGTCTTCACTCTTTCGCCAGCTATCTTTCTGCACTTTGCTTACGACGCTGGTCGCACGGACATATTCTGGCTTTCATGTTGCATTGCCGCAATGCTACTTGTGCTCTCAAAGCAATTTGCCTTTCGATTGAAATGGCTTGGAGTGTTGTTCCTGAGCTTAGTATCGCTTCTTATCTACGAGGGGTCGATCTTTTTTCTCGTTCCATTATATGTCGTTGTTCTAGAGCGGATAGACCGGAATAACGGTTTACGGGGCTCTCTCTCATACGCCTTCCTCATGGCACTATTTACGTTTGCTGTCCAGTACTTTGGAGCCTTTGAGGAGGGGAGCGAGGTGCTGGCTGATCGCTTGTCGGCCATGGCGCCAGGGCTGGGAGATCCCTTTTCTATTGTATTGACGAGTGATTTAGTAAAAGATAACATAAGCTATTCACTCGGCTTACGCTTTAATTGGTTTGGCAATAATCCGATCGTATTTATTTATGTGTTTGCATGGTGTCTTATCCTTTTCCGACTTATTCGTTTTTCCAGTGATCCTGTTAGAGCTGGCTTGCTCTTGGTAGCACCATTTTTCGGACTTTTTCTTAATCTTATCGCACTTGACTACATTCGTTATCTTTCTTTGGCTCTTACCCTTTCTGCTGTTTCAGTACTGGGCTTGCTTGTATTCGATTCGGTGGCTGTTATGGGCTTGCGGGGGCAAGGTCCTTTGTTAGCACTATTGGTTTTGGGGTGCGTTGCAGGCCCCTTCGGGATTGTTCCGGACGATGCTCTTCCTCTCAATCCGCTCTCATGATTTGCGGATCCGGGCAGCCCCTTCATCACCTAGTTGTATAGTCCCACTAGGTTGTTCAGCTGACAAGGGGGTGTGAGGTCGCCAGGGCTGGGGTATCACCGCCCGTCCCAAGACCTCACATCCCATGCATAGCCACCCCAATGCCAGCAGCGTCCCTCCGCAATGGTTGCCACACTTCGGCTAAGCCCTAAGCTGGGGAGGTTCCGTTTGCGGATCTTTGGGCGGTATCCCGCTGACGCCAAGGCCGTAATTCTATTGGGTGTAACTGAGTGATGGTGTCAACAGGAATGACGGATTTATTCATAAATACAGGAGTTGCCCGTGGCCTTTTTGCTGGGGTCTGTGCAGGCTTTGTTGCCGTCGCGGCAGGGGTGGTTGGGGCCCCTGGCGCGGGGGCGGCTGAGGCGGAAGCCCTGGCGCTGCTCAAGGGAATGACCACCTACATGGGCGCTCAACAGGCCATGTCATTCCGTTACGACGCCGATCTGGATGTCGTGACCGCGGAACAGCAACGGCTCACGCTGGCCAGTTCCGGAACGGTGTCGCTGGCGCGCCCCGGTCGCATCCGTGCCACCCGATCCACCGGTTTCGCCGACGTCGAAACGGTCTTCGATGGCTCCACCTTCACCCTGCTGGGCAAGCAGGCCAACGTCTACATGCAGGTTCCGTTCAAGGGCACGATCGCAACCCTGGTGGATGAGCTCAAGGACAAGTACCGCAGGCCGCTCCCGGCTGCTGATTTATTGTTGCCAGGGGCCTATGCCGAACTCACCGAGGGGGTCACGGATGTCAAGGATCTCGGCAGCGGCGTTGTGGGTGGTGTCGAGTGCGATCACCTGGCGTTCCGTAAAAAGGATGTCGATTTCCAGATCTGGATCGCCCAGGGAAAGAGTCCCTATCCCTGCCGCTACGTGATCACCTCCAAGACTGTACCTGGCTCGCCTCAGTACAGCGTTCAACTCAGTAACTTCAAAACGGGATCCGCGGCCGTCGGCCAGTCCTTCGCTTTTGTGCCACCCCCGGGGGCCAGGGCCATCAGCAAGGATGAGTTGAAGACCATCAAGTCCATGGGCGAACTGCCCAGTAACTTCGTTCAAAGGGGAACTCCATGACCACCACCCACAAGACGGCTGCTCTGCTTGCCGCCCTCGCCCTGGCTGGCTCAGGCCCGCTGCAGACCGTGCCAGGCCAACTCCTGAATGCCTTGGTCCCGCCGGCCCAAGCCCGAGTGGGTCGTCCGCTCACCCCCGTCAGCGTGGCTGGAGTGGGTCGGCGCACCGTGCGTCGCTGTGCCGTTGGCGTCTACGACTGCTGAACCCACGGCCCGCCATGAGCCGCCCCGAGCTGCCCCACCTTCCCGATTGGTCTGCCTTGCCGGCGGACCTCAGGGAGCAGGTGGAGCAGTGCAATCCAGAAACCCAGTGGTTCTGGAAGGGGCTGGAAGAGAGCGAAGGCCATGAGCGGTTGTTGATCACCATCCGCCATGCCTTCGCTGAACCGCCCCTTTGACCACATACTTGGCGGCAGGAGCGCGTCGTCGCTTTCGCACCAGGGCCTGAACCGCCTTCAGGTCGCCATTCCCCCAACCCCATGACCAGATCGGCCGCACGCGACAAGCTGCTGAGGCTTCAATCCGTCGGCATCTTCGCCGCCACGCCCGATACGGTGCTGCTTGAGCTGGCCGAGACCGTGGAGGACGTGCATCTGGCTGCCGGTGAGCAGCTGTTTGCCAAGGGGGATCTCGGCACCTCCATGTATGTGATCGTCTCCGGCCGCGTGCGCATCCACATCGGTGATCAGACCGTGGTGGAACTCAACGAGGGCGAAATCGTGGGGGAGCTGGCGGCCCTTGATCCCGAACCTCGCTCGGCCTCAGTCAGCGCGATCGATCCCACCACCCTCTACCGCATCGAGCAGGCCACTCTCAAGGCCCTCATGGCCGATCACCCCGAGATCGTTCAGGCCGTGATCCAGGAGCTGGCCCAACTGCTGCGGGACACCACAGCTCCCTACGGCTACGGCCTGGAGTGATCGCTTCAGCGGCTGCTGCTGCCAGCGGCAGCTTTTGTTTTGAAGCCACTCCAGATCGCCAGTTCCTCGATCGTCAACAGGCCCTCACGGCGCTCACCATCGAGATCCCAGGTGGGGAACGCCCGGATCTTGGCCTTCTGGCAGCGTTCCCGCCCGGCCTGGTCCTTGTCGCATTCCACGTAGGGGAGGCGCCGGCCCGCTTCGGTGCCGAACAGGTTTTTCTGGTGGAAGCAGTGGGGGCACCACCAGGCGCCGTAGAAGATCGCTCCGCGGCTGCGCAGATGGTCCACCAGTGCCTTCTGCTCCGCTGTGGAGGGGCTCACCGCTTCCCCGAGGCTGCCGCTGGTGCTGGCCGCTGGACTGCCGCCACGGGCGAGGGCCTCGTTGCGGCTGCTGCCGGCAGCCCCCACCAGCACCAGGCTCAGGCCCATCAGCGCCAGGGACAACAGCCGGGTGGGCAACTGGCGGCCGCGGGTCGCATCAGGCATGGAAGTCGCAGACTCAGAGGCTCTGAGGCTAGGGCTGCGTTCGGGCTTCCGCCCTTTCCGTGGCCACCCGTTCCAGCCCTGGGCTGGGACACTGGTGCTCTGTTGCGTCGCCTCGCGATCCGATGAGCTTGCTTCGATGAGTGCCAACGGCTACCGCGACTACTTCAAGGTGCTGGGCGTCGAGCGCAGCGCCGATGCCGAGGCCGTCAAGCGCTCGTTTCGCAGGCTGGCTCGCCAGTACCACCCGGATGTGAATCCAGGCGATTCCACGGCCGAGGCCAAATTCAAGGAGATCAGTGAGGCCTATGAGGTGCTCTCCGATCCCGACAAGCGCCGGCGCTATGAACAGTTCGGCCAGTACTGGAGCCAGGCCGGAGGGGGCTCAGGCGCAGCCCCCGGCTTCGATGTGGATTTCGGCAACTACGGCAACTTCGACGAATTCATCAACGACCTGCTCGGTCGCTTCAGCGGGAACCAGGCCGGTTCCGGCTTCGGAGCGGGCCCTGGCGGGTTCGGATTCTCCGGCGGCTTTCCCGCAGGCTTCGCTGGTGGTTTCGGCGGGCCGGCTGGGGCCGGTCGCAGTGGCGCCCTCAACCTGGATGCGGAAGCCACCATCAGCGTCAGCTTCGCCGAAGCCTTCCGCGGCTGCGAACGCACCCTGGCCGTCAACGAGGAGCGGGTGCAGGTGCGCATTCCTGCGGGGGTGCGCAGTGGCAGCCGCCTGCGGCTCAAGGGCAAGGGCAACCTGCAGCCCGGCACCGGCCGTCGCGGCGATCTCTACCTCAACCTTCAACTCCAGGACCACCCGATTTGGCGCCTGGATGGCGAACAGCTCAGTGCTGACCTGCCCCTCAGCCTCGATGAGCTGGCCCTGGGCGGTGAGGTGAGGGTGGCCACCCCCGATGGCGAAGCCACCGTGCAGGTGCCGCCGGGGGTGGCCCTGGGCCGCAGCCTGCGCCTCAAGGGCAAGGGCTGGCCGATCAAGGAGGGCCGTGGTGATCTGCTGCTCAGCCTCACGCTCAAGCTGCCGGAGCGCTTCAGCGACGGCGAACGCCAGTTATTGGAGCAGTTGCGCGAGGCCCGCAGCAGTGATCCTCGCCGAGAGTGGATGCGAGCCGCCCAGCTCTGAATCACCAGCGCAACAGTCCTGAAAGGAAGGATTCAGGCTGATCCCATGGGGATGCTCTTTCGCTGATCAATCAGTGGCGGCTGTTGATGGTTGCTGCCAGAGGATTGGCTGGGGAATGCGATGGCGAAAGAGAGGCGGAAGCCTGGGCTCTAGGATGGTTTGAGGTGATTCGATTGCATGGAGCTGTCCTACCGTCCACGGCGCCTTCGCCGCACTCCGGCGCTGCGGGCCATGGTGCGCGAGTTTCAGCTGAGCCCGGCGGATTTCATCCTGCCGTTGTTCGTTCATGAAGGGGCCAGCAATGAGCCGATCGGCGCCATGCCCGGGGCCTTCCGCTGGAGCCTCGAAGGGCTGGTGGATGAGGTGGGTCGCGCCTGGGATCTCGGCATCCGCTGCGTGGTGCTCTTCCCGAAGGTGGCCGACGGCCTCAAGACCGAAGACGGCGCTGAGTGCTTCAACGAAGGCGGCCTGATCCCACGGGCGATCCGGCGGCTCAAGCAGGACCATCCCGGTATGGCGATCATGACCGATGTGGCTCTTGATCCCTATTCCTGCGATGGCCATGACGGCATCGTCAGCGCCGATGGGGAGGTGCTCAACGACGAGACCGTGGCGATCCTCTGCCGACAGGCCGTGGCCCAGGCCAGGGCCGGCGCTGATCTGATCGGCCCCAGCGACATGATGGATGGCCGCGTGGGCGCCATCCGCGAAGCCCTCGATGAGGAGGGATTCGAGCATGTGGGGATCATCAGCTACACCGCCAAGTACGCCTCCGCCTACTACGGCCCCTTCCGTGAGGCCCTCGATTCCGCCCCACGCACCGACTCCAGCAAGCCCATCCCCAAGGACAAGAGCACCTATCAGATGGATCCGGCCAATGGCCGCGAGGCGCTCACCGAAGCCCTGCTGGATGAGCAGGAAGGTGCCGACATCCTGATGGTCAAGCCCGGTCTGGCCTACCTCGACATCATTCACCGCCTGCGCGGCGAAACCGAACTGCCGATCGCCGCCTACAACGTCAGTGGTGAATACTCCATGGTCAAGGCGGCCGCCGAGCGGGGCTGGATCGATGAGCGGGCGGTGGTGCTGGAAACCCTGCTCTGCTTCAAGCGGGCCGGGGCCGATCTGATCCTCACCTACCACGCCTGCGAGGCCGCCCGCTGGCTGCGGGAGGGCTGATCCCGGCGCGGCGGCTGATGCCGGGGCGCCGGCACCTGGGCCCTCCCGCCGATCACAATGGCGCCAACGACAGGGAACGGCGATGGCCGTGCAGCGACTGGGCCATGTGGCCGTGCGAGTTCAGGACATGGACCGGGCCAAGGCCTTCTACGAGGCCCTCGGTCTGAGGGTCACCTGGGAGGCCGACGATTGGACCTACCTCCAGTCGCCCGACTCCGGCGATGGCATCGCCCTGCTGGCCCCCAGCTACCGCCAGGCGGGCCCCCACTTCGCCTTTCACTTCGAGGACCGGGCCGGTTTGGATCGGGTCCATGCCCAGCTGGAGGCCAGCGGCCACCGGGTCGGGCCCGTCCATGACCACCGCGACGGCACCGCTTCCTTTTACCTGCAGGATCCCGAGGGCAACTGGCTGGAGATGCTCTACGAGCCCCCCACCGGCATCGCCTCCAACACCGGAGCGGCGGTGATTCCGCTCCAGGCCCGAGCCCGGGCCGCTGGAGGGCTGGAGCCGGTTTGAGCCCCCCCGCCCTGACGGCGATCGCCGCCGAAGCCCTGGAGCTGCTCGAGTGGCAGCGGCTCGGTGAGCACCTGGCCAGCTTCGCCAGCACCACTGCCGGCACGGCCCACTGCCGAGTCCTGCCCCTGGCCGCCGATCGTGCCGAGAGCCTGCGCCTGCTGGCGGAAACCAGCGAGCTGCTGGGCCTCGATGGCCTGATCGAGGGCGGGCTCAGTTTCCAGGGGGCCGCCGATCTCACTGGCACCCTGCGCCACTGCGCCAAGGGGGGTACCGCCGGCGGCGAGGACCTGCTGGCGGTGGCCTCCACCCAGGCGGTGGCCCGCCGCCTGCGACGGCAGATCGAGGCCCCGGAGCTGCGCCCCGTCTGCAGCCAGCTGATGGCCGAGCTGCGCACCCTGCCGGAGCTGGAGCAGCGCCTGCGCTTCTGCCTGGAGGAGGGCGGCCGGGTGGCGGACCGGGCCAGCCCGGAGCTGGCGGGGGTGCGCCAGCAGCTGGCCGGGCAGCGCCAGCAGCGCCGCGATCGCCTCCAGGAGTTGATGCGCCGCCAGGGGGGCCTGCTGCAGGACAGTGTCGTCGCCGAGCGCAACGGCCGCCCGGTGCTGGCGGTGAAGGTGACGGCCGCTTCCCAGCTGCCGGGCCTGGTGCACGACAGCTCCGCCTCGGGCAGCACCGTGTTCATCGAGCCCAAGGCTGTGATCAGCCTCGGCAACCAGATCCGCGAGCTGGAGGGGCGGGAGCGCCAGGAGGAGTGGAAGGTGCTTGCCGGCCTCAGTGCCCTGGTGGCCGAGGAGGCGCCAGCCCTGGAGGAGCTGCATCGGGTGCTGGTGGCCCTCGACGGGGCCCTGGCCAGGGCCCGCTATGGCCAGTGGCTGGGGGCCGTGCGGCCGGAGCTCTCCGCCGACCCCCAGGCGCCGCTGCTGCTGCGGGACCTGCGCCATCCGCTTCTGCTCTGGCAGGAGCGCCGCGGCGGCGAGGCCCCGGTGGTGCCCGTCACGGTGTCGGTGGGGGCGGAGTTGCGGGTGGTGGCGATCACCGGTCCCAACACCGGCGGCAAGACCGTGACCCTCAAGAGCGTGGGTCTGGCGGCCCTGATGGCCCGGGCCGGGCTGTTCCTGCCCTGCTCCGGCACCCCCCGCCTGCCCTGGTGCTCCCTGGTGCTGGCCGACATCGGTGATGAGCAGTCGTTGCAGCAGAACCTCTCCACCTTCAGCGGCCATGTGCGCCGCATTGCCCGCATCCTTGAAGCCCTCGAGGCCCCCCCGGCAGCAGGCGCCAGCCTGGTGCTGCTCGATGAGGTGGGCGCCGGCACCGATCCCACGGAGGGCACGGCTCTGGCCATCGCCCTGCTGCGCCATCTGGCGGAGCGGGCCCGGCTCACCATCGCCACCACCCACTTCGGTGAGATCAAGGCGCTCAAGTACGCCGACAGCCGCTTCGAGAACGCCTCGGTGGCCTTCGACAGCGACAGCCTCTCCCCCACCTACCACCTGCAGTGGGGCATCCCCGGCCGCAGCAATGCCCTGGCGATCGCCAGCCGCCTGGGGCTGGATCCTGGGGTGATCGCCAAGGCCAACGGTCTGCTGGCGCCCCGGGGCGAAGGGGAACTGAACCAGGTGATCCGCGGTCTCGAAGATCAGCGCCGCCGTCAGCAGGAGGCGGCCGAGGAGGCGGCGGCCCTGCTGGCGCGCACCGAACTGCTGCATGAGGAACTGCTGCAGCGCTGGCAGCAGCAGCAGGAGCAGTCGGTGGAACTGCAGGAGCAGCGGCGCCAGGCCCTGGAGCACTCGATCCGCGACGGGCAGCAGGAGGTGCGCCGCATCATCCGGCGCCTGCGCCAGGGCGGCGGTGACGGGGAGCGGGCCCGCCAGGCCGGTGTGCGCCTCAGGCAGCTTCAGGTGGAGCACTCGCCCCAGCCCCAGCGCCGGGCCCCCAGCGGCTGGCGGCCGGTGGTGGGGGAGCGCATTCGCCTGCTCTCCCTGGGCAAGGCGGCCCAGGTGCTGGACATCAGCGCCGACGGCCGTGAACTGAGCGTGCGCTGTGGTGTGCTGCGGCTGCAGGTGGAGCTCTCCGGCATCGAGAGCCTGCAGGGGGAGAAGCCCGTTCCGCCTGAAGCGGCTCAGCCCGTGGTCGAGGTGCGCGCCAGCGGGCGACACCTGGGGGGGTCAGGCCCCCAGGTGCGCAGCGAGCGCAACACCGTCGATGTGCGTGGGATGCGGGTGCATGAGGCGGAAGCCGCCGTGGAGGAGCAGCTGCGCAACGCCAATGGACCCCTCTGGGTGATCCACGGCATCGGTACCGGCAAGCTCAAGCGCGGACTGCGCCAGTGGCTGGCCAGCGTGCCCTGGGTGGAGCGTGTCAGTGATGCCGAGCGCGGCGACGGCGGCCAGGGTTGCAGCGTGATCTGGCCGAAATGAGCTGCAGCCAAGGGCAGGGCGTCAGCTCAGGTCCGGCAGCACCACCTCTATTTCCTCCTGGTGCCCCCTGGCGCCACTGGGCTCGGGCCTGGCCAGGGCATCGCCGTTGGCCTCAAAAAAGCGCCACCCCCTGGGATCGATCTCCAGGTGAATCGTCTGACCGGCCTCCAGGCGCTGGCCCGGGTCGGTGCGCACCTGGATCAGCTGGCTGCCCTCGATCAGGCGGCAACTGATCAGCACTTCGTTGCCAAGGGCCTCGAGGTGGGTGATCTCCGCCGTCAGGTTGCGGTTGGTGGCGGGCGCCAGCTTGAAGTGCTCCGCCCTCAGCCCGGCCGTGAGGCTGCCACGGCCAACAGCACTCCCCCCGGCGGCGGCGGCGCGGGCTTCAAGGGCCTGGGCCATCTCCCCCTCCACCAGAAAGCGACGACCGGCCAGCTGAACCTGATCGGCTCCGGCCTGCTCCACCGGCAGCAGGTTCATGGGCGGACTGCCGATGAACTGGGCCACGAACAGGTTGGCGGGGTGCTCGTAGAGCTCCATCGGCGTCCCCAGCTGCTGCAGGCGTCCCTGGTTGAGGACGGCGATGCGGTGCCCCATGGTCATCGCCTCCACCTGGTCGTGGGTGACGTAGAGCGTGGTGATGCCCAGCTGCCGCTGCAGCGCCACGATCTGGGCCCGGGTGCCGGTGCGCAGCTTGGCGTCGAGGTTGCTGAGCGGTTCATCCATCAGGAACACCTTCGGCTCACGGGCGATGGCCCGGCCCAGGGCCACCCGTTGCTTTTGGCCGCCGGAGAGCTCCTTGGGCAGGCGATCGAGCAGGGGGGTGAGCTCCAGTTGCTCGGCCACCGCCTGGATGCGCTGCTCGATCCGCCGCTCCCGCTCCGAAGCGACCCGCAGCCCGGGGGGCAGCCGCCGCGTGAAGCGGTGCAGTCCGTCCTGCAGCTGCTGGAGGGTGCTTCTGCTACGGCTGCGCCGCAGCCCGAAACCGATGTTGTCGGCCACGCTCAGGTGGGGGTAGAGGGCGTAGCTCTGGAACACCATCGCCACATCGCGCTGGGCCGGCCGCAGGCCGCTCACGGCGCGCTCCCCCACCCGGATCTCGCCGCTGCTGGGGGTTTCGAGGCCCGCCAGGATGCGCAGCAGGGTGCTCTTGCCACAGCCCGAAGGCCCCACCAGCACCAGGAATTCGCCGTCGTGCACGGTCAGATCCAGCTGCCGCAGCACCTCCACCGGCGCACCCCCCCGCCGGGCTGGGAAGGTCTTGCTGACCTTCTGGAAGCGCACCTCAGCCAAGATCAGCCCTCTGACCGGCCGATCCTAGGGTTGGGGATCCATCCGGCCCAGTCCCTGCGGTCTTCCCTTGCAGTTCATTGATCAAGCCCGCATCGCGGTCCAGGGTGGCCGTGGCGGAGATGGCATCGTCGCCTTCCGGCGTGAAAAGTACGTTCCCGCCGGCGGTCCCTCCGGCGGTGATGGCGGCCATGGCGGCACCGTCTGGCTCGAGGCCGATCCCAACCTGCAGACCCTGCTCGACTTCAAGTACAAGCGACTGTTCGAGGCTCCGGAAGGACGCCGCGGCGGGCCCAACAAGCGCAGTGGCGCCGGTGGCGACGACCTGGTGATCCGGGTGCCCTGCGGCACCGAGGTGCGGCTACAGGAGAGCGAGGTGCTGCTCGGTGACCTCACCGAACCGGGGGACCGGCTGCGGGTGGCGGCCGGGGGCCGTGGTGGCCTCGGCAATGCCCACTACCTCAGCAACCGCAACCGGGCCCCCGAGAAATTCACCGAGGGCAAGGACGGCGAGGAACGCCAGCTGCAGCTGGAGTTGAAGCTGCTGGCGGAGGTGGGCATCATCGGCCTGCCCAATGCCGGCAAGAGCACCCTGATCAGCGTGCTCTCCGCCGCCAAGCCCAAGATTGCCGATTACCCCTTCACCACCCTGATACCCAACCTGGGGGTGGTGCGTCGGCCCAGTGGTGATGGCACCGTCTTCGCCGATATCCCCGGCCTGATCGCCGGCGCGGCCCAGGGGGCCGGCCTCGGCCACGACTTCCTGCGCCACATCGAGCGCACCCGCCTGCTGGTGCACCTGGTGGATGCCTCCAGTGCCGACGTCACCCACGACCTGGCGGTGGTGGAGCAGGAGCTGGTGGCCTACGGCCATGGCCTTGATCAGCGGCCCAGAATCCTGGCGCTCAACAAAAGTGAGCTGCTGCTGCCCGATCAGCTGGAGGCCGCCCGCGCCGCCCTGGCTGCCCTCTGGGGTGGTGAGGTGCTGCTGATCTCGGCGGCCACCAACTCGGGCCTCGATGGTCTGCTCGCGGAAGTGTGGAGGGAGCTGGGGATCCAGTGAGGGCAAGCAGCCAGGCGCGGGAGCCAGGTCCTTCTGGGTTCTTTCGTCCAGTCGGCCAGGTTCAGATCCCCAATGTCCAGGTTGAGAGACCCAATAAAAACCCCCCGATGAGGGGGGAACGTGACGTCAGGGCTGGGTTCAGGCCAACCGTTGGACGGATCTGTTGAGTCGTCTCAGTCGTCGTAGACCCGGCATTCGGGAGCCTCGGGGTTGAGATCGCAATAGACCTCAAGAGAATTGGGATCGTGATCGTCTTCGGGGTGGTGCGATTTGTACTCCTCGAGCGACTTGAGCTCCTCTTCGAGGTGGCGCACCTTCGCCTCATTGCCCACGGCCTTGGCCGTTTCGATCTCGATCTGATCCTTGCGGATGTGCTCGTTGATGGAAGTCATAGGAAGGCCGGCCTTCGGCTACCGGGGCTTATCGGCTCCACCATACGGGGGGGCTCCCAGGGTCAGGGGCCAATGTGATCTGGAGCTGATCAAGTGCCCAGTTCACTGAGTTCCAGCCAGCGCTCCTCCCCATGCTCGATGCGCTCCAGCAGGGCCGCCAGGTCGTGGGTGAGGGTTTCGAGTCGGGCGTAATCGCCGCCGCCACCGCTGGCCAGCTCCCGCTCCAGCTGCGCCCGCAGGGCCTCCCACTCCGGCAGTGACTGCTCCAGCTTCTCCAGTTCCCGGTTTTGCTTGAAGCTGCGCCGCTTGGGCGCTGGGGTCGCCGGGGGTTGCACTACGGGCACCTGAACTGTTGTTGAAGAGGCCGCAGCCACTGAAGTGGCCGCTGGAGCTGGAGCAGCGGCCACCCGCTCCAGGTAGGCGCTGTAGTTGCCCTCATGACGTTTGAGCTCTCCGTCTTCAAAGCAGAACAGCCGGTCGACGGTGCGATCGAGAAAGTAGCGGTCGTGGGAGACCACCACCACGCAGCCGCGGAAATCCTCGAGGAAGTCTTCGAGCACCGTGAGGGTGTGGACATCGAGGTCGTTGGTGGGCTCATCCAGCAGCAGCACGTTGGGGGCGCTGATCAGCAGCCGGCAGAGGTAGAGCCGCCGGCGTTCGCCGCCGGAGAGGCGACCGATCGGGCTGTGCTGCTGGGCGGGGGGGAACAGGAACCGCTCCAGCAGCTGGGAGGCACTGACCGACGCCCCATCCACCTGGATGCGACTGGCCTCCTCCTGCACGTAATCGAGAAGCTTGCGCTCCATTCCCCGGCCGCTGGTGAGCCCCTCGGCCTGTTGATCGAAGTAGGCCAGCCGCACCGTGCTGCCCAGCTCCAGGCTCCCCTGCTGGGGCTGGCGGCGGCCGGCGATCAGATCGAGCAGGGTGGATTTCCCCGAACCGTTGGGGCCGATGATTCCCACCCGGTCCTCGGGGCTGAAGTCGTAGCTGAAATCGCGCAGCAGGGCCGGCCCGGACGCTGAGGCCCCACCAGCGGCGGCGGGACCGGCGCTCGGTTCGGCCCAGACACTGAGATGCTCGGCAGTGATCGCTTTTTTGCCCAGGCGGCGGTGGGCGGTGGCCAGGCTGAGCTGCCCCTTGCTCTGGCGTTTCGGGGCCTCCTGCATGGCCTCGATCCGCTGGATCCGTGCCTTCTGCTTGGTGCTGCGGGCCTGGGGACCACGGCGCAGCCACTCCAGTTCCCGCCGCAGGGCGCCCTTGAATTTTGCGGCGCTGGCGGCTTCGATCGCCTCCTCGTCGGCCTTGGTCTGCAGGTAGGTGGCGTAGTTGCCGGGGTAGTTGCGGGCCACGCCCCGGTCCACCTCAACGATGCGCCGGGCCACCCGGTCGAGCACGTAGCGGTCGTGGGTGATCAGCACCAGGGCGCCGGGGAAGCGCTCCAGCTGCCCCTGCAGCCATTCGATGCAGAGGGCGTCGAGGTGGTTGGTGGGTTCATCGAGCAGGAGCACATCCGGCTCGGCCACCAGGGCTGCGGCCAGGGCCAGCCGCTTGCGGAAGCCGCCGGAGAGGTCGCCCACCCTCCGGTGCACATCGCTGATGCCCAGACGCTCCAGCACCTCATGGCACTGCTGCTCCAGGCCCCAGGCGTTGGCCTGGTCCATGCGTTCCTGCAGGTCGCTGAGCTCCCCAAGCAGGGCCTGGTCGCTGGGGTCGTCGGCCAGGTCCTGGCTCACTTCGGTGAAGCGGCGCAGCAGCGCCATCTTCTCGCCGCTGTCCTCGAACACCTGCTCCAGCACGGTGCGCTCGGGGTCGAGTTCCGGCTCCTGGGCCACCATCACCACCTTCAGCCGCCCGGAGCAGCGCCGCTCCCCTTCGCCGGGGGGCTCCAGGCCCGCCAGCAGGCGCAGCAGGGTGGATTTTCCGGCGCCATTGGGGCCGATCAGCCCCAGGCGGTCGCGCTCCTGCAGGTGCAGGTCGAGGTCTTCAAAGAGGGTGCGAAGGCCGAAGTCCTTGCTGACGCCCACCAGGCTGATCAGGGTCACGCTTGCGAGGGAGGCCTCTGGCTCTCCAGGTAAGCAAAGACACTTTTATCGCCCACATCGGCGGCGGCCTGCATCGGGAATTTACGCAGGGTCAGCACCAGCAGCAGCGCCGCTTCGATGGCCAGCAGGGTGAAGGTGGTGCGCCCATCGAGCAGACCCACCAGGCGGCCCAGCAGCGCCACCGGCAGCAGCAGCGTCACCCCCACGGCTTCGGGCCGCTGGAAGCAGAAGAATTCCTTGAAGCCCACCCCCGCCAGGGCGGCGAAGAAGGGTCCCACCGCCCAGATCCAGCGGGAGTCGGCTGCCAGGGTGTCGAGCATGGCGCCCTGGCCCACCAGCAGCGCCAGAGCCAACCCGCCGGCACAGCCCAGCAGCCAGAACAACTGCAGGGCCCGGTGCAGCGGGCGCAGGTAGATGTGAATCCAGCGCAGGGCGAGTCCCAGGCCCACCGCCATCAGCACCAGCCAGGGCCAGAGCCCCTGGCTGCCCCAGTTGGCCCACTGCAGCAGCAGGCCCGCCTGGGCCAGGGCCACCCCCAGCAGGGCCAGGCGGTAACCGAGCACCTCACGGCGATCCCGGTCCGTGATCGTGAACGGTCCGTAGACCCCCTCGAACACCGGATCGCTGGCGCTGCCCTCGGGTTGTGATCGATCGGTCATGGCTGGGGTCGCACTGGAGCAGGGCCTGCCACCAGTGTGGCCAGATCCGCCCCCGCCGGAACGATGCCCGAGGGGTGCAGGGGAAACAGGGCTCCGAAGTAGTCGCGCCGCCAGGAGTCTGGAAAGCAGGTGGCCGCCACCCCGGGGAGGGCATGGAGCCGGGCGCGCCAGGCCATCAGGGCCGGGAAACTCCAGAGCGGGCGCCGGCTGCAGCCGAACAGGGGCGCATAGACCAGCTCCAGGCGGATCAGGGTGGGGAAGAGGACCACATCCGCCAGGCTGAGCCGCTCGCCGCACAGCCACGGCCCCTGCTGCTGCAGGGCGGCCTCCGCCGCCTCGAGGCTGGCGAACAGTTCGGCTTCGGCGTGGTCGTAGGCGGCCTGGTTGCGGGCGAACCCACAGCGGTAGACCCCATCGTTGACAGTGCTCTGAAACCGCTGCCGCCAGTGGCTGATCGCCTCCAGCTGACCCTCGGGCAGCAGATCCGGAGCCCCCTCTGGTGCGGGCCAGCGGTTGAGCAGCTCGATCACCCGGGCGCTCTCGTTCACCAGGATCCGGCGGCCGGGGCGGTCGTAGAGGGCGGGCACGGTGGCCCGGGCCTTTGGATCGCCGCCACTGCGCCGGTAGAGCTCCACCAGGGCGCTGGCCCCCTCGTAGGGAGTATCGAAGCGCCAGCGGCCCGCCTTGGGATCGGGCTCCACCACCACCAGCTCCAGGCTGCCAGCGAGCTGGCGCAGGCTCCACACCAACCAGGCTCGATGGGCCCAGGGGCAGCTGCGCCCCACGATCAGCCCATGGACACCTCTGGTGGCCGCGCTGGCCGGCAGCTCCGGGGTGGTGGCGAAGGCGCTCTCAGGCCGCCGGTAGTGGCCGGCGGCGTCCGCTGGACCCAGACCCTTCATCAACTGCTGCCACTGGCAGCGCCAGGCGGCGCGCACGCTGGCGACCAGCAGGGGTGGAACGGCCATGGCAGTCTCCGGCGCGGGTCACAACTCTGGCCCGCAGCGGCCTGACGCTGCGCCAGGCTGGCCGCAGATCCGATCCGCAGAAGGCGTGGCGATGGGCGCGGCAGAGGTTCTGGTGGTGGCCGGCACCCACGGCAATGAGCGCAACGCCCCCTGGCTGATGGAGCACTGGCTGGCCCATCCCGAGGCCCTCGACGCCGCCGGCCTGCCGCTGCGCCTGGTGATCGGTAATCCAGGCGCCCTTGCGGCAGGTCGGCGCTACCTCGATCGCGACTTGAACCGTTCTTTCACCAGCGTCCTGCTGGAGGGGCCCGGCCAGGGGGATCGGGAGGTGCAGCGGGCCCGGGAGCTGCTGGCCCTGCACGGGCCGGCCGGATCGCAGCCCTGCGCCCTGGTGCTCGATCTGCACAGCACCACCGCGGCGATGGGCAACTCCCTGGTGGTGTACGGGCGGCGACCCGCGGATCTGGCCCTGGCGGCGGGCATTCAGGCGCTGCTGGGTCTGCCGATCTATTTGCATGAGGCCGACGCCAGCCAGCAGGGGTTTCTGCTGGAGCGCTGGCCCTGCGGCCTGGTGATCGAGGTGGGTCCGGTGCCTCAGGGGGTGGTCAATGCCACCATCTGCCACCAGACCCAGCGGGCCCTGGAGGCCGCCCTGGCGGTGCTGGCCTCAGCCCGGCGGGGTGATCTGGTCCTGCCCCAGGGCCTCAGCGTTCACCGCCACCAGCGGAGCCTCGATCTACCGCGCCACGCCGATGGCCGACCGGCGGCCTGCCTGCATCCCCAGCGTCAGCACCGCGACTGGCAGCTGCTCCGCCCCGGCGATCCGCTCTTCCTCACAGCGGGCGGTGAAACCCTCTGCTACGAGCCCAGCGATCCCGAGCCGCTCTGGCCGGTGTTCATCAACGAGGCGGCCTATGGCGAAAAGGGCATCGCCCTCAGCCTCACCCGCCGTGAACGCTGGGCCTGCGAGCCCTCCTGGGCGAGAGAACTGAAGCAACTCGCCCACTAGCTCAGCCCTGCACCTGGCTGATGCGTTTGCTCTCAGGGGCCCGGGACGATTGGTTCAGGCTCAGGGCCAGGTGCCGCCTGGGGATCGGGCTGGGGGGTCTGATCGACGGGCCTGGGGACCCCGTTGTAGATGACCCTCACCACGGTGCGGCCATCGGCAGACACTTCGATCTCGCTTTCGGCCGTGGGGGCCAGACCGAGGATCTGCCAGCCCGGAGGTCCCCCCAGGAAGCGGAAGATGTAGCCCTTGGCATCGCCCTTGATCAGGCAGTCGCTGCCGCCACGGTTGTACATGCAGGCATCCGGCCGGTAGGTGGTCAGGCCACCGTTGAGCCGCTCGGCATACATGCGGGCCACGTTGGTGGCCCGCTGGCGGGTGAAGGGGAAGAGCTCGTAGCTGTCCTGGGCCAGAGCTGGCTTGGCTGCCAGCAGTGCCAGGCAGGCCGTGAGGGCGAGGAGTGGGCGCATGACGCTCAGGATGAAACGGCCCGGCCCGGGTCAGGGGAGGGCCGAGTCCAGATCAGCCACAGGCCCAAGTGCCCTGCTCCTTGGTGCAGGGGAGATCTGTGGAGCTGCCATCGGCCCAGTAGATCCGCAGGCGGTCGTCCTGGCTGTCCATGCGGAAGGTCAGCGACTTGACCACCCCGGCCGGCGGCTTTCCGGAGGGGTCAGCGGGGTCGGGCCGTGCCGGGCTGGCCAGGCGCTGCTCCACCTGCTGGAGCCGCTGCTCGAGTTGATCCAGCCGTTGGCTCTCTTTGGGAGGAGTACTGGGACAGCCAGCCAGACCGAGAGCCAGCAGGGTCAGGCCGCCGGCGAGTAGGGGTCTTGGGGCGCGTGAACGCAAGGGCATCGCCGCGGCGGATCGAATGGGTGCTTCGAACACTTAGCAACAGCCTCAGGCGTTGACCAGCCTCTCGCTCCAGTAGATGACGGCGCCAAGACTCTCCAGCTGAAGACGGCGCTGGCGCACCAGGTTCACGGGCAGGGTTTCTGTGGAGCGGTTACCGGCCAGATCCCAACAGATCAGAACCATGGGGTCGCCTTCGCGAAGGAGCTGAAGAAAACCTTAAGTGGACTCAGTGTCCGTTGGTACGAATTCCCGCAGAAATGTCGCGAAGGCGACACCTTCTGACCGGCGCTCCCAGTGGCCTGCTGGGCCCATGGCTCCACCAGCGGCCACCAGATCGCCCCAACCCGGAGCAAACCTTAAGGGCTCCGCACATCT
>JAUCZK010000017.1 GCA_030373145.1 Cyanobium sp. CZS48M | reverse complement strand
CAACCACCGGATAAGATCGTGGCTGCGCACGATCTATCCTTGTTCGTTCGGAGGTGTTCCTTCTCGGCAGGTAGCGATTTCGGACCTTCGCCTCGCCAGCAGATCTCAAGACACCTCCCCTTAACTTCTCACACTGGCGCCCAACATCCGTCCAAGGGCGGAGACGTCTTTCAGGATGATGTTAAAGCTTGAACTGCGCTCTCCAGTCAATTCCATATAGTGTCTCTCCCTGAATCGCCCTAAATCCTTGCCCACTTTGGTCGTCCCTTGGGCGCGTGCGATGACACCCAAGGCCATGGCAATGAACGCCACATCTCCATCTGTCCGTCGACAATCAGGAGTCGAGATAGGCCGCCACCTCGACCCGGCAGAGTCTGGTCGGATGGGGGCTCTCATTCAGCGGGAACCGATTCCCGGGGCCCTCGTCAATTTGCTGGGATCACACCGTTGCCGCCAAGTGAACCTCTCAGCATTAGATCGAGAGTAAATACACCCTAGGGGTTCGATATACTCCCCGTAGGCCACGAAGGTCTGTTGTATCTGCGTGCGGTGGCCTGCCTCCAAGGCACAACGGAACAACTCGGATCGGTTTAGCGGGCAGTGTAAAGACAGCTATGAGGGCCTGGATATGGCGAGCACTGTGGGCTATCAGGACGTCGTCCGTTTCAGCTGCTGCGTTGAAAGGAAGCCGCGTTAGCCAAGGATCAAGGGGCGGCAGCCGCACAGATTGCCAGGCAATAGGCTAACGAATTCCCTTCATCAATGGTGCAATACTTGAGGCATTGGTCAAAGGTCCCTTTGGGAGCTACGCTGTCAGCATCAGGAAAGTTCTCCTCAAGGAGTTTAAAGTGCCCATAGGGTGTTCCGCTTTCGCTGATGATTTCGGCTACCCCGTTCTCGTCAAATTCGAGACTTGCTTCTTTCCCGTCAGATTCGCGCACGATTCGCAGGAAAACTTTGTAGGTTGCAGGCATTAGCTTGACTTGCTTCAGCAATTAGACCGTAGGCATGCCAAGGCGGACTGGGAATCGCTATTTACAAAAATTATTATCTACAGTTGACAGGTGCGATCAGCGGCAGGCAAATGCTGAAAGGATGTACAGACAAGCTCTCCTTTCATCATCTGCTTCTTGACATTAGCGCCAGCGTTGATGTCGGTCCATGGAGGGGCAAATAGGAATGCCATTCAAAGTGCTCATTGGAGAGCTCAGCGAGCAGAGCGCTCAGTTTGAAGACCTGAAGGCTGCTGCGCATCAGTGCCACTCAGATTTCTATACACAAAGAGTTGCTGAGGATGGGCTGACTGTACAGCCGTTGAACTTGTCATTGGTCGGTTCTGAGAACCAATCAGGGTCACGTCGTTGCTTCTGTGAACCAAGGCCATCGAGCGGATGCGACTCATTGAAAAGCTCGAAGCAGCCTAGATCTTTTTGATTCTAGAGGAGATCACGCGTGTGGTTCTCTGGTCAGAGAACCACATGTTCGGGTCGCTACAGAAAGTCTGCGGGGCTGCTCACGCCCAGGGGGCCACGGTTGAGCACATGGGTGTAGATCATCGTGGTGGTCACATCCTGATGGCCCAGCAATTCCTGGATCGTACGGATGTCCTGACCCCGCTCCAGAAGGTGCGTGGCAAAGGAATGGCGAAACGTATGGCAGCTCGCAGCTTTGCTCACTCCAGCGTCAGCCATCGCCTGTTTCACGGCCCGCTGCACCACGGTGGGGTCAAGGTGGTGCCTCCCCTGATCTCCTGTTCTGCGATCCCGCCAGCGTTTGTGCTGAGGAAACACCCACTGCCAGGCCCACTCCCGATCTGCGTTGGGATACTTCCGTGCCAGGGCGTAAGGCATCAGCACCCGGCCCCATCCGGCCGCCAGATCCCCTTGATGAATCCGCCGCACTTCAAGCAGATGCTGCCGCAGCGCAGCCATCTGGCTCTGGGGAAGCATCGTGAGCCGATCCTTTCCTCCCTTGCCATCCCGAACCATCAGTTCACGACGATCGAAGTCCAGATCCTTGACCCTCAGCCTCAGCGCCTCCATGAGACGCAGGCCACTGCCATAAAGAAGCCCCACAACCAACGCCGGCACACCCTCAAGGCGCTGACGAACGGCTTTCACCTCCTCCTCACTGAGCACCACCGGCAGCCGCTTGCGCGTCCGCGCCCGGACCACACCCTCGAGCTCCACATCCCTCTCCAACAGCTCCCGGAAGAGAAACAGCAGCGCACTCAAGGCCTGGTTCTGGGTTGAGGAGCTCACCTGCAGATCCACCGCCAGGTGGCTGAGGAAGGCATTCACCTCAGCACTGCCCATCTCGCGGGGATGCCGCCTCCCGTGAAACCGCAGGAAACGGCGCAACCACTGTTCGTAGGTTTTCACGGTCCGTCGGGCGTAGTGCCGCACCTGCAGCTCCTCTCGGTAGCGCTGGATCAATCCGGGGGAGCGGGCTTCACTGGCCATGAACTGGGGATGGGCAACCTGCGGGGAGAGTTCCCACTCCAAGCCGCCTACGCTCAGCACACGATCGGCGGCAGGCCTCACCTGCTGCCCAGCCTCAGGCATGGACTTCTTCGACCGTCAATGGAGCACCTACCGCCGGGTGGTCGAGGGCTGGCTGGCTGCGCGGCCAAAAGGATCGTCACCCCCCCCACATGGTGGATCTGGGCTGCGGGGATCTCGCCCTGCTGGCACCGCTGCTGCGCCGTTTACCCCTGGGCTCCTACCTCGGGCTTGATCTCTCCGCCCCCGTGCAGCTGGCGCGAGCAGGATCTGCTCTCCTGGGCCCTCGAAGGATCCGTCCCCGGTGAAGCCGGTTCCGCCACCACCGGTCCGGTGGACCTGATCCACAGCTCCTTCGCGGTGCATCACCTCAGCGACGAGCAGAAGGGCCAGTTCCTTTCGGGAGCGCGCTCTCGGGTGGCCCCCGACGGGATGCTGCTCTGGGCCGATGTGTTCCGGGATCCCGGTGAAATCCGCGACAGCTACCTTCAGCGCTACGTGCAGCGGATCCGCAAGGGCTGGACTTCAATCCCCGCCGAAGAAGGCCAGAGGGTGATCGATCACCTCAGCCAGTTCGATTTTCCGGCCGACGCCGCGGCCGTTGATTCAACGGCCGAAGCCTGTGGCTGGGCCTGGCAGTGGCTCTGGCGCGGACAGCACCGGGCTGAAGCCCTGGCCAGGCTGACACCCCTCTGAATCAACTCAGGCCTGATCGGATTCCAGGATGATGATCGCCAACACCCCCACCGCCATTCCCACATACTGCTGCTTGCTGATGCCCTCGCCGTAGATCAGCCTTGTCGCCAGAATCAGCGTGATCACATTGAAAACCACGCAGATGATCGATGCTGTAGCGATGTTTCTGTAGCGAAAGGTATGGGCAAGGATGGCCATGCCCACCATATAGATCATCATGCCCAGCCAGAAGGCCGGTCGATTCTCCTTGATGATCCAGGTCTTGATGGCGAGATCACCGAGGGTGAGAATCGCCCCTCCAATGAGGAGCATCACCGTTGGATGAAAACCCATGCGTCTTAATTCAGTGATCAAAGACTGCCGAGGCAGTGATAAGGCTGCTCACGGAATCCAGGCCGCACCCCATTAAACCAGCCTCCATCGAGAGGCTGAGGGTCTCAAGCGTGATGCCAACATTACGCAAACTCGGAGCGCTTGCTCTCAGCCGTGCTCCCGCAGGTGGGGCTTCGCGCTGCTCAGGGCCGAATCTCCACCGGTGTGCCTACGGCCGTGCGCGGAAACAGCCAGCGGGCCGTGGCGCTCGTGGTGCGGATGCAGCCGTGGCTGCGGGCCACGCCGAAGCACTCCCCGGCCCGCTCCTGCCAGGGTGCCGGATGCAGGCAGAGGCGATCCGGAGCCAGGCCGCCGCCGCTGAGACACATCACGTTCGGCACCGCGGGGATGCGGTAATCGGGCCCCACCAGCGTCGTTTCGCTGAACTTGCTACCGATCTGAAACCGCCCCGTGGGGGTCGGTGTCGCGGGTCGGCCCGTTGAGACCAGGCCGGCATAGAGCAAGCGTTGCTGATCGTCGTAGGCGTAAAGCTTCTGCTCGGAGAGATCGATCAGCAGCGCCGCCACGAGCTCCAGCATCAAGGAACCCCCTGCTCAGCCGTGCTCCCGCAGGAAGGCCACACTGCTGACCAGCTCTTCGGCGAAGCGGTCGATTTCCTCAAGGGTGGTGGTGAAGCTGAGGCTGGCACGGGCCGAGCCGCTGATGCCGTAGTGGCGATGCAGGGGCTGGGTGCAGTGGTGCCCACTGCGGATGCAGATGCCGCTGGCATCCAGCAAAGCGGAGATGTCATTGGCGTGCAGGCCCTCCACCACGAAGGCCGCCAGGGCGCCGCGATCGGGTTGCTGCTGGGGGGTGGGTCCCAGCACCCTGAGCCCATCGATCGCCTGCAGCCGCTCGAACAGATGGGCGGTGAGCCGCTGCTCCCAGGCGTGGATGCGCTCCAGCCCCAGGGCATTGAGATAGTCGATGGCCGCACCCATGCCCACGGCTTCACCAATCGCCGGGGTGCCCGCTTCGAACTTGTGGGGCAGCTCGGCCCAGGTGCTGTGGTCGAGATACACGTCCTGGATCATTTCGCCGCCGCCCAGGAACGGCGGCATCGCCTCCAGCAGCGCCTCCCGTGCCCAGAGGAAGCCCATGCCCGTGGGGCCGCAGAGCTTGTGGGACGACCCCACCAGGAAATCGGCCCCCAGCGACTGCACGTTCACCGGCAGGTGCGGCAGGCTCTGGCAGGCATCCACCAGCAGCAGGGCGCCGGCGGCATGGGTGAGCTCCGCGATCGCGCTGATCGGGTTGTGACAGCCCAGGGTGTTGCTGATCTGCACCACGCTCACCAGCCGGGTGCGCTCACTGATCTGATCGCGCAGATCCTCCAGATCCAGCTCACCGCTGGCGGTGAGGCCGGCGTGGCGTAAACGGGCCCCCGTGCGCGCAGCCAGCTGCTGCCAGGGCACCAGGTTGCTGTGGTGCTCCATCACCGTGAGCACGATCTCATCGCCCGGGCGCAGGAAGGCATCGCCCCAGCTGCGGGCCACCAGGTTGATCGCCTCACTGGCATTGCGGGTGAAGACGATCTCCCGGGGCGTGGCTGCGCCCACAAAGCGGGCGGTCTTGTCGCGGGCGCCCTCGAAGGCATCGGTGGCGCGGGCGCTGAGCTGGTGAGCGCCTCGGTGCACGTTGGCGTTGTCGTGGGAGTAGTAGCGCTGCAGGGCCTCCAGCACCGCCCGGGGCTTCTGGCTGGTGGCGGCGTGATCCAGGTAAATCAGGGGCTGACCCAGGCAGGCCTGATCCGCCAGCAGTGGGAAATCAGCGCGGGTGAGCGCGGCCAGATCCGTGGCGGGCTTGGCCGCAACAGCCTCAGCAGGGGTAGCAGCAGCGGCAGGATTAGCGGTAGCAGTGACAGCCGTAACTGTGTTGGCGGTGTTGGCGGTGGACAGCATCGTCATCAGGTCTCCCCCAGCAGTCGCTGCAGCGGTCTCCAGGGCGCCGCCGCCGCGGGCAGGGCGCGAAGCACCTCCTCGCAGAAGCCGCGCTTGAGCAGGCCGGCGGCCACCGCCGCCGAGAGGCCCCGGCTCTGCAGGTAGAACAGCTCGTCGGTCTGCAGCCGGCTCACGGTGGCGCCATGGGCGCAGCGCACGTCGTCGGCCACGATCTCCAGTTCGGGCTTGGTGTCGATCCGGGCCTGGTTGGAGAGCAGCAGGTTGCGGCTGAGCTGGGAGGCATTGGTGCGCTGGGCGGCCCGGGGCACCTTCACGGCTCCGTTGAACACACTGCGGCCGCGGTCGTCGGCGATGGCCTTGTGTAGTTGATCGAGCTGGCCTTCGGGGCCGCGGAATTCGACGCGGCTGTGGGTGTCGGCCAACTGCTGGCCATCAGCCAGCTGCAGGGCCTTGAGGCTGGTGGTGGCTTCACCATCCGCCTGCACAACCCGTGGTTCAAAGCGCGAGAGCGCCCAGCCATGGCTGGCCCACACCGACTCCAGCAGGCTGCGGGGTTCCTGCTCCACCGCCAGGTGGCCGAAGAAGCAGGCTGGGCCTTCGCCCAGGGCCAGCAGGCCATGGCGCAAGGTTGATTCACGGCCCAGATGGGCTTCGATCACCAGGCTGGTGAGGCTGCTGCCGGAGCCGAGCTGCACCTGCAGCAGCTCCAGGCTGGCCTTCTCCTCCAGCAGCAACAGCACCCGCACGGGGCGCATCACGTCATCTCCGGCGGCCTGGCTCACCAGCTCCAGGGTTGGGGCCACCACAGCACTCACCCGCAGCGCCAGCACCCGCGGGGCGCTGGCCTGGTTGAGCTCCACCGGCCAATGCTGCTCGCAGTTGCAGGCGGCCAAGGTGTGACCAAGGGCCTGCTGCACCTCATCAGCGTCCAGCAGCGAAAGCCCAGCCGGCAGGCTCTGCCCGGCCAGGGGATCCCCAGGGGCATCGAGCCAGAGCCGCACCGCACCGGCGGCGGGCGCCGGCCAGCTGCCCTGCTCGCCGGCCGCAGCCAGGGCAGGGGTCAGGGCCGTGAGCGGGGCGAGGTCGGTGAAGCGCCAGTCTTCCTGGCGGCGGGTGGGCAGCGGCTGGCGGGAGAGGGCCTCGCGGCCGCGCCATTGCACGGCTTCCAGTTCACCGGCCGGGGCAGGCAATCGCTCCAGGAAGTTGGTCACCCAGCTGGAGGCGGCCAAAGCCGCCGAGTTGGACGCGGAATTGGACATCGCCGCCACCATCAGACCACCTCCAGCACAGCCAGCTCCTGGTCCACCCAGTCGTAACCGCGATCCTCCAGCTCCAGCGCCAGCTCCTTGCCGCCGGTGCGCAGGATGCGGCCGCCGGCCATCACATGCACATAGTCGGGAGTAATCACATCCAGCAGACGCTGGTAGTGGGTAATCAACAGGGTGGCGTTGTCGGGGCTGGCCAGATGATTCACGCCGCCCGCCACGATGCGCAGGGCGTCGATGTCGAGGCCGGAATCGGTTTCATCGAGGATCGCCACCAGGGGATCCAGCAGGGCCATCTGCAGGATCTCGTTGCGCTTCTTCTCACCACCGGAGAAGCCTTCGTTCACGCTGCGCTCAAGGAAGGCAGGGTCCATCTGCACCACCTGCAGGCGTTCGCGCACCAGATCTTCGAAGGCAAAAGTATCGAGTTCCTCCTCGCCCTTCTCACCGCGCCGGGCGTTGGTGGACACCCGCAGGAACTCGAGGTTGCTCACCCCGGGGATCTCCACGGGGTACTGGAATCCGAGGAACAGGCCCAGGCGGGCCCGCTGCTCCGGTTCGAGATCCAAGAGATTGGCGCCGCGGTAGAGCACGCTGCCGCCGGTCACGGTGTAAGCGGGATGGCCGGCCAGCACCTTGGAGAGGGTGCTCTTGCCGCTGCCGTTGCGGCCCATCACCGCATGGATCTCTCCGGCCTTGATCGTGAGATTCACGCCCTTGAGGATCGGCTTGTCCTCCACCCGGGCCTGCAGGTCAACGATCTCGAGGAGGGTATCGGCGTCGGGGCGAATCACAGGGGTCGGAACAGGGGAAACAACAGGAGAAGGAGCGACGCTCCAGAGGAACAAAGCCTGGGGGAGAAGACCGGGGTGATCAGCCCACCGACCCCTCCAACTTGAGGGCGAGGAGCTTGTCGGCCTCGGCGGCGAATTCCATCGGCAGCTGGTTGAAGACATCGCGGCAGAAGCCGCTCACCATCATCGAGACCGCTTCCTCGAAGCCGATGCCGCGGCTCTGGAGATAGAAGAGCTGATCGGCGGAGATGCGGCAGGTGCTGGCCTCGTGCTCCACGCTGGCCTCGGGTTGCTGCGAGCGGATGTAGGGGTAGGTGTTGGCAGCCGCCTGATCACCGATCAGCATCGAATCGCACTGGCTGTAGTTGCGCGCACCCATGGCCTTCGGGCCGATCTGCACCAGACCGCGGTAACTGTTGGAGGAGCGGCCGGCGCTGATGCCTTTGCTCACGATCGTGGAGCGGGTGCGGGGACCCACATGCACCATCTTGGTGCCGGTGTCGGCCTGCTGAAGGTTGTTGGTGAGGGCCACGGAGTAGAACTCGCCCACGGATTCAGCGCCCTGCAGCACACAACTGGGGTACTTCCAGGTGATCGCCGAGCCGGTTTCCACCTGGGTCCAGCTGATGTGGCTGCGGTCGCCACGGCAGTGGCCGCGCTTGGTCACGAAGTTGTAGATTCCGCCCACTCCGTTCTCATCACCGGCATACCAGTTCTGAACGGTGGAATACTTGATCGAGGCATCATCGAGCGTGACCAGTTCCACCACCGCCGCGTGCAGCTGGTTGGTGTCGAACATCGGGGCGGTGCAGCCCTCCAGATAGCTCACCGAAGCGCCCTCTTCGGCCACGATCAAGGTGCGCTCAAACTGACCGGTGTCACCGGAATTGATGCGGAAGTAGGTGGAGAGCTCCATCGGACAGGCCACACCCTTGGGGATGAACACAAAGGAGCCGTCGCTGAACACAGCTGAATTGAGGGCCGCGAAGAAGTTGTCGTTACTGGGCACCACCGTGCCGAGGTAGCGCTCGATCAACTCGGGGTGATCCTTGACGGCCTCACTGATCGAGCAGAAGATCACGCCGTGTTCTGCAAGCTTCTCGCGATAAGTGGTGGCGATCGAAACGCTGTCGAAGACCGCATCAACGGCCACATTGCTGAGGCGCTTCTGCTCACTGAGAGGAATACCGAGCTTGTCGAAGGTTTCGAGAAGCTTGGGATCCACCTCATCGAGACTCAACTTCTTCTCCTGCTGGCGAGGGGCGGCGTAATAGATCATCTCCTGATAATCAATCGCCGGATGGCCCAGGGCCGCCCAGTCGGGCTCCTTCATGCCCAACCACTGCTTGTAGGCCCGCAGGCGGAAATCAAGCAGGAACTGCGGCTCATCTTTTTTGGAGGAGATCAGCCGGACGACATCTTCACTGAGACCCTTATCGATCTTGTCAGTTTCGATATCAGTGACAAACCCATACTTATAGGGCTGACTGACAAGGTCGCCGACGCTGGTGGAGCTGCTCATGACATTCAAGCGGCGGGGGGTTCGATGTGGGTTTTGATCTCCTCAAGGCCGATGGTCTGCTGTTCGCCGCGGAAGGGATTGTCTTCGGTGAGGAAGAGCATGCAGTGGCACTCCTTGCGCTCTCTCATCGGCACGCAGGGGCAGTTCCAGAAGGCCTGCTCCGCCTCGGCCTGCTTATCCTCGTAGTGACGACAAGGGCAAAGGGCCGCCCCCAGCTGCTCCTTGTGGCGAGCCAGCCCTTCCAGCACCACCGCCGTCACCCCGGGATCACTGCAGAAATAGGTGTCAGTCCGCTTGGCGTAGGCCTCGGCGAAACGCCGGATCAGCTCCAGGCTTTCGCTGCTGGGGGCGGCCGTGGCGGAGGGGGCGTCGGACATGAATTCAGAAAAATGAGGGAGTCACCGAGGCCGGAGCGGAGAACAGCGGCAGCGGGAGGGCGGAGACAGAACCCAGCGACGGCAGGGCGGCGAAAGGAGACTGAAGCTCTTGAAGCAGATCGCCTGAAGAGGGACCTGCCAACAGAGATCGCTGGACCGAACTAACGGCACCAACCAATTACGAAACTCAATCGTTTCGTTACTGGCAACCTTAGGGCAGCTGAGCTGGTGATGGGGGCTGGGTCCATTGTGGACTGCCCATGGCCACAACATCGGCAAGCGCGTGGCAACGTGTGGTGAAGGTTCGCGACCGGACGGACCGGGCTGAGTGTCCGATGAGCGCCTCCACCCAGGCCCCAACCCGAGAAGCAGCACTGGCCTTGCTCCTGCGCCAGGGCGAGGCCACAGCAGCCCAGCTGGCTGAGCTGCTGGGGGTGTCGGTCCAGGTCATGCGTCGCCATCTGCGCAGCCTTGAAGACGACGGCCTGGTGGCCAGCAGCCCCAGTGGTGATGGGCCCGGGCGCCCCAGCAATCACTGGCACCTCACCCCCGAAGGCCACGACCAGTTCCCCAACGGCAGTGAGCACTTCGCCCTCGCCCTGCTCACCTCCCTGGCCGACAGCCTGCCCGCCGACACCGTGCAGACCCTGCTGCGCCAGCAGGCCATTGCCAAAGCTCTCGATTACCGACGTCAGATCGGCACGGGCCCCCTCCTGGAGCGCTTGGAGCGTCTGGTGGAACTGCGCTGCAGTGAGGGCTATGTCAGTGATTGCCACCCCGAAGCCGACGGGCTTTCCTGGTGCATGAGCGAATTCCACTGCTCCGTCTCCCGCCTGGCTGAACAATTCCCTGTGCTTTGCGACCAGGAATTGCAACAGATGCGTCACACCTTTCCCGACTGCAGTGTGGAGCGGGTGCACTGGCGCCTGGAAGCCGGCCACTCCTGCGGATTCCGCATCACTCCGGGTAAAGGAGCCGGCAAGTCGATGTCCCACGATGGCTGAGGCCCAGGCCGGCCCCCTCACCAGCCCAGATGTGGCCCTGCTCGAGGCCACCCTTCTCCCCAGCCTTGAGCGGCACCACCTGCGTCTGCTGGCCCATTGCCTGCGCACCCTTCAGCAGGTGGCCGGCAGCCGCGCAGGCCCCCTGCCACCCCGCTCCGCGCTGCTCACCTGGATCGCCCAGCAGGGCGGAGCCGCCGCCGATCCCGAGTTTCAGCGGGCCTTCCTCACCCAGCTGGAGAGCGGCGCCCTGCAGCTCAAGGAGCTGGCGGCCAGCCAAGGCTGCGAGCCCCTCGCCCTGGAGATCGGCGACCTGATCGCCTGGGCGGAGGCGGAGGCCAGGGCACGGCTCAGCCTCGCCAGCCCAGCCCCACCACCAGGCTGACCCCGGCCAGGGCCAGCAGCGCCGCCAGCAGTCCACTGAGGCCCGGCCGGTCCCCCTCCAGCCCCGCCAGCGGCAGGGCCAGCACCGGAGCGGTGGCCAGCAGGGCCACGGCCAGGCCGGCCGGCAGGTGCTGCAGTGCCGTCTGCTGCAGCACGATGCCGGCGCTGGTGCCCAGCAGGGTGGCCAGCAGCACCAGGGGCCAGCGCCGCCGCAGGGGGCGCGGGCGCATCCCCGGGGGCGGCAGCCGCCACAGCAAGGGCAACAGCACGAAGGCCGCGGCTGCCAGCCGCAGCGTGGCCGACTGCAGCGGCGGCAGGTCTGAATCGCGCAGAGCCGCCCTGGAGAGCAGGGCGCCGGCGCTGCCGCAGACCAGGGCGGCGAAGGCCAGCAGCAGACCCAGCCGCTGCCCCCCCGGGGGCAGCGGCACCACGTCGGGCCCTCCGGTCGGAGGCTGCTGGCGGGCCACCAGCGCCACCGACAGGCAGATCAGCGCCACCCCCAGTCCCTGGGGCCAGCGGGGCCACTCGGCCAGGAACAGCACCCCGCCCAGCAGCGACAGGGCTGGACCGCCGGCTTCAAGGGTGAGGGTGCGACGGGTGCCCAGTCGGCGCAGGGCCGCGAAATAAAAGCTGTCCCCCAGGGCGATGCCAAGCACGCCACTGGCCAACAGCAACAGCAGCGCCGGTGGCGCCACCCGCCAGCCCCCCAGCAGCAGAAACGGCAGCTGGAGCCCCACTGCCAGCAGGTTCTTGACCAGGTTGAGCTGGGCGGCGCTCAAGGAGGTGGGCAGACGGCGCCAGAGGCTGCTGGAAAGGGCCCAGCAGAGGGCTGCGGCCAGGGCCGCCACGACTCCCGTGCTGGCCACCGGGTAACGGCTGGGGTGAGGGAGTTGCGATCATCGCTGCAGCCGTGCTGCCGCCGTGAGCATTCCAATCGCCGACGCCCTCAGTTTCTTCAGGCTCAGCTGCGGGCGCTGGCGCTCCCAGCGGACCAGCCACCACCTGCTCCACCGCCGCGCCGAGGCCGGGGGGTCGATGATCGATGTGGTGGAAGTCGAGGTCAGCGACCCGCGCCTGCAGGCGATCGCCGCACTGCACGGCCAGGATCCGGCGGGACTGGTGGGGGGCTGTCAGGTGCGCTGGAGCGGCTCGATGGCCTGGGACAAGGCCGGCGAAGCCCATCAGGGGGAGTCGGTGTTCGGCCTGATCCCCACCGACGCCGCCGGACGCGAGGGACTGCTGCTGCGTGACCGGGGCTATGCGGAGACCGCTCCGGTGGCGGGCCACTTCCGCATGGATGAGCGCGACGGCCTGCTGCTGACCACCGCCTACGAAACCATGAGCAGCCTGGAGCGCTTCTGGTTCCCCCACCCCAACCTGCGCCTGCGCACCAGCACGGTGGAAGGGCTCTCCAACACCGCCTCCTTCTGCATGGAGAGCCGCTGCCTGGAGGGCGAGGGCGCCACAGCCCCGGCGGAGGCCCCTCGCGAAGCGCTGGTTTCGGCCTTCGGCTGGTAGGCCGGCCCCGCCCCGAGCGGGTCGCCCAAACGTTACGGACTGTGAGCCCTGCCGCCCCGGGCCGAGTTCCACCGGGGCTGACTTCTACGATCCACAGCGACGGATGACGATGTTCGCGTGGCGATCCCGCTTCTGAAGTACGCACCCACCAGCCAGAACTCTCGAGTGAAGGCGTTCCGTGTGGGCTCCGACGAGGATCCGAAAGGCGTCTCGCTGGACAAAGCCTTCGACCGCAACGCCCAGAATGTGGTGATCGAGACGGCTTACCGTCAGATCTTTTTCCACGCCTTCAAGGTGGACCGCGACACGGTTCTGGAGTCGCAACTGCGCGATGGCCAGATCACCGTGCGTGATTTCATCCGGGCCCTCTGCCTCTCGGACACCTTCACCCGCAGCTTCTACAACCTCAACAGCAACTACCGGGTGGCTCGCCATCTGGTGGAGAAGCTTCTGGGCCGCCAGGTGTATGGCAAGGCCGAGGAAATCGCTTGGTCGGCGGTGATCATGACCAAGGGCGTCGCCGGTGCCGTTGACCAGATCCTCGACAGCGACGAATACCTCGAGAACTTCGGCTACGACACCGTTCCCTACCACCGCAACCGGGTTGTGGGCTCCCGTGAAGTGGGCGAAACCCCCTTCAACATCACCTCCCCGCGCTACGAGGCCTACCACCGCGGCATTCTGGGTTTCCCCCAGATCATCTACACCGGTACCATCAAGAGCCTGCCCAAGCGGGCCAGCCAGCGACGTGGTGGCTTCCCCCAGGACTACCTGCCCTGGGTGCGCAGCCTGCCTGCCATGCGCATCGGCTCCGCGTCCTCGGGCAACACCAACATGGATTACCTCTCGAAGGTTCCCTACCGCAGCGTTGGCCGCTGATTCCAGCACTCTGCAGCCAGAAGCATCCACCAGAACGGCGGCTCACCCCGCCGTTTTTTTGTTTGCCATCCCGAGGAGGCCCAGTCAGGTGTTGCTGACGGAGCGGGGCTGCATGGCTGAGAAGGGCGGGATTGACCCCAAACTGATCCCAAACGAAATCCGGAGAAACGGTGACTCAGGCTCTCTCGTCCTTAGCTCGCATGACCCTGCGTCAGCTCCGTCAGATCGCCAGTGATCTGGGCGTGAGCCTGTACAGCCGCAAGTCCAAGGAGGAGTTGGTCAACGAGATCCAGGTCGTCAAGGGTGAGACGGGCGGCCCTTCCCTCACCGCAGCGGAGGGGTCATCGGCTGCCGCTGCTGGAACCCTTGAGAAGCTGGAAGCGGGCTTCAGCTCAGCCCCACGCCCGGAAGCGGAAACCAAGGTGGTGTTCCTGCCCCGCGACCCCCAATGGGCCTATGTGTTCTGGGAGATCGCTGAACCCGATCGCCTCAGGGCCATTGAGGCCGGTGCCGGCCAACTCTGCCTGCGGGTCGCCGATGTCACCGGACTGCCAGCGGGCGCCTCGCACCCCCACACGCTCCAGGAAGTCACCGTCGACAGCCATGCCACCGAGTGGTATCTGCCAGTCCCCCTGAGCGATCGCGACTACCGCGTTGAACTGGGCTACCGCAAGCACGGCGGTGGCTGGCTCTCCCTGGGTTTCTCCGCCATGGCCCGGGTGCCCGCCCTGCATCCCAGCGAGCAGATCCTCGATCAGTTCGTGCCCTTCTCCCTGGAGGCGGCCCCCAGCGACACAGCCCTCGGCACCCCCTATCCCCACAGCAGCCCAACCCCCCATGCGGCCGAAGTGGACAGTGGTCTGCACGAGCGCCTGTACCAGTCGGCCACGGTGCGCTGGAAGCATTTCGGTCGCGGCTCCGAAGCCTTCCACGAGCTCGAGGATTCCGACTCGGCCGCAGGTCTGCGCAGTCTGAGCGATTCGGGCATCGGCCTCTGGGCCAGTGGCCGCAACGACTCAGGAGTCGGTGGTGTGGCGCCCCGTCAGCGTTCCTTCTGGCTGGTGGCCGATGCCGAGCTGATCGTCTACGGCGCCACGGATCCCTCGGCCAAGCTCACCATCGGCGAGGAGGCAGTGCCCCTCTCCTCCGATGGCACCTTCCGGGTGCAGGTGCCCTTCCGTGACGGCCAGCAGCTCTATCCGATCCAGGCCGTGGCCGCCGATGGCGAACAGAAGCGCAACATCACCCTGAGCTTCAAGCGCAGCACCCCCGAAGACAACAGCAATCCCTCCAGTCAGGCCGTGGCTGAGTGGTTCTGATGCGCGCCTTTGTCGCTTTAACCCCCCTGGCCGGAACCCTCACCCTGCCCTTTCTGGTGCCACTGCTCATGCTCAAAGTGGGCATCGGCACAGCGGTGGGCATGGCCGTGCTGGTGAGCACCATCTGGTTCGTGCTGATGCTGCGCACTGCTGAGATGCCTGGTCACCACTGAGACCTGGTCACCACTGAGACCAGCTCAACTCCCCGGCCGAGGGGAATGCTCAGGGAAGCCGCCAACCAGCTCCGTGCACTCCCCACCAGCCCGTCCACCGGCTGGCCCACCAAGCCGACAGGTCACCAGGCGGTCCAGGACTCTGCCACTGGCGGTCAGCCTGATGGCCCTGGGACTTGGTGGTTGCTCCGCCACCGCACGCATCCTCGGCACCGCCCCGCCGGATCTGCCCTTGCCGCCTGGGATCGAGGTGGCCTTCAACCAGCGCGCCGACCACCACTACCGCAGCCCGATCAGCGGCGATCGCCGCAGCGGCGACGACCTTGAGGCGCTGGTGCTCGAAACGATCGAACGGGCCCAGAGCGAGATCCTGGTGGCCGTGCAGGAGCTGTCCCTGCCCCGGGTGGCCGAGGCCCTGGTGGAGCGCAAACGCCGGGGGGTGCGCGTACGGGTGATCCTCGAGAACACCTACAGCACCCCCTTCAGTGAGCAGTTGCCTGTGGGGCTGAGTTCCCATCAGCTGGGGCGCTACCGCCAGTTGCTGGCCCTGGCCGACAGCAACCACGACGGACACCTCAGCGCCAGCGAACGCGACCGGGGCGATGCCGTGCGCATCCTCCAGCGGGGCGGCATTCCCCTGATCGACGACACCGCCGACGGCAGTGCGGGCAGTGGCCTGATGCACCACAAGTTCATGGTGGTGGACCAGCGCTGGCTAGTGAGCGGCTCGGCCAATTTCACCCCCTCCTGCATCCACGGCGACCCCGACGACCTCCGCACCCGCGGCAACGTCAACCATCTGCTGCGCATCGAGAGCCGGGATCTCGCCGCCCTGTTCAGCCGGGAATTCAGCCGCATGTGGGGGGATGGCCCCGGCGGCCTCACCGACAGCCGGTTCGGCATCGCCAAGAACGAAGGCCCGGTGCAGGCCGTGATGGTGGGGCCCACCCGGGTGGAGGTGCTCTTTGCTCCCCACCGCCGCAAGGATCCCAACCAGGGACTGCTGCTGCTCGATCAACGCCTGGCCCTGGCCCAGCGGCGGCTGGATCTGAGCCTGTTCGTCTTCTCAGCCCAGCGGCTGGCCGACCGGCTCGCCGAGCTGCAGCAGCGGGGCGTGGCGATCCGGGTGCTGGCCGATCCCGGCTTCGCCAGCCGCAGTTTCTCTGAGGTGCTCGACCTGCTGGGGGTCTCGATGCCCGATCGCTTCTGCAAACTGGAGCAGGGCAACAGCCCCTGGCAGCAGCCGATCAACGGGGTGGGAACGCCCCGCCTGGCCCGCGGCGACAAGCTGCACCACAAGTTCGCCGTGGTGGATGGCAAGACCGTGATCACCGGGTCGTTCAACTGGAGCCCGTCCGCCGCCCACGGCAATGATGAAACGTTGATGATCCTGGAGTCGACCCAGCTGGCGGCCCACTTCATCCGCGAGGAAGACCGGATGTGGCAAGGGGCTGAACTGGGGATCACGCCCCGGCTGCGGCGCAAGCTGGAGCGGGTTCGCCAGAGCTGCGGCCAGGGCACAGCGCGGCCCCTGGCCACCACAGCTCAGAACCCATGACCCCAGCCCACCAGCCCCAGCCCGTCGTGATCGTGGGCGCCGGACCAGCCGGCGCCTCCCTGGCGATGCTGCTGGCCGAGCGGGGGGTGCCCGTGACCCTGGTGGAAGCGGCGCGGGATTTTCAGCGCCAGTTTCGCGGCGAGGGGCTGATGCCCTCGGGTCTGGCGGCCCTGGAGGCCATGGGCTGCGGGCCCCTGCTGGCCCGCCTGCCCCAGCGGCCCCTGAGCGCCTGGTCGTTCCAACTGCACGGCCACGAGCTGTTCCGGGTGGAGGAACCCCTGGAGGGTGATCGAGCCTGCACGCTGATCTCCCAGCCGGCACTGCTCGACGCCCTGCTGGAGCGGGCCAGCCGGGCCAGCGGCTTCCAGTGGAGGCCCGGGCTGGCGGTGGTGGATCTGATCGAAGCCGGGGACCGCATCGCCGGGGTGGTGCTCAGCGATGGCAGCCGGCTTGGGGCCTCCCTGGTGGTGGCCACCGACGGCCGCTCCTCGCTGCTGCGGCAGCGCTCGGGCCTGGAGCTGGAGCGCCGGAGCAGCCCCATCGATCTGCTCTGGTTCCGCCTTCCCAGTCACCCCCGCTTCGAGGGCGACAACGTCTTCACCATGCTGCTGGGTGAGGACGGCAGCGCCTGCAGCCTCTTCCACGGCGCCCTGCCGGGCGAACTGCAGCTGGGCTGGGTGCTCAGCGGCGGTGAGCGGATCGAGCGCAGCCCCGAGGCCTGGGGCGAAGCCTTCGCGGCTTTGGCCCCGGCCTGGCTGGCGAATCACCTGCGCCAGGTGGCCCCAGCGATCAGCACGCCGCTGAAGCTCTCGGTGCAGGTGGGCTGCTGCCGCCGCTGGCATCGCCCCGGCCTGCTGCTGCTGGGGGATGCGGCCCACCCGATGAGTCCGATCCGGGCCCAGGGGATCAACATGGCCCTGCGCGATGCGATCGTGGCCGCCAACCACCTGCTGGCGCCCCTGTTGGCGGGCGATGCCGCCGCCATCGACAGCAGCCTGGAGCAGATCGAGGCCGAACGAGTGCCTGAAATCCGCAGGGCCCAGGCCCTGCAGCAGCAGGAAGCGCGTCAGGCGCAGCTGCTGCGGCGATCGCCCCTGCTGCGCCGCGCCCTGGTGCAGCTGGCGCCATGGCTGGGGGAGCGGATCGCTCACTCCTGGCGGCAGCGCCAGATCCCCCTGAGGCAGGGTCTGGCCAAGGTTCAGCTCACGGTCTGAGCCGCCGCCATGATGGGAGCACTTGCTGCCGCCCATCGATGGCCCGATCAAGCCTTGCCGCCACGCTGCTGAGCGCCGCCATGCTCGCTGCGCCAGGCCTGGCCATGGGCCCGGCCCGGGCCAACGACCTCTACGCCATCTACCCCAGCACGGAGACGCTGCGCCAGGTGCAACTGGCCGCCCTCGACTGCGGCCGGGAGAATACGGCCGCCCCCTGTGATCGGGCCCGCAAGCTGGCGGATCCGCTGATGGATCACCCCCTGCTCTCGGGCTTCTGCAAGGACGCCCTCTGGGGTGTGGTTCAGAGCGCCGTCACCGGCGCGGACAACAGCCTCAAGCGCCGTGACGACATCAATGCCGCCGCTGATCGGGTGGTCAGCAGCTGCCGGCCGCTGAGCAAGCCCGTGGCCAAAAAAGACGGGGCCGGTGGCCCAGGCGGTCCTGATTCCAGCGCCGGTGGACCTCCAGGTGGCTCAGGTGGCACTCGGCCCTCCGGTTCTGGCTTCAGCTTCGGATCAGGCGGCCGCTGATCGGTGAGGCTGAACCCACCCTGATGGCCGTGGTGGCCGCCGCCAGCTCAGGGGGTTGCGGCCACGGGCGTGTCCGAGAGCTTCAGCAGTTCCTTGGAGGTGCGCTCCATGAACTCCATCGACCAGCTGGTGCTCACCGCCGCCTGGTTGGCCAGCGCACAGATCGGAGAACGATCGCCCTGGGCCTCGCAGCTGGAGGACAGACCGAGCAGGGCATTGGTGAGCTTGCCGGTGAGACAACTGGAGGTGCCCGATTTCTCCAGCACGGCCGTGGCCGCCTGCCGGGTGATGCTGATGGCCTCGGGCATCGGCTTGGCCGGCGCAGCCCCCATCACTCCGGCCTGGGCTGGGGTGATGGAGAGGGCCACCACGGCCAACAACAACCCCTGGATCCGGCTCGACTGGGCGCAGGCGAAGGCCATCGGCTTGGGACTTATGCAGTGTGCCCAGGCTAGCCAGCGGCCCACAACGTGCCAGATGGCCCCTGACTGCAGGGCTAGCGTGGGATTTCCCCAGGTTGGCATCCATGACCAGCAGCGCCTCCTCCGATGCCCCAGCCGCTGCCATGCACCCCTCAGCGCCATCGATTCGGCAGGTGCCCCTGAGCGCCCCCTTCAGCGACCAGAAACCCGGCACCTCGGGCCTGCGCAAAAGCAGCCGTCAGTTCCAGCAACCCCACTATTTGGAGAGCTTCATCGAGGCCATCTTCCAGGTGTTACCTGGGGTGGAGGGGGGCACGCTGATCCTGGGCGGCGACGGCCGCTACGGCAACCGCCATGCCATCGGCGTGATCGCGCGCATGGCCGCGGCCCATGGCCTGGCACGGCTGATCACCACCACCGGCGGCATTCTCTCCACCCCGGCGGCCTCCAACCTGATCCGCAAGCACCGGGCCATCGGCGGCATCATCCTCTCGGCGAGCCACAACCCGGGCGGGCCCGAGGGGGATTTCGGGGTCAAGGTGAATGGCGCCAACGGCGGGCCAGCCCCCGAATCCATCACCGATGCCATCTACAGCGCCACCACCCAGCTGGAGGGCTACCGGATCGTTGATGCAGCAACGCCGTCCCTGGAATCAGCGGGAACCCATACCCTCGGCGGCCTGAGCATCGAGGTGATCGATGGGGTCGACGACTACGTGACCCTGCTGCAGGGCCTGTTCGATTTCGAGGCGATCAAGGCGCTGCTCAAGGGCGACTTCCCGATCGCCTTCGATGCCATGCATGCCGTCACCGGTCCCTACGCCAGCCGCCTGCTGGAGGGGCTGCTGGGGGCGGCGGCCGGCACGGTGCGCAACGGCACGCCCCTGGAGGATTTCGGCGGCGGTCACCCCGACCCCAACCTCACCTATGCCCATGAGCTCGCCGAGCTGCTGCTCGATGGCGACGCCTACCGCTTCGGGGCCGCCTGTGACGGCGACGGCGACCGCAACATGATCCTGGGCCAGCGCTGCTTCGTGAACCCCAGCGACAGCCTGGCGGTGCTCACCGCCAACGCCACCCTGGCTCCCGGCTATGCCGGCGGGCTCGCCGGGGTGGCTCGCTCGATGCCCACCAGCGCCGCGGTGGATGTGGTGGCCCAGGAGCTGGCCATTCCCTGCTTCGAAACCCCCACGGGCTGGAAGTTCTTCGGCAACCTGCTCGATGCCGGTCGCATCACCCTCTGCGGTGAGGAGAGCTTCGGCACCGGCAGCGACCACATCCGCGAGAAAGATGGCCTCTGGGCGGTGCTGTTCTGGCTGCAGATCCTGGCCACTCGCCGCTGCTCGGTGGCCGAGGTGATGGCCGGCCACTGGAGCCGCTTCGGCCGCCACTACTACTCCCGCCATGACTACGAAGCGATCGCCAGCGACAGGGCCCATGGTCTCTACGACCGCCTGAAGGGCCTGCTGCCCTCCCTGATGGGGACCGACTTCGCCGGCCGCAGCATCGCCACCGCCGACGACTTCAGCTACACCGACCCGGTGGATGGCTCCCTCACCAGCGGCCAGGGTCTGCGCCTGCTGCTAGACGACGGCAGCAGGGTGGTGTTCCGCCTCTCCGGCACCGGCACCCAGGGGGCCACCCTGCGCCTCTACCTGGAGAGTTACGTGGGGTCGGGCGGCAACCTGGATCAGGATCCCCAGCAGGCCCTCGCTGATCTGATCACCGCCGCCGACCAGCTTGCCGAGATCCGCAGCCGCACCGGCATGGAGCGGCCCACGGTGATCACCTGAACCAGTGATCACATCAGCAGCTGTTGTCCACGTCCTGGCCCGGCAACACCGCCAAGAGTTGAGCAGATCCTGCCGCCGCGAAAAGACGGCTCCTTGTCATGAAACCGGGTCGGAATGCGGCTGCGCCAGGCCAGGATCGGAGTGTCGGAGCTGCTTGACGAACACATAGAACGGCGGCACCACCCCAAGGGACAGGACCGTGGCCACCAGCAGCCCCCCGAAGATCACCGAACCAAGTGCCTGCTGGCTGTGGGCACCGGCACCACTGGCCACCACCAGGGGGAAGAAACCAGCAAGGGCTGCGATGGCTGTCATCAGGATCGGCCGCAGGCGGGATTCGGCCGCAGCGATGGCGGCATCGGTGGCGCTGGATCCTGCTTTGAGTTTCTGCTCGGCAACCTCCACGATCAGGATGGCGTTCTTGGCCGCCAGGCCGATCAGGGTCACCAGACCCACCTGGGCGTAGATGTTGAGGTCGATCGATCGGGCGGCCAGGAAAACAAGAGCACCGAGCATGGCCAGAGGAACAGTCATCAGGATGATCACCGGGGTGACATAGCTCTCGTACTGGGCCGAGAGCACCAAGTACACCACCAGGATGCCGAAACCAAAGACGAGAATGCTTGACGCACCGGCCGAGAGTTGCAGGGCCGCCAGCCCAGTGAAGGCATAGGCGATGTTGTTGAAGTTCTGGGCCTTGAACACCTCCTGGATCTTTTCGAGAGCCTGCCCCGAGCTCTTGCCGATCGCCTCGGCTCCCTGGATCACGATCGAGCGGTAAAGATTGTAATGGTTGATCACCGGCGGGGCGCTGGTGAGCTCCACGCTGGTGAACTGAGAAATAGGCACAAGATCACCGCTGCGGTTGCGGACGTAGTAGCCCTCCACATCTTCCAGGGTGCTGCGGTGATCGGCATCCGCCTGCACGTAGATGTTGCGCACCTGGCCTGCCTGATAGGTGAGGTTGGCGAAGTTGCTGCCCGCCAGGATCCCGATCGTGGTCATCGCCTGCTTGAAGTCCACATCCAGGGTGCCGAGCGCGTCGCGGTCCACCATGAGCTCGAAGGCGGGGGCGCTGGGAATGAACTGGGTGTAGAGCGATCCGAAGAAGCCGGTGGCGTTGCCCTTGGCCACCACCTGTTTGGCCAGATCATCGAGCTCGCTGAAACTGAAGCCCCCGTTGCTGAGGTCGTTGAACTGGAAGGCGAAGCCACCCTGGGAGGAGAAGCCAGGCACCGGTGGAGGCTGCGCGGCGATAGCCAGGCCGCTGCTGATTGTTTTGAGCTTGGTGTTGAGGCGCTCGATGATCGCCGGTGCCTTCTGATTCGCCGACTGGCGCTCGTCCAGAGGCTTGAAGCCGTAGAAGAACGCTCCCTGGTCGGGGCTGCCGCCATTGAAGCCATAGCCACTGATCACCGTGGCGCCGACGATCTCCTCCTCCTCATCGAGCACCTTGGCGATCTGGCTGGCCATCTTCTGGCTCTGGCTCAGGGAGGCCCCGTTCTGCAGCTGGAAGATGCCGAGGCCATAGCCCTGGTCCTCGTCGGGAATGAAGGCCTGGGGCAGGGCGGTGAAGGCGAAGCCGGTGACCACGATGCCGCCCACCAGGGTGAGCATCACGATCTTGCGGCTGTCCACCAGGAAGGCCACCAGCCGCGCGTATCTGTTCTGAAGCCGATCGAAGAAGGCGTTGAAGCGATCGAAGATCCAGGGCAGGTTGGCGCCGCCGATCACCCCAAGCACCACGCCGAGGACATAGGTCCAGCCGCCCACGCCGTTGAAGCGGCCGAAGGCCAGACCCACCACGACCCCGGCCACGATCCAGGGCCAGCCGCGCGGCGGCGGCGGTTTGCTGCTGCGCAGGATCAGGCCGGAGAGCATCGGCGAGAAGGTGAGGGCGTTGAAGGCCGAGATCCCCACCGCGAAGGCGATCGTGAGCGCGAACTGGCGGTAGATGATGCCGATGCTGCCCGGGTAGAACGCCACCGGCACGAATACGGCCATCAGCACCAGCGCGGTGGAGATCAGGGCGCCGATGAGTTCCCCCATGCACTCCATGGCCGCCTGGCGCGGCTTCATGCCGGCCGCCAGGTTCACCGACACGGCCTCGATCACCACGATGGCGTCGTCCACCACCAGTCCGGTGGCCAGCACCAGACCCAGCAATGTGAGCTGATTGATCGAGAACCCGAACACGTTCACGAAGGCCATCGTGCCCACCAGCGAGATCGGAATGGCCAGGCTGGGTACGATCGTGGCTCGCCAGTCCTGCAGGAACAGGAACAGAATCAGCAGCACCAGCACGATCGCCAGTCCAAGGGCATCAATCACCCCTTCGACAGCCGACTGGATGAACTGACCGATGTTGTAGATCAGTCCCACGGTGACGCCCGGGGGAGCGCCGGCAGCGAACGCATTCATCACCTTCACCACCCCCTCTGAGACATCAAGGGCGTTACTGCCGGGCGTCTGGAACACCGCCACCACAATCGCCGGGTGATTGTGCTTGTCAACGCCGGCGGTGCTGTACGAGTTGAACCCATAGGTGGCACGGCCCACATCCTCGAGACGCAGCAGATTTCCGTTGGGTGATTTGCCCAGGATCAGCTTGTTGAGCTGGTCGATGGAGGTGAGGTTGCCGTTGTTCTGAACCTTCAGGGGATAGGTGAAAGCCTGATTGCCGCCGGCTGGAGGTCCACCGATGAGTCCGCCGACGGCCACGAAGTTCTGATTGCTCACGGCACTCAGCACCTGATCGGCGGTGATGTCGTTGGTGGTGAGCTTGTTGGGATCCAGGAACAGCCAGAAGGCGGGATTGCTCCCCCCCAGCAGGCTCACATTGGCCACACCGGGAACCCGGCTGAGCTGGTAGTAGAGGTTGGAGTAAATCAGACCGTTGAGATAGGGGGCATCGAACTGCCCGTCGCTGGAGCCCACCTGATAGGCCAGGAGGATCGAGGGGGTGGATTGCTTCACCGATACCCCCGTGGCCTGCACCTGCTGCGGCAACTGGGGCATAGCCAGGGTTACCCGGTTCTGGACATTCACCTGATCGATGTCGATGTCAGTGCCCTGATCGAAATAGACGTTGATCGTGCTGTTGCCGGTGAGGGTCGTGTTCGAAGCGATGTACGCAACCCCTGGGGAACCATCGATCTGTTGCTCGATGGGGTTGGTCACTGCAACTTCAGTGACCTCGGCGTTGGCGCCGCCATAGTTGGCCACCACCTGAATCAGGGGGGGAGCGATGTTGGGCAGGTTCTCGATGGCGAGCACCGGGATACTGATCATCCCCACCAACACGATCAGAATGCTGCAGACCGTGGTGAGGACGGGCCGCTTGATGAAATTGTCGGAGAAGGACATCGGGGCTCCTCAGTTCCCCATCAGGTCGTTGGCGGGTTCATCCCGGACCGGCAGCCCCGAGCGCAGCAGGGCTGTGTTGCTCACCACTACCTTGTCGCCCCGCTTGAGGCCATCGAGCAGCGGATAGACATTGCCCTGAAGTTTGCCAACCTTCACGGCCGTCTGTACCACGATCGGTGTTACACCGGGCAAGGAAAGGATCTTGCTCTTCATCTCCTCCGGTACCTGTGTCGACTCCCGGATCTTCGGAGCCACCTCCGAGAGCGGATAGATCTTGTACACGAACGGTTGGGACGCTTGCATCAGCACAGCCTGCACCGGCAGAGCCAGCTGACGCTTCTCCTCGGTGATGATGAGATTGGTCACCTTCAGACCGGGCTTGAGTTTGCCGGTGAGGTTGGGGAATTCGGCCTTCACCAGCACAGTGTTCGGAGAGCTGCTGCTGGAGGCCGAGAGGGTTCGGTAGTAGGGGGAGATGAACACCACTCTGCCCTGACCTCGGAAGGGAGGAGTCTCCTGGGTGGTGAGCAGCACGGGCTGGCCCGTTTTCACCCTGTTGGCCACCGTGGCGGGCACATCCATGTTCGTCCACAGCAGGCTGTTGCTCACGATCCCGGTGATCGCCTGGCCAGTCTTGACGAAATCGCCCACCTTCACCGAGCTCAGATCGCCGATCTCCCCATCGAACGGTGCCCGGATGTAGCTGTACCCCAGGGTGGCCTTCGAGGCTCGGGCCTGATCGCGGCTCTGGATGGCCTGGGTGATGTAGAAATCGCGTTCCTTGGTGGACACGGCCCCCTGATCATTCAGGAAGATGTAGCGCTCGGCGTTGAGCAGATCCTTGCGGGCCTCCGCCTTACTGGCGTCGTACGCCGCCGTGGGCTGAACGTTGTCGAGCACGAACAGCACCTGGCCCTTGCGCACAAGGTCACCCTGGTTCACCTCGATCTTCACGACCCTGCCATCGGTTTCCGGCTTGAGGGTGACGCTGGTGCGGGACTCCAGCTCACTCACCACCTGAATGCCGGGGGTGAAGGTGGCCTCACCGAGCACCACAGTCTGTACCGCCGGTGGGGTAAAGGCCGCTGACTTCGGACGGGAGCATCCCGCCATCGCCACCGCCAGCAGGAGGGAGAGGGGTGCCAGGCGTAACCGCATCGGGACAGGCTTGGCAGGAAGTAATTGGCGCAAACCTAAGTGAAGCCCCCGAGGGCGTCGAGCGCCACCTGCAGGCTCCACGCAGAGAGTCCCCTTCACGGACTATTCCTCCGTCCAGCGCTTTTGCCTCTTGGCTGGCGATACGCCGGATCCGGATTAGTGACCTGCAGCTGACGCACGGTTTCGATCGCCATGCCGCCCAGACCACCGAAGGAGGCCAGCAGGATCCGGAACCAGAAGACCGCGTAGGTCGTCACCGAGACCGGCGTGTTGCGCACCACGGTCTGCAGAAACACGCTCACGGCCAGGCCGAGGCCAGCACCCACCAGCCCCGTGAGCACGATGCGCCGTCCATTGACGGGGTGGGGCTCAGCGGCCATCAGGGCGAGGAAGCGGGAAGTTCAGGAGGGGTCGCCGTTCCAGTACTGCCCAGCTGCTTGATGACGACGTAGAAGACCGGCACCACAAACAACGAGAGCACCGTGGCCACCATCAGACCACCAAACACCACGGTGCCGAGGGACGCCTGGCTTCGGGCACCGGCCCCATTGGCCAGCACGAGGGGCAGGAAGCCGAACAGGGAGGAGATCGCCGTCATCAGGATTGGCCGCAGCCTGGATTCAGCCGCCTCCTTCGCCGCCTGATAAGGAGTGGCCCCCTCGGCCATGCGCTGGTTGGCCAGATCCACGATCAGGATGCCGTTCTTGGCGGCCAGACCGATCAGCATCACCAGGCCCACCTGGGCATAGATGTTGAGCACCTCCCCTCGCGCCGCCAGGAAGGCCAGGGCTCCCAGCATGGCGGTGGGAACGGTCATCAGGATGATCAGCGGGTCGACGTAGCTCTCGTATTGAGCGGCAAGCACCAGATACACCACGAGAATGCCGAAGGCGAAAATCACCACGGCCAGGGCGCCGGCCTTCACTTCCTCCCTCGAGAGACCGGTCCAGTCGAAGCCGAGGCCGTTGGTACCCAACTCGGCAAAGGTGTCGACCATGCCTTTGATGGCCTCACCGGAGCTGCGGCCAGGGGCGGCGGACCCATCGATCTTGATGGAGCGGAACAGGTTGAAGTGGGGGATCACCGCCGGCCCGGTGGTGGGCTCCACCATGAACACTTCCGCCAGGGGTACGGGCTCCCCGATCCGGTTGTTCACGAACAGCGATTTCAGCTGCTGAGGCGTGGCCCTGAAGGGGGCATCCGATTGAACAAACACCCGACGGATCCTGCCCTCCTGGAACGTGTCGTTGATGTAGGCGCCACCAAAGTAGAAGCTGAAGGCCTGCATCGCCTGGCCGTAATCCACATCCAGAGCCGCCAGTTGCTCACGATTCACGCTCACCTTGAGCTGGGGCGATTCAGGCGTGAACTGGGTGAAGACCCGGCTGAACAGCCCCGTCGGCAGGGCCTTAGCGATCAGCTGATTGGCGTTGGAGAAGAACTCCGGGAGGGTGAGGGCACCACCGCTCTGATCAAGCATCTGGAATTCGAAACCACCGGAAGTTCCATAGCCGGGTATGGCCGGCGGCTCCACCACAAAGATCCTGGCCCCGTCGATGACCGAGAGCTTGCGATTCAGCCGCTCCACGATCTGATCCATGAACTGATCGGGATCGGGACGATCGTCCCAGTTCTTAGCTCCAACGAAGAAGAGGCCGCGATTGGGCGCGTTGCCATCCAGGCTAAAGCCGCTGATGATCACAGCTGTGGAGATCTCTTTCTCGGTGCGGATGATCTCCGCCACCCGGGCATTGATCCTGCGCGTGTTCTGCTCAGAGCCTCCATCGGGGGCCTGCACAAAACCGATGGCATACCCCTGATCCTCTACGGGCACGAAACCTGAGGGGATCGAGGTGAAGGCCACGCCTGTGAGCGCGATGCCGCCCACGAGCACCCCCATCATCAGGGCGCGGTGAGCGAGCACCCAGGACAGGGCACCCTGATACCAACCTTCACCGGCTGCGTAGAAGCGGTTGAAGTTGCTGAAGATCGGGCCTAGGAAAGCCCCCAGCAGAAGCCCGATCAGGCTGAAGACCAGCACCGCCACAGGGTTCGAGACACCCCCCAGCAGCAAGCCCAGCACCGCTGCGGCGATCGTGACGGGAAGGCGCAGGGGCAAGCGGGTGATCAACCCCAGCAGGTAGCCCAGCAGCAGGCCGCCCACCACCCAGCCCAGCACCACCAGGGCACCGCCGCCGCTCACCAGGAGGCCATAGACAAAGCCGATCGAGGTTCCGGCGATCGCATAGGCACGGCGAGTGGGTGGCGCCCCCTCGCGGGCCAGCAGCAGGGCAGAGAGCATCGGCGAGAAGGTGAGGGCATTGAACGTGGAAATCGCCACAGAAAAGATGATCGTGGCGGCGAACTGCTGATAGATCGTGCCAGTGGCGCCTGGGAAAAAGAGCACCGGCAGGAACACCGCGAACAACACCAAAGAGGTGGCAATCACCGCTCCGAAGAGCTCATTCATGGTGCTCTTGGCCGCCTCAAGTGCTGTGAGGCCCTGGGCCTTCTTGGTGGAGGTGTCCTCGATCACGGTGATCGCGTCATCCACCACCAGCCCCGTTGCCAGCACTAGGCCGAACAGGGTGAGCTGGTTGAGCGAGAAGCCCGCCACCTTCACGAACAGGAAGGTGCCCACCAGGGCCACCGGAATGGCAATGCCCGGCACCAGCGTGGCCTTCCAGTTCTGCAGGAACAGAAACAGGATCAGCACCACCAGCACCACTGCGTCCCGCAGGGAGCTGGTCACACCCTGGATCGACGCATTGATGAAGTCGGTGTTGTCGTAGATTTTCTCCACCTTCATGCCGGGCGGCATGTTGAGGCTGAACTCCTTGAGGACGTCCTCGACGCCCCGTGACACCTCAAGGGCGTTGCTTCCACTCAACTGATACACCAGCAGGCCCACCGACGGAACGGCTTGTAGATCGGTGGCGTTCGCGGCATAGGTTTCAGCGCCCAGCTCCACCCGGCCCACATCCCTGAGGCGCACCAGCCCTCCCTCGTCGGTGCTGCGCAGGATCATGTTGGAGAACTCCTCGGCGCTGCGCAACCGCCCCTGAAGCTGCACAGTGAAGGTGAACTGCTGGCCATCAGGGGCTGGCTCTCCACCCACCTGACCGGCGGGCACCAGGCGGCTCTGACTGCGCAGAGCATTCACCACATCGGAGGAGCTGAGCTTGTTGGCCGCCAGACGATCGGGGTCGAGCCAGAGGCGGAAGGCCAGCTGACGGTTGCCGGCGTAGGCGATGTTGCCCACGCCCTTGACCCGCTTAATCCGGTCGGTGAGGTTTTGATCGAGCAGACCACTGATGAATTCAGTGCTGTAAGGATTGTTGGCATCTTCGCTGCCGAAATTATAGACCAGCAAAATCGAGTTCGATGCCTTGTTGACCACCACTCCGGATTGCCTCACCTCCTCGGGCAACTGCGGCTGGGCCAGGGCCACCCGGTTCTGAACATTCACCTGGTTGATGTCACCATCGGTGCCACTGGCAAACGACACGGTGATCGCACTGCTGCCATCGGCGGCACTGGAGGAGGTGATGAAGTCCATGTTCTCCACCCCGTTGATCTGCTGCTCCAGCACATTGGTGACCCCCTCCTCCACCGACACCGCGTCGGCGCCGTTGTACCGGGAGTTCACCGTCACCGTGGGTGGGGCGATGTCGGGCAGGTTTTCGATCGGCAGCAGCGGAATCGCGATCAGCCCACCGATCACGAGCAGCAGGCTGCAGACAGTGGTCAGCACCGGCCGGGTGATGAAATTGTCGGAAGCGGACATCTGGCTGCTGCTCCTACTGCGCCGTCACGGGCGTGCCGTGACGCAGGGTGAGCAGATTGGTCGTGATCACCCGTTCACCGGGAGTCACACCGCGCAGGACCGCATAACGATTGTTCTGCAGAGGCCCGAGTTGCACCGGGCGCTGCAGGGCGAAGCTGGTGCCCGGGGGCAACTGGCGCAACTGATCCAGAGAAGCCTTGCCGGGGTTCTTCTCCAGATCCTGCAGGCTGCCGAGGGCGAACACGAAGCTCTGGCCAGCCGTCTGGGTGACGGCGGCGAAGGGCACAGAGGGCAGATCGGCCGCATCGAGCTGGACCCGGGTGCGCAAGCGCAGGCCAGTGCGAAGAGCACCGGTGGGATTATCGAATTCGGCCTTCACCAGCAGGGCCTGGTTGCCGGCATTGACGACCGGATCCACCGAGCTGACCACGCCGCGGGCAAGCACCCTCGGGGACTGAGGCTCCTGCAGGGTCACCGGCAAACCGGGCCTCACTCGAGCGGTCAGCACGCCGGGCACGTCGATGCGGGCGGTGAGGCGGTCGTTGCGCACCACCTTGGTGAAGGGATCGCCGGCACTGATCACATCCCCCACCTTCACCTGCAGATCACTGATCACCCCATCGCTGGGGGAGCGCAGGTCGCGAAAGGCCAGATCGGCCTCTCGGGCCCGCAGGGCCTCCCTCGACTGCACGAACTGGGCGCGGAACTGGTCGCGCTGCAGCGCACTGGCGGCCCCCTGGCGCACCAGGAACTCGAAGCGTTTGTAGTTGAGCTCGTCCTTCTCCAGCTGGGCGCGCAGACTGGCCACATCGGCACGCACCTGCACCTGATCGAGCACCATCAGCAGCTGGCCCTGACGCACCACATCGCCCTGACGCACCAGCAGCCGCTCGATGCGGCCGCCGGCCTGGGCCGCCAGCTCCACCACGTTGAGGGCCTCAAGGGTGCTGATCGTGTCGACATCGTCGCTGAAGCGGGCCAGAGCGACGGGTTCGGTCTTGACCTGAACCTGTCTGGGGGGCGGCTTGGGGGGATCGCCGCAGCCGCTGAGACCAGCCGCCAGCAGACCGAGAGCGGCCGGGATCACCAGACAGGAACGCTTCACGCACGGTGACAAGAGTTGCCCGATTCTGCAGGCCCGTTCCTCCACCTGCAGGTCCTGGGGGTTGATCCCAGGATTGTCCTCATCCCGCCACACTCTTTTTGAGCGATCTGTTCAGCCATCAGGGGGAGATCAACCGCCAGGCGCTTGCCCCCCTGGCTGATCGCCTGCGCCCCCGCAGCCTCGAAGAGTTCGTGGGCCAGGCGGAGATCCTCGGCCCCGGGCGGCTGCTGCGGCGGGCGATCTGCGCCGATCGGGTGGGCAACCTGATCCTGCACGGCCCGCCAGGGGTGGGCAAGACCACCCTGGCGCGCATCATCGCCAGCAGCACCCGTGCCCATTTCACCAGCCTCAATGCGGTGCTCGCTGGGGTCAAGGACCTGCGCCTGGAGGTGGAGGCGGCACGCCAGCGGCTGGAGCGCCACGGCCTGCGCACCCTGCTGTTCATCGATGAGGTGCATCGCTTCAACACAGCCCAGCAGGACGCCCTGCTGCCCTGGGTGGAGAACGGCACCGTGACCCTGATCGGGGCCACCACCGAAAATCCCTACTTCGAGGTCAACAAGGCCCTGGTGAGCCGCTCACGGCTGTTTCGCCTGCAGCCGCTGGAGCCCCGCGATCTGCGGGTGCTGCTGGAGCGGGCCCTCAGCGACGGGGAGCGGGGCTACGGCGGCCGGGCGGTGGAGCTGAGCCCTGAGGCCGCTGATCACCTGCTGGATGTGGCCGGCGGTGACGCCCGCAGCCTGCTCAACGCCCTGGAGCTGGCAGTGGAGAGCAGCGCCAGCGATGACACCGGGGTGATCCGAATCGACCTGGAGATCGCCGAGCAATCGATTCAGCAGCGGGCCGTGCTCTACGACAAGCAGGGGGATGCCCACTTCGACACGATCAGCGCCTTCATCAAGTCGCTGCGGGGATCCGACCCCGACGCCGCCCTGTTCTGGCTGGCGCGGATGGTGGAGGCCGGTGAGAATCCGCGCTTCATCTTCCGGCGGATGCTGATCTCCGCCGGCGAAGACATCGGTCTGGCCGACCCCCAGGCGATGGTGGTGGTGGAAGCCTGCGCGGCGGCCTTCGAGCGGGTGGGACTGCCGGAGGGGCTCTACCCCCTGGCCCAGGCTGCCCTGTACCTGGCCGGCGCGGAGAAGAGCAACAGCCTGCTGGGGTTCTTTGACGCCCTCAGGAGTGTGCGGGCCACCAACCGCCAGGAGGTGCCCTCCCACCTGCGCGACGCCAACCGCGATGGGGCGGCCTTCGGCGATGGGGTGGGCTACCGCTATCCCCATGCCTACGCCGAGCACTGGGTGGCCCAGACCTATCTCCCCGCCGCCCTGCAGGGGGAGGTGTTCTGGGTGCCAGGTCGCCTCGGCTGGGAGGGGCAACTGCAGGGCCGGCTGCAGCGGCGGCGGGCCGCCCAGCTGGCCGCCGCCGCTGAGGGCGCAGCCAACGACGGCCCCCTGCTCAGCAGCGGTCCAGGCGACGCGGAGCTGGAACGCTGGCTCCAGCGCCAGGCTGCCGCCGAAGGCGAGCGGCTTGATCAGCTGCGCCAGCGCTTCTGGCAGGGGGCCGACTGGCGTCGGCAGGACAGGACGCTGGTGCTGGCGGCCCGCTCCCTGCTCTGGGCCCTGGATCCCCTGGAGCACTGCCCGGAGGGGGGCGTGCTGATCAGTGTGGATAACGCCGCTGATCAGGAGCGTCTGCAGGCCCAGAATCAGCTGCTGGAGAGCCTGCGCAGCCCCCGGATTCTGCGGCTGGAATCCACCAGACCCGAGGGCCTGGCTGAAGCGCTGGAACCTGGCGAGTTCTTCGAGTGGCTGGTGGGCCGCTCACCCTTCCAGGGGCTCGCCCCTGAGCTGTGGCAGCGATGGCTGCAGGAGCTGAATCGGCTGGCCAGCCCCAGGGCGCAGTGGCGCCTGCTGCTGAGTGGGCCGCAGCTGGGTCCTGCCGGGGCACTGGCGGAACTGCTGGCCAGGCCTGGAGGCCCAGCTGCGGCCAGCACGAACAGGCCCCTGCTGGAGCTGCTGCAGCGTGTCAGCGCGGAGGAGCCCACCTGGCTGATGCTGCGGCCGACGCCCCAGGAGCTGACCACGGCGCTGGAGGCTCTGGGCTGGCAGGTGGAGTGCGAGAGCTGGGAGGAGTCGCTGAGCCTGGAGCTGAGTGCGGCCGCCTGCCAGCGCTGGCTCGGCCCAGGCGCGGCCTACCGAAGCCGGCTGGAGACCCTGTTGAGCCCTGCAGAGATCGCCACGCTGGACGTTGGCTTCCGTGCTCAGCTCAGGGCGGTGCTGCCCCAGCGGCTGGGCCACCAACGCCTGATCGCCCACCGCAGCGGAGCGGGCCCATGAAAAAACCCCGGCACTGCCGGGGTTCGCTGAAAGGGCTGCTGGCCTCAGCCAGTGGCCGGGTGTCACCAGAGGCCGCGGATGGGCTCGTTCTGGGGGGTGAAGACAGGAGCGGGAGCGGGAGCCATGCGCACTTCAGCCACGGGGTCCATCATCTGGTTGGCCTGGATGCAGGCCGGCAGGAAGACGTACCAGGAGAGCAGAGAGGTGCACTGGGCCTCGCCCTGGCACTTGCCTTCGGCGCAGATGTTCTGCTTGCCGTCGTAGGTGCCGCAGGTGTCAGCCAGACGGAAGTCGGTGGGCAGGGCCGCCATGATGCCAGCCGAAGAGATGGAGCCATCAGCGGCGTCGGTGAGGATCGCGCCACGCAGGGCCTGCACCGCGTAGGTGCTCATCGACCAGTAGGGGAAGTAGCTGCGGGTCTGGTTCTTGAGGAACTTGACGCCGGCGTCGGAGTAGAGGAAGCGGCTCACGCCCACCAGATCGACGCTGTAGCTCTTGGCCAGGCCGGTGCGGATTTCGCTGGCGGTCCAGCCGGAGCGGGAGATGCCGCCGGCAAGACCACGGTCGACCACATCACCGGTTTCGATGAAGGTTTTGAAGGCATCCAGGTTTGTGGACCACACGGCACCGCCGGTGTTCCAACGAACGGGAAGATCATTGTCCACAGCGGCCGAAGCGGGCAGAGCTGTGACTGAGAGAGCGGCTCCTGCAAGGAGACCAGCGGCAAGACGCTTCAGCACGGGTAGGCGAAGGAACATCCCTATGAACCTAACCAGCTGAGTTGCACTTGCCAACATCTTTCTAAGTAAATGCAGACAGACCCTCGGCTGACCACACCTGTGAGGGATCAGGAGGTGGGCCGAAGGGGCTTGGGGCTCCCGAGCGAGCGCCACCCCGGCGGACAGCCGAGGCGGTCGGATTGGAAGGGAAAGGCTCCAGGGGTGCCCTCTCCGCGGCAGACCACCCCACGGGGAACACTTTCGATGGCTTCCACCCGGGCCACGTAAGCCTCCTTCCCTGTTCGCGGGATGAGCCGGAGCTGGGTGCTCTGGTCCTCCAGCTTCAGTTCGGCCTTCATGTCCTGGGGGGCTTCAATCCCCAGCACATCGAGGTAGCCGCTGAAGCCCCCCCAGAAGTACCGGGTGATCTGGGCACCCACGAAGCGGTTGAGCAGCAGGGCCGCCTGCTGACGCTGATCCAGCAGGGCCTCCTGGGCCTCGAGATCAGCCAGCAGCACAGACGTTGAGGTGCCCGGACGGCTGGTCAGGGGCGGCTGCAGGCTGAATTGGACCAGACCGGCGACGCCGATCAGCGTCAGCAGGGTGGAAAGGCCGAGGCGAAGGGCTAGGGCCATCGGGCTGCGGGAGATCACCCGACGTTACCGGCCACCTAGGGTCGCTCCAGATACTGGTTGCACCATGCCGCTGCAGATCGGAGATCCGGCTCCAGCTTTCACGCTTCCTGACCAGGACGGCAGTCCCGTGTCGCTCGCTGAACTGCGGGGAGCGCGGGTGATTCTCTACTTCTATCCAAAAGACGACACCCCAGGCTGCACCAAGGAAGCCTGCGGGTTCCGTGACCAGTGGGCCAGCTTCGAGCAGCACGGCATCAAGGTGCTGGGCATCAGCAAGGACGGAGCCGGCAGCCACACCAAGTTCATCAGCAAGTACCAGCTGCCCTTCACCCTGCTCAGCGACCCCGAACCCTGTGAGGTGGCCGCGTCCTACGAGAGCTATGGGCTGAAGAAGTTCATGGGCAAGGAGTTCATGGGCATGATGCGCCACACCTTCGTGGTCGACCCTGAGGGGAAGCTGGAGCGCATCTACTGGAAGGTCAAGTCTGAGGAGATGGCCCAGCAGATCCTCACGGACCTGGGACTGAGCTGAGGGCCACCAAGGCCTCGAGGGCCAGCTCCGTTGCCAGTTCATGGGGCACCTGCTCCCGCTCCAGCAGCGGCGCCAGCGCTGGAGCATCGCCACCTGTGAGCCAGAGCGCGGTGGGCTCCAGCCGCTGCAGGTCGCGCCAGGCCTGGGCCACCGCCGCCGCCACACCCAGCAGACAGCCCACCCGCATCGCCGGCTCGGTGTTGATCGGCCAGGGGTCGATCAGCCAGAGGTCCCTGGCCTCCGCGACGTTGGAGAGCCCCTCGGCCGCTGGCTTCAGCAGCGGCAGCAGCGCCGTCGACTGGCCAAGGGAATGCAGCTGGGTGCTCACACCGGGCTGCAGACGCCCCCCCGCGAAAGCCCCGGCGGCCCCCACCCGCGTGAGGCTGAGCGCCGTGCCCGCATCGGCCACCAGCACGGCCCCTCCCCCCCGCTGGCCCTGACGCCACCAGGCCTGCCAGCCCACCAGAGCGCGGTCGATGCCCAGCCAGGGGGGCAGCTGCTGCAGGGGCACCTGCTCGAGCCACAGACGCCGAGCCTTCAGCTCCTCCAGCCTGCGAAACGCTGGATCGCCCTGGCTCGGCAGCCGGCCCACGGCCGCCCAGGCCCTCAGCCTGCTCCACTCAAGGCCGGTGGGCTCAGGCGGGTGCGGGCTGTGGCTGAAACGCAGGGGCAGTGGGCCGGAAGCCACGGCAGATCTTGTGTCGGCGCCTGCCTGATCGATCGCCTCGGCCCAGTGCCAGCGGCTGTTGCCGATCAGCAACCAGAGGTCGCCAGCCGCCACGACTCAGATGCCCTCGCCCATCACTCCCGGCAGGTGGATGCCGCATTCCTGCTTCAGCCCGCCGAAACGGCTGGCGCGGCCATCGCCGTCGTCGGGTCGGCTGGAATGCCAGTCGCCCACGCTGGAATAGCCCTGCTCGAACAGCGGGTGCTGGGGCAGGGCGTGGTTCTCCATGTAGTAGAAGACACGGCGCGGATCCCAGGAGAGCAGGGGTCGCAGCGACCAGCGCCCACGCACCCCATCGAGGGGAGCCATGGCGCCGCGGTGGTCGGTCTGGCCGCCGCGCACACCACTGGCCCAGCAGTGCACCCCCAGTTCCTGGAAGAGCCGGTCGAGGGGCTCCACCTTGCGCAGGCGGTGATAGGTCTGCAGATCGTCCACCCGGCCGCTCTCCCAGAGGCGGCCGTAGAGCGCCTCCATCCGGGCCGGCGAGAGATCGGCCTGCGCCACCTTGAGATTGAGGTTCAAGGCGGTGCAGAGCCTGTCGGCATAGAGATACGTTTCTGGGGGCAGGTAGCCGGTGTCCACCCAGAGCACGGGGATGCGCTCGCTGAGCCTGCTGGCCATGTGCAGCAGCACCGCCGACTGGATCCCGAAACTGGTGGTGAGCGCGAATCCCTCAGCGAAGGTGTCAAGGCCCCAGGCCAGCTGCCCGGCGGCATCGAGGGGCTCCAGCAGACGCCGGGCCGGCTCCGGCTCGACGGTCCGGCCGAGCCGGTCCGTCGGCAGTGGCGTCGTGGTGAGGCTGGTCATGGCGTTCATCATCTCCTCTGGGGCAACATCGCTGGTTAGGGTTTGATCAACCCCAGACGGCACGCCCTTTCGCCCATGGAGGAGCCCAGCAAGCAACCGGCCCACACGTCTTCACAGGCGCCCAGCCCAACCCGCCCCGTGCTGATTGCCGGCGGTGGCTTCGGCGGGCTCTACACCGCCCTGGCCCTGGCCTCCCGCCGTCATCACCCGCCGATCCTGCTGGTGGAGCCCCAGGAGCGCTTCCTGTTCCTGCCCCTGCTCTATGAGCTGCTCTCCGAGGAACTGCGCGGCTGGGAAGTGGCCCCCCGCTACGACACCCTGCTGGCCAGCCGCGGCGTGGCCTGGTTGCGGGACCGCATCACCCATGTCGATGCCAAGGCCGGCTGTGTGTCCACCGAGCAGGGCCGCGAGCTGACCTACTCGCGGCTGGTGATCGCCACCGGCAGCCGCGGCACCAGCTATGGCATCCCCGGGGTCGAGGAGCTGGCCATCCCCTTCCGCAGCCTTGCTGACGTGGAACGCCTGCAGGAGCTGGTGCAGCACCTGAGCAGCCAGCCCAGGCCGCTGCAGCGGCTGGCTCTGGTGGGGGCCGGACCGAGCGGCGTGGAGCTGGCCTGCAAGCTGGCCGATCTGCTGCGGGGCAGCACCGTGATCGAGCTAATCGAGCAGGGCGCGGATCTGCTGCCCCAGGCCCGTGCCTTCAACCGTGAACAGGCCCGCTCGGCCCTGCTGCGCCGTGACATCCGCCTGCGCACCCACACCAAAGTGCTGGCCCTGGAGCCCGGCCGCCTGCAGTTGAGCCTCAGGGCGGGTGAGGACGACAGCAGCCACGAAACCCTGCCGGTGGATGGGGTGATCTGGACCGCTGGGGTGACGGTGGCCCCGCCGCCGATCGAGCCCGCCGCCAGCCTTGATGGCCGGGGCCGCCTGCTGTGTGAGCCAACCCTGGAGCTGGAGCAGACCCCGGGAGTGTTTGCCCTGGGGGATGTGGCCCACGTTGCGGATGCCGATGGGGTGCCCCTGGCGGCCACGGCCCAGGTGGCCTTCCAGCAGGCCGACTGCCTGGCGGACAATCTGTTGCGCTCCCTCGAGGGTGAGCCCTTGCAGCCGTTCCGCTGGAAGGATCTGGGCGAGATGATCAGCCTGGGCATCGGCGAGGCCAGCCTCACCGGGCTGGGACTGACCCTGGCCGGACCCGCCGCCTACCGCATCCGCCAGCTCACCTACCTCTCGAGGCTGCCGGGCCTGCCGCACCAGCTGCGGGTAGCGGCGGGCTGGCTGAGCGATCTCGGCAGCCCGCTGCGCTCGCCTCGATGAGGGAACCCCTCAGCCCGGGGGCGCCCGCCGCGCTGCTGCTGGATGCGATGGGAACGCTGATCGGCCTGCGCCAACCAGTGGGCCACACCTACGCGGAGGTGGCCCGACGGCACGGCGTGATCGTGGAGCCGGCGGCGATCAACCGGGCCTTCCCCGCCGTGCTGCACCAGGCTCCGCCCCTGGCCTTCCCAGGCCTGCAGGGCCCGCAGCTGCTGGCGGCCGAGCAGCAGTGGTGGGGCCAGCGCATTGAAGACACCTTTCGCTCAGCCGGCGACCAGCTGGCCGGGCTGGACTGGCCCCCGCAGCTGTCCGTCGAGCTGTTCGAGCGCTTCGCCGAGCCGGATCTCTGGCAGGTGTATCCCGATGTGATCGGCCCGATGGGCCGGTGGCACGGAGCCGGTCTGCGCCTGGCGGTGGTGAGCAACTTCGATCAGCGCCTGCACGGACTGCTGGAGGCCCTTGGCCTGGCTCAGCTACTGGAGCTGGTGGTGGTCTCCAGTGCGGCCGGTGCCGCCAAACCCAGCCCGCAGCCCTTCCAGCTGGCCCTGGACGGCCTGGGGCTCAGGCCCGAGCAGGTCTGGCACGTGGGCGACAGCCCCGAGGATGTGGCCGGTGCCCGGGCGGCCAGGATCACCTGCCTGCTGATCAAGCGCCGTTGAAACAGTCTGTCCTCGCTGGCCGTGTCACAGGGCTGCGGCCCGCTCAGAAGCGGCGGCTGGAGCGGCTGGCCCAGCGCCGTCACCCGGAGCAGGGGGGCGCCGACCTGCTGGGGCTGCAGCGCCTGGCGGCGGAGGCCCGGGAGCTGGAACTGCCCCTCAGCCTGGTGGTGGATGGTCGCGGCCTCTGTCGCCTGCTCTGGGTGGGTCCCCTGGAGCAATCGGGCCGCCTGATCGAGCGCCTGCCCGGTTCCGAGCGCCGTCAGGGCCACGACCTGCGGCTGCTCAGCTGCGTCGGCCGGGGGCAATCCCTGGATCCCGTCGGCAGCGACGCCCTGGTGGGCATGGACCTGCAGCCCCTGTTTTGGCTGCGCTTCAGCGACCGAGCCCGCTCCGGCGGTCGCTGGCCCGCCGCCGTCTATGGGCTCAGCCGCGATCAGGCCCAACCCTGGAGCTGCCGGCTGGAGGGCGAGCTCGCCGACCTCTGTGATCCCGGCATCAACCCGGCCGAGGTAAACGACCCCGAGGGAGCCCAGGCGAGCAACCAAGCCCGGCAGGGGCCGGAGCAGGTGATGCTGCTGGCGCTGGTGGGGAACGATGAGGGAGAGAGCCAGCGCGACATCGCCGAGCTCGAAGGGCTGGTGCGCAGCGCCGGAGGTCTGCCGGTGGGGGTGGTGCGTCAGAAGCGCCAGCAGGCCTCCCACACCCTCTGGGGCGAAGGCAAGCTGCGGGAAGCGGCGCTGGAGGCTCGTCGGCTCGGGGCCACCCTGGTGGTGACCGACCGGGAGCTGACACCGGTGCAGGCCCGCAACCTGGAGCGCCTGCTGGACCTGCCGGTGAGTGACCGCAGCGAACTGATCCTCGATATTTTCGCCCAGCGGGCCGCCAGCAGCGCCGGGCGCCTGCAGGTGGAGCTGGCCCAGCTGCGCTACCGGCTCCCCCGGCTGAGCGGCCGCGGCCTGAGCCTCTCGCGCCAGGGGGGCGGCATCGGCACCCGCGGACCAGGCGAAACCCAGCTGGAAAAAGACCGTCGCGCCATCGCCCGCCGGATCGAGCGGTTGCAGCGGGATGTGGAGCGGCTGGGGGAGCACCGGGCTCGACTGCGCCAGGGCCGGGGTGGGTTGAAACGGCTGGCCCTGGTGGGCTACACCAATGCGGGCAAGAGCTCCCTGCTCAACGCCCTGACCCAGCCTGTGGCCGGGGAGGAAGTGCTGGCTGAGAACAAGCTCTTCGCCACCCTCGATCCCACCACGCGCCGGCTGGAGCTACCGGATGGCAGCGGAGTGGTGCATCGCCTCCTGCTCACCGACACGGTGGGGTTCATCCGCCAGTTGCCACCGCCGCTGGTGGAGGCCTTCCGCTCCACCCTTGAGGAAACCCTCGAGGCCGACGGCCTGCTGATCGTGGTGGACCTGGCCGATCCTGCCTGGCCCGTACAGCTCAGCACGGTTCACACCATCCTCGATTCCCTCGGCAGCGAAGCACCCCGCCGGCTGGTGGCGAACCAGATCGATCGCTGCCCGGCCGGTGCCCTGGATCAGGCCAGGGCCCTGGCGGCCGATGTGGTGTTCATTTCAGCAACGGAGGGGCTGGGGTTGCAGCATCTGCGCGACATGCTGCATGATTGGCCGCAATCCACATAGGGATTACGTCCATGGACGACCTGCTCCAGGCCGCCCTCCAGCCCCAAGCCCTGATCACCCTGCTAGTGCTGGCCCTGGCGATCGTGCTGTTCATCAGCGGCTGGCTTGCCCCGGAAGTCACGGGTCTTCTGGTCGCCGGTCTGCTGATGGCCACTGGAGTACTCAAGCCTGCCGAAGCCCTTGAGGGCTTCGGCAGTCCGGCTCTGCTCACCGTGCTGGGTCTGTTCGCTCTCTCGGCCGGTCTGTTTCGCTCCGGCGGCCTCGATCGGCTCAGGGGAATGATCGGCTCCGATGCGGTTCGAACTCCAAAGCGCATGATCGTGCTGCTCACCACCCTGGTGGCACCGGTCTCGGCTTTCGTTCCGAACACCCCGATCGTGGCGTCGTTGCTGCCCGTGGTCGAGGGCTGGTGCCGCCGCCGCGGCATCTCGCCCTCGAAAGTGCTGCTTCCGCTGTCCTTCGCCACCGTTCTTGGTGGAACGCTGACGCTGATCGGCAGTTCGGTGAACCTACTGGCCAGCGAAGTCAGCAGCAAATTGGGTTACGGAGCCTTCGACCTGTTCAGCTTCACCCCGATCGGGATCGGGGTTTGGCTGGTGGGGAGCCTGGTGATGGTGCTGCTCTCCGACCGTTTCCTTCCTGATCGCGGCAGCGACGATCGCGACCTGGCCCGCAGCTTCAGCGGCAGTGGTTACCTCACTGAAGTGATGATCCCGGCGCGCTCCGAGCTGGTGGGGAAATCCATTCATGGCACGCGCCTGCAACGGCGTTTCGACGTCGACGTGCTCGAACTCCACCGCAATGAAGAGCGCTTCACCCCACCTCTGGCCGACCGCAGCTTGCTGGAGGGGGATCGCCTGGTGCTGCGTTGCACCCGGGATGACCTGCTCAGGCTGCAGCAGGAACACACCATTGTTCTTGCTCCTGTTCCTGAATCAGAAGAGGCCGAATTGGCGTCCCAGGCCTTGGCCAACCTGCGCATGGTCGAGGTGCTCCTGCCCGCCGGCTCGACCCTGGCCGGGGAAAGCCTGCGCGAACTGCGCTTCCGCCAGCGTTACAACACCACCGTTCTGGCCCTGCGCCGCGGCAATGAGGTGCTGCGCGAGCGGCTTGGCAGGGCAACCCTAAGGGAGGGCGATGTGTTGCTGCTGCAAGGCCCCCAGGATGCCATCCGCGGCCTTCAGGCCAACAATGACCTGGTGGTCCTCGAGCAGATCGAAGACGATCTGCCCACCGTCAGTCGCAAGGGCATCGCCATGGTCATCGCCGTCCTGGTGATCGTGTTGCCCACCTTGAAGGTGTTGCCGCTGGTGGCGGCGGTGCTGCTGGGCACCGTGGCGATGGTGGCCACCGGTTGCCTCCGCACGGGGGAACTGCTGCGCTCGATCCGGTTGGATGTGATCCTTCTGCTCGGATCGCTGGGCAGCTTCAGTGTTGCGCTGGAGAAGACCGGTCTGGCCGAAGCCATGGCCAAGTCTTTGTTAATCGGCCTGAAGCATTGGCCGATCTTCTGGGCCCTCGCCGGGGTGTTCCTGTTCACCACCCTGCTCACGGAGATGATGAGCAACGCGGCCACGGTGGCGATGGTGATTCCAATTGCGGCCAAAGTCGCCATCGGCCTCGGCATGCCGCCGATGGCCTTCATCTTCACGGTCCTGTTCGGAGCCAGCCAGAGCTTCCTCAGCCCGGTGGGCTACCAGACCAACCTGATGGTGTTCGGCCCCGGCCGCTACCGCTTCCTGGATGTGGCCCGCTACGGATTTCCCCTCACCGTGGTGATGACCCTTCTCGTGCCCTGGCTGGTCTGCCGGCAGTTCGGGATCTAGGCCCTTCGGTGCCTAACCTGAACCAGGTCCGGGATGCGGCAGCGGAAGGGAGCCCCTTCCCGCCACTTCCCACTTCTTCTCCCCCAAACACCCATTCCCCCATGACGCTGCAACTCGGCGACACCGTGCCCGATTTCACCCAGGAGTCCCAGCTGGGTCCGATCAACCTCTACGACTTCGCAGGCGACAGCTGGGTCGTGCTCTTCTCACACCCCGCCGACTACACCCCGGTCTGCACCACCGAGCTGGGCGAGGTCTCACGCCTGCGCCCCGAGTGGGAGAAGCGCAACGTCAAAACGATCGCCCTGAGCGTGGATTCGGCCGAAAGCCACAAGGGCTGGATCTCCGACATCAACGAAACCCAGTGCACCGTCGTTGATTACCCGATCCTGGCTGATTCCGACAAGACGGTCAGCGACCTCTACGGGATGATCCACCCGAAGGCCCTCAACAACCTGACGGTGCGCTCGGTCTTCATCATCGATCCCAGCAAGAAGCTGCGCCTGCAGATCACCTATCCCGCCAGCACCGGCCGCAATTTCACGGAAATCCTGCGGGTGATCGATTCCCTCCAGCTCACCGACCACCACCAGGTGGCCACCCCGGTGAACTGGACAGACGGCGAAGACTGCGTGGTGGTGCCCTCGATCGCCACCGAGGACGCCCGCGTCAAATTCCCCAAGGGTGTGACCGAGATCAAGCCCTACCTGCGCATGACCCCCCAGCCGAACAAGTGAGACTCCGGCCGGCCTGATCGGCCCGGCTGCTGCGCCCCTGCCCCCCTTCACTCCCGCCTGAGGCGGGATTTTTTTTGCCCGACCGCAGCCAGGATCTGGGTCGAGCGGCGGCCGGTGGGGGCTGGTCACAGAATGGCGCCGCAAACGGATGAGCCTCGATGACCAACTGGTGGCGCTGGCAGGGAGCCGGAACGGCTGCACCGGACAGCTTCGCGGTGATCGGGGTGGGACGTTTCGGCACCGCCGTCTGCAAGGAACTGGTGCGCTGCGGCGCCGAAGTGCTGGCGATCGACAGGGATCAACGCGCCATCGACGCCCTGCGTCAGGTGGATCCAGCCATCGAGGCCCGCGCCCTCGATTGCACCGATGAGGAGGCCCTGCGGGAAGCGGGCGTGCTCGATCTCACCACGGTGGTGGTGGGCATCAGCGAACCGATCGCCGCCAGCATCACCGCCACCTTGATCGTCAAGGACAGTGAGGGCAGCAGGGTGAAACAGGTGATCGCCCGGGCCACCAGTGACCTGCACGAGAAGATGCTGCGCCGGGTGGGGGCCGACAAGGTGGTCTTCCCCTCACGCATGCAGGGGGAGCAGCTGGCCCGTCAGCTGGTGCGCCCCAACCTGCTGGAGCGGCTCAGGCTCGATGACCGCAACAGCATCGAGGAGATCAAGGTGCCCCAGGCCTTCATCGGCCGCTCCCTGCGCGATCTGAACCTGCGCAAGAACTATGAGGTGAGCGTTCTGGCCGCCGGCCCGGAGAACCGCCTCTCGGTGAACCCCCCGGCCTCCCACGTGCTCAGCGAAGGGGATCTGCTGGTGGTGATGGGAACCGTTCAGGCGCTCGAAGGCCTGCCCCAGCTGTGAGGCTCCCGGGGAGGCCCCAGCTGGTGCTCGGGCTGATGAGCGGCACCAGCGCCGATGGGGTGGATGCGGTGCTGGCCAGCTTCCAGCCCCCGCTGGCGCGTCCCCGCTGGCGGATGCTCAACCACTGCTTCACTCCCTATCCCAGCGATCTGCGCGCCCAACTGATCGCGGTGGGGCAGGGGGAGCCCCTGGCGGCATCGGTGCTGCTGGATCTGGCCGAAGCCGTGAGCGAAGCCCAGGCCGAGTGCGCCCGCCACTGCGATCCAGGCGGCCGCGCCGAGCTGGTGGGCTGCCACGGTCAGACCATCTGGCACCGCCCCCCCCAGGGGGATCGACGCGGGGCCAGCTGGCAGCTGCTGCAGGGGCCACTGCTGGCGCAGCTGCTGGAGCGGCCGGTGGTGTTTGATCTGCGCGCCCACGATCTGGCCGTGGGGGGGCAGGGGGCTCCGCTGGTGCCCGCGGCCGATGCGGCCCTGCTGGAGCCGATCGGCGGTTGGCGCGCCGTGCTCAACCTGGGGGGAATCGCCAACCTCAGCCTGCTGCCACCGGCCCGGGGTCCGGAACGCCATCGGCCGGTGCGTGGCTGGGACTGCGGCCCGGCCAACAGCCTGATCGACCTGGCCGTGAGCCGCTTCAGCCAGGGCCGCCTCAGCTATGACGAGGGCGGAGACTGGGCCAGCCGGGGCGTGGTAAGGGAAGACCTGGTCCAGAGGTGGCTGCGGGAGCCCTTCTTCCAGCTACCGCCGCCGAAATCCACCGGCCGGGAGGATTTCGGCCTGCCGGATCTGGAGAGGCGCCTGCAGCAGCTGGAGCAGCGGGCGGCCACCGCTGGAGCCCCCCTGGAGCCTGCCGATGCCCTGGCCACCCTCACGGCCCTCACGGCTGCGGTGGTGGCGGCCGATCTGCGCCATGGGCCGCGGCCACTGGAGTTGGTGGTGGCCGGGGGCGGAGCCCGCAACGGGATGCTGATGGATCAGCTCAGGCGGCGCTGCCGGGGGCTGTGGGTGCGGCCGCTGGCGGAGCTGGGCCTCGACGAGGCCGCCCGCGAGGCCCTGGGCTTTGCCCTCTTCGCCTGGTGGCAGCAGCATGGCCATGCCGGCTGTCTGCCCTCGGTGACCGGAGCTCGCCTGGCGGCGGTGATGGGGGTCAGGGCTGATCCCACCCTCTGAGCCCGAGGGCAGCGCCTCAGCCGCTGGAGCGGGGCAGGCGCAGGCGCCGCGGCAAGCCCCGCAGCCGGCGGGACCCTCGGCGCTCCTGCCGTTCCAGCACCTCGCGGAAGCGCTCGGTGGGCCTGGCGCCTCCGCTGGTGCGCCGGCCCATCACGGCGGGGGGCAGCGGAGCCTCGACCTGCTCCAGGCTGTCGAGCCCGCGCTGGATCAGCACCTTGGCCATGTTGCTCACCGTGCGCGACTCAGCCTCAGCGGCCGCGGTGAGGCGATCACAGAGCTCTTCGGGCAGCACCACCTGAATGCGGGGGGACTTGGGGCGGCCGCTCGTGGAGGTCTGGCGAGTGGCCACAGCGGAACAGATCCCACGCGTTACACACCAGTGTACAGAGATCCCAACGGATAGTATCCGGCACTAAGATCAAGTCGCTCCGAGCACGAGCCATGCCCAACAGCGCGGTCCAATCGGCGGCGGGACAGCCCCCGAAGCCCCGACGCAGCAAGGAGCGTCAGGCCTCCCCAGGGGGATCCGGCTCCCGCGGGGCCAGCTCCAGCAACGTGGAAGTTTCGGCGGTGATCAGCACCTACCTGCTCACCCATCTCCATCACGTGCTGCAGCGTGCCGAGTTCAACGCCCTGCAGGAGGGCCGCCAGCCCCTGGCCGCCAACTACGCGCAGTTGCGTCAGCTGCTCTGCCTGGAGGCCCGCAGCCTGGAGAGCGCTTCCTGCGGCACTGAATCCGGCGACTCCGTCGAGCCGTCCCAGGCCGCCTGAAGGTTCCCCAAGCCTGACTCCTCCGCCAGTTCTGGGTTCAGCGGCAGCATGCCAAGACCAGGACGAGGACCCATCTCTGTCGGCAGGCCTGCTGCGCCGGCTCGATCTGTTCCTGGCCCTGTCGCTGCTGGTGGCGCTCTACGACAGCCTCCAGGCCGCGGGAATCCTGCTGCTGGCCCAGGTTCCCCAGCCCGAGCAGGTGATCGTCTGCGATGACGGCTCCAGCGACGACACCCTGGTGCGACTGGCCGAGGGCTATGACTTCGAGGGCGAGGGACGGCTACGCCGATCCCGGAGTCATCCCAGCCTGGGGCTGCTGGCCAAGGAGCACGGGGACAAAGGGGACTCGATCAACCAGGGCGTTGCCGTCAGCTCCGTCGAGGTGGTGCTGATTCTCGATGCCGACACCGAACTGCTGCCCGGAGCCCTTGCCGCGCTGGAGCACCGGTTCGCCCAGGAGCCGGGCCTTGATGCAGTGAGCGGCACACTGCTGCCCCACTGCCCCCCCGCCTTCAGGGGCGCCTGTTCGCCGGCTTCCAGCGCTACGAATACGCCCGCAACCACCTCTGGCGCCTGGCCTGGTTTCTGGCCGGTCTGGCCCTGATCTCCGCCCTGGTGGGGCTGCTGCTCACCGGCCTGTCGCTGGAGGTGTACCGCATGGCCTTCGGTCGTGGGGAAGTTTCGGTGCTGGGTTCTCTGATCGAGCTGAGCCTCAGGCCGTTCTTCTACATCCCCTTGAATCTGCTCAGTCATCTCTGGGGCTAGGCCAGCAGCCTGAGCCGGCACCGGTCGTGGTGAGCCCGTCCAAAACAACAGCCAACAAATGCTGGACCCAGCTGGTGAGCGGCCATAGGGTGCCCATCAGAGAGCTCCGGCTGCACCCGCCAGACCTGCCCCCATGACCGAGCACCCGCCCGAACCGGCCGCCGCGGCCAATGCCGCCGCGCTCTACGAGCGGATCCGCTCCGACGAGGCCCTGACCCAATCGTTGTTCCGCCAGGCGCTGCAGGACCCCAAGGGCACGATCGGGCGGATCATCGCCATGGGAGTCGACTTCAACCTCCCGGTCACCGAGGCCTCAGTTCGAGAGCATCTGGCCTCGCTCGACGATCTCGACAGCAAGCAGTGGCTGATCAAGGCCCGCGGCGGTCTCTGATCCAGGCAGGAGCCCTGCTCGGGCCTCTCTCGGTCCTCTGGCTCTGTTTCAAAAGAGGCCTCTCTGGCTGCACTCAGCGCAAGCCCTGCCGCTGGGTGGCGGCGGATGGTTCGGCCTGATTTGACTGTCCCTGGCCCTGGGGCGCGGGTTGACGCAGCTCCCGCCCCCCCTGGGCCCAGCTGAAGAACAGCCAGTAGCTCACGATCGCCAGTCCGGCCGCCACCACCAGCGCCGCCACCTGCTCCAGACGTTTCACCATCACGGGAGCTGGCGAAGGACGGCCTGCAGTCTGCCCCGCAGCTGAACGGGGCCAGCGGGGATGATGACGTTTCACCGCCGATCCGCCCAAACCGTGCTCCGTCTGGAACGTGTCTCGAAGATCTATCCCACCGGCGAGGTGCTGCGGGATGTCACCTGGGAGGTCAAGACCGGGGACCGGGTGGGCCTGGTGGGGGTCAATGGGGCCGGTAAGTCCACCCAGTTGCGGCTGATCGCCGGCCTGGAGGAACCGAGTACGGGCCAGGTGGTGCGCCAGGGCAATCCCCGCATCGTCTATTTGCGCCAGGAATTCGATGTGGATCTGGAGCGCAGCGTGCGCGAGGAGCTGTTCCAGGCCTTCGGCGAGGCGGCCGAGGTGCTGATTCGCCAGCACCGGGTGGAGCATGAGATGGCCAGCGATCAGGCGGCCACCGACCCCCACCACCTCGATGAGCTGATCCATGAACTGGGGCGGCTGCACAGCCGCTTCGAAGCGCTGCACGGCTATGAGCTTGATGCCCGCATCGACAAACTGCTGCCCACCCTGGGCTTCACCCCAGAGGGGGCCGAAGAACCGGTGGGGGCCTATTCAGGCGGCTGGCAGATGCGCATCGCCCTGGGCAAGATCCTGCTGCAGGATCCGGATCTGCTGCTGCTCGATGAGCCCACCAACCACCTGGATGTGGAAACCATCCAGTGGCTGGAAGGGTATCTGCTGCAGCAGGAGGTACCGATGGTGGTGGTCAGCCACGACCGCGCTTTCCTCGATCGGGTCTGCAACCTGATCGTTGAAACGGAGCGGGGCGTCTCGCGCACCTACCTGGGCAACTACAGCCAGCACCTGGAGCAGAAGGCCCTGGAGCGGGAGGCCAGCCAGGCCGCCTTCGAGCGCCAGCAGAAGGATCTCGCCAGCCAGCAGGCCTACATCGACCGCTTCCGGGCCAGCGCCACCCGCAGCACCCAGGCCAAGAGCCGCGAGAAGCTGCTGGAGAAAGTGGAGCGGATCGAGGCCCCGCTGGAGGGTCTCTCAGGCCCCCGCTTTCAGTTCCCTCCGGCTCCGCGTTCGGGGCGCCAGGTGGCCCTGATCGACGACCTCACCCACAGCTACGGCGACAAGATCCTCTTTCTCGGCGCCCATCTGGAGGTGGAGCGGGGGGATCGCATCGCCTTCGTCGGCCCGAACGGGGCGGGCAAATCCACCCTGCTGCGGCTGGTGATGGGGCTGGAGGCCGCCGACGCGGGCCAGGCCGGCCTGGGGGAGCACAACGTCGTGGCGGGCTACTTCGAGCAGAACCAGGCCGAAGCCCTCAATCTCGAGCGAAGTGTCGTCGACACCCTGTTCGAGGCCGTGCCCGACTGGACCCAGACCCAGGTGCGCTCACTGCTGGGCAACTTCGGCTTCAGCAACGACGACGTGTTCAAAGCGGTGGGCCAGCTCAGCGGCGGCGAGAAGGCCCGCCTGGCCCTGGCGCTGATGCTGCTCACTCCCTGCAACCTGCTGGTGCTCGACGAGCCCACCAACCACCTGGACATTCCCGCCAAGCAGATGCTGGAGTCGGCCCTGAAGGACTACGACGGAGCCGCGCTGATCGTCTCCCACGACCGCTTTTTCATCTCCCAGGTGGCCAACCGCATCGTGGAACTCCGCGACGGCGACCTGGTGCTCTACCGGGGCGACTACGCCTATTACCTGGAGAAGAAAGCCGAGGAGGCCGAAGCGGCGTTGCTTGCCCAGCAGGAGCAACAGAAGCAGGCCCGTCAGCTGGCCAACCGCCAGAAGCAGAAAGACAAAAGCCAATCGCGCCGAGCCCGGGGCGGCAGCTGAATCTGAGTGGCCCGCAGGCCCTTGGGGACGCGGATCAACAGATTCTCTCAAGCAAGCACAGACAACTTCATCCTTCCGTAGGCAAGAAGACTCATTTGTCTGGACCGGCCGGAATGGTCTGCATACCCTGACCATATCCACATTCTCAAGTCCGGCACATGACCCATTCCTTCGGCCAATCCCTGTCCAACCAACACGGCGCAGGCACTCCCCAGACCGTTGCGGGCATGGCGGTGGTGACCACAGGCACCAGCTTCAGCCACGACGACAGCGGTGATTCGGTGGAGAGCTACTTCGAGTGCATCACCACCTGCTCCCTCGACGACGGCGAGTGCATCACCCAATGCGTGGAGCAGCTCCGGGAGCACCACTGAGCGATCCCGCCATGGGCAGACCCTGACAAAAAATCGGTAACTCTGTACCTGTCGCTACGCGAGCACCCGAAACACTTCGTAGCATTGGCGTGGCTTCACTGCCCCGTCGCGATGCATCGAATGTCCGAACCGCTCGCCCTCAGCCTCGGCCAAAAGTTTGAGCTGGAGCGCATGACCCGCATGATCGATTCCACTGGAGACACCCAGTCGCTGCGTGGTCTGGCCAAGCAGCTGCTGCAGGCCTGGCACACCCAGAAAGCTGCCACGGAATGGATCATGCGCCAGCAGCTGGGAACCCCCAGCCAGTTCGGTGACCTGGCCAAAGCCGGCACTGGTCCTTCCCGTGACAGCTCCTCCCAGCCGAACGTCAACGGCTTGATGGATGTCCTCTGAACCGAGGACTGCCTTGAGTCATGTCCGCAGGGGAGCCCATGGTCGCCATGGTGCTCCCATCACCTCAGAGCTCAGCGGCCCCGACCAGCCCCGCTCTGCATGCCCGTGGGCACCACCTCCAGTTGCACCTGGGTCCCGGCCCTCAGCACCCTGAGGGCCATCGGCCGGCCCACACCGTTGGCTTCCACGGCCTCCACCATCTGAGACGGACCGGCCACCGGCTTGCCAGCCGCCGCCACGATCACATCGCCGCTGCGCAGACCGGCCCTGGAGGCAGGTCCACCCGGCATCACCGAACGCACCAGCGCCCCACCGCCCAGGCTGCCCTTCAGCTCAGGTGGGAGATTGTCGAGCCCCACACCGATCATCGGGTGGCTGACGCGGCCCGTGGTCAGCAACTGCCTGGCGATCTCCCGCGCCCGGTTGATCGGGATGGCAAAGCCCAGGCCCGCCCCGGGACCGGAGCGCACCAGTGTGTTGATGCCCACCACTTCTCCATCGGCATTGAGCAGGGGCCCACCGGAATTGCCCGGATTGATCGCCGCATCGGTCTGGATCAGATCCAGCCGCTTGTCGGTGATGCCCAGCTTGGCGACGTTGCGGTTGAGGTTGCTGATGATGCCCATGGTCACGGTGTTATCGAGCCCGTAGGGGTTGCCCACAGCGATGGCCCAGTCACCCACCTGCAGAGCATCGGAATTGCCCAGGGGGGCCACCGGCCAGGGGCCCGGCTCCATTAGCCGCACCAGGGCCAGATCCGTGACGTTGTCGAGGCCGATCACCTTGCCTTCCGTGCGCCGGCCATCTTTGAGCCCCACGAAGACCCGGTCGGTCTTCTCGACCACATGGGCATTGGTGAGGATCAGCCCATCGGCCTGAAAGATCACGCCGCTGCCCTGGCCCCGCTCGGTGCGCTGACTCGGCTGTTGGGCCTGGGGAAAGAAGCGCCGGAAGAAGGGGTCCAGCATCATTCCCGGTGGCAGTCCACCGCTGCCCGGGGCAACAACTGTGCGCTCGGTGTCGATCGTGACAACGGCGGGTCCTGAGCGGCGCACCGCATCGGCCACGAACGACTGGCGGGAGAGGGACGCTGCCGCTGCGGGCTTGGCCAGGGCCGCCTGGGGCACCACTGGCAGCAGCGGAGATCCCAGCAGCAGGGCCAGGGGCAGCACAGGGCGCAGGGACCGCTGCCAGAGGGAATGGATCATCGTCACGTCAGCGGAGCACACGGGTTTTTGGACCGTAACGGCGTGGCTGGCTGCAGGTAAGGCCGGTCACCCGCCAAGGTGTGACGAAGTACGGCGTGGACCCCTCCGCACAAAAGGCCCCGCAGCCACCTAGGCTTAACAAAGATTTGTAAACGGTCCATGGATACCAGCACCCTTCTCCTGATTTTTCTTTCTTTTGGTGCAGCCTGCAGCAGCCTCTGGGCCTGGAAGCTGGGCCAGGCAGCCTCATCCAGGCAATGATGGGGGCGTGAGCGGGATCACTCCCGCACCGTTGAGGTGCCGATGACACCGTTGTTGTCTCAGATCTTCCCGATCCTCTACGGCGCCTGCATGCTGCTGCTGCTGTATCAGGCCTTCAAGGTGATGGCCAAGGGGTTCTCAGCCGTTCCTCGCCCCGGCGATCCAGGAGCATCCGCCCCAGCTGCTCCCAGTTCAGTCAAGGATCCAGATCCGAGAGGAGATCGCACGGGCAGGCTCACCATCCACCCCGAGTTGCTTGATGCCGATGGGCAGATCACCTCAGAGGATCTGCTCACGGTGCGCTTTGGTGGCGACAACGACTCCCCCAGGCAACCGGCCCAGCACGACTGATCCGGCTGCTGCATATCTTGGGGCGTGCCTCCCGGCTGGTACAACCGGTGGGCGAACCCGAGTTCTGGCGGAGGCCGAGAATTGGATCAGAAAACCCGCATCGTGGCGGCAGTGCTGCGTGGCCTGAAGTTGCCGCCTCGCTTCCGCCTTCATCTCATCAAGGATGATCCGATCCGCCTGGAGTTGAGCCTCACCCCCGCCTACGGCAAAGATCCGATCCTGGTGGGACTGGTGGAATCCCAGGATCTGGTGGCCCGCCGCGACCGGGAAGGCCGCATTCCCCGCGACCTGCAGGGCACCTGGGACTGGACTGTGCGCCACGGCAAGGTGAGCACCGGCGGCTGGAACCCCTATCTCAAGGAGGCCCTGCAGACCATGTTCGAAACAGGCCTGCCGGCGATCGTCTACGAAGAAACCACCGGGGAGGCCTACCACCCGGTGGATGGGGCCCGTCACGTGCGCTGAACACCGGCGCCAGTTGAAGGGTCGGCCGGCGCATCAGTCCTGTGGTCATTCCAACGTGTGGCGACGAAACGTGGCCATCAACACCGTTCACCCCATTGGGCGGCGTTAAAACTGCGGCATCCACATCTTCCGATTTTCTTCATGTCCTCTCTGGGCCTGTCCGTCGGGCCACTGGTGCGCTTGCTGGCCTCCCTGGGATTGCTCAGCACCGCCCTGCTGGCCCTTGTCCTGCGGCTGATCGGATAAGGGAGCTTGGTCCCGCTGCCGATGCCTAATCCTGCGGGGTCCCATTCCCCCCGCTGAACCCCATGGGCTTCCCCTGCAGCCGCCACGGGGAAGAGTTGCCGATCGATCCGCTATTGCCGGAGATCCTGCAACACCTTCCCTCCGGCGGCACCCTTCTTCTTCAGGCCCCGCCCGGGGCCGGCAAAACCACCCGCGTTCCCCTGGCCCTGCTGCAGCACCTCTGCAGCGCCAACGGCGAGGTGGGCTCGATCCTGATGCTCGAGCCCAGGCGGCTGGCGGCCAAAGCCGCAGCCACCCGCCTGGCTGAAGCCCTGGGCGAGCCGGTGGGCGCCAGGGTGGGCTATCGCGTCAGGCTGGAGCAGCGCGTCTCCAGGTCCACGCGCCTGGAGCTGCTCACCGACGGATTGTTCCTGCGCCGTCTCCAGGACGACCCCGCCCTGGAGGGCGTGGTGGCGGTGATCTTCGATGAATTTCACGAGCGCCGCAGCGACGCCGATCTCGCCCTGGCCCTGTTGCGCGAAGCCCGCCCCCTGCTGAACCCCCAGCTGCGGCTGCTGGTGATGTCGGCCACCCTCAACCTGCAACCCCTCAGCCAGCAACTGCCCGAAGCGGTGGTGCTCAGCAGCGAGGGGCGCAGTCATCCGGTGCAGCTGCACCATCAACCGGCGCGGGAGCGGGAGCCCCTGGGGTCCCAGGTGGTGCGAGCTCTCGAAACTCACTGGCTGCAGGAGGACGAGGGGGAAGCCGGGACGGCCCTGGTGTTCCTGCCCGGCCAGCGGGAGATCCAGCAGGCGCTGCGGGCGATCGAAGCCACCGGTTGGGGCCAGCGGGCGGAACTCCACAGCCTGCACGGAGGCCTGTCGCTGGAGGCCCAGGGCCGCGCCATCGCCGCCAGCCGCCACCCCGGCGGCAAGGTGGTGCTCACCACCGCCATCGCTGAGAGCTCGCTCACCATCGAGGGCGTTCGCCTGGTGGTCGACAGCGGCCTGAGCCGGCGCAGCCGCTTCGATCCCCGCACCGGCATGGACGGGCTCATCACCTTGCCCGCCAGCCAGGCCAGCGCCGAGCAGCGGCGGGGCCGGGCCGGCCGCCTGGGGCCCGGTCACTGCGTCAGGCTGTGGTCGCCGGCGGAGCAGCAGCGGCGGCCGGCCTACGACCCGCCCGAGCTGCTCGACGCCGACCCCCTGCCCCTGGTGCTGCAGCTCGCCCGTTGGGGCGCCGGTCTGGGGGAATCACTCCCCTGGCTGGATCCACCGCCGCTGGCCTCCCTGCGCCAGGGCCTCGAGCTGCTCAAGCAGCTGGGCGCGATCGACCCGCACGGGGTGCTCAGCGCCCATGGCCGGGCCATGGCCCAACTGGGACTGCATCCGCGCTTGGCTCACTTGCTGCTGGAGGGCCAGCGCCTGGGGAACCCGCAGCTGGCCTGCGAGCTGGCGACCCTGCTCAACGAGCGGGACCCCCTGGCGGGCTTGGGGGTGGGCAGCGATCTGATGGCCCGTCTCGACTGGCTGCGTCAACGCGGGCGAGACCCCCGGCGGGGGCCGCTGAAGCAGCTCTGCCGGCAGCTCCAGCAGCATTTGCAGGCGACTCGGTTGCCAACGGACCGCTCAGGCGCCGCTGGTGCAGGGGCTGAGAAGGAGGCGGAGCTGGACGTGGAGGCGGAGCTGGCCGCGGTGCTGTTGAGCTGCGCCTATCCCGAGCGGATCGCCCTGGCACGCCTGGAGGGTCAGGGTCGCTTTCTGATGCGCAGTGGCCGCGGCGCCCAACTGCCGGCCCACGATCCCCTGGCGGGCCAGAGCGTGCTGGCGGTGGCCGCGGTGGATGACAGCGGCAGCGATGGGCGGATCCTCCTGGCCCTGCCCCTGCAGCGCCAGAGCCTGGAGAGACTGCAGGCCCAGCAGGGGGAGCAGCGGTCGCTGGTGAGTTGGGAGCCGGCCGAGCGCCGGGTGCGGGCCGTGATCGAGCGGCGGCTGGGGGCCCTGGTGCTGGAGCGCCGCCCCTGGGACGACCCAGCGCCGGCGGCCGTGCTGGCGGCGCTGCTGGATGGCCTGCGTTCGCTGGGACTGGCGGTACTGCCCTGGAGCCGTGACAGCCGTGAGCTGCAACACCGCCTCAACCTGGCCCATGCCCGCCGCGGCGACCCCTGGCCCGACCGCAGCGAGGCGGCGCTGGAGCAAGAACTGGAGCAGTGGCTCGGGGATCAGCTGCTGGGCCTGCGCTCCCAGGACGATCTGCGCCAGCTCGACCTGATGGAGGGCCTCTGGAGCGGGCTGGCCTGGGAGCATCGCCAGGAGCTGGAGCGGCTGCTCCCCAGCCAGATCACGCTTCCCACCGGGCGCAGGGCCCGACTGGAGTACGGCAGTGGCGAGCCTGTGCTGGCCGTGAAACTCCAGGAACTGTTCGGGCTCAGCGAGGGGCCAAGGGTGCTGGATGGCGACCTGCCCGTGAGCCTGCACCTGCTCTCCCCGGCCCGACGTCCGGTGCAGATCACCCAGGATCTGGGCGGGTTCTGGCGGGGCAGCTACGCCGAGGTGCGCCGGGAGCTGCGGGGCCGCTATCCCAGGCACCCCTGGCCCGAGGATCCGGCTCAGGCGCTGCCCACCGCCGGCACCAGCCGCGCCCAGGCCCGCAGCCGCCAGGGATCAGCCGAAGCGCCCTGAGTCAGCAAGCGGGCCACCGATCCCAGGTCGCGGCCGGTGCAGAACACGTGCATCACCGGCTGCAGCAGGCGTCATGGCAGCGCGCCAGACAGGAGGGAGCTGGCGCCTGGGCGCCGTGCCAGAGCGACAGGCCGGGAATCCGAACACCGAAATCGGCCGCAGCCCAGCGTCAAGCTAGCTCCAAGATTCGTTACATTAGTCAGGCCCACTGGATCCACCCATGTCTGACGCCACCCAACCCCGCTTTGGCTTCGTCAACTTCGCCGAAACCTGGAACGGCCGCCTGGCCATGCTCGGTTTCGTGATCGGCCTGGCCACCGAACTGCTCACCGGCCAGGGCATTCTCTCCCAGATCGGTCTGGGTTGAGCGGCCAAGGTCCCTCTCCCGTCATCCCCGGCCCAGCCTCGTACAGCCCCATCGTCTCCGTCAGGTGGAGTCGGTGGGGTTTTTAACGACCATCGAGCCCTCCGCTGCCGTTGCAGAGGACGAACCATGGCTGCCCTCAAGGGCCGCAGGGCCTGAGCCGTCAGCCAGACTCATCAATTCCCCCGGCGGTTCGTGCCTTTGGCTCCGTTCTTCGTCAAGAATCGGCGTGATGGCTCACGCCTGTTGAGCACGGTCCTGGTGATCGCCACGGCAGGGCTGATTCGTTTCGACCACCCGATCGGCCGCATGCTCTTCCTCACGGCCTCGGCCATCAGCCTCTACTGGGGGTACTGCTACGGGCGGCTGGAGCATTGAGCCGCGTCACCTCCAGCGGAGGCCCAGAACTGTCGGCAGACACCAGCGGCCAGTCCCTGCCCCGCTACAGCGTCAGCGACCTGAACCGCTCGATCGGCACCCTGCTGGAGCGAGGCTTCGCTCCCCGTTTCCTGCTGGAGGCCACCGTCTCGAGGCCCCAGCTGAAAAAGGGACACCTCTGGTTGACGCTTCTGGATGAGACAGCCTCGATCTCGGCGGTGGTCTGGGCCTCGCAGCTGCCGCGCCTGAGTTTCACGCCTGCCGATGGGGATGGGGTGATCGTGGTCGGCAAGCTCAATTTCTGGGGAGCTCGCGCCAGTCTCTGCGTCCAGGCCCTCGACATCCGCCCCAGCCTCAGCAGCGTTCTGCGCCAGTTCGAGCGGGTCAGAGAGCAACTCGAAGGCAGCGGCCTCTTTGATCCCTCCCGCAAGCAGCCGCTGCCGGAGTGCCCCGCGGTGATCGCACTGCTCACCAGCAGCCCCAGCTCTGCCCTGGCAGACATGCTGCGCACCGCAGCCGAACGCTGGCCGGCCACCAAGGTGCTGGTGGTGGCGATTCCGGTGCAGGGAGCCGTTCAGGCCAGCATCTGCCGCGCTCTGCAGCTGGTGGGCGAGGCCGCCGGCCGCCTGGGCATCGAAGCCCTGGTGCTGGCCCGAGGGGGTGGCAGCCGCGAGGATCTCGCGGTGTTCGACAGTGAAGCCGTGGCCCTGGCCTTGGCGGCCCTGCGGCTGCCGGTGGTGACAGGTCTGGGGCACGAAGACGACACCACGATCGCCGACCTGGTGGCCGATTACCGGGCCGCCACGCCCACGGCGGCGATTGTGGCCCTGCTGCCCGACCAGCGCACTCTGCGCCAGGAGCTGCGGCAACGGCAACAACAATTGCGCCAGACCCTGCGCTGGAGAGTGGATCGGGAGCAGCAACGGCTGGGCGCTCAGCGCCAGCGCCTGCTGCAACTCCAACCCCAGGCGCAGTTGCAGCGCCACAACGCAGAACTGCAGCAGCGGCGCCAACTGCTGGAGGCTCTTTCACCCAGGCAGCTGCTCAAGCGCGGCTTCTGTCTGGTGCGCGGCGAAGCCGGCCAACTGCTGCGCTCAATCGAGCAGGTGGACGTGGGACAGGTCCTGCGGGTCCAGTGGTTGGATGGAGCGGCTGACGCCCGTGTCACCGAGCGCCGTCAGGAGCAAGCAGAGCCATGAGCAGCCGCAAGCGTCAGACGCCGTCCAACGAGCCTGCGGACAACGACTGGTGGGAGGAGACCCAGCAGCTGACCTTCGCCCAGAGCCGCACAGCCCTTGAGCTCACCCTGGCGGCGCTGCAGTCGGAGGAGCTGGAGGTGGAAGCGATGGCCGGTCTGTATCGACGAGCTGTGGCTTATGCCGATCGCTGCGAGCAGGTGCTGCAACAGGTGCAACAGCAGGTGGAGGAGCTAGACCTGAACTCCCTGGAGCCCCAGCCATGACGCCAGCGAACAAGGAGGCCGCGGCCCCCACAGAGCTGAGCCCATGGATTCAGCCATCCCCCTGGATGCAATGGATCTACCTGGCTCTTGCCGTGGCCGGCGCCATCTTTCCTTGGCTGGCCAACGCTGAGTTCATTCGCGAGTACGGCCAGACTTTCGATCTGTCTCAGTTCATCGAGTTGGCCAACGCCAATCCTGCGGCACGCTCACTGTCGCGGGATCTGTTGATCGGTGCGACTGCGGTGACGATCTGGATCATCAACGAAGCCCGCCGCCTGAAGATGCGCGGACTCTGGATCGTTCTGCTGGGCAGTGTGACGATCGCCTTCGCTTTTGCAGCTCCATTCTTTCTGTTTCTGAGAGAACGCCGCCTCCTGGAGATCAGCCGGCAAGCCACCACCGACAGACCTTTGATTGCAGATCACGCGCCTCGTGACTGAAGATCACACATCCCTTGATTCCACATCAATAGTGACGTCACTGACATCCAGGTTGCCATCACTGAGCGGATCATCAGAGGAGCGACTACCGCGTTGAAACAAGACGCTGATCAAGCCTTCGGCATCAGCTTGATTGACTGACTCAGCTGGGGAGTTGGGATCTGAAGCACTGCCCTTAGCATTGACATTGGGCAATGGTGAGCCGCAGGCGGGGCAGGAGGTTGAAGACAGACTGCTCAGACCACAGACCGTGCAGGTGCGCACACGTCTCCTGAGGATCTGAAAGGCTAGGGCTCCAGCACCCGCCAGCAGCAACGGCAACAGGAGCACCGCCAAGGTGAGTCCTCCAAGCAGGTCCAGCAGAAGACGACCCAACGGAGTCGGAGCGGCCAGCAGCACACCAGCCAGGATGATCCAGAACCAGGGCAGCTGGCGGTTCATCAGCGTTGAAAGCGGGAATCGCGCTCCAGCCAACGCTCAAGGGCGGCTAGCGCTTCGACCCCAGCCCAGGCACAGACCACACCACCGATCAGAAACGCGGCAAGGACGCCGGCGGCCACAAGCAGCGGCACCAGTGTCAGAGTGAAAAACGTTCCCAAGACGCAGGCACCGACTCCGGCGCACACCAGCAGAAGCGCTGTAGGCAGGGGGCGTAACGACAGGCTTGTTTTGACCACCACGGGAACTTCAGCTCTCATCATCGTCGTCCAACCCTGGGGAATCTCCAAGCACAGGCGGGTGCGGATCCCCGAAGATCCCTGATGGGGGGGACCGTCGCAGCTCCGCGTCAGTCGCAAGGGGCTGAATCAAGCCAAGAGTGAGGTCGAAACGCTCGGCTGTCCGGGATCCCGGGGTGGCTAGAACCACGCTGTAGGCCACACCGAAGTAGTAGATCAGGCCCAACAGCCACACCCAAAGGGTCAGCACCAGAACCCCACCGATCAGTCCATAGGCCTGAAATCTCGCCCCCAGAGAGACGATGCTGCGTCCGACGGCCAGGTTCAGCAGCGTGTAAGCAAAGCCCATAAGAACCGAACCAGGCAGAAGGAACTGCCATCGGATACGCCGAGAAGGCAACAGCTGCAGCAGACCCAGCGCCACGAGGGAAGCAAGGACCAGAGAGGCGAGCAGATCAGCCAGTGCTGATACGGGGAACAGGTAGCGGTAGACCCAGGCCTGCGGTGCTGCCGTCAATCCCCGCCAGGTTTGAAAGCCCATCAGGCGCAGGTTGATGGTGAGCTGATCCACCACAAACAGAGTTCCCACGGCCACCAGGAAGAGCGATGCCTTCAGCCTCAACATCAAGAAGCGACTTACCGCTCTGCTGACGTTTTGAACAACTGGCAATTGCACCTCCACAACCTGGTCACGAGGCTCTCGCACATACTGCAGAGACCAGAGATGGTCTGTGCCGCGTTGCAGGCTCAGATAGGCATTGCTGGCCGTGATCAACAACACAGCCACGCCCAGGAAGCCTGCACCACCCCGTTGCCTGTAGAGCTGAATCAGGGTCGATTGCACAACCCTCTGGGCCGATTGCGGCAGGAGCTGAGAGGTCCAGTCCAGAATCTGACTGGTCAAGCCATCATCACGGCCAAGAATCCAACTGGCAAGGGCCAGTATAATCAAGAGAATTGGGAAGATTGACTGAAGTGTGTGATAAGCGAACGCAGCACTAAGATCTACACAGTCAAAATGATCCCAGAGTCGGCAGGACCACCACAGCCGACGCACAAATCGATTCATGTGCTGACCAGCACGGCCAGCGTGGCCAGGGCGGAACGTCCTTGGTGTGAGCATCCCGCTTCTGAACGTCTCAGCACGATCAACGGACTGATCGGCCTCCGGAGCGTCCACGTCGTCGTGCCTACAGAGAAAGAACCAAGTTTAGTTTAAACGATTCCTAGTGTCCCTATCAATCCAGCTCACAGGGCACCGATCATGAGCGCAGCACGGCAGATGCACCAACCGGACAGGCCATGGTCACAAAAAAAGCCACCCGCAGGTGGCTTTTTCGGCTCTTCCCAACAGCGTTGGGGTGAGGCTTGAGCGTTCAGATTGTTTTATCCTGGCATCGAGCTATTTTTGCAGGAAGCTA
>JAUCZK010000016.1 GCA_030373145.1 Cyanobium sp. CZS48M | reverse complement strand
TGCCGAGGGGCATGCCGTCAGAGAAGGAACCCTGACCGAAGGGGTAGATCAGGAAGACCGCGAAGGCCGCCGAGAGGGGCGCGGAATAGGCCACGCAGATCCAGGGGCGCATGCCGAGGCGGTAGGAGAGTTCCCACTGGCGGCCCATGTAGCAGGCGATGCCGATCAGAAAGTGGAACACCACCAACTGGTAGGGACCGCCGTTGTACAGCCACTCGTCGAGGCTGGCGGCTTCCCAGATCGGGTAGAAGTGCAGGCCGATGGCGTTGCTGGAAGGCACAACAGCACCGGAGATGATGTTGTTGCCGTAGAGCAGTGAACCGGCCACGGGCTCACGGATGCCGTCGATGTCGACGGGGGGAGCGGCGATGAAGGCCACGATGAAGCAGATCGTGGCAGCCAGGAGGCAGGGGATCATCAGCACACCGAACCAACCGACGTAGATCCGGTTGTTGGTGGAGGTGACCCACTGACAGAAGTTGTCCCAGCTGCCAGCGCGTCCGCTGCGAACGGCGGTGGTCATTGGAGGAATGAGTGCGGGATGGACTCGCCCAACGATTTTTCAATCCTCAGGCGCCCTTTGACGCTAGGCAAAGCCTCCGAACTGACCAGTGAACTCCTTGAAACGTTGCCTGTTTATGGAGAAGTTCATGAACAACTTCATCAAGGCTTCATGAAGCAGCTGTGCGCCACCAGGCCTGCCCCTGGCTGAGGAACCCCTTCCAGTCGAGCCGCTCCGCCTCGGCGGCCCTGGCCACCAGCAGGGGGGCCTGCTGGCGCAGGGCCTGGAGATCCAGTTCGGGAACGCCACAGGAGAGGGCGAGCACATCGGCCATGGCATGGGCCACCACCCGGGTGAGGTAGGCGGCGCTCAGGGCCTGCAGTGCTCCCCCCACCAGCCAGGTGGTTCCCTCCAGTCGCATGGCCGAGAGCAGGGCCTGGCTGGTCCACTCGGTCACCCCCAGGGCCAGGGCCGCCTTGGCCAGCTCTGTGGCCGCCTCCCGCAGCTGGGCCAGCTGCCAGGGACATTCCCAAAGCTCGGCCATCTCCTTGAGCATCAGGCCATTGGCCACCGCCAGCACCAGCAGATCGACGCTGGGGATCGGCGCCGCGAACACCCCGGCGGCCACCAGCCATTGGGTGCGCCGCACCAGCCCATCGAGGCGAGCCCGCCTCAGGCCCTCCAGTTTGGTTTGCCACTGCGCGTGCAGGCCCTCCAGCAGGCGCAGCTCTGTGTGGAGCAGCAGGTTCCTGCCGCGGCTCCGCAGCATGCGGCTGCAGGGCTCAAGGGCCGCGCTGAGCTGCTCCCCCTGGCCGCTCCAGACGATCACCTGATCGGCCAGGGAGTCAGGCAGCTGGGCGCGCAGGTCCTGTTGGAGCTCCTGCAGCGCTGCGGTAGGAGACGTGTTCACCAGCAGCTGCACCACCTGCCCCTGGGGCAGGGATTCGAGCCAGCGCAGGTCCGCGGCCCTCAGCGGCATCTCCAGGTGCACGAGCAGCAGGTCGCACTGCTGGAAGGGCATGGGCCAGCGCCAGTGGGGGCTGTGGCTCGACAGTGGGTGGCCCCAGTGCAAGCAGAGGGGCAGCGGCGCCTGAAGGGCCGCGAGCAGCTCCTGCCGCAGACCCACAGGCGGCAGGCTCACTCCGGCCAGCCCCACCTGCAGCTGCTGACGCGAGCGCCGTTGACGCAGCTCCTCCAGTTGCTGGAGCCTGCCCTCCTGCTCGCCCCTGGCGGCGGGATCGTTCTCAGGGGGTTGAAGCTGCGCGAATTGCAGCAGCAGTCCCTCGCAGCGCTCGACCCAGCCGCTCCAGCTGGAGGGGAGCTTGGCTTCGACCGTGGCCTTGCCGCGGCTGAGCCACCACAGGCCCCCGGCCGCCGCTGCTGCCAGTACGGCACCCGAGAGGCCGCCGTGGAGGCTGTCGCCCAGCAGCAGGCCACCGGCCAGCACCAGGGCCGCCGGCATCCAGGGCATCCCCGGCCGCCAGTGGCCCGCCTTCACCCCGGCGGTGCTCAAGGAGGCGGGGACGGCGGGGGCCGGGGAGGCGGCGGGGGTGGTCAAGGGCGGTGAGGGCTGCCGAAGCAGTGCCTCTCTAGCTCAGCTGACCTCTCCTGCCCAGGCTGCCTGGATCACCCCCAGACTGGGGACGTCGAGCGGCCTTGTCATGGTGGAGACGGCCGAGGCCGCCAGTTTGAAGCTCACCCCCCGCCTGGAGTTGGAGCTGGCTGGCTGGCAGCGCCAGCAACAACTGGAGCAGCACTGGCATGGGGGCCTGCCGGTGCTGCTGCTGGATCGCTGCTGGCTGCAGCTCCGGGCTGTGGCGGTGGAGCGCCTGGCGACCCTGTTCCCGCCGGATTGCACGGCAGCGGCCCCCGAGCTGGAGGCCTTCCGCCACTGCTGCCGCCAGGGACTGAGCCCCGCAGCCGCGGAGGCCCACTGCTGGCAGGAGTTCGGTGAGGAGGCCTGCCGGCTGGCCCTCATGCGTCACTGGCGGGCGCAGGAGCGGAGCCAGGGCGGCTGGACCCTGCAGATTTACCTCGATGCCCTCGCCCGCTACCGGCAGGCCTTTGACCTGGCGGGGCCACGGCCGTTGCCGCTGCTGGTTCTTGCCCGTGCCGGCAGCGCTGAACCCCACCGACTGCTCTGGCTGGTAGCCCCGTGAACCGTTGATGCGGCACACTTGCCCCCTGATAGAAGGCTCCGGCGATGGCCGACGAGAACACAGCAGCAGTCCCCCAGTCTGAGCAGGACCAACCCGCTCGGGCCCGCCGCATTGAGACGGGACGTGGCAGTGCTGGCGGCACTGGCGGAGGCGGCGGCCGGGATCGGGAAGCCGGAGGCTTTCGCATCCGCCTGAGCGAGAACGAACAGCGCGCGGCCCAGGCCGTTCAGGAGGCCTTCCAGCTCCGTTCCACCGTGGCGGCTCTGGGGTTCTCGATCCGCACGGTGGCCCAGCTGCTGGAGCAGGGTCAACTGGACGCGTTGCTGGCGGAGCACCGCGCTACTGGCGGCGCCCCCCGCAGTGAGGGGGCCCCCCGTGACGGCCAGCGGGCCAAGCGGGCCCCCGCCGAGGGTCGCGGTGAGCGGCGCTCCAGCCGTCCGGACCCCTTTGCGCGCCCCAGCCGCCCCCAGGCAGCGGCGCCTGAGGTGGAAGCTCCTGAGGTGGAGTCTCCTGAGATGGAGGCCGCTGGTCTTGAGACCACGGAGGCGTCCGAGCCTGCTGATCAGGCCCTTGAAGTGGTGATCTCGGAGCCGGAGGAGGCCCCGATCCAGCCCGCCGCAGCGGCCGAGACGCAACCGTGAGCGACAGGCCCCGGGTCCTCTCCGGTGTGCAACCCACCGGCGCTCTGCACCTGGGCAACTGGCTCGGGGCCATCCGCAACTGGGTCGGCCTTCAGGACGACCACGACACCTTTTTTTGTGTGGTGGATCTCCATGCGATCACGGTGCCCCACGATCCGGCGCTGCTGGCGGAGAACACCCGCCGCACCGCCTCGCTTTACCTGGCCAGCGGCATCGATCCCGAGCGCTCCAGCGTGTTTGTCCAGAGCCAGGTCACGGCCCACAGCGAACTCACCTGGCTGCTGAACTGCGTCACGCCCCTGAACTGGCTGGAGCGGATGATCCAGTTCAAGGAGAAGGCGCGCAAGCAGGGCGAGAACGTCTCGGTGGGGCTGCTGGACTACCCCGTGCTGATGGCGGCCGACATCCTGCTCTACGACGCCGATCTGGTGCCGGTGGGCGAAGACCAGAAGCAGCATCTGGAGCTGGCCCGCGACATCGCTCAGCAACGCATCAACGCCCGCTTCGCCCCCGAGGACAGGCCGCTGCTGAAGGTGCCTGAACCGCTGATCCTCGCTGAGGGCGCCCGGGTGATGAGCCTGCAGGATGGCCGCAGCAAGATGAGCAAGAGCGACCCCAATGAGGGCTCCCGCATCAATCTGCTGGATCCGCCCGAGCTGATCACCCGCAAGATCAAGCGGGCCAAGACCGATCCGGTGATGGGTCTGGAGTTCGGCAACCCCGAGCGCCCCGAGACCGACAACCTGCTGGGGCTCTATGCGTTGCTGAGCGGAGTGGGCCGGGAGGCCGCAGCCCGCGACTGCGCCCCGATGGGCTGGGGTCAGTTCAAGCCCCTGCTGGCGGAGGCGGCCGTGGAGGCCCTGCGCCCCCTGCAGGAGCGCTATAGGGCCATCCGGGCTGAACAGGGCTATCTGGATCAGGTGTTGCGCAGCGGCCGGGAGCGGGCCAGTGCCGTGGCCGAGGCCACGCTGGAGCGGGTGCGTGCGGCCATGGGCTTCCTGCCGGCACGCTGATCCCTGGCCCAAGACTGATCAGCAGGCCTGATCATTCTTTCCCCGCTCGGCGCCCTTGCGCTTCGTTCTGCATGTGCTAGTCCCAGGCATTGGAGCCCCTGTGCTGGCGTCTGCTCTGGGCTTCTCAGTCCTGGCAGGTGGCGGGTCCAGCACAGTCATGCCCCCTTGTCCAGCCCCGAAGGCCCTTAGCGCCGAATGGGTGTGACAACCAGCACAGTTTGCGGATCTTCAAGACACGGAACTTGCATGGCTGGCAGAGGAGCCACCCACAGGCCCATCGAGGCTCTGGGCACCACGGCCCTGTTGCTGGCCCTGCCGGCGCTGATCTCCAGCCGCTATGGCGCCGCGCTGGCTGCCGTTCCGCCCCCAGCGTCGATGCCACCGCCGGCAGCTCCTGCCACCGCTGTGGTCAGGGCCGCCGTCCCTCGGGCGGTCCGCTATCCGCTCACGCGCCAGCGGCGGGCCCTGCTGGCCACCATCCGTTTCGCCGAGGGCACCTGGGCCAATGGGGCCTCCCATGGCTACCGCACCCTCTACGGCGGCGAGCTGGTGTCCTCCCTGGAGCGCCATCCCGACACGGTGGTGGTCAAGAACTACGCCAGTGCCGCCGCCGGCGCCTATCAGATGCTGCCAGCCACCTGGAAGGCGGCCAGCCGCCGCCTCGGCCTGCGCGGTTTCGGGCCAGCCAACCAGGACCAGGCCGCCCTCTATCTGGCCGATCAACGGGGCGCCCTCGCAGCGATCGACCGGGGACAGCTCTCCGACGAGGCCATGGCGCGGCTCGCCGGGGAGTGGGCGTCCTTCCCCTTGCATCATGGCGGCAGTGCCTACGGCCAACCGGTCAAGAGCGCCGGGCAGTTGCGCCGCTTCTTCGAGGAACAGCTGCATGGCCGGCCACTGCAGCCCCAGCCAGGGGCTGAAGGCCGCCTGGGCTGATCAGGGCTCCCGGTAGACCACCCGGCCGCGATCGTCGTTGCCCACATCGAGCAGATCGTCGTGCATCAGCCGCTCGATTTCTTCGCGCACCCGCGCGCGTGGGGTGTCGCGGGGGAGCTGGCACTCCAGTAGCGCATCGTTGTAGGTGAAGCCGGCGGCGCCGGCGCGCCGAGCCAGGGCCAGCAACTGGCGGTCTAAGGGCGGCAGGGCGTTGGCGGGAGCGCCGGCCTCAAGAGCCTCCAGCGCGTCCTGGAGCAGCAGCGGCTGGTTGGCCTGCTCCACCAGCTCAGGGATCAGGAACAGATCCACCAGCTGGCCGACGAAGCAGAGGCCGAAGGTGAGCAGCCAGAGGGTGCCGCTCAGGGGCTTGCGCGCATAGAAGCGCTGCAGACCGCAGACGCCGAACAGCCCCAGGGCCCAGAGCAGATAGCCAGCTGCCACGTGCCGCCGCTGCTGGCGGATCAAAGGGAGTGGAGACCGTTTCAAGGTCTGGGAGCCGGGGGCAGCTCCGGCAGCACCACCCCGGCCTGGCGCAGCTCCGCCGAGAGGGTCCAGACACTCAGCACCAGCCGATGCCAGGGGGCCATGGCCTGCATGTCGAGGGCCATGCTCACCGGCGCGGCCGAGCGCAGGCTTCTGGCGGCGATCAGTTCCTTGCGGGCCGTGCTCAGGCGCTCGGCCAGAGCCTCCTGCTCGCCGCTGGCCATCACGCTCTCCGGGCAGTGCTGGAGCAGCAGCAGACCCCGATCAAACCAGAAGTCGAAATCCACGAGAAGTGAACCCAGCAGCTGGTCGAGCAGCTCGCCCGCAGCCCCCGGCATGGGGGTCGAATCCGGTGTGGAGGAAAGATCGCTCACCAGCCGAGCTTAGGAATCGATCGGACGGCAGGACTGAATCCGATGCGTAGGATCGACCCTGGCCTGGCTCGATTCCGTGTCCCCATCCCCGTCGACGCTCCCGGCCGCTGGCCCTGGCCCGAGCCTGGAGCCAGCGGTGACCCAGGGCGGCAGCGGCACACGCCTGCGCCTGCCCCGCACCAGCGAGAGCCCGGAGTTGCTGCGCATCCGCCACTCCATGAGCCATGTGCTGGCCATGGCGGTGCAGACGCTCTTCCCCAGCGCTCAGGTCACGATCGGACCCTGGACCGAGAACGGCTTCTACTACGACTTCGACAACCCTGAACCCTTCACCGAGGCCGATCTCAAGGCCATCAAGAAGGAGATGGGCAAGATCATTGCCCGCAAGTTGCCGCTGCAGCGCCTCGAGGTGAGCCGCCAGCAGGCGGAGGAGCGCATCAGGGCCCAGAACGAGCCCTACAAACTGGAGATCCTGGCCGGGATCCAGGAGCCGATCACGCTCTACACCCTGGGCGAGCAGTGGTGGGACCTCTGCGCCGGCCCCCATGTGGCCAACACCAGCGAACTGAACCCCAAGGCCTTCGAGCTCGAGAGCGTGGCCGGCGCCTACTGGCGCGGTGATGAAACCAAGGCCCAGCTGCAGCGCATCTACGGCACCGCCTGGCAGACCGCGGAGCAGCTGGCCGAGTACAAGCACCGCAAGGCCGAGGCCCTGCGCCGCGATCACCGCCGCCTCGGCACCGACCTCCAGCTCTTCTCGATCGAGGATGAGGCCGGCGCCGGGCTGGTGTTCTGGCACCCCCGCGGCGCCCGCATGCGCCTGCTGATCGAAGACTTCTGGCGCCAGGCCCACTTCGCGGCGGGCTATGAGCTGCTGTACACCCCCCATGTGGCTGACCTGAGCCTCTGGAAAACCTCCGGCCACCTCGACTTCTACAGCGAGAGCATGTTCGGGCCGATGGCGGTGGACGAGCGCCAGTATCAGCTCAAGCCGATGAACTGCCCGTTCCACGTGCTCACCTACGCCAGCAGCCTGCACTCCTACCGCGAGCTGCCGATCCGCTGGGCCGAGCTGGGCACGGTGTACCGCTACGAGCGGCCCGGCGTCATGCACGGGCTGATGCGGGTGCGCGGCTTCACCCAGGACGACGCCCACATCTTCTGCCTGCCCGAGCAGATCGGTGATGAGATCCTCGGGGTGCTCAACCTCACCGAGACGATCCTCTCCAGCTTCGATTTCAACACCTACGAGATCAACCTCTCCACCCGGCCTGAGAAATCAATCGGTGAAGATGCGGTCTGGGAGCTGGCCACCGCTGGCCTGATCGAGGCGCTCGACCGCAAGGGCTGGGCCTACAAAGTGGATGAGGGCGGCGGAGCGTTCTATGGCCCCAAGATCGACATCAAGATCGAGGATGCCATCGGCCGCCTCTGGCAGTGCTCCACGATTCAGCTCGATTTCAACCTGCCCGAGCGCTTCGATCTCCACTACGTGGCAGCCGATGGCAGCCGCCAGCGACCGATCATGATTCATCGCGCCATCTTCGGCTCGCTGGAGCGGTTCTTCGGGATCATGGTGGAGAACTACGCCGGCGATTTTCCCTTCTGGCTGGCCCCCGAGCAGGTGCGCCTGCTGCCGGTCACCGATGAGGTGATTCCCTATGCCGAGCAGGTGCTGGAGCAGCTGCGTTCAGCCGGAGTGCGGGCCGTGATCGATCGCAGCGGTGATCGCCTCGGCAAGCTGATTCGCACCGGCGAGCAACAGAAGATCCCGCTGCTGGGGGTGATCGGCGCCATGGAGGCCGAGCAGGGCAGCGTCAGCCTGCGCTCCCGCCGCGACGGTGACCTCGGCAGCGTTCAGGTCACTGCACTGGTGGCGGCGGCCCAGGTTGCCAGTGAAACCCGTGCCGCTGGCCTCGGCCTGGAGGCCGTCGCGCCCTGATGGGAGTCCATCGCCTGATCTCCCCATGACCACCCTGCTGGCCGGCGACATCGGTGGCACCAAGACCCTGCTGGCCACCTACCGGCTGGAGGGGGGGCAGTTGGTGCAGCTGCGCTGTGAACGCTTCGTCTCTGCGGCCTGGGACGACTTCTCGGCCCTGGTGCGCTGTTTTCTTGCCGGTGCTCACGCCGGATCCGAGCCCCCCAGCCATGGCTGTCTGGCGATTGCCGGGCCGGTGCAGGACGGACGGGTGCGGCTCACCAACCTGCCCTGGCATCTCGATGAGCTGGAGCTGGCGGCCGCCTGCGGGCTCCAGCGCCTGGAGCTGGTGAACGACTTCGCCGTGCTGATTTATGGGCTCCCGCATCTGGGGGAGTCCCAGCAGGCGCTGGTGCGGCAGGGCGTGCCCCAGCCGGGTCCCCTGGCGATCCTCGGGGCTGGCACCGGCCTGGGTGTGGCCATCGGGGTGCCGGGGCCCCGGGGTCTGATCGCCCTGGCCAGTGAGGCCGCCCACGGCGAATTCGCCCCTCGTCTGGAGCGGGAATGGCGGCTGAAGCAGTGGTTGCAGCAGGATCTCGGCCTGGAGCGGCTGTCGATCGAGCGCATCGTCAGTGGCACCGGCCTGGGCCATGTCTTCCGCTGGTTTCTCCATGAAGCCGCCTCCGGTCACGGCCTGACGCAGGCGGCGGCGGCCTGGGCCCTGGCCGAGCGCCGTGGCGATGCGGAGCGCCCCGACCTGCCGGCCCTGGTGGCCATCGCCGCCGCGGAAGGCGATCCGCTGGCCGCCGCCGCCCTCGACCTCTGGCTGGCCGCCTACGGCTCCGTGGCGGGTGATCTGGCCCTCCAGAGCCTCTGTCGCGGTGGCCTCTGGCTGGGCGGCGGCACCGCCGCCAAGCTGCTGAACCAGCTGCGTTCCCAGGCCTTTCTGGCCCCCTTCGCCGCCAAGGGCCGGCTGACGCCGGTGCTGGAGCAAATTCCCCTGAGGGCTCTGATCGACCCGGAGGCCGGTCTGTTCAGCGCCGCCTGCCGGGCGCGGATGCTGCTGGGCTGAATGGGACACTGGCGCCAGCAGAACGGTTGTGATGGTGAGGCCCCGCATCGGGCAGGGTGTGCAGGTGGATGTGCCGGCGACCACCGCCAACCTGGGTCCAGGGTTCGATTGTCTGGGGGCGGCCCTGGAGCTGAACAACCACTTTGAGTTGCGCGCCATCGAGGGGGATGGTGAACGCTTCGACCTGGTGATCGAGGGCAGCGAGGGCGCCCACCTGCGCGGCGGGCCCGACAACCTCGTGTATCGCTCCGCCCAGCGGGTGTGGAAGGAGGCGGGCCAGCAGCCGGTGGCCCTGGAGGCCCGCGTGCGCCTGGCGGTGCCACCGGCCCGGGGGCTGGGCAGCAGCGCCACGGCGATCGTGGCCGGACTGATCGGCGCCAACGCCCTGGTGGGGGAGCCCCTGAGCAAGGAGAAACTGCTGGAGCTGGCCATCGACATCGAGGGCCATCCCGACAATGTCGTGCCGTCGCTGCTGGGTGGCCTTTGCATGACCGCCCGAGCGGCCTCCCACCGTTGGCGGGTGGTGCGTTGTGAGTGGCAGGAGAGCGTCAAGGCGGTGGTGGTGATTCCGGCCATCCGGCTCTCCACCAGCGAGGCGAGGCGGGTGATGCCCAAGGTGATCCCGATTTCCGATGCCGTGGTGAACCTGGGCTCGCTCACCCTGCTGCTGCAGGGTCTGCGCACCGGCAATGGCGATCTGATCGCCGATGGCATGCACGACCGGCTGCATGAGCCCTACCGCTGGGGGCTGATTCAGGGAGGTCGCCAGGTGCGCCAGGCGGCCCTCGATGCCGGAGCCTGGGGCTGTGTGATCAGTGGCGCCGGGCCCAGCCTGCTGGCCCTCTCCAGCGCCGACCATGCCCTGGCCGTGAGCCGGGCGATGGTGTCGGCCTGGGAGCGGGAGGGGGTGGCCTCCCGGGCTGAGGTGCTGCGGGTGCAGCTGAGCGGCAGCCGCTGGCAGAACCTGCCCGATCGCCCCTGAGCGGACGCCGCTGAGTACAACTACCTAACTGATACATTCAGGGCCCGAAGGCCGGTCCGTCCGGCTACAACCGACCCTTCCGCAAGCTCGAATGGACGCCACTCTGCCCCTCACGGTTGCGTCCAGCCTGCCCGCGTCCTTCCCCTGGCTCAGCCTGATCGCCCTGTTGCCGGCGGCAGGCGCACTGCTGATGCCGCTGCTGCCCGGCGATGGCACCGACCCCCGGGCACCCCGCACCATTGCCTTGGTGGTACTGCTGGCCGACCTGCTGCTGATGATGTGGGTCTTCAGCCAGCGCTTCGATGGTGGGCTGAGCAGCCTGCAGCTGGTGGAGCGGGTGCCGTGGGTGCCGCTGCTGGGCCTGGAGTGGTCGCTGGGGGCGGATGGCCTCTCGGCCCCCCTGGTGGTGCTCAGCGGACTGGTCACCCTGCTGGCGGTGGCGGCCAGCTGGAACATCAACCGCAAGACCCAGCTCTATTTCGGCCTGCTGTTGCTGCAGGCTTCGGCTCAATCGCTGGTGTTTCTCTCCCAGGATTTTCTGCTCTTCTTCCTGGCCTGGGAACTGGAGCTGGTGCCGGTGTACCTGCTGATTGCGATCTGGGGCGGAACCCAACGCCAGTACGCCGCCACCAAATTCATTCTCTATACCGCCACTGCCTCGCTGCTGATCCTGATCAGCGGCCTGGCTCTGGCCCTGGGCGGCGATGGCTTCACCCTCAACCTGCAGGAGCTGAGCGGGCGCTCCTATGGCGGCAGTTTCGGACTGCTCTGTTATCTGGGCTTCCTGGTGGGCTTCGGGGTGAAGTTGCCAATGTTCCCCCTGCACACCTGGTTGCCCGATGCCCACGGTGAGGCCAATGCGCCAGTGTCGATGTTGCTGGCGGGGGTGTTGCTGAAGATGGGCGGCTACGCCCTGCTGCGCTTCAACGTTCAGATGCTCCCTGACGCCCATGTGCAACTGGCTCCGGCCCTGGTGGTGCTGGGCATTGTCAATATCATCTACGGAGCCCTCAATGCCTTCGCCCAGGACAACGTCAAACGACGGATCGCCTGCAGTTCGGTCAGTCACATGGGTTTTGTTCTGCTGGGCATCGGTGCCATCGACAGCCTGGGCATGAGCGGGGCGATGCTGCAGATGATCAGCCATGGACTGATCGCCGCCTCGATGTTCTTCCTGACGGGCGTCTTCTACGAACGCACCAAGACCCTCTCGATTCCCAACATGGGCGGCCTGGCCAAAGTGCTGCCGATCACCTTCGCCTTCTTCCTGGCCAGTTCGCTTGCCTCCCTGGCCCTGCCCGGGATGAGCGGCTTCGTCAGCGAGATCACGGTGTTTCTGGGGATCACCGCCAACGACGGTTTCACCGTGCCCTTCCGGGTGGTCACCATTGTTCTGGCGGCCATCGGCCTGGTGCTGACGCCGGTGTATCTGCTCTCGCTCTGCCGACGGGTGTTCTTCGGCCCCAGGATTCCGGCCCTGGCGGTGGTGGGCGATATGAGGCCCCGGGAGCTGGTGATCGGCCTCTGCCTGCTGGTGCCCACCCTGGCCATCGGCTTCTGGCCCCGCCTGGCCATCGACTTCTACGGTGCCACCACCACCGCCCTGGCCGAAGGGCTGAGCAACCCCAGCGTGATGGCGATCGGGCGGCTTTCCCCTCTCGGCTGAACCTCCACGGCCGCGCTGATCGGCTGGAATGGGGCCACCGTCGCGGTTCACCCCCATGAGCGCCTCCCTGCTAGCGCCCCCTCTGCTTCGCGGCGAGGGCCTGCCCGACTTCGCCGCCATCACTCCGGAGCAGGTGCGCCAGCAGATCCCTGCCCTGCTGGAGGAGCTCAACGCCAACCTCAGTGAACTGGAGCAGAGCCTGGAGCAGGCCGCCGGCGAACTCCTGGGCTGGGATCAGGTGATGGATCCCCTGCAACGGCTGGGGGAGCGCCTGCGCTGGAGTTGGGGGGTGGTGTCCCACCTCAATGGCGTCTGCAACAGCGCCGAGCTGCGCGAGGCACACCAGAGCCAGCAGGGGGCCGTGGTGGCCTTCGGCAACCGCGCCGGCCAGAGCCGCACGCTGTACCGGGCCCTGGAGCGGCTGCAGCAGCAGCACCAGACCGGCAGCCTGCCCCTCGACGCCACCCAGGAGCGCATCCTCACGGCCGAGCTGCTGGAGATGCAGCTGCGGGGCGTGGCGCTGGAGGGGGAGGCCCAGGCGGCCTTCAACGCCGCCAGCGAAGAACTCGCCGAGCTGGCCACCCGTTTCGGCAACCACGTGCTCGATGCCACCAACGGCTGGACCCTGGCGTTGCACACGCCCGAGCAGGTGGAGGGCCTGCCCGAAAGTTTGCGTCAACTGCTGGCCCAGGCGGCCCGGGAGGCCGGTCTGAGCGGCGCCGAGGGCCATGAGGCCAGCGCCGAGACCGGGCCCTGGCTGCTGGGGCTGGACATGCCCCGGGCCATGCCCTTCCTCAAATACAGCCACCGCCGCGATCTGCGCGAGCAGCTCTACAAGGCCCAGGTGAGCCGCGCCTCCTCCGGTGACCTCGACAACCGTCCCCTGATCGAGCGCATCCTCACCCTCAAGGGCGAGCAGGCCCTGCGGCTGGGCTACGCCAGCTGGGCTGAGGTGAGCCTGGCCTCGAAGATGGCCCACTCCGTGGATGCCGTCGAGGGCCTGCTCGAAGACCTGCGCGCGGCCTCCTTCCCGGCGGCGCAGCGGGAGCTGCAGGCCCTGGCTGCCTGCGCCGGGCGTCAGGGCGCCCCTGAGGCCGCTGATCTCAGGCCCTGGGACGTGAGCTTCTGGGCTGAGGTGCTGCGCCGTGAGAGCTTCGATCTGCACAGCGAGGCCCTGCGCCCCTGGTTCCCGCTGCCGCGGGTGCTGGATGGGCTGTTTGCCCTCTGCGGCCGTCTATTCGGCATCCGCATCGAGGCCGCCGATGGTGAGGCACCGGTGTGGCACGCCGATGTGCGCTTCTTCCGGGTCTTCGATGCCGGCAGCGACCAGGCCATCGCCAGCTTCTTCCTCGATCCCTACAGCCGCCCCGGCAGCAAGCGCGGTGGCGCCTGGATGGACACCTGCCTGGATCGCGGCCGCGATGCCGCCGGCCGCCCGGTGCTGCCGGTGGCCTATCTGATCTGCAACCAGAGCCCGCCGGTGGGTGAGACCCCCAGCCTGATGACCTTCGAGGAGGTGGAGACCCTCTTCCACGAGTTCGGCCATGGGCTCCAGCACATGCTCACCACCGTGGAGCGGCCCCAGGCGGCGGGCATCAACCACGTGGAGTGGGATGCGGTGGAGTTGCCCAGTCAGTTCATGGAGAACTGGTGCTACGACCGCTCCACGCTGCTGGGCATGGCCCGCCACTGGCAGACCGCTGAACCGTTGCCCGAGGCGGAGTTCGCCAAGCTGCTGGCGGCGCGCACCTTCATGGGCGGCAGCGCCACCCTGCGCCAGGTGCATTTCGCCCTGGTGGATCTGCGCCTGCACAGCGTCTGGACGCCGGGCTCGGGCCTGAGCCCCGAGGATCTGCGCCGCCAGATCGCCACCACCACCACGGTGCTGCCCCCGATTCCGGAGGATGCCTTCCTCTGCGCCTTCAGCCACATCTTCGCGGGGGGCTACTCCGCTGGCTATTACTCCTACAAGTGGGCCGAGGTGCTCAGCGCCGATGCCTTCAGCGCCTTCGAGGAGGTGGGCCTCGAGGATGAGACGGCCGTGCAGAGCACGGGCCGCCGCTTCCGCGACACGGTGCTCAGCCTCGGCGGCAGCCGCAGCCCCGCCGAGGTGTTCGAGGCCTTCCGCGGCCGGGCACCCTCGCCTGAGGCCCTGATCCGCCATTCGGGCCTGGTGGCGGCCTGATGGTGGGCTGATGCGAGCCGCTGGAGGTTGTTAAGGGCGCAGCAACTCCCGACGCAGCACCTCCAGCGACGCCGGCGCGCTGAGCACGTTTTGGTGCAGCCTTACGGGCAGGGGCCTGGCCGGGCCGAAGGGAAGCACCGCCTTCCATCCCGGCACCACCACCTGATCGGTGGGGGTGTAGAAGCTCAGGCAGTCCACCCCCGCAAGGGCATGGGGTTCCTCGTTGAGCCGGCGCAGCAGCGGACTGCCTGGTTTCATGTCGGCGATGCCCCCCAGCAGAAATGCCGGCCAGGGCTGGGCCGTGATCGTGCCCTGCTGAGGGCTGGCCACGCTGATGAAACGGCGGGTGCGCTCCTCTCCCCCCAGCAGTTGCAGCCAGCAGCGGCCGATCACCCCGCCCATCGAGAACCCGAGCAGATCGATCGGTTCCTCGGCTCCGAAGCGTGCCTCGATGGCCTTCCCCAGCCGCTCGGCCAGCTCCAGCAGGGGCGTGGCGCCAAGGCGGTGGCTCAGGTGGGGAACCAGCAAAGGATCGCGCGCTCCCGCCAGGAGCTGTTCCAGGCGCCAGAACAGGCGGGGCGAATCCCAGAGCCCATGCACCAGCACCAGGGGGGGGGGCGCCATCGCTTCAGTTGGAGGTGGGCCCATGACGCCAGCGCTCCACCTGCACCAGACCGCTGAAGCCGGGCACCGGGGCCGCGCATTTGCTCAGGATCAGGCGTTGGGTGATGGGGCCGTAAAGCTGCTCGACGCACTCCATCATCCGCTCGGCGTAGTGCTCCAGGGTGAGGCAGCGGACCGTGCGGGCCTGCTGCTGCAGGGCCTGGATCGCCAGGCTGTAATCGAGGCTGAGTGTGAGCTGATCGCTGCGGCCGGCGGGGCCCAGATCGTGCCAGAGGCTGAGCGAGAGCTCAAACCACTGGCCCAGCTCCCGCTCCCGCTCCAGCACGCCCACGTGGGCCCAGAGCCGCAGCCCCTGCAGGTGGATCGCCTCACGGCCCGGCAGGGCGGCGGCCTCAGAGCTGGTTCGATCAGCCATGGGGGCTCAGAGCGGCAGGGAACGGTGGCTGAAGTGGCGCAGGCCGCTGGCGTAGTCGGCGGCGATGTGACCCTCGCCCCGCAGGCGGTAGCGGTAGGTGACCAGGCCCTCCAGCCCCACAGGTCCCCGCGGCGGCAGGGTCTGGGTGCTGATGCCCACTTCGGCGCCGAAGCCGTAGCGGAAGCCGTCGGCGAAGCGGGTGGAGCAGTTGAGATAGACCCCGGCGCTGTCCACCGCTGAGAGAAAGCGTTCGGCTGCCTGGGCGTCGGTGGTGCAGATGGCGTCGGTGTGACGGGAGCCGTGGCGGGCGATGTGCTCCAGCGCCTCCTCCAGGTGCTCCACCACCTTCACCGCCAGGATCCGATCGGAGAACTCCCTGCCCCAGTCGTCGTCGCTGGCGGCAATCGCCACCCCGAGGGCACAGGCGCGGGGGCAGCCCCGCAGTTCCACTCCAGCGGCCCTGAAGGCGCTGATGGCCGCCGGCAGGAATGACGCGGCCACGTCCTGGTGCACCAGCAGGGTCTCGATCGCATTGCAGGCGGCCGGGTACTGGGTCTTGCTGTCGATGGCGATGCGCAGGGCCTGCTGCTGGTCGACCGAGCGGTCCACCAGCAGGTGGCAGACCCCATCGGCGTGGCCGAGCACGGGGATGCGGGTGTGGTCCTGGATGAAGCGCACCAGCTCGTTGGAGCCGCGGGGAATGATCAGATCCACCAGTCCATCGAGCCGCAGCATCCCCAGGCTCTCCTGACGGCTGGTGAGCAGGGCGAGGGCGGCCGGATCCACCGCGCTCGCAGCCAGGCCCTGCTGCAGGGCCGCGAAGATCGCCGCGCAGCTGCCACTGGCCTCGTGGCCCCCCTTGAGCAGGGCGCCGTTGCCGGAGCGAATCGCCAGCGCGGCGATCTGGATCAGGGCGTCGGGGCGGGCCTCGAAGATCACCCCCACCACCCCCAGGGGCACGGTGACCCGCTCCAGCACCAGGCCGGCATCCAGTTCGGTGTGCAGCTGGCGGCGGCCGATCGGATCGGCCAGCTCCGCCAGCTGCCGCACCCCCTCGATCGCGCCGGTGAGCTTGCTGTCATCGAGCAGCAGGCGGGCCACCAGGGCCGGCGCCAGCTGATCCGCCGCCGCCGCCTCCAGATCGGCCCTGTTGGCGGCCACGATGGCGTCTGCCGACTGCTCCAGGCCCTGGGCCATCGCCAGCAGGGCCTGGCGCCGCTGGCCATCGCTGCATTGCCCCAGGGCCATGGCGGCCCGACGCACGGCTCCGGCGCGGCTGAGCAGCTCGGGGCTGGGGTCGGGGACAGCGGATGGCGCGGATGGGCCGGAGGAGGTGGAAGCCATCGATCCATCATTCCAGCCGCAGCGGCGGCGCCTCAGGTTGGGAAGGCCTCCAGGGCCAACCGCACCGCCCCCAGCCGTCCGGCGCCGTTGCCGAGGGCGCAGCGGCGGATCTCCAGGCCCTGGCGGCTCACCGGCAGCACCCGCTCCTCCACCTCGCGCCACACCGCCGGCAGCACGTGGTCGCTGGCGGCGCTGAGACCACCGCCGAGCAGCACCAGCTCCGGTGTGAGCACATAGAGCAGCGAACTCAGGCCGATTCCCAGCCAGCGGCCGTAGCGCTCCCACACCGCCAGGGCTTCGCCATCGCCGCCGTCAGCGCGGCGGCAGAGCTCCACGGGATCCAGCGGGCTGAGGCGCCCCAGTCCCGTGATGCTGCAGAACTGCTCGAGCGAGCCCCGGTTGCCGCTGTGGCAGGGCGGACCCTCGGGGTCCACGCAGATCAGACCGGGCTCCATCGCCGCCCCGTCGCGGCCGGTGAACAGCTGGCCCCCCAGCAGGGCTGCGCCGCCCACACCCGTGCCCAGGGTGAGCAACAGCACGTCGGAGCGGCCGCGGGCGGCCCCCAGCCAGGCCTCCCCCAGCAGAGCGCAGTTGGCGTCGTTGGCCAGGATCACCCGCCGCCCCAGCTGGGGCTCCAGCCAGGCGGCCAGGGGCACGTCGTGCCAGCCGGGCAGGTTGATCGACACCCGTGCCACCCGGCCGCTGCGGTCCATCGGTCCGGGCAGACCGATCCCCACCCGGTCGGCCCTGCCTTCGGGATCCACCGCCATGATCGCCTCCACCAGCGCCGTGCTCACCGCACCGGGCAGCGCCGGCCGGGGCGTGGGGCACTCCAGTTCGGCCAGGCAGGCACCGCTGCCATCGAAGCGTCCCAGCTTGATGGCGGTGCCACCCAGATCCACACCGATCAGTTCCATCGTTGGGCGGGCCCCTTCAGAAGCGGAAGAACAACTGCAGCTGGCCCTGCCAGCGTCCTTCGGTGTCGAAGGACCCCTGCAGCCCCAGGGTGTCACTGGCCTGATAGCGCAGGGTGAGCTGGGGGGGGATGTCGGTGCGGTTCGGTGCCGCCAGCACCGAGAAGTTGAAGCGCTCGGTGATGTCGAGGCCCAGCTCCGTGCCCAGCACCAGCTGCGCCGGTGCCCGGCGCGACTCCCGACGGTCGCCTGAGGCGTTGCTCCCCGCCACGTTCACGGTGGGTGAGAAGAAGGTGGGAAAGATCGAGAAACTCACCCGCTGGCCGAAGGCATTGGTGAGGGTTCCCACCAGGGGAGAGAGCAACGACTGACCGAAGACCGTGGCCAGCGCCGCCGTGGCATTGCCGCCGCTCAGACCGGCCAGGGAATTGCCGCCGATCAGGGCCACCAGCCGTTCCTCCGGCAGGGGCGGGGAGCTGCGGATGGTGAGGGATTCAGCGATCCGGTCGGCTGGTCCGCTCACGGTCACCACCACTTTCACCAGGTTGAGCTGATCCAGGGGGGTGTAGCCGCCGCGCAGGTCGGTGTCGTTGATCGCCTCCCGACCACGGCCCACCTGGAGCGAATCCGAGACCCGGGTGCGCATGGCGATATCGACGTAGGGGATCAGACCGAGGCTGGGGGTGAACACCGCCACGTTGGGGGCATCGGGATCGAGGGTGAAATTGGTGGTGAACAGGCTCAGGCGACCGCTGCGCAGGCGCACCACACCGCTGGCGCTGAGACGGGGGTCGATGGCGCCATTGAGGGTGAGGGTGCCGCCCGTCTTGAAGCTGGCCACCGGTGGCACCACCACCTCCAGATCGGGGCCGAGGTTGAGGCGCAGGTTATTTAGCCGCAGCAGGGCCACCCGTGGGATTGAATCGCGCAGGGCCAGGGCCGTGTCGCTTTCCACCTCCGGTCCCAGCAGCACCATGGGCTTCTCGAAGTCCCACGACTCTTCGGCGAAGCGCCGGGCGGGCTTGGGCTTGAGCACACCGTTCTCATCTTCCTGGGCCAGGGTGCCGGGCTGGCCGTTGATCGTGCCCTTGCTCAGGCGCAGCTCACCGCTGAGCAACGGCCGCAACAGGCTGCCGCTCAGGCTCAGGTTGCCATCGGTGAGGGCGTTGAGGCGCGGTGCGCTGATGCGGGCCGACTTGACCGCCAGGTTCAGGGGTTGGCGCTGGGGAATGTCTCGGAACAGACCCAGGCCGCCGCTGCCATCGAGTTCCCCCTGGCTGCCCAGGCGCGCCTTGAACTCCTGCACCAGCAGCTCCTCGAAATCGAACAGCACCGTGGCCTGGAGGTCCTTGATCTCCTGACCGCCCACCACCACATCGCCATCGCGGAAGCGCAGGAAGCCGTTGGCCAGCGGCTTGAGCAGGCTGCCGCGCATCAGCAGCTCCAGGTCAGCGCTGCCCTTGCGCCACTGGAGCCCACGCCCCACCAGGGTGCTGATGAAGCGCAGGCCGTCGCCACGGCTGGAGAGCCGCAGCTTCAATCCCTCCTGGCCGGGATCGAGGGGGATGCTGCCGCTCAGATCAACGCGGCTGTCCGCTCCTTCGCTGCTGAGGGAGGCCGAGAGGGCCAGGGCCTCCCCCTCCAGGCTGACGCTGGTGTCTTCGAGCCGCAGCGGAATGCCGTTCAAGCTGGCGTCGCTGAGACTGAGGCTGGTGCGCAAGGAGCGCTCGCGGCTGGCTGAGGCCAGCTGGTAGCTGCCCTCCAGGTTCAGGCCGCCCCGCAGGCTGTTGGGCACCGGCGTGGCCAGGGCCAACAGGGCCAGGGGAAGGTTCTCGAGGCTGAAGCGCCCCTGGCCGCCGCGGATCGGCCCCTCCAGCCGCACCACGAACGGCTCCAGTCGCAGGGCCTCGTCGCGGTCGGCGGCCCGCAGCCAGAGGTGGCCCTTGGCGCCCAGATCCAGGTTGAGGCGCTCCAGATCGGGTCCGGCCAGGCTGATGTCGAGATCCACGAGGCCGCGCAGGTCCGCCAGCTGCACCCGGGCTCCGGCGCTGGTTGGGGCTCGGAATTGTGCCAGCCGTGCCTGGGCCAGGCGCAGGGCCTGGAGCTGGCCGTCGATGGTGCCGCCAAGGGTGTCGATCACGAGGGTGCCCAGGTCGCTGGCCCGTCCCCTCGGCAACGGGGTTCCGCCCTGCCAGATCGCCAGCGCCTGGGCCAGCTCCTGGAAGAGCTGCAGCGGCAGTCCACGTCCCTCGATGCGGCTGCGCAGGCGCCCTTGGCGCAGGCCATCGGCGCTGAGGGCAACGCGGCCTCCGGCCAGCGGCATGAACTCCCCCTTGAAGCGGAACTGGCCGGCTGCGTAACGGCCCGAAGCGGTCAGCCGCTCGCCGCGCACCCCCAGCAGCAACGGCCGCTCCAGGGCCACACTGCCCTGCATCGCCAGGGGCTGCAGATCCAGGATCCCCTTGCCGCTGAGCAGCCCGTCGAGGGCCCTGGGCCTGCGGGAACCACCCACCGCCAGCTGCAGGCCCCCTACGGGGAAGCGGCTGGCCTGCCAGCGGTAGCGGCGGGCATCGCCGCTGAAGGTCAGCAGCCCCTGCTGGCGCCGCAGCTCCACCTGGGTGGGCAACCAGGAGCCGTTCAGCCGCGCCCTCAGACTCCCCGGCTGGGCCGGTGCCAAGGCCGCCAGGTTCAGGTCGCCGCCTCCTCCGGCCCGGGCCTTGAGCGTCCCTTCCCAGGTTTCCCGTAGTTGCAGGGGACCGCCGCCGGGCTGCCGCACCGACAGCCAGAAGTCGGGGCGCAGGGCCGACAGGGGACCACTGAGGCGGCCCCTGGCGCTGAGTTGCCCCTGGAGCGTGCTGCCCAGCAGGGGGCCGAGTCGGGCCAGGGTGTAGGGCCTGAGGTTCAGGTTCAGGGCCAGATCCCCCGCCACCACTCCGCGCCGCCGTTGCCAGCGCAGGGGCAGCGTTCCATCGGCGCTGAGCTCCGGACTCTCGAAGCGCAGCAGCCGCAGCTGGTCGTCCGACCAGGCCAGATCAGCGCTGGCGGCCCCCAGCAGCAGGGTGTCCCGCAGGCGCAGGCCGGAGGGGGCCGTTAAGCGTGCCTGCAGGCGGCCGAGGGGACCAGCCCGAGTGGGGCTGGGGCCCGCACTGGCCTGGAGGGTGACCAGGCTGCTGCCCTGCCGCTGGAGACTGGCGCTGAGGGTGGGCCGGTTCACGGTTCCCGCCAGCTGCAGACTGCCTTCCAGCCAGGCGTTCTGGCCCAGCAGTGCCTGGGCCGTGGCTCCGGCGGGGCGCCAGAGGGAGGGATGCAGGCGCAGCTGCTGGCTGCGCACGTCGAGGCGGGGCCACACCTGACCCTGGGCCGTGAGTTCGGAGCGGCCGGAGCGCAGGCGCAGGTTTTCCAGGCGCAGCTGCAGGCTCTGGCGCCAGTCGGCGCGCAGGCGGGCGTTGAGCTTGAGCGGTTGGGGGCTGGTGGGGGTGCCCTTGCCCAGGGGGATGTGGCCATCGAGGGCCAGCAGGGGCTGCCGCCAGGGTCCGTTGATGCCCAGGCCCAGACGGTCGCCGCGCTGGGGGTCACTGGCCGTGAGGCGCAGGTCGAAGCGGTTGCCTGGCACCAGGGAGCCCGCGACAGTCCCGCGCCAGTTCGCCATCCGCCAGGGATCCCCCTCCAGCAGGATCTGCTGCCCGCGGCAGCCGATCCCCAGGCGCCTGGCCTGGAGCGGTGCCGGCAGCAGCGGATCCTTCAGCTCCACCTCCCCCAGCCGCAGGGAACCCCGGCAACTGCTGCTGCCAGGTCGGCGGCTGAGCTCGAGGCGGCCGTCGGCGGTTCCCTTCAGCGACTGCTGGCGGGGGGGACTGGCGCGGGGCAGCAGGGACAGCAGGGGGGCCAGTTCCCAGCGGCGCAGGTCGAGGCCCAGCTGAACGGCACCGCTGCCCCAGTTCGCCGAGCCCCGCAGCAGGCCACGGCCGTTGCTGGCTCCGGCCGTGGCCTGGGCCCGGGGTCTGGCGGTGGCGCGCCAGTCGACCTTGCGTTGGTGCAGCCTCACCCCCGCCCGGCCCTGCAGCTTCAGATCCAGAGCCGTGGAGCCCAGCTGCAGCCGGGCCGGCTGCTCCAGCAGCAGGTTCAGCGTCAGCCGTGGCGGCGGCCGGTCGCCCGCCGGGCCGAACACCCAGAGTTGGCCCCTGGTGTTGGGGATCAGGCTGAGCTGGGCTCCCCTGGGCCGCAGGTCCAGCACCGCCGCCCGCTCCACCAGGCTGGCGAGGGGATCCAGGTTCACCGCGATCCCCTCGAGGCGCAGGTTGGAGCGATCCGCCGGCCCGCTGAGCACGCGGCTGGGGCCGATGCTCAGGCCCCAGGGCCGGAGTCCTTCGTAGGGCCCGAGCTGAACGGGGTGGCCCAGCCCGCGGCCGATCAGCACCTGCAGCCGGGGCCGCCAACTCTCGTAGGCCCAGCGGGCCAGGTGATCAGCTCCCCACCAGGCGGCGATCAACCCGGCGCTTCCCCCAAGGACCGCGGCCAGCAGCAGGCGTGGGCGGCGGCTCCGGGACTGGGTTCCCGTTTCAGGCGAAGGCGGGGACCCCATCGGCTCGTCGCAGTCACCGCCTGAGGACGCCGCAATATAAAGGGGTTTCCGCTTGCCCCCTGGCCGCCATGCCCGTCGATCCGCTGTTGCTCAAAGCCGGACTCTGGCTGGGGGCCGCCAGTGGGGTTCTGGCGGTGACGATGGTGGCGGGCTTCGTGCTGGGCTGGGGGTTCCGCTTCCGCCTGGTGGGGGTGACCAGCTTCACGGCCCTGCTCTCCCTCTCCTGTCTGGCCTTCGCCATCAGCTATTCCCCCCGCACCCAGGTGGAGGGGGCCGTGAGCGTGCCGGTGGTGTTCGACAACGGCACCAATCTGGTGATCGCCGCCGCCAGCGCTGAACTCCCGCCTGAGGCCTATGCCCCCACGGTGGAGCAGCTGGCCCTCAACCTGCGCGGCAGCGGCCGCAGCAGCGCCGATGGCCAGGTGCATGTGCGCCTGCGGCGGGTGGAGACAGCCGGCACTGGCGTCAGTCGGCCGGTGGTGCTGGCGGAGGCCACCCGCAGCCTCGATGACGGTGCGGTACAGGTGCTGCGCTGAGTGATGCTGCGGCTTCCCTCCCACTTCAGCGCTGAGCAGAGCCAGCTCAGCCAGGCGGGTCTCCATGACTGGCCTGCCCTGGCTGCCCAGAGCGATCTGGAGCTGCGGCGCCTGGCCCGCTGCGGCGCTTCGGAGCAGCGCCTGACCAAACTGCGCGCTCAGGCTCGCCTGATCAGTGAACTGGGGCTGGCGCCCGAGCAGGCGGCACTGCTGTTGTATGCGGGCATCGCCAGCTCAGCGGGATTGGCCGAGGCCTCACCCCAGCAGCTGCTGCGCCAGCTGGGCCGGCTGCAGCGCTCCCTCACCCGATCAGCGGTCGCCCCACCCGACTCCAGCCAGGTGCGCGCCTGGATCGCCGCGGCGCGGCGGGCCACCGGTCGCCCACCAAACTGACCAGGATTGCTCCAACCGGTCTCGCTGAGACCCTCAAATGGATGGATCCCCCCTGTGGTGGACGGTCCCCTTGCCTGTTCTCTCCTGTCCTGCTCACCCGTGCCTGCGGCTGCCCCTGCTGAGCCGGCTCTTCCTGGCGGCCGTGGCCGCGCTCATGGGTGCCGGGTTGCCCTTCACGTCCCTTCAGGCGGCTTCACCACTGCTGGAGTCGGTCAAACAGAACCCGCAGCTGGCCAAGCGGATCTGCAATGACCTGCGCCAGCTCAACAGCCGCGGTGTCAGCTCCAATTCCCCTGAGGCGATCGCCATGGTCTCCCAGAGCCAGGGGCTGACCCCCACCGACGCCGAGATTCTCACCACCTATGTGGTGGGGCTTCATTGTCCTGACGTGCGCTGAGTCGCCCCGCTGGATACCGAGGTTCTTGAGGAATGGATGCCCTGCCCCGATGGGGTACGGCTGGCCACCAGGGTCTGGAAACCCACTGGGCCGGGGCGCTGGCCGCTGCTGCTGATGCGCCAGCCCTACGGGCGGGCCATCGCCTCCACCGTCACCTATGCCCATCCGCGCTGGTACGCCAGCGCGGGCTATGCGGTGGCCGTGCAGGACGTCCGTGGCCGGGGCGACTCCACGGGGGAGTTCAGCGGTTTTGCCCAGGAGGCCGCCGATGGTGCAGTGGCGATGGCCTGGGTGCGCAGCCTGCCCTACGCCAACGGCCGGGTGGGTACCTATGGCTTCTCCTATCAGGGGCTCACTCAGCTGCTGCTGAGCCCGGGCAGCCCCTTGCCCGATGCCCTGGCGCCGGCCATGGCGGGCCTTGATGAGCGGCTGCACTGGGCCAGCGAAGGGGGCGCCCACTGGTGGGCCCTGGGCCTGGGCTGGGCGCTGCAGCTGGCGGCTGAAACGCGGCGCCGCGCCGGCGATGAGCACGGCTGGCAGCGCCTGCGCCAGAGCCTGGAGGGGGGCAGCTTCCTGCGCGATGGCCTGGCGCTGCTGCAGCAGCACGATCCCGGCGGGATGGGGCTGGGCTGGTTGACGCTGGACCCCGCCAGCCAGCGGGGCTGGCGGCGCCATGAGCCTCCGCAGGGCCTGCTGCTGCAGCCGATGCTGCTGCTGGGCGGCTGGCACGACCCCCACCTGGGCGGAGTGCTTGATCTGCGCGCCCGCGCCCGGGCCGCCGGCCCTGAGCCCTGGCTGCGCATCGGGGCCTGGAGCCACCTGAACTGGGCCGGCGGCCTTGATCGCCTGCAGCTGGCCTTCTTTGATCGGCACCTGCGCGACCGGGATGGCCTCGAAGCCCATCCCCGCGAAGCCCTGGCCGACCTGGGCTCTGGCACCTGGCGGGGGTGGCACGCTGAGCCGGCTGAACCGTGCCGCTGGGCCCTGCGCAGCAACGGACTGGCGGCGATCGATGCCGCCGAAGGCCGCCTGTTGCCCGATGGTGAGGGTGGCGGTGTGGTCTGGCTGGTGCACGACCCCTGGCGGCCCGCCCCCGGCCGCGGCGGCCATCTGGGTTTGGATGCCGGCCCGGTGGCCCGCAGCGATCTCGATGCCCGCGCCGATGTGGCCTGCTTTACCAGCGCGCTCTTGAGTGAGCCACTGCTGCTGGCGGGGCGACCGGAACTGGAGCTGGAGCTCAGCTGTGACCAGGACGGCTTCGATCTCTGCGGTGCCCTCTCCGTGATCCGCCAGGGCAGGGCCTGGCAGCTGAGCACCGGAGTGATCCGCACCCTCGGCCCCCACAGCCGCCGCCGGCAGCGGCGGCGGCTGAGTCTGCAGCCCCTGGTGGTGAGCCTGGCGGCCGGGGAGCAGCTGCGTCTGTCGCTGGCGGCCTCGGCCTGGCCCCAGGTGAGCGTCAACCCCGGCACCGGCGACTGTCCCCTGGGTCCCGTGGGCCCGGGGCACCGGGTGATCACGCTGGAGTTGCAGCTGAGCGGAGCCTGCCTGCGCCTGCTACCGCTTGATTCTCGGGCAGACTGACGCGAGCTCAACACCCGCACCTCCGTGAATCTGCGCGTTCCTTTGCTGGCGATGGCCCTGGCCTGTGGACTGCATGGAGGTCAGGCCCTGGCCACTTCCGCGCTGCAGCCAGCCGAGGCCAGAGCCGCCGGGCAGGTGGTGCTGGAGGCCCTCAAACGGCAGGACAGCCAGGCGTTATTTGATCGCCTGGCCCCCGATCTGCAGAGGCTGACCACAGTGGAGCGGGTGCGGGAGCGTCTGCAGAAGCAGGGGGTGATCCTCGGCAGCCGCATCACCGACGTGTCAACGGGGGTGGATGACAGCACGGTGGAGGCGGTGCTGAGGGGCCCTGCCGGCAACCGGCCGCTGGTGCTGGTGCTCGATGGCCGCGGACGCGTGCTCGGCTGGGAGCTGGATCAGCAGGACACACCGATCAAGCAGATCGCCACCGCCTTCATCACCGCCATCAGTGAGGGCCGGGTGGTGGATGCCCGCAGCCTGCTCTATCGAGATCTCCAGGCTGAGATCAGTCCCCAGGATCTGCTCAACCGCTGGAAGGATCTGGAGAAGTACACCGGTTCCTTTCAGCGTTTGCGCGGCACCGTGGTGGCCAGTGAAGGTGGCCCCCAGCAGCTGGTGCTCGTCACCACCCAGTTCCAGAGGGTCACCGACAATCTCTTCGTGATCTTTGATCCCGAGGGTCACATCATCGGCGTTGATTTTCCCGAGGATCCGGCCCGGCCCGGCTCCCCCCTGCCCTGAGGGAACCCCGGGGGGCGCAGGATCGGCCGGCCTAAGCTCCCGTTCCGCGCGCCGATGCTCGATGCCCTCCACCAGCCTCGAATGGATGGTCCAAGACGGCCAGAGGCTTCAGGACTGCCGGCATGATCATCCCTTCGCCGTGCTGGGCCCCCAGCCCCATGGCGATGGCTGGGTGGTGCGGGCCTGGATGCCCGAAGCGAGCCAGGTGGACCTGCTGCTCGATGGCCGCGCCCTGCCGATGGCCACACCCCACCATCCCTGGGTGTTTGAAGTCGAGCTGAGCGAGGATCCCGGCCACCGCTACGAATACCGGGTGCAGCGCGGGGGCATCGAGCACCAGCAGCACGACCCCTGGGCCTTCCGGGAGGAGTGGATGGGCGAGCTCGATCGCCATCTCTTCGCCGAGGGCAATCACCATCACATCTGGCGCCGCCTGGGCGCCCACCCCTGCGAGCGCGACGGCATCGCTGGGGTGCAGTTCGCCCTCTGGGCCCCTAATGCCCGCAGCGTGGCTCTGCTGGGTGAATGCAACAACTGGGATGGCCGCCACCACCCGATGCAGCTGCGCATCGGTGGCATCTGGGAGCTGTTCGTGCCCGGCCTCAGGCCCGGAGCTCTCTACAAATACGAAGTGCGCTCCCCCGAGGGCCACTGCTACCAGAAGGCCGATCCCTACGGCTTCCAGCACGAGGTGCGCCCCCAGCAGGGCTCGGTGGTCTCCCAGCTGGGCCAGTACCGCTGGAGCGATCAGGCCTGGCTGGCCGAGCGCGACAGCCGTAATCCCCTCGATCAGCCGATTTCGGTGTACGAGTTGCACCTGGGCAGCTGGATGCATGGCCCGGCCGACCAGCCCTACATCGAGGTCGATGGCAGCCCGCGCCCGCCCGTGGCGGCCGCTGACCTCAAGCCCGGCGCCCGTTTGCTCACCTACCCCGAGCTGGCCGATCGGCTGATCCCCTACGTGAAGGAGCGGGGCTTCACGCATCTGGAGCTGATGCCGATCGCCGAGCATCCCTTCGATGGCTCCTGGGGGTATCAGGTGACGGGCTTCTACGCCCCCACCAGCCGCTTCGGCCCGCCGGATGAATTCCGGGCCTTCGTGGATCGCTGCCACGCCGAAGGCCTGGGGGTGATCCTCGACTGGGTGCCCGGCCACTTCCCCAAGGACAGCCACGGCCTGGCCTTCTTCGATGGCTGCCACCTCTATGAGCACGCCGATCCGCGCATCGGTGAGCACAAGGAGTGGGGCACACTTATTTTCAATTACAGCCGCAATGAGGTGCGCAACTTCCTCGTGGCCAATCTGGTGTTCTGGTTCGAGGAGTTCCACATCGACGGCATCCGGGTGGATGCGGTGGCCTCGATGCTCTACCGCGACTACCTGCGCCCCACTGGCGAATGGTTGCCTAACGAGGAGGGCGGCCGCGAAAACCTCGAGGCGGTGCGCTTCCTGCAGCAGGCCAATTCGGTGCTGTTCCATCACTTCCCCGGTGCCCTCTCGATCGCCGAGGAATCCACCACCTGGCCGATGGTGACCAAGCCCACCGAGATGGGTGGCCTGGGCTTCAACCTCAAGTGGAACATGGGCTGGATGCACGACATGCTCGATTACTTCGAGCTGGATCCCTGGTTCCGCCAGTTCCACCAGAACAATGTCAGCTTCTCGATCATGTATCACTACACCGAGAACTTCATGCTGGCCCTCAGTCACGATGAGGTGGTGCATGGCAAGAGCCATCTGCTGCACAAGATGCCCGGCGACGACTGGCAGAAGTTCGCCAATGTGCGCGCTCTGCTGGCCTACATGTGGACCCACCCGGGCAAGAAGACCATCTTCATGGGCATGGAGTTCGCTCAGCGCAGCGAATGGAATGTCTGGGGTGATCTGCAGTGGGACCTGCTGAAGTTCGAGGCCCATCAGGGGCTGCTCAACCTGGTGGACGACCTCAACCGCTATTACCGCGAGGAGCCGGCCCTGTGGAGAGATGATTTCGACCACTACGGCTTCCAGTGGATCGACTGCAGTGACAACCGCCAGTCGGTGATCAGCTTCATGCGCCGCGAGAGCCAGGGCGGCTCCTGGGTGGTGGTGGTGGCCAACTTCACCCCCCAGAGCCACCCCCACTACCGGGTGGGGGTGCCGATGGAGGGCTTCTACGCCGAAACCTTCAACACCGACAGCAGCCGCTACGGCGGCAGCAACCTCGGCAACATGGGTGGCAAGTTCAGCGACGAGCAGGCGCTGCATGGCTACGGCCAGTCGCTCGACCTCTGCCTGCCGCCCCTGAGCGTGCTGGTGCTGCGGCGTGACCCGGAGCGCAGCCAGACCCTCTGTGACGAAGCCGCCGGATCAGGTGGTGCCGTCGGGTAGGTTCGCCCCTGGCATTCCCTCACCCCATGGCCGAACCGCTCCCCCTGCTGCTGCGCGCCGCCCGAGGTGAGCAGGTGGAGCGGCCACCGGTGTGGATGATGCGCCAGGCCGGGCGTTACATGAAGGTCTACCGCGACCTGCGCGATCGTCACCCCGGCTTCCGCGAGCGCTCGGAGCAGCCTGACCTCTCCTACGAGATTTCGATGCAGCCCTACCGGGCCTTTCAGCCCGATGGCGTGATCCTCTTCTCCGACATCCTCACGCCGCTGCCGGGCATGGGGATCGATTTCGACATCATCGAGAGCAAGGGTCCGATCATCGACCCGCCGATCCGCAGCCTGGCGCAGGTGGAGGCACTGAGGCCCCTGGATCCGGCCGCCTCGCTGCCCTTCGTGGGTGAGGTGCTGGGCCGGCTGCGTCAGAGCGTGGGCAACGACGCGGCGGTGCTCGGTTTTGTGGGCGCCCCTTGGACCCTGGCCGCCTACGCGGTGGAGGGCAAGAGCAGCAAGAACTACGCCGTGATCAAGGCGATGGCCTTCCAGGAGCCGGCGCTGCTGCATCAGCTGCTGGGGCTGCTGGCGGATTCGATCGCCGCCTATGTCTGCTATCAGATCGAGAGCGGCGCCCAGGTGGTGCAGCTGTTTGATTCCTGGGCCGGTCAGCTCAGCCCGATCGACTACGACGTCTTCGCGGCTCCGTATCAGAAACGGGTGGTGGATCAGGTCAAGGCGAAGCACCCCGACACCCCCCTGATTCTCTACATCTCCGGGAGCGCCGGTGTGCTGGAGCGGATGGCCACCACCGGCGTCGATTTCATTTCGCTCGACTGGACCGTGGACATGGCCGATGGCTGTGCCCGCCTGCCCGAGCACCTGGGGGTGCAGGGCAATGTGGACCCCGGGCTGCTGTTCGGCACGCCCGAGGCCATCCGCGCCCGCATCGTTGACACCGTGCTCAAGGCCCGGGGACGCCGCCACATCCTCAACCTCGGCCACGGCATCCTTCCCGGCACGCCCGAGGAGAACGCCCGGGTGTTCTTCGAGGCCGGCAAGTCGGTGAATGAGCTGCTGGGGGCAGCCGTTTGAGCGGCGCCAACGGGCCCGCCCGAATCCTGATCACCGGAGCCAGTGGTTGTGTGGGTCAGGCCATCGCCGAGCAGTTGCTGGCCAACTCCCACGCCGAGCTGCTGCTCTGGCTGCGGGATCCCTCCAAGCTCACGGCCGTGCCCAGGCAGCATCCGCGCATCACCCTGCTGGTGGGCGATCTGCGTGATCAGGCGCCCCACGCCGCCGAGATCGCCACGGCCACGCGGGTGATCCACACCGCCACCGCCTGGGGAGACCCCGAGCGGGCCCAGCAGGTGAATGTGGTGGCCGTCAAGGAGCTGCTGGGTCGGCTCGACCCCGGGCGGCTGGAGCAGATCATCTATTTCTCCACCGCCAGCATTCTTGATCGCCAGCTGCAGCTGCTGCCGGAAGCGGAGGCCTACGGCACCGAGTACATCCAGACCAAGGCCCTCTGCCTGCAGCAGCTGGAGCGCCATGAGCTGGCCGGGCGCATCGTGGCCGTTTTCCCGACGCTGGTGTTCGGTGGCTCGGTGGGCCCGGGCGACCCCCACCCCACCAGCTACCTCACGGAGGGTCTCAAGGAGGGGGTGCGCTGGCTGTGGCTGGCGAAATGGCTGCGGGCCGAGGCCAGCTTCCACTTCATCCATGCCGCCGACATCGCCCTGGTCTGCGCCCATCTGGCCCTGAACCCCCACCAGCCCAATCCGGAGCCGAACCAGGGGCCCCTGCGCCGGCTGGTGCTGGGGCAGCCCGCCGTCAGCGTGGATGACACCGTGACCCGGCTCTGCCGCTGGCGCCGCAGCTGGCGCCCCCCCCTGGGCCTGGCCCTCAACGGCTGGTGGATCGAAGCCCTGATCCGGGTGCTGCCGATCGAGGTGAACGCCTGGGATCGCTTCAGCATCCGCCAGCGCCACTTCATCCACGACCCGGTGAGCCCGCCGGAGCGCTTCGATCTGGTCAGCCATGCGCCAACACTGGAGGCGGTGTTCGAGCAGGCGGGGCTGCCCCACCGCGGACTTATCTGAGAACGTCATACACTGCCACCAGTGTTAGGAAAACCAGATGGTTCAAGCTTTGATGGCATCCGCCGCGCGCCTGCTCCGGGCGCTGGCAGCCTCCGCCCTGCTGGGGGCGCTGCTGGTGCTGGTGAGCGTCAGCGCGGTGCAGCCGGCCGAGGCCGCCACCGTTGAGGTGAAGCTCGGCACCGATGGCGGCATGCTGGCCTTCGAGCCCAGCGTGATCACCATCAGCAAGGGCGATACCGTCCACTTCGTGAACAACAAGCTGGCCCCCCACAACGCCGTCTTTGATGGCCATGAGGAGCTCAGCCACACCAGCCTCGCCTTCGCGCCCGGCGAAAGCTGGGATGAAACCTTCGAGCAGGCCGGCAACTACGACTACTGGTGCGAGCCCCACCGCGGCGCCGGCATGGTCGGCAAGGTGATCGTCGAGTGACGCCCGCCTGGCCTCAGTAACGACATTGTTTCGATCCGCTCCCGCTGCCGGCGCTCCTCCGGCAGCGGGATTCTATTTTTGATGGGTTGCCTTTCCATTGCTCGCCTCCCTGATGCGTCGCTTGCTTTCGTTTTTTGCTGTCTGCCTGGCCCTGCTGCTGGGCGCCGCCCCCAGCTTTGCCGCTGACGCCGCCCATGGCGGGCAGATCTTTTCCGCCAACTGCGCCGCCTGCCACATGGGTGGGGGCAATGTGGTGAACGCCGAGCGCACGCTCAAGGCTGAGGCCCTGACGGCCTACCTGGCCAATTACAGCACCGACCATGAGGCAGCCATCGCCGCTCAGGTCACCGCTGGCAAGAACGCCATGCCGGCCTTTCTCGGCAAGCTGACCGACAGCGACATCGCCGATGTGTCCGCCTACGTCGAAGAGATGGCTGCCAAGGGCTGGGCTTGAGGGCCTGAGGCCCGCTGAGCCTGACCCCGTTCTACCTGCCCTGGCCACGGCTTTGGTGATCACGTTCCACCCCTGATCAGGGGTGGTTTTTTTGTGCTTTGTGTGCGGTCCCTGGCCAGGCCCGGGCGGCAACGCGATGGTGAACACGACCGGCCTTGGCAGCGGCTGATCGAGCGGGCCAGGGCTCTGGGTTACGCGATCGAGTGGACCGATCTGGAGCAGGCCAGTGCCGCGGAGGCGGCCTCCAGATTCCTGGCCCAGGCGCGGATCCAGCCCGTGGCTGACCTGTTGGGTTCGGTGACCGGACGGAGGCCTCAGCTGAGCTCGCGGCGCCTGGCGAGCACCTCGAGGTAAAGGTCTTCGGGCACATCGCGGATGTCGTATTCACTGGGCAGCACCCCATGGGCATGGCGGTGCACCACCAGCCAGCAGTTGCGCTCCGGATCCTTGCTGGTGCCCTCGAAATCGCGGGATTCCTGCGCCAGGCGCAGCACCAGGGATTCCCTCTCCTCGTTGCTCATTCCTACCCTGGTTCCGTGGCTTGACGCGGCGTCATCATGGCAATTCCACGGCTGAAGGGTCTCCTGAACGGCGGTCTGTCCCTGACCCTCCTGCTGGCCGCTCCGCTGCTGGTCCCGCTGCCGTCCCTGGCCCAGCCCCTGGCGGTGCCGCCGATGTCGAGCGCGCCCCTGCAGGCCCGGCCCGCCTGCCCCCTGCTGGTGCCCCTGCAGAGCGCGGTGCTGCAGCCGCTGCAGATCAAGCCAGCTCAGGTGCCACGCAAGAACGCCGGCGGCTGCCTTTCCGCCGCCGATGCCCTCTACAGCGCCGACGGTTGCCCGCGCCAGCTCTGCCCAAAGCGAGGAGCTGGCCTTGAGCTCTGAGGTTCGAGCAACAACAGGAGCAGCAGCTTGCTCAGCAGCCTGATCAGCGGCAGCCGAACACCGAGATCGTGTAGCTGAAACCGGTGGCATTGGCGTTGTAGCCCGAGCCCACCTTCACGTTCACCTGGGTCACCAGTTTGCCCGCCGGTGGGACGAAGGGGCCGAACTGGCGGAACTGGCCGGGCAGGGCATCGAGGGTTTCGTTCACCACCTGCAGGTTGGTGCCATCACTGAACTTGAGGTAGGCCTGGATGGGGTAGGGGCCCCGCTCGGTGGAGGTGGACTTGAAGTTCACCTTGTAACTGGAGAAGGCCCGATTCACGCTGAAGTCGGTGTTGAAGTTGGTGCGGCCGAAGGGGAACACCAGGGGGCCGTTCAACTGGATCGACTTGCTGACGCTGGTGCCTCCCCCCACGGCCGGCAGGTAGGTGCAGCCGGCGCCGGCGGCCGCAGCGCCGGGGACCAGGCCCGCTGGCAGAAGGACAAGGGCCGCGAGCGTGGCGAGAGAACGGGTCCTGGGCATCGGGCAAAGGCGCGGCATGGGCTTGACGTTACGGATCGGCCTGAGCCGCCGTTCGGTTGATTCGCCAATTCTTTCGGCCTACCCATCCTGTGCTGGCCATCGGGTCGTTCATAGCCTTTCAGCAACGAACATCCACGAGGAGATCATCCATGCACCCCACCGCCGAAGCGTTCACGGAGAAGGCCTGGGCCGCCGTCGTGGCCGCGCAGCAGCTGGCCCAGCAGCGCCGGCAGCAGCAGCTGGAGAGCGAGCACCTGTTCGCCAGCCTGATCAGCCAGCCCGGACTGGCCAGCCGCATCCTCGAGAAGGCCGGCGTCGATGTGGCGGCCCTGAACCAGGCGGTGGAGGCCTTCCTCGCCCGCCAGCCCAGCCTGGGCGCGGCACCGGAAAACGTGTTCCTGGGCAAGGGACTCAACGCCGTGCTGGATCAGGCCGAGCAGCTCAAGGCCACCTACGGCGACAGCTTCATCTCGATTGAGCACCTGCTGCTGGCCCTGGCCATCGACGACCGCTGCGGCAAGCAGCTGCTGTCGGCGGCCGGCACCAGCGCTGACAAACTCAAAGATGCCGTCCAGGCCGTGCGCGGCAACCAGAGCGTGACCGATCAGAACCCCGAAGGCACCTACGAATCGCTTGAAAAGTATGGCCGCGATCTCACCCAGGCCGCCCGCGACGGCAAGCTCGATCCGGTGATCGGCCGCGATGAGGAGATCCGCCGCACGATCCAGATCCTCAGCCGCCGCACCAAGAACAACCCGGTGCTGATCGGTGAACCCGGCGTGGGCAAGACCGCGATCGTGGAGGGCCTCGCCCAGCGGATCGTCAACGGTGATGTGCCCCAGGCCCTGCAGAACCGCCAGCTGATCGCCCTCGACATGGGCGCCCTGATCGCCGGGGCGAAGTATCGCGGTGAATTCGAGGAGCGGCTGAAGGCCGTGCTCAAGGAAGTGACCTCCAGCGAGGGGCAGATCGTGCTGTTCATCGATGAGATCCACACGGTGGTGGGGGCCGGCGCCGCCGGCGGCTCGATGGATGCCAGCAACCTGCTCAAGCCGATGCTGGCCCGCGGTGAACTGCGCTGCATCGGTGCCACCACCCTCGATGAGCACCGCCAGCACATCGAGAAGGATCCTGCCCTGGAGCGGCGCTTCCAGCAGGTGTTCGTGGATCAGCCCACGGTGGAAGACACGATCTCGATCCTGCGCGGCCTCAAGGAGCGCTACGAGGTGCACCACGGCGTGCGCATCGCCGACAACGCCCTGGTGGCCGCCGCCGTGCTCTCCAGCCGTTACATCGCCGATCGCTTTCTGCCCGACAAGGCGATCGATCTGATGGATGAATCAGCCGCGCGCCTGAAGATGGTGATCACCTCCAAGCCGGAGGCCATCGATGAACTCGACCGCCGCATCCTGCAGCTGGAGATGGAGAAACTCTCCCTGGGCCGCGAATCCGATCCCGCCAGCAAGGACCGGCTGGAGCGCCTGGAGAAGGAGCTGGCCGATCTGAGTGAGCAGCAGAGCACGCTCAATGCCCAGTGGCAGCAGGAGAAAGGAGCGATCGATGAGCTCAGCGCCATCAAGGAGGAGATCGAGCAGGTGCAGCTGCAGGTGGAGCAGGCCAAGCGCCAGTACGACCTCAACAAGGCCGCCGAGCTGGAGTACGGCACCCTGGCCGACCTGCACAAGAAGCTGGCGGCCAAGGAGGCCGAGCTCAACGCCGGCGATGGCGAGAAAACGCTGCTGCGCGAGGAGGTCACCGAAGACGACATCGCCGAGGTGATCGCCAAGTGGACCGGCATCCCCGTGAGCCGGCTGGTGCAGAGCGAGATGGAGAAGCTGCTGCATCTCGAGGATGAGCTGCACACGCGCGTGATTGGTCAGGAGCAGGCGGTGACGGCCGTGGCCGACGCGATCCAGCGTTCCCGCGCGGGGCTCAGCGATCCCAACCGGCCGATCGCCAGCTTCCTCTTCCTTGGCCCCACGGGTGTGGGCAAGACGGAGCTCTCCAAGGCCCTGGCCGCCCAGCTGTTCGACAGCGACGACGCCATGGTGCGCATCGACATGAGCGAGTACATGGAGAAGCACGCCGTGAGCCGCCTGATCGGAGCGCCTCCGGGCTATGTGGGCTACGAGGAGGGCGGCCAGCTGACCGAAGCGGTGCGCCGCCGACCCTATGCGGTGATCCTGTTCGACGAGGTGGAGAAGGCCCACCCCGATGTCTTCAACGTGATGTTGCAGATCCTCGATGACGGCCGCGTCACCGATGGCCAGGGCCGCACGGTGGATTTCACCAACACGGTTCTGATCCTCACCAGCAACATCGGCAGCGCCTCGATCCTCGATCTGGCCGGTGATCCGGCCCGCCACGGCGAGATGGAGCGGCGGGTGAACGACGCCCTGCGCGGCCACTTCCGGCCTGAGTTCCTCAACCGGCTGGATGAATCGATCATCTTCCACTCGCTCAGGCAGGAGGAACTGCGCCAGATCGTGGAGCTGCAGGTGCAGCGGCTGCGCCAGCGCCTGGAGGACCGCAAGCTGGGCCTGGAGCTCAACGGCGAAGCACTCGACTGGCTGGCCGCCGTGGGCTACGACCCGGTCTACGGCGCCCGGCCGCTGAAGCGGGCGATCCAACGCCAACTGGAAACGCCGATCGCCAAGGCGATCCTGGCCGGCACCTTCCCCGAGGGCAGCACGATCGCAGTGGACGTGGAGGCTGCCGCGGAGCCACCGCGGCTGCGCTTTCAGCTCGCCAACAGCCGGGAATTAGCGCTGGTCTGAGTGTCTTTGGTGAAAGCGTCGTTCTGATAGAAAAAACCCCCTGTCTTGTCGGACAGGGGGTTGATCTCAATCAATTAAACTACAATGTGGATTTACCTCACTTTTGGTCCTTTTTGAATTTGAAGCCTTCCAAGCCTTCGTCAGATTCGAAGGTACCAAGATCGCTTGTCAGACCGCCAATCTCAAGGGTGTCAGGCAGCTCGGAAGTGATGACTTCAGGTTGAGTGCCAACCAGGTCGGTGAATCGGGCCATTGGTTCGGCGCCACCGAACACAATTGGATCCGATGCTGGAAGTGGGGAAGGCTCTACCCCCAAGGAGACGGATTCTGGGGCTGGAGATGTGTGGTTGTCGAAATCTCGAATCGCCCTGTCATAAATTCTTAATGCTCTGTCTACTGAAACAGCTCTCCTGAGAGATTCACCAGCACCAACTTTGCCATCACCATCCGGATCAACAGCTTCAATGAATTGTTCACGTGTAGGAACACCTCCATTAAGCGTGAGCTCATCGAGCCCTTCATTGCTAAAGAATCGATCCAGGCGATCTAAGCGTCGATCAACTCGACTGACCGTTCGGCCGCTGCCATCGTCTCCGATTCTGCCATCGTTATTTTGATCGAGCTCTGAGGTGAAAATGCTTTTGAATTCTTCCCAGTTAGCGAGGTGACTACCAGAAAGAACAGTGGTTTCAACGGCCATGATTTAGATTAACTAGTTGGGTGAGTGAGTGAGTGATTAAACTATCAGATTGTTTTGAGATTTGCAAAAATCAGGGAGAGTCAAATCCACTTTTCTCAAAGCGGTATTCGAAGCTTATCAGGCTCCTGGAGTTGTGTCAAGAAAGATATTGATGGGTTGACTCCTCTCCGGGTTTCACAAGCGTGCCAGCTTGCCGATTGACTACTGACGTTACAGGCCCAAACCATTTTGAGAGTATCGAGCGGCACAGAAAGAGGCTGGTCCTGACGCAATTTTTCCAGTCCTGCGTATTTTACCTGGCTCCTTCTTATTGAAATTTACGTAACTGATAAGCAGAGTTTATTTCATAAGCCAATGCCGTTTGGGCGAAAACTGTCTTGACTTCATGACGTAGTGGACCTGCTGACTGGTCGAAGCGTCTCAGGGAAGGCCTCGGCGAGGAGAGCGCTGTGCGGGGAATCGCGCAGCGGCGGCGACTCAATCCATTTGATCCCTGACTGACCAACATATCTCAGCGAGACGGTCATGCGACACCCGTCTGCTCGGCCTGGCGCTGGCTGCGTTTTCGCTGTCGCCTGACACTGGTCACGGTAATGGCTGTGATCACGAAGACAGACTCGGCCCATTGCATAAGACCCATGCATGAGACCCATGCATTTGCATGGGTTCCCAGGCCTTTCGGTAACCAGCGCAGCGGAATTATTCCGCTACCGTCCTATCGATTGCGGGAATTGATGAACGACACCCAGCAGATGTCGGTCTGGCAAAGCGTTCTTGAAGAAGCGCGCCGCTGTGAACGGCGCCACGACTGGCTTGGAGCTGCTGCGGTCTATGCCCGTGTTCATGCCAACAGTGCCCTCGATCCCAGGCCTCTGATCAACCAGGGCCATGCCCTCTGGCAGGCCGACCTGCCCCTGGCGGCCCTGGGCTGTTACCGGCTGGCGTCGACCCTGGCACCAGATCATCCTCTGGTGCTCTGCGGGCTGGGCCACTGTTTCCTTGATCTGCGCGAGTTCGAGCAGGCTGATCTGCACTACCTGCGCGTGGGCAGCAGCGAAGCGTGCTGGGCCCGCGGCCAGGTCCTACTTGGTCTGGAGCGTTATGAGGAAGCGTTCCAGGAGATCGAGCGGCGGCGAGATCTCGCCAGTTGGGTTCCGTTTCTGTCCGGCACTTGGTGGGGGGGGATGGCCCTCAGAGACCTGGATCCCAGCGATGAGCTGCTGGTCTGGAGTGAGCAGGGTTACGGAGACATTTTTCAGTACCTGCGCTGGCTGCCTGCCTTGGGGGAGCAGCGTCAACGGCAGGCTGAGGCCCGTGGCGTGCGGTGCCTGCCGTTGACGCTTGTGGTGGAGCCGAACCTGGTGCGGCTGCTGGCCGAGGGACTGGCCTGGATGTCGAGGCCGCCAAGGGTTGTGGCCAAGACGGCGCTCCGACCAGAGGAGGCCAGGGCTCGTGCCCATGGGCCCATGATCAGCTTGCCCCATGAATTGGGTGGAGCTCCCCTGCCGAGCGGGGCGCGTGATGGGGAGGAGTCGGTCGCCACCTTGCGCTCGCCTCTGTGGAGCCGGGCTCCCCGGTCGAGTGAGGCCTCACTGCTCCCACACCGCCAAGGCGACAACGTCAGCCTGGGGGTGTTACCCCGCATCGGCTTGGTCTGGGCTTCCGGGCGGAAGCTCAATGATCCCTATACCCATAGGGAATACATCAAGCGATCCCTGCCCCCTTCGGCGCTGATCCAGCTGTTGCAGGGACTCCAGCTGCGGGATGTTCAGGTGGTGTCGATGCAATACGGCAACGACGACCAGCTGGCCGCAGCCTTGGGTTTCCCCCTGCCGATGCCAAGGCTGCCACTGGGTGATTTTGCCTCCGTTGCCCGGGTGGTGGCCCAGCTGGATCTGGTCATCAGCGTCGACACCGCGATGGCCCATCTGGTGGGGACCATGGGGATGCCGGGGTGGATCCTGCTGCCCTGGAGCGCCGACCCCCGTTGGCAGCGCGATCGCTCCGACACCCCTTGGTACCCGAGTCTGCGGCTGTTTCGGCAGCCCCGAAGCGGTGCCTGGAGTGAGGCGATCGAGGAGCTGTTCACTGCCTTTGACGCGCGGTTTTCAGCAGCACCAGGCTGTTGATCCATTGGCTGAAAGAGTCGACGGCCTGCTGGCGGCGGAAGCGGCGCAGCACAGTCTCACGGGCCGCGACGCCCAGGTGTTGATGGCCCGCTGGATCCGCCAGAACCGCGCTGATGCCCGCCGTGATCCGACCTGGATCCTCCAGCGGCACCAACAAGCCGTTGTCACCGTCCCGGATCACGTCGCGCACCGGTGCCGTGTCTGAGGCCACCACCACTGCCCCGCAGGCCATCGCTTCGAGCAAGCTCCAGGAGAGCACGTAGGGATGGGAGAGGTAGGCATGAACCGTGCTCACCTGAAACAGGGCTGTGAGTTGCTCGCGGCCCAGCAGACCCGGGAGGTGGAGCCGCTCGCGGTCGAGCTGATCGCCGAGCTCCTCCAGCAGGGCCCCCAGATAGCCCTGAGGGTGTGGGCTGGGTGGGCTGTAGCTGCTTCCTTCGCCACCGACGATCACCACCTGCAGGTTGGGATGGTCGTTCAGGAGCGAGGGCAGGGCCCGCATCAAGCGGCCGAAGCCCCGCATCGGCTCCAGGCTCCTGCTCACGAAGCTGAGCACCGGATCGCTGCGGCCCACGCTCAGGCCATCCTTCAGCTCGATGCGACGGCTTGGTGCTGGTTGCAGCGCCTCGCAGTCCACGCCTTCATGGATCACCTGAAACCTGCTGCGCCATGGCGCTGGAAAGGAGTGGCGCTGAAACAGGGTGGGTGTGAGGGCCGCATCGGCATCGGCCAGGGCGGCGAGCGCCATCAGGTTGTTGCGCTTGAGCAGGCGTCGTCGAGCTTGGTCGAGGGGAGGGGAGTCGGGATCCTGCACCTGCAGAAGATCACTGGATCCATAGAGCTCCGGGTAGGCGATCAGCACACTCTCCGGCCAGATCTCCCGCAGGTAAAGCCCTTCGCCCCAGCCGCTGTGGACGACCACCACGTCTGGAGTCAGGCCGGACGACGCCTTCAGTGTCAGGGCGAGGTCGGCCACCCGCTCGCCTCGGCGCAGGTTGTTCTCCAGTCCAGGGTCGGAGATCTCCTGGTAGGGCTGCAAGGGGACCGGGGTCCCATAGGCGTGGAAGTGACATCCCGTTGGCACAACGGTGTCAGGATCGGCGCCGATGGCATGGACCTCATGCCCCTGAGCGATCATGCCCTGGACATAGGAGCGGAATTGGGCTGGGAACCCCTGGTGGATGAACAGGATCTGCATCCGCTGTGGCTGCCTTCGCGACAGAGGGATTATGTTCAGTCCCGATAAGGTCCAAAGCTCCAATCATCGCTCCCTAGTCAGGAACCTATGTCCTTGCTCAGTCGACTGCTCGGGCGCCGCCACTCGACCACCAGCGAAGCTCCCCTGGCTCTGCCAACGACACCAGCTCCTCCGGTCGTCAATCGCCTGGTTGACACGCTTCCCAGTACCGACGTTGACTTGCCGATTGAGGTGGTGGCCTGGACCGTGCGGCGGCTCCAGGGGATTTTCAGTCAGTTGAACGAATCCCCCAACCAACAGGCGCTGGAGGATGGTCAGGCGGCGCGGCTCTGTTTCACGCGGTTCTGGCTGACCGCACCGGTTGATCTGCTTGAAACCCTCTACGAAGGTCCGATCGGCCAGGCCTACCGCTTGATGCTCAGCGGTGTGCTACCTGCACTGCCCCTGAATGCCGAAGAGCAACGCTGGAAAACGGGCCTCTCCCAACGGCTGGCCAAAGCCTTCGGCAGCCATGAAACCACCAACCTGCTGCTGGCGGTCATGCCGTACTACGACCTCAACAGCATGCGAGTGTCCGATCCCTTGCGCCAGATTCCCGAATGGTTGCAGGCTGATTACGCGGAGCGTTGTGATCCCCAGTTTCTGCAGGTGCTGCGCAGTCGTCAGGCGAAGCGATCCAAAGCTGATCAGCCAGCCAGCCAGCCGGCTCTGCTGGCGCCATCCGAAGCGCCTGCGGTGGCGCGTACTCTGCCGCTGTTGTCGGAGCGCCGCGGTAGTGAGGCGATGACCCTGATCCAGGACAATGAATTCCTGGGCCGCATGAGCGGACTGATCAATCTCTATGCGATCGATCCCAGCGATGCGGAACTCAAGGCCGAGCTGAGTGCCCTGAGGCGGCAGGTGGCCCAGATTTGGCTGGATGTGGACACCCCCCAGCTGGAGGACCTTTACCGCACCCCCTTCGGCCAGCTCACCCAGAACCTGATCGGATCCGGTTTCAGCCGCGAACCGCTCGCCGCCGACGAGGAGGTTGCCAAGCGCCAGCTGGGATTGGTGGTGGGGGAGATGAGCCATCCCCGTGCCGTGAATGCTCTATTGGCCGCACTGCTCTTTTACTCGCCGAAGAAGGTGAATTTCAGTGGCAGCGAGCGGTTGGTTCCCTCCTGGCTGCTTCAGGAACTGCAGCAGTTGCGCCAGCGCATGTCCGCCTGATTAGCCTCAGTGGTGAAATTCTCTCCAGATGAGCCAGTAAGCCAGATAGGCCACCGGAGGCGGCAGCAGCAAGGGCAGCACCGCCAGCAGTCCAAGGCTGGCTGATCCCCAGACCAGCATGAACAGACAAAACAACAGATAGGTCGCAATAAGTATACCCACCACGACCGAGCGGCTGAACAACTTCGTTTTCAGACGCTGGTAGGTGCGTTGTCTCAGCACGCTGCGGCGCTGAGCCGCCGGCACATAGTTCAACCAGTTTGCTGGAGTGGTGCTTGGTTTTGGTGAGCGCGACGGCCGTGCCATCAGCGCATGCGCTCGAATTCGCGTTTGCGATCTTCGAAGAACCCAGTGAAAATGCTAACAAAACTCCGCTTTCTTAGCTGAATGTCGGCGGTCAGAGCCATGCCGGGTTTGATCGGAATTGGCTTGCTCGATCCTTTGAGGTATTGCCGCTTCAGTTTAAGGACAGCTGGATAGAATAAACCATCTCCCCCGCTTTTGAGGGTTTCTTTCATTTCTTCGGTCGTGAGGGCATCCGAGCCGATGCGTTCCACCACGGCGGGAATGAAGCCGAAGTCGCTGGAGGGGAAAGTGGCAAGCGAAATCTCGGCGGCCTGGCCGGTGTGGATGAAGCCGATGGCGTCGTTGGGGATGAAAACCTTGGCCTCGAGGGCATCGGCAGGAACCACACGTAGCAAGGGTTTGGCGTTCTCGACCACTGATCCCCTCGAGACATCAATGTCGAAGATGACGCCCTTGCTGGGTGCCTTGAGCACTCCATACTGAATCTGCAGCTGCGCCTGGCGGATTTGACCGTCGAGGTCTGAGATGTCGCGCAGGTTAACTTCAATCTTCGCACGCAATTCGGCACTGGGGGCGGCCTGGGCATTGCGCAGAGCCGCCCGCAGCCCGGCGGCCGTGCGTTGCTCGCTGGCCAGGCTGGCGCGCAGCTCATCGGCCCGGTTGCGTGTCTCAAGGGCCTGCACCTCACTGACCGCACCGGTGCGGGAGAGGCTGGCGTAGCGCTCGGCGATGTTGGCGGTGGTGGCCAGGCTGGTGGTAAGTCCATCGATTCTGGCTTCACTGGCACGCAGCTGCTCTTCTGCAAGCTGGCGGCGGCTGCTGAGATCCTCGGCCTGGTTGCCCAGCTGCAGCTGTTGGTTGCTGGTGAGACCCCTGGCCTGTCCATCCCCCAGAGCGGCGCCAAGGATCTGATTTTCGTTGAGCAGCCGGCTGCGCACAGCCTCGGCGGTGGTGAGGCTGCTGCGGGCCTGGCGCAGGTCAAAGCGCAGCAACAGATCACCTTGGTTCACAGTCTGGCCGTCCTTGACCAAGACCTCTTCCACGACGCCGGCGACGGGTGCTTGCAGGGTCTTGACCTTGCTGCCCGGCTGGAGCTTGCCCTGAACGGCAACGGTTTCTCCCAGGCTGGCGACGGCGGCCCAGATCACCATGGCGCCCACCCCACCGATCCCGGTCCAGGTGATCAGGCTCGAGGTCCGGCGGCTCTTGTTGAGCAGGGCCGGCTGGTTGAACTGCCAGTCGGGCGAGGGGGTGGCCAGGGCCCCGGCTGGGGTCGGGGACTGCTTGGGGGGATCATCTCCCACCAGGTCGACGCGCACGGGCACCACCCTCTGGTCGGGGGAGGAGGGGCGACGGCGGCCGGGGGAGCGCAGCCAGCTCAGGGCCTTGTCGTAGGTGTCGATCAGGGAGTTGGCACGATCGCTGGGCATCAAAGGGCTCCTTCCTGGGTCTGACTTTGGTGGAGGGCGTAATACCAGCCCTGGCGTTGCATCAGTTCGCGGTGCGTGCCGGTTTCCATGATCGCTCCGCTGTCCATCAGCACGATGCAATCGGCCGGTTGCACGGTGGTGAGGCGATGGGTGATGAAAAAGACCGTGCGGCCCCGGAAAGCCTCGAACAGGTTGATGCAGACCTGGCGCTCGGTGCGGGCATCGAGGGCGCTGGTGGCCTCATCGAGGATGAGCATGCGTGGGTTCTGCAGAACAGCTCTGGCCAGGGCCAGACGCTGACGCTGACCGCCGGAGAGACCGGCACCGCGCTCGCCGACATCGGAGTTGTAACCCTTGGGCAGGTCCATGATGAAATCATGGGCGCAGGCAATCCGTGCGGCGCGGATCAGCTCCTGGGCGGTGGCATCGGGCTTCACCAGCAACAGGTTCTCGCGCACGGTGCCATCGAAGAGAACACTGTCCTGGGGCACCACCCCGATCTGGCGGCGCAGGGAATAGAGCTCCACCTTGTTGATGTCGGTGCCATCAATCAGCACCTTGCCCTCCAGGAGCCGGTAGAAGCGTGGCAGCAGCTTGAGCAAGGTGCTCTTGCCACTGCCGGACCCACCCACCAGCCCCACGAAGGAGCCGACCGGAATCTCCAGGTTCACCCCATGCAGCACCAGCGGTCCGCTGTCGGCGAAGCGGAAAGACAAATCACGGAACTCCACCTTGCCTTGCAGCGGGGGCATGGGCAAATTGAGGGCTTCCGCTTCGCTCTGCTCGGTCTGACGATCAATCACGTCGGCCACCATCTGAATCGACTCGCTCATCTGCTCAAACTGCTGCCAGGTGCTGGTGAGCTTCAACAGGGGCTGGGTGATTTTGCTGCTGAGCATTCGGAAGGCGATGAAGGCGCCGATCGTAATTTGGTTCTGAATGATTAAGTATATCGCTACTGCGATCGTCAGAATGCCTCCGAGCTGATCGATGAAGCTGGAAATGTTTGATATGGTTTCTTTGGTGATCCTGAGCTTGAAGTCTTCGCCGATGTAGCGGGAGTAGCGGTTCTGGAACTCCCAGCGGGTTTTGAGTTCAGCGTTCTGTGATTTGATCGTCTGGATGCCAGTGATCGATTCGTTGAGGTAGGAATAGGTGGCAACCGAAGCCCCCATGGATTTTTTGATCTGAGAGCGCACCATGGGTGTGGTGAGCACCGTGAGGGCAATCAACAGGGGCAAGGTGGCCAGGCTGGCCAGAGTAAGCGGAACGTTTATGGCCAGCAGAACGAACAGGTAGAGGAAGCTGAAGGCCAGATCCACCACAAGGGTGATGCTGCTGCCCAATAAAAATTCACGCAGGCGATCGAGCTGACCGAAGTAAAACATCACCCGGCCAACGGGGCGGCTGTCGAAGAAGCCCTGGGGCAGCCGCACCAGATGGTCGAGGATAGTGGCTTTGGCCGCCTGGTCGATGCGATTGGTGGTGTCGGTGAGGATGAAGCTGCGCAGAATCTTGAATACCGCAGCAATCAGTCCTGCCAGCAGCATCACAAAGGCGATGCTGATCAGGGTGTTGATGTTGCGCGTACGCAGCACCTGCTGTATCAGGACGAATGTGCCCAGGGGTAACACCAGCCCCAACAGGTTGATCGCGAATGAAAGCGCGAGCACCTCCACCAGCTGGCGCCGGTGCTCACGCAGGTAGGGCAGGAACCAGCTCCAACTGAAGCGCTGCTCCTTGGCATCGGGTTTGCGCTGCAGCAGCAGCAGTTCCACCAGGCCGCCCGCCTCGGTGACCACCTGCTCGGGAGGAAGCAGCAGGGGGCCGAGCTCCGGCTCGAGCAGGCGTAGTTCACCTGTTTCGGTGGTTCCCTCGAAGATGGCGAAGTGCCCCTGGGCGAACAGCAGGGCCGGGGTCATGGCCCGCTGCAGCCGATCGGCGGGGAGCTGGGTGAGCACCACCCGCAGGCCGAGGGAATCGAGGATCTGGCCCAGATTGATCAGGTTGAGCTGTCCCTGCCGCTGCAGCACGACCTCCACCTGATCGAGAAGGGCGTCGCGGTTGACGGGGACGCCGAAGTAATTGGCGATTGCCAGGCAGATGGCGATCGGGCCTTCCCTCGGCCCGCTGGCGCGCCGCAGGCGCAGCTCACCGCCGCGCCCTTCGGCCTGGGGCTGGGGGGGCTCCGGGGAGAGGGCATAGCCGCCCGGAGAGGCGATCAGGCCTGGGCTGGCCTCGCTTGCAACCCTGGGGGGACGCTCGTCGACCAACTGGAGGCTGGGTTCAGCGCTCGCATGAGCTTCTTCGGGGGAGCCGGCAGCGGGCAGGCCGATCAGGCGTAGCCAGGGTTCCCCTGGCCCTGCGGGAGCCATGGGAGCTTCAGGTTGCCAGGGCTGGGCCAGCGGAGCCCCGCTGCTCACGAACCAGGAGAGCCCGGCCGAGAGGCTGGGGGCTCCCTGAGCCCCGGGAGGGAGGCTGCGCACCCGGGCCGGTTCGCGGATGGCGGGCCAGTCGCGCAGGTGGGAGAGCCACTGGGGGTCCTGGCCGGACAGGCTGACCAGGACCCGATGCAGTTCCGAGGCCGGCAGGTTGGTTTCGAACCAGAGGCGGAAGGTGTCGTGGTTGAGCAGTAACTCCTGGAACAGGCCGGCAGGCAGGTAGAGCAGCTCCACCTCGGAACTGGCGCGCAGGTGCTCGCAGGGATCCCCCCGCAGCAGGGAGCACCAGCCGGCGAGATCTCCGCTCTGGAGGCGGTCGATGGTGCGCAGATCTCCGTTGCCGGGATCGACGGCCAGGCAGCGCAGGCTGCCCGAGCGCAGCAGCAACAGTCCCTCCGGCATGGTGTCCGCGCGCACGACCGTCTGACCGAGGCGATAGCGACGGGCTTCCAGCAGGGGCTGTAGCGCCTGGAGAACCGGCTGGGGCAGACGCTCGAAGGGGCGGAATGCGCTGAGCAGGTCCCGCTCGTTCTGCTGGGGAGGGCTTGAGGGGGAGGCGCTCATGGCGTTACCGGGTCAGGGCCTGGAACCAGGGGCATCAGCTCCTCCCCGGCCATCAACAGCTTCACCTGCTCCTGAAACCAGAGCTGAAAGAGTTCGTCCACCATGGCGGCACGCATCGCAGCATCGAGTTGAGCAGGAAAGCGCTCTTCGAGTCGCACCAACAGCCACCGTCCGGACACTTCGAAGGGAGGCCACAGTTGCCCTGGACGGCTCACCCGCAGGCGTTCCACCAGGGTCGCATGGCCAGCGGTGAGGGCGATCGGGCCGATCAATCCGCGAGTGGCGCGCTCCTGACCTTCGGCGTGGGCGGCCACGAGGCTGGGAAAGTCGGTCTCCCCCTCCAGCAACTGGAAGTGCAATTCCTCAGCGGTGTCGCGATCGGAGACCCGCAACAGGGAATAGGTGACCTGATCAAGGTCGTTCTTGCGATCGAGGAAGCGGATCTCGGCTTCGGCGTCGTAGCGATGCCTGCTGTAACGGCGCACTCGCTCCGCCTTGGTGGCGAAGTAGCGGAGATCATCGAGCGACCAGCCTTTGGCCTTCAGCCAACCGGCCAGGCCCTCGTCGCTCTTGATGCCAAAGGACTCGAGGTAGGCCCGCATCAGGGCAATTTCCTCTTCTTCGTCCATGGTGACGCTTCTGGCGACCCGATCGAGCACCACGCCCTGGGCTAGGGCCAGCGCCACGCCCTGTTGACGCAACAGCCGGTTGGTCTCTTCCACTGAGAGCAGGGGCTGGTTGGCGGCGATGGAGATCACCGCGGGGGCGACCACACCGGAGAGGGGGGAGGCTGTCATCGGCGCAGGGGGAGGTCGAGCCGCTCGAGGGCGGTGGCCATCAGCTCAAGGCCCTTCTCGCGGGAGTAGTGGCTGCGGGCATGCTCGATGGCGGCGGAGCTGGTGCGCCGCCAGAGGTCGTCGTCGTGGACCAAGCCGGAGATGTGGTCACACCAGGCTTGGGGATCCTGGGCGATGAACACTTCGCAGCCGTGGCGCAGGCCTGTGGCTTCCGCAGCCACTGGGCTGAGCACCTGGGGAATGCCATGGGCCAGGGCGGCGATCACCTTGCCCTTGATCCCGGCGCCTGCCCGGAGGGGGGCGATGAAGACCCTGTGCCGGGAGTACACCTGGGCCACATCGCGAACCCAACCATGGATGCGGACTCCGTCGCAGGCCTTCCAGGCTTCAAGCGAGGCCCCATCCAGGCCGCTGCCGTAGATGTGAAAGTGGAGATCGGGCACGTGCTCGCGCAGCTGGGGCCAGACTTCAGAGAGGAACGATTGCACGGCATCCCGGTTGGGAGGGTGCTGATAACTGCCAAGAAAGGAGAGTCCTGAACGGCTTTCAAGAGGAGCTGGATCCTCTTTGATCTCGACAACCCAGGGACAGCGGGAAGTTGGTGACTGTCCTAGTGTTTGAGCTGCTATTACGGCCTCTTCGATTTCACTGTAGCACAGCGTTAGGTCGGCTGCTTCAATAGCCTTCCGCTCCTGGCGGCGGGTGTCGTGCACGGCGGCGATGGCCTGCTCAGCGGCCTCGCCACTAAGCCCAGCCGCCTGGGCCTGACGCAGCTCCCGCAGGTAGTGGAGGTCGGCATTGCAGAAAATCAGCTTGGCTTGGCGGGCGTGCTGCCTGAGCAGCGGCAGGCTGTCGCGCACGGTGGTGTAGCGGGTGAGATAGATCAGATCGAACTCCCCGCCCCGTTCCTGCAGGAAGCGCTCCAGGGAGAGCACAAAGGGAGCATGGATGGCTTCGATGCCGCGGCGCTGCAGGTCTTCGGTGTAGCTGCCCAGCCAGGCCAGGTTGGCCGGCAGGAAGGTGATCTTGTACCCCAGGGCCTGGATCAGCTCCATCTCCACCAGGGCGGCGTGGCTGCCCGCATCCCGGTCGGGGCGTGGGGTGCCGTGATCGAGAACCAGCGCACGGCCGAGAATGCCCCGGTCCTTGATGAATTCGGCGGCCTCGAAGCTTGGGCTGGTTTCGCCGCTGAAGGCGTGCTCCCACTTGCGCTTGAACTGGGGAGCGTGCAGGGTCTGGAAGCGCTTCAGGCCCTCGCTGGTTTCCGGATCCGTGTCGGTACCGCAGCTGAGGCCCTCGTGGTGGATCACCCGGGCCAGTGGGGCGTAGCGCACCACAAAGCCGGCCTGGCGCACCTTGAAGGCCAGGTCGGTGTCTTCGTAGTAGGCCGGGGAGAACTCCGGGCTGAAGCCACCGAGCTGGTTCCAGAGCTCGCGGCGAATCGCCAGGGCGGCCCCGCTCACGTAGTCGACCTGACGGGTGTAGGCCAGGCCAGGGTGGTAGGGGTTGCGGCCACGGCCGTAATTCCAGGGCTCGCCGTTGCCCCAGACGATCCCCCCGGCCTCCTGCAGCCGCCCATTGGGATAGATCAGTTGGGCGCCGCAGATGCCGGTGTCGGCCCAGCGCTGGAATGGCTCCAGAAGTTCCTCCAGCCAGCGGCAGCAGGGTTCGGTGTCGTTGTTGAGCAGCACCACGAACTCACCGCTGGAGGCGGCGACACCGCTGTGACAGGCCTGGTTGAAGCCGCGGGCGTAGTCGTGGCGGATCACGCGCACGCCGGGGGCTTCCCGGGCCAGGGCCTCGGCGCTGCCGTCACTGGAGCCGTCGTCGACCACGATCAACTCGAAGGGCACACGGGTCGGGGCATAGGCCAGGGCCGCCAGGCAGCGGCGGGTGACGGCGTACTTGTTGTGGATCGGCACCACCACCGACACCAGTGGCTCCGGGCTGAGGGACAGCCGGATCGGGACCCGGAGGGCCGGGGTTCCGTCCGCTCCGGCCTCTTCGTGGGCGGCGGCGGTGGCGGGTGGGTCGATCGGACCGCTGAGCAACCGCTGCAACAGCGGCAGATCGGCGGGCAGGGGGGTGCCGTCGCAGTCGGCCCAGTGCAGCCAGGTGGTGAGGCTGCGGTGGTGCTCCCTCGCCAGGGGATGCAACTGATCGGGGAAGGGCGTCTGGCCGTGGATGTGGAGCGACTCCCAGGCAGTGAGCTGAAAGGGCGTGATCTCGAGGCTCTGGGCCCGCAGGACCCCGTCGCTGTCATGCAGCGCGAAGTGGTGGACCTGGCCGTCGCACTGCTCGGGAGGCAGGGGGGCTTGCACCTGCCCCTCGTCGTTGGCGGTGAGCACACCGAGGCTGGTTCCATCGAGGCGCATCTCCAGTTCCTGGCCGGGGGGAGCCCAGCCCACCAGGAAGGGCCCGTGCAGGGGGTCGAGGCGCACTTCGGACCCACTGGGCCGGCAAAGCTGCTCCAGGAGGAGATAGCGCTGATCATCCAGGCGCAGGGGGCTACCAGCCAGCTCCACCTCAGGTTCGGTGAGCAGGAGTGCCCGCATCACCAGCCCGGTGGAGCGGGGCGGCAGCTCCTGGCCGTGGCGGCCGTAAAAGGAAAACCCGCACTGGTGGCTGAGCCCCTGGCGGTCGAGATCGGGCCGGGGCAGTGAGGCACTCAACTCCGCCAGGGGCCAGGTCCGGCCAGGGCTGAGCAGATCCTCGATCACCAGGCGCACCCGTAGGCGCTCCTGGTCAGATTCCGACCCCTGCAGGGCACAGGCCCAACCCTGCACGGAGCCATCGCCGACAAATCCCTCGAAGGCCCCGATCCAGCTGCCGCGGGCCATGGGCTGCAGGGCCGCAGGCAGCTGGATCGGCACGAACAGTTCTCCTCAGAAGACCCTGAAACTAGGGCACCAATCCCGTGTGGGACCAGTGCGGCGAGGATTGGTCAGCTTTCCTCGACTGGTCGGTCGACGTAGGAGCGCAAGCGTCAACGGGACTGCTGCACCGAGAATGCTGAGAACTTGGACGATGACGGCGTGAGTCCACTCGAGGCAAAGGACCTGGCCATCGCCATGGAGGAGTCTCTCCCCAGGGCTCGCGCCTTGGTCGAGAAGGTTGTGCAGGCGCTGGGTCAGGGTCGTGATGCCGAGGCCTTGCTTTATCTGCCAGATGTGCTGCGGGCCTATGGCTTGCTCTGGGTGGAGTTGCCCGAGGCCCGAGGGGTGCTCAAGCAGGAGGAGACAGCGATGTTGCTGCAGGTGCTGGCTGGTCTGGGGGCGCGCGTCAATCTCGAGGACGCTCCGCTCCCACGGCAGCGGGCCGATCTCTGCTGGCAGGTGCCGATGCTCCTAGAACGATTGCGGCAGCTTGGCACGGAGCTGCCGGGCTGGGTGGATCTCCTGGAGGAGCAGTTGATCCGCGTCGGGGCCCTGCAGTATCGCGACCTGCATCAAGCCGATCCCGATCACCCGCTGATGCGGGCTCGGGCTTTGACCCTGATGCTTCACCTCTGCGGGCTGCATGATCCACCCGTGCCGTGGAAGGTGCTTATTGCCAAAGCGCTGTTGCTGGAGGAAGTGGTGGCTGCTGAGAGCAGCCCACAGGTTGATGACGGGATCAGGGAGCAACTGGGGGTATGGAGGGAAACGCTGGAGCGGGTTGGGATCCTGGATGCCGAGCTGAACGAGCGGATCGCCACGACTGGCGCAACGGATGGCTCCAATCGGGCCGCGATCGACCTTGAGGAGCAGATCAAGACCGATGTGGTGCACTGGCTGAACGACAATCCGGCGGTTTCCGTTCCTGTTGAGCTCAGGCTGGTCTGCGGACCGGAGGCCAGGGTGGTCCCCCACGATCGGTTGAGGCTGAACCTGAACCTGGCTCCGCTCCTGAACCTGCCCGGAGGCGTCCCGATCGAGCCGCTGGTGGAAGCCTTCTTCCGACCCATGAGGGAGCAGGATTGCGGCCCAGGCTTCTGCCTGCGGGAGCCGATCAGCAGCCTGTACGAGTCGCTCGAGCTGCTCTGGAGTCAGGGACAGGAGCTGTCCTTGGAAGGCCTGGCCAGGCTGGCGTCAGCCTCGGCGGCCTGGAATCGTTGCGGAGGCCCTGGAGCCTTGGGGGCCCGTCTGCTGGGATCAAGTCTGCGGATTGCCAGGCTGCGGGATGGAAGCTCCGTGCTGCGGCCCGAGCCCCTCGAGCTGATGGCCCTGCAGGCGGTGCTGTATCGCCATGGGGATCTGGAGGCGGTGCTTTCGGCAATCCGTCGCCATCACCTGGATCCGGCCTGGATGAACCGGCGGCGCGAAGCTGTTGTGGGTGCACCCTTCGACCTGGAGGAGTGTCTTCGCCGGCTGCACACGGAATGGGGGTTTTACGCCAGTGGTGCCGCTCCCCTGGAGTGCCTGGAGCAGTGGAGCCGCTCGGCGATGGGCGCGTTGCTTGGCGGGCAGGTGACTGGCACCCTCCACAGCCTTGATCTGCTGCCCGTGGCCCAGATGATGCATCGGAGTTGCGGGCGGGCCCCGGAATTGATGCAATGGCCCAGTGATCAGGATCTCTATTCCTTCCTTGCCGGCAAGGAAGTGGTGCTGGCCACCACGCTGCCGACCGATCAGGTGGAGGCTCATCACGGCTCCGGTCGAGCCTTCGAGCTGTTCTCCGACCTGCGCATCGCACCCTATGGCCTGCGTTGTGTCCAGGTGCCTTGCTCCCGCTACCCCCACCGCCCCGGAACGGGTTTCGGCGAAACGCTGGAGGAGTGTCTCGACACGGTTGATACGTTGTTTCGTCAGCGCCCTTTCAAGGTGTTCGTGGCTGCCTGTGGCGCCTACGGCTTGCCGCTTTGCGAGGCCGTTCATTCCAGGTACGGGGTGAGTTGCCTGTGCAGCGGTGACCGAATGAACGCCTATTTCGGCATGGAGCAAGCCGCCATGGCGGATTGGCGGGCTGGTTCGCGGATCCGCGAGAACTGGCAGACAGTGGCCGCTTGAGCCACCACCCTCTGGGCGGCCGGGTCGGCCCTCAGGGTCAATCCGCGCCAGCAGCATCGGCCAGATGCCCCCGCTGCCTCCTGGCTCTGGGCATGGCAGAGCTAGCGTAAAATGTAAGTAAAAGGTCTGAGGGCTGATTCAGTGGCCATTGGTTTCCAACAAGTTGGCGCGTTTCTGGGAATTGTGGGCGGGCCGACTGTGCTGTCCAATCCCACCTCGCTGAGCTTTGGCCCTGACGGCAAGCTCTACGTGGCCGAGCAGGACGGCACCATCAATGCCTTCACCGTCGCTCTGCAGAACGGGCAGTACGTGGCGACGTCCCATCAGGTGCTCACTCTTCCGGGCGGCGCCGGGGTGGTGAAGTCGATCATGAACCACAACGACGACGGGACCAACAATCCCACCGTCACCAACCGGCAGGTGACCGGCATGGTCGTGGCCGGAACAGCTGCTAATCCTGTCCTTTACATCAGCTCCAGCGATCCGCGCATCGCCAAAAATAAAGACTCCAACCTCGACACCAACTCCAGCACCCTGACCCAGGTGAGTTGGACAGGCACATCCTGGCAAGCGGTTGATCTGGTGCGGGGTCTGCCCCGATCGGAAGAGAATCATTCCGTCAATGGCATGGTTCTCAGTGCCGATGCCTCCAAGCTGTATCTCGCCGTGGGTGGTAACACCAACAACGGTGCTCCCTCCCAGTATTTCGCCAACACCGGGGAGTATGCCCTCTCCGGCACCGTGCTGGAATTCAACCTCAGCGATCTTCAAGCCCGGCCGGTGCTGGTCGATGCCGATGGCGGCCAGGTTGGAGGGGCCGCCACGGCACGCAGTTTCGTTTACGATCTCCCCACTCTTGATGATCCCAATGTGCCCAATGGGGGTGTACGGGAGTCGATCAGTGGTTTGGATGTGGCCGGTCCGTTCGGTGGCAACGACGGCCTCAACATGGCCGTGCTTCCAGCCAATGCGCCACTGCGAATCTTTGCAGATGGCTTCCGCAACCCCTACGATCTTGTTTTCACTTCAGGCGGCAAGCTTTATACCGTTGACAACGGTTCAAACGCTGGTGTTGGTGGTTTTCCCATCGTCGTCAACGGTCAACCCAGCAACCAGATCAATAACGGCGGCAGCAACGATCCGGAGCCCCTCTATCTCATTCAAGATGGTGGCTACTACGGTCATGCCAATCCAGCCCGCTCGTTTCAATCGTTGAGCTGGACCGCCTTCAATGACGCTGGCGCTCCTGATGCCACCTTGGCCACCAACACGGTGGCCAACCTCTCCACCAGGGTGCCTGCGGCCTTGGGGATTCCCAGTGGTTTTCTGATCGACCCGAGCCGCTTCACTGGCAACCCAACGCGGCTGAAGCAGAGCGGAATCCCAGTGCCCGCAGGGTCTCCCCAGAGTCCGGCCCTCGCCACCATCGGCTCTTCGAGCAATGGCCTAACTTCATACACCAATAGCTCAGTGTTTGGCGGGGCGTTGGCCGGATCGCTGCTGGTGGCCCAGTTCAACGGCAACATCACCCTTCTCAATCTCAATGATGCCGGAACGGCTCTTGAACCCCTGCTAGATCCGGGTCCCGATGGGTTGCTCAAGACCGCCGACGATGTGGTGCTGGCCAGCAATGGCATTTATTCGCTGATCACCGGTCTTGGCACCCCCCTCGATGTGATCGAGGGACCGGGCGGAACGGTCTGGGTCGCGGAGCTTGGCGGGGATTTCATCAAGGTCTTCTCCCCCGCGACGGGACCAGCCGTTCCAGATGTGGACGTTGATCAAGATGGTCTCGCCAATACGCTGGACCCATTCCTCCGCGATCGGGAGAACGGCACCGGCACCACCCTGCTCCCCGGGCAGACCCTGCGTTGGGATTTTGATCCCAACCAGGACGGCAACCAGCCAGGACCCAACGGCTATGGCGGTGGCCTCACCGGCGTGATGGTGAATGGTGTAACTGATTACGAGGCGTTCTTTCAGGCGCCATCCACCCTTCCCGATCAGGTGGTGAATCTTGACAATGTGAAATTCACAACCGCTGCTGGAGGCGGCTCCATCGTGGTGGAGCAGGTGGCCAATGGTGACGCTCTCACCAACCAGAACGACGGCGCCTTTCTCTTCCAGACCGGGCTCAGAGTGTCACCCTCCACGGATCAGTTGAGGATCCGTTGGTCTGTGATGAATCCCGGCACGAACCTCATCGGGCCTAACCAGCAGATTGGTGGCACCCTTGGCACCGGTGATCAGCAAAACTACCTGAAGATCGTGGCTACCAAGGATCCCCGTGGCGAGATCCAATTTCTGCTGGAAGATAACGATCAGGTGGTGGCCTCCAGCTTCCTCCAAGCGGATGATCTCTTCGCTGTGGCGCCGGAGCTGAAACCGATCGACTTCGAGTTGGCGGTCGACGTACGTCTGGCGGTCGCCACGCCCACCATTAGCTACGAAACTGCTGCCGGAATTCGCCGTAGCGTGACCGGAAGCCCTATCAGCCTGGCAAACACCCAGGTACTGCAGGCCATCCTCGGCAACCGCCCGATCCAGGGGATGGCCAGCGGGCTGGCGCTGGGTCTGTTTGCCTCCAACACCGGTCAGCCAGCCAGCAGCACGTTTCAGGCGGTGTTCTCCGATCTTCAGATCAGCGGTGCTTCCACATCTGCTGGCCCAGCCCTTTACCGGGTGAATGCCGGCGGACCGCTGCTGGCGGCCAGCGACGGTGGACCTGCCTGGAGCGCGGATACCTCGGCTGCTCCATCCCCTTACCTGCTGGATGCCGGCAGCAACACCACGGCCGCCTTTCCGGCCCTCAATCCAGGGTTCACCCTGGAGGGCAGCGTACCCGGAGCCCTCTTCGACAGCGAGCGCTGGGATGCCTTCGGGGGCACAGAGATGCGCTATGCGTTCCCCGTGGCCAACGGCAGCTACGACGTGCGGCTCTACCTGGGCAACGGCTCCGCTGGAACCAGCGCCATCGGTCAAAGGACCTTTGATGTGAATCTGGAGGGCACGACACCAAGCCTTCTCAATAACATCGACCTTGTCAGCAAGTTCGGTCATCAGGTCGGTGGCGTGCTGAGCACCCCGGTCACGGTGACCGACGGGGTGCTCAACATCGACTTCCTGCACCAGGTGCAGAATCCGCTGGTGAATGGCATCGAGATTCTGAAGCTCGGTAGCCAACCGGCAGCGGTGGGTGCCGCGATCCTCAAGATCACGCCGGGTATCAACAATGTTCAGGCTTCAAATTTTCCGCCCAATTCTTTCCAGATCACCAACACAGGTGGGAAAACAATCCAGAAGGTGAGGCTTGATGTCACCAATGCCCTGTATCCTGATACCGTTTTTGATCCCTTCGGGCTAGCTGGAGACTCGGCTTCCAAGGCCCTCACGATCAACACCAACGGCAACACCGGCGTCGTGACGCCCTCCCAAGTCAACTATATCGGCACCGGTGGCACAGCCGGCTATGAAGCCATCGAGCTGGCGTTTGATCCCATCATCAATGGTGGCTTCAACAGCGGTGAAACCATCGGTTTCTCCATCGATATGGACCCGAATTCGATTCGGGGCACCTTGAAGACTGACCTGGATGCCGGCAGCAGCCCCCCCTGGGATGTGGGTGGTGTTTCGGGATCTGAACTGATCGGCTCCCGCTTCACCGTGACATTCAGCGACGGCAGCACGGCCACGGGCCAGCTGATGGGCGACAACTCCCAGGCCGGCGCCCAGGCGCTGGCCAGCCAGCAGTCAGCTGCTGCTGCCGTCAGCTTGAAGGTGAATGGGCTTTCGCCGGGGGGTGTGGGCACCTATGACCGCAGCGGCCCGCTGGTGACCGTGCAGGGGCCGGCCGGCAGCACGGCTCGGGTGGTTCTCAGCAAGGGCTTCATCCAGCCTGTTACTCCTTATGCACCATTCCTGGCCAACCAGCTCGCCACGCTGGCGGCGAGCCCATTCCCCGCCAACAACGCCGTGGAGGTCCAGACGGTGGACGTGCCACTCACCGGCGCGGTCCAGAACATCAGCAGCCTGTTCGACGTGTCAAAGGTGGCGAACCTTGACTTCGCCGGAGAAGACACCCTGCCATTGGGATTCATTGCAGCGCTGATCGATCCCTCCAACGGTGGCTTGGCGACCGGACCGGTGAGTACTCCGATCGTTCTGAGCTTCAACGAAGGAGCTCCGCCTATCCCCTCCATCAGCCTGGCGGTCTCCCCTGCCTCCGTCACAGAAGATGGCACCGCGAATCTCACCTATACCTTCACACGCACAGGCAGCACCAACGCGTCGCTGAATGTCAACTACACGGTCGGCGGCACCGCCAGCATCGGCAGCGACTACACCGGCATCCCCAGCGCCGGAGCGATCAAGACGGTGGCTTTCGCGGCAGGCTCCGCCACGGCCACGGTGATCGTCGATCCCACCGCCGATACCACCGTCGAGCCGAACGAAACCGTTGCCCTCACACTCGCTGCTGGCAGCGGCTACGCCATCGGCACCGCAGGCGCTGTCACCGGCACGATCACCAACGATGACGGCGCTCCGGCCAGTCAGGTGCTGTACCGAATCAACGCCGGCGGGTCCGCCGTGGCAGCAAGCGACGGGGGACCGAACTGGCTGGCGGACACCACAACCACACCGTCAGCGTTCCTGCTTGATCCAGGCAGCAACAGCACCGGGGCATTCCCCGCCGTGGAGCCTGGCCCAACGGTGCCGGCCGGCACTCCTGGGGTGATCTTCGACAGCGAGCGCTGGGACGCCTCCGGTGGCACACCGATGCGCTACGCCTTCCCGGTGCTGAATGGCACCTTCGACGTGCGCCTTTATATGGGCAATGGCTGGTCGGGCACCAGCGGCACCGGACAGCGGCTGTTCGACGTGAGCCTGGAGGGCAGCGTTCCAGCCAACTTGAACGACATCGATCTGGTGAGCCGCTTTGGGAATCTCGTGGGTGGAGTGGTCACCACATCGGTGACGGTGACCGACGGAGAGCTCAACATCGACTTCCTGCACCAGGTGCAGAACCCGTTGGTGAGTGGCATCGAGATTGTGCAGACCGGCAGCCAACCTCCCATCCCTATCCCCTCCATCAGCCTGGCGGTCTCCCCTGCCTCCGTCACAGAGGATGGCACCGCGAATCTCACCTATACCTTCACACGCACAGGCAGCACCAACGCGTCGCTGAATGTCAACTACACGGTCGGCGGCACCGCCAGCATCGGCAGCGACTACACCGGCATCCCCAGCGCCGGAGCGATCAAGACGGTGGCTTTCGCGGCAGGCTCCGCCACGGCCACGGTGATCGTCGATCCCACCGCCGATACCACCGTCGAGCCGAACGAAACCGTTGCCCTCACACTCGCTGCTGGCAGCGGCTACGCCATCGGCACCGCAGGCGCTGTCACCGGCACGATCACCAACGATGACGGCGCTCCGGCCAGTCAGGTGCTGTACCGAATCAACGCCGGCGGGTCCGCCGTGGCAGCAAGCGACGGGGGACCGAACTGGCTGGCGGACACCACAACCACACCGTCAGCGTTCCTGCTTGATCCAGGCAGCAACAGCACCGGGGCATTCCCCGCCGTGGAGCCCGGTCCCACGGTGCCGGCCGGCACTCCTGGGGTGATCTTCGACAGCGAGCGCTGGGACGCCTCCGGTGGCACACCGATGCGCTACGCCTTCCCGGTGCTGAATGGCACCTTCGACGTGCGCCTTTATATGGGCAATGGCTGGTCGGGCACCAGCGGCACCGGACAGCGGCTGTTCGACGTGAGCCTGGAGGGCAGCGTTCCAGCCAACTTGAACGACATCGATCTGGTGAGCCGCTTTGGGAATCTCGTGGGTGGAGTGGTCACCACATCGGTGACGGTGACCGACGGAGAGCTCAACATCGACTTCCTGCACCAGGTGCAGAACCCGTTGGTGAGTGGCATCGAGATTGTGCAGACCGGCAGCCAACCTCCCATCCCTATCCCCTCCATCAGCCTGGCGGTCTCCCCTGCCTCCGTGGCAGAAGATGGCACCGCGAATCTCACCTATACCTTCACACGTACAGGCAGCACCAGTGCGCCGCTGAGTGTCAACTACACGGTCGGCGGCACCGCCAGCATCAGCAGCGACTACACCGGCATCCCCATCGCCGGAGCGATCAAGACGGTGGCTTTCGCGGCAGGCTCCGCCACGGCCACGGTGATCGTCGATCCCACCGCCGATACCACCGTCGAGCCGAACGAAACCGTTGCCCTCACACTCGCTGCTGGCAGCGGCTACGCCATCGGCACCGCAGGCGCTGTCACCGGCACGATCACCAACGATGACGGCGCTCCGGCCAGTCAGGTGCTGTACCGAATCAACGCCGGCGGGTCCGCCGTGGCAGCAAGCGACGGGGGACCGAACTGGCTGGCGGACACCACAACCACACCGTCAGCGTTCCTGCTTGATCCAGGCAGCAACAGCACCGGGGCATTCCCCGCCGTGGAGCCTGGCCCAACGGTGCCGGCCGGCACTCCTGGGGTGATCTTCGACAGCGAGCGCTGGGACGCCTCCGGTGGCACACCGATGCGCTACGCCTTCCCGGTGCTGAATGGCACCTTCGACGTGCGCCTTTATATGGGCAATGGCTGGTCGGGCACCAGCGGCACCGGACAGCGGCTGTTCGACGTGAGCCTGGAGGGCAGCGTTCCAGCCAACTTGAACGACATCGATCTGGTGAGCCGCTTTGGGAATCTCGTGGGTGGGGTGGTCACCACATCGGTCACGGTGACCGACGGAGAGCTCAACATCGACTTCCTGCACCAGGTGCAGAACCCGTTGGTGAGTGGCATCGAGATTGTGCAGACCGGCAGCCAACCGCTCGCCTTCAGCAGAACGGCCGGTCTGGATCTGGAGTTCAGCGGCACCAGCGGCAACGACATCCTTACCGGCACCAGCGGCAACGACACCCTGACCGGCGGCGGCGGCAGTGATCAGCTCACCGGCAGCGCGGGCGTGGACACGTTCCGCTACACGGCCCTGAGCGATTCCCAGCTCCCCGCCACCAGCCGCGACTGGATCCGTGATCTCGCTATCGGCACCGACGTGATCGATGGGCCCAACGCCGTCTCGGCGGCAGCTCTGGTGGAAGCCGGAGCGGTGGCCAGTCTCAGCCAGAGTGCCATTGCCGCCGTGCTCACCACCAGCAGCTTCGTGGCCAACGGGGCGGCCACCTTCAGCGTGGGCGGCCTCACCTATCTCGCCCTCAACGATGCCAGCGCTGGCTTCCAATCGGCCAGCGATTCCATCATCGAGATCACCGGCTACAGCGGTTCCCTCACGACTCTGGCGATCATCTGAGGCGGGGAGGGGCTTAGCGGCGCCTGGGGCCTCGGCGCCGCCGCTGGAAGAGCTCCTGGCGGCCCGTGAACTGCACACTGGGATCACTCCAGCGGCCCTCGCTGATCCGCACAGGCCACTGCAAATCGGCGCTGATTCGTTGGGTGAGCTGCGCTTCACTGAGCAGGCGCATCCCGGGCGGGGGGGGGGCTTGCAGATCCGCGAGGCCCTCCCGGTAGTAGCGGGCGAAGCAGAGGGTGAGCATGCCGGGTCCGGTGAGGAACCAGGGGTTGCTGCCCTGCTCACCGAGCACGAGGAAGCAGGCCAGATCGAGCATGGCTTCGAGCAGGGGCTGATCGGGGGTGGAGGCGAGAAAGTCCGTGCCCAGAAAACCGTTGTTCTGTTGATAGAGCACTACGTCGATGCCATTGGAGAGCCAGGCGTCGAGGGAGTGGCGGCAGCGCACATTGAGGCTGGCAGCTACCCCACCGTTCAAGCTGAGGTAGGCCAAGCGGAAGAGATCGGAGCGCAGCAGGGGGCTGGCGGCCTTGAGATAGGCGTTGCACACCTTGGGTGGGGCCTGCTCGGCAATGAAGGCCGCAGCGCTGTCGGCGCGAAAGAGCACGTGCTCATAGCCGGGGTTCGCCTGCTGCCAGCTGCCGGCGGTCACGAGCAGGCTTTCGGGGAGGTCGTCGCCGAGCCAGAGCTGCATCACTCGCCGGGGTATCGGGGATGCCGCAACGTCGGTGTCTGTGGCCGAGCCGCTCCAGGCCTGGAGCCGGCCGGCCTGGCGAGCGGCCAGCAGCAGGGAGAAGGCAGCGGCATTGGATTCGCATTCCTTAGCCAGTAACTGGGCCAGGGGCTCGAGCCGATGCGCCGGAGGCTGCTCGGCCAGCTGGCGGATGGTGCCGGCCACTTCCCGGTTGGTGTTGAACTCCTCGTAGATGCCGCGATGCAGCCCGGCGCGGGACGCGCGTTGCATGGTCCGATCGCCGCTGGCCTGCTTGGCCTGCCGCAGGCGAGAGTAAAGCTGGCGGGCGGCGTCGAGATCCAGGAGCAGCACCTGCAGCAGGCAAGCCTGATCGGCCAGGGCGATGTCCAGCGGCTCTGCGGCCAGTGCCGGCTCGAGCAGCTGAAGGACTTCGGCGAAGCGGAACTGGCTGAACAGCCACTCCAGCCGCAGGCGCAGAAGCTCCCCCTCCTGCCGTGGGCCGGCTGGCGAAAGGGTCTCCAGGGCTGCTTCGGCTTTGGCATCACCGAGGCGGATCTGCAGAGCGGCCACCTGTACCCGGGCCTCGAAGCCCAGGTCGGCATCACCGGTGAGGCCCTGGGCGATTGCCAGGGCGGTGTCGTATTCGCCGCGACGATGCAGCACAAACACCTGCAGCAGCCGCAGCCAGCGCTGGGCAGGGGCATCAGGATCACTGATCAGCCGTTCGGCCTCATGCAGCAGCTCCAGGCCCTGATCGAAAGCACCGAGATCAGCATGCAGGAACCCCAGGGCGATGGCATGATCGGGGCATGTGGGATCGAGCCGCACCGCCTCCTGCAGGACCGCCAGGCTGGCGGAAAGGTCGCCGAGTTCCCGCAGGATCTCACCCCGGTTTTTGAGCACATGGGCCTGGAGCGCCGGGTCAGCCACGGGCGCTTTCAGCACCTCCAAGGCGTCGTGGGGACGGCCCAACAGGCGGAGCAGGTTGGCGTGGCGCAGCACGGTCCAGGGCTGGGCGTTGGCTAGGGCACGCAAACAGCTGGAGAGAGCCAACGCCTCCTCGAAGGCCTGGGCTGCCATGGCTTTTTGCAGCTTCTCTTCAAGCCGCTCGGCCGGCGTCGGGAAGGCCAGCAGCACCAGGGCAGCCTGTGCACCCCGGTGGCTGGGATCGAGCTCAAGCACCAGGCCGTAGCGGCTGAAGGCCCCGGCCCGATCGCCCTGAGCCCTGGCGCAGGCGCCAAGACCCATGAGTAGCCCAACGGAGCTCTTTGCTTGTTCCGCCTCAGCCAGCAACGCTAGGGCCTGATCGGTTTGGCCCAGGCGCAGCAGCAGTGAAGCCTGGGAGCTGCGGAAGGTGTGGTTCTGAGGATCCTGGCTGAGGAGCTGCTGCAGCAAGGGCAGGGCTTCGGCCTCACGATGTTGTGCCTGCAGCCGCACAACCTGCTGCGGAACGGAGAATGGCGTGGTAGTTGTCACGGTAACGGGCAGTCAGCTCTAAGGCCAAAGCCAAGAGGGGAGGAGTTCAGCGACGTTGATGGATGGCAGGGGGATGGGCCCAGCTGAAAATTGAGATTTTGAGGATATCAGGACATTCTGAAACCAGGCGGAAACTACCTCTTGACAAAAGGCCCCTTAATGAAATAGGGTAATGTTGTTCTAGTTTACATTTTGTTAAGATGGCTGATTCCGCCACATTCAAATTTGTATGGCAAATCGGAACCGGGTCTACAGATCTAGACAATGCTTTCCGTTTTGATGATGCACAACCAGTTACTGATGTTAAATTCACTGCTACTGGAGCTGAATCAGGCGCTCTCACAGATCCAAATGATGGCGTGTTCACGGGGATGCCCGAAGATGGAGCCAAGACAGATAATGGCGAATGGATTAAAATAGGGCCGCCTGCACCACCTGCTACTAACTCATTCGTAGTCACCCCAACTTTCCCAACTGGTTCTCCGAACGCTGATGGAACCATTCTCTTCACAACTCAAGCAGACCCTGACCAGGCTAAGACTGAACAAACTATAACCGATAAAAACATCGGCGGCGGTAGTGGAGTTGATATTGCAGATTATCAAGGCGAGGCGATTGTTGTAGGTAACATCTGGATTAAAAATACAAACAATATATCTACAGCAAGATTTTATGTTGATTATGGCACTTTCGCAACAGTTACTACTACAGGCTTCACCAGTGGGCAAGTAGATGGCTTTAATGACACGCCGTTTAATCCCGGTTCCCCTGTAACAGTTAAAGATGGTTGGTACATCGCCCTCTATGATGGTGAATCTCTAGGTTCTCTCTTTAATACTAACGATAAGTTAGATTCTTCAAGCTATCTTGCTACAGACCAGGATATCATGGGCCTATTGGAAACACGCTCAGCCACGGATTATAACGGCAATGCAATGACACCAAATAATTGGGACCCTACTGCAACCTCCTCTGGCAATAACTTCTTTTTTGGGAGTCAAGGTCTTGCCGGCTTGAAAGATATTTTCTACATTGAGGATCAAGACGCGATTGCTTGTTTCCTGGAAGGAACTAACATTGCAACCCAAGACGGCCAAAAAGCTATCGAGCAGATTCAAGTTGGAGATTATCTCAAAACCAAACAAGGTATTTCCCCAGTTCGTTTCGTCTCCAAAACTAGGCATTTTATTGCTCTCACAGCCTCCGATGAGCTTCCTGTCCTGATCCGGAAGGGTTCCTTTGGTGGTCAGGTTCCTAGCCAAGATCTATGTGTGAGCCCGAATCACCACATCTTGATTGATGGTCATTTGGTTAAAGCGCACCTTCTTGTAAACGGCAGCTCTATCATCCAGCTCAACTCTGATCAGCTGGGAGACAGTCAAACTTTTACATATTATAATATCGAACTTGACTCTCACTGCATCATTTATGCAGAAGATCTTGAAGTAGAGTCTTACTTCGATATTGTGCCTCGCACATCTTGGGACAACTATCCCGAGTACGTCATGCTCTACGGCAAGGAGCGTGTTCTCGAAGAGTTAGACTTCCCCGTCATCAGTCATGCCCGCCAGCTGCCCGCTCACCTTGCGCTGAAGCTTCAGCTGCAAAGCAGCCCAGCAGCTCTCGTCCAGGCCTAGTCTTCTCGTTGCAGATGCACCCAGCTCCCCGAAAGGGGAGCTTTTTTTAGGGTGATTTTCGATGCTGAAGGGCATGAAATCGGCTACTGTCTGACAGCACCTACCCATTTCCGCTGATCAATGCTCGCCTGGGCACATCCGATGAGGGGAATCGCAGCACCATCCGGTGCTATTGGCGCTTCAAAGCTTCCTCCTGCACGGAGTAGGAAATTGGCGACTGCATCGCCATTGGACGCTTGCCGTAGAGGAGGGTGTCGATGGCTAAACTGGTGTAACATAATTCTGTAATAAATTGGCTAGTTTGCGATGGAGACCACCCAGGTTAGGGCGCTCAAGCTTTATATCCATGCTGGCTATACTAAGACCGGAACGACTGCTATCCAAGGTCATTTTGCCAGCTATAGGACACAATACCTTGACCAGGGTCTCCTTTATCCAATGACTGGGCTGCTGCCAGGTGAGCCCAAGCACTATTGCCTGAGTTTTCCTTTCACAGCCCATGCATCTACATCTACCCCCATGCAGCCTCGCCCTGCAGGCTTCAAGGCTGGTAATGCGAAAGTTCTATTTGAGGAACTGTATAGTGAAGTGATTGAATCGAGTGCTACTAGCGTTTTAATAAGTTCAGAGGAGTTTTTTGAGATTCCAAAACAAAAGATAACCGAGCTAAGCGAGGTAATTCGGTCTTGGTCGTGCAACGTTTCCTCGGTAAAGATAGTTTTTTATCTAAGAAGACATGACAAGTGGCTAGAGTCTGGATTTAATCAAGCTGAAAAGATTACAGCAGTTCCTGTGTGGGGCATGTCGCTATTCGACTATACCTTGTACATGCTTGGTCAGCGTGGGACCGATTACTTGAATGTATTGAATGATTGGGCCTCTGTTTTTGGTATTGGCAATATTATTGTTAGGCCATATCAGAAAGAGGAGCTTGTCAATGGTTCTACGATAGACGATATGTGCAGCCTGCTTGAAGTGATTCCGCATGACTCTTCGCAAGGCAAAGATGCCGATCCCAATAGGTCTCTTTCCACTGCGGAGCTTTATTTTGTTGGACTTGCCCGCAGATCACTTTCCCCTGATATTTCTGCGAAGGTTGTGCAGGCTATTATGTTGCAGACGGCATCTGGCGATATGCCTTCTCATGGCATTGTTCCAGTAGGATATGGTACATTTAGTGAGTATCAGAGAAATGCAATTTGGAATATGTATTGGCGCGACTACGTTAAAATTGCACGCCTATATCTTGGCAAGGCGCACTTATTCGCTAAGCCATGAGAATAGACCTGAGCTACAGGGGAAGAGAATTGTGAGGTGGATGGCCTTGATTCGGTAGCCGGAGGATCCTCCGGTCTGGGCAGGGCTGATTCAAAGTATTAATTCGGTTCCAGGCTGGGTTGCAGAAGCGGTTGCCATGCCTCGCGAGTGCTGCCAGGTTATTCCCGCAACACCGGTAGCGATGTCGAGCACGTCGCTATCTGCCGGTGGGACAGCCTTGGCCGTGGCAGAGCTCTCGGGATGGGGCTGATCAAGGGGGCGGAGCATTTTGTGTCGCTAAAGTGGTTGCAGCACGTTTCGCATGGCTTCTGCGATGAAGTGACTGCGCATATATTCTATCCCGGTTGCCAGCACCGCCAACATGCTGGAATTAGCTCGCTAATCTAATCTAATCTAATCTAATCTAATCTAATCTAATCTAATCTAATCTAATCTAATCTAATCTAATCTAATCTAATCTAATCTAATCTAGTTCAATGTGAATGATTTGCAGGATCCTGCTAAGCCCTGGATTCATTCAGCTTCTGTGTGTACAGATCTGCCCGGCTTAGGCCGGCGATCAGATTGCCCCGATCGTCGATGGCGCTGAGGCTGGGGTCATTGTGGCGCCATGGTCGCTGCCGCTGGAGCCGTTCGGGATTGGCCTACAGACAGGGCGAGCACTGCCAAGTGCGAGCCTGCGTTGCTAGTCGTTGTTCAGCGACTCACGCACGAGGAGGAGCTTGCTGAGGAGGTGGCGATGAAGGGGCTGGCCTCTGTACTGTTCGGCGACGATTAGGTAGGCGGGTTCGCGCAACTACATAGGCGGGTCTCAAG
>JAUCZK010000015.1 GCA_030373145.1 Cyanobium sp. CZS48M | reverse complement strand
AGGAACTTGACGCCCTTAAACTTCTAGCTGAGGTCCGCTGTCTGGTGCGACGGGATCCTTCCGTCCTCCGTCGCGGTCGCGCCCATCGCCAACCTTTTCGCAGCGTTCAGGAACATCGAGAGGCTGGTTTTGACCCCTGGGACGGTATCAACCGGCACAGTGAGCTGGAAGAGTTGAGGCGCTGGCTTCAAGTCCATGCAGGCCTTTCCAATCTGGCGGTCCTCCAAGATCAGGAGATTCCAGCGAATCTTCTACTGCGTTTTAGGGCCTTCCGCGATGGCCTGGCCTTGGCATATCGTCTTGGCGTGTCTTGCCAGACACGCCATCGTCTCGCTGCAGAGTGCTCTTTGGCCAGGGTACACGAAGCGGAGAACTGGCCATCGTTGCGCCGCAACTCACCGATCCCCATGGCGACCTTGGAGGAGGCCAGTGGACAACTGGCACGCATTCTGGCCTTGAGGGATGAACTCTTCAACACACCCAGTGATGGGGGATCGACAGCGCGCGGATGACCACATTCACAGAGGCCCCATCTTGCGTCATCAGCATTACTATGATGTTCGTGGACATCGAAGGGTCCACAAGTCTCCTACAGGATCTCGGCAGAGACTATGCCACCTTGATCACCGGCTATCGCACCCAAGTACGTGCAGCCGTGAGTCGCTTCGGTGGGAAGGAGGAATCCGTGAGCGGGGATGGCTTTTTCCTGGTGTTTGAGGAGGCGGAAGCGGCTCTGAATGCCGCCCTGGCTATCCAGAAAGAACTGGAATGCGCTCACTGGCCCCACGCAACGCAACCGAGAGCTCGCATCGGCATCCATGTCGGTAACGTCCGCTTCAGTGACGAAGGGTATATAGGTCTCGATGTACATCGGGCCGCAAGAATCGGGGACGCTGGCCATGGTGGCCAGATCATCCTTTCTCAGGAGACGGTTAGAGCGATCGACGAGCGCCGATTGGTCGATTGTGTGGTATTCCGCGACCTCGGTGCCCATCGACTCAAAAGCCTGCGTTATCCGGAGATCCTCTTTGATGCAACGTTGCTTGGCAGCGAAGCGGGTCCCATCTCATTGCGTACCCTTGAAAGTCAGCCGACCAATCTTCCGCAGTTTGGCAGCCATTTGATCGGCAGAAGTCGCGAGCTGAGAGTTTTGAAGACGTTCCTCTCTGAGAAGCAGCGGCGATTAGTCACCATCACAGGCCCGGGGGGTACAGGCAAGACTTGCCTCGGCCTGCAGGCGGCGAGGGAGATGCTTCCCGACTTTCCAGCAGGGGTGTTCCTGGTGGAGCTGGCTGCCGTGGACGATGAAAATCTGGTGGTCGCGGAAATCGCCCAGACCCTGGGACTCAGGGATAACTTCTCGGGCGGAGCGATGGAGGCCTTGATCCATCATCTACGCCCTGCCCAGATGTTGCTCCTACTCGATAACTACGAGCAGGTGATTGAGTCCCGCCACGTGGTGCGAGACCTGCTCAGGCACTGCCCAAAGATCTGCATCCTGGTCACCAGTCGGGAACCTCTGGCGATTAAAGGTGAACGTGTTTTTCTCCTCGACACGCTGGCATGTCCAAGCCTGGATGAGGAGGAAGATCTTGGCGCGGTCGCCTCAGCTCCAGCCGTGCAGTTGTTCTTGGAACGGGTGGGTGAACGTGATCCATCGTTCGAGCTCGACATCACCAACGCTCCTGTAGTCAGCCAGATCTGTCGGCGTCTTGACGGCCTGCCGCTGGCGATCGAGCTGGCGGCAGCCCGCATCAAGATCCTCTCTCCAGTAGTTCTACTCCAACGCATTTCTTTGGGTCTTGACATTATCAGAGGCGGACCAGAACTGGATGAACGGCACCGCACACTCTGGGGACTGATCGAATGGAGCTACAGATTACTCAACCACGAGGAACAGAAACTGTTGCAGGCCATGGCCATCTTCCCAGGTGTGGTGTTATTCGAGACCATCGAATCCGTCTGTGGAGGCCTGCCTTGGCTGGATTGTGAGATCCTCGACGTGCTCAGTTCCTTGCTAGACAAGAATTTGTTGGTGCAGAGACAAATCAGTGGGGAGCGGCGGCTGGGAATGCTGGAAGCGATTCGCCAGTTTGCCTTGGAGAAGCTCAGTGCTAACGGCCATCTGGATGAGATGAGGCGGCTCCTTGGCACGTATTTCATTGAGCTGGCGGAATCGATGGCTCCACGCTTGCTCACTTCCGATCAGCGACTGCAGGTCAGTCGCTTGCTTGACGAGCAGGACGAACTCAGGGAGGCGCTGGCCTGGTCGATGGAGGGGTGTGGTGATGCGGCCTACGCCTGCCGGGGGGTGAAGGCGTTGCTCTGGTTCTGGATCTCCAGGGGCATGTTTGCTGAGGGCACGGAATGGGTGGAACGGGGAATCGTCCATGCCGAGACCACAGGGAACTCCATTCAGAAGGCTTGCATGCTGGACGCCTCCGGTTGGTTGCGCATCTTCATGGGGGATTACGACGGAGCCCTACCCTACTGCCGCAGTGCCCATGATCTCTTCTGCCGTCAGGGCGCACCTGCCGACATTGCTCGCACGAAGATGACGTTGGGAATCACCCTGGCGGTCACCGGCGATGAGACCAATGGCCCCCCACTGATGGTGCAAGCCCTGGAGATGTTCCGGGAACTAGGGGATGACAGTGGCACGGCTCTGGCACTGATCGCCCTAGGCGAGGGCTGCAGGGCGGCCGGTGACCTGCAGGCAGCGGAAGAGCTCTACAACAATGCCCTGGCGAAGCTTGTCGACCTTGACAATGTCTACTGGCCCGCTCACTTGCTCCAAAACCTGGCCCACATCAGATTGGCTGCAGGTGATCCCCAGGCGGCCAGGGAGTTTTTAACCCGGTCCCTGGAGTACGGACGCATTTACGACTATCCCATGATCACCACGCTCTGTCTCTCCGCCCTCGGTGGGGTTGCGATGGCGGTTGGACAGCCGGAGACGGCCGCAAGGGTGCTGGGCCTCACCAGGCGTCGGCTGGAGGAGATGGGCGCTCACTTCGAACCCTTGGATCGGGCCGCTCATGAAGGATATGTCGACCTGACCCAACAGCAACTCGGTGATCACACTTTTGAGAGACTGGCTGCTGAGGGGATGCAGTGGTCCCTCTTAGATGCGCTTGAGACTGCCCGTTCCCTGGGGTGCGAGCTCTGTTCATGAACAGATCCCTCTGAGGAGTTCGCTGAAAAATCCATTGAGGCCTTCGAAAACGGGGCGCTGCTCCGTTGTTGTACCCTTACCCATCCGCGAAGCGATTGCGTAGTCAGCAGGAGCGAAGTGGCCCCCCTGAAGCGACGCGAAGGTAGAGATGTCGGGCGCAGCGGGTTGTTCGGCGATGTCATGGTTTTCCAGTGCCGTTGCGATCCCTGTTCCTGCAGATCTGCAGCCGGCTGTGGAGAGCTGCTGCGGCGCCTCGATGCCCTCTGCCGCCTGAAGCTGATGGGCGTGGAAGGGAACCCTGCGGCCCTGCTGGCTGTGGAGCCCCTGGGGGCCGTGCTGCGTGATGGCGACGGGCGCGAGCCGGAGGAACGGCAAGCGGCCCTGCAGGCCCTGGCCGCGATCGGCGGCGACAAGGCGGAGCAGCTGATGGTGCAGGTTCTGCTGCAGCCGAAGCAGCCGCTGGAGCTGCGCCGCCTCGCCGCCGAAGCGCTGGGAACGGTAACGGCACCCAGGGAATCTGAGCAGGAGCGTTGGCGGCTCCTCGAAAAGTTGCTCGAGGGCGAGGAGGTGTTGCCACTGCGGCAGGGCGCCAGCCGCGCCATCCAGGTGCTGGTGGCGGCCCGCCGTTTGCCGATCCTTGGGCAGGAGGAGGGCCGGATCGTGCCCATGCTTACCCTCACCACCGCAATGGGCCTGGTGAGCACAGCGGTGCAGAAGGTGCGGGTCTGGCAGCTGCCCCTGCCCGGAGGGCTTCCCCTCGAGGTGGTGGCTGTGCCAGCGGGCACCTACACGATCGGAGCAGCCGAGGACGAATTTCCCTATCCACGCGAGATTCAGGCGACGCTCTGGCAGGCGATGTATGCACGGTCGCCTGGTTGTAAGGACCGTGAACACCTTGTGGAAGTACGCCTGCAGGTGCACCTGCAGGCGTGCGCCCTGGCCCGCTACCCGATCACCCAGGCGCAGTGGCGGTCTCTGGCGAGCCTGGAGGCGATCAACAGGGACCTGAATCCGGATCCCCATGCAGAGAGGAAGGGGGACGATCTGCCGGTGGTGAACGTGAGCTGGCAGGACGCACGGGAGTGGTGTGACCGGCTCAATCGCCATCTCTTGGGCCGTATCGGCCTGATGGCACCGGCCGTGGGGTTGCCTAGCGAAGCGCAATGGGAGGTGGCTTGTCGTGCCGGCAGCGGCAAACCGTTTCATTTCGGCGACACGATCGATGCCGCCTGGGCCAATTACGACGGCAGGTCAGCGTTCCCCCCGGGTGGGGAGGGCGAGCGGGTGGGGACCGTGACTGCCGTGGGGGCCTATGGAGTGGTGAACCGGTGGGGACTGGCCGACATGCATGGCAACGTATGGGAGTGGTGCCAGGACCGGTGGCATCACCACGGCGCCGAGGGGCCGGACGACCGCACAGCCCAGGAACAGCCGGCGCCCGGGCTGAACGAAATGGAGCGCCAATTTCGGCTGCTGCGCGGCGGCTCCTGGATCAACGATCCCCAGATCAGAACAGCCCCAGCTGACCATGATCCGGTGCCGGCGTCGTGGCTTCTGGCTCCTGCGACCTGGTTTCCGGGCCGTGCTTCGCAGCGCTGGAGCTTTTTTTCAGGGCGGGGATGTAGGGAATCAGGCCTTTTGCCCAGGCGATCTCCTGGACCTGCAAGGGCAGGCTCCGCGCATCACGGATGAAGCCATCCACCTCCACCATCCACACCATGGGGTTGGCGTCCATCCTGCTGGGCAGGGTCCATTCGGGCGAGAAGCAATCCACCCCCATCAGATCGCGCAGCTGCTTCGATCGCGTCTGGCCGTTGCTGGCGGAGACTCCGAAGAAGGCGAAGATCTGCGGGCTCTTGCAGTGGGGGGTCTGCGTTTTGTCGAACAGGAAGTTGGCGGTGCCGATGGCGTGCACCGCCGCAGCTGCCCAGGTGGTCACCTTCCCCCTGGCCAGCGGTGACGGCCGTTTGAGGCACAGAGCCGCCAGCAGCTCGCGGATCAGCTGCCTGTATTCACCGTTGAGGTGGAGGTCGCAGAAGGCATCGGTTGCCTCACACAGGCTCTCGAACCGCTCCTGCATGGGTTTGGGAACGCGTTCGGAGTGGGCCATGGCAACAACCAGGGTGTGGGGGTGTCTGCCGTCCCAGTTTGTGGGAGCGTTCTCCAGCGTGCTCACCATGGCTCCGCACCGCGCGAAGGCCTCCTCGCTGAGATTACGTGCCAGCAGAAGATCCACCTTGATGTTCCTGATCCAATCTCCTTGCAGGTCTGGTTGGGCGATGGCCTGGTGATCCGGCAGAGGAGCTGCCTATCGTGCGCGTCCGGTCTCAGAGGGATGCTGTTGGCGTGAATCCCCCATCCCCCGGCCCTGCTCCATGGCGGGTGTTCCTTTCGCACACTTCTGAGCTGCGTCTGTACCCCTCCGGGGGCTCCTATGTGAGCAAGGCCGAGCGCGCGGTCTCGGCCTGTGGCCACGTGGTGGTGGACATGGCCGATTTCCCCTCCATCGACCAGGCTCCGGCCGCTGTCTGCACCGAGCGTGTTGGTGGTTCGAAGCGGCAACAAGGTTGTGATGTGTATGTCGGGATCTTCGGCACGCGCTACAGCTCCCCTGTGAGAGACCGACCGGAGGTGTCGTACACCGAGCTGGAATTCGACACTGCCACCGAAGCGCCCATCCCCCGGCTGGTGTTCCTGCTGGACACCGAGGCGGCGGACCTGGGCATCCCATCCAAGGCTCTGATCGACCGCACGTACGGAGACCGGCAGGAGGCCTTCCTCGAAAAAGTCGGCAACGCCGGCCTCACTCTGCAGAAGTTCAGCAACCCGGACCAGCTCTCCCAGCTGCTGGAGCGCTCCCTCAAGGCGCTGGCCGGAGGCACAGGCCCTGATAACCGGAAGACTTACACCCCCGCCGACCTCAACACCTGGGTGGAGCAGCACCACCAGGCGCTGGAGCGGGCCTTCTGTGCCATCCCCTCAGTGCAGCAACGGCGGCTGCCGGTGCTGATCGAGACGGCCCTGGGCGAGAAGGAGAGCGTGGCGGATCGGGTGCGCGCCTGGCTGCAGGCGCAGCTGCCAGGTGCCTCAGAAGACCTCGATCCGGCCCTGGTGGAGGCGCTGCTGGCGCAGATGTTCATCGATGACGTGATCGCCAAGCGCAGGCAGGGATTGCTGGCCGGATCGGTGCCTGAGCTGATGCTCAGCTATGTGGTGCGGGTGGATACGCCCTCCGATCCGGGGATGCGGCAGCGGGCGGGGCTCAGGATCGATGGCCCGATGGTGCAGCGGGCCCTGAGGGTGCTGGCCCTGGCCAGCCACCGGCAGGGGCAGAACGGCCGCCCGCTGTTTCAACCGGTGGAGTTCCCGGGGTGGTTGGCGGAACAGGCGCTGGGGGCCGCTGATGGGATGGATCTGGAGGGGAGAAACCAGCGCCAGGCGCTGCTGGGCTACCTGATCGATCTGAACCTGCTGCGTACTCCTGGCGCCGACGAGAGCTGGCTGCGCTTTCCGCTGGATCCACTGGCCGACTACCTGGCGGCGCTGCGGCAGCTGGAGAGGCTGGAGGCTGATTCCGCCGGTGATGGAGCGCTCTGGCAGGAGTTCCTGGCGGAACTGGAGCAGCCAGCGCACGGTTGAGGAGCGGGAACGGATGCGGGGCTTCCTGCTGGCCCTGCGGGACTGCTGCAGCGAGCAGAGCAAAAGCCGGGCCCTGTCGATGCCGGCCGACGCCCCTGACCGGCTGGGCCGGCTGGCGTTTCTGGATCCTGAGGAGGAGCGCTACAGGCTGGCGCTGCAGCGGGCCAGGAAGTGGATGTGGGAGCTGGGGGTGCCGGTGGCCAGCGAGCGGCGCGATGCGATCGCCAAGCTGGCGGCGATGGCGGCCTCCGGTGCCGAGCCCGGCGAGCGGCTGGCGGTGCGCACGGTGGCCAGCGAACGGCTGGGGCTGGCGATGCGGGATGGGGAGCTGCCGATCGAGGAGCGGAGTGAGGCAGCGGTGGTGCTGTGTCTGATCGGTGGCGAGGTGGCCGTGGCGACCTTGGAGCAGGTGATGGGGGAGGAGACCCAGCCGGTGGCGTTGCGAAGGGCCGCGGCAGAAGCGCTGGGGCTGAGCGCTGTCGGGGCCGAAACCCAGGTGGAGCAGCGCCAACGGATCACGGCAGCCCTGGAACAACAGCTGAGCCGCCAGCCGCTGGAGGTGGTGGTGCACGAAGACAGCGACTGGCAGCGAATCGACGCGGCCCTTCCATTGTTCCAGGGCGCTGCACGGGGCCTGCAGCTGGCGGCCAGCCGGGAGTTGCCCTCGCTTGGATCGGGAGCGGGCCGTGTGGTGCCGATGCTCACCCTCACCGCGCTCAACCAGGAAGATTGCAAGGGGTTGGAGCTGCGCACCGAGGTGCTTGAGACGGTTGAGGTGTGGCAGCTGCCCCTCCCCGAGGGGGAGCAGCTGGAGATGGTGCTGGTGCCTGGCGGTGAGTACACGATCGGCTCACTGGAGGAGCGGGAAGGCCAGCAGGGGGAAGCTGGCCGTGATGTCTACCCCAGATTTCGGCAGCGGTGCGAGGGGGTGAATGTGGAAGCCCAGCGCAGGGTGCGGCTGGAGCCCACTGCAATGGCGCGGTTTCCGATCAGCCAGGCCCAGTGGGCAGCGGTGGCGGGGTTGCCGCTGATTGAGCGGGAGATCGCCGCCAGCCCGGGCACCTATGAAGCCAAGGGCCTTTGGGAGCGCTTTGCCCAGCCAGGAGGCTTGGTGGTGGACAGCGTGAGCTGGTTCGACTGCGGCGAATGGCTGGCGCGCCTCAACCACTGGCTGGTCGAGGAATGGACCGCCCTGGTCGGCGGAACGGCAGCGCCCCAGCTGGCACTGCCGAGCGAGAGCCGCTGGGAGGTGGCCTGCCGCTCAGGCAGCAACACACCCTTCCATTGCGGCGACACGCTGGATCCCAGCTGGGCGAACTATGACGCCAATTCCACCTATGGCCGGGGCAGAAAAGGGGAGTACCACCAGCGTCCGACGGCAACCGGGGCCCTGGCGGTGGTGAACCGCTGGGGGCTGGCGGAGATGCACGGCCAGTTGTTCGAATGGTGCGGCGACTGTTGGCATCCTGACCCGGTGGGCCCTGGCTGGCGGCAGGATGGCAGTGCCTGGGAGGAGTCTGATGCGGCCCTGGAGGGCCTCCAGGATCAGGAGTACCGGCTGCTGCGCGGCGGCTCCTGGAGCAACTTCCCCGGGATCTGCCGCTCGGCCTTCCGGAACAGCGTCCTCCCGGTCAACCGCTACGGCAACGTGGGCTTCCGCGTCTGCTGTCTCCCCCCAGGATTGCCTTCTTAGCGCTTAGTCCCTCAAGCCCTCAGCCCTCAGGCTTTTTCTGCCCTTTTCAGCAAGTTGCCTGAAGGTGTATGTAGGCCAATCAGGAGAATGGCGAACATCAAGTGGAGAAACCCAGCCATGATGGCACCATGGCCGGCGGCCAGTTCTCGCTGGTTCGATCCATCCATCCCCCACGGGCCTGTGGCACGCTGATCGCACCACACCGGAGCCCATGGCGGATCGCTCCCAGGACTGGCTGGCGCAGGCCCGCGCCGATCTGGCCCAAGCGGAACTGAGTGCGGCGAATGGTCACCACGAATGGGCCTGCTTCGCCTGCCATCAGGCGGTGGAAAAGGCGCTCAAGGGCCTGCACCTGTCCCTGGGTCAGGAGGCCTGGGGCCATGGCCTGGGACGCCTGTTTCGTGATCTGCCATCGGGGTCTCGTCAGGGGCTGGCGAACGCCATCACTGACCTGATCGATCGCCTGCGCATTCTCGACGCGCTCTACATCCCCACCAGATGCCCCGATAGCCTTCCGGATGGAGCGCCCACAGACCACTTTGGACGCCTGCAGAGTCTCGACGCCTTGCACCATGCCCGTTCGCTCGTTGACGCAATCGGTGCTGCGATGGCCGGAGCCCAGCCAGGTGATTCAGGCCACCAGAACCTGGGCTGAACGTCAGGCTTCGGCTCACCTTGAGCTGTTGGCTGTCGGCGTCTTCGGTAGCTATGGCCGGGGAGATGCGGCTGTGGGGAGTGATCTCGATCTCCTGCTCATCGATCGCCAGGGGATGGGCACCCAGAGTCAGCGCCTGCTGCTCTGGCCCTTCGAAGAACTGACCCTGGCCTGTGATGCCCTCATCCTCACTCCGAAAGAGTTTCAGGCCCTGCTGGAACCTGCCTCTGGAGCGCCCGGACGGATGGCTCAGGCGTTGCTGAAGGACCTGCTCTGGATATGGCGGGGCCCGGGGTGATGAGCACGGCCTCCGATCACCTCCAGCCAGCGCCCGTCCCCTCGTTGCCCCCCATACAGGTGTTCGTGCAGCGCAGCTCGATGGGCTCCTGGGACGCCTGCGCCTGCATCCCGAGCCGCTGGGATCGACACTGCGGATCCTGGCGGAGACTCTTGATCTAGGAACCTGTCGCACGTTGACTCCGTTCGAGGCGTGACAGGCTCCTAGCCTTCAATCAACCCACGCTTGCGCAGCGGCTCAAGTGCCACGATCTGCAGCCCCTCGGGCCCATCCACCAGCACGGACTTGGCGCGCAGCTGACTGAGCACCCTCGAGGTGGTGCCCCTGGCCAGGCCCGCGATTGAGGCGATCTCCGTTTGGGTGATGTCGGGGATGGGGCTGAGCGGATCCGCTTCGTAGCTGGTGCATCGGGCCAGTTCCGCCAGCGTGGCCAGCACCCGGGTGGTGGCATCTTCCCCGCGCAGCCGGAATCGATGCCCAAGCGCCACCAGGCGCCGCGCTTCCAGTTGGGCCAGGTTGAGGGTGAAGCGGGGCCAGCGTTCGACCTCCTGTTGCACCGACGACCAGCGAAGTTTCACCACCTCCATCGGCGTCAGCGTCACCACGTCGGCGGAGCGGAGGCCATTGCCCAGCAACATGGCCAGTTCGCCCACCATCTCTCCTACGCCCAACAGGTTCACCACCACCTCCTCACCGCCAAGGGTGATGTGGCGCACCTTGGCCACACCGGAGCGGATCAGAAACAGCCCATCACCCCAGTCGCCCTCAAACAGCAACTGGTGGGCTGCCGGCACCGTGAGGTTGCGGTGCTGGTGCAGCAGGCGCTCCAGGAGGGTGACGTCCAGTCCAGTGAAAAGGGGAAAGACCTGGAGTTCCGCACTGTTGAAGTTGGTGTCCATTCCAGGAGGCGTTGGCAGGCAGGCGGCGGGGAGGGGAGAGACCTATCCCGCAACTGTGTCAGTTCAGCAGCCTGACTGCCTGTTGTCACCGACATGACAACGGGCTGTCAGGGATTGGACGGTCAGGTGTGAGGGGAATCCACTCCTTTCCTGAACGGTGAACGGACAGTGATGGCATCGGTCGAGGGGGCCTGTCCCCTTCTGCCTCAATCACCGGAGGCCCACCCATGAATTCCGATCGCCTTCCATCTGCCCCTCCGTGCCCATCGTTCAGCGTGGGGCTGCTGGGGGCCTGGCCGGAATTGGCTTCTGTGGCAATCTCCGCCAGCAGTTGCCTTGCCGGCACCTTCGGCAATGGCCTGGATCAGGCAGCCATGGTCTGGGGAGCCTTTGCGCTCTCCTGTTGGATTCGTCTGAGCTGGTGTGCCGCCGAACTGCTCCATGGCGCCGGCCACGCGCTGGTGCGGGCGTTGGTAGACGGCGACGCCTCGTCGCTGCGGCTGGCGAACCTGCTGGAACACCGCTCCCCGGCCTCAATGATTGAGAGGCTACTGCCGTTGGCCCCGATCGGCCTGGCCGATGGAGCGGCCCTGCCCCTGCCCTGGCTGGAGGTGGGATCGCCCGCCCGCTGGCGAATACGGCTCAAGGCAGCAGGCGGCCCACTGTTCAATGCCGTGGCCCTGTTGCTTCTGATGGGGCCCGCCTCGGCTGGCCTGACCCCGGTCTTGTTGGCCAGTGCGATTGTGGCCAATGCGGTGATGCTTCTGGCCTCTGGCTCCGATTGGCATGCCATGCTCACTGGCCGCGCTAGCCGCTTCTACTGCGGGAACTTCGGTTTCATCAGTGGCCCGACTCCACCCCCACGTGGCGAGCTGCTGCCCTCCTGTGCCATCGAGCGCCTGCGCACCATGGGGCTGCAGACCGAAATCCGCGGCGCGCAAGCAGCAGGAGCTTTGGTGCTGGTTGGCGATTGCCACGGGGATCCATGCTTCGTGGGCCACAAGCTGGTCAACGCCAAGCGGGGCCAGCTCACTGACGCCCTGGAGACCAGTTTCGGCCGCCGTCGCCACCAGGCCGCCCGGGCAGGCCACCGCCCCATGTCCGCCGGCCTGCTAGCCGCGTGCCACTACCGCTTCGGGACCAGCGGTCCGCCGGCGGTGATCGAGACTCACTGGCATAGCTGGTGTCCTGCCCAACGGCGCCGCCTCTGGAGCCGGGACGAGGGGCAATGGAGCAGGGCCTGGCGCACCGTTGAGCACCGCATCACCCACAACGGCGACTTCGAGCGCTTTCAGCTGGCCGAGGCCGAACTGGAGTTTGCCGATGTGGGTCACTGGTTGGAGCGGGTGCTGCATAAGGGCCATGCAGCTGTCGGGGATTCGCCCAAGATTGCTGGCCTGATGGATCTGCTCATCACCCAGGGGGATTGGTACGCCGCAGTGCGCTTAGCGGCCCAGCAGGTCTTTCCCCAGGGCGCCGCCGCTCCCGCTTCAGTGGAGTTAGAGAACTGGACAGCCGCCTTTGAGGTGAGCTTCGCAGCAGTGGTGGCAGAGCAGCCTGGGGCTGTCTTCGATCCGGGCGACCCCGCCTTCCAGCGATTGGTTGACCTGATCCTGCCCCAGCTGGCTGAGGACGTGCGGGTGTGCCGATCCGAGCCTGCACTGCTGCGCCGCTGGATTGACGCCGCCATCGAAGCGTTTTTGCGCAACGATCCTTACCGGGCGGTGAGGCAGTTCATGGAGCGGGCCCGCGGCAGCTTCGGACTGGTCGTGGTGTCCACCACCTGGCCGGAGCGTCTTGTCCTCACCAGCCTCGGCCAACCAATCACGCTCGGCTTCGATCCAGCGGACGCTCTGGCGGTGTACGCCTCCGAACCGGCGGCAGTGGATGCGGTGCTGGCCGGTGTTCAGGGGGCCTACCGGATCGATCTAGACCAGAACGCCGGCGAGGTGGCGGTGCTGGCCTGCGCCGACCTTCGCCTCCATTCCCTCTCGAGGGGCCGGGAGTTGTCGGTGGAGGAACAGCTGGGACGGCGACACTTCTATGTCCAGGTCCCGTTCACGCCCCTGGCCGTAGCCCAGCCACCCTCCGGCCGGCGCGCCGCTCACCGCCGGCCAGACCCGGTGGGGGACGATCTCCGCTCGATCCCAGGGCTGCTGGCCGCGATCCGCAACGACTGGATCCATCCCGGTTCCGCCAACCGCCAGAGCGCCGCCCATCTGGCCCAGTTCCTGATCGCCAAGGCGGCCCACCTGGCAGAGAAGCAGGCGGCGCTGGCTGGCATGGGGTTCGATCCGGCCCTGGCGACTTCGCGCCACGTGGACCTTCTGATCACCGGGGTGGAGAACAGCCTCTGGCTGGGGGAGCAGTTCGCCCGCGACCTTCAGAGCCTGATGCCACTGCTGAGCGTGCGGGCCCTCTCCGCCAACGCGGTGCTCCAGCACCTGCAGCACGACATCGAAACACTGGGCTTCGCCCGCCAGTCGATCGTGCTGGTGCTCAGCCATTCCGGCCAGACCTTCGCCAGCCGCCAGGTGGCGGAAGCCTGTGACCTGCTGGTGCGCCAGGAGGTGATCCGTGAACTATTCGTGCTCACAGGTGAACCAACCAGCTTTGTGGGATCGCCGCTCTTGGCTGTCCATGCCCCGGGGGAACCCTTTTGTCGCCGGCTGTTCACCACTGGCGCCGGGCGCCGCCTCGCCGAACCTGCCACGGCCACTGTGGCCGCCATGCACCAGACACTCACCGAACTGTTGTTCTGCCTTAGCCGGCAGGTACAGCAGGCCTTTCCGGGCCAGCATCCCCTTGGACTTCGTCTTCCACCGGAAGACCTGATCGCCCTGGAGAATATGGAAGGCCACCTGTTTCTAGAGGATGCGGCCACGATCGTGGGTTCCGGCCCCAGCGGGCAGGGGCGGCCCAGCGGTGTATCAAGGCAACTGCGCCACATCGGCCGGCGCTGGGCCCTGCACGTGCTCGAAACTCCCTATGCCTGGCTGATCCATGCGCTCTACATCCTGGAGAGCGTGGGATTCTCCACACCCTTGATCCGCACCCTGATCAACGCCGCATTGTTGCTGGCTGGGGTGAGCGAGGGTGATCTGCTGGCGGATCTCATGCTCGCTGTGAGCGTGCCCGCCGATGTGGCGCTCTATGTGTTCGGCCCCTGGTTCTGGACCGTGGCGCTACGGCTGGCTCAGGGCCTTCCGCTGCTGGCCCGCACAGGCCGCCGCTCTGTGGTGATCGGCGAGGCCGAGGGGGTGCACCAGTTGTTGGTGAACTACGTGAGCAAGTTGTTTTCCCTCAGCTTCGGCATCAATGCCATCGATGTGCAGGGAGCTGATCCAAGCGACCATCTGCTGCACACCCAGGCCCACCGGGTGGTGCGTGGCACACTGCTTTATCTAGGCGTGCCCGACGGTCGCTGCAGCGAAGGGCAACGGTCGCTGGCTCAGGCGACGATTCTGGCGGGGCGCCAGGCCGACGGCATCCGCCACCTGGGGGTGGGCCCGGAAATCGTTGCGGTCGGCTCTGATCCCCGGCTGCAGCACGAGGCGTTCAGCGCGGTGCTGGTGCTGCCAAGTCCGGTTCATGCCGGTTGCGGCGATAGTGAGAACTCCCATAACGGGGATGCGATCGAGGCGTTGCGGGAATCCCGCTTTGGATCGTTCCGCCGCCTGCTGGCCGCCTATGTGCTGTTCTGGTCCATGGCCCGACGTGTTTCCGCTCTGCCGCTGATCGGTTTCGACCACTGGAAATCCCAGAGCCGCACCAAGGTGATGACCACCGCTTCCCCCGTCTCAGCGGCCCAGCTGGACCGCACCGAAGCCGAGGAGATCCGGGAGCTGCACCTGGAGGCCCTTTCCCACCGGGACCAGAGCTGAGGCTGAAGCGGGTGAAGTCTGTAAGACGTGTCGCATTGGCGGGTTCCCTACCCTCAAGACCTCCCTGCCTCGTGCGCTTGATGGCCATCAGCGATGACCGGCTGCTCGATTTCAACGAGAACACGGTGGGGCCCAGACCCCTGCTGGAAGAGGAGATAGGGGCGATCCCTTTGCTTCAGGAGCATTCCATAGGCTGCGAGGCCGAGGCCTGATTCAGCCTGCGGCAGGAGTAAAATAACTCATCGCAAGATCCAGATGTCAGCCCTAAGTACAAAGCCTCCACTGCCTCCGTTCAGCCAGGAAACGGCGATCCAGAAGGCAAGGATGGCGGAGGATGCCTGGAATTCCAGAGATCCCCACCGAGTGTCGCTGGCCTACACGGAAGACAGCTACTGGCGCAATCGCTCAGAATTCATCAGGGGTCGCGACGAGATTGTGGCCTTTCTCCAGCGCAAGTGGGCCCAGGAGAATGGCTATCGATTGATCAAGGAAGTCTGGGCCTGGCACGACAATCGCATTGCCGTGCGCTTTCAGTACGAGTGGCATGATCTAGCCGGCCAGTGGTATCGGGCCTATGGCAATGAAAACTGGGAGTTCAGTGCTGAAGGTCTGATGCGTCGGCGTGAGGCCAGCATCAACGATGTGCCGATTGCCGATGCAGAGCGCAAATTCCTCTGGCGCCAGGGACCGAGGCCGAAGGACCACCCCGGTCTCACGGAACTCGGCCTATGAGCAAAGCGGCTCAGGTCACCACTTCTTGTAAGGCAGAAATTTGCCGCACATGGTGACCTTGACCCGATCACCAGCTGGATGTTCAACTTTATCGACTTCCAGGGTGAAATCGATCGCGCTCATGATGCCGTCGCCAAATTTTTCCTGGATCACATCTTTCATCGGCAGGCCGTACACCTGCATGATTTCGTAGAAGCGATAGATCAATGGATCGGCGGGGACCACGGGATCCAGGCAGCCCTTGACGGGAGGAATGGTCAGCTCGCCAGCCAGGCTTGGATCCAGATCCAGGGCCGCCAGAAGGGACTGTGCTTCCTCCGGCGAGGCTGTGGCCTGGCCATAGAGCAGGCTGGCAATCCAGACCTCATCGCGATTGAGCAGCGTTTCCAGTTCCGCAAAGCTGATGCCTTTTTTGCGCTTGGCGTTGAGCAGGGTGTGACTGAGGGGGGTGAGCGTGCTCATGGCAGATCCGTCAAGAATGAAGGGGTAGGGGTGAACGGGATGGGAGGAAAAGCGATGGTTGGGCCGGAAAGTGGTCGAAGGACTACTTTTCTTCGATGGCCCTGGTTTCCCGGAACAGATGGTCTTCAAGCCGCTGTTTCACGGCCAGAAAATCCGGATTGGTTTCGATCATGTTCCGTTTGCGCGGACGAATCCGCGGAAGGTCGATCAAATCACTGATCCGGGCATTCGGACCGCTCGACATCAACACGATCTGGTCCGAGAGAAGCAGGGCCTCGTCAATGCTGTGGGTCACCAGGACCACCGTGACCCGGTGGTTTTCCCACAGGTGCAGAACTTCCTCCTGAAGATAGCCGCGGGTCAGGGCGTCGAGGGCCCCAAAGGGCTCATCCATCAGCAGGATCTTGGGCTTGATCGATAAGGCTCTGGCAATGGCCACGCGTTGTTTCATCCCTCCACTCATCTCCCTGGGATAGCGGTCCATCGCCTTTTCGAGATCCACCATGGACAGATACTCACGGGCCTGTTCCTTGGCGTTGCCCTTGCTGATGCTGGGTTGTGCGGTTTCGATCGCGTAGATGACGTTCTCCAGGGCCGTGAGCCATGGCATCAGGACATAGTTCTGGAAAACAACTCCACGATCAGGCCCGGGGCCGCGGATTCTAAGCCCGTCCATTAGGATCTGACCTGAGCTGGGCTCATCCAGGCCGGCCATCAGATTAAGCAAGGTGGACTTGCCACAGCCCGATGGACCGATGATAGAGACGAAGGTATTTTCTTCGATTCGGAGATTAACGTCCTCAAGGGCAACGTATCCAGCGCTGGTGCGACGCCTGCTCAGCGATCTCAGCAGGCCAGGCTCAGATGTGAAGACCTTGCCAACATTTTCGATACTGAGCTGGACTTCGCTGTAGTCGTTTGTGGCTGACATGACATTGGACAAAGCTGGTTCGGCAGATCTTTGGACATCAGAGTTGATAGTCAAAGCGTTTCTGTAGAGCTCCAATGAATTGATCAAGAAGAATTCCAGTGAGGCCGATCACGATGATCGCCACGAAGATGTTTGGGAGTGATAAATTGTTCCATTCATTCCAGATGAAGTAGCCAATGCCGGAACCCAACAGCATTTCAGCGGCAACGATCACCAGCCAGGCAATGCCCATCGAGATGCGCATGCCCGCCAGGATGTTAGGCATGACAGCGGGGAGCACGACTTTTGTGATGGTGCGCAGCTGGCTGGCACCCAGGGATCTGGAGACCCGCAGGTAATCGGGGTTGATGGTTTGTACGCCAAAGGATGTGCTGATCAATGTTGGCCAGACACTGGAAATGAAGATCACAAAAATGCCGGTCAGCTCCGAATCCCTGAAGACGAAAAGGCCGATTGGCAGCCAGGCCAAAGGAGAGACCGGCTTCAGCAGTTGAATGAAGGGGTTGGCGGAACTGCTGGCCAGGCGGGACACCCCAATCAACAGTCCGAGCGGGACGGCGACAACGATGGACAAGCTGTAGCCGATCATCACCCGGCGTAAACTGATCAGCAGATTGGTGCCGATTCCCAGATCATTAGGACCATTGTTGAAGAAGGGATCCGAGAGCCACCATTGGAGTTCTTTCAGGGTTTCGAGGGAGCCTGGGAAGTTTTTGCCCAGCAGACCTTGCTTGGCAAGAATCTGCCAGACGACCAAGGCGATCAGGACGCTGACGATGGAGACAAGAAGGCCCATCGGTTTGCTTAGGGACGACTTTGTCATGGAAACAGAGTATTGGAAGTGTGCAGTTCAATCAAAAGCCATCGCGCTTCTTCTGTTCCTCAACGTAGTCCAGTGGCCTTTGGGGATCGAAGGTGTCAAAGGCAAGCGTTTCGACGCGGGACGTTTCAGCTGGTGGATTCAAGCCCATGCTCCTCTCCAGTTCCTGGGCCTCAGTTGTGAGGAAGATGGAAGCACTGTTGGTATCAAAATCACCCGCCTGGATCATGCTGGCGGCCTTGCCGAGATCCCATCGCACCAGCTGGCTCTGAATCCAGTTGGAGAAGCTCTGCCAGGGATAGGGCTTGAAATCAATGCGATCGGGAACATCAAAGCTTTGCCCCAGTCCATTCTCGAACTTGCCAGTCAATACTGCTTCAACCACTTCGGTGGGTTGGTTCAGGAAGGCTCGTCCAGAAATTGCTGAAGCGATTTCCTTGCGATTCTCGGCTTTGCTGGCGTAGTTTGCGGCTTCGATGATTGATTTGTTGAGGGCTCGGAAGGTCTGAGGGTGCTCTTGAATCCAGGGCTCTCCCGCAGCAAAGGCGCAGCAGGGATGTCCATTCCAGAGATCCTTGGTGAGTAGAAGGATGAAGCCCGCATCTTCGTAGACGGCCCTTTGGTTGAATGGATCGGGCATCAACATGGCATCGAGATCGCCAGTCACCAGTTGGGCGATGCTGTCCGGCGGCGGTACGGGGCGAATCTGAACATCGGTATCAGGGTTCACTCCGCCTTCTGCCAGGTAGTAGCGCAGCAGCAGGTTGTGCATCGAGAAGGGGAAGGGCACGCCGATGACGAATCCTTTGAAATCCTTGGCTTCCTTGACTTTGCCGGCGTGGCGTTTTGCAACGGTGATGGCCTGGCCGTTGATGTTCTCGATGCTCGCTAACTTGACACTGAATGGTGTGGAGCCAAGGCCCAGGGTCATGGCGATCGGCATGGGGGCTAGCATGTGATAGGCGTCGAGTTCGCCGGCAATGGCTGAATCGCGTACGGCTCCCCAGCTCGGCATTTTCACCACTTTTACATTCAGACCTTGCTTGGTGTAGAAGCCCAACGGCTCCGACATGATGATCGGCGTGGCGCAGGTAATCGGAATGAATCCCACTTTCAGGTCTTTCTTCTCAAGGCTGGAGGGATCGACCGGGGCCCCTCCGTCGGTTTCTCTGTCATCCCGTACACCGCAGTTGGCCAGGGTGACTAAGGCTGCCCCTGCAGCGAGACCCTTCATGAACGTGCGCCGTCCCAGCGGGCTGCTGCTACTCACACGGGAGAAAAAGCGGCCTGCCTGGGGACCGAAAGCCGCCGCAAAGGCCTGATCGAGGCCGCCGGCTTCGCTGGCCAGGGCGCGCAGGAGCTGTTCCTTTTCTGGATTTCCCTGTGATGCATGTCGAAAGAAGAGCAGCTCGCGAAGTTCTGCCTGACTGATCTTCTCCGCGATAGGATAAGCCTCTCGACGGATCAGACCCATGCGATGGAAGTCATCCATCAAGGTTTCTGGATCTTCAGGAAAATCCGTCAGGAATGATTCATGGGAGGCCAGTCCTTGGATGCAATCTGTGCAAGTACAGGCCGCTGTGGCTGTCTGCCCGAGGAGCCGCTCGATCGCGGCTTGACCGGACAGTGTTGCGGGAATTGATGGCATGAGATAAGCAGTAGTTTTTGCTATAGCGGCTTGGTAATCGCTGGACATAATGTCCTGATCAGGCAAGCAGAACATGAAATGAGCTTGTATTATCCAATTACCGATATCTTTTTTATTGTTGCTGCATGGCATTAAATGCGCCCAGTGCATTGTTCCTGCCCCCTTCGATGTGGCGGGTATCTGTTGCTACTTTTGATGTGGTCTGGGCGTCTCGCTCCGTTGGTCATTGCTGCTGTTGCTTCAGCTGATCACAATGCTCATGCCGTTGGTAGCCGTTGATGCTCCGCTGCGTCTGTGGCGTGCTGTTGACCCATGGGCGGGTGAGGCGCCCATGCTGGTGCCCCGGTTCAGGAGGGCCCCTCCAGTTGCTCATGGTTCTGCACTGGCGCAGACACCACCCGCTGCGGGAAGGGAATCTCAATCCCCTCCTCGCTGAAGCGGTGCCAGATGGCTCTGCTCACCTCGCTTTTGATGCCGGCGTTGTGCATGGGGTTCTCGATCCAGAAGCGCAGCACGTAGTTGATGCCGGAGTCGCCGTAGCTCAGCAGCAGCGCCGCGGGCGGGGGCTGCAGCATCACCCGGGCCGAGGAGCGGGCCACCGCCTCCAGCAGGCGGATCACCGTGTCGGGGTCGTGGCGGTAGGCGGCTGACACCTCCACCTGGCTGCGGCGCAGGCGGTCGGAGCCGGTGTAGGTGGTGGTGGTGGTGGTGAAGAAGTCCTGGTTGGGGATCACCAGTTCGGCGTTGTCGCGATCGCGCCAGAGCACCGCCGCCCGCAGGCCGAGGCTGCGCACCTCGCAGGGGTCGCCATCGATGAACAGGACCTCGCCAGGACGCACCGATCCCTCGAACAGCAGCCAGAGGCCGCTGACGAAGTTGGAGAACACTTCTTTGACGCCGAAGCCCAGCCCCACCGAGAGGCCCCCCGCCACCGCCGCGATCGCCGTGCTGTTCAGGCCGATGCGCTTGAGCACCCACAGCGATCCCATGGCGATCACCAGGTAGCGGCTCACCAGTTCGACCGCCACGCGGGTGCCGTTGGTGAAGCCCAGCAGCCGCTGCAGCAGCCCGCCCACCAGCACCACCGCATAGCCCGAGACCACCACCAGGAAATAGGGAATGGTCAGGATCAAGACGATGCCACTGGCGGTGAGCGGCTCGCCGAACAGGGTGATCAGCGGGATCTGGCCCACATCGATGAGGGAATCCAGCTGGTTGATCAGGGATCCCACCACCACCAGGGCGGCCAGGGGGCGCACCAGCTGGCGGTAGAAGCGCTCAATCGCGGCTTCGCTGTACCAACGCCGTGAGATCAGCCGCACCAGCGCCAGCACCAGCCAGAGGCTGAACAACTGAGCCACGTAGTGAGCCAGGCCGTTGGGGAACCCCAGCCAGCCCAGCAGCACGGCACTGAGCCGCAGGGCCAGCAGCAGGCCGAGGCTGCCGAGGAATTCCAGGCGGTGGCCGCGACCCAGCAGCCGCGGGCGGATCCAGATGGCGTAGGTGGCGTAGAGCACCACCCCGATCAGCACCTGGATCAGGACCTGGGGCCGGGCCACATAGCCCAGCCAGCCGGAGATCTCGTAGAGGAAGAGGCGCATCGAGGCTCGGCTGGACGGTGAACTTCAGGGCTGGTTGGTGCGCGGTGTCGCGGCTGGCCCCGCCTGGAGTGTCCGCATCACCTCAGCCGGTGCTTCGGCGTTCACAATCGCGCGCTCCAGCACGTCGTCGATCCAGGCCAGGCGGATTTCGATCCGTTCGGGATCCTTGAAGCTCATCAGCTCGGCGTGATCAAGGCTGCCTGCCAGGGCGGCGAACAGGCTGGAGCTCTTGCTGGGAATCAGCACGTCGCGGTTGACCGGCAGATTGCCGGGGGCGGCCAGCATCAGCCGTTTCTGGTTGAGCTGGTTGAGTGTGAACAGCACGAACTCCTTGGCCAGCTGGCGCTGACGGGGGGTGGAGTGCCGCCCGAAACTCCACACCTTCAGCCGGGTGAGGCCCTGGGCCGGCTCGCCGTCGCGACCCGGCAGCTGCGACACCCCCAGCGATGGCCCCAGGGTCTTGCCGAGCCGATCCAGCCAGAGACTGTTGCAGCTGATCCAGCCGAGCTTGCCCTGCTCCAGCCTCTCCACCAGGTCGAGCGGATCATCCGAGAACTCCACGTTCTGTTGCAGGTTGACGTTGTTGAGCCAGTTCAGCCAGCGCAGCAGGTCCTGGCGATCGGCCGGGTTGATCGGCAGGGATCCGCTGGCGCTGATCGGCGCTTCCAGCAGGCGTTTGACAGCTCCTTGGGCCTGGAGCGCGCTGCTGGTCCAGTAGAGATCCGTGAGCCGCAGGGGCAGGCCCACCTTCAGGCCCTTGGCGCTGAGGCCGATCAGGCCATTGAGATCGCTCGGTGGTGTGGGCACGCGCCGGCGGTCGTAGCAGGCCACGTCCGGCTGGGCCATCAGCGGCACGGCCAGCAGCTTGCCGCCCACCCGGAAATCCTGGAGGAAGCGCGGGTCGATCTCCTCCAGCTGCGGTGAATTCAGCTCAACGGATTCGCTCAGCTCCTGCTGATTCAGACGGAGGGCCGTCACCACCCGTGTCACCATCAGGTCGGGACCCAGCGCACGGGAGGTGCGGTAGGCGGTGGAGCTCAGGAACGCATCACTGGGGAGGTGGCGGACGTGGATGCTCACGCCTGGGTTCACCTGCCGGAACTCCTCAATCAGCTTGCGTGCCCGCTGTTGGCTGTCGCCCAGCTCCACCGCCCGGGTTTGGGTGGAGTCGGTCTCCACATAAAGAAAGAGGCTTTCGTTGACGCCCCAGCCCTGGCAGCCGCCGCTGAGCAGGATGGCCGCCAGGGCTGCGAGGGTTCTGGCCGGTCTGGCACTCATGGGGCCTTGGCAGGGATGGACTGGCCCACCAGTTGCTCACTCACCTCCCAGAGGCGCTGGCGGATCTGGGGATCGAGGGCCGCTGGGGCGATGCGCACCTGGGTGGGCCCGCCGCGCATGCCCCCCCATTGATCGGGCCCGTAGTGCTCTCCGCCCCGAGCTTCGGCGGCCGTGGCGGCATAGAGCTGGGGCAGGGCCCCCATGGCGGCGCTCTGGAAGAGGGGATCCATCAATCGGTAGGCCAGGCTCTCGAAGCGGGAGCCGCTCGAGGCCACCGAGGCAGGCTGCAGGTTGGTGCGCGCCAGACCGGGGTGGGCAGCCAGCGACGACACCGTGCTGCCGGCTGCCGCCAGCCGTTGCTGCAACTCAAGGGCGAAGGTCACATTGGCCAGCTTGCTCTGGCTGTAGGCCGCCCAGCGGTCGTAGCGCCGCTCCGACTGCAGGTCATCGAAGGCCAGCTTGCCGAAGTACTGGGCGCCGGAGGTCACCGTCACCACCCGGGCGTCGGCGCGTCCCTCCATCAGGGGCAGCAGCGCGGTGGTGAGGGCGAAATGGCCCAGGTGGTTGGTGCCGAACTGCAGCTCGAAGCCATCGCGGGTGAGCTGCCGCGGCGGGCCCATCACACCGGCGTTGTTGAGCAGCAGATCGAGGCGGCCGTACTGCTCCTGCATCCAGCGGGCCCCGGCGCGCACGCTGGCCAGATCCGCCAGGTCGAGCTCGAGCACCTCCAGGCCGGCGACCGCGGCGGGCAGCAGCTCGGCGCGGGCCTCCTCCCCCCGGCGGCGGGAGCGGCAGGCGAGCACCACCGTGGCCCCATGGCTCGCCAGGGCCCGGGCGGACTCCAGCCCCAGCCCGCTGTTGGCGCCGGTGATCAGGGCGATCCGGCCACTCTGGTCGGGGATGGAGGCGGTGGTCCAGGTCATCGGGATGGCGATCAGTTCAGAAAAGTCATCGTGTCGCGCGGGTTTCCATCACCGTGGGCCCCACCCAGAAGGCACCTGGATCCTGCCGCGCCGCCGCCATCTCGGCCCGGGCCCGATCGGCCTCCTGATCGCTCCACAGCCCCCGGCGGATCAGCTCCGGCCCGTAGGTGGTCACGAAACGCTCCAGCCAGCGCGCCACTCCATCGCCGAGGCGCCCCACCACGGTGAGTGGCCGTAGGTCATCGATGCGGAAGCCCCGCTGGCTCAGAAGCGACGGCAGCCGCCGGTTCACATCCGGGTCGCCGCCGGCGGCCAGGAAGCTGGCGTGGGCGGCACGACCGAAGCTCGCCACCGCCTCGGCGCCTGGGTGCAACGCGAAGCTGCTCCAGTGGATGTACTCGTGGACCACCAGCCGGGCGCCAGGTCGCAGCTGGGCGGCCAGCCCCTCGAGCAGGGGGTCGAGTTCGCCGAGGAACATCAGCACCCAGCGGCACCACACCAGGTCGAACGACTCCTCGGGAAAGGCATCGCCCACCAGGTCGTGCTGACGCACCTCCAGCTGGCCCAGCCCCAGCCCCAGCCCCGCCCTGCGGGCGGCTTCGGCGTAGGCCGCACTCAGCTCCAGGCCCAGCACCCGGCCCTCGGGTCCCACCTCCCGGGCCAGCTCCAGGGCGACAAAGCCCGGGCCGGCCCCCAGATCCAGCACCCGTTCCCCAGGTTTCAGCCCCGCCCGCTGCCAGGCGCGTCGGGCCTCCGGCAGCCAGAGCTCGTGCTGAAGGCGCAGCCGCTCAAGCTCCAGCGGATCGGTGCCGAGCAGGTAGGTGTCGGTGGCCACCGGGGAACGGGCTGGGAGCTCAGGGCAGTGTGGCCCGGAGTCAGTCTTCGCCAGGGAAGAGCAGCTCGGCCAGCTCATCGGGATCCACGTCGTAGACGCGGGCCAGGGAGGTTTCGATCGCCGAGGTCACCTCACCGGGCAGGAAGCGCATGGAGTTGAGCGCGTCCTCGGTGATGTCGTCGGTGAGCAGTTTCTCCTCACCGCCGAGCTTCTCGTCGTTGATCACCGCCATCACCCAGCTCTGGTAGGCGTAGACCAGATCGGAGAACTCGAGCTCCGGGTCGTTCAGATCCAGGGCCATGGGCGTGTCCGTTGCAAGCTCCTGCAGTTTGCCCCCAAGGGCGGACCTGAAGCGGTTCAGGCCCACCAGCCGCCGCTCCTGTGCGGAACTCCTGATCAGCTTTCCTGCCTGCGGCAGCCTGAGTTTCCCCTCGTCAGTCCCTTTCCGTGACCCCTGCCGGACCCGGCGCCAGCACCGCCCAGGCCACAGCCCTGCAGGCCGGCCTGTTCGACTTCGCCCTCGGCGAACTGGTGCGCCAGCACCGCACCAGCTTCCCGCCGCTGTGGACCACCGAGAGCTGGGCGAAGCTATTGATCTGGCTGGCGCTCAACTGCGGCGCTGACGGCAGCCGCGAGTGTCTGGAGGCATTTGCCGCTGCCATCGGCCCCCACGCCACGGCCCGGATGCGGCGGCTGTTCTTCGAGCGGGAGCTGGAGGGGATCAACCTCAAGCTGATGGCCGATCCCGCCGAAGACCAGGTGCTGGCCCTGCCGCTGGAGGCTGCCGCAGGGGAGGGCGGGCTGGCTGACGCCAGCCTCGCTGAAGCCCTGGAGCAGGTGGGCCTGGCGGAGCAGGTGAGCACCGATCCGCGCAGCTGGGTCCGCCATGACTCTGCGGTGGCCATTCCCTGGACGCGGCTGGCCTCGCCGGTCTGAACGTCAGGCTCGCCCGTTCCTACGGTGCCCGCCTCTGGGAGGCACCTGATGCGCCTGATCGGCACCTACCGAAATTCTGGCTATGAGGCCCTGGCCGATGCGGCCCTGGGTTTCTACGAGCGGCGGGCGGATCTGCGCCGCCCGGGGGTTGCCTTCGGCCACGATCCCTCCCAACCCGCCAAGGTCTCCACCGACATCAGCCTGGTGGCGATCGACCGCTCCGACCCCGAGGCCCACGGCCTGGCGGAAGTGATCCTGCGCGGTGTGTCGGCTGGGTTGCAGCGCTACTTGAGCGAGCGCCCGCTGCTGCTGGAGGTGTGCCCGGAGCGTTCTCTGTTCGTGAACCCGATCTTCAACCTGCAGCACTACGCGCCAGGCGAGGGATTCCGCAGCTGGCACTGCGACTGGACCACCAGCGAAGAGGCCACCGAACCGATCCGGCGTGTGCTCGCTTGGATCCTTTACCTCAACACCCTCCCCGATGGCGGCACCGAGTTCCACTGGCAGGAGCACCACGAGGAGGCCGAGCGGGGCAAGTTGCTGATCTTCCCGGCCAGCCCCTCCCACGCCCACCGTGGGCGGGTCTCCGCCAGCCACGCCAAGACGATCGCCACCGGCTGGATCAACGCCGGCACCCTGGAGGCCTATGTGGCGCGGCTGGCAGCTGCCTGAGCCCACCGTCCCCTTTGAGAGCATGGGCTGACCTTCCCCAGCCCGCCGTGACCGAGGCCTCCGCCGCCCCCAGCCCCGACGGCGCCCTGCCCAAGACCTACGACCCGGCCGGCACTGAAGCCCGCTGGCAGGCGGCCTGGGAAGCTGCGGGTGCTTTTCATCCGGATCCGGAGGCTCCCGGCGAGCCCTTCAGCGTGGTGATCCCGCCGCCGAACGTGACCGGCAGCCTGCACATGGGCCACGGCTTCGAGACGGCCCTGATCGACACGATCGTGCGTTTCCAGCGCCTGCAGGGCAAAAACGTGCTCTGTCTGCCCGGCACCGATCACGCCTCGATCGCGGTGCAGTCGATCCTGGAGAAGCAGATCAAGGCGGAAGGCGGCAGCAAGGACGACCTGGGCCGCGACGCCTTCCTGGAGCGCGCCTGGAGCTGGAAGGCCGAAAGCGGCGGCACAATCGTGGGCCAGCTGCGCCGTCTGGGTTACTCAGTGGACTGGAAGCGCGAGCGCTTCACCCTCGATCCGGGCCTCAACAAGGCCGTGGTGGAGGCCTTCGTGCGGCTGCACGAGCAGGGCCTGATCTACCGGGGTGAGTACCTGGTGAACTGGTGCCCGGCCTCGGGATCGGCGGTGAGCGATCTGGAGGTGGAGATGAAGGAGCTCGACGGGCACCTCTGGCACTTCCGCTATCCCCTCAGCGGCGGCGCGGGTGACGGTGAGGGCTCTGCGGCTGGCGGCCTCGATCACCTGGTGGTGGCCACCACCCGCCCCGAAACCCTGCTGGGCGACACCGGCGTGGCCGTGCACCCCAGCGACCCCCGCTACGCCGCCCTGGTGGGCCAGACGATCACTCTGCCGCTGGTGGGCCGCCAGATCCCGATCGTGGCCGATGAGCACGTGGATCCGGCCTTCGGCACGGGTTGCGTCAAGGTGACTCCCGCCCACGACCCCAACGACTTCGCCATCGGTGCCCGCCACGGCCTGCCATTGATCACGGTGATGGCCAAGGACGGCACCATGAACGCCCAGGCGGGCCGCTTCGCCGGGCTGGATCGCTTCGAGGCCCGCAAGGCGGTGGTGGCGGCGATGGAGGCCGAGGGCTTCCTGGTGAAGGTGGAGCCGCACCGCCACAGCGTGCCGTTCTCGGATCGCGGCAAGGTGCCGGTGGAGCCGCTGCTCTCCACCCAGTGGTTCGCCCGGGCCGAACCGCTGGCCGCCCGCTGCCGCGAGGCCCTCGATGGCGGCGCACCCCGCTTTGTGCCGCAGCGCTGGGAGAAGGTGTACCGCGACTGGCTCACCGACATCCGCGACTGGTGCATCAGCCGCCAGCTCTGGTGGGGCCACCGCATCCCCGCCTGGTTCGTGGTGAGTGAAACGGGCGGCGTGATCACCGAGGCCACGCCCTATGTGGTGGCCCGCGATGCGGCCGAAGCCCAGGCGAAGGCGGAGGCGCAGTTCGGTGCCGCCAGCGCGGCGGCGGGCCGTCAGTTACAGCTGGAACAGGACCCGGACGTGCTCGACACCTGGTTCTCCAGCGGCCTCTGGCCCTTCTCCACCCTGGGCTGGCCCGATGAGGGCGCGGCCGATCTGGCCACCTGGTATCCCACCAGCGTGCTGGTGACCGGCTTCGACATCATCTTTTTCTGGGTGGCGCGGATGACGATGCTGGCCGGCGCCTTCACCGGCCGCATGCCCTTCGCCGACGTGATGATCCACGGCCTGGTGCGGGATGAGAACAACCGCAAGATGAGCAAATCAGCGGGCAACGGCATCGACCCGCTGCCGTTGATCGAGCGCTACGGTGCCGATGCTCTGCGTTTCGCCCTGGTGCGTGAAGTGGCCGGCGCCGGCCAGGACATCCGCCTCGACTACGACCGTGCCAGTGGCAGTTCGGCCACGGTGGAGGGGGCGCGCAACTTCGCCAACAAGCTCTGGAACGCCACCCGCTTCGCCCTGATCAACCTGGGCGGCGAAACGCCCGCCAGCCTGGGCGAGCCCGATCCGGCGGCCCTGACCCTGGCCGACCGCTGGATCCTTTCCCGCCTGGCGCGGGTGAATCGGGAAACCGCCCAGCGCTATGGGAGCTATGCCCTGGGCGAGGCCGCCAAGGGGCTCTATGAGTTCGCCTGGAACGAGGTCTGCGACTGGACGATCGAACTGCTCAAGCGCCGCCTCAATCCCCTTTCTGCCGCTGAAGGCGAGCCCCTCAGCCCCGAAGCCCTGGCCGACCAGCGGGTCGCCCGCCAGGTGCTGGCCAAGGTGCTTGGTGAGCTGCTGGTGCTGCTGCATCCGCTGATGCCCCACCTGAGCGAAGAGCTCTGGCATGGGCTCACTGGCGCCCCCGATGGCACCTTCCTGGCCTTGCAGCCCTGGCCCACCGTGAACGAAGCCGCGCTGGATGAAGCCCTCGAGGCCCAGTTCGCCGAACTGATCGAGGCGATCCGGGTTGTGCGCAACCTGCGGGCGGTGGCAGGGCTCAAGCCGTCGCAGAGCGCCCCGGTGGTGTTCCTCACCGGCCGGAGTGAGCTGGCGGCGGTGCTGTGCCAGGCCAGCGGCGACATCACCGCCCTCACCCGGGCGGCGTCGGTGAAGGTGCGCGAGCCGGGGGGGGCGGCGAGTGAACGCTGCCTCGCGGCCGTGAGCGGTGAGCTCCAAGTGCTGCTGCCGATCGAGGGCCTGGTGGATCTGGGCGCCCTACGCGGCAGGCTGGAGAAGGACATCGCCAAGGCCGAAAAGGAGATCAAGGGCCTGGCCGGCCGCCTCGCCAACCCGAACTTTGCCGGCAAGGCACCGCCGCAGGTGGTGGCCGAGTGCCGCGCCAACCTGGCTGAAGCCGAGGCCCAGGCGGCGCTGGCGCGGGGGCGGCTGGTGGGGCTGAGCTGAACAGGTGAGCAACAACCCGGCTGATTTTCAGGCCTATCCCAACCTCACTCTCGAGAACTGAGGCTATCGAAGCTGATCTGGGAAGCGCCACCGGCCTGTAAGGCCGCCGCCGCGGTGTATCGCCCGCCTGGCCCAGTCTTTGCCGCGGAAGCTGTTTTGTTTGGGATTTGATCGACCTGCTCTGGCCTGCTACGCAAAAGAAAGGCACCGATCCTGCCAGTCCATCGGACAGGCAAGCGCGGTGCTCATGGGTGGTTTTTTGACTAGACCTGGCGGTTAGCGATCACCAGCACTGGGTTAGTTTCCGGTGGGCAATGGGATGTTGATTCCTTCCTTCGCCAGCATGTCGCGGACATGTTGGAAGCGTTCATATTGGGTGAGGGTAATGGGGCCGGAATACCCCTCGCTCTGCATCTTGCGCGGTGGATACTGGACATAAGTTTTCATCAGTTCTTTAACCGCTTCGCCGACGGTGACCAGCATCCAGGTGCGTTCGGTGTAGTTATTCATGAAGATGTCGTAGCGCTCCTGTGGGTCTTGCCATAGGTCAAACAACTGGGGCACGACCGCGACATAACTCTCTGCTCCCTTCCAGCCGAGGTTGGAGTCCACGGCCAGGCCTCCAGTCGTTCCGCCATCGTCACCCCGAAGGTTGAAGACAGCCTTGTAATTGTTCACCCGAACTGCACCAGGTGTGAGTTCATTCTCGGTGAAGTAGAACCATGACTTGCGCTCACACTTGCCAGTGCCCAGCAACACCGGAGACATGTCATAGCTGTCGAAGGTGGTCGGTTCGCCCTCGCGGTCGACGGTGGGAAGCGGTACCCCTGCAAGGGAGGCAAAGGTGGCCATCAGATCAAGGCCACCCAGAATATCGTGGTTCTTGACGCCGGCTCCGATCTTCCCGGGCCACCAGGCAATCGCGGGTACACGATTGCCTCCCTCACGCACCGTTCCCTTCGTGCCTCGGAAAGGGGTGTAGCCGGCATCGGGATAGACATCCTGCCAGGCCCCGTTGTCCGTCGTCCAGAAGATCAACGTATCCTCTTCCAGGCCAAGCTCCCGCACCTTGTCCATAATCGCCCCGACCCTGGCATCCAGCTCGACGATCGAGTCGGCGTACTTGCTCTTCGAAGGTGATTGGTGGATGAAATCAGGGTGCGGCAGGTTGGGCTGGTGCACCTTCATGAAGTTGACGCTGAGAAAGAAGGGCTTGTCGTCCTTGGCCGCTTCATCAAGGAACTCAGTCGCCGCTTTTTCGACATAGCCATCGAAGAAGGGAATCCCGACAACGCCTTGCTCAGGTGTATCGACATACTGACCATTGATTTTGAAATCTTCCTTGGCTTCTTCACCGGCCTTTCCCGAAAGTGACCCTTTGGTCACCTTTTGGAACGTGCTGCGCAGTTCTGGATCCATATCCGGGAACCAGGTGGGGTCGGCATAAGTATAGGCATTCAGGTGATAAAGGCCGACATACTTCATTTCGTCATAGCCCTGGGCATTGGGCAGTGCGTAATCGGCCTCACCCAGGTGCCACTTACCGGTGAAAAAGGTGCGGTAGTCGGCCTGTTTCAGCACAGAGGCCAGGGTCCACTCCGCTGCCGGCAAACCGCCACCCTGACCCTGAAAGGCCACGGTGGTCATGCCGCTGCGGTTAGGGATCCGACCCGTGACCATGGCCGCCCGACCTGGAGTGCAACTCGGTTGGGCATAAAAGGAGAAGAAGGTCATCCCTTCAGCTGCCATCCGATCAAAGTGCGGGGTTGGCATGCCGCGCCCCTCGCCGCCGCCATAAGGACCAAGATCGCCATAGCCTGTGTCATCTGTCACAAGCAGAATGATGTTTGGCTTCTTGTTCGGCATTGGCCAGAGCCTCCAGAGAGTGGTGATGGATTGCCAGGAATCCAGATCAATGATAAATCCAATCACCTCTTTGCGGTTGTCTTGCGGGTCCGGCTATTCATTTCTCTTGATCCTGCTTGCCAGGGCTCTGCCCCTAACGCTCAAACGAGAAGATCTGTATCCAGCCGTTCGTCATGCTGATGCAGGGCCATACGCATACTCCAGCTTGGCATCATCGCGCCGCACGATCATCGCTAAGTTGACTTCTCCCCCTGCCTTGGTGTAGTCGAGCATCTGCCATCCCTCGCCAAGGACGTGGGCACTCGCGAGGCCCGGGAGATCACGACGCACCTCAGGTCAAGATCGGGGCCGGCGAACAGTGTCGGAAGGCCGCTCACCGAAGAGCTCGGCGTACTGCCTGGAGAAGTGGCCAGGGTTGAGGAAGCCCCATTCCGCGGCGAGGGCGCGGATCTTCATCTGGCTTGGATCGGCCCCCAGCAGTTCCTGGCGGATGCCGTGCAGGCGATGAAGCCGCAGATAGGTCATCGGACCCATCCCCAGGTGCTCCCGGAATCCCTGAATCAGGCTCCGCCGGCTGGTGTGCACCTCTCGGCAGAGGCCCTCCAGGTGAATGGGCTGCCTGGGATGGGCTTCCATCCACCGCTGGGCCGCCTTCACCAGCGCGATCCGCGAAGGGGCCCGGGGCAGGCTGTCGCTGGCATGACCGCCATGGATCAGGGCTTCCAGCACCAGAGGGATCAGATCGTTGCTCACCAGCTCGTCGAAACCAGCCACCTGCTGAAGGGTGGGATCGGCCTCGAACGTCGCGAAGAGCTGGCGCAGGTAGCGCCGCAGCCGCGCAAACCGGCCTGGATCCAAGGTGAGCCAGTTGCGGGGCAGCACCTGCTCCAGCACCGAGCAGCCGAGCCGGTCGGCCCGATGGAGGAACGCCTCCTGATGGATCAGCAGCAGGGCCAAGTCGCACGGGCCGAAGGTGGTCAGATGGATCTCGCCGGCGCAGGAGAGCCCGAACAGGGCCCTGGGCAACAGCGGCTGGCCATGGCTGCGCATCAGGGCTGGCGAGGTCACACCGCCGTCCACATCCCTGTCCAGATCAATCGCCACAATTTGGCTGCCACGCGGCTTGGGGCCGGCACAGTGAATCGACCTGTCGACCCGGATGCGAAGCAGCCGCAGCGGACCCAGCTGCAGGGGCAGCAGAGTTCCGCTCAGCTCACCCCCGGCGAGCTGAGTGACCTTCAGGGACAGGCCGAGTGCGTCCAGCCTGGCCTGCAGGCACTCGACGCTGTCAATGGTCAGCAGGGGAGGCATCTGAACAACGTCGCATCGTCTGCGGGTTTGTCTCTGACCATTCTGGCCTCAGCTGTGGGCGCCCCATGGGCGTTGATGCCAGGCATCACCGCATCAAAAGGCCTTCAGCGCTACTCGTTGAGCGGATTCACCTGGGGCTAACGCGCAAACGAGAAGATCTGTTTCCAGTCGTTCTTCATGCTGATCACCACCCATCCCTGCTGCTTGGCTTCGTCGTAGAGCTCCTGGGTGAAGGTGCCCACCTTGGTGTCCGGCAGCCCCTGGGCTGGGCCATAGGCATATTCCCTGCTGGCATCATCGTGCAGCACGATCATCGCCAGGTTGGCTTCTCCCCCTGCCTTGGCGTATTCGAGCATCTGCCGATCGCCGGTGGAATTCCCGAATGCCGCCGTTGGCCTGCGACCGATCATCAGATGGATGCCCTCGGGCTTGCCAGCGTTGTTGTTGTCGAGCAGAAGCTTGGGTTCCTTGGTGAGAAAGGGCTTGCCCGTGCTGGTGTAGCCGTAGCGGGTGCTGCCGGCCGTGCCGATCACCTGTTCAGGGGGTATTCCATAGATGTCGTTGGCGTAGACACGCACAAAATCCTGGCCACCACCCGTGGCGATGTAGGTGCGATAGCCTTTCGCGCGCAGCAGCTTGAGCAGCTCCTGCATCGGCTGATAGGTGAGCTCGGTATAGGGGCGTTTCCAGCGTGGATGTTTCGCCGTGGCCAGCCAACGTTTCACCTCTTGATTGAAGGTGTCAAGCGGCATTCCGGTGAGGGTGGCGGCTGCCAGTTTCTCAAGATCCGGCAGCGTCAGGCTCTCCAGACTCGTCCTGTCACCTGCTAGCCCAGAGAGCACGGTGGCGTAGGGCTTCTCCTGGGCAAGCTCAGGCTTGGCTTTCACCAGCTCTGGCACCCGTTCGAGGATGTACATCACCTGGGTGTACATCGGGTGTTCCACCCAGAGGGTGCCGTCCTGGTCGAAGGTGGCGATGCGTTCCTCTGCAGGAACGAAGTCAGGACTGCTGGGATCGGTGGTCTGGGAGACAAAGTTGAGGATGCTGTCTTTGGCAGCCCCAGGATTCCAGGAAGGCAGCGGATCCAGCGGCTTGGCAGAAACTCCTGGCAGGCCGACGACAACGGCAAGCAGTGTGGCGCAGAGCAGTGTGCCCAGCGACTGAATGATGGTTCTGCGCCTCAGTGGCATTGTCGACGAATTGCTCATGAGTCTGAACGCGATTGCAGATCCGAGGCCCTCCTCGGTGTCAGGTGGATTCTGAGCCAGCCGAGGGGCTGAGCTGATCCGCCCGGAAGGTCTTCAGGATGCTGACGCCGGAGAGAATCAGGTTGATGCCCACCAGCAGCCCCAGCAGGCTGAGGGAATCGAAGGGCCAGTTGCTCCAGATCAGGATGCCGAGAATAATGCCGGCAATCCCAGTGGCGAGCAGCAACTTGCGATGCTCCTCTCGGCCATCAAAGGCGTTGATCACCTGGATGGCTCCCTGGATGAAGAACAGAATTCCAATCACCAGGGTGAGATCCAGGATCGAGAAGACTGGATGGCGCAGGATCCAGAAGCCAACGATCAAATAGAAGATGCCGAGCAGGATGGCCAGCAAGTGTTGACCAGCCTTTGCCTTGCTGAGCTGTAAGCCATGAAACAGCTGCAGAAAGCCGAACAACAGCAGCACGAAGCCGATCACATTGAAGGTGAAGATCGTTGCAAAGAGAGGGTAAAGAATGGCCAGGGCCCCCAGCACGATCATCAGGATCCCCATGGACCTTGACGTCTTCAAGCGCTGGGCCCAGGCGTGATCAGAGTCGCTCATGATGTTGCTCATGGTGTGGGTGCTCCAGCTATTCGCTGGGATGGTTCGCCGCCTGGACTTGCTTCAGGATGCCATCGAGGTTGTAGGTCTCAGGCGCCTGAAGAGGTGGGAACGTCTTGTAGGACATCAACTGTTTTTCCCACAACTGCTGGCCGATGGGCAACATGTTCCAGTCGTAAAGGAACGCCGTGACCGGACCGCCCAGGGCACCACCAATGCTCATTGCCGATTTTTGACTGACGCCGACGGCCTGCTCAAAGGGATCGCGCTTGATGTTCTGAACCAAGGTGAAGTGGAAGGGGATCAGGGGCATGATCCAGCCTTCAGCTCCTGGCTCTGACATGGTGTAATACATCTTCCAGTTCTTGTACCTCACGGCTGATGGTGTGGCCCCGGAGTAATAGTAGAAGTAATCTCGTGCCGACTTATCAGACTTGGCTTCGAGGTAGTCGCGCTGATTGACGCCATCGAGGGTGGTCTTGACGATGCCGGGATAATTGCCGGATTCGATCTGCTTCTTCAGATTCTCTCCCTTTGGACCGCCGGCGACATCCACGAGGGTTGGCACCCAGTCCAGGGCGGCGAACAGCTGGTCTTTCACGGTGCCGGGCTGGATGTGACCGGGCCAGCGCACCACCATGGGGGCGCGATAACCGCCTTCGTAGGACTCGCCCTTCTGGCCCTTGAAGGGAGTAACACCGCCGTCGGGGAAGGAGATCATCTCGGCACCGTTGTCGGTGGTGAAGACGATCAGCGTGTTGTCAAGCTGGCCCATGTCATCCAGCTTCTTGAGCACATAGCCGATGTTGTCATCCATCTGCTTCATGCCTGCTTCGTTGACACCCCAATCCTTGCCGCCTTTGGTTCCCACCATGTTCATGTATTTGTCCGAGAGCACGGTGGTGACGTGCATCCGTGCGGGGTTGTACCACACGAAGAACGGCTTGTTGGTCTTCTTGGGATCGTTGCGGTCGAGGAAGTCGATCACCTTGGCTGAGATCTCCTCGTCCACGGTCTTGGATCGCTCCAGGGTCAGCGGTCCCTCGTCCTTGCAGCTCTGGTTCTTTTCTGTGCCGTCGGACGACGTGCACCAGATCACCGGCCGGGGCGGGGTGAGGCAGGTTGTGGACTTGGGATCCACCGCACCGGCCACGGCAGGCAGCCCAGGGACGGGAGTGTTCTGGCAAGGGGGCGCAACCGCCTGTTGCGTCGGCGAGCTGTTGATGTCGGGGAAGCTCACCTGCTGCATGGCATCGAGGTGATACAGGTAGCCCCAGTACTCCTCGAAACCGTGCGCCGTAGGCAGGGACGCGGTGTGGTCACCCAGATGATTCTTGCCGAATTCTCCCGTGGTGTAGCCCTGATCCCGCAGGAACTTGGCCAGAGCGGGAGTGCCGGGCCTGAGGTAGCTCGGGCTGCCGGGCAGCTGGGGCGGGATCATGCCCGTCCGCAGGGGGTACATGCCGGTGAAGAACGCATTGCGCCCCGATGTGCAGCTCTGCATGGCCACGTAATCCATGAAGATCGCCCCCTCTTTGCCGATCCGGTCGATGTTGGGGGTTTCGCCCACCATCAGGCCGCGGTGGTAGATGCTCGGCTGCATCCAGCCGATGTCATCACCCATGATGAAGAGGATGTTCGGCTTGTTCGCGAATTTCTCGGTGGGCATTCCCATCGGCCGCGCCACCGGCTGGCCGGTGGGCATCGCCGTGGGGTTCGCGGAGGCCTCGTTGAGGTCTGGCCCTTTCCCGCCGCAGGCCACCAGGGAAAGACTGAAGAACAGCGCCAGCACCAGGCTGGTCAGCCGACGGATCGTTGGTGCCAGTGGGGCCATGCGCCGAGCTGGGTATCTGAAGAGGACAGCGACCCCTGACGGGAGCGCAGGCAACCCATATTTCCAGGCAATGGCGGGGAGGAGGCCGAGGTGCTGACTTTTTTGCCCGAATTGAGTAGGCGTGCCCAGCTGAGTCGCAACGACTACCCCTCGGTCGGGCCGGAGACCAGCCGAAAACCAATGTGGGACGTGCCTGTATCCGGTTCGAGGGCCTCCCGGGCCGCCGGGCGGTAGCGGCTGCAATAGTTCTTCGCACAGAGGAAGGAACCACCCTTGATCACGTGCTTGGCGATGCCAGGCTCGCGGGGATCGAAACTCAGCTCCTGCTCGCTCACAGCTGGATTCACATGATCGGCCATGCCCTGGTGGCCGGGTCGGTACCAGTCCTGCGTCCACTCCCAGACGTTGCCGGTCATGTCCTGGAGCCCGTAGCCGTTGGGCGGAAAGCTCCCCACCGGGGCCGTGCCGAAGTAGCCATCCTTCTCCTGGTTGTGGATGGGGAACTCCCCTTGCCAGGTGTTGGCCTTCTTCGTTGAATAGGTTTTCCCCCAGCTGAAGATCTGATCCTTGAGGCCGCCCCTGGCGGCGAATTCCCACTGGGCCTCGGTGGGAAGGGCCTTGCCGGCCCAGGCGGCATAGGCCTCGGCATCCCTGAAGGCGACCTGCACGACGGGATGGTTGGCCAGGCCTTCAAGGTCGCTGTCGGGGCCCTGCGGATGCCGCCAGTTTGCCCCGGGAGTCCAGTGCCACCAGCTCAGGTAGGCGACTTCACTTCCAGGAGCTGGGCTTTCGAAGACCAGGGCACCGGGAGCCCGTTGATCGTCAGCCAGATCGGGGTACTGATCCTTGGGGATCGGCCGTTCCGCCACGGTGACATAGCCCGTGGCCGTCACGAATGCATCGAACTCGGCATTGGTGACTTCATGGCGGTCGATGCAGAAACCCTCCACCGTCACCGCATCAACCGAGAGCTCATCGGGGTAGTGGTCATCCGACCCCATGCGGAACGTGCCGCCGGGGATCCATTCCATGCCTGCCTGGCAGGAAGGAGGGGCCTGCACGGCATCCGCCTCAAGCGGCTGAATCAGCAAGCCCAGGATGAGAAGGGTCGCGGCCAGCAGACGCAGGGGCATGAAGTCTCCGCCGGGGGGTGTATCCAAGAGCCTGAGAGTATGGACGAAAGCCTTTGCCCATGGTTCCTTCGCCAACCTCCCTCGCGCTTGAAGTGCTGCCCCTGGCCTTGGGAGCAGCCGTGAGCCCCCTGCTGTTGGTGGGTCAGGTGCTGACCCTCACCAGCCCAGGCTCCGGCCTGCGTCGAGGTTGGTGCTTTGCCCTGGGCTCGGCCCTGGTGGTGGCCCTCTGGGCGCTGCTGGGCCTGGCTACAGGAGCAGCCCTGCCGGCCAGAATCCCGGGCCCCGATCCGGTTTCAGCTTGCCTGCACCTGGTGCTGGCGATCTTTCTGGTGGTGCTCGGCATTGAGATGCTGCAGCGGCCCGACCATCAGAAGGCCGCCACACCCGCGTCTGTTGCCCATCCTCTGCGCGCTTCTTTGCTGCTTGGTATGGGCCTCATGGCCGCCAATCTCACCAGCTTGGTGTTGTTCTTACCCGCGATTCAAGATTTGGCCCGATCCGGGGTTTCACCCATGACGCGGGCCTTGATGGCGGCGCTGGTCAGTCTGATCACGCTGCTCCCGTCCCTGGGCCCGCCGTTGGCCTTGGTGCTGGCGGGATCGGCCGGGCGCCGCAGCCTCGTGATCATGAGCGGCTGGTGCGAGTGCCATCAGCGTCAGATCAATGCTGCACTCTGCTTCGGGTTCAGCATCTACCTCGCCATCAGCGGTCTTCTGAGGCTCTGAAGATGACCAGACCAACCCATGCGGGAGACTCAATGTTGAGAGAGATTCGATGGATGCCTTACCCGGAAGCCGTCAAAACAGATAACACCAGTCCACCGATCCGATGACGGCGCCCTCAACGACCCAACAGAGTCTTGAACAGCTTGCCAACGGCGCTCAGCTGTGCCCATGGCACGGATGGCTGTTCCTGATCTGGACCGGCGGCACCTTCATCAACGGCCATACGACCCTGATGACCGGGGTGGCATTCCCTTTGCTTAACGCGCAGGAGCATCCCAATGCCGTCACCATTGGCTCGTGATGGACATCAAATGTTCGCGATGCGATTGATTCCGAAGACGTTTCTTTTTCCTTCACAGCCGCCCTCGTTTCCCCGGTGCTACAACCAAACCAAACCAAGGCGGTGCGCTGGAGTTGACTGGCGCGGCGTTCCTGAACATCAACGTCTGCGATGAGCCCTGTGACCTCCCCCTTCAAAGCCCCCCTTGCTCTGGCCCTACTGGTACTGGTGAGCCCCGGGCTGGTATCTCCAGCCCAGGCCTGGGGCCGATTCGGTGGTTTTGCAGGTGGCGGGTACCGCTTCGGCGGGGGCGTTGATGACTGGCGCGGCGGATACAACGGTTACCACCCCCTCTATGGCGCCGGAGTACGCCCCGCCTGGGGCAACCTCAACCGCAACATCGATGTCAATACCAATTTCTACAACCGGCCCTACAACGGCTGGCACCCCGACTGGGCCAATGGGGGCTACTGGAGCAGAAGACCCTGGAATGCGGGCTGGTATCGATGGGCCCCAGCCACCTGGAGTTGGTGGGGGCCAAACGCCACGACCTGGGGGCTGGCAGGCCTGGCCACCGGCGCGGCCATCACAAGCCTGGTGAATACCGCTGCCACGCAGCAATCACCAGTGTTCGTGGTACCCCAGACCAGCTACCAGCTGAACTATGGCTCCGTGGAGGCGGTGGGAACCTATGGTGCAAGCTTCAGCTATCAGTTCAACGGCACTCCGCTGCTGGGTGCCGCCAACTGTCAGCAGGGCCTTCTGGACGGACAGGTTCCACAGACGGCCCAACAGGCTCAGCTGCTTAATGCCGTCTGCCAAGTGGCCTACGGCCCAGGCGTTTGAGGTCGTCGGCCCCATTGAATACTTCGCGCAGGGGACCCATGACAGTGATGTTCAGCTTCATCACCACGACGGCTTTGGTTCTCATTCCGGGCCTGACAGTGTGCGGAACCAATGATTCAATCGCGAGGAAGGACTACTGCAACAACAGTGGAGGCCAATGGCTCTGACCAGTTGCTTGTGATGATGATCACTCCAAGCAGGCGGGAATCGCCGAATCAATGGTCATTCTTGAGCCGGGTTGACTGACCCAGGACAGCCCTGGAGATCCTATGCCTGAATCAGCCTATCTGATCTGACCAGCCTCCGTAACGATCAGAGGCCGTACTTGGTGGCAGCCTGCTGCTTGCAGATTGTCTTGGCATTGCTGATGCTTACGCGTTGGTTCACCTGATTGACCACGCAACGACATGTGTACGTAGCCAGACCGGCTGGAGCTGGTTTACCAGAGAGGGCAACTTCAGCATTCACGGCATTGGTGCAGTAATGCATGATCAGATCGTCTTCCATGTTCTGCGCACTGGCTCCATAAGGGAAGCAGGCGAGTGTTCCGCAGCTGATAACTGCCATGGCCAGCAACCGTGCTGATGCCGTCATTGATCAGATTGGAGACAGATTCCTTTAACCTACAGGCAATTGCGAGCCGCGCACCTCAGGCGCTCGGCTCCACGGCTGCCGCCGTTCTGGGTGCCTACCACCATGAAGGCACCGAGGAGAGGCTCGGCTATCGCAACGGCTATCGGCCCCGCAGCCTCACCGCCCAGGTGGGCGACATCGACCTGCTGATCCCCAAGTTGCGGGCCGGTAGCTTCCTGCTCTCGATCCTTGAGCCCCGCCGTCGGGTCGACCAGGCCCTCTACGCCGTGATCATGGAGGCCAGCATCGGCGGCGTCTCCACCCGCAAGGTCGATGCCCTGGTGGGAGCGCTGGGCTCCCAGAGCGGCATCTCCAAGTCGCAGGTGAGCCGGATCTGCCAGGAGATCGACCAGGAGGTGCAGGCGTTCCTGAGCCGGCCGCTGCAGGAGTCTGGCTACGCCTACGTCTACCTGGATGCCACTGACCTCAAGGGCCGGCTCGGCAAGGCTTTGCAGGTCTGCTCTCGGGCCGTGGTCGTCGCCATGGGCGTCAATGTCGATGGCCGCCGGGAGTTGCTGGGCCTCAAGGTGGGCGACAGTGAGACTGAGGGCTTCTGGAGTGAGTTCCTTGCCTCGTTCATAGCCGCCGGCTTCTGCGAAGCAGTAGAGCGTGGCCTCACTGGGGTCAAACTGGTGATCTCCGACGCCCACGTGGGGCTCACCAAGGCGATCCGCAGGCAGCTGCAGGGTTGCGTCTGGCAGCGCTGTCGCGTTCATCACCGCTTCGCGGAAGGCTTCGCCTACGCCAGAAACCTGTTGCAGCGCGTCCCCATAGGCGCAGCCTTCTCCGCAGGAGTAGCCCACCAGGGCATGGTCACCGCTGCCCTGCGCAGTGTGTTCGCCCAGGAGAACGCCGGCGAGATCTTCAGCCGCTGGGATGACCTGGCCGCCTCGTTGATCGAGCGCTTTCCCAAAGCCGCTGAGCTGATGCACGAGGCCCGGGAGGATGTGCTGGCCTTCCGCCACTTCCCGCAGCAGCACTGGCGCAAGGTCTGGAGCACAACCTGCTGGAGCGGGTGAATGAGGAGATCAAACGCCGCACCCGCGTCGTCGGCATCTTCCCCAACGATGCCGCCATCACCCGCCTGGTGGGCGCGGTGCTGCTGGAGCAGCACGAGCACTGGCAGCTGGAGGGCCGTCGCATGTTCTCCGCCGAGAGCATGGCCGCCATCCCGGATCTGGAGGCACTCCCCGCCCTGCAGATCTCCATTACCTGAGAAGGGCACATGGGGGCCGGTGCTGGAACCCCTGGGCTGCATAGAAGACTCCTGCCGCTCTCAACACATCCACGCTTGGACGAAAGACTTGACAAGTCAATCGTCCCGATTCATCGTGGATCAACGAGGCGTACTTGCGCCTCCGGAATGACAGCCAGTCATTCCACCCTGTTCACCCTCTAATCAGGGCATTCGGGCCTCGGCATTTACACCACGCAAAGGGACGCGGCCCAGGGTTATGGCCATTTCTTCCCGGTCAAGATAAAGAATGTTGAGCCAGCCGTTGCCTGTTGGGCCCTGGCTGACGATCGCGAAAGTTCATGGCATAGCTTCTCTCGTTTTGTGGCGAAGAGTCGGGATCCTGATAATCCTGGCCGACTGCTGGATTCGCTTCCGCCTGGGTAAGTCTTTGAAAGACTCGACGTGTTCGCGTGGACTCGGAGGGCAGTGAGCCGATCTGGAGTGAGCCCACGCTGTGGCTTCGGTCTGCATTACAACAACGTCCCCTGATGCTCCACCGGCTCCAGTTGCGCTGACTCGGCCCGCTCCTCCGCTTCGCTGGCCTCCACGTCCAGAACCTGCTCGATCACCCGGTCGGTGAGCGCATCGAAGTAGGCCGAGAGGGTCTGCTGCAGCTCCAGGAATTCCGGCCAGAGCGTCTCGTTCACGAAGGGGCGGCTCAGCCGCGCCATCACCGTGGTGCGCCGCTGGCCGCGATACCGATAGGGCTGAATGCCGTAGCGCCGCATCAGGGCCACGAACAGGTGCCGCGACCACTGGTCGGCGAGGGAGAAGCGGAACTCCACCGGTGGCTCCTCGGCCGCCAGTTCCCGCAGGCGGGCCTTGATGCGTTCGCGGGCCCGCTCGGCCGCCACCCTCTCCCCGTCAGTGGCAGGCCTGGCGAACAGGGCCTCGATCCGCCGCAGCTTCTCCACCAGCTGCTCCTCCGGTCCCGACGGTGGCGTTGCCACGGTGCGGGGAACAGACCCGAAGCCTCGGTTTGCCCCTGGAGAGGTGGATCGCTCACGGCGGGCGATGGCGCTCGTTCCCCCGGCTCAAGGGTGCCAGCTTAGAAGTTTTCCGGTCGCTCGATCCGGTGGTTCTCTCCCATCAATTGGCTTCCCTTCACGGGATGGAATGGGGACCCACGGGACGCCCCCCCCACAACGGGCTTCTGTCTCCCCCAGCCCTCGGCCCCTAAAGCCCCTTGCGATCCAGCGCCTCGGCCAGGCGGGTCACAGCCGAGGCCAGCTGGGCCTGGATGTCGGGGGGCGCCACCGCCTCCTCCTTGCGCTTGGAAGCTTCGATCGCGCGCACGATCAGGAACACCACGAAGGCGATCACCAGGAAGTTGATCAAGGCCACGAGCACCGCCCCGGCGGGCCAGGCCTGGATCGACTCCACCTGGGCGGCCTTGAGCGCTGGCTCCAGCAGGCTGGTCATTACCAGGCTCACCACCGCGTCGACCACCTTGCCGAAGGCGCCGCCGATCACCACCGCCACGGCCAGGTCCACCACATTGCCCTTGTTGATGAAGGCCTGGAAATCCGAGAGAAGACCTGGGCGGCGTAAAGCCATGGCAGCGATTGTTAGATGATGACTGATTCTGTATGACAACTCTGGGCGACTCGGCCGAACATCAGTCTGAGCAACGGGCTCAGCAACAAAACGACGCCTGCCACGGCTCCGGTCGCAGGCCACGGGGCAGGTAGAGCGGATGCATCGGGTGGCCATCGCGGCTCAGACGCAGACAGTGCAGGCCGGAGAGGGAGGAGAGAACCGCGCTGGCGCGCCCCCGGTGAGCTCCGTTCACTCCCCAGGCGGCTACCCGCAGGTCGGCCAGCCGGGCCGCGGTCCGCAGGTGCAGGTCGTTCTCGGGACCGATGGGATCTGTGGCCGTTTTCAGGGCCGCGGGATGGGTGGCGCGAAGGGCGAACAGGTTGGTCAGGCAGAGCCCGCCATAGCCCCAGTCCCTGGCGTAGGTGATGCAACGCCGCACGGTGGGATCGTCGTGGGCCTCATCGGCCGTGCTCGGATTCAGCCCGATGATCATCACCACACCCCGGCTGCCATCCCAGCGCCGCCAGAGCTCATAGCGGTAGAGGCGGCAGGGGCTGAGAACGGCGCTGCTCTCCATGGCGCCATCCTGGCGTTGGTTCCCCCATCCATCCGCCAGCTTCGCCGGTACCCCGTTAACGACTCCGCCCTCCCCCATGTCCCAGGCCATGGCCCCGCCGCCAGCCCCCATCCGCCATTCCCCCTGGTGGACCCGGGCCTTCCATGCCTTCAACCTGCTGGTGCTGCTGGTGATGGCCGGCAGTGGTCTGCAGATCTACAACGCCAATCCGGTCTTCGGCGGCCGGGAGGGAGCCACGGTTCCGGAGCTGTTCACCCTCGGCGGCTGGCTGGCCGGCGGACGCGACTGGCACTTCGGCTTCATGGGGCTTTATGCCCTCAACCTCGGCCTTTGGATGGCCCTGCTGCTCACTCGGCGGCGCCGGCGGCTGGCGGAACCCGGTGATCTGAGCACCCTCAGGGCCAGTGCCCACGCGCCCAGGCGCCGGCTGGCCAGCCACCGGCTGGTCTACACCCTGATGCTGATCCTGCTGGGCTTCAGCCTGATCACCGGCCTGGCCATGTACAAGCCGGCTCAGTTCTGGTGGCTCTCGGGGCTGTTCTCATTCGGTGAGGCCTTTGGTGTCACCGCCTGGCAGACCCTGCGGGTGTGCCACTTCGCCACGATCCCCGCCATCGCTCTGCTGCTGATCGCCCACCTGCTGCTCTCGTGGCGGATCGGCGGGATGCGCCTGCTGCGCGCGATGTTCGCCTGAGCCTTTCCATGAACAGCTCCCCCGATCCCCGTTCTCTGCTCAGCCGCCGCCGGCTTCTGGGACTGGGAGTGTCGGGCGGCTCGAGCCTGCTGCTCGGTGGCTGCGCCCTCAATGGCCTCAGCGAGCAGGTGGGTCAGTTCAGCGAGCCCCTCAACCAGCGCCTCGAAGCTCTGCTGCAGGGCCGCGGCCCGGTGCCGGAGTTCCGGCCCGATCAGGTGGATCCTGAGGCGCTGCTGATCAACAGCTTCAACGGCACGCCCCGCCTGGATCCCGGCAACTACCGGCTGCGGGTGGAGGGCCTGGTGAACCGGCCGCTCCAGCTCGACCTGGCGGCCCTGGCCGCCCTGCCCCAGCAGTGCATCACCATGCGCCATGTCTGCGTGGAGGGCTGGGCGGCGATCGTGACCTGGTCGGGCGTGCGCCTGGCCGATGTGCTCCACCTGGCGGGGATCTCACCCCTGGGTGGCTACGTGGAGATCGAGTCGGCCGATCAATATTTCGAGAGCTGGGACCGGCCCTCGGTCCTCCACCCCCAGACCCTCCTGGCCACGGCCATGAACGGGGCGCCCCTGCCCGTGGCCAACGGTGCCCCCGTGCGCCTCGCCACCCCGATCAAGCTGGGCTACAAGCTCAGCAAGTGGGTGACGCGCCTGCGGGTGGTCTCCAACCTCGGGGTGCGCCGCGGCACCTGGGAAGACCAGGGCTACGAATGGTTCGCGGGCCTGTGAGCCCGGCCGTCCTGGCCGTGGACCCTTCCGCCTGGCTGGAGCCGCTGCTGCCGGCCCTGCGCTCCCCCGCCGGGGCGGTGGCGTTTGTGCCTCTCTATGCCCTCTGGGTGACGCTGCTGCTGCCGGGGGTCTGGGCCTCGATGCTGGCCGGGGCGCTCTACGGCACTGTCTGGGCCAGCGTGATCGTGTTTCTGGGGGCGTCGCTGGGGGCGATCACCACCTTCCTGCTGGGCCGCCACTGGCTGCGGGGCTGGACCCGCCGCCGGCTGCAGGCTGCCCCGAAGCTGCTGGCGATCGAGCGGGCGGTGAGCCAGGAGGGCCTCAAGCTGGTGCTGCTCACCCGGCTTTCGCCGGCCTTTCCGTTCAGCCTGCTCAACCTGGCCTATGGCCTCAGCGAGGTGAGCCTGCGCGACTACCTCGTCGGGCTGCTCGCGATCCTGCCGGGCACGGTGCTGTTCTGCGCCCTCGGTGATCTGGCCGGTGATGTGGCCCGCTTCGGAGAGGTGCTCCACGGCGAGGCGGATGCCGGTACCTGGGCCCTGCGCCTCCTGGGGCTGATTGCCAACGTGGGCTCGATCTGGCTGGCGGGCCGGGCGGCGCGGCGTGCGCTGGGGCGGCTGGACCCGCGCTGAACGGATCATCAACCCCCGCACATTCGTCCTGGCGGATCTGCAGGCCCACAGCCCGCGTGATGGCCACCAGCGGCAGGATGGGTGTCATCCCCCACAGGTTTCACCGGCTGGCATCGTGATCCATTGTTCCCAGCTTCACCGCGCGAGGGGCGCAAGTGCCTTCGGCGCCGTAGCCGCCCTGCTGCTGATCGCGCCGCGAGCCCTGGCCGGATCTCCGGCCATCGGTCCAGCCCCGGCGCTGGCCACCAGCTTCCAGGCCCTCTGCGGCGGCAATCCATGCACGATCGTGCTTGATCAGCGTGGGATCGCCGGACCGGCGGGTTTCATCCCCGCTGCTGGGATCAGCCGCTGGGTGACCACCGGGGCGGGGGGAGATCCTCCGGGCCTAGGCGAGGTGGTGGGTGCCAGCACCCTGAACACGATGAAATCGGCGGCGGGCCTCGTGGTGCCGGTGTACATCACCGCGCCCCTGGGCTTGCTCGGTGGTCTGCTGCGCGGGGCTAGTGGCAACCGCGACGGGGAGGACGGACCGCGCCGCTTCCTGGTGGTGGGCCAGGACCGGGACGGGCGGACGATCGAGCACCAGTTCGAGTTCGTGAACCAGAAGCCGGCCCGCCAGGTGCGCATCGCCCTGGCGATGGTGAGCGGGCTGGCCATGGGTGAAACCCGCCGGCCGGCGGATGAATCGCTGCCGTTGGAGGGGACCGCAGCCTCTCCCAGCGGCAGCGCTGACTGGCCGGCCTACCTGCAGGACCGCGGCCTGGTGGAGTGGGCCGCCAGCAACCCGCAACTGGCCGAGGCGTTGCGGCAACGGCTGTTCCCTGCACCTTGAATTCCGCGTCAAACTAGGCCTGGGCTTGGTTGGTCGGCGGGATCATCGGCTCTGGGAGCCTTCCACTCAGACCACCGTGAAGGGCGACTGGGAGAGGGAGCCGGCATCGACTCCCATCAGGATGGCCAGCATCTCACCGCCAAAGCTGATCGTGGCATCGTCCCCGGAGACCCCAATGACCAGGTCGGAGTAGCTGAGACCCGCGAGCAGGCCGATGCGGTCGGGTCCATGGCCGAAGTCCTGGACGATGTCGGTTCCTTGCCCTGCCCCCAGAACGAACAGATCCGCGCCTCTGCCCCCGATGAGGGTGTCGTTCCCAAACCCACCGAACAGGACATCCTTGCCGTTGCCCCCCTTGAGGACGTCGTCGCCGGCCAGGCCGGTGAGTTCATCCTTTCCATTTCCCCCCTCCATCACGTCGTTTCCGGCGGAACCGAAGAGGCTGTTGCCACCCACTCCTCCAACAACAGTGAGCCCGGGCCCGAAAACATCGTCCGAGCGCAGGTTCAGATCCTGGATGCGTTGATCGAGAGCACCGGGAGTGTCCGCCGAATCGAAGGCGGTGTTCGGTGTCCCATGAAATTCGGCCAGAAACTCCCTGAGGGCACGTTGCTCGCCAAGGGCATTCGCAGGAGTGTTCGCACTGGAATCGAGATCGAGCGTCTCGTCGAGAGCGGCTCCCAGGGTGCCGTCGTCGAGCAGGTAGCGGAAGTTTTCGCCATTGGCCTTGATCGGGTAGCTGTCGCCGCCGTCCGCCAGAAAGCTGATCGTCGCCACGCTGATTTTGGCCGGGGCATCGGCACTCACCACACCGTTCTCGATGATCCGGACGACCGGGGTTCCGTTGGCGTCGAGCGCTGCCACGTTGAGCACACGCGAGCCGGCCGGCTGGTCGGGGTCAAAGGAGAAGCTGATGCCACCCAGCTGTGGGAATCGCCCCTGATTGCCCAGAGTCGCCACCCCATGCTCGAGGATCGCCTTGAGGCCTTCCGGGGTGGTGTCGAACACCATCAGCTTGTTGTTGAACCTCAGGGAGTTCTCGATGTCGAGGGACGAGACGGCTCCCTTCGGCTTGCCGGCAACGGGGTTGGCCAGGGGTGGTTCCTTGTCGCCGGTGATCACGTCGACTGAACCGATCTGGGCCCGGATGCCGCCACCGTTCTTGAGTGATGCCACGATCGACCCTTCAGGCAGGGCATCCCGGGCGGCCTCCAGCTGGGCGTCCGCGCTGAGGTTTCCGAGGTTGGTCTCCTGGTTGCGCACCTGATTGCGCTCCCCTTCCAGATACACATCGGTGAATCCCCAGATTTCACCGTCCTTTGTGTTGATCACGGCCTGCACGGCCTCGGTGATGTCGGCCACCTGCTCACCCTTGGTCCCCTCGGCGAAGGCGGTGGTAAGCAGATCCGCTTCGTTCACGCCCCAGGCGGCCGCCACGTTGGCCGCTGTCGCTGCGTAGGCCCCATTGAGGCTGGTGTTGTCGCCTGGGATGCTGTCGAGATCGGGTGCGATGAGGTTGCCTGCGGCATCGAATTCGACCACCAGCCGGCCCAGGTAGGTGAACTCGTTGTCGGTGTTCACGATCAGGGTGGTGCCGCCATCGGCGCCATTGGTGACGATCGGGTAGGAGCCTGCGAAATTCGCTGCATGACCGGGGAAGGCCACCGCAACGTCGTTGGCATCGCCCAGCCGTGTGTTGGAGCCTGCGGCCAGGATGATATCGACTCCCTCTAGATGCTGGGCCAGTTCCTGCTCTAGAGCGATCTGCTGAAGGTGTGACATCAGGATGATTTTGTTCACACCCTGATTAAGCAGATCATCGATCACCGGCTGCAGCTGTGCCGCCAGCAGCGCCATCTCGTTGATCTCGGCACCGTCTCCAGCAAAACCCTTGACCTCCACCCCACCGGTGGAGGAGATCGATTCGATGATCTGGGTGGTGGCCCCCACAAGGCCGATGAGTTCACCCCCCTTGGTCACTACGGCAGAAGGCACGACCCTTCTCGCCAGTGTGAAGGCCTCCTCCAGGCCTCCAACGCCTACGGTTTCGGTGTAGCGGCCAGAGATGTCTCCATCCCCTGAGAAATCCAGGTTGGCGGAGAGATAGGGGAAGGCAGCATCATTGATGGCATCGCTGAAGGCCCTGGTGCCAAGATCGAATTCGTGATTGCCGATGGTGGAGGCTTCCACGCCGATGCGGTTGTGGATTTCGATATCGGCGGCACCCGGATTGTCTCCTTTGCCAGCAACCGCGATCACTGATGGGTCGGTGCCGGCGGCAAGGGAGGGTCCGGGGATGTAGTTGTCGCCTCCGGCCAGGATGAGGGTGTTGGTGTAGTCGTCATCGAAGGCATCCACCAGGGCGGCCAGATAGGGTGCCGTGTTGGATGCGAGCAGACCGGCCTCGCCATCAGCGAAATGAAGCAGCTGGAGAATGAACGCCACGATGAGAATCCTGGAAAAGAAAGCTTATGTCGCGATCCTTTCACAGATCATCTTCTTGATGGCAAAGAGCCGGTTATCAATTCAGGGAAGCTCTCGTAAAGATCGCTATCAATGGGTGTTCCGGATCGCTTTGCCATGTGATTTCCCAGCTCCTGGGGTCCACGGGGCCCGCCTGCATGGCGGGCCGACACTCTGATTTACAGGGTTTGGTAGGTGATGGGTTTGGCCAGATCGCTGAGCAGATAGGCGGCACCATTACCGTTGCCGAGCAGAGCGCCGAAGTCGAGGAGTTCCACAGAGTTGGAATCGAATTCGCTGCTCACCCCCAGCAGCAGTCGCCTGGTGGGGCTTTGCGATGCCTCGATCACCTCAAGGCCCTCGGGGCTGCGGCTCACCTGCTGGTAGGTCACGAAGTCCACGTTGTTGACGTCGGTGACGTCGTAGACCACCAGCAGGCCACCCTGGGTCACGGGATCGATGTCGTTCGGATCAACTGTTTTGTCGCCCGCGGTTGTGCGCTCCAGGGAACCCACGGCATAGCGGCGATTGTTGTACTCGAGCACGGCCACCGATTCCGGTTCGACGCCCTTGTCATCGCTGCGGCCGTCGTCGTAGGTGCCGGCGAACTGGGCGATGTTCTGCAGGCTGGTGTTGTAGGCCGTGCCCTTGATGGTGTCGGTCATCCAGCTGTCCCAGAGCAGCTGGCCGGTGAGGCCGTCGAACAGGCTGAGGCTGCGGGAGCCGAAGCTCACCGGCGTGCCGGTGCGGGTTGCTGACGACTGGGGGGCAGGCTCGAAGACAAAATCATTGGTGGGATCGGTATCGGCCAGATTGCCGCTGAGCACGAGGGCCTTCGTGCGCAGGGCACTGTCCTCGGCATTCTCAACGATCAGTTTGTATCGGCTGGGTACTGACCCGTAATTGAGGGCGCTTGACCCGCCGGATCCGTTTCGCCGCTCATCGAGGTAAGTGGCGTCAAAATCGCCATTTGCATCAGTTTCCCCGTACTCTCGCGCATCCCCCTCGTTGGCGGTGATGAAGTACACGTCTTCGCCCTGCTCCCAGGCGGCGATGCCATCGGCCATGCGCAGGCCGACGACCTGCTGTCCGGTGAGGGGTTTGAAGATGGCGCTGAAGCTTTCACCATTGGCTGGTGGCCCATCCCGGTCGTCCAGGTCTACTGCCACCTTGCTGTAGTCCATCCAGCCGAGGCCGATGTAGGCCTCCACACTGTTGGTGTCCAGATCAATCCGCGCGACCGTGTTGTTCTCCTGGAGGGTCACGAACAGATAGCCGCCCGCGGCGGCCACGTATTCCGGTTCGGCATCCTCAGCGAAGCTGGTGGTGATGCCGGCCTTGCCGCTGAAGGGAATGCTGCGGATGCCGCTGCCCTGAAGCTCCACGTCAGCGTGGTCCAGAGCAGGGAACTTGACTTCGGTTGCGGAGAAGCCGCCCTTGCCGCCCTTGCCGCCCTTGCCGCCCTTGCCGCTGATGTCGATGATCGACACAGTACCGACCGGATCCTCGGTGTAGTTGGCGTTGGGCTGGCCCTCATTGGCGATGTAGAGCTGGCGGCCGTCGGCGCTGAACTGCATCCCGTCGGTGAGGAAGCCGGTATACACTACGCCCACTTCAGTGAGCTTGCCGGAGGGATTGAGGCTGTAGAAGCGGATCTGGCTTTCGGGTGTTTTGATGCCGATGGCGTCATAGTTGTCAGGCGTGGCAGCGATGGCGATCAGGTTGCCGAACGTGGCCACCGAGGTAGTGAAGAAGCCAGTCAGATCGAGCTGCTGGACAACTTCAGGATTTGAGGGATCCTTCCAGCCGGTGAGGGTGACGAGATCGCTGCCGCCACTGGAGATCGTAAATAGCTTGTTGGCGATATATACAGAGGCGCTGATCTCGGCCACCAGGCCGTCTTCACCAGCTTCAGAATCAACCGAGAAGTCGGTCAGATCGATGCGGCCGAGGAGGGGATCTTCTGGCTGCTGTTGTGGTGGGGGTGAGATCGGCTTTTTGCCATTGCCCTTGTCCCGTGTGGAGTTGAGCGATCCCTGCGAGGGCGTGGCAAAGCGGGCAGCCATGAACTGATGGAGGAAAGCAGGAGTTTCCCACGATCTTGGGGTAGTCGTTATTTATGGGTGGGTTAACATTGGATGAAATCGGCGTTGTCAGATGCCTTGATGTCGTGATCGTCTCGGATGGGGCCTGGAGGGCGGGCAGTCACCAGTCGTGAGCTTTATTCACTCAATGCAGACAGGTGATCCACTATGTGGTCCACTCAGATCCCGAAATCTTCTGTCCAAGGGGTGGTTCTCTTTGGTCGCATTGGGATAGGGCTTGATGATTGGTCCGATATACAGATGTCAACCCTCAGGGCAACCGTGAGTCGCGGATTGCGGCGATCAGCACGAACCAGGCCAGCCGCAGCTTCGCTGCCATACCAGGGCGGGAGGCGAGTTCGGCGTACTTGGCGCGGCCACACTCTGATTTGATCCAGCGGTGAATCGCTGGTTCGCTGACGGGAGCGCTCATGGGAACATTCGACTCATGAATAGGGCCTGCTCTTTGCTGGAGTCTGGCTTCCGGAACACTCTGGCGTGCGCCACCCCTGCTCTGGGCGAACCCTTGCCAGTTCCGGCAGGATGCGGCGCTTTGCGGTGAGGGGCTGTGCACGATCCGCCTCGATGCCAGCGGGATCGACGGGCCTTCGGGGTTCATCCCTGCAGGCCGCATAGCCCAGTGGTTCAGCGACAGCGAGCAGCGTCGCGGCAGGGGGGTCGGGAATGCGGTTGCAGGCGCCGGCAACCTGTTGATGACGTCCGCGGCCTACGCGGCACCGCTGGCCCTGGGCTCCACCTATGTGGCGGCCCCGGTGGGCCTGGTCAGCGGCCTGGTGCGCGGGATGTTCTCCGGCTTCCTATCGGGCAACAGCGCTGACCTGAGTTTCAACGTCGTCGGTTATGACCCCAGCGGGCAGAAAATCACCCATCAGTTCCGCTTCGTGAACCCGAAGCCGGCTGGCCGCCTGCGGGCCTCGTTGCCTCTGGTCAGTGGGCTGGCGATGGGGCAGACCCGGTCACTCGATGCACTGCGCCTGGCTGACACCACTGCGGGGACCCATTCCCTGCTGCCTGATCGGCTCGATGCCATCGACCCGGCTGCAGCTCCGTTCCCCGATCCCTCCTCAGTTCCAGCCCCTGCACCAGTGCTACGGCCCGCTGGCCAGCAAAGCCCGTAACCCCGCTTCATCCAGCACCGGCACCCCCAGGCCTTCGGCCTTTGCCAGCTTGCTGCCGGCTTCCTCGCCGGCCACCAGGTAGCTCGTCTTCTTGCTCACGGATCCGGTCACCCTGCCGCCGGCCGCTTCGATCAGCGCCTGGGCCTGGCTGCGGCTGAGGCTGGGCAGGGTTCCGGTGAGCACGAAGGTGCGGCCAGCGAGCGCTGAGCGACCATCGACGCCCGTGGCCTCCGCGCTGCCGTTCGCACTGGCCACCAGCGCCCCTTCGCCGGCGGCCATGGAGAAGCCCAGTTGCTTGAGCTGGTCCAGCAACCCCTGGTTGGAGGGGGTGGCTAACCACTGCTGCAGCGACTGGGCGATTTCACCGCCGATGCCGTGGAGGGCGGTGATCCGCTCGGGTGTCTGCTGGGCGGCGGCGGAGAGCTCAGCCGCGCTCGGGAAGCCCTTCGCCAGCACCTTGGCGTTCACTGCCCCAACATGGTGGATCCCGAGCCCGTGCAGCTGGCGATGCCAGGCCTGCTGCTTCGAGGCCTCCAGGGCCTCCACCAGATTTGCCGCCGACTTCTCCCCCATCCGCTCCAGGCTCGCGATCAGGGCCGCATCGAGGCGGTACAGATCGGCGATCGAGCGCACCAGGCCCCGGTCCACCAGCTGCTCCACCAGCTTGGCCCCCAGTCCATCCACATCCATGGCTCCCTTGCTCACCCAGTGGCGCAGGGCGCCGCGCAGGATCGCCGGGCAGCTGCTGTTCACGCAGCGGGTGGCGGACTCGCCCTCCTCGCGCACGAGCAGAGAGCCGCACTCCGGACAGCTGGCAGGCAGCTGCAGCGGCGCGGCTCCCGGCGGCCGCAGTTCGGCCAGCACCCGCACCACTTCGGGGATGATCTCGCCGGCCTTGCGCACCACGATCGTGTCGCCGGCGTGCAGGTCCAGCTCGGCCAGCCGGTCGGCGTTGTGGAGGGTGGCCCGGCTGACACTGGTGCCGGCCAGTGGCACCGGCTCGAACTCGGCCACCGGGGTGATCACCCCCGTGCGGCCCACCTGGGCCACCAGACGCAGCAGCCGGCTGGGGGCCTCCTCGGCGGCGTACTTGAGGGCGATCGCCCAGCGCGGCGCCTTCTGGGTGAAGCCGGCATCGGCCTGCAGGCGCAGGTCGTCGAGCTTCACCACCACGCCATCGGTGGCATAGGGGAGGTCACGCCGCTTGTGCTCCCAGGCGGCGAAGAAGGCCTCCACGGCGGCCAGATCCGGGCAGAGGGCCGCATTCGGGTTGACCCGGAAGCCGGCGGCCGCCAGCCAGCGCAGGCTCTCCCACTGGCTGCGCGGTCGTCCGGGATCGCTGCTGCCCGGAGCGGGCTGCCAGTCTTCCGGCAGATGCAGGGTATAGGCGAAGAAATCGAGCCGGCGCTTGGCCACCACGGCCGGATCCAGCTGGCGCAGGGTGCCGGCGCAGGCGTTGCGCGGATTGGCAAACAGCGGCTCGCCCCGCTCCGCGCGCTCGGCGTTGATCGCCGCGAAGGTGTGATCCGGGATCAGCGCCTCGCCGCGCACCTCCACCCACGGGGGGGGATCCTCCAGCAGCAGGCGCAGGGGCACGCTCTGGATCGTGCGCACGTTGGCGGTGATCTCCTCACCCGATTCGCCATCGCCGCGGGTGGCGGCCCGCACCAGCAGGCCCTGCTCGTAGCTCAGGGCCAGGGCATTGCCGTCGATCTTGAGCTCCCCCACCATGGGCAGAGCTGGCAGGTCATCCCCGGATGGGCCGGGGCGATCGAGCACCTTGAGCAGCCGGCCGTACCAGGCCTCCAGTTCTTCGGTGGAAAAGGCGTTGTCGAGGCTGAGCAGGCCAATGCGGTGCCGCACCGACTGGAAGCCCTCGGCCGGGGAGCCGCCCACCCGCTGGGTGGGGCTGTCGGAGCTGACCAGCGCTGGCTCAAGCCGCTCCAGCTGCTCCAGCTCCCGGTAGAGGCGGTCATAGACCGCGTCCTCCAGCTCGGGCGCATCAAGCACGTAGTAAGCGTGGGCGGCGCGGTTGAGCAGCCGCCGCAACTCTTCGGCGCGGGCCTGCACCGCTGCTCAGGCCGCGGCCAGCTTCTGGATCCGCTCCACCCGCCAGTTCTCTTCCACCTTCACGAAGGTGAAATCCAGGGGCAATTCGTCCTTCGCTTCCGATTTGAGCTTCACGGTGAGGATGATCTGGCCCTCCTGCAGCCGGGGTCGGCCCGATTTGAGGTTGCGGTACTTGTTGAGCTGCAGCCCCGCCAGGAAGCGGATGAACTGCTGACGGTTCACGTGGGAGCGGTAGTTCTTGGTGGTGAGGAGATAGGCGCCGTCGATCTGGCCGGAGGCCACCTGAGTGAAGAACTGCTTGAGCAGCGGATTGATGCCGCGGGCGCTGATCACCAGGCGCACGGCGGTGTAGGTCCAATAGAGGAGCAGAGCCCCAGCTCCGGCCAGCAGGACCTTGGTGCCGATCGTTTGGGCCAGACCCCAGTCCATCGTCTACATGCGCGCGTTCAGGTTGCAGAGTCTGACCGACGGCCCCGCCGGCCCGGGAGTGAACCCCCCACACTGGAGCCACGCCTGCGTCATCCGCTGCCTGCGACATGCCCCTGTCGCCCCTGCTGCCCCTGTTCCATCGCCTCGACCGCGAGCACTTCGGCGGCGCCCTGGCCCCGGGCGGCCGGCCCCTGCTGGAGCTGCGCTGGAGCGACGGACGCATGAGCCGCACCGCCGGCCTCTACCGCCGCGGCCGGCGGCGGGATGGCTCAATCCTTTGCGAGATCGTGCTCTCCCGGCCAGTCCTGGCCCCCCTGCCCGCAAGCGCCACCCTGGGCACCCTCTGCCACGAAATGATCCACGCCTGGATCGATCGGGTGCTGCAGGCCCGCGAGGTGCACGGCCCCCACTTCCGGTCAGCGATGGCGCGGATCAATGCCGCCCAGGCGGAGTTCGAGGTGAGCCTGCGCCACCACTACCCGCTGCCACTGGCGTCGGCTCCCTGGATCGCCCGCTGCCCCTGCTGCGGTGTCAGTGCGGCCTACCGCCGCCGGGTGCGGGGCCTGGCCTGCCGCCTCTGCTGCGAGCGCCTGCATGGGGGGCGCTGGGATGCCAGCTGTGCCCTGGTGTTCGAGGCCCGTGCGGCCTAGGGTTCAGCCACTGAGCCGGGACCCGTGGATCTGTTTCTGTGGGTGCTGCAGGGAGGGGGTGTCTCAATCGCCCTGCTGGGTCTGGGGCGGGAGCGCTGGCTGCGAGCCCATCGCCTTGGCCTGGTGGGCCCGAGCACGAGCCCGCGCCGGGCCGCCGGCCCTTGAGGGGCCGTTAGGGTCAGGTCACATCGGTTGCGATGGCACAGGCGAGGGCCATGAACGGTTCGGGAGATCCTCCCCGCCGGGGACGTCGCCGCAGCGGCGGCTCCCTGGATCAATGGATGTCGGCAGGACGGCAGCTGGTGGATGGAGTGGCCGGGGCTCGCCCTGGCTCGCGTCCGCAGGCCCGTGGAGCCGAGCGCCGAGCCGGCGGGCGCCCGGGCCTGGAGGGTCTGGGCCGCTGGGTGGAGAACCGCATCGACTGGTTCCTCGAAGGCGACGACGACTGGCCGGAACCCTGGCAGGAGCGCCCTGAGCCTTCAGAACGCCGCAGGCCCCCGCTGCCCCAGGACGGCTCGCCATGGCAACCACCGATGTCACCCCAGCGCCAGCCAGCTCCCAGGGCATCGGCGGCTGAGGCCGGAGCCCGCCGGCCCCTGGAGGCCATCTCCCGCCGAACGGCCCCCCTGCTGCCCCCGGCCCGCGCTCAGGACCAGGCCTCGGTTCCTCCGCCCGCTCGACGCAGCGTCCAGCGGGCGCCGGAGCAGGAGCCCCTGGAGCAGCATTCAGACCCCCCGGGCTCCCTCGCTCCCGACTCCTCCCCCCCAGGCGGTCGGCCCCTGCCCCGCTCCAGCCGTCGTCCCCGTCGGGAGTGAAGCCCTTAGCCTGAGGTTCAGTTCCAACACTCCGCAGCGTCCATGAGCAACCTGATCGTGGTGGGTTTTCCCAAGGTTGAAGAGGCAGAAGCCGTGCGCAAGGAGCTGGTCGCCATCCAGCAGGAGCACCTGATCTCCCTGGAAGACGCCGTGGTGGTGGAGCGTGATGCCGATGGTCAGGTGCACCTGCGCCAGGCCATCAACCTCACCACCGCCGGCGCCCTGGGGGGCGGGTTCTGGGGATCTCTGGTGGGGCTGCTGTTTCTCAACCCCCTGCTGGGTGCCGCCGTCGGCGCCGGCATGGGGGCGGCGTCCGGGGCGCTCAGTGATCTGGGCATCAACGACGGCTTCCTGCGGGAGCTCGGTGAAACCCTGCCCAAGGCCAGCGCCGCCCTCTGCCTGCTGGTGCGCGATGCCACGCCCGATCGGGTGATCGAGCGACTGCGCAGCTTCGCGCCCCACGCCAAGTTGCTGCGCACCAGCCTCAGCCACACCGATGAGGCCCAGCTCAGCGAACTGCTGGAGAGCAGCCGCAAACAAGCCGAAGCCCTGCGCCTGGGCTGAGCGTCCGGAGCCACGGACCCTGGGCTCCCGGCCTCAGTGGCTGCTGCTGCGGTGCACCCGGCTGCGGCCAGGGGCTGCCTGGCCGTGGTGCGGGGCGCTCTGCTGGGGCCGGCAGGAGTGGTGGCTCACCTGGAAGTCCCAGCCCTTGTCCTGCAGCTGACGGTTCACAGCCCCCACCAGCTCCTGGGGCAGATCCTCCGCCATCTGCTCGGCGGAGGTGACGATCGAGGGGGAGCCCTGCTTCAGGGCCCAGAGCAGTTCCGCCCACTGCTCCACCAGCGTGGGCTGCTGGCGGGGGGAGTGGCCCCCAAGGGCGGCGGCGCAGCCGGCCTGCTGCCAGAGGGTTGAGCGACCCCGTTGCAGACCCTGGCCATTGGCCCGGGCCAGGCCCAGCTGGAGGGCCCGTTCGGTGGGGCGGCCATCGAGCTGGCGCAGCCCGGCCTGGATCAACAGGCGGCCGCAGCTGACGGCCGAGAGGCCGAGGGAGCGCCCCAGGTCGGTGAGGGAGATCCACTGATCTGCGGCCTCGGAGGCGGAAGGCCCTCCTGGGCTTCCAAGGGTGGTGGTCATCGTCGAACAGGTGAAACCAATGCCGCCATCCTGTCCAGATCCCCCGGATGCGCAAGTTGTCAAGTGGAAACCGCCACAGATCGCCGAGGCTTCATCAAACTTTATGGAGATCTGCGTCGTGGCGGCTTGGCCCCAGCCAGCGCTCCAGGGCCGGGGAAAACACTTCCCGGATCACCGTGAGCTCCCGCCCCTGCCGGAAAAAGCGGTAGTGACGGCTCCAGAATGGTCCGGTTGCGCCAAATCCCCGCTCCAGCCAGTCGGCAGTCACCTGGGCCAGGCCGTCCACTTCGCGGAACAGTTCCGCCCGCTCACTGGTCAGGCTCAGCCAGATGGGTTGCTGCCGGTCACGCAGAGACCGCTCGGCCTCCGCCTGGTTCCACCAGCTCTCCGCCCAGGCCAGGGCCTGGCCGTTGCAGCGCAGCCACACCTGCCGCAGCAGCAGGGGAGGCGCCAGTTCCGCCACCTCGGCGGGCCGGCCCTGCGACGCCAGCTCGGGTCCCATGGCGATCAGATCGATCGTGATCGGCGTGCCGGTGAGCAGGTGCAGATGGCGGGTGGGACTGCCATCCCCCAGCAGCAGCAGCTTCCAGGCCCCGCTGAGCTGCCCACCGGCCCGGGCGTTGAGCACCTCGCTGATCGGCGCTTCCCACAGCGCGGTGGGGGAGACCCATGGCCGGGTGAGCAGGGAGTCAGCCATCAGCCTCGGTTCTGGGAGTCCAGGCTAAGGAGCCTCAGAAGCCGCCGCTGATGCTCACCCGCTGCTGTTGGCCGTTGCGCTCGATCACCACGGAGTTGCCGTTGGCGGAGTGCAGACGCCAGCCAGTGGATCCGATCGCTTCGCCCACGGATGCGCTGGTGGAGCTGCCGCCCATCTGGAAAATGGCTGAGCCGTTCTGACCGGGCACCTGCACCACCCCCACCAGCTCCGGGGAGCCCTTCTCCACTCCAGTGCTTGGCCTCCCGCCATCGCCCGAGGGCTCGTAGCCGCTCACCGGCACCCGCAGCGGCGGGGCGGCTGAGGCCCGGGAGCTGCTCTCCAGCGGCTCCAGTTCCTGCACCCAGGCTTCTTCCGGTGGCGGCGGCGGCAGGCCGTTGGCGCTGCCATCGACCGCCTGGCCTGGAGGAAGGGCCGTGGCGGCGGCCGTGGCTCCCGGCTCGGCTCCCCCCAGCGGACCCACCGAGCGCAGGCGCTCCAGCAGCTGCAGGGTGCGCTCCTGTTGCAGAGCGATGCTGGCCTGGGTCCAGCCCCGCCAGACCAGAACGGTGCTGCCGGCCCCTAGCACCGACAGGAGTGCCATCAACATCAGCAGGGGCCGTTGACTCTGATTCCTTGCCGCCGTTGAAGCGGTCGCAGCGGCGTTGCGGGGCCGCGCCGTTGATCGAGTGCCAGTTCGGCTTGCGGGGCGCAGACGTGGTGGCGCCTCATGCACCACCACATCGATCGGTGCGGGACCGGAGCCAGGCTCAAGGCCCAGGCTCGGCTCGGGCTGCTGCAGGTCGCGGCTGTAGCCCTCATGGGTGGGCCACTCCCCCGGACGAAAGGCCAGGCCAGGCAGATCGGCGGAAAACACGCGATCCATCACCTGCTCGGCCTTCAGCTCCCAGAACGCCCGGGATGAGGAGATGGGGCGCTGATCACCGCCCATGGCCGCTGGGCTCAGGAGGGAATTGTCGCGATCGTAGGGGTGGCCTGCCGATTCGACAATTGCTGCTCCTGCCCCTCACGCCGGCGGCGCAGTTCCAGCCACAGCAGCAGGGCGGTGGTGTCGGCCGGACTCACCCCGGGGATGCGCGAGGCCTGCCCCAGGTTGAGCGGCTGCACGGCGGCGAGTTTCTCGCGGGCCTCCTTGGAGAGGGTGGCAATGGCGCTGTAGTCGATGCCGCCGGGGATCGGGCGTTGATCCTGCTTGCGCACCTGATCGATCTGCTGCTGCTGGCGGGCCAGGTAGCCGCTGTATTTGAGATCGATCTCCGCCCCCTCGCGCACGCCGGCCGGCAGGCCCGCATCGGCCAGGCCCAGGTCCACCAGATCGCGGCTGTGGAAGCCGGAGCGGCGCAGCAGATCGGCGAGGGTGATCGAGCCCTTGATCGGTGCCCCCGAGCGGGCTTCCGCCTGCGCCGCCACCGGATCACTGACCTTGAGCCGCACCGTTTCCAGCCGCTGCTTCTCCGCGGCGATGGCGACCTGCTTGGCCTGGAACAAGTCCCAGCGGCGGTCGTCGATCAGGCCCAGCTCCCGGCCCAGGGGTGTGAGGCGCCGGTCGGCGTTGTCACCGCGCAGCACCAGGCGGTATTCGCTGCGGCTGGTGAGCACCCGGTAGGGCTCGCGCAGGTCCTTGGTGACCAGATCATCGATCAAGGTGCCGATGTAGCTGCCCTCGCGGGGGAAATGCACCGGCTCCTGGTCCCGTAGCAACCGGGCGGCGTTGAGGCCGGCCACCAGCCCCTGGGCGGCGGCCTCCTCATAGCCGGTGGTGCCGTTGAGTTGGCCGGCGCTGAACAATCCATGCACCCGCTTGGTCATCAGCGAGGGCAGACACTGGGTGGCCGGCAGATAGTCGTACTCGACCGCATAGGCCGGCCGCAGCATCACGCACTGCTCCAGGCCGGGCAGGGTGCGCAGCAGCTCCAGCTGAAGTCGCTCCGGCAGGCCGGTGGAGAAGCCCTGGATGTAGAGCTCAGGGGTGTCGCGGCCCTCCGGCTCCAGGAAAATCTGGTGGCTGTCCTTATCGGCGAAGCGCACGATCTTGTCTTCGATCGATGGGCAATAGCGCGGCCCCTTGCTGTCGATGAAGCCGCCGTAGATGGGCGTGAGATGGAGGTTGTCGCGGATGAGCTGGTGGGTGGCGGCGGTGGTGCGGGTGAGGTGACAGGCCATCGGCTCACTGCTCACCCAGGCGGCTGGATCAAAGGAGAAGTAGCGGCCCTCGGCATCGCTGGGTTGTTCTTCGAGCTGATCGAGGCGCACACTGCGGCGATCCACCCGGGCCGGGGTGCCGGTCTTGAGGCGGTCGGTGTGGAAACCGAGGGCCTGCAGCGCTTCGGTGAGCCCCTCGGCGGCCTGCTCGCCGGCGCGGCCGGCAGGCATCGACTGCTGGCCCACCCAGATCTGACCGCCCAGGAAGGTGCCGGTGGTGAGGATCACGGCCGATGCGGCATAGACGCTGCCGAAGAAGGTGCGCACGCCGGTGATCCTGCCCTCCGGCTCCACCTCCAGCCCGGTGACCATCGCCTCGCGCAGCTGCAGGTTGGGGGTGTGCTGCAGCAGCTGCAGCATCTGGCGGGCGTACTGGCGCTTGTCGGTCTGGGCGCGCAGGGCCCACACCGCCGGCCCACGACTGGCGTTGAGCATCCGTTTCTGCAGGGTGGTGGCATCGGCGAGGCGGCCGATCACGCCGCCGAGGGCATCCACCTCATGCACCAGCTGGCTCTTGGCCGGCCCACCCACCGCCGGGTTGCAGGGCTGCCAGGCGATGCGGTCGATGTTGAGGCTGAACAGGGCCGTGGAGATCCCCAGCCGCGCCGCGGTGAGCGCCGCCTCACAGCCGGCATGGCCGCCGCCGACAACGATCAGCTCAAAGGTTTCGCTGGGGGCTGCGCTGAGGGCCATCGGTTCAATGTATGGCGCCCAGATCGCTGGGGGGCTCCACGGCGGCGGCGTAGCTGGGGTCTTCCGTGCCGCCGATCCGGTCCCAGACGGTGAAGTAGAGGCCGAAGTGCACGCCCGGGTGGCGATGGTGCAGCGAATGGTGGGCGGGGCCGATCACCCAGCGGCCCAGCCAGTGGTGGGGAAAGCCGCTGGGCAGGTGGTCGAGGCCGAGGTGATTCACGATCGCCCACACCGTCATGGTGCTCAGCACCGCCATCAGGGTGATCAGGTGCAGCGGCACCAGCAGCACCAGCAGCACCAGCACCAGGGCCTGCACCACGGCCTCGGGGGGATCGAAGGCGAAGGAGGTCCAGGGGGTGGGCTGGCGCGTGCGGTGGTGCCCGTGGTGACACCAGCGGTAGAGCCAGCGGTGGTGGAAGAGGCGATGGGTGGCGTAGTAGAGCCCGTCCTGGAGGATCAGCACGGCGGCGTAGCTCACAGCGAGGTACCACCAGCCGTAGGTGTCGGGCCTGGCATAGAGGCGGGTGAGCCCGTGGCTCTGGAGCGTAAGCACTGCTGCGGTGGCCAGGGCGAACACGGCTGCCGAGAGCACCGAGAGGCGGATGTCGGCGCCGATGCCATCGGTGTGCTGCTGCCTCTGCCCGGGTCTTGGTTCAGCTGGCCTGGATCCAGGTGGTACTGGTCCAGGCTCGGCTGCGGTTGAGCGGACGTAGAGCCACCACCAGGACCCACCGGCCAGCAGGAAATAGCGGGCCAGGATGATGCCGAAAAACACAAATCCGTAAAACACGAAGGAATGATCACCGAGCGAACGGATCACTGTTTCGGTGTCGATCTGTGCGATCGCCATGGACTGGTTGACCTATCGACGGCGTCAACACCCACCCTAGGGACCTCGCACCGCCCTGAACCGCCCCGGCCATGCAGCGCTACCGGATCCTGCACCTCACCACCTACAGCTTCGAGGCGCCCGTCCGGCTTGACGCCCATGCTCTGCGGCTGAGGCCACGGGAGGGCCATGAACTGCGGATCGAATCCTCCAGCCTGCGCATCACCCCACCGGCCCAGCTGCGCTGGCACCGCGACGCGGAGGACAACTCGGTGGCGATCGCCAGCTTCAGCGAGCCCACGGTCCAGCTGCTGATTGAGAGCGAGCTGGTGGTTCAGCAGTACCACCAGGCGCCCCTGGATTTCCTCGTGGATGACGAGGCCCTGCATTTCCCCTTCCGCTACAGCGACGAGGACCTGCTGTTGCTGGCCCCCTACCGCCAGAAGCCCGGGGCCAGTCCTGCGCCGCTGCTGACCCACTGGGTGGCGGCACTGCTGCAGCCCGGCGAGCGGATCGAAACCTACGCGCTGCTGGAGCGGATCAACGCACGCATCCACGCCAGCCTGCGCTACCAGCGCCGGGAGGAACCGGGCGTGCAGACGCCCGAGCACACCCTCCGGGGCGGCTCCGGCTCCTGCCGCGACTTCGCCACCCTTTTCCTGGGGGCCGCCCGCCTGCTGGGCTTCGCCGCCCGCTTCGTGAGTGGCTATCTCCACGACCCGGCCGCCGCCGCCGCCGCCGGCTCCACCCACGCCTGGGCGGAGGTCTACCTGCCCGGTGCCGGCTGGAAGGGCTTTGATCCCACCATCGGCGCCCTCGCCGGCCCTCACCACATGGCGGTGGCCGTGGCCCGAGAGCCCGAGGCCGTACCGCCGGTGGCGGGCGCCTTCGTGGGGCCGAGTGGCTCCACCCTCAGCGTGGGGGTCTGGGTGACGAGGTTGGAGGAGTCGCCCTGAGGTGTTCAACCTGCCTTGGCGCCCAGGAGCGCGATCTTCGAGGCCATTTGCACCAACCGCCTCCAGGTGGCTCATGTCATGGCCGAGCCCATCACCGACGACTCGCTCTGGCCCACACCACCGACCGAGGACGTCGATGTTGCGGTCTGCGACCAGCTCGGCCGTGGTGTTGTGCTCATGGGGCTGCTGCCTTGGCTGTTCTCCTGGCGTTAAGAGTTTGCAAAAAACCAGTCCACGAGCCAGTTTTCCACAGGCATAAGTGGATTTCCGGCTCAACAAGACTGATCGGCGGCCATCTGGTCGGCAAACAGTCCGATTTCGGCCTTGTTGGCTTTTTGCAAGGCATTTGGTGGAGGCCTATTGGGCAGACCTCTGGGTAACTGGCTATTCATGCCGCCTCCATCGCGGGCTACTCCTGAGGAGAAGGCTGCGCCAAGAGCATGTTGCCCAAGCGGATCAGGTTGTAGACGATCACGTTCAGGCCGTAGCCGCAGCTTCTCCGAAGGAGTGGACGGCACTCACCTTGTCGGTGCCGCGCAGCTTGAAGTGGCGCAGTCCGTCGAACGCTCAATCACGGTGCTCAGTTCAGCACTCCGAGCGGACAACTTCCTGATAGGTCCCACCCGGCGTGGTGCTGGCCGCACCGGAGCAAGACGATTCGGAATCGTGATCACGTCATTGGGATTAATCATTCACACGTGAAAACCGATCAACGCCGGGCCACCAGCACCATCACGGCGGGGATCTCCTGCCCCACCACGCCGTAGCTGGGCGCAGCGATCCAGTGGATGGTGGGCTCGAGGAAGCCGCAGGCACGGGCCTGGTCGAGCAGGTCCCAGCCGGGGATCTGATACACGAGGCTGCCTTGGTGGGGATCCACCGGATTGCCATGGAACTCGGGATCGCTGATCAGCGCTGCCTCGCCCGCCACTCCGGGGTTTGCCCCGGGGTAATGGTGTGCCTTCACGATCGTGTTGATGCGGTTGTAAGCGAAGTGAAAGGTGGTCACCAGCTGGCCGCCGGGACGCAGGATGCGGACGATCTCTGACAGGGCGGCGGGCAGGTCGTAGAGGTGCTTGAACACGTCGTTGCATACCACCAAATCCATGCAGGCGTCTGGCAGGGAGAGGGCGCAGAGGTCTTGATGGGGAATGCTGCTGTGGCGGGGATCGGCGGGGTCGGGCAGATATTCGCTCAAGAGTGCCCGGGGGAAGTGCCGTCGCAGCAACGCGGCGAATGGTGTAATGGCCTCAGGGCAGTAGAGCTGCAGCTCCTCGATGGCAGGCAGCTCGCCGCGGGCGGTCAGTTGCTGCAGCACCAGCAGCACGGCGCGATGCCTTGAGATGCATCCGTTGTGCTCAAGGGTTTCGCGGTAGTTGGCGGATTCAAGTTTCAGGGCTGCGGCTGGCACCGGGGCACCGCTGAGGGGGTCAAGGATGCCATTGAGGACGATCAATCTCAGGGAGTCTCGAACCTGAGAGGGCCAGAGCGCCTGAGTGCGCTGGAGATGCTCCTGGAAGGCAGGGAAGCTGGTGAAGGTCTGCCAGTCCACATGAATGGCCTGAGGAGGCAGGAGGGCTGCAGCAACCGCCACGGTTTCTCATCGATAAACCGTGCTTAATGTAGAGTGAATTGGCGAGTTCTGTGGAAAGATGGCCGGAACTGAGGTTAAAGATTGCAAAGATTTGGAGGAGGAAATCTCTAGCTTGAGGCTACTGCTGGAGGAGGCGAATGACGAAGCCGAACTCAACCTGTTGATGCTGCAGCAGGTGCAGGAAGAACTGGAATTCTATTTCCTGGCGCACCAGGACCAGGAGCAACAGCTGGAGCGGCATCGGCAGCAGATGGGACGGGCCGAAACCCTGATCCAGGCCCTGCTGGAGCGTCTGGAGCAGTAGGGCTGATGCCTCTTCAGGCCAGGGCGAAGCGGGCTTCATAGTCGCTGAGGCGGTGGCTGCAGGCCTCCAGTTGCGCCAGAGCATCGCCCGCTTCACAGGGGCTGGCTGGGCCTGGCGGGGGTACGGGATGCCCAAGGCCCTGGAGAAAGGCGGCGGCGCGATCCAGCAGGAGGCTGAAGGAATCTGGCTGCTCGGTGGCGCTCAGCCGCTCGCGCAGGCTGCGCAGAGGCTGCCACTGCGGGTCATCGGCCAGCAGGCACTGGAGCAAAGCCGAGGCAGCGGCGGCCTCGCCGCGCTGGGCCAGGCTGCGCACCTTCAGCACGCCAGGGCCGCGCCGGGCCTGGCGGCACCGCTGCTCGAAGATCGCCACCAGGGCTCCATCGCCCGCCTGGGCGGTACGGATGGCCTCGGCCCAGGCCCCACGGGCCTGGGCCACGTCGCCGCACTCGAGGGCGTAGCGGGCGATCAAGTCGTGGAACCAGGCGTTGGCCAGGGCTCGCGGGGGCGGATCGGCCAGCCAGCGGCCGCAGGCCTCCAGGTTGCCGCGGGCGAGGCAGAGATCGGCGACGCGAATCCGGGCCAGAACCCACTGGGGCCGCACGGTGGCCAGCCGGCTCCAGTAAAGGCAGCTGGCGGCAGGTTCGGCGGCGATTTCTTTATCCGCCACCAGCCGCGCCAGCTCAGACTCCAGGGGCGGAACCAGGGGCGCCGCCCCCGGCAGAGCACTGGCACGAGCGAGGATCAGCAGTGGATCGCCATGCTCCGGTTCCAGGGCCAAGTGCCAGTCGGCTTGGAGCTGGGGCAGCAGCAGCTGCCAGATCGCCTGCAGGTCGGGATGGCGCCAGGCGCGGAAGCAGGTCGCCAGGGCCTGGGCCTGTTGGCGAGGGGGGCTGGCGGCGGCCTGCCCGCTGGGCGCTGGCGCCGGCCAGATCCCCCACAGATCGGGCACCAGGGCCAGGGAGGGGTCGAGCCGGTCGGCCTCCAGCAGGGCAAAATCGGCCTGGCGGAGATCACCGGCGAGCAGCCAGGCGCAGGCGAGCTCCAGGGCGGCGGTGGCAGTCCAGTCGGCGGCTGAACGACGTGCCTGAGCCTGGCGACTCAGCTCTTCCGCACGGCCGCTGCGCCCCAGCTCCAGTTGATCAGCCATAGGCGGGGCTGGTAATCCCTAAACTCGCATTTCCCCATAATACCGGTATTGCGCTCTTATTAGTTGCGTTCTCGCCATACGATTCCATCATCGGATGACGGAATCGTGAATGGCGCTTATACTGTGCTGTTGAGCCAGCCGTGAGCTCCCGCGGCCTGCTGGTGATTGTGGATCCGGCCTATGCCAGCACGGTGGGGCACCACGGCGAGGTGAACCGGCCGCTCCTGGCGGAGCTGATCGGGGCAGGCTGGCGAGCGGAGCTCTGGGCAGATGTGGCGCTGGAGGCCGAGCCCACGGCACCGTCGCCGCTGCGGGGAGTGTTCAGCGACTGCGGCTATGGCGATCCGGCCCATTGGCGGGAGCTGGGTGGGATGGTGCGGCTGGCGCGGCGTCTGGAGGGGCAATTGGTCCAGGCGGCGGCATGGGCAGGGGAGCCGGTGGCGGCCTGGCTGGGGCACAGCCTGCTGCCCTTCCAGCTGCTGGGGCTGGCACGGCACCTCGCCACGGCGGCCCCGGCGGAGGTGCTGCTCAGCCTCATGTTTTCGCCGGGAGAAACCTTGAAGGACCCGGGGGGAACGGAGCAGGCCACGGCCAACGCCCGGGTGGCCTTGGCGGCTCTGGCAAGGGCGTGCCGGCAGCAGGGCCACCGGCTCACACTGGCGTTCCCCAGTCGCCAGCAGGAACGGCTCTACGAGCCACTGCTTGCAGCCACGGGAGTGAACAGTGCCGGCGTGCACTCTGCGGTGGTGGGGGCCGGTTGCCGGCCGCAACCGCCCAGGCCGGGGGAGCCGCCGCTGGTGCTGCTGCACTGGGGCGACCTCAAGCCGGGGAAGGGGCGCGGCGAGGCCCTGGCGGTGCTGGAGCAGTTGTTGGCGGGGGGAGCACGGGACGAGCTGCACGGCTGGGGCTGGCTGTGGCATCAGCACGGCACGACGAGCCTGCCGAGTGAGGAACGGCAGCTGTTGAAGGAGGCCCAAGAGGCCGGCCTGGGGCTGGTGTGTCTGGAGCAGGAGGTGCCAAGCGCGGCGATGCAGCAGTGGCTGGCGCGCTGCCCGTTGGCGCTGCTGGCCTACGACCCGCTGCATTACAGCCAGCGCAGCAGTGGCCTGCTATGGCACTGGGCCGCCAGCCGGTACGCACTTGGGAAGGGTGCGCTGGCGGTTGGGTACGGCGAGGGCTGGCTGGCGGCTGAGGCACAGGAGCTGGGGCTGAATTGGCGGGTGCCGGCCGGGGGGTGGGGGGGAGACGCCTGGCTGGGGGAGTTGGCGGGGGGGGCTGAGGCGGTAAGGCACTTCCAGGGCATTAATTTGAATGCCGCCGGCCAGGCGATTCTGGGGACTTGCTTTGCAACGTGGTGTAGCCAACAGTTGGCCAGAAATAGCGGGTCTACGCTGCGATGATCAGCTGCCGATTCGTATGCGTTCATTGTGATCACCCTCTCAGTGATCAGGCAGCAGCGATGGCATCACACTACCGCGTCGATGGGCGATCCAGGCCTGCTCCAGAAAGCCCCACAGGTCACGGTTCTGCTGTCTCAAGGTGGAGCTGGTTGTGAGCAGGCGGCTGCGGCAGAGCGCGCCATTGGATGATTGGACGCCATGGCTGATCTTGCGCTGGATCACCGATTGCCGCAGCGCCCGCTCAGCCGCGTTGGTGGTGGGTTCGACACCTTCTATCTCCAGGAAGGTCCACAGTGCCTGCTGGCGTTGCATCAGCTGGCTGCAGGTGCGCACGGTCTGGGCCCAGGGCGTTCGCTCACCGCGCTGATAGCCCAGATCGACTGCCTTGTGCAGGGTGGCCTCAAATGCCAGGCGGATCGGCTGGCAGCTCTGCTGTAGCTGGGGCCATTCAATGATGTTGGCGTTGCCGTCAAGCCGGTGATTTCGATTCAGCCATGACCCGCATCGAGGATCAGAGGTGCCGTCCTTCAGCGCCCTTCACATCACGAGCCGCAGCCGCTTCGGCCTCTCGAACCGGATTCGGGGCTTGGCCGGACACCACGCCCTTTCCCCGACAGGCCTTCACGGGAGAGGCGGCAACCGGAATGACTCGAATCGAGCCATCAGTCTCCACGAGCCACTCCAGGCGCTGAAAGGGGCCGAGCGCGAAGCGCTCGCGGATGGCTACTGGGATCACGGTCTGACCGCGGGACGTGATCGTGCTCCTCATGGCCATCGGATTGAATGACTTTGAAGCTACCCAGTAATTCTCTGGCGGCGGCAGGCTTGAAAAGCCTGCTGCGGCTACTTGTGCCACGAGTCAAACGTTCAACATGAACACTGACGCAACTCCATCGAGGATGGGCGGGGCCTGCCGTGAGTCCGCACGCGCTCAAGCGCATGCGGGAGCGGGTCAAGGCGATAGGATTGTTACCCCTGGTTCATCTGTCGATTGAGGAGTTCGCGAGGAGGTTGAATCCTGTCCTGCGGGGCTGGATTCAGCACTACGGTCGCTTCTACAGAACAGAGCTGATCAGGCAGCAACGATCAGACCTGTTTGCCCACTGGCAGCGTGCCGGTGTTGTGGTGAGTGGGTGATGGGAGCCGTATGACGCGAGAGTGTCACGTACGGTTCTGGGAG
>JAUCZK010000014.1 GCA_030373145.1 Cyanobium sp. CZS48M | reverse complement strand
GCACTTTCTCTTGCAAGTCAAAAAACAAGGGTTCCCGGTTTCGCCGAGAACCCTTGCAGTGACTAGTCGGGGCGACAGGATTCGAACCTGCGACCTAGTGCTCCCAAAGCACCCGCGCTACCAAGCTGCGCCACGCCCCGTCGGACGAGAATCTAGCTGTCGGCCTCCCGGGGATCGCGCCAGATCTGGGGGCGCGCTCTGAATGGGTCAGACCAGGGCGTTGGTGCCCACCTGCACCCGTGAGCCCTGGTCGCTGGAGAGCACCTCGATGCCGTAGCGGATGCGTTCCTTGAGGGCTCCGACGTGGCTGATCAGTCCCACCATGCGGCCACCTTCGCGTAGCCGGTCGAGTTCGTCCATCGCCAGCTGGAGGTTGTCGGGATCGAGGCTGCCGAAGCCTTCGTCAATGAACAGGACCTCCAGTTGCACGCCTCCTGAGTGGGCCTCGACCGTGTCGGCCACGCCCAGGGCCAGGGCCAGGGAGGCCTGGAAGGTTTCACCGCCCGAGAGGCTGCTCACCTCGCGCTCCTCGCCGGTGTAGGCATCGAGCACCCGCAGACCCAGACCCGCCAGGCGGCCGCCGCGGCCCCCCTCATCGCTGAGGCGCAGCTGGTAGCGGCCAGAGGTCATCAGCTCCAGCCGCTGGTTGGCATAGCGACAGATGTCGCCCAGGTAGGCCGAGAGCACCCAGCGTTGCAGGGAGATGTAGGGGGCGGCCCTGCCCGAGCAGCGATCGGCCACGGCACTGAGCAACTGCGCCCGCTCCTGCCGGGCCGCCAGCTCGCTGGACCCGCTGCGGTGCTCCGAGCTGAGGCGTTGGATCTCCAGCTGGGCTCCGCGCGCTTCGCTGTGGCGCTCCACGGCTGCCGTGCGGGCGCCGTCGGTGGCGAGGACTGCCTCCGCGGCCGCCGCGCTGTCGGGTCGCTCCCGGGGCAGGTCGACCAGCTCCGCCGAGGCCAGTGCTCCCTTCAGCTCAATCACTTCTGTGTCGAAGGCCTTGATCCGCTGCGCCCAGTGCTGGCGCACGCTCTCCTCCTTGAGGGCGGCCTCCACAGCCCGACCATCGCTGAACTCGGATCCGGCCAGATCGATGGCCAGTCGCGCAGTGGCCAGCTCCAGCCGTGTTGCGGCGCTGGCGCTGGCCTGGCAGCGAGCCGCCAGAGCTTTCAGGGCTGCCTCCAGGGGCTCGAAGCTCTTGAGCGCCTGCTGTGGATCGACGCCCTCCCCCAGCTCCCTGCCGATGGCGGCAGTGAGAATCTGTGCCCGTTGGCTGTCGTCGGCAGCGGCCTTGGCCTGCACGGCCAGCTCCGTGCTGGCCGCCTGAATCGTGGTCTGCAGCGCCTCCAGCTCCCGCTCATGGGCGCTGATCTCCTGCTCCAGGCTGGGCACCGTCCGGGCCAGGGCCTGGGCAGCGGCCAGGGCTTCGCTGGCCTGCTGGGCCGCTGTGCGTGCCGCCTGGGGAGCGCAGGCGGCAGGGCCGGCCTTCTCCAGTACCGCCTTGTGCTCCCCCTGGGCCTTCTCCAGCGCCACCGCCGCCTGCTGAGCTGCAGCGGTGGCAGCGCTCAGCTCGGCCTGGGCCGCTTTGATCGCCCCATCACTGACGGCGTCATGCGAGGGCTGGGCGGGTGCCGGGTGTTGCGCTGAACCGCAGACCGGGCAGGGGGCGTCGGGCTCCAGGCCCCCGGCGAGCCGGGCTGCCATGCCGGCAATCTGACGCCGCTGCCGCTCGCTCAGGGTCGCCTGAGCCTGATGCAGCCGGGCATCGGCATTGGTGTGCGCCGCCATGGCGGCCTGTTCCTGCTGCAGGGCAGGGGCGATGGCCACCACGGCCAGGGCCTGATCCTGGGCGTCCTGCGCCGCCCGCTGCAACCCGCCCAGCTGGTCGCGGGCTGAGCAGGCTGCGCTCAAGGCTGCGCCTGCACGCGTGCGCGCCTGCTGGCGACTCTCTCTGGCGACGCTGCTGCTGCTTAGCTGCTGCTCAGCGGCCTGGGCTCGCTTGGTGGCGGCCGCCGCCCTGGTCCGCGCCTGGCCTGCCTCCAGGGCCTGGGCGGCCAGAGCGCTGAGCTGCGCGCGCCGGGCCGCCAGGTCCTGGCGTGCAGTGCTCAACTCCTCAAGGCTGGGGGCCGCCATCAGATCGAGAAGCACCAGCGAGAGCGGCAGGGCCTCGGCGGCGTCCCGGGCCCGGATCACGCTCTGCAGCTCGGCTTGGGTCCCGGCCTCCAGGCTGCCCAGGGCGGTACGGGCCGCCTGCTCGGCCTCCACGCTGGGCCGCAGGGCCTCGGCTCGCTCTGCCCGGCTCAGCCGCTGGCGAAAGTCGGCCACGGCCTCCTGCTTCCCCTCCAGTTCCGCGAGCCTGGTGAGGGCCCTGGCGCGTCGATCCCAGCGGTCGGCCTGCTTTTCGATCGTCTCCCTGGCCTTCTGGGCTGAGACCAGGGCGGCGCTGGCCTGCTGCAGGTTGCCCTGGCTGGCGGCCACCACCGCGGCGATCTGCTCCACCAGCCCATCGAGGGCCTGTTGATCGCTGGGTGGCTCCAACGGATCCACGGGATTCAGTGGATATACGGCCTCAGGAGGCTGCGCTGCATAGGGGCTCCACGCGTGGGCGGCCTGTTGGCGCAGCACCTCCAGGGCCCGGTTCTGTTCGGCCACCTCGATGCGGGCGGCCTTGGCGCACTCCTCCAGCCAGCTGCCCATCTGCTCGTAGATCACCGTGTCGAAGAGGGTTTTGAGCAGGGCCTCCCGCTCCTCGGCCCTGGCGCGCAGCACCTCTGCGAACTTGCCCTGGGGCAGCAGGATCACCTGGCGGAACTGGGCGGCATCGAGGCCCACCAGAGCCTGCACTTCGCGGCTGACCTCCGTGCTGCGGCTGGCGATCGGCTCCCAGCCAGCGCCGAGCAGCCGGAACAGCGCCGCCTGCGGCGCCTTCTCGGTGGTGCCCTCACCCCTGGTCTTGGGGGCGGTGTAGGCGGGGGATCGCTCCACCCGGTAGCGACCGCCGCCACTGGAGAACTCCAGGCTGACCCGTGGCACCGCCGCGGGCTCGGCGTGATCGGATTTCAGCGCCTTGACGCTGCGATCCCCCGACACCTCGCCGTAGAGGGCGAAGCAGAGGGCATCGAGCAGGAAGGTCTTGCCGGAGCCGGTGCTGCCATGGATCAGGAACAGCCCCTCCTGGCTGAGGTCGTCGAAACCGATCTCCACCGGCTCGGCATAGGGCCCGAAGGCTTCGATCCTGAGCTGGTGGGGCCTCACCGCTGCCCTCCCCTGGCGGCTGCCTCCAGCGCCTGCCGCAGCAGTGCCGTCTCTGCTTCGCTGGCGCTGCGCCCCTGCTGATCGGCGAAGAATGCCGAGGTGAGCTCAAACGGGGAAGTGGCCTGGCGCACCTGCTGGTGGCGTTCGCTGGCCGTTGTGCGCAGCCGCTCCGGCGGGCGATGGCGCAGCTCGGCCACATGGGGAAAGCGCCGCCGCAAACGCGCCATGGCCTGCAGCGGCAGGGTCTCGTCGGTGAGGATCACCCGCAGCCGCGCTTCAACGGCCGCCTCGAACTGCGGATCACAGCAGAGCTGCTCGATCCCCCCCTCGACCGTGGCCAGCGATCGCCCCACCTGCAGCGGCACGATCTCCAGCGCGGGCTGCCCCGCCGCGTCGAGCTCCACGATCCGCACCGACTTGCTGTGGTGCTGTTCGGAGAAGGAATAGGGCAGGGGGGTGCCGGAGTAGGCCAGCCGTGGGCCATCCAGTTGCTGGGAGCCGTGCAGATGGCCCAGGGCCACGTAGTCGAAGCCGGCAAAGGTCTCCACACTTACCCGATCCACATTGCCCACCGTCAGCTCCCGCTCCGACTCCGAGCTGGCTCCACCCGTCACGAAGGTGTGGGCCACCAGCACCGAGCGCTGCTGCGGCCGCCCCTGCAGGTCCCGGCGAATCCGCGCCAGCGCCAGCCGCGTCACCTCCTCATGGCGCAGGCGGGCCGGTGGCGGCGCCCCGTCCTCCAGCTCCGCCGCCAGGCCCGGTCCATCCACGGCAGGCTCCAGGTAGGGGAGCGGATAGATCGCCACGGGGAGCCCCCCCAGCCGCGGGCTCACCAGCACCGGCTCATGGGCCCGGCGCACATCGCCGCGGATCGTCACCCCGAAGCGGGCCAACAACGGGTCGTACACCGACACGCGCACATGGGAATCGTGGTTGCCGGCGATCGCCACCACCGCCGCACCGCCTTCGCGCAGCTGGGCCAGGGTGTCGTTGAACAGCTGCACCGCCTCGGCCGGTGGGATTGCCCGGTCGTAGAGGTCCCCGGCGATCAGCACCGCATCGACAGCTCCATCCGTGGCCAGTTCCACGATCCGTGCCAGCGCCGCCGCCTGCTCCTCGAGCAGCGAAGCGCCATGGAATGTTCTGCCCAGGTGCCAGTCGGAAGTGTGAAGCAGGCGCATCGGCGGCAGCTCGCCCTCAGGGCCGACCTGCTGCCGACGCTAGGTGGGCAGCGGCTCCAGGCCGGCGCCGTTTTGGTCGCGGCGGGGAATCAGGGCGTCATGCCGCAGTGGTTGCCGGGGTAGCGCAGGGTGCGCCAGTCGCCACCGGGGGTGCTCACCTCGACGCCGATGCCGATCGGGTCCTCGCGGCCGTTGCTGTGCTGCTGCCACCACTCCTGGGCGGCGTCCCAGGCGGCATCCATTGAATCGAAGTGGTCGTCGAGCACGGGATGGGGGCAGCAGCGCTGGTCCACCAGGCGGTAGATCCGCACCCCATTGACCTGTTTTCCAGCAGAAACCGTACGGAAGGAAGAGAACGTCATGGCCCGCACATCGACAACCTCACCATGGTGGCGGCTGTGACAGCTGTTGACTGTCACCTTCATCACAAGTCACGCATCTCAAAGGGTGCGTGCTGTAATTCCGAGCACAAGGGGGACGGCTGAGCCGCTGACCACCGGCCCTCAGCCCAGCAGGGCGATGCAGTCGATTTCCACAAGAGCTCCTTTGGGCAGCGCCGCCACCTGCACGCAGGCCCGGGCGGGCGAGACCCCGGCCGAGAACACCTCTGCATAGAGGGCATTGACCTTGGCGAAATCGGCTAGGTCGGTGAGGAAGACCGTGGTGCGTACCACCTGCTGGGCCGTGCAGCCGGCCGCGCTCAGCACCGCCTGCAGGTTGGTGAGCACCTGTCTGGTCTCGGCTTCCACATCCCCTCCCCCCACCAGAACGCCGCTGGCGGGATCCAGGGCGATCTGGCCGGAGCAGAAGAGAAGACCCCCCGCCTTGACCGCCTGGTTGTAGGGACCCACCGGTGCCGGCGCAGCGGCCGTGGTGATCGCCTCGGCGGGAATACCCGTGACCATGGCAGGTGAAAATGAAGGTTGGACTCTACGGACCAGGCTTCATCGCTCCACTGACCCCAGCTCCACTGATCCCAGCTCCACTGACCCCGGCTCCCTTGACCCCAGCCCCGTTGGCTCTGTCCATCGCGCCTCAACTGGAGGGGCGGCCGGATCCGGTGCGGCTGGAGAACGTCTGGCACCGCTACCCGAGGGCCCGCGGGGCCAGCCATGGCGAGGAGTCGCCGAACTGGACGCTGCAGGGGCTGAACCTGGAGCTGCACCAGGGGGAACTGGTGGGGCTGCTGGGTCCCTCCGGCTGCGGCAAGACCACCCTGCTGCGCCTGATCGCGGGCTTCGAGCGTCCGGAGCGCGGCCGGGTGCTGATCCATGGCCAGGAAGTGGCCGGCCCCCACGGCTGGCTGGCGCCGGAGCGCCGGGGGGTGGGCATGGTCTTCCAGGACTACGCCCTCTTCCCCCATCTCGATGCCTGGAGCAACGTCTGTTTTGGCCTCAAGCCCCGCCAGGACCGCAGCCGGGCCGCCTGGCTCATGGAGCTGCTGGGGCTCAACGGTCTGGAGCGCCGCTACCCCCATGAACTCTCGGGTGGCCAGCGCCAGCGCCTGGCCCTGGCGCGGGCCCTCGCCCCGGGGCCAACGCTGCTGCTGCTGGATGAACCCTTCTCCAACCTGGATGTGGAGGTGCGGCTGAGGCTGCGGGCGGAGCTGCCCGGGGTCCTCAGCCGCTGCCAGGCCAGCGGTCTGATCGTCACCCACGACCCGGAGGAGGCCCTGGCCATCTGCGATCGGGTGGCGGTGCTGCAGGGGGGACACCTGCATCAGTGCAGCAGTCCGCGCGAGATGGTCCGGGCCCCCGCCTCCGCTTTCGTGGGCCGCTTTGTGCTGCAGGGCAATCTGCTGGAGGCCCACTGGAGCGGCGGTCAGCTGCTCACGCCCCTCGGCGCCCTGCGCCCGGAGCGGAATGGATCGGCGCCCGGTGGCGAGGGCCCGGGTCCCTGGCAGGTGCTGCTGAGCCAGTCGGCTTTTGATCTGAGCGTTGATCCCAGCGGCCCCGGTGAAGTGGTGGCGCGGGAGTTTCTGGGGCGTGAATGGCTTTACCAGGTGCGGCTTGATGCCGAGGGCGCCGCTGCCCCGGTGGACCTGCGCTTTCGCCTGCCCCTTGAGCGCGACTATCCCCTGGGTCTGCGCTGCCGCCCCTGGTTGCGACCCGGTGAGCCCGCCCGGCTCTTCCCCACGGGCCAGACCCTGAGGCCTCCGGAGGCCCCTAGCCCCGAAGCGGCCTGATCCGCTCGCTCGTCAACCCTGCCAGTGGTCCTTGCTGCGGCGACGGCTGGCGAAGGTATCTGCATCGCCGGCCCTGAGCATCAGGTTCGTGGCCCACTCCAGGGCGATGGTGCTGGGGATGGTCGGTTGACCCGCCCGCCGCAGCTCCTGCACCGCCGCCAGCCGCTCATGGATCGCCTGCCGCTCCTCCCCCTGCTCTGGGCTGTTTTCCGCCGCCCAGCGCAGGTTGGCGAGGGTGTACTCATGGGCGCACCAGACGCGGGTGTCTCCGGGCAGGGCCCCCAGCCGCTGCAGCGACTGGTGCATCTGCGTGGGGCTGCCTTCAAACAGGCGGCCGCAGCCGCCGGCGAACAGGGTGTCGCCGCAGAACAGCTCGCCCTGGCCGCCGGCCAGGGGCGGCAGATAGAAGGCCAGGTGGCAGCGGGTGTGCCCGGGCACCGCCAGCACCTGCACAACGCGCCCCAGCAGCTCCAGTCGGTCGCCGTCCCGCAGGGCCACGGTCTGGAAGGGGATGCGGGCCCGGTCGGCGCCTGAGGCCAGCACCGCTGCGGCCGGCCAGCGCCGCAGCAGCCCCGGGGTTCCGCCGATGTGGTCGGAATGGTGGTGGGTCTGCAGCACCGCCAGCAGCTCCAGCCCCCGCTGCTCCAGCCACTGGATCACTGGTTCGGCAACGGCCGGATCCACTACCACCGCCTGCGCCCCGTCGTGGAGCACCATCACGTAGTTGTCACGCAGCACCGGGATCAGCTCCACCTCGCTGTGGCTCGCGTCCATCGGTACAGTCCAGGTTGCGGTGCAAGTCCATGATCACCGTCGCTCTGGCCAAAGGGGCTCTATTGAAAGATTCGGTGCGCTGCTTCGCCGCCGCCGGCCTTGATTTCAGTGCCCTGCTCGATGCCGACAATCGCCAGCTGATGGTGCCCAGCCCTTGCGGCAGGGCCCGGGCCCTGCTGGTGCGCAATGGCGATGTGCCCGTCTATGTGGCCTACGGCCAGGCCCAGTTGGGCGTGGTGGGCGACGACGTGCTGCGGGAGCACAAGTTGCCGGTGGCGCCGCTGCTGGATCTGGGCTTCGGTGGCTGCCGCATGGCCGTGGCGGTGAAGGAAAACAGTGGCTATAGCCGGGCGGCGGAGCTGCCGGCCCACTGCCGCGTGGCCAGCAAGTTCGTGCGCTGCGCCGAAACCTTCTTTGCCGGGCTGGACCTGCCCGTGGAGCTGATCCAGCTCACCGGCTCGGTGGAGCTGGGTCCGATCACCGGCATGTCTGAGGCGATCGTCGATCTGGTGGCCACCGGCCGCACCCTGCGCGAGAACGGTCTGGTGGCCCTCGATGAACTGTTCCACAGCACGGCCCGTTTGATCGGCAATCCCCTGGCCCTGCGCTTCGATCTCGGCGAGCTGCAGGACATCATCGACCGGGTCGCCACCTCCACCTCCGCCGCTGCAGGCCCATCGGCTGCCGCGTCCCAACGCTGATGGCCGCCCTCGATCGCCAGCGGCTCAAGCGCCTGCTGCCCTACCTCCGCCACGACCGCCGCCGCCTGATCCTGGTGGTGATTCTGCTGATCCCCCTGGCCCTGGCCGCCGCGATCCAGCCGCTGTTGATCGGTCAGGCGATCGCTGTGTTGCGCCGTGAGCCCACAGCCGCCTGGCTGGCGGGTCAGAGCGTGTCCCAGGCGATGCGCACCCTGGTGCTGATCCTGTTCAGCGCGGTGCTGCTGCGGCTGGCCCTGCAGGGGGCCCAGTCGTACAGCGTTCAGGCGGTGGGCCAGCGGCTGACGGCCCGCATCCGCGACGACCTCTTCCGCCACGCCCTCGCCCTCTCCCTACGCTTCCACGACCGCACCCCTGTGGGCAAACTGCTCACCCGCCTCACCAGCGATGTGGATGCCCTGGCCGAAGTGTTCGGCAGCGGCGCCGTGGGGGTGCTGGCCGATCTGGTCACCCTGGTGGTGATCGGCGTGACGATGGTGAGCATCGAGCCGCGCCTCGGTGCTCTGCTGCTGGCCAGCCAGGTGCCGGCCACCCTGGTGATCCTCTGGCTTCAGGGCCGCTACCGCAAGGCCAACTACCGGGTGCGCGAAGAACTCAGCCAGCTCAACGCCGACCTGCAGGAGAACCTTCAGGGCCTGGAGGTGGTGCAGATGTTCCGGCGGGAGGCCACCAACAGTGCGCGCTTCGCCGTCACCACCAACGCCTACCGCCGCGCCGTCACCGGCACGATCTTCTACGAAAGTGCCGTCTCGGCCTTCATCGAATGGGTGGCCCTTACCGCCGTGGCCGTGGTGCTGGCTCTGGGGGGCTGGATGGTGATCGCCGGCAGCATTGGCCTGGGCACTCTCACCACCTTCATTCTCTTTTCCCAGCGCCTGTTTGATCCCCTGCGTCAGCTGGCGGAGCGCTTCACCCAGATCCAGGGCGGGCTGACGGCGGTGGAGCGCATCGGTGAACTGATGGAGCAGCCGATCGAGATCTCCGACCTCGACGACACCCTGCGCAGCAGTGCCGCCCAGCGCTCAGGGCTGCTGCGCGCCAGCGCCGGTGAGGTGATCTTCGAGCGGGTGAGCTTCGCCTACCGCCCCGATGATCCGATCCTCAGCGAGCTGAGCTTCCGCATCGCCCCGGGGGAGCAGGTGGCCCTGGTGGGTCCCACCGGCTCCGGCAAGACCACGATCATCCGCCTGCTTTGCCGGCTGTACGAACCCCAGAGCGGTCGCATCCTGCTCGATGGCATCGACATCCGCGAGCTGCCCAGCGCCACCCTGCGCCAGCGGCTGGGGGTGGTCCTCCAGGACACCTTCCTGTTCAGCGGCAACGTGGCCGACAACCTGCGGCTGGATGCGCCGATCGCCCAGCACGACCTGGAGCGCATCTGCGCCGAGCTGGGCCTTGATCCCCTGCTGCGCCGGCTGCCCGATGGCCTGGCTACGGAACTGCGGGAGCGGGGCGGCAACCTCTCTTCGGGTGAGCGCCAGCTGCTGTCGGTGGCGCGGGTGGCGATGCGCGATCCCTCGGTGCTGGTGATGGATGAGGCCACGGCCTTCATGGATCCCTCCACCGAGGCCACCCTGCAGCGGGATCTGGAGCGGCTGCTCAGCGGCCGCACCGCCATCGTGATCGCCCACCGCCTGGCCACGGTCGAGGCGGCCGATCGCATTCTGGTGCTGCGCCGGGGCCGGTTGATCGAGCAGGGCACCCACCGGGAGCTGCGGGCAGCCGGGGGCCTCTACGCCGAGCTGGCCGATCTCCAGGAACGGGGTCTGGCCAGGCTCTAGGGATCAGGGCAAGGCAGCTGCAAGGGCAGCCGCTCCAGCCAGGCATCGATGAGGGCCGCCAGCTGGCGGGGGCACTGCCGCATCGGCAGGTGACCGCAGTCGGGAATCACGGCCAGCTCGTGGTCTGGGGCATAGCCGGCCAGGTGTTGCACATAGCGGGGGGCCATCACCTGGTCCTGGCTGCCGGCGATCCAGAGGCTCGGCACCCGCAGGGCGGCGGTGAGCGAGGGCAGCTGGCTGACGGCGCCGCGGTTCGTGCTGCAGGCCAGCAGGCCCCGGGCCGCACGCGCCTCCGCCAGCAGCGGGCTGCGGATCGCCTCGGTGCCCGGCAGTTCCGCCAGCCAGCCTGGACGGAAGCGCAGGAACAACGAGCCCCCTCGCCGCACCCGGGAGAAGGCCCGAGGCTGATACACCCCGCCGCCGGCGGCGATCTGGATCACCCCCTGCAGCTGGGGCCCCAGGCTGCTGGCCGCATGCAGGGCGATGCTGCCCCCCAGGGAGTGGCCCATCAGCACCACGGGGGCGTGGGGAGCGATCCTGCGGCAGGCCTCGCTCACCCAGCGCCCGTAGCTGGCCAGGCTCGGCTGCAGCCCCACCGGGCGAGGTTCCGCGCCGAAGCCGGGCAGATCAGGACACCACAGGCGCCAGCGCTGCTGCAGTTCGGCGTTCAGCGGCTCCCACAGCCGGCCGGAGAGCATCCAGCCGTGCAGCGCCACCAGCAACATCCCGCTCTGGTCGGGTTCCAGGGCCTGGGGGAGAACAGCCAATCCCTTCAGGGGCTCTGCCACCAGAGTGGCCCTAAACGCACCCGATCGGGCAGGATCGTGCCAATGCGTTGCCTCGGCCGTCTGGTTTGGATACAGACCCGCTTCTCTCCAGCTTCTACGGCCCCGGCTGGCGCCATTGTCCCAGCCCGAACCCCCAGCTGGAGCTGGTGCTCAGCCTGGAGCGGGAGATCGATCTGGTGGAACTGGAGCAGCTTTGTGATGCCGTCGGCTGGAGCCGCCGGCCGATCCGGCGGGTGCGCAAGGCCCTGCAGCACAGCCTGCTGCGGGTGGGGCTCTGGCGCCATGACCCGCGGGTGCCGCGTCTGGTGGGCTTCGCCCGCTGCACCGGTGATGGGGTGATGGAGGCCACGGTCTGGGATGTGGCCGTGCATCCCCTCTACCAAGGGGCAGGCCTGGGGCGGCAACTGATGGACTACGTGCTGGAGCAACTCAGGCTGATGGAGGTGGACCGGGTCAGCCTGTTCGCCGATCCGGAGGTGGTGGGGTTTTATCAGTCGCAGGGCTGGGAGCTGGAGCCGCACCAGCGGCGCTGCGCCTTCTGGTATTCCCCCTGACACCCCTGGTGGGTGTCCTCAGGAGCGCTCAGGGCTGGTAGTAGCGCGCCGCCAGGACCGCTGGATCGGCGCCCCGGCGCCAGGCCTGCCGCAGCAGGGCATTGCGCCAGGCCGTTCCCCACACCCCCAGGCGCCGCCAGCGCCGCCCGTCCACCCGCACCGGCAGTCCCAGGTCGCGGATCGGGCCCAGCCGACGCAGGCGCAGCACCAGATCGAGGTCTTCCATCAGGGGCAGGGCCCGCAGGCCGCCGGCCCGCTCCAGCAGGCGCCTCGGCAGCAGCAGTCCCTGGTCGCCGTAGGGCAGCTGGCCGGGCCCACTGCGCAGGCGCACGCCCCACTCCACCAGGCGCAGGGCGGGGTCTGCCCCTTCGATTCCCAGGCGGAAACACCAGGGGGCCTCCGGGGCGGCCATGGCCCGCTGCACCGCCGACCACCACCCCTGAGCCAGGCGCAGGTCGGCATGGAGCAATAGCAGCCAGGGAGCCGTGCTGCGGGTCACCCCCGCCGCCAGCTGGCAGCCCCGGCCTCCACCTGCCTGCAGCACCCGGGCGCCCGCCAGGGCCGAGAGGCGGGCGCTGCCGTCGCTGCTGCCGCCATCCACCACCAGGCAGCTCTCGATCAGACCGGCGGGAGCCCTGGCCAGATCCGCCAGCAGGGCCGGCAGGTGCCCCGCCTCGTTCAGGGCCGGGATCACCACCGCCAGGGGGGCGCTGGTGGCGGAAGCTGCAGCCACGACCTTCACCCCAGCCAGGGCTCCAGGTCCATGGGGCGATCAAGGTCGCTGCGCTGGGCCAGCAGGGCTGGCTCCAGCCCTAGAGCAGCGGCCCGCTCCAGGGTGCGGCCCAGCACCTCGGCGCTGCCCCAGGGGATGCCGCTGAGCAGGCTGGGCTGGGGCCTCCTCAGTCCGATCAGCCAGTAGCCCCCATCGCTGGCCGGCCCGAGCACCAGGGGGCTGCTGGCCAAGGCCGCCAGGGCCGCCTCCAGATCGCCTCGGGCCAACAGGGGCAGGTCGGTGCCGATCAGCAGCACCTGCTGGGTGCCTTCGCGCCAGGCCCGCGCCAGCTGCCGGGCCATGCGGCTGCCCAGACCGCCGTTCCCCTGCAGCACGGCCCGGTGGGCTCCGAGGCTGAGGCCCCAACGCCGCGCCCCGCGGGGCCCCAGGCCGCTCACCGCCAGCACCAGTTCCGTCCCGCCCAGCTGCTGCGCCACTGCCAGGGTGTGGGCGCTCAGCCGCCGCTGGATGCCGGCGGCGGCCGCCGGGCCGATGCCGGCCCCCAGGCGGCTCTTGCAGCGGCCCGCCGCAGGCCAGCGGGCCATCACCACCAGCTGCTGGCGACCACAGTTCAACGCCAGTGGACTCACTCGCTGGAGCGCAGCTCCGCCGGCTCGAGGGTGACATCGCGGCTGCCGTTGCCTCGCTTGATGCTGATCATCAGTGGCTGGCCCACCTTGCCCTGATCGACAGCCACCTGGACTTCGGAGGGGTTTTTCACCTTCTTGCCGCCCACGGTCTCGATCAGATCGCAGGGCTTCAGGCCAGCCTGGGCCGCCGGGCTGCCCTTGAGCACTTCCACCACCACCACTCCATCGATTTCCGGCAGGCGGCATTCGCTGGAGGTGGCATTGATCTCCCGCGCCAGCTGGGGCGTGAGCGCCTGCAGGCGCACACCGATGTAGGGGTGGGAAGCGCGACCCTTCTCCAGGATCTGGGCGGCGATCTGCTTGGCCAGGTTGATCGGGATCGCGAAGCTCAGGCCCGCTCCCGGCGCCTGGCGGATGGCGGTGTTCACGCCGATCACCTGACCGCGATCGTTGATCAGCGGGCCACCGCTGTTGCCGGGGTTCACCGCCGCATCGGTCTGGATGTAGGGCACCCGCTGGCCTTCGCCGATGGCGTTGGTGCGCTGGATGGCGCTGATGATGCCCGCCGTCACGGTGTTGTCGAGGCCGAGGGGATTGCCGATGGCGATCGCCCATTCACCGGGCCGCACCTGGGAGGAATCCCCCAGCGGCGCCACCGGCAGCTTCTGGGCGACCACCCGCACCACGGCGATGTCGGTGAGGGGATCGGCGCCGAGCACCTTGCCGTTGAACCTGCGCCCATCCGGCAGGGTCACTGTCACCTCGGCGGTTCCCTCCACCACGTGGGCGTTGGTGAGAATCACCCCGTCGGAACGGGTGATGAAGCCCGACCCCTGGCCCTGCTGCTGCTGGATCGAGGGACCGCCACCGAACAGGCCCCCAAGGGGATTGATCACCTGTTTGACCGTGTCGATGCGCACCACGGCAGGACCGACCTTCTCGGCCGAGTTGACGATGAAATTGTTGCCCGCCTGCAGTGGTGCGGCCGGGGGGGCGTCACTGACCCTCGGACCGGGTGCGGCGGGGCCAGGCCTGGGCAGCCCCGGCAGGTTCGGCAGCGGGATCGAGCAACTGCCCAGCAGGAGTCCGCAGAGGCCGGCGGCGGCCAGGGCCAGGCGTCGGCGCGAGGGGGAGCCAGGGGCGCGGTGGCGAGTCATGGCAGGGGAGCCCAGCGGAGCCGCGAAGCGCTTCATTAAAGACGGTGCCGGTCCGGGAAGCTGCCTATATTCGGCCACTGGCTGAGTGGGGACTGGACGGTGCAGCAGGGTCAGGAGCTGTGGCACCGGGTCCAGGAGGCACTGCAGGCCAACCTCAGCAAGCCCACCTTCGAGACCTGGATCCGGCCGGCCCGTTGCACCGGTTACGCCGACGGCCAGCTGCAGCTGGAGGCCCCTAACAGCTTCGCCAGCGGCTGGCTGCGCAAGAACTACCTGGTGATGATCGCCGCGGTGGCCACCGATCTGGCCGGCCACGCCATCGCTGTGGAGGTGGGCACCGCCGCGGTTCAGGAGCTGGATGGGGCCATGAACGGCTCCACTCCGGCCGAGCGTCCCGGCGCCGCCCAGCAGGGCGTGGCGGGGGCTTCACCGGGGGCGGTGCTGCGGGCGGCCGCGGGCCCCACAGGCCCCACCGCCAGCGGCGAGACGCCCCGCCGGCCGGCTCCGGGGCTCAACCCCCGCTATGTCTTCAACCGCTTCGTGGTGGGGCCCAACAGCCGCATGGCCCACGCAGCGGCCCTGGCGGTGGCCGAGGCGCCCGGTCGTGAATTCAATCCGCTCTTCCTCTGCGGCGGCGTCGGGCTGGGCAAGACCCACCTGATGCAGGCGATCGGCCACTACCGCCTGGAGATCGATCCGGAAGCGCGGGTCTTTTATGTGTCGACCGAAACCTTCACCAACGACCTGATCCAGGCCATCCGCAAGGACGGCATGCAGAAGTTCCGTGATCGCTACCGTGCCGCCGACCTGATCCTGGTGGACGACATTCAGTTCATCGAGGGCAAGGAATACACCCAGGAGGAGTTCTTCCACACGTTCAATGCCCTGCATGAGGCCGGCCGTCAGATTGTGATCGCCAGTGATCGACCCCCCAGCCAGATCCCGCGGCTGCAGGAGCGGCTGATCTCCCGTTTCTCCATGGGCCTGATCGCCGACATCCAGGCGCCGGATCTGGAAACACGCATGGCGATTCTGCACAAGAAGGCTGAGCAGGAACGCATGGCCCTGCCCCGCGATCTGATCCAGTATCTGGCCGGCCGCTTCACCTCCAACATCCGTGAACTGGAGGGCGCCCTGACCCGGGCGGTGGCCTTCGCCTCGATCACCGGTCTGCCGATGACCGTGGAATCGGTGGCGCCGATGCTGGATCCGGTGGGCAACGAAGTGCCGGTCACGCCCCAGCAGGTGGTGGAGAAGGTGGCGGAGGTGTTCGGGGTGAGCGGCGAGGAGATGCGTAGCAGCAGCCGCAAGCGGGCGGTGAGCCAGGCCCGCCAGGTGGGCATGTATCTGCTTCGCCAGAGCACCGACCTGAGCCTGCCGCGCATCGGTGATGTCTTCGGCGGCAAGGACCACAGCACCGTGATGTACGCGGTGGAGCAGATCGAGAAGAAACTGGCGATCGATCCCTCCCTGGCCCGCCAGCTGCAGCAGGTGCGGGACCTGCTGCAGATCGATTCACGCCGTCGGCGCTGAGCCTGCGCTCTGATCGGCAGCGTTGTGCCTCAGGTGAGCGGCAGGCTGGGGTCGAGGCCTTCCACTTCGCCATGGAAGACGCGGCTGGCGGTGATGTCCTCGGCCTGGATCGTGATCAGATCCAGCTTGGTCAGACCCCGCCCCATGTGGTTGAAGAGCCGGTTGGCCTGACGCATGCGCGCCCGGTCGATGGCATTGCGGATCGAGCGGGCATTGGCGAAGAAGGGCAGCTGCATGCGCCGCTGGATGTAGTTGTAGAAGGCGGCCTTGGCCTCATCGCCGAAGCGGTAGCTCTCGGCGGCCAGGATCAGCTGGGCAATGGCCAACAACTCCACGGCCGTGTAATCAGGGAAATCGATGTGATTGGCTACCCGGGAGGAGAGGCCTGGATTTGATTGGTAAAAGATATCCATCTTGTCCTTGTAACCAGCGAAGATCACCACCAGATCATCGCGGTTGTTCTCCATCACCTGCAGCAGAATCTCGATCGCTTCGGCTCCGTAGTCGCGTTCATTCTCGGGCCGGTAGAGGTAGTAGGCCTCATCGATGAACAGCACGCCGCCCATCGCCTTCTTGAGCATTTCGCGTGTTTTGGGCGCCGTGTGGCCGATGTACTGACCCACAAGATCATCGCGGGTGGCGGTCACGAGATGACCCTTGCGCACGTATCCCAGCCGGTGCAGGATCTCGGACATGCGCTCGGCCACGGTGGTCTTGCCAGTGCCCGGCCGGCCGGTGAACGACATGTGCAAGCTCGGGGCCGCCGTGGTGAGGCCCACCTGCTTGCGGGCCCGCTCCACCACCAGCAGCGCCGCGATCTCACGGATTCTGGTCTTCACCGGGCGCAGGCCGATCAACTCGCGATCGAGCTGATCGAGCACCTCCTGCACATTGGCGGCTTCATAGGCCGCCTGCAGGTTCACCGGGGCATCGAGGTTCTCCGTGGCCGAGCCATCGGCTTCCGCCTCGGTGCCGATGGAATCAGGCGAGGAGGTCATCGATGGCCGCGGCGAAGTCGTGGTCAGCGGTGGCGATCGGAGTGTCGTCGTCGGCAGGGCGCACGGTGATGTTCACGTAGGTGCGCCCGAAGCTCAGATCGGGGAAGCGCCCCTGTTGTTCACAGAAATCGTTGAGGCGATCGAGGAAGGCGCGGTTGCTGGCGTAATCCTCGAACTCGATGCGCCGCTCAAGCCGGTCGGCCTGCTCGGGTTTGGGGCGCGGCGTCCAGGGCTGGTCCATGGTGTTGAGGCTAGGTCAGACGATGGGTAGGGCCCTTGGCTCAGCTGCTGGCATCGAGGCAATCGGTGCGGGCCAGCGCCAGCCGGCCGGACCAGGCGGCGGCGTAGGCCCGGTTGGCCGCCTGCTGGGCCGGATCGGTGCTGCTGAGCGGATGGGGGAAGGTGCCGCGGATGGCGGCATTGGTCACGCAGAACATCGACTTCTGAAAGCTCATGCAGATCTTGACGCGCACGTCGCCCTCGCCCCGGGTGCGCTGGTGGTACCAGCTGTGCAACCGCTCCGGCAGGTGGCGGTACATGTCCTGCATCAACAGGCTCGGTGGGATCCCGGACCCCATGCTCGGCAGGGGGTCGGCATAGAGGGCGCCATAGGCGAACTGGGCCTGATCCGGTGAGATCTGGTGAGCCTGGGCGTTGAAGCTCACCGTGCCCAGGAACGGCAGGCCCCGCAAGAACACCGCCTCCACATAGGGCACGGCCACATCCACCAGGAAGGTCAGGCCCGCCTGCGGCGGCAGTACCCAGTGGTGCTCGCCGGCCACTTCAACGCCGTAGGTGATCGGGTCGGCCGCAGCGGCCACCAGCCCGTCTTTGAGGAACTCCACGACGGCATCGATCGAGCCCACGCGTCCATCGGCCTCGGCGCGGGCCAGATCGAGGAACAGATCGCTCATCACCCGCCAGAACTGGCCGAGGGCGTGGGTGGTGGCCGCGGTGCGGATCAGCTCGCTCAGGAAGCCCGGAAACAGGGGATGGAGCACCGCCAGCAATGGATCGCGGCGTGTCTTGCAGCGGATGATCGCGGCGCAGTTCTCGGCAAAGGCCTCCGAATCCAGGTAGGCATCGAGGCCGCCGGTGCCGTGCCAGAGCATCGCCTTCATGCAGTACTCGGCGTACTCGAAGTTGATTCGATCGTGGTTGAGGTGGCGCCAGATCCTGGCCAGGCTGTTGTCGCCATCGAGGTATTTGAACAGCGGGAAGGGCAGCAGGAACTGCTTCTCGGCCTGGAAGATCAGGTTGGTGCTGTAGGCATCGAGCACCTCGCCGTAACTGTTCAGCACATCCACCACCTCGATCAGGTGGTCGGGCGTGTTGGCCAGCAGGGTTTCGCCGCCGAGCAGTTTGGCCTCCAGTTCGGCCGCGCTGGGCATCCCCCCGCTGTGCACCAGTTCGGCTGGAATGATCGGCATCAGCCCAGCCCCCCGCCCTGCAGGGCCGACACCAGGGCCGGCAGCTGGGCCATCGCCGTGCTGGTGCTCTCACTCAGCCGGCCCAGCCCGGCGGGCAGCAGACCGATCGCCACCACCGTGATCGCCAGGGCCATGGCCGGGATGGTTTCCCGTGGCGCCACCTCCGCCAGACGCACATCCAGGCGCTGATGGGCCACCGAATCGGCGGCCGGTGTGATCGCCAACCTGCCGAAGAAGACACGGTTCACCAGCAGCAGGAAGTACACCGCGGTCAGGCCCGAGCCGACCATCCCCAGCAGGGTGGCCAGCGGGTAGGCAACGATGCTGCCGCGGAACACGAGGAATTCGGAGATGAATCCCGACATCCCCGGCATGCCGGCGCTGGCCATCACCCCCAGGATCATCAGTGTGCCGGTGAACGGCAGGCCCCGCTCCGGGTTGAGCAGACCGTGGAGCACCGTCAGATCGCGGGTTCCGGTCTTGCGGTAGACGATTCCCACCAGCAGGAACAACAGCGCCGAGATCAGGCCGTGGCTCACCATCTGAAAGATCGAGCCCAGGATCGCCACCGGCGTGGCCGCCGCGGCCCCCAGCAGGATGTAGCCCATGTGGCCCACCGAGCTGTAGGCCACCATCCGCTTCATGTCCTTCTGGGCGATCGCCGCAAGGGAGCCGAACAGCACCGTCACCGCCGCCCAGATCGTCAGCCCCGGCGCCAACACGGCCCAGGCCTCGGGAAACAACCCCAGGCAGAAACGCAGCAGGCCGTAGGTGCCCAGCTTGAGCAGCACACCGGCCAGCAGTACCGACACCGGCGTGGAGGCCTCCGTGTGGGCATCGGGCAGCCAGTTGTGGAAGGGAAACAGGGGCACTTTGATGCCGAAACCCACCAGCAACGCCCCGAGCAGCACCAACTGGCTTCCGAGCGCCAGCCGTTCGCTGGTGATTGGCGTGAGGCTGAAATCAACGCTGCCGGTGAACAGGGCCAGCCCTAGGAACGCGCCCAGGATCAGCATGCCCGACACCGCGGTGAAGAGGAGGAACTTGGTGGCGGCATAGGCCCGGTTGGAGCCGCCCCAGATGCCGATCAACAACCACAGCGGGATCAGTTCCAGTTCATAGAACAGGAAGAAGAGCAAAAGGTTTTCAGACAGGAAGGCACCGTTCACGGCTCCGCTGATCACCAGCAGCAGGGCGAAATAAATGCGCGGCCGCTGGCTGATGTCGCGGGTGCAGATCGCTGAGACCAGCGTCAACGCGCCATTGATCAGGACCAACGGCAGGGAAAGGCCATCGACCCCGAGTTTGTAATCAAGCCCGATGATTCCAACCCACTGGTGGGACTCCTGCAGCTGCATGGCGCTGTTGCCGGGATCGAAGTGGCTGAGCACCACCAGGCTCCAGCCGAGTTGCAGAAACAGCACCACCAGGGTGATCGTCCGCAGTCGCCCCGGACTTGGCTGGCCGGGCCAGAGCACCAGCACCAGGGCTCCGATGAAGGGGATCAGCAGCAGCAGGCTCAGCATCGTGGGGTCCTCATCCGTGCAGCCACAGCAGCGATGTGAGCAGCAGCACGATGGCCACCATGACCGTGAGCAGGTAGGCCTGAAGCTGGCCGGAAACGCCCAGTTTGAGGCCCTCGGCACTGTCGAGTGAGAAGCGGCCGATGCCGTTCACCAGGCCGTTGACCAGGGTGCGGTCAATCCAGTCGGTGAGGCGAGCGAGGCCCGCCACCGCTGCCACGATCGTCACCCGGTAGATCCGCTCGGTGTAGAAGTCGAAGGCGAGCAGGTCCTGCAGAGCTCTCAACGGCTGGATCATCGATCGCGACCTGAACGTGTTCAGGGCCACAAGGGCGCCGGCGGTGACCCCGACCAGGCCGCTGGCGCCAACGGCGATGGCGGTGGTCAGGGAGAAGGAGGCCAGGCCGGGCTCCGGATCAAGCCGGGCCATCAAGGCCGGCATCAAGGCCACCAGCACAGTGAGGCTCACCATCGGCAGGGCCATCAGCCAGTTCACTTCGGGGGCACGCTTGGTTTTCGGCTTCGCCGGGCCGAGGAACACCTGGCGGTACACGCGGGTGAGGTTGAAGGCCGTCAGGACGTTGGTGAACAGGCAGACGGCGGCGAAAAATGGTTGCTCCCGAGCGAAGGTGTCGACCATCAGGCCGAAGCACCAGAAACAGCCCAGGGGAAGCAGGCCCACCAGCCCGGCGCCGGCCACCAGGTAGGCCGTGGTGGTGGCCGGCATGCGCTGACCGAGGCCGCCCAGTTCGGTGAGGTCCTGACAGTTGGTGGTGGCGATCACGCTGCCCACGCTCATGAAAAGCAGCGCCTTGGCCAGGCCGTGGGCGAACAGCAGCAGGAGCGCGATCGCCGGCTGCTGCAGGGCGATGGCGATGAACACCAGCCCCAGATAGGAGGTGGTGGAGTAGGAGAAGGCTCGTTTGATGTCCACCTGGGCGATGGCCACCAGGGCGCCGGCGACGGCGCTGATCGTGCCGACCACCAGAAGCACTGTGGTGGCCAGGGGGGAGAAGCGCAGCAGCGGCATCACCTTCAGCAGCACCAGGGCGCCTGCGGTGACGACCACCGAGTTGCGCAGGATCGAGGCCGGGTTCGGCCCCTCCATCGCCTCATCCAGCCAGAGATGCATCGGGAACTGGGCGCACTTGCCCATGGGCCCGGCGATCAGCCCCAGGCCCAGCAGCGTGCCGGCCAGCGGCGAGAGCGCACCACTGGCGTCGGCCTCGGCGGCCCAGACGTAGAGATCCTGGAATTCCATCGAGCCCGCCCAGGCCGAGAGCGCGACCATGCCCATCAGCAGAAGCACGTCGCCCACCCGCTTGGTGAGGAAGGCGTCGCGGGCGGCCGTGACCACCAGCGGCTGGGCGTACCAGAAGCCAACCAGCAGGTAGGTGGAAAGGGTGAGCATCTCCAGCAGGAAATAGCTCATGAACAGGCTGCTGCTGAGAACAACCCCGGCTAGGGCCCCTTCGAAGAAGCCCACCAAGGCGTAGAAGCGTGCCAGCGACCATTCCTTGTCGAGGTAGCCGAGCGCATACACCTGAGCGAGCAGGCTTATGCCGGTGACCAGCTCGAGCGCCGCCAGGTTGGTGAGTGAGAGGTCGAAGCCGATGCGCAGGTTCAGATCGGCGGCGCGGAACCAGGCGAAGTCCAGGTGCTGGGGCCCGAGCTGCCACACCTGCTGGAGGATCCAGCTGCCATGGGCCACAGCCACCAGCGTGACGAGCAGGTTCAGGTAGGCCGCCGGTCTGGGCCCATTGCGTTTGATCCAGCCCGCAGCCCACGGCAGCGACAGCACCATGCCGCTGAACCCATAGAGAGGGATCAGCCAGACCATCTGGATAGGCAGGGCTAGGGGAGGGGGGGACAAAGGGAGGAGATGAGGCGCCAGGTCGGAGCCGGGAGGGTGGCCTAGAAAGTGGCGCGTTCGAGATCGCGGCGGCTGCCGGCGCCAAGGGCAGCCAGCCACTGGTGCAGCTCCTCTCCGTGCTGGGCTTCCTCCTGCCAGAGGTCGTGGAAGAACTGGGCATTGCCCGGATCACTCACCAGCAGGCAGAAGCGGTTGGCCTCGGCGTAGTGCTGGATCAGTTCGTCCTCCTGGACGATGTTCAAGCGCAGCAGTCCGATCAGATCGCGGGCGGCGCTCACGGGCTTGAGCTGGGAGGCGGCCGGCGCCACGCCGAGACGCAGCATCTGCTGCACCAGGCGCTCGGCATGCTGCATCTCCTCGACCGTCTCCTGGCGGAACCGCTCGGCGGAGCCGCCATCGCCCCAGAGGGCGAGCAGCGCGGCCTGGGTCATGTACTGCTGGACCGCGGAGAGTTCCAGGCTCAGAGCCCGTCCCAGGTAGCCAAGCACCCGAGGGTGAACGGTCTCCATGGCCCTCAGCTCCTGCGCTCAGCACCGCTGAAGGCCAGCAGCGGCTCCAGTTCACTGTGGGGGCGGGCGATGATGTGGGCGGCCACCAGGCCGTCGCCCACGCGTTCGCAGGCATCCGCACCGGCGCGCACAGCAGCGTTGACGGCACCGGTTTCGCCGCGCACCATCACGGTCACATAGCCGCCGCCCACGAATTCACGGGAGATCATCGTGACTTCAGCGGCCTTGGTCATGGCGTCAGCCGCCTCGATGGCGGGCACGAGACCACGGGTTTCGATCATGCCGAGAGCGATGCCGTGCGGAGTCGAAGCCATGGCTTTGGAGGGGGAGGAGGACTTGGAGGGAGGGGGGGTGCCACCGGAGCGGCCGCGGCTGGAGGCCACTGGAGCGGCCGCGGCAGGCTTGCTGCCACTGGTGGCGGATGCACCTGGTGCTGGAGGGGGGTCCACGGATGTGTCCGCAGGGGAGGGGGTTGGGGTGGTGGCCGAGGCGGGCAGGGCCTTGGCGTCAGCGGCTTGGCTCACACCACTGCTGGCGCTGCTGCGCCGGGAGGAGGGTTGGCGGGAGGAGGGTGTGGCCATGGATCGAGCTGGGCAGACGGCAGAGAGGAGGGGGAGGGAAGGGAGATCAACCGTCTGGATCCCAGAGATCAATGATCCCAGCAATCGTCAGGTCGGTCTGGGTGTCGGGCTGACCGGTGGCAAAGCGGGCGGCTGAGCCGCTGGCGGTGAACACCCAGTTGCCCGGTGCGGCACCCACCGGATCGACGGCCACCATCAACTTGCCCTTGGTGGAGCGCAGGATGCGCAGCTGCCAGTGGAGCAGACCCTCCACCCGTTGGCTGCAGACCAGGGAGCCGGTGACTTCCATGATTTCCATCAGGCCGCACCCGCAGCTGGCGGTGGACTGGGTTTGCCCGCATCCGGATCCCAGTGGTCGATGATCCCCACGATCGTGAGATCGCTGGGGTACGACTTGCTGCCAGCGGCTTCGCGGGCGGCGGAACTGCCCACACAGATCACCCAGTCGCCGGGGATGCAGCCCACGGCGTCGACAGCCACCTTCTGGGAGCTGCCATCCAGCACCACCTGCAGGTGCTTGTGCTCGAATTCGGGAATCCGGTTGGTGGACACCAGGGGCTTGAGAACTCGACAGATCAGCATCTCAATGGCCTCCGCTGGTGTGCAGCTTGATCGATGAACCGACCGTTTCAGCTGGCACGTGCCGATCGCGATCGCGCACGCTCAGCAACGTGTGCAGCAGACCGCTGTCCACCAGGTCGGGATAGCGGTTGCAGATGGCGTCTTCGGTGCGCTGGCAATAGAGCACGGCCCGCTCCCGCGCCCCCGGCACACTGCCGTGGTAATCGAAACGAATCACCACGGGGATTGGCAGCCCGCGGGACACGTTCAGTCCCTTGAAAATCTTGACGCCCACGTCGAGATCGGCGGCCCCTTCCTCGACCGTGTCCATGTGGGCGAAGTAGGTGAGATTGCGCAGATGAATCTCCTTGAAGCCGATCCCGACACCGATGAAGCGCTCGGCATGGCCCGCATCGGTGTAGGCGCCAGCGTGATACGCGCGCACAAAATCTATCTGGGAGATGTTGTGCTCAATCAGGCGGGCGATCAGTCGCGCCATGCCGGGATCAACGGCCCCATCGGCGATCGTGTCGCCGTTGCCTGAGCGGGCCGAGAGCACCAGGGCCAGCACCCGGTCGCGGGCGGCCTCAGCCGACAGATCCTGGGTGGCGGCGTAGACGTCAAGGGCATCCAGCCAGCGTTCCAGATCGGTGTGGCCGTTGACATCGGGCACATGAACGCGGATGGCGTCGGTGTCGGTGTCGAGCCCGATCAGCAGCAGGTCAACGGAGGCTCCGCAGCAGAAGCTGTTCTCCACGGCCTGCTGGAACTCCTGCAGGCGGCGCAGGCCGCCGGCGGCGGCGGCGGCGTCATTGGAGCCATGGGCGGCGCAGCCCTCGTGGCCGGGGTCGCGGGAGCTGAAGTGGTACACCACCACCTTCAGGTAGCGGGTGGGCTCATGGGCGCCGTTGGGCCGTGCTTCCCGGTAGCGCAGATGCTCGGTGCGCACCCAGCGATCCACCGTGTTCTCCACATCGAACATCGCGCCGGCATGGGGCCGGCGGCGCACGGAGCCGAAGGGAAGGCGCAGGGCGTAGGCGATGGCGTGGGCCAGACGGCCATCCGCGCAGGGGCTCACATCCAGAAGATGAAAGCCACAGGAGAGCAGGAAGGCGTTGAAGGCCTCGGCGCTCTCGCTGCCCTCCTGACCCTGGAGCGGATCGTCGCGGAAGAACCCGGCACTGACCTGCTCATAGGCCTCGAACAGGCACCAGGCGTACAGGCTGCGCATGTCCAGCTGGCTCACCCAGGCCGATTCCAGGATCGTGGGCGGCAAGCCATGGCCCAGCTCCTTGAGGGCATGGCGCTGGGCCTGCTCCACGAAGTCATCATCGTGCTGCAGGGCCGAGAGCTGCTTGAGCACCGGCACGATGCGATCGAACGAGCGCTTCACCTCACTGTCATAAGCCTGCAGGCGTTCGTTCGCCGTTGCATCGCTGAGCGGGTGCTGGAGCAGGGCCGAGTTCAGTCGGCAGGCTCTCCCCAGCGCTGAGCCGGAGAGGTTGGGTTGTGACGGTGAACGGCGGGCAGGGGCCCTAGGAGCCAGGGGCCTCTCGGCGGAGCCGTAGCGGCGGGGGCGGGGCAAGGTTCAGTGCGGCGACAGGGTGGAGGGGAGGGAGAACATCAGCCTCGGGCACCGCCGGAGACGGTGATCAACGAGCCCCTGTCGGTGTTGCCGCTCGAGCCGGTGACACGGCTGATTGGTTGCATCACCTCCTCATTGCGCTTAGGCGGGATGGTGGCCATTGCCGTCATCGGCCCGGTGCGGGTGGGATTGCGGCGGCGGGCCGAGGCCCCCTCAGTGCCGGTGACGCGCTTGCCCCGGTCCCAGTCGTCGCCGGTGATGTTCAGGCCAGCGGAAATGCCTTCGCCGGTGACCCGGCTGGTGGGGCGGGCCTCTTCATCGACGTTGACCGGGGCACTGGGCACAGGGAGGGGTGCCGCCTGGGGGCGAGGGGGCAGCACGGAGGTCTGGCGCCGCACGGCAGGCAGCGGTTGGGGCTCGGGGCCGCGCCGGTCGAAGCGGGCGTTCTCGGTGCCGGTGACCTTGCCACCGGCCAGATCAAAAGGGCCGGTGATCCTGGCGCTGGTTTCGTAGCGGGTGCCGGTGACAGCTGAGCTGCGTTCCCGCTGCTGATGGGCGGCCCGTGCCGGTGACTGCACGCTGAACTCCTGCCAGGGCTGGGTTTCCAGCGGCTGGGGGAAATCGGCTTCGTGGCCCTGGGCGGCACTGCAGGCTTCGTTGTACTGATCGACGCCCACGTAGGGGGTGCCGGAAACGGGTTCGCAGGCCCCCTTCGAGGCGCCGGTCATCACCCCACCGATGCCCGGTTGCAGACCGCTCATGCGCGGCCCGGGGGTACCGGCGCGGGCTGGAGTGCGCTGGCGGATGCCGCGCACAGCTGAGGAATCGCACCAGGCGCTGGCCTGCTCCAGGCCGGCGTAGGGCGTGCCCGTGACGGCTTTGCAGGTGCCGGGCTCATCGCCGGTGACTTTGGAGGAGCGACCGGTGTTAGTGCCCGAGACGATCAGCTGCTTGTTGGTGAGGCTGAAGCCCACCTTGGCTGCTTCGGGCTCCGGGCGGCCGCCGCAGAAGTTCTGGTACTGCTGGCTGCCGATGTACTCATCGCCGGTGACGCGACGGCAGGAGCCGGGCTCATCGCCTGTGACCTTGTCGCTGCGGCCCACCAGGGTGCCGGTGATGCCGGTGCCCCTCAGGGTCTGGACGCTGGCCACCTTGGGGGGGGCCTGACCGGGCGTGCTGATCGAATCGGAGCCCAGGTATTGGGTGCCGGTGGGCTGGATGCCGGCGCCATGCTCATCACCGGTGACCCGCTCGGAGCGGCCCACCATCACACCCGACACCGGCCTGCCGGCCAGGGTCTGGCTGTGGCCCACCTTGCGGGGGCTGACGGAGGTGGTGCCGCAGTAGGCCGCCGCCTGGTTCGCCGAGATGTACTCGGTGCCGGTGATGGACTTGCAGGTGCCGGGTTCATCGCCGGTGACCTTCTCCGAACGGCCTACTTCGTTGCCGGTGACGCGGTTGCCGTGGCTGGTGGCCGTGACGCGCACCTTGGCGGGCTGGAGCGCTTCAGGCTCGCTCTGGCAGAACGTGCGGAAAATGTCTGCTCCCATGTATTCGGTGCCGGTGATCGGGCGGCAGGTGCTGGCCTCGTTGCCGGTCGTCTTCTCGGAGCGGTTGGCCTGGGTGCCGGTCACCACCTGACCGCGCACCGTTTCACTGGCGCCCACTTTCCAGGTGGCGTCCTGGGCGCCGGCCACCTTGTTGGGGCCGCGCCTCGGACCCGTCGGCCGGGTCACACCGGTGCCGCGGCTGATGGCGCCGGCGCCGTTCTTGCTCTTGAGATCACGGATGCGGTGGGCCAGTTCCCGGCTGCTGATGTCGGGGTTCGACTGACGCACCACGGCGGCGGTGCCGCTGGAGCTGTTGGTGGAGGCTGACTTGCCGCGTTTGGAGAGGGCTTCGCGGCGGGCCATGACGATGGCGCGGCTGGGGTTGAACTGGGCGGAGCGCTTGGCTGTGGGCCGGTTGCCGTTGCTGCGGCGATCGCTGAGGGAAGTGGACGGGGGGGCGCTCAGGGACAGGGAAGGGCGGCTGGCTGCTGGCGGCGGGGAGCTCACAGGCGCAGAAGTGGGCGTAGCGACAGCGCGCAGGGAGCTGCCGTCACGGCAGCGGTCGCTGCTGGTGTCGGCCCGCTTGCCCCGCTTGCTCAGGGCTTCCCGCCGGGCCATCACCAGATCCCGGCTGGGGTTGCTGATGGCGGCACGGTTGAGCTGGCGGGAGGGGCCTGAGGGTGCGTGTCCACTGCTACTGCCACTGAACAGCGGCTTGGTGGGCGCCTCAGCCTCACGGCTGACGGCGGCGGCCACCGGGGTGATCGAGCGGGTGGGGCGGGCCTCAGCGGCGCTGCGGGTGCGGTTGGCACCGTTGGAATAGCGCTTCTCCGCCGTTTTTCCAGCTGTGGAGAGCGCCTTTCGGCGCGCAAGGGCCGCTTCGCGACTGGATTGAGATGCCATATCCGCCCTGTGAAGAAACAACCTGAACAAAGACAGCCGCAGAGCACTGGTGAATGGAGGGCCAGGGGCCTGGCCTGCCGCTCACACCGTTGTCTTGAGCCGCTGGAAGAATGAAGACGAAGGGAGGCAGGTTCCGGTGTGGCCGAAACCTGCCAACCGCTGGGATCAGCGTGCTTCGAAGACCACGAAGCAGGAGCCCTGGCTCTGGGTGTAGGCGTCGTAGCCCACCAGACGCACGTGGTGGTCGGGGTAGGCGCGGTGGCAGGCCTCGAGCTCACTGACGATCACGCCCAGATCCTTCTCTCCGAAGAAAGGCAGTTTCCAGTACGACCAGTAGGTCGCCATCGAACGGCTGGGGTGGACGTGCTCCACCAGCGGGCTCCAACCCTGGGCAATGATGTAAGCAATCTGGTCGTAGATCTCGTCCTGAGACATCGGCGGGAGAAAGCCGAAGGTCTCCAGGGTGGCGACTGTTTGATAGTCACCCACGGTGCTCTTGAAGGGCATGGGGATCCTTGTGGGGAATCAGGTGAATGCAGGCAAACCGGATGGATGGCTGTGACAGAGGGGAGAGAGAAACTCCGTCCCCTCAGGTCATCAGCCCCGATCAGTTGACGTCAAGTTTGTCGACGGTGTCGAACTCGAACTTGATTTCCTTCCAGGTCTCGAGGGCGATGGCGAGCTCGGGGCTGTGCTTCGCGGCTTCCAGGAGGATGTCGCGGCTTTCCTTCTCGATCTCGCGGCCGGCGTTGCGGGCCTTGACGCAGGCTTCGAGGGCCACGCGGTTGGCGGCGGCGCCAGCGGCGGAACCCCAGGGGTGGCCGTGGGTGCCACCACCGAACTGCAGCACGGAATCGTCGCCGAAGATCGCCACCAGTGCAGGCATGTGCCACACGTGGATGCCCCCGGAGGCCACGGCGAAGACGCCGGGCATGGAACCCCAGTCCTGATCGAAGAAGTTACCGCGGCTGCGGTCTTCGGGAACAAAGGATTCACGCAGCTGGTCGATGAAGCCGAGGGTGGTCTGACGATCACCTTCGAGCTTGCCCACCACGGTGCCGGTGTGCAGCTGGTCACCACCGGAGAGGCGCAGGCACTTGGCCAGCACCCGGAAGTGGATGCCGTGCTTGGGGTGACGGTCGATCACCGCGTGCATGGCGCGGTGAATGTGCAACAACATGCCGTTCTTGCGGCACCACTTCGACAGACCGGTGTTGGCGGTGAAGCCACCGGTGATGTAGTCGTGCATGATGATGGGCTGGCCCAGTTCCTTGGCGAACTCGGCCCGCTCATACATCTCCTCAGGAGTGGCGGCGGTGCAGTTGAGGTAGTGACCCTTCTTCTCGCCGGTTTCCTCCTGGGACAGCTGAACGGCTTCGGCCACGAACTCGAAACGGTTCTGCCAGCGCTGGAAGGGCTGGGAGTTGATGTTCTCGTCGTCCTTGGTGAAGTCGAGACCACCGCGGAGGCACTCGTACACCACCCGGCCGTAGTTCTTGCCGGAGAGTCCGAGCTTCGGCTTGATCGTGCAGCCCAGCAGGGGACGGCCGTACTTGTTCATCCGGTCGCGCTCGACGCAGATGCCGTTCGGTGGGCCGGGGCAGGTCTTGATGAAGGCCATCGGGAAGCGGATGTCTTCCAGACGGAGGTGGCGCAGGGCCTTGAAGCCGAACACGTTGCCCACCAGTGAGGTGAGCACGTTGGTGATCGAACCTTCCTCGAACAGATCCAGCGGGTAGGCGATGAAGGCGTAAAACGACTCCTTGTCGCCGGGGACGTCTTCGATGCGGTAGCAGCGGCCCTTGTAGAACTCCAGATCGGTGAGGAGCTCGGACCACACGGTGGACCAGGTGCCAGTCGAGGATTCGGCGGCCACGGCAGCGGCCACTTCTTCCTTGGGAACGCCTTCCTGACCGGTGACCTTGAAGCAGGCCAGCAGGTCGGTGTCGAGGGGGATGTAGTCGGGAGTCCAGTACGTGTCCCTGTACTCCTTGACCCCAGCGTCGTACTTCTTGCTCATGGGGAAAATCTCCTTGTTGGTCGGGTGGGAATGATGAGAGTGCTGCGCTCCCTCGGGGGCGCGTCAGACATCAGTCCTTGGAACCCAGACCGAAGCTGCTGTTCAGGGCCGGCTCCACTTCACGGTGGGGGCGGGCAATGATGTGGGCGGCCACGAGGCCGTCGCCGACGCGCTCACAGGCATCGGCGCCGGCGCGCACAGCTGCGTTGACAGCACCGGTTTCGCCACGCACCAGAACGGTCACGTAGCCGCCACCCACGAACTCACGGCCGATCAGACGCACTTCTGCGGCCTTGGTCATGGCGTCGGCCGCCTCGATGGCCGGCACGAGGCCGCGCGTCTCGATCATGCCGAGGGCGATGCCCATGGTTTCATTCGCCATTGCCTACTCCGGAAAAGGGTGGGGAGGTTCGCTAAGGACCATGCTCGGCGGCATACCCCCCCGTCAAGCGATTTGGGGGCTTTGAACGATCACGGTGTCTGGGGAGGTTGATAAGCCCTGCTCATGCACGGGTCGGGCCATCCCAGGAGCCTTTGTCATGAAGACGTGTAACGAACCGCGGTGGGTCGGCTTCCGCGGGCCGCCTGCGCTCGGAACCCGAAGACTTGTCAACAGCCGCGGGTTTCCGCCGCCCAGTTGGCTAACCCGTAATGGATCACCGGTTCCCACCCATGGCCCTGACGTCCACCCTGCCGCCCGTGCTGCGTGAAAGCGGACAGCGGGAGGTGTTCTGCGGCCTCACCTCGATCGTGTGGCTGCACAGGCGCATGCCCGACGCCTTTTTTCTGGTGGTGGGCTCGCGCACCTGCGCCCACCTGATCCAGTCGGCCGCCGGAGTGATGATCTTCGCTGAACCCCGCTTCGGCACGGCGATCCTGGGGGAGCGCGACCTGGCCGGATTGGCAGATGCCAACGAGGAACTCGACCGACTGGTGGGTGATCTGCTGGCTCGGCGGCCCGAGATTCGCACCCTCTTCCTGGTGGGCTCCTGCCCGTCGGAGGTGATCAAGCTGGATCTGGCCAAGGCCGCCGAACGCATCAACACCCGCATGCAGGGTCGGGTGCGGGTGGTGAACTACTCCGGCAGTGGCATCGAAACCACCTTCACCCAGGGGGAGGACGGCGCCCTCACCTCCCTGGTGCCGCTGCTGCCCAGCAGCCCTGATCCCCAGTTGCTGATCGTGGGCACCCTGGCCGACGGGGTGGAGGAGCGCTTCCTCTCCCTGTTTGCGCGCATGGGCCTGGAGACGGTGCGCACCCTGCCACCGCGCCAGTCCACCGACCTGCCACCGGTGGGCCCCGGCACCCGCCTGCTGCTGGCCCAGCCCTTCGTGGCCGACACGGTGAGGGCCCTGGAGCGCCGCGGTGCCCAGCGCATCTCCGCCCCCTACCCGCTTGGCGTGGAGGGCAGCTGTGCCTGGATGGCGGCGGCGGCGGCGGCCTTCGGCATCGATCCCCAGCGGGTGGCCGAGGTGCTGGACCCCTTGGCGGAGCGGGGCCGGCGGGCACTGGAGCCCCTGCGGCGCAAACTCGAAGGCAAGCGCCTGTTCCTGTTGCCCGATTCCCAGTTGGAGATTCCCCTGGCCCGTTTTCTGCACCGGGAGTGCGGCATGGAGCTGGTGGAGGTGGGCACCCCCTACCTCGACCGCCAGCTGATGGCCGAGGAGCTGCCGCTGTTGCCGGAGGGCACCCAGCTCAGCGAAGGGCAGGATGTGGAGAAGCAGCTGGAGCGCGTGCGCGCCAGCCGCCCTGATCTGGTGGTCTGCGGCATGGGTCTGGCCAATCCGCTCGAAGCGGAAGGTTTCGCCACCAAGTGGTCGATCGAGCTGGTGTTCAGCCCGATCCACGGCTGCGACCAGGCCGCCGACCTGGCTGAACTGTTCGCCCGTCCCCTCAACCGCCGGGAGTTGCTGCAATGGAACTGACCCTCTGGACCTACGAAGGCCCCCCCCACGTGGGTGCGATGCGCGTCGCCGCCTCCATGGAGGGCGTTCACTACGTGCTGCATGCCCCCCAGGGCGACACCTACGCCGACCTGCTGTTCACGATGATCGAGCGGCGCGACCGCCGGCCCCCTGTCACCTACACCACGTTTCAGGCCCGCGATCTGGGCGGCGACACCGCTGAGCTGGTGAAGCGCTCGATCCAGCAGGCGGTGGATCGCTTCCAGCCGGAGGCCCTGCTGGTGGGCGAAAGCTGCACGGCGGAGCTGATCCAGGACCAGCCGGGATCCCTGGCCCATGGCATGGATCTGGGGGTGCCGGTGGTGAGCCTGGATCTTCCCGCCTACTCCAAGAAGGAGAACTGGGGCGCCGCTGAAACCCTCTACCAGCTCTGCCGCGGGCTGCTCAAGGACCTGGTCCCCCCTCCCGGCACCGCCAAGCCGGGGCCCGAGCGCTGGAAGCAGGAGAACCGCCGTCCGCGGGTGAACCTGCTGGGCCCCAGCCTGCTGGGCTTCCGCTGCCGCGACGACGTGCGCGAACTGCGCAGCCTGCTGGCGGATCACGGCATCGATGTGAATGTGGTGGCGCCGCTGGGGGCCAGGCCGGCCGACCTGATCCGCCTGCCAGCCGCCGACGCCAACCTCTGCCTTTACCCGGAGGTGGCCGGTCCGCTCTGCAGCTGGCTGGAGCGCAACTTCGGCACTCCAGTGGTCCGCACCGTTCCGATCGGTATCGGAGCCACCGCCCAGTTCCTGCGGGAACTCTCCTCTCTGCTGGGCCTGGAGCCGCCGGAACTGCGTGAGGCCGACCGCAGCTCCAGGTTGCCCTGGTATTCGAAGTCGGTGGATTCCACCTACCTCACCGGCAAGCGGGTGTTCATCTTCGCCGACGCCACCCATGCGATCGCGGCGGCCCGCATCGCTTCACGCGAGCTGGGTTTCACGGTGGTGGGGCTGGGCAGCTACAGCCGTGAGCAGGCCCGCGAGGTGCGGGCCGCTGCCCAGGAGTTGGGTCTTGAGGCCCTGATCTCTGACGACTATCTGGCGGTGGAACAGGCCATGGCCGATGCGGCACCGGAGCTGGTGCTCGGCACCCAGATGGAGCGCCACAGCGCCAAGCGACTGGGGATTCCCTGCGCGGTGATCAGCGCGCCGCTGCATGTGCAGGATGTGCCCGCCCGCTATGCCCCGCAGATGGGCTGGGAGGGTGCGAATGTGATCTTTGATTCCTGGGTACACCCGTTGATGATGGGTCTGGAGGAACACCTGATCGGCATGTTCCGCCACGATTTTGAATTCGTTGATGGTCATTTCAGTCATCTCGAGGGTGCGTCCGCCCCAGCGCTTCAGCTGCCAGCCACGGCGGCTGGCGGGGCGTCGGAGGTCACACCCCTCTCCGCCACGCCGGAGGGAGGCGCCCTGCGCTGGACGGCGTCCGGTGAAGCTGAACTCTCACGCATTCCCTTCTTCGTGCGGGGAAAAGTGCGGCGCAACACCGAGGCCTATGCCAACGAACGCGGTGTGGCGGAGATCACCGAGGAAACGCTCTACGAAGCCAAGGCCCATTTCAGCCGTTGAGTGGGCTGGCGCGATTCGGGTGAGCATTTCAAGATCCCGATTGTCGTGATGTTTCGGTTTGAGCCAGAGCCAGCATCTGCCTGCCTGGCTGCACTTTGATGTACGCATTGCCGATGTCGACTCGGCCAAGGACGTGTTATGACCACAACTCTGCCGCCCAAGCAGACGACAGCCGCCGCCAAGGCGGGCGCCAGCAGCCATGAGGATGGCGAAGGCAGTCTCCAGGTGCATCAAGACGCCTCGATGAACATCGAGGAAGGTGCTCTGGTGATCGCTGTCTATGGCAAAGGGGGGATCGGCAAGTCCACCACCTCTTCCAACCTGTCCGCGGCATTTTCCAAGCTGGGCAAGCGGGTGCTTCAGATCGGCTGTGATCCCAAGCATGACAGCACCTTCACCCTCACCAAGAAGATGGTGCCCACGGTGATTGATATCCTCGAAACCGTGGATTTCCATACCGAGGAACTGCGCCCCGAAGATTTCGTGTTCGAGGGCTATAATGGGGTCATGTGCGTGGAATCCGGTGGGCCACCGGCGGGCACAGGTTGCGGCGGCTATGTCACCGGCCAGACTGTGAAGCTGCTCAAGGAGCACCACCTGCTTGAGGACACCGATGTGGTGATCTTCGATGTGCTGGGTGATGTGGTCTGCGGTGGTTTTGCGGCCCCGCTGCAGCATGCCAATTACTGCCTGATCGTCACCGCCAATGATTTTGATTCGATCTTTGCGATGAATCGGATCATGCAGGCGATCAATGCCAAGGCCAAGAACTACAAGGTTCGGCTCGGTGGGGTGATTGCCAACCGCTCAGAGGAGACCGATCAGATCGATCGCTTCAACGAGCGCACCGGCCTGCGCACCATGGCCCATTTCAAAACGGTGGATGCGATCCGTCGCTCCCGCCTGAAGAAGTGCACCATCTTCGAGATGGAGCCCAGCCCTGAGGTGGAAGCCGTTCAGCAGGAGTATCTCAGCCTGGCTCAGAAGATGCTCAGCAACGTGGAGCCCCTGGAAGCCGAATCACTCAAGGATCGTGAGATCTTCGACCTGCTCGGATTCGATTGATCCTCGCCCGGGCTGCGTGAGGCGGGATTTCAGATCTCGGCGGCGGCCCGCTCCACCAGGCGGCGGGCCACGGCCTGAACGCCGGTGTGGGCATAGGTGTCAGTGAAAGCATCGAGGAACACCGCCAGTTGATCCATACGGCCCTGCCACGGGCCCAGGGTGGTTTCCAGGGCCTGAACAGCGCGCTGGCCACTGAGCCCCAGCTGCGACACCAGTCCGTCGGCCCAGCCCACCCACTGCTCCACACCCCGGCGCATGAAGCCCATGTGGGCCTGGTCACCACGGCCCGGCATCAGGCCGGCCATGCGCCCGTAGGCGGGAAGCTGGCGCAACTGGCTGGCGCTGGCCTGCCCCAGCAGCCCATCCAGGCGCTGCAGGGCCTGATCTCCCAGGGGCAGCAGACCATCAAAGGTGACCAGGGCGGCCATGCGCAGCCGTGCCTCTGAGCCGTAGTCAGCCAGGGCGGCGGCGAAGTCGGCGAAGCTGTCGCCGGGGAGGCCATTCACCTGGGTGAAGGCCAGCAGTTCAGCCGACACCTTCAGCCCCAGGTCCACCGCCTGCAGCGTGTCCCCCGGAGGCGTGAGATCGGCAATGCGTTTCAGCAGCGGTATGCCGGCGCTCACACCCGCCAGCACCCGTAGTCCAGCCGTGGCGTGCTGGGAGCGATTGACGGCGTCGTAGACGCTCAGGGCCCGGCCATAGCCTTCATGGCGTGCCCGGCTGAGTTGGTCGGCCCGGGCTCGCACCTGGGCGATCAGGGTTGGATCGTTGCTGCCGATCACCGATTCGATCAGGGCTTCAGCGCTGGTGACGTTGCTCCAGCCACCTGGAACCAGCAGGCTCAGGCCCTGGAGTGCGAGCACGGTTAAGCCCCGCCGCGGCAGGCGCTCCAGGCGGGTGAGAACGGGGGTGCCCATGGCCTCAGCTGCGGGGGAGGGTTGGAGTGGCCAGGGAGGCCAGCCCCTGGAGATCAAATTCGCCCAGCACGTCGTGGCGGTGGGCAGCATCCAGGGAGTTTCCCTGCTCGATCACCTTCACCTGGAAGCGATCAGCCACCAGCAGCGCACTGGCATGGGGTCCCTGCTCCACCAGTGGCCAACCCTTGAGCTGCTCATTGGCCTGCTCAAACTTGGCCACGGCTTCCGGTGCAGTGATCGTGTCGGAGATGGCCAGCAGGGCAATCAGCTGGTCTCCCTGTTTCAGACGAGCCTCGCTGAACCCCCGCTTCTCCTGCGACATCGTCACGCGGAATTCGGGATCCGAAGCTGGAAACAGCTGGTTGAACTTGGTGCCGTTCACCACCTGCTGCAGCGGCACATCACCGACCGTTCCACCGGGCAACAACTCGCTGAAGGGCAGCAGCAGCGCCCCCCCCAGCAGCAATCCACCGGCGAGCAAAAGACCGAGAACCCAGCGAAGAGGACGGGGCATCACCATCACACGGACCTCAGGTGAGACCGACGAGTTTCATGGACAGGTCCCAGGTTTTAGCAACGGTTTCGGGATCGCTGGCCTTCTCCGAGAGTTCCTGAATGAACTGTTGACCATTGGTCTTCTGGCGATTGCCCCAGCTCCAGTGCGCTCCCGAGACGGCGAAGTCTGGATCGGCCACCACCTGGGCCACCCGTTCACCAGCCAGCTCCTGAGTCACATAACCGCCGGTGATGTTTTTCTGGAACCAGGGGAAGATCGTCTGAAAGGCCTTGGGGGTATTGCGGAACAGGGGCGTGTCGGCCACGCAGCCGGGGTAGAGCGAGCTGAAGATGATGCCGGTGGAGCTGTGTAGGCGGCGGTGCAGCTCCTGGGTGGTGATCATGTTGCAGAGCTTGCTGTCCTTGTAGGCCTTGCCGGGCTTGAAGACCTTGCCGCTGGCCATGCTGATCGGTGCCTTGAAGCCTGCCTCGAAGCCGGAGAGGTCGCCCAGGTCGGCGGGGGCTGGGATCGGAATCTTGCCGCCCAGCTCCTTGGAGTTGGCTGTCACCGTTCCCAGGATCACCAGCCGGCGCGAGGGGTGGCTGGATTTCTTCAGATCATCGAGAAGGGCATGGATCAGCAGGAAATGACCGAAATGATTGGTGGCCATCGAGATCTCATAGCCCTGGGGTGAGCGTTCCGGTTGCTTCAGCCGTGGTTTGTACGTGGCGGCATTGCAGACCAGCGCATCAAGGCTGCGGCCCGTGGCATGGAAGGCCTGCACCAACTGGCGCACACTCTCGAGGTCACCCAAATCCACCTGCAGGTAGGTGAGGGAGCCCTCAGGGATCGCCAGGGAGCTGGCGGCCGCCCTGGCTTTGCTCAGATCGCGGCAGGCCATCACCACATGCCAGCCCCGCTGGGCCATGGCTTTGGCGGCGTACAGGCCCACCCCGGAGGAGGCTCCGGTGATCATCACAGTGCCGCTCTGGGCGGCGTTGCCCGCAGCGGAGCTGGGGGCGGTAGAGGGGGTGGGAGCGCTGGAAGCTGACGCCATCGGGGCGCGTCGATGCAGGGGGCCTCAACCTACGGACAAGGCCAGCAGCCAGTGCTGAGGGCTGGGCGAAGTTCAACACAAGGTCACGTTCAAGCGAAGCAACCGCTGAACCCCCCTGTTGAATCAGCGCGGAAGCTGGGCTGGGAGCGGTTTGGTGCTGATCAGCGGCCTGGCGGTTGAAGTTGGGGCGGGTTTGGAGTCGCTGGGGTCGTTCCAGACCACCCGCAGCCGATCAGGGGCGATCCACTGATCCTGTTCGCGGATCAGATGTTGCTCGCCGGAGGTGACGAAGAGTTGATCGAAGCGTGTCTGGGCCTTCTGCAATTTGGCCTGCTCGATCTGAAGAATGGCACTCAGTTCGTCGTGCTGGCTCAGGCGCTGTTGGTAGGCGCCAGCCAGATGCACCAGGCTGAGGCCCGCCAGCAACGTCATGCCCAGCTTGACGCTGAGGCCGATCACGCTGCAGAGCAACTCCTGCCGGTCGGTGGAACCCTGGCGGAAGGCCGCCGCCGCTGCCGTACTGACGGGCTGGGCAACCGGGGGCCGCGAGGCTGGCCGTCGCCTGGATGGGGCCTGATGCCTCGGGGCGGGCACGGGCCTGAGCTGCTGCGCGGCGGACAAGGGGGAGAAGGAGAAGTTATGGCCCGCTTCTAGCAGCTCAGGCACGAGCTGCCAAGGGCGGGCTCTGGATTCAGGCCCTGTAGAGGCTGACGGAGAGACGAATCGCCAGAATGCCGGCGTGGGCGGCGACCACCAGGGCGATCAGAATCTCTGCCTGGCTGAGTGTTGTGACCATGGCCAACGATGGGAAACAGATGTCGCCACCATTGTTCGGCTCCGTTCCGCCCGTAGCCATTGCGTGGCTTCGGGCTGTCACAGCTCTTGATGGCCCAACCTCCCTCCAGCCTCTCTGTTTCCGCCGAAAGCGTCCGCAGCCTGGATCTCTCGCCTCTGCAGCCCTGGAGCGCATGCGCCCCAGCTGATCTGCTCGCCGCCGCCGGCGCCCTGGATCTCTCCTTCGACTGGCCCCTTCAAGCGGAGGATCCCCGCGAGCTCTCCGAACTGCCGGAGCTGCGTCTCTGGAGTCTGCGGGCCGATGCCCTTCACCCCTGGCTGCCGCTGGTGCTCGATCGCAGCGGTGGTCAGCTCTGCCGCCATGTGGCGATGGTTCTGCCCCACGGTTTCAGCCGCCATGAGGGGATCCGCTTCGCACCCGAGAGCCTGGAGCTCTGGATCACCCATCGCTTCTTCCTGCTGGATCACTGGAGCCAGGAGCGGGGATTGAACTGCCGCCAGGGGCTCGCCCAGATGGCCGCAGTCCTGGGCTTCGAGCTCGATCCCAGCTTCTGGGAGTCGATCAGCCCAGCAGCAGGCTGAGGGCCCGCCGGCCGCTGTCGAGGGCCAACAGCGCCGTGAGACCGCGCAGCAGCTGCACCAGCAGCGTCTCCGGCACCCGATCCAGCCGGGCCGCCGACCAGCGGGCCGCCACGGAGGCCGTTCCCCCCAGGGTCAGGGCGATGGCCCCCTGGGCCTTGGCCAGGGCCAGAAAGGTCACCGATGCGGCCGTCGCCGAGCAGAGCACCGCCAGGGTGCTCAGCCGGATCGCCTCGCGCACGGGCAGCCGCAGGCCTCCCATCATCAGGGGCACCATCAGCAGGCCGCCCCCAACCCCCAGCAGACCCCCCGCCAGGCCGGCCACGCTTCCCACCAGGGCGAGGGCGGGCCATGGCGGAGCTGCCGCCTCCGCCCCCTCCGGCTCAGGTCCGGAACGTGGGGTGATCGTCAAGGTGATGGTCGCGTACATCAGGGCCTGCAGGCCCAGCAGCTGCCAGCCGCTGAGCAGTCCCCCCAGCTGGCTGAACAGCAGACCGCTCAGGGCGGCACTGAGGCCGATGGCCAGGCCCGCCGCCGGCTGCACCCGACCCTGGCGCAGGTGCACCCAGGTCCCCCCCAGGGTGGTGGGCACGATCGCCAGGGTGCTGGTGGCCAGGGCCTGGTGGGGCGGAAGACCCACCAGCAGCAGCATCGGTGAGAACACCAGACCGCCGCCGATGCCCAGCAGCCCCGAGAGCAGCCCGGCCACCACACCGAGGGGCACCAGCACCAGCAGATCACTCAGCATGATCGGGTCTCATTGGCGGCCGCCCGGTGGCACCAGCATCCCCTGCTGACCCCCAGTTCCCGCGCAGCTGGCGCTGGATCCCGCCCCTGTGTCTGCGCGGCGACTGGCAGATGGCGATCGACGACTGGTTGCTGGATCAGCTGCTGCTCAAGCCTGATCAGGGGGTGGTGCGCCTCTACACCTGGAGCCGGCCGACGCTGTCCCTCGGCCATCACCAGCGCAGCCTCGCCCCCGCCTGGCGGCGGGCGGCCAGCCTTGGTCGCGTTGAGCTGGTGCGGCGGCCCAGTGGTGGCGGCGCCGTGCTCCATGGCGGCAGCCTCACCTACGCCCTGCTCTGGCCCGATGCCCCCCGCCAGCGCCAGAGGGCCTATGGCCTGGTCTCCGCCTGGCTGGCGCAGGCGCTGGCGCCCCTGGGGCTGGCCCTGACGCCGGGCCAGGAGGCCGCCACCATGTCCTCCGCCAACTGCTTCGCCAGCAGCACCGCCGCTGATCTGGTGGGAGCTGATGGTCTGAAGCGGGTGGGCAGCGCCCAGCTCTGGCGCCGGAGGCAGTTGCTGCAGCACGGCAGTGTGCTGATCGAGCCACCCGTTGCCCTCTGGCGCGAGTTATTGGGCTCCCCAACGGCGGCACCAGCCGCCGCCCAGGCGATCTCCCCGGCGGAGCTGGAGCAGCAACTGCACCTCGCGGCGGCCAAGTGCCTGGGGGGAGGACCATGGCTGGTGAAGCCGCTGGGGAGCAAGGAATGGGCGGCGATCGATCGCCGCCGCCACCGTTTTCGGCTCACTTGAGGCATCGTCCGGGGTGAGGAGCGATCAGCCCTCGCCGCTCTCGGCGATCCCCCGAGCCACTTGGGCCAGGGCCAGGCCGAGGGGGTAGCTGCCCTGACGCCGGGCGGCCTCCAGCAAAGGTGGCGGCAGCCGCAAGCCCAGACGGGCCAGCACCACCTCCGAGAGTTCAGGGCGCTCCAGGGTGCCGCTGGGCAGGCCCGCCGAGCTCAGCACCAGCAGACGATCGACACCGGGCTCATCCAGCTGAAGGGCGGCCTGCCAGAGGGGCGCGTCGTGCTGGATGCTGGGAAGGCTGCTCAGGGGCTCGATATGGTCGAGAACCCGCTCCTGATCCCAGCGCTGAACCGGCAGCGACTGCAGCGGGTCATCACCGATCACCCCTTTCCAGCGCCCCCGCTCGCAGACCAGCACCCAGTCAGGAAGACCCTCGCCGTCGTCGCGCCGCATCCGCGAAAGCTCCCGCAGGGGGGCATCGCCCTCCAGCACCCGGAAGCGGCGGCGGGAGGCTTCAGCGACCTTGAGATCTCTGAGGGCCTTCTGCAGGGCCAGCAGCTGGATCTGATTTCTGGAGGCCCCCAGCCCGAACCAGCCGAGCATGATCAGCCAGAAGGCGCCCAGTCCGCCGCCCCGCAGCAGCAGCAGGGTGCCCATGCCCACGGCCATCAGCGAGAGGAAGCGGCCCATGGCAGCGGCCACCTGAACGCCACGCCTCTGGCTGCCGGTCCACTGCCACACCAGTGCCTTGAGGATCAGGCCCCCGTCCAGTGGCAGGCCGGGCAGCAGGTTGAACAGGGCCAGCACCAGGTTGAGGGAGCCCAGCTGGCTGACCATTTCCCCCAGCAGGGGTGAGGTATGGGCCAGCGCATGGCTGCTGCCCAGAAACAGTGCTGCCAGCAGCAGGCTCACCAGGGGACCGGCGGCGGCCACCTGCAGGGCCGCCATCGCCGTGCTGCATTCCTTCTCGACACTGGCCACCCCGCCCAGCAGGAACAGGGTGATGCTGCGCACTTTCACCCCATGGGCGATGGCCACCAGGGAGTGCCCCAGCTCATGCAGCAGCACGGACACGAACAGCAGCAACGCCGTGGAGAGTGCCAGCAGCCAGAGGCCCGCACTGCTGGCCTGTCCTGCCAGCTCCATGCCGTACTGCTGATGGAAGCCCAGGGTGGCCAGCACCAGGATCACGAACCAGCTGGGGTGGATGCGCAGGGGGATGCCACGGATCTTGAGGAGCTGCCAACCTTCACCCACGCGCTGCCGTCCTGCCGAGACCCAGGCAGGTCCTGGGCGATGTACCTCTGATCCTAGAAAGGAAGGCCCTGAGGCACCCGTTCTGTCCTCCCCCCTGTTGAAGATCTGCGGCCTGCGCCAGAGCGCCCAGGCTCGGGCGGTGGCCCGGCTGGGGGTGGATGCCATCGGGGTGATTGCGGTGCCGTCGTCCCCGCGCTGGCTGGCCCCGGATCAGCGGCTGGAGCTGTTCGAGGCGATGAGATCCGGCCAGCCTGGCTGCCGGGGAGTGCTGGTGCTGGCTGATCCCGGCGACGAGCTGGACGCTCAGCTGGATCCGGTTCAAGGCCACCAGGTGCTGCAGCTCCATGGGCGGGAATCCCCCGCCCGCTGCCGGGAGCTGGCGGCACGAACCGGTTGCTCGATCTGGAAGGCCCTGCGCATTCGCCGCCCCCAGGATCTCGAGCGGGTCAACGAGTATGGGGATGTGGTGGAGGCGGTACTGCTGGACGCCTGGGTTGCAGGCCAGCTGGGGGGCAGCGGTCAGCAGATTCCAGCCGACTGGCTGGAGGGATTTCGCCCAGGCCTGCCCTGGTGGCTGGCCGGCGGTGTGGGACCAACCAATGCCGCTGAGCTGCTGGAGGCCTTTGCCCCCGATGGACTGGATGTCTCCAGTGGTGTTGAGCGCTCAGCAGGCGACAAGGATCTGGATCTGGTGAGCGCTCTGGTGCAGGTGGTGAAGGGTGAAGACGCCCCTCGACCTGGATGAACTCACGGCATGACAGGGGCTGAACTCAGGTGCTGAGAACCGCTTGCTGCTGCTTCACCAATTCAAAGAACTCGTGCTTGAGGCTGGGGTCGTGGCGGAAATCGCCCCGCACCACCGAATTGACCATGCTGGTCTGAGGTTCTTTGACCCCCCGCCACTTCATGCAGTAGTGCTGGGCTTTGACCAGGATCGCCAGACCCTGGGGCTTGCACAGCCGCTCGATCTCATCGGCAAGGATCATCACGGCCTCCTCCTGTATGTGCGGGCGGGAGAAGACCCAGTCGGCCACCCGGGCGAATTTGGAGAGACCAATCACCCGATCACCGGGTTTAATGCCGATCCAGCAGTTGCCCAGGATGGGCACCAAGTGGTGGGAGCAGGCCGAGCGGATACTGATCGGCCCCACCGTGTAAATCTCGTCCAGATGTTTGACGTTGGGGAAGCTGGCGATCTTCGGTTGCTTGTGATAGCGACCTTTGAATACTTCGTGGAGGTACATCCGAGCGACCCGTTCGGCGGTCTCCTCGGTGTTGTGATCGTTGTCAATATCAATGACGAGGCTGCGCAGCATCTCGCGCACTTTGCCGGCCACCTCGATCTCCAGCTGATCGAGTTCTCCCTCGAGGAGGTGATCAGCCACGTTGTCGTTGGCGAAGTAGGGCACGCCGGCCTGGACCAGGCGTTCACGAATGCGCGCACTGACGGGACCTGGGGCCGCGTCAGGGGTGATCGACCTGGAGCTGGGGTTGGAGGGGATGGTGGATGTCATGAAAGACTCAGAAAGCGCCAGAGGCGGGCATGAGGGTCAGGTCCTCCACCACCTGGGACGGAGGCTGCTGAGCAAGGAACAGCAGAGCTTCCGCGGCTTGATCTGCATCCAGCATGGCATGGCGATTGAAGGAACTGTGGACGGTTTCCGTCCCCCAAAGGGGGGTGTCAACCGCGCCGAGGGTGAGGGTGGAGACGCGAATGCCATGGCGGCGTTCCTCAGCGGCGAGGCAGCGGCTGAACGAGTCCAGGGCCGCCTTGGTGGTGCAGTAGGCCCCCCATTCGGGGAATGCATTCCTGGCGGCATGACTGCTCACATTGATGATCAGGCTGGAGTCCTGTTGGCGTAATCCAGGCAGGACCGCCTGACACACCTGGAACACGCTGGTGAGATTGAGTTGAAGCAGCCACTGCCACGAGGCGAGCTCCATGCTGGCCAGCTCACCGGTGTAAGCGGCGCCAGCATTGTTGATCACCACCGTGGGCTGCAGACCGCGGCCCAATAGATCCGCCAGCTGGTCTGGCAGTCTCTGGGGATCGGTGAGGTCGGCGGCCAGCCATTCCACTCGCCTGCCGCCGGCCAGCAGGGGCGCCGCCACGGTCTCAAGGTCGCTGCTGGAGCGTGCCAGGAGTAGAAGGTCCCAACCAGCGGCGGCGAAACGGCTGGCAGCCGCCGCTCCGATGCCCCTGGAGGCACCGGTGATCAATACAGAAGCCAAAAAGGATGCGTCTCGACTCGAACCTTAAGGGTTCGACACAGGTTCTGTGGCCTCTGGATCGAGAATCCGCCCCATGCGCCGGAACTTGGCGTAACGCTGCTCCAGCAGCTCGGCTTCGCTGAGCTGAGCCAGTTCCTTGAGGTGCTGCACCAGGGCGGCACGCAGGGTTTCAGCGGCCTGAAGCGGTGCCCAGTGGTTCCCGCCGGAGGGTTCGCTCAGCACCGAGTCGATCACCCCCAGCTGCAGCAGATCATTGGCGGTGATGCGCAGGGCAGCGGCGGCGGCCGGGGCTTGGGCCGCATCCCGCCAGAGGATGGAGGCGCAGGCCTCTGGACTGGCCACGGTGTAGACGCTGTGCTCGAACATCAGCAGACGGTCGGCGACGCCGATGCCGAGGGCACCGCCGGAGCCCCCTTCACCGATCACCGTGGCGATCACAGGAACCCGCAGACTGAACATCTCGCGCAGATTCACGGCGATGGCTTCCCCCTGCCCCTGCTCTTCAGCGAGCACGCCGGCGTAGGCCCCAGGGGTGTCGATGAAGCTGAGGATCGGCAGACGGAAGCGATCGGCATGCTCCATCAGCCGCAGGGCCTTGCGGTAGCCACCCGGGGAGGCCATGCCGAAATTTCTGGCCACATTCTCCTTGGTGTCACGGCCCTTCTGGTGGCCGATCAGCACCACACCCTGCTCACCGATGCGGCCGACACCACCCACCAGGGCCTGATCGTCGGAGCCGCGGCGATCGCCGTGCAACTCGAACCATTCATCGGTGATCACCTGGATGTAATCCAAGGTGCTGGGCCGCTGGGGGTGGCGGGCCACCTGGATCTTCTGAGCTGGACTCAGGGACTGAAAGATCTCCACCCTTCGGCGGGCCGCCAGGGTTTCCAGCTGTAGCAGCTGCTGACTGACATCCACCTCTGAATCCCTGGCCAGTTGGCGGATCTGCTCGATCTGATCCTCCAGTTCCACCAGGGGTTTTTCAAACTCGAGCAGGGGACGGCGGGCCATGGCGTGGGAGGGAGGGAGGGTGAATCACACGGCCGCCAGCTGGGGCTGTGGAACCTGGTTCAGGCCGATGGAGCAGAAGCCGTGACGCAGAGAAGCGGCCCCGATCAGCTCCATGTTGGCCAGGGTGATGTTGTTGCGGCCCCAGCTGAAATTGGTGTGCAGGCCCTCGAACTCCAGCAGCATCGCTTCGGCGAAGCAGGCGAAGAGCTGGCGCCTGGGATTGTCCATCTCGGCCACCTCCATCATCTGCCAGCCGATGTCCTGCCAGAACTCGACGATGCCGCCCTTGATCACATGCACACCGCCACCCGCCACCTTGGTGTCGAGATTCTTGGGGTAGCCCCCATCAATCATCAGACAGGGGGATCTGAGGCTGTCCGCCTCGATGCTCAGACCCTGGGGAAGGCTGGCCACCCAGACCACCACGTCGGCTTCGGGCAGGGCCTCCTCCAGGCTGAGGATGCGGCCGCCGCCCAGCTCGGCCTGCAGATCCAGCAGCGGCTGGGGCTGGCGGGCCACCAGCAGCAGTTCAGCCACGCCTGTCTTCTGGCTGAGCCAGCGGCAGACGGCACTGCCGATGTCGCCAGTCGCCCCCACCACCGCCACCTTGGCCTGGCTCAGATCGATGCCGAGGGCCGGTGCATTGAGCTCCACCTGCTGGGCGATCACCCAGGCGGTGTGGGTGTTGCCGGTGGTGAACCGCTCCCACTCCAGGGCAGTGCTGCGGATCTGCTGGCTCTTGAGCAGGTTGAAGTTCTCGAAGATGATCGAGGTGAATCCACCCAGGGCGGTGATATCAATCCCACTCTTTTGGGCCAGCTCCATGGCGTTGAGAACCTTGCGCCTGGCGGTCTTGAAACGGCTGAGCATCTCGGGCACGAACACCGAATCGATGTAAGCGCCTTCGATGATTTTACCGGTCCGGCTGGTGATGCTGACGGTTTCCACCAACTGAGGTGGAGCCACGCACCAGAGGTCAAGGTCACCCTCGGCGTATTCGGGAAAGCCCAGCTCAAGGGCCTTGGACCGTGCCTGCTCCAGGCTGGTGGAGTGACCAATCAGACCGAACATGCAGCTGAGGCGAGGCGGGATGGGGACGGCTGTGGCCGACGACACATCCTGCCATGGGCTTCAGCCCAACAGCGCGGCGGTGGCCATCCTGGCGATTTCCCGGGTGGTGAAACCGATGTCGATGAGGGCCTCCTGGTAAGAAGTCATGAAGTCGGCCATCAAATCCTCCTGGTCCATGTGCAGCACGGCGGCATCACCAGCCACCTGCTCCAGCATCTTGCGCACCAGCGGCAGGTTGACCCGGTTGGCCTGCTCCAGCTCAGCCCGGGAGGTTTCGAGATTGGCCTTCAGCCATTCCTGGCCGTAATTGAGGTGGGTGTATTCGTCCTTGACCACACCTTCGGTGATCTTGCGGGCGAAGGGATCAGCAACAGGAATGTAGATGTGATAGGCGGAGATGGCGAAAGCCTCAATCAAGATGGCCTGAATCAGCAGGCAGGTCACCACCTTCCCTTCGGCGAGGGCCGCCTGGAAGTTGCCGTGGAGTGGTGAGAAGAACTCCTTGGCAAAGTCCATGTCGGCGGTCACCGAGAGATTGTTGGCACAGGCCGTGAATCCCTTCTTGTGCTTCAGCTCCATGCGGGCCAGCCGCGCCAGCTCTTCCGCCTGGTCGGGGATCAGACCACCAAGGGAGATGTAGTTGTCGTGGGCTTCCTGTTCGCCCTCAATCACGATCGCGTTGATGCGGCTGTAGGCGTCCTTGTAGGTGCTGCTGCTGAAATCAGGCAGGCCCAGGTCCTGGTCATCGCTGCTGCCAACAGCAGGGGTGGAGACAGGGGAATCGACTGTGCTGGCGGCGATGGTGGTCTCGAGGCTGGGCATGGCGTCGGCGGCTAAGGGATCAGTGTTGGCGACTGTAACCAGGCCGGCCGGGATTGGTTCAGGGGCGGGGCGGCCAGCTGCTGGTGAGCAGATCCCCCAGCAGCGTCACCCAGCCATCCACCAGGGCGGTGTAGAGGGCTTCCCCCAGGGCCGCATCAGCCCCACGGGCATCTCCCACCACGCCACTGGCGGAGAGATCAGCGGTCAGCCAGGCGGTGGGAACAGCCCCCTCCAGGCTCCAGCCCGGCGGCGGTGGCGGATCCAGTTGACCCCCCCTGGGCCGCTCGGGCCCCACCAGGTCGGGGGCCAGATGCAGCATCAGGCTTGTTTCGGCCAGGGCCGCATGCAGCCCCTCGCTACGCTCCGGCTCCGGCACCAGCGCGGCCACCCCCGGCGGCCCGCTCCAGAGGAAACAGGGCATCACTGCCAGGCGGGGATGGGCAGCCCTGAGCTGCCGCGCCGCCACTTGCAGCAGGGCGATCTGGCCGCCGTGGGCGTTGAAGAGCACCAGGCGCTGGAACCCGGCCCGGGCCAGGTCGGCCCCCACGGCCATCACCACCTGCAGCAGCACCTCCGCCGGCAGGCTGAGGGTGCCGGGGAAGGCGCCATGCTCGGGGGAAAAGCCCAGCTGGAACAGCGGCAGCCGCCAGATCGGCAGTTCCGCGGGTAAGCGCTCCAGCACGGCCTGCAGCACCCGTTCAGCGAAAACGGCATCGGTGCCCAGGGGCAGCTGCGGACCGTGCTGCTCCACCGCCCCGAACGGCCAGATCACCGTGCTCCCCGGCCGGGAGGCGGCCTCCTGGGCGGCGATCCAGCTGAGCCCTTCGAAGGCGTGCTTGGCAGGTGTCCCCATCCGCTCCACGGGCTGATCCTTACAGTGTGCTGCTGTCAGATCAACCTGGGCCATGGCTGGATCGCAGCGTCCCGTTCCTCCCGCAGGCCCCCGCCCCAAGCCGGCCGCTCCCACCAGGGCGGAGGCGCCGTTGCGCAAGCCGCCTCAGTTGATGTACCTCAGTCGCAAGGACGAGGAGGAGCAGGTGTCGCCGGTGGCCGGCGCCGTGCCGGCTGAGGCGACGGCGCCCCAGCCCGCCGCAGCCAGCGCCAGCGATGACGAACGTTTCGAGACGGCCAGCCTGGAGGGCATGACCATGGCTGACCTGATGGGGGCGGCCGATGGCCCCTCCCGTCAGGGCCGCTCCAGCCGCTCCGCCGGCAGTGCCCCTGCCGCCGCCACCACGTCCTCGCGGCCGGCCCGCACCGTCGACGACTTCGACTTCGACGAGGACGCCTTCCTCGCCGCGCTCGACGAGAACGAGCCCGTGGGGGCCACCGGCGATGTGGTCACGGGCACCGTGATCAGCGCCGAGAGCGATGGGGTCTATATCGACATCGGCGGCAAGGCGCCGGGCTTCATGCCCAAGGCCGAGGCAGGCCTCGGGGTGATCGGCAACCTCAAGGAACGCTTTCCCAAGGGTCAGCCCGTGGAGGTGCTGGTCACCCGCGAGCAGAACGCCGACGGCATGGTCACGATCAGTGCCCGCGCCCTGGCCCTGCGCCTGAGCTGGGACAAGCTGAAGCAACTGGAGGCCGCCGGCAAGGTGGTGCAGGTGAAGGTGAGTGGCTTCAACCGCGGTGGCGTCACCTGTGACCTGGAGGGCCTCAGGGGGTTCATCCCCCGCTCCCAGCTCCTGAACGGCGAGAACCACGAGCAGCTGGTGGGCACCTCCTTTGCCGTGGCCTTCCTGGAGGTCAACGCGGACACCCGCAAGCTGGTGCTCTCCGAGAAGCGGGCCGCCAGTGCCTCCCTGCTGGCGGGGCTGGAGGTGGGGCAGCTCGTGGATGGTCAGGTGGTGTCGGTGAAGCCCTATGGCTTCTTCGTGGACCTCGGCGGGGTGAGTGGATTGCTGCACCAGTCGTCGATCACCGGTGTTCACCTGCGCGACATCCGTGAGGCCTTCAGCCAAGGGGAGCGGCTCAAGGCCCTGGTCACCCAGATCGATCCCTCCCGCGGCCGGATCGCCCTCAACACCGCCCTGCTCGAAACCCAGCCCGGTGAGCTGCTCACGGCCAAGGAGACGGTGATGGCCGAAGCTGAGGACCGGGCCAACCGGGCACGGCTGCTGCTGCGTCAGCACGAGCAGGAGGCGGGATGAATCAGGCCGCCCCTGCAGCCCCTGGCACCCAGCTCTCCCTCGACTGGGAACTGGATTTCTTTTCCCGTCCGGTGCTCGATCCCGGCGGCAAGAAGCGCTGGGATCTGCTGATCACGGCCACCCCCGCCAAAGACAGCGGCCAGGCGCCCTTTCGCTGGGCGAAGAACTGTCCGGCCAACACGGTCAATTCGGTGTGGCTGCAGGGAGCCCTCAACGAGGCGCTGCTGGCAGCAGCTGAGCAGGGTCTGGGGGCTCCGCGCCGGCTGCGCTGCTGGCGGGCGACGATGCGCACCATGGTGCAGCGGGCCGCTGAGGCCATCGGCCTTGAGGTGATCCCCAGCCGTCGCTGTTATGCCTTGGTGGAATGGCTGAGTGAACGGGAACGGGAGGTGTACCCCGCCGAGGAGGGCTACATGGCTGGCCCCCTGGCGCCGCCGCCGTTGCCGATGCGCTCGCTGCCCCTGCCCCTGCCGGAGGCGGCCCGGGGCGATTCCTGGGACTGGGTCTCGCTGCCCCTCGGCGCCCTGCGTGAAGCGCCCGAGTGGGAGATCGGCTTTGAAGGGCTGTTTCCCCTGCCCGCTGAACTGCCCGATGAGCTGATGGTGCCGGGCCTGCGCCTGTTCAGCCGCACCCGCTCCCTGGCCATTGCCGGCTGGATCGCAGGCCTTGAGCCTGCCCGCCTGGAGATGGAAGGCGCCAATCTGGTGCTCGAAGCTGGCCTTGAAGACCGCTGGCGGCTGGCGACCTTGGCCAAGACCGAAGCGAGCGAGGTGACCGAAGCCTTCGCAGCCGCCCGCACGGCCGCCGCTGGCCTGCAGTTCATCGCCGTGCAGAGCGAGGCGCAATCCGAGCGCTTCGATGGCTTCTGGCTTCTGCGCGACATGCCCGACTGCTGAGGACGCCGTTCCGTGGCTGAAGCCGTCGATCCGCCTTTCGATCGCCCCGATCGGGGCTTCAACGCCCTCGATGGCTGGACCTGGGTGGGCACCTATGGCGGCTACGTCCTCCAGTGCGATCGGCTCTCGGAGTTCGAGCACGGCTTCTTCACCCGCCAGTGGAGTGGGCGCGGTCCCCAGGAGCTGGCGGCCGCCCTCAGCGCCGGTGTCTCGGTGCACCGCACCCGCCAGATCCACAGCCCCCTGGTGCTGGCGGCCACGGAAGCGATCGCTGAACCCTGGCCGGAGGGCGATGGGTTGGTGAGCGATGCCCCTGGCCAATCGCTGTGGGTCTGCGGTGCCGATTGCACCCCGGTGCTGATCGCCGATCGGGCCCGGGGCTCGGTGGCGGCCTGCCATGCCGGTTGGCGCGGGGTGGCAGGCCGGATTCTGCCGGTTGCGATCGAAGCGCTGGAGCGCTCAGGCAGCCAGCGCCGTGATCTGCTGGTGGCCCTGGGCCCTGCCATCCGTGGTGAGGCCTACCAGGTGCAACTGGATGTGGCCCTGCAGGTGGGCAACGCCTGCTGCGCCCCGGGGGAAGACCCCGCCCAAAGCCTGATGGCGGCCGGAGCCCTGAAGCCCGATGACTCAACCGGCTCCCCAGGGGATCGCTACCGCCTCGACATCCGCCTGGCCGCCCATACCCAGCTGCTCAACGCCGGACTGGGGCCCGAGCAGCTCAGCCTCTGCCCTCTGTGCACGGTGGCGGAGCCGCTGCTGTTTCACTCCTGGCGCCGCGATCAGGTCAAGGCGGTGCAGTGGAGCGGCGTTGTGGCCCAGGGCTGAGCAGGCTGCAGGCCACCGCCTCCGCCACCCGGATGCCATCGATGCCCGCTGAGAGAATGCCACCGGCATAGCCGGCCCCCTCTCCGGCCGGGTACAGGCCACGGGTGTTCACGCTCTGCAGGTCAGGCCCCCGCGGAATCCGCACGGGTGAGGAGGTGCGCGTCTCGACGCCGGTGAGCAGGGCCTCGGCCATGGCGTAGCCCGGAATGCTGCGCTCGAAGGACGGGATCGCCTCGCGCAGGGCCAGCACGGCGAACTCCGGCAGGCAGGCGCTCAGATCAGCCGGAGTGGTGCCCGGAGCGTAGGAGGGCTGGATTGAGCCCGGTGGCCGGCTCAGCCCCCGCCCCGAGAGAAAATCATCAAGCCGCTGGACGGGGGCCCGGTAGTTGCCGCCGCCCAGGGCAAAGGCCTTCGCTTCCCAGTGGCGCTGGAAGGCCACGCCGGCGAGGGGATCGTCAGGGCCCTGGCCGTAGGGGAGCAGATCCTCCAGCTCCAGGCCCACGACGATGCCGCTGTTGGCATTGCGCTCGTTGCGGGAGTGCTGACTCATGCCATTGGTGACCAGGTGTCCAGGCTCGGAGGCGGCCGCCACCACCAGGCCGCCGGGGCACATGCAGAAGCTGTAGACGCTGCGGCCATCGCCGAGGTGATGCACCAGCTTGTATTCCGCCGCCCCCAGCCGGGGATGGCCGGCGCAGGGCCCCCAGCGGGCCGCATCGATCAAGGACTGGGGATGCTCCAGGCGCACCCCGATCGAGAAGGGCTTGGGCTCCAGGCGTACCCCGTCGCGCTGGAGGCTGGCGAAGGTGTCACGGGCACTGTGGCCCACCGCCAGAACCACATGGCGGGACGCCAGGCAGGAGCCATCGGCGAGCACCACGCCGCAGACCCGTTGCCCGCCAGAGTCGACCTCCGTGTCCAGGCGCACCACCTCACTGCCAAAGCGGATCTCCCCGCCGAGGGCTTCGATGCGGCTGCGCAGCCCCCGCACCACCGTGGCCAGCTTGAAGGTGCCGATGTGGGGGTGGTGCAGGGTGAGGATCTCGGGATTGGCCCCGCAGGCCACCAGCTCCTCCAGCACCTTGCGGCCCAGGTGGCGGGGGTCCCGCACCTGGCTGTAGAGCTTGCCGTCGGAGAAGGTGCCGGCTCCGCCCTCGCCGAATTGCACGTTCGAGTGCGGATCGAAAGGCCGCTGGCCCTTCCAGAAGCCGAAGGTGTCGGCCGTGCGCTCCTTGATCGGTTTGCCCCGCTCCAGCAGCAGGGGCCGCAGCCCCATCTGGGCGAGCACGAGTGCGGCGAAATAGCCGCAGGGCCCGGCGCCGACCACAATCGGGCGCTCAGGTCGCCGCGCTGCTCCGGGCTCCAGTTGAGCCACGAAGCGATAGGTGGTGTCGGGGGACGGCCGCAGGTGGGGGTCCTGGCGCCAGCGCTGCAGCAGTCCCTTGGGATCGGCCACGTCAAGATCGAGGCTGTAGCTGAAGCGGATGGCGTCCTTGTGGCGGGCATCAACGCTGCGCCTCACCAGCTTCAGGCTCCGCAGAGCCTGGGCCGGAAGCGCGAGCCTCTTCAGCACCGCCTGACGCAGTTCGTCGTCGGTGTGATCAAGGGGGAGCTTGAGTTCGCTCAGCCGCAGCACGGGGCCCGCCTGCTCCCTGGTGGGAGTTTCACTTGTGGTGGTATTCCAGCAGCTCGCCCCCACAGCCGCCTGGAGACTGTCAGGCTGGAGACATCACCCGGCTGTTTGCGCGAGCGTTCTTCATGGGTCTTGCCCACTGCCCGCTCTGCGTTGGCCTGGCAGTTCTCAGCCTGGTGCGTACTGGCTCCATGGGGATGCTGCTCTGGCGGCTCTGCAGAAGCGAAAGCCAGCCACGGCTCCGTTTCAACCCTGCCTAGTGTCTGGCCTCGCAGCCGGTTCTGAGCCCTGAAGCCATGGCATTGCAGGCCACCTATTTCGGCGCCAACGGCTGGTTGCTGGATTTCGGAGGCTGCCGGGTTCTGCTGGATCCCTGGCTGAGTGGACCCCTGGAGTTCCCTCCTGGTCCCTGGTTCTTTCGCGCCGAGCTGAACCAGACCTGGCCTGTACCCGAGGGGCTTGATCTGCTGCTGCTCACCCAGGGACTTCCGGACCACTGTCATCCAGCAACCCTGGCGCTGCTGGATCCCAGCTTGCCGGTGGTGGGCTCAGCGGGTGCGGCCACCAGAGCCAGCGACCTGGGCTTTCAGACCGTGCACAGCCTTGCTCCTGGAGAGCGGTTTGAGCACGGCGAGTTGACGATCATGGCTAGCTCTGGCGCTCCGGTGCCCCAGGTGGAGAACGGCTATCTGCTGCGCCATCCTGCCGGCAGCCTTTACGTGGAACCCCATGGCTTCCTCTCGCCTGAGCTGCCGGCCCAGCCGCTGGATGCGGTGATCACTCCGGTGCTGGATCTGGGCTTGCCCCTGGTGGGGGCCTTCGTCAAGGGGAGACAGGTGCTGCCCCAGCTGCTGGAACGTTTCCAGCCCCGGGTGGTGCTGGCCAGCACCAGCGGTGGTGATGTGCACTACGAGGGTGCACTGACCCGCATCCTCTGGCAGAAGGGCAGCATCGAGGAGGCGACTGAGGTTGCGGCGGCAGGCTCCCGGCTGATTGATCCGCGCCCTGGTGTGAGCTACGACCTGATGACGGCCTGAGCCGCGTGGCCCTTTGGACCAGCCCAGGCTGGATGGGTCGCCGGATGGATCCCTCCCATTCCTTCAAGGAATCTCCAGCAGTTCGTGCTCCACCATGAAAATGTTGCCGTAGAGATTGGCGAGGATGTCTATGCCGGCCTGGGTGAGTTCCAGGTAGGGGATGGAGGCTTTGATGTAAGGGAACACCTGACCCCAGTAGAAGGTGGGGTAGGCCTTGAGCAACTGGCCAGGATTTTCACAGCCCAGGGCCTTGTTCACGCCCGTTGCTTCGAACTCCCAGAACAGGGCCGGAATCTTGTTGAGGTCGCGGGGATCACTCAGCTGGCCGATCAGATCGGAGGCCCGCAATAGACCGGGCATGTGGGTGGTGCACTGGTGATCGGTGGAGGCGGGAACGGGGAAGCGGGTGAGCTCGATGTTGCGCTTGAGCGTGTCAGCGTCGATCAGACCATGGCCCCCGAAACGCTCTTCGATGAACAGTTTGCCGCGGTCAATGTGATAAGGCGTGAGGGAGGCACAGGTGGCCCCTTCCTTGAGACTCACCAACTCACCGTTGAGCCCAGTGGCGTACTGACCGCCTTTGTCATCACGACAGACTCCCTTGATGTAGCCGATGTCGTGGCAGAGGTGTGAAATCGTGAAATGCAGCCAGGCATCCGGGGTGATGCCGCCCTCGCGCAGATGCTTGCCATAGAGCATGTGCTGGCCCACCAGGGTGACCAGGATCGTGAGCTCGACATCGTGGTAAAGGGCGTCACCGGTGGCGATGTTCTCCAGCGCCATCGAAGCCGCTCAGGAGATGATCTCCTCGTACTCCCGCTTGAGCGTGCCGTAGGAGCCTCGTAGGTGGTGATCAGACGTTGCTGCAGGTCGGCGAGCTGTGATGGCTGCATGGCAACCGATCGATCATCCTGAGGGCAGTGCAGCAGCTCCCGCCTTGACCACAATCGCTGATCCAGCCCCCAGCTCTGAGGCCCTCTCCGTCGCTGATCACGATCGTTTCGATCTGGTGGTGATCGGTGCGGGATCTGGAGGACTGGCTGCCGCCAAGCGCGCCGCCAGCCATGGGGCCAGGGTCGCGGTGATCGAGGGGGACCGGGTGGGAGGCACCTGCGTGATCCGCGGTTGCGTGCCCAAGAAACTGCTGGTGTATGGCTCGGCCTACCGACACCTGCTGGCCGATGCCGCCAGTTACGGCTGGAGCGTGGGCCAGAGCCACTGCGATCCATCGCGGCTGTTGGCGGCGGTGCGCGCCGAGGTGGATCGTCTCAATGGCTTGCACATCGGCTTTCTCGAGCGCGCCGGGGTGGAGCTGGTGAGGGGCTGGGGCCGCTGTCTGGACGCCCATCACGTGGAAGTGGGCGGAGCCCCAGGCCACGCGACTGACAGTTCAGATGGCCGCTCGGATCACGATCGGCGTCTGCTGCGCGGTGAACGCCTGCTGATCGCCACGGGAGGTCGCCCGCACCGTCCCTCGATTCCAGGAGCCGAGCTGTGCTGGGTCAGTGATGACATGTTTCTGCTGGAGCGCCTGCCCCAGCGGGTGCTGATCGTGGGAGGCGGCTTCATTGCCTGTGAATTCGCCTGCATCCTGCGCGGCCTGGGGGTGGAAGTGGATCAGTTCGTGCGCGGGGATCACCTGCTGCGGGGCTTCGATCGGGAACTGAGTGCGGCGGTGCACGAGGGCATGGAGGCCGATGGCATCACCCTTCACTTCGCGCAGACCCTCACCGCCATCACTGCTGAGGCCGGCGATCTGATCGCCAGCACCTGTCAGGGTCGCCAGGAGCGCTGTGGCGGCGTGCTCCTGGCCACAGGGCGCCAGCCCTTCCTGGCCGGCCTCGACCTGGCGGCGGCGGGCGTGGTGGTGGAGGGCGGCCGCATCCCGGTGGATGCCGACCAGCGCACCAACGTGCCCCACATCTTTGCGGTGGGCGATGTCACCGACCGCGTCAACCTCACCCCGGTGGCGGTGGATGAAGGCCGGGCCTTCGCCGACAGCGTCTACGGCGGGCGGGCCCGCCAGGTGGACCACGACCTGGTGGCCAGTGCGGTGTTCAGCCAGCCGGAGCTGGCCACGGTGGGCCTGAGTGAGGAGAAGGCCGTGGCCCGGCTCGGTGCGGAGGGGGTGCGCCTGTACCGGGCGCGCTTCCGCTCCATGGCCCAGGCCCTGCCCCAGCGTGGCCCCCGCTGCCTGCTGAAGCTGGTGGTGGAGGTGGCCTCGGGCCGCGTGCTGGGCTGCCACATGGTGGGCGAACACGCGGCCGAGATCATTCAGATGGCGGCGATCGCCATTGGCATGGGGGCCACCAAGGCCGACTTCGATCGCACCATGGCCCTCCATCCCACCGTGGCGGAGGAGTTCGTGACGATGCCTGACTGAGCCAGTCCTGGCGGGTGGAGGTTGCAAGGCTGTCAGCGGATGGGAACAGCGGCAAAATTGGCTACGTTCAAGCTGTTGCCTAGATCACGCACTGTTGTCAGCGATGCCCGCTCTCGTTTTGCTCATCGACCAGGATCGGATCGGCCGTGATCGCCTGGCCACCCAGTTGCTGGAGGCTGGCTTCCAGGTGGCGGAGGCGGAGGATGGTCACCAGGGACTGGCCCTGGCCAGCCTCGGCGACAAGGTGCGGGGCTTCACCACCGGTGCTGACGACTATCTGACCAAGCCCTACGCCTCGGAAGAACTGCTGGCCCGACTCCAGGCGCTGCTGCGGGTCCGTGCCAGCACTCCGCAGCAGCTGCGGGCTGTTGAAGTACTCCGCTAGGCCCCCTCACCCTGGTGCCGGAGAGCTGCGAAGCTCTCTGGCATGGGGAGCCGGTGCGGCTGACCCGCACCGAATTCGAACTGCTGCACTGCCTGCTGCAACGCCATGGTCCGGTGGTTCCCTGGGCGGTGCTGCTGCACGAGATCTGGGGCTACGGGCCCGACAACGATGTGGAATCCATCCGCACCCACGTCCGCCACTTGCGCGCAAAGCTCGAGCCCGATTGCCACAGGCCGGTTCACATCAAAACGATCTACGGCATCGGCTACTGCCTCGACCTGCCCCTCGATGCCGCTGCGGGGTCTGCGGTCGGGACAGGACGGCTTGCAGGACGGCTTGCCCTGGTGGGGGAGTCCCCTCGCCGCAGAGCCTGAGTAACATTGATCACATGATCTGGTCACTCCTGCACCCAGTGCCCTGGCTGGAAGCGCTTGGATGGTTGCAGGATTTTTCACCCATCCCGTCATCCTGTGAACGAGAGTTGCCCCTGGATCGAAGCCTGCCTTGAGCGGGCGACCTGCCCGGTGATGACCGTGGCCAAGTCGAAGGGAAAAGGCTGCAAAGCCAAGAAGTGCTCCAACTGGAAGGGGGGTCGCTGCCGCTGTGGCCGCGACTGAATCTCCCCCTCAGCCTCAGGCCACCCGGGCAGCGGCAGCTGCGGTCAGGGATTGATCCAGGATCATCAGGGCGCCGAAATCGGTGCCGCAGTGCCGCACCTGGGCCAGCAGATGGGCCACTTCACTTTCAGCATCCACCTGGCTCTTGATCATCGGATCGAGAAAGATCGAACTGCGGTAGTCGCCGCAGCGCTCCGCCAGGCTGTAGAGCTGCTGCAGCGACGTGGTGACCTCCGCTTCCATCTCGAAGGCGGACATCAGCACATCCTCCACATGGGTCCAGGTCTGCCGGGGCTGGGGCAAAGCGGACAGCTCCACCGGCTGGGAGCGGGCCACCAGGTAATCAACGAAAAGCCCGGCATGGGCACGCTCGCCATCGGATTCAGCCGTGGCGAAGGCGGCAAAACCATTCAATTCCCTCTGGGTGAACCACACCGCCAAGGAGAAGTAGGTGTAGCTGGCCATCAACTCCATCTGCAGATGGTTGCAGAGGCCTTGGTGCAATTCGGCCTCCATCTCCTGGGCCACGGGCCGCCTTGGCAGCAGCGGCAGTGGATTCAGGCTGGTGGTGCTGGTCGTATTGCTGATCACCATGGAGTCTCTCGCTTCGGCTCAGCCTACAAAGACAGCTGTGTTTTCCGCCAGGGCAGCCCGCCCCCCAGCGGCCTGCTGAACCTGATGCCAGACCCCGTAGGCTCGGGGTCAGCAAAGCTTGATCACTCTTCATCGCATGTCTGAGGATTGCCGCTGCCCTGGCGGCATGCCAACGGATCTGGCCGCCCTCACCCGCCTCTGCTGGTGCCTCGGGGTGCGCAGTCGCGGGGCCCTCCAGGCGCTCAGGAGCTGCTCCAACCCCCAGCTGCGGACCCGGCTGGAACATGACCTGCTGCAATTGCGTCTGCAGGCCAACACCCTCAGCCGCCATGGCGAAACGCTGGCGGCGGCGCTGGATCCGCTGCACTGGCAGCTGGCGCTGCTGCGTGAGCTGATGCGCCGCAATCAGCGCCTGTTCGCGGTCTCTGCCCTCAGCTGAGTGGATGGCCTCAGGTCGTGGGCTTGGGCCCGGCGGGGGACCACTCCAGTGCCGTTGTCGAGCGGCCCCGGCGCGCCCTAGACAGGAGTGGTGAGATCAGATGTCATGAGTTCGTCGAGTCCGTCGCAGCACCACCAGATCCTGATCGTCGGAGGCGGCGCGGCAGGGATCACGGTGGCGAGCCAGTTGCTGCTGGCCCGCAGCGGCCTTGACGTGGCCATCCTTGAGCCCAGCAGCGATCACTACTACCAGCCCGGCTGGACCCTGGTGGGCGGTGGGGTGATGACCCAGGAGCAGACCCGCCGCGATGAGGCCGGGCTGATTCCCGCCGGCTGCACCTGGATCCGCGCCGCCGCCGCTGGTTTTGATCCGGAGTCCAACCGGGTGATCACCAGCACCGGCGAGGCCATCAGTTACGACGCCCTGGTGGTGGCCACCGGCCTGCAGCTGCGCTGGGAGCGGGTGAAGGGGCTCGAGCAAGCCCTCGGCCGCCATGGAGTCACCAGCAACTACTCCAAGGAACACCTCCCCTACACCTGGGAGACCATCCGAGCGTTCAAGGGCGGCACCGCGATCTTCACCTTCCCCGACACGCCGATCAAGTGCGCCGGGGCCCCGCAGAAGATCATGTACATGGCCGACGACATTTTCAAGGCCACCAGCGGCGTGGGGGTGAACACCCAGGTGATCTTCGCCACCGCCGGTCCCGGCCTCTTCGGTGTTCCGGTCTATGCCCGGGTGCTGAAGAAGGTGGTGGAGCAGCGGGGCATTCAGGTGCTGCTGCGCCACAACCTCAAGGAGATCAGGGCCGAGGAGCAGGTGGCGGTCTTTGAGGTCAGTGACGCTGAGGGGAACACCTCCAGCACGGAAATTCCCTTCTCGATGATCCATGCGGTGCCGCCGATGTCGGCGCCGGAACTGATTGCCCAGAGCCCGCTGGCCACCAGTGCCCCCGGGGGCTGGGTCGAGGTCGACAAGTTCAGCACCCAGCACATCCGCTATCCCAATGTCTTCTCCCTGGGAGATGTGTCGTCGCTGCCCACCTCCAAGACCGCCGGGGCGGTGCGGGGTGAGGCACCGGTGCTCGTGGCCAACCTGCTGGCCCAGCTGGACGGCAAACCGCTGCAGGCCCGCTACGACGGTTACAGCGTCTGCCCGCTGATCACCGGTTACGACAGGGTGGTGATGGCTGAGTTCGACTACGACCTCCAGCCGGTGAGTTCCTTCCTGGTGGATCCCACCAAGGAGCGCTGGAGCATGTGGCTGATGAAGACCAAGGGCCTGCCCTGGATCTACTGGAACCGGATGCTCAAGGGGCAACCTCACGAGAGCCGCTATCTCAAGCCCTTCAAGCCGCTGGCCAAGGCCCTCGGACTGGCCTACAAGGGCGAACCAGCCGCCAGCTGATCAGCCGCCGCTGCTGCGGGCCAGCTCATCGAGCTGCTCCTGCATCTCCGCCACCACCCGGGTGTAGCAGCTCTGCACGAAGTCGCGGTCGCGGCTGGCGGCATGGCCGCTGCGCTCGAAGCGGATCGGCCGGCAGACCCGGGTGTGGATCCGAGCCGGCAGGGGCAGGTTGGGCAGCGGGCCCACGGCCAGACCCCAGGGCAGGCCGAGATAGAGGGGAAACACCTCGGGGTCGATGCCGAACAGCCAGGGCAGGCCGCGCTCATGCCAACGCTGCATCGGCTCGTAGCAGTCTTCGAGCACGATCAGGGTGTCGTGGCTGCCCCAGGAGATCAACGGCACGATCGGCACGTCATGCCAGAGGGCCAGCCGGATGAAGCCGGTGCGGCCCATGAACTCAATGCTCTGGCGCTTGCGGTGAGGACGGAAGGCATCCTGGCCGCCGCCGGGGAACACCAGCAGACTGTCGCCCCGCTCCAGCACGGCCATCGCCCCCCTCGGGTAGTAGGGGATCGCTCCCGTCTGGGCCGCCAGGTGCGCCGCCTGGGGAAACACCTGCCACACCTTGGGATGGGCCAGGCCATACACCCGTCGCTCCAGGCCGAAGCGCCGGAACCAATCGAGCATCAGCATCGGCAGATCGGGGCTGGCCAGCCCGCCGTTGTGGGATCCCACCAGCAGCATCTGGCCTGCGCCTGGGATCTGCTCCCAGCCACTGGTGCTGACCCGGAAATAGTGGCTGTAGAGCCACTCCCAGAGCGGCATCAGTCGCTGGATCACCCGTGGATCGCGCTCGGCCCCGGGTTCAGGTCCCGTGCCAGGGCCTTCTCTCATGGAAGTGGATCTTGAGAGTGACCCGACCTTAGGGGCAGTGAGTCGCGCCGCCGGAAGGAGCTCTGGCGTGTCGCTCTGTCGAGGTTCAGACTGATTTGGGAGCTGGCCACTGGGCCCCAGGCCTGCTGGTCCGGCGCCCTGCGCAGCCGTTGCTTGCCATGACCGCACCGATCGATCGCGCCCTGCGCCTGCGGGCCCTGTGGCTGGCCTGGCTGCTGTGCATGCTCTTTCACGTGGATCTGGGCCTGATGCCCCTGTTTCACGGTCTCTCACCGGAGATCGAGAGCCATGTGAGCCAGCCGCTGCTGCCGCTGCTGTTCAGCGGCATGATGATCTACTTTCTGGTGCCGGTGGCGGCCCTGGTGTTGCTGGCCTACAGCGCCAGTGACCCCCAGCGTCCCCAACGCTGGCAGGGCTGGCGGCGGCTGCATTTCTGGCTGAGCGTGGTGTACACGGTCACGAATGTGCCGCACCTGGCGGCCGACATCCTGGTGCCCGATTCGCGCGCGGATCAGGTGGCCCTGATGCTGGTACTGGTGCTGATCGGGCTGCTGATCAACTGGGAGGCCTGGCGCTGGTGGCGCGATTAGCCCTCAACCGGGGCCAGACCGGCGGCATCAAAAACCCCCTCGAACAGCACCGAGCTGAGGTAACGCTCCCCGGAGTCGGGCAGGACCACCACGATCGTCTTGCCAGCGAAGGCCTCCTCGGCCGCCAGCCGCAGGGCAGCCACGGTGGCTGCCCCGCAGGAGATGCCCGCCAGGATTCCCTCCTCACGCATCAGTCGCCTGGCCATGGCCACGGCCTCCTGGTCGCTCACGGCCTCCACCCGATCGACGAGGGTGAGATCGAGGTTCTCTGGCACGAAGCCGGCACCGATCCCCTGGATCTTGTGGGGCCCCGGCTGGGGCGGCTCACCAGCCCTGGCCTGGGCGATCACCGGGCTGTTCAGAGGCTCCACCGCCACCGAGACCAGTGCCTGGCCCCGGGTGCTCTTGAAGTAACGGCTGACCCCGCTGATGGTGCCGCCAGTGCCCACCCCCGCCACCAGCACATCCACCTGGCCATCGGTGTCGTCCCAGATTTCCGGGCCGGTGGTGTCGTGGTGGATCTGGGGGTTGGCCGGGTTGGCGAACTGCTGCAGCAGCACGTAACGCTCGGGATCGGAGGCGGCGATCTCATGGGCCCGGCCCACGGCACCGGTCATGCCGAGTTTGCCCTCGGTGAGTACGAGCCTGGCGCCGTAGGCAGTGAGCAGCTTGCGCCGCTCCAGGCTCATCGACTCCGGCATCGTCAGGGTGAGGGGGATCCCCCGGGAGGCGGCCACGAAGGCCAGGGCGATGCCTGTGTTACCGCTGGTGGGCTCGATCAGCTCCTTGCCAGGACCGAGCAATCCATCCTTTTCCGCCTGCCAGATCATGGCGGCGCCGATGCGGCACTTGACTGAATAGGCGGGGTTGCGACCTTCGATCTTGGCCAGAACGGTGGCGCGGCTGTCACCGACCACCCGGTTCAGCTTCACCAGGGGGGTGCGGCCGATGCTCAGGCTGCTGTCAGCAAAAATCGACGCCATCAACGACACAGGAACTGCGGGCACCCTCGCACCCTCGGGCGGAGGAGATCAATTTCCCGCTCTGATCTGAACGGCGGTCTCTCGCCAGTGCCGCCAGACCTGAACCGCCAGCAGCAGCACCAGCACCGGAAGCACCACCACCAGGGTGAAGGAACGCAGGGGTGAGGCCAGGGCCGGAATGGTGAGGGGAAGAATCTGCTCCACCAGGTAGAGCCCGTAGAGGCCCACAAGCAGTACCCCCTCTCTCCGGGAAATCACCCCGCCCGTCCAAAAGATGGGAAGCAGGGCCAGGGTGGTGGCCACCATGATCGGCAGATCGCGTTGGATCATGGCCGGGTCGACATTCAGGCCGCGTGATCCTGAGATGAAGGCACAGCCACCAAGGATCACCAACTGGTTGAGCAGGTTGCTGCCCACCACGTTGCCGATGGCGAGATCAGCCTTGCCCTTCAGGGCCGCCATGATCGATGTGACCAGTTCAGGCATCGAGGTGCCGGCCGCCACGATCGTGAGGCCGATCAGGGTTTCACTCACCCCTAGGCTCAGGGCGATGGCGGTGGCCCCCTTCACCAGGATCTGCGAGCCCCAGACCAGCAGGGCAAGGCCGGCCGCCAACCGGATCAGGGCCGGTCCGTAGCCCCCTTCCGCGTCGGATGGATCGATCTCATCGCCACCGGATTCACCTTCCTCGCGGGCCGTGCGGGTTTCCCAGACGGTGTTGATCACCACGGCGGTGAGCAGGGCCAGGCCGGCCTGCCAGGTCACCCGGCCTGCGGAGGCCATGCCCCAGACGGCCATCGACACGGCCAGCAGCACCGGCACATCGCGGCGGATCAGGCGGCTGTGCACCCTCAGCGGCAGGATCACGGCGCTGATGCCCAGCACCACCAGCACATTGAAGATGTTGCTGCCCACCACGTTGCCCACCGCCAGGTCATCGGCTCCCCTGAGCGTGGAGATCAGGCTGACGAACAGTTCGGGGGCGCTGGTGCCCAGGGCCACCACGGTGAGACCGATCACCAGCTGGGGAACACCCAGCAGCAGGGCCAGAGCCACCGATCCCTGGACGAACAGTTCGCCTCCTCCGAAGAGCAGCAGGATGCCCACCACCACCTCAATCACACTCAGCACGGTGGGCTCTCCAGGGACACAGATTCTGCCTTGTGATTGCAACCGTGCCGAATCAGGCCCTGACTCCAGGGGCCAACCACCTCCACCGCATCAGACCAAGGTCCCTGGCGGTCAGCCTTGCCACGGGCTGGATTGATTGTCACAACCTGGGCCCATCAGCTGCCAGGTCCAGACCCGAGACGCGCCTCCCTCTTAGGTTCTCCCCATCAATTGCAGGGACCGTGTGGCTGTTGCCCGCCCCATGAGCTGGTTGAACCAGATCAGTTCACAACACATCAAAGGTGATGTCTTCGGCGGTCTCACGGCGGCGGTGGTGGCCCTGCCCATGGCCCTTGCCTTTGGCGTGGCCTCCGGTGCCGGGGCGGTTTCGGGCCTCTGGGGTGCGGTGCTGGTGGGTCTGTTCGCCGCTCTCTTCGGCGGCACTCCCACCCTGATCTCGGAGCCCACCGGTCCGATGACGGTGGTGATGACAGCGGTGATCGCCAGCCTGACGGCGAAGGCCGCCAGTCCTGAACAGGGCATGGCCATGGCCTTCACCGTGGTGATGATGGCGGGGGTCTTTCAGATCGTCTTCGGCTATCTGAAGCTGGGCCGCTACATCACGATGATGCCCTACACGGTGATCTCGGGCTTCATGTCCGGCATCGGTTTCATCCTGATCATTCTTCAGTTCGGGCCCTTCCTGGGACAGGCCATTCCCAAGGGCGGAGTGATGGGCACGCTCACGGCCCTGCCCCAGCTGATCGCCGCCGCTCGGCTGCCGGAGGTGATCCTGGCGGTGGTGACTGTGGCGATCATCTGGTTCACGCCCTCCCAGGTGAAGCGTTTTGCGCCTCCCCAGTTGGTGGCGCTGGTGATCGGCACCGTGCTCTCGCTCACCCTGCTCAATGGCGGCGAGGGCGCTGAGGTGGAGGGCATCCGCCGCATCGGCGAAATCCCCAGCGGATTCCCCCAGCTGGTGGTGCCCCACTTCGAGCCGGGTCTGTTCCAGCTGATGGTGGTCGATGCCCTGGTGCTGGGTCTTCTGGGTTGCATTGATGCCCTGCTCACCGCTGTGGTGGCCGACAGCATCACCCGCACCGAACACAACTCCGACAAGGAACTGATCGGCCAGGGTCTGGGCAATATCGTCTCTGGTCTGTTCGGTGGCATCGCCGGTGCCGGCGCCACCATGGGCACGGTGGTGAACATTCAGGCGGGAGCACGCTCCGCCCTCTCCGGCATCACCCGCGCCCTGGTACTGATGGTGGTGATTCTGGGGGCCTCGGGCCTGGCGGCCTCGATCCCGATGGCGGTGCTGGCCGGCATTGCCCTCAAGGTGGGCATCGACATCATCGATTGGAGCTTCCTGCGCCGCGCCCACCACGTCTCGATCAAGGGGGCGGTGATCATGTACGGGGTGATCCTGCTCACCGTGCTGGTGGATCTGATCGCGGCGGTGGGGGTGGGCATCTTTGTGGCCAACATTCTCACGATCGAGAAGATGAGCACACTCGAGACCAAGTCGGTGAAGGCGATCAGCACCGCCGATGACGATCTCAATCTGCCGGAGAACGAGAAGGCTCTGCTGGATCAAGGCGGTGGCAGGGTGCTGCTGTTCCAGTTGATCGGTCCGATGATCTTTGGTCTGGCCAAGACTATCTCTCGAGAGCACAATGCCATTCAGGAGTGTGAGTCGATCGTCTTTGATCTCAGTGAGGTCTCACACATGGGTGTGACAGCCTCGCTGGCCCTGGAGAATGCCGTCAAGGAAGCCCTGGAAAAGGAGCGCAATGTTTATGTGGTGGGGGCTGAAGGCAGCACCCTCAAGCGTCTCAGGAGTTTGAAGGTGTATAGCCTGCTGCCCCACGATCATGTGGAGATGAGCCGGGCGGAAGCCCTTGCCGATGCCGTGAATTCTCGGTCACAGATCGGCATGGCCTGAAGCCATCGGTGTCCGCCCGGTGGGGGAGCAGCAGATCTCCGTGGGCCATCGGGATGGCCTGAGCGAGGGACTTGAACTTATTCAGACTTTTGGTCACAGTCACACGGGTGAGGCCGGTGAGCTCAGCAATCACCTGATGGGTCAGGTTCATGTCCTCCAGCGAGAGACTGTGGCCGAGACTGTTGACCCGCCCGAACTGGGCGGCCAGCCAGCGCAACATGGTCAGCAGGCGGTCATCGGCCTTGCGAATCCGGCTGATGCGCATGATCTCCATCGAGCGGCTGATCTGGCGCTTGAGCGCTTCATGCCGTTCCAAGTCCGTTGGCGTATGGCCCTCAAGGGAGACATGGGAGATTGTGGTGGTTTCATTGCGGCATTCGAACGTGGCCTGGCTACCGAGGATGAGATCTCCGGGCCCCCAGAGCATCAGCGTGATCAGTTCGGTGTCTTCATTCCAGGTGACCTGGCGGACATAGCCATCACTGATGCACCAGGCCATCCCAGCCGGTAGCACCGAGTTGGGCTTGAGTTGCAGCGATGGACAGGGTCCAGGCATGGGTGGAGGCATCTCTGGACATCAACACAGCAGGGGAAATCATCCGAAATCTGAACAAAGGGCGGGTTGGCAACGAACCGGCCTGGAAGGCTTCCTTCTGGTGTGGGGCAAACGTAGAGCCGTGCGAATCCCTTTGGGACCCCGCTTCAGACAGCATCGACAATTCCCCGGATCAGCCGCGTTAATCAGTCGAGCTCGGGCTGCTTGGCCGTCTGGGCTCAGACAGACCTAAACCACCGATGGCCAAAGGCATCGGTGGCGTGGAGCTCTGGGATTGGTTGGGGCTGAAGAGCGCCGCGCCAACGCGGCGTTTCGGCTCTCAGCGCCGGCTCGATCGGCTGATGCGCACCGGCACCAGAACCGGTTGCATCATGCCGCCGCCACCGCTGTCGTCATCGGAGTCGGTGGTGAGCCAGAACGCCAGACCGAAGAGCGCAAGAACGCTGGAGACAAGCAGCAGTTCAGCCATCGGTCGGGCTCGTAGATGGCACAACCTAGCCAGATTCCATGGCCTTGATGTGCCCGATGCTGCGGTCGGGCCGCCTCAGGCGAATCCCTTGCCCGCGTCCTTGGCCACACAGGCCTGAAGCTGGCGGCGCAGGCGCTGGTGGTCGAGATCCTTGCCGATCAGCACCAGCTGGTTCTTGCGCTCGCCAGTCCAGTCGCTGTCGTCGATGGAGAAGCGCTTGCCGGCCAGGTGAAAGACATGACGGCGTTCGCTCTCGTTGAACCAGAGGATGCCCTTGGCCCGGAACACCTCGGTGGGCAGCTGATTGTCGAGGAAGTTCTGGAACTTGCGCAGGGCGAAGGGCCCTTCGCTGGCGAAGGAGAGGGAGGTGAAGCCCTCAATGGCAAGGTGGTCGGCCGGATGCTCGGCGGAACCTGAGGAGTGATCGTGATCGTGATCGTGGGAGTGGCTGTGGTCGTGCCCGTGGCTGTGCTCGTGATCGTGCCCGTCGTCGTGGGTGCAGTGGCCATGGTCGTGGTCACAGTCGCCGTGGTCGAGCTCAGGGGTGGCGTCGCCTGTGGCCACCACCCGATCGGATTCGAACAGACCCACGCTCAGCAGCAGCGGCAGGGCCACATCTCCTTTGACCGAGCGCAGGATGCGGGCGTCGGGCTTGAGGTTGCGCAGCAGGCTCTCCAGTTGCAGCAGCTGGGGCTCCGGCACCAGATCACACTTGTTGAGCATCAGGATGTCGCCGTAGATCACCTGCGCCCGGCCCACCTCGCTCTCGAAGCTGCTGGCTTCGAAGTTTTCGGCATCAATCAGGGTGATGATCGAATCCAGGCGGGTGCTGTCGCGCAGCTCACTGCCCAGGAAGGTCATCGCCACCGGCAGGGGATCAGCCAGGCCCGTGGTTTCCACCACCAGATAATCCACGGGTTCGGGGCGCTCGAGGATCCGCTCCACCGCCTCCAGCAGCTCGCCGTTGATCGAGCAGCAGATGCAGCCATTGCTGAGCTCCACCATGTCTTCGCCGGTGGCGATGATCAGGTCATTGTCGATGCCGATTTCACCGAACTCATTGACCAGCACAGCGGTCTTCAGTCCGCTCTGGTTGCTGAGGATGTGGTTGAGCAGAGTGGTTTTGCCGGCACCGAGGAAGCCCGTGAGGATCGTCACCGGCAGGGAGGGGGCCGCCGGATCAATTCCGGCGACCAGGGGGGCTGCGGAGGGCTGACTCGAGCTGGCAGGGGTGGCGGTGGTGGTCATGGAGAAGGAATGGTGCCGCAGGGGAGCGCCGCGGCTCAGAGGGTGTGGCAGCAGTCTGACGCCTGGCTCAGAACTGGAAGCTGGTCTTCACCAGGCCTCCCAGCTGGCTGAAGCTCTCCCCTGATGGGGTGCCTTGGCCGAGGGGCCGGCTGAGATAAAACAGGGCCGGAGTGATCGAAATCGAGTCGCTGACCTGGAATCTGTACCACCATTCCCAGACGACATTCTGATCCTGAGCCGTTGCTCCACCCTGCAGGGCCGTTGCAAACACAGGCTGCCCGACCGCCATGCCGGCGGCGTTGCCCTTGAGCAGCACATCGCTCCACTGCAGACCCACCATCCACGACTGACTGGTGGTCAGTTCACCGTCCACAGCCTGGCCATCGCTGGAGGTGCTGTTGATCCCCCAGCCAGCGCTGATCGAGGGCCACCAGCCTGAGGCGGCTGGCTGCCAGTAGCCACTGAGGCCGAAGGCATGGGTGTGGCTGCCGGGGCTGCCGAAGGCCGAGGCCGTGAACGCTGTGGCGCCGGGCACCTCCACTCCAGACTGGATGGAGGAATAGATCGCGGCCAGGGCCCATTGCTCGCCGGCGTAGCCGATCTGAACCGTGCCGGTGCCTGCAGAGGCGGCGGTGCCAAGGCCCCCTTCGTTGGGATTACCCAGGCTGCCGTTGGCCGCCACGTAGTTGCCACTGACACTGAAGCCACCGCTCTGCCACCACAGACCGGCACCGGGGCCAAGGTTCTTGTTGTAGGCCGCGGGTGCTCCGTTGAGGGTGAGCACGTTCAGAATGGTGTCGGTGGGATAGACGCTGGGCCAGAGCGCGAGCATGTCTTCCTGGCCCACGCGTCCGCCGACGGTGGCTGTGAAACCGCCGCCGATCGGGGTTTGGTAATAGAGCTTGTCGATGCCGAGTGAATCGGCACCGGACGCTTCCTGGAAGGCCACTTCCAGGGCGGAGAGGCCGCCGGTGGGACCGGCGCCGCCAAAGGCCGAATCGCCGAAGTTGCCAGCCCGCAGGATCGTGCGCAGCAGATCCTTGCCCGTGAAGCTGGTGTCGAGGCTGAGTTGCAGGTCGTAGGAGAAGGTGGTGGCTCCCACCTCGGCCTGCGCGCTGTTGAGCTGATTCCGTGCAGTGCCGTTGAAGGCATTGGCTCCCACCACGAAGGTGGCCAGGCCGCTGAGCTTGGTGGTGGTGGAGAACTGGTGCGCTTCCAGTTCACCGACCTTGGCTTCGAGGTTGTCGAGCCGACCACGCAGGATCGCCAGTTCCTTCTCGAACTCCTTGAGCAGGCGGCGCAGCTCGTCGGTTGCTTCGCTGATCCGATCAAGGCAGGCGTTGAGCAGGGCAGCGGCTTCCCAGCGGCTCAGGGGTGTCCTGCCACGGAAGGTGCCATCGGGATAGCCAGCGACGCAGCCGTAGCGCTCGATCAGGTTCGAGAGTGCCTGGTAAGCCCACTCGCTGGGCTGCACGTCGGAGAACTGGCTGATGCTGGTGACCTGGTCCTGACGGCTGGAGCTAGCGGTGTAGCGCTGGATTGCTTCGAGATTGAAGTCGGCGGCCCTGGCCCCGGCCACTGGGTTCAGCAGCAGCAGCAGCGGGCCCAGCATGGCGGCGACGGCTGGACCGGCGGGGACAGAGCACTGGAGCCAGTAGAGGGGTGCGACTGAACTGGGCACGTTGGCAGCACGACAACAGCGGGAATGATAATCGTTCTGTTGCATGGGTTTCATTGGTACGGCTGGAAAGGGCCTGCTCCGATCGATTGGACCTGCTCAGATCGACTGGATCAGGGCCTGCACCTGCTGGGCGGTCTTGATCGGTTGCTCCGGGGGCATCGTTGTGGGCCATACCGGCAACAGAGCGGCCATGGCGCCGCTGAGCCGGCGGCTCAGGGCTGGATCGCTGGCCTGCAGTGCCGGGGCGATGCCTTGTCGGAGCTGATCGGCGTAGCGCACAAAGCCGCGGGAGTCTTGGTATTCGATGGTTTCAGCGAAGCACCCCTCGGTGATCGAGGCCGCGTATTCGCTGCTGGCGCTCTCGAGCAATTGACGGATCACGGCCACCACGAAGGCCAGATCGCTGCGCTTGGCCTGCGGCAGTGCCGCCAGGGCCCTGTCGATGCCTTCCTCGGCGGCGCTGAAGGCAGCCTCGGTCTGCGGCAAGGTGGGCGCGCTCTGAATCAGATCCAGCAGGGTGTTGAGCTGCTGTTTGAAGCCGGGGGCGCCGTACTGGCTCAGCGCCGGCTCGAGATCTCCGTAGAGCTCCTCCACCGGATGGCCGATGTGCTTCTCGGCCGCGGGGTAATCCTTCAGTTCCATCAGTTCTCGGGCCACCAGCAGATGGCCTTTCATCAGACTGAGCACGGCGGCATAGCTGATGGGATCCTCACCGCTCACCTCACCCCCTTCGCCTCCCTCTCCGCCCTCTCCGCTGCCCCCCTGAGAGGTGGGCCTTGGCGACTGGCCGCAGGCCACCGCGACTGCGGCCGTGGAGGTCACGGCCAGAAACAGCTGAATGGCGCGGCGCCTTGGAATCACGGGACTCTCGTCGTTGACTGGAGCGCATCGTGCCCCCGCGGCAGCGGTGCAGCTGACCAGAAGTGACCCGCCTGGGTGAGCAAAGCTACCGACCTCTGGCTTCCACGCGGAACTGCCCCATGCAGCCCCGCTCGGCGATCTGATCCTGATGGGGATGAAACATGTAGTGGCCCGGATCGCGGTAGCTGAACTCGAGGATGTGGCGCTCAGCCATCCCCATCGTGATCACGTCGGTGATCTCATCGGCACGGGTGGAGTAGCCCCCTCTGAACAGCTCGAAGAGGTTGGCGTGCAGATGAAAGGTCAGCGGACCATCCCACTCCACCATGTTGAGCAGATAGAGGCGAATCCGTTGTCCCTGGGTAATGGCGATGGGCTGATCGCGATAGAGATTGGGCCGGCCATTAAAGGAAGCTCTGATCAAGACGGCTTAATCCAAACAACCTAGTCTCAATCTCGTCA
>JAUCZK010000013.1 GCA_030373145.1 Cyanobium sp. CZS48M | reverse complement strand
CAGCGAATTCTTCTAGCCCAAAAATGGCTGATCTCCGCTGATTCTAGCGTGAGACCCTGACTGGAATCAACTGCACTGCAGGTGATCTGGGTTCCTCAGCAAGCCCTACTTAAGAGGTTCGGGTTTGCCGATGCCGCTGAAGGGATCGCGAAGAACAGCGCGCATCAGCTCCAGCAGGCGTCTGGCTGTTCTGGGTTCATGGCGCACCCAGTGCTGCAGATCCTCCAGAAACTCAGGGTGCAGCACTGCCTGCCAGTCGGCAGCCATCAGTCCTCCAGCCCTGCTTCCAGCTCTGACAGTGAAATGGCAGGCAGGTCCTGCTCGCGTGCCCGGCCAAGGGCCGTGAGCAGTCGCTCGGCGTTGGCCGGTGAGCGCAACAGGTGAGCGGTCTCCAGAAGGCCGGCCAGCTCATCGGCGGCCACCAGGGCCACATCGCCACCCTTGCGGCGCCGCACCAGCACCACCTCCCGGTCCTGCACGGCTCGATCCATCAGCCCCTTAAGGCCCTCGCGCGCCTGGCTGTAGGTGGTTTCGATCGCCATGACTTGTCCAGTAGTCCTGGACAATGCTAGCGGCTCAGCCCGCGAGCGCCGCCCGCACCCGCCGCATCGCCTCGTCCACGTTCACGCGGCTGTTGAAGGCCGAGAGGCGGAAGTAGCCCTCGCCGGCGGCGCCGAAGCCGCTGCCTGGGGTGCCCACCACATGGGCGGTGGTCAGCAGATGGTCGAAGAAGCCCCAGGAATCCATCCCCTCGGGGGTTTTCAGCCACACATAGGGGGCCTGCTCTCCGCCGTACACCTGCAGGCCGGCGGCGCTGAGCTCCCGGCGGATGATCGCCGCGTTCTCCATGTAGAAGGCCACCAGAGCCTTCACCTGGGCCTGGCCCTCAGTTGAGTAGACCGCTTCGGCGCCCCGCTGCACGATGTAGCTGACCCCGTTGAACTTGGTGCTCTGGCGCCGGTTCCACAGCGCCCAGAGCTCGGCGCTCTCCCCCTGCGCGCTGGTGCCCATCAGCCCGCGGGGCACCACGGTGATGGCGCAGCGGGTGCCGGTGAAGCCGGCGTTCTTGGAGAAGGAGCGAAACTCGATCGCGCACTCTCGTGCCCCCTCGATCTCATAGATGGAGTGGGGCAGCTCGGGATCCTGGATGAAGGCCTCGTAGGCGGCGTCGAACAGGATCAGTGCGTTGTGGGCGCGGGCGTAGTCGACCCATTGCTGGAGCTGGGCCCGGCTGGCCACCGCACCGGTGGGGTTATTGGGGAAGCAGAGGTAAATCAGATCCACCGGCTGCTGGGGCAGCGGGGCATTGAAGCCGTTCTCGGCATTGATCGGTAGATAGGTGAGGCCGCCGTACTGGCCGCTCTCATCGGCCTCGCCGGTGCGGCCCGCCATCACGTTGCTGTCCACATACACCGGATACACCGGGTCGGTCACGGCGATGCGGTTGTCCGGCCCGAGGATGTCGAGGATGTTGCTGCTGTCGCACTTGGAGCCGTCGGAAACGAAGATCTCCTCAGCGCTGATGGCGCATCCACGGGCCTGGAAGTCGTGCGTCGCGATCGCCTCGCGCAGCCACAGGTAGCCCTGCTCCGGGCCGTAGCCGTGGAAGCCTTCCGGGGTTCCCATCGCATCGATGGCCGTTTTCATCGCCTCGCGGCAGGCCTCCGGCAGCGGCTCGGTGACATCGCCGATGCCCAGACGGATGATCGGGGCCTCAGGGTTGGCCTCGCTGAAGGCCTTCACCCGCCGGGCGATCTCCGGGAAGAGGTAGCCCGCTTTGAGCTTGAGATAGTTGCCGTTGATCTGAACCATCTCGCGCGGAGCTGCTGGAACTGGTCGGATTGTCCTATGGAGCGGTGGTGGGCTGGCTGGCTTCCAGCGGCGACCGCACCCAGATGCCTGGTTTCACTGCGTAGCTCCCATCCACCGGCGCGATCAGTTCCGCCCGCTCTGGTTGGAGCTGTTGCACCAGCTCATGGAAGCCGCGTGAGAGCTTCGGGGCTTTTGAGAGTTTGATTTCGTACACCCGCCGGCGCTGGCCCCGCTCCAGCACAAGATCCAGTTCGGCCCCATTGCTGGTGCGCAGGAAATGGGGGCGCCAGCGTGGATGGGCAGCAATCAGCTGCTCGATCACGAAGCCCTCCCAGCTCTCGCCGGCCTGGGGGTGGGCCAGGAGGTCGTCGTAGGTCTCGATGCCGAGCAGGTTGTGCAGCAGGCCGCTGTCGCGCAAATACAGCTTGGGCGAGCGCACCAGCCGTTTGCTCAGGTTCGCTTCCAGCGGCGGCAGGCGCCGCAGCATGAAGGTTTGCTCCAGCACTGCCAGCAGCTGCTTCAGCCGGGCGCTGCGTAGGTCCAGCAGCCCCGACAGTCGGCTGGCATTGAGAGTCTGGCCCTGGCTGTGGGCAAGAAGGCGCCACAGCCGCTCCATGAGTGGCAGAGGCAGCCCCAGCTCGAGGGAGGCGATATCCCGTCCCAGGAAGGTGTGGATGAAGTCCTCACGCCAGTCGATGCTGTCTTCTCCCGTGGCGGCCAGCAGGCTCTCCGGGAAGCCACCGCGCAGCCACAGCTGCTGCCAGCTGCTGGTGCCGCTCACCTCCTGCAGCAGAAATGGAGTGAGTTCCACCTGGGCGATGCGTCCTGCCAGGCTTTCGTGGCTCTGGCGCAGCAGGGGCCCGGAGGCCGAGCCCAGCAGCAGAAAGCGACCGGGCCGGCGATCCCGGTCGATCTCGGAGCGCAGCAGGCTGAAGAACTCCGGCAGTAGCTGGATTTCATCCAGACACACCAGCTGGCTGCGGTGGGCCTCGAGGAACAGCTCCGGCTCCGCCAGCTTGGCCCGATCGCCGCGGTCCTGGAGATCCAGCAGCACGCCATCGCCGCGCTCCGCCAGAAGCTTTCTGGCCAGGGTGGACTTCCCGCACTGGCGTGGCCCCAGCAGCAGGGCCGCTGGCGCCCGAGCCAGGGCCTTCGCCAGGCTCGCGGCTGCATTCCTAAATAGATAACCATGCATTTCTGCATTTTAAGCGCAGAATTGCATGGTTAATGCTTTGGTGGGGAAGTCCGGCTGTGCCTGCGTGGTCTCTGGCCTCCATACGATCAAGGCTGCACCCAGCCGCCACCCCCCGTGACCGTCGCCCCTGCGAGCGAGCCGATCGAGTGGGCGCCGATCGATTTCGATCGCCTGGTGGACCCGACCATCGCCAAGCCCGGCCGCTACCTGGGCAACGAGCTGGGCGTCGAGCCCCGCGACTGGCCGGCGGCCGCCGTGCGCTGGGCCCTCACCTACCCGGAGCTCTACGAGGTGGGCGCCAGCAACCTCGGCCACATCATCCTCTATTCGATCCTCAACGCCGTTCCCGGCCAGCTCTGCGACCGCGCCTACCTGCCGGCGCCGGATCTGGCCTTACGGCTGCGCCAGCGGCAGCAGGCCCTGTTCGCGGTGGAGAGCCGCCGGCCCCTGCCCGCTTTCGATCTCCTCGGCTTCAGCCTCAGCTACGAGCTGGGGGCCACCAACATCCTTGAGATGCTGGATCTGGCCAGGGTGCCGATCCATGCCGCTGATCGCGGCGACCTGCCCCTGAATGATCCCGCCGCTCCGCCGCTGATCTTCGCCGGTGGCCCCACCGCCACCAGCAACCCGGAGCCCTTCGCCGCCTTCTTTGATTTCATCGCCCTCGGTGATGGCGAGGAGCTGCTGCCCGAGATCGGACTGGTGGTGGCGGAAGCCAAGGCGGCCGGTCTCAGCCGCTCCGCCCTGCTGCGGGATCTGGCCCAGGTCCCCGGGGTCTACGTGCCCTCGCTGTATGGCCCGGGCCCCGATGGCATCAGCTTGGTGCCGCTGGTGCCCGAGGCGCCGCAGCGGGTGCTGCGGCGGGTGGCCACACCGATGCCCCACTACGGCATGGGCCTGGTGCCCCACATCGAAACCGTCCACGACCGGCTCACGATCGAGATCCGCCGCGGCTGCACCCGCGGCTGCCGCTTCTGCCAGCCCGGCATGCTCACCCGCCCGGCCCGCGATGTGGAGCCCGAGTCGGTGATCGAGGCGGTGGAAACCGGAATGGAGCGCACCGGCTACAGCGACTTCTCCCTGCTCTCGCTCAGCTGCTCCGACTACCTGGCCCTGCCGGCGGTGGGGGTGGAGCTGCGCAACCGCCTGGCCGATCAGAACGTGAGCCTCACCCTGCCCAGCCAGCGGGTGGACCGCTTCGACGAGAACATCGCCCACATCCTCGGCGGCACCCGCAAGGCCGGGCTTACCTTCGCCCCGGAGGCCGGCAGCCAGCGCCTGCGCGACATCGTCAACAAGGGCCTCAGCGACGCCGAGCTGCTGCGGGGCATCCGCACGGCCATGGAGAGCGGTTACCGCCGGGTCAAGCTCTATTTCATGATCGGCCTGCCGGGGGAAACCGATGCCGATGTGCTCGGCATCGCCGACACCTGCCGCTCGTTGCAACAGCAGTGCCGTGATCTGGGCCGGCTGGAGCTGAATCTCACGATCAGCAACTTCACCCCCAAGCCCCACACCCCCTTCCAGTGGCACAGCGTCTCCACATCGGAGTTCCGACGGCGCCAGGAGCTGCTGCGGCGGGAGCTGCGCACGCTCAGGGGCCTCAAGACGAACCTCACCGATCCGCGCCTCTCGGCGATGGAGGACTTCGTGGGGCGCGGTGACCGCCGCCTGGCGCCGGTGATCGAAGCCGCCTGGCGGGCCGGTGCCGGCCTCGATGCCTGGTTCGAGACGATCGAGGCCACCCATGCCGCCTGGACCGGCGCCATCGAGTCGGCCGGACTCGGTGGCCGCTACCGGGCCCTGGAGATGGGCGACTGGGGCGCCACCGAAGCCCTCGGGCCCGAAGACCTGGCGGCCTTCTGCGCCCAGCCCCTCCCCTGGGATCACATAGACACCGGTGTCGACAAGACCTGGCTGGTGGAAGACCTGCAGCGGGCGCTCGCCGCGGTGGTGGTGCCCGATTGCTCCTTCGACGGCTGCAGCAGCTGCGGCGTCTGCGGGCCCGAGTTCGGCCACAACGTGGTGGTGGAGGCGCCGCCGATCCCTCCGCAGCACCCCAGCCGTGCGCCGGCCAGTGAGCGGTTGCAGCGGCTGCGTTTCGGTTTCAGCAAAACCGGTTCCCTTGCCCTGCTCAGCCATCTCGATCTGGCGCGGCTGATGGAGCGGGCACTGCGTCGCAGCGGCCTGCCCGTGAGCTTCAGCGGTGGTTTCCATCCGCTGCCCCGCCTGCAGTTCGCCCTGGCGCTGCCCCTGGGGGTGGAGGCCAGCGGTGAGTGGTTCGATCTGGAGTTCGCCGCGAGGGTGGATCCCGCTGTCGCCCTGGTCCAGCTGCAGTCCACCCTGCCCGAGGGGCTGACGCTGGCTGGGGTGGAGGAGGTGGCTGTGCGGGCGCCCAGCCTGGCCCAGGAGTTGGAGGTGGCCCAGTGGAGTGTCGAGCTGGTGACGGCTGCCCCGGGCCCGGGCGCCGCCGCCTGGGGGCCTGCTTTGGAGAGCGTGCTCGCCGCGGCAGAACTCCCCTGGAGCGACACCGACAAGAAGGGACGGCCCCGCCAGCGGGACTGCCGGCCCCTGCTGGAGGAGCTCAGCCTCGTTGCCGCAGGGGATGAGTCTTGCCGCTTCCAGCTCGGGGCCCGCATCGATGCCCAGGGGCGGAGCCTGCGCCCGGAGCAGGTCTGCTTCTGGCTTCAGGAGCGGCTGGGGTGCTCAGTGGAGCTGGCGCGGGTGAGCCGCGACCGGCTGCGGCTTCGCCCAGCGGAACCAAGGGCCCAGGGAGACCCGTGCTAACGTCGCCTGAAGACGGCAGATCCGTCTGTAGCTTTCATTCTGCAGACGTCGTTTTACGGCACCTCGTTCCGTAGAACCTGTTCCGCGCTTTGGCCGGCTTCTCTCCGGCAGCATCGCCGCGAATGGAGGTTGATCCTCCTGAGGATGCTCCTCAAAAGGTTTTTCTCCTCCGTCTTCGTCCTGCTGGTTCAGCAGTTGAGCGGCTTTGCGGCGCGCTCTGCCCAGCGGGTTCGTGCTTCAGGGACCCACTCCCATACATGGCATGGCTCCACAGAGCCACCCCCCTATCCTCCATGCCCCAGCAGATCGTCATCGCGGAGCAACTGCGGATCGCCGCGGTGCTCAACGACGACCGTGTTGATGAACTGGTCGTAGCCCAGGGTCGCTATCAGATTGGCGACGTCTATCTCGGCCGGGTCGAGAATGTTCTCCCAGGAATTGATGCCGCCTTCGTCAACATTGGCGAAAGCGAGAAGAATGGCTTTATTCATGTCACCGATCTAGGTCCCCTGCGCCTGAGAAAAGGCGCTGCCGGCATCACCGAACTGCTCGAGCCCCGCCAGAAGGTGCTCGTGCAGGTGATGAAGGAGCCCACCGGTACCAAGGGTCCCCGCCTCACCGGCAACCTCACCCTGCCCGGCCGCTTTCTGGTGCTGCAGCCCCAGGGTCAGGGGGTGAGCATCTCGCGGCGGATCAGCGGCGAAAACGAACGTAACCGCCTGCGGGCCCTCGGGGTGCTGATCAAGCCCCCGGGCGCCGGGCTGCTGGTGCGCACCGAAGCCGAGGGGGTCAGCGAAGATCAGCTGATCGACGACCTCGAGACCCTGCTGCGGCAGTGGGAGGGCATCCAGGAAGCCGCTGAGACGGCCACCCCTCCGGTGCTGCTCAACCGCGACGAAGATTTCATCCACCGGATCCTGCGCGACCTCTACAGCCCCGAGGTCTGGCGGGTGGTGGTGGACACCCCGGCCGCGGTGGCCCGGGTGAACGCCTTCCTCGGCGCTGATCAGGCCAATCTGCTGGTGGAGCACCACGGCGACGGTACCGATGTGCTCGAGCAGTACCGGGTGAATGCCGCCATCCGTGACGCCCTCAAGCCACGGGTGGATCTGCCTTCCGGCGGTTACGTGATCATCGAGCCCACCGAGGCGCTCACGGTGATCGATGTGAACTCCGGCTCCTTCACCCGCTCGGCCAGTTCGCGCGAAACGGTGCTCTGGACCAATTGTGAGGCCGCTGCTGAGATTGCCCGTCAGCTCAAGCTGCGCAACATCGGTGGTGTGGTGATCATCGACTTCATCGACATGGAGTCGCGCCGTGATCAGTTGATGCTGTTGGAGCACTTCACCCAATCGGTGCAGGACGACGCGGCCCGTCCCCAGATCGCACAGCTCACCGAGCTGGGTCTGGTGGAACTGACCCGCAAGCGCCAGGGCCAGAACATCTATGAACTGTTCGGTCGCGCCTGCCCCAGCTGTGGTGGTCTCGGTCATGTGGCTGTACTTCCCGGCAAGGACACCCTCCAGCCCCTGGCCACCGTCACGGGTCTGGTGCGCTCGGCCGCCTCGGCGCGGGCGGAAGTGCCCAGCCCCAACGGCGCCGAGCCCAGCAGCGGTCGCCGCCGCGGCGGCCGCGGTGGACGCGGCGGCCGTGGTGCCAGCGAAGCCACCGACAGCACCCCTGTGACCTCCTTTGTGGAGGAGACCCAGGACCTCCCCCCTGCCAGCGCTCCGGAGCCGGGCCATGGCTCCAGCGCCGACAGCGCTGGTGGCGGCAACCTCAGCCGCCGCCAGGATCCCGATCTGGTGGCCGTGCCGATGGACGCCGACCAGGAACTCGTCTATGGCTGGATGGGCCTGAGCCCAGCCCTGCTGCTGGATCCGCCCCCCACTGGCGAGAATCTGGTGGTGCGGGTGGTGCGGCCCGGTGAAGATGGCGATGCGGTGCTTGATGCGGCCCGTCAGCAGCTGGCAGCCTCTGGCTCTCGCCGCCGCCGCCGCGGTGGCCGTGGTGGCAGTGGCGCCGACGCCGGTGCGCCCAGCCCCCGCTCCGGCGGCCAGGTTGCCGCACCCCGCCGAGAGATCGAGGCCCCCAGCCGCTATCGCCAGGACAGCCCGGACGACGACGGTCAGGCGACGTTGGTGGAGATCACCCCGTTGCCCGAGACCTTTGGTGATCCCGAGGAAGCACCGATGACCACCGTGATCGAGTCCACGGTGATGCACATTCCCGTGTCCCAGGTGTCTTCGCCGGCATCGGGGCGGGTGGGTCGCTCCCAGCCCAGGAGCCGGCAGCAACCACTGCGCTCGGACGGCGGCGGTGGTGGTGGCGTCGCGGTCGCTGAACCTCCCGTTCAGGCCCCCGTTGAGGCACCCCCCCTGCCTGTGGTGGACGAGAGCGATCCCAGCGGTGAGCCTCGCCGCCGCCGCCGCCGCTCCTCCGCCAGCGTCTGAGTGCCCCAGCGGGTCCTCGCCGGTGTCGATGAAGTGGGCCGTGGTTGTCTGTTCGGCCCGGTCTTTGCCGCCGCTGTGGTCCTGCAGGGTCAGGCGAAGGCACCCCTGGCGGCCGCCGGCCTCACCGACAGCAAGGCCCTGAGCCCTCGCCATCGTCAGCGGCTGGTGCCGCTGATCACTGCCCAGGCTTCCGCCTGGGCACTCGGTCAGGCCTCCGCCGCTGACATCGATCGCCTGGGTATCCGGGCCGCCACGGAGATGGCCATGCTCAGGGCCCTGCAGCGCCTGCCCCAGGCCCCTGACCTGGTGCTGGTGGATGGCGTGCTGCCCCTGCGGCTGTGGCGGGGCAGGCAGCGGACGCTGGTCCATGGCGATCGCCGCTGCCTGGCGATCGCCGCCGCCAGTGTGCTGGCCAAGCAGGCCCGTGATGCCCTGCTCGTGCGCCTGGCAGAGCGCTTTCCCGGCTATGGACTCGAGCGCCACGCCGGCTACGGCACCGCCCTTCACCGGGAGGCCCTGGTTCGCCTGGGCCCATGCTCCCTGCACCGCCTCAGCTTCCTGGGCAAGGTGCTCAGCGGCCCTCGCGCCAGCGGCTGAAGTCCTTCAGCAGCTGCTGGCTCACCCGGGTGCGGATGCCCAGCAGGACACCACCCAGCAGGGAGCGACCGGTGGCTTCGAGCACCCGAGGCGCAATCAGGCGCAGCATCGGCGGCCGGCTCACGCTCACCGCCATCTGGGCTAGTCCCTCCAGCCCCTGGTCGCCCACCTCCAGCCAGGAGGTCAGGTTCAGCTGGAAGTCCTCCACCAGCCCCAGCCCCTCCAGGTGACACTCCACTGCATCGAGCTCCAGGCGCCCGGGGCGCCGCTGGGCCCGCAGCTGCACCACCGGCTTGACCTGCAGCTGAAACACCTGCAGCCCCGTCACGTCGTAGCGGTAGTGCCCATCTCCGAGCCGGGTCAGCTGGCTGGGATCCAGCAGGGCCTGAATCACCCGCTCCTCGTCGTCGAGATAAGTCACCAGCTCGTCGGAGCGCTCGTCGATGGCGAGGCTGAGCTGCTGGCTGGCGCTGAAGGCCAGGGTCATCGCCTCGTCTCGGTGGCCGGGGGGGGATGATCTTATCGACCGCTGTTTCACCCCTTCACCATGCGTGTTGCCTTCCTCGGCCCTGCCGGCACCTACGGCGAGCAGGCGACGCGGCAGTTGGCGGCCCTCGAGGGGATCGAAGCGCCGGAGTTGCTGGCCCAGAGCGGCATTCGCTCGGTGGTCAGGGCCCTGGCGGAGGGCTGCTGTGATGCAGCTGTGGTGCCCGTGGAGAACTCCGTTGAGGGCGGGGTGACCGCCTGCCTCGATGGCCTCTGGGAGCACCCCGACCTGCGCATCCGTCGCGGGCTGGTGTTGCCGATCCGCCATGCCCTGCTGGGCTCCGGGCCGATCGAGCGGATCAGTGAAGTGCTCTCCCATCCCCAGGCCCTGGCCCAGTGCAGCCTCTGGCTGAGCGAGCACCTGAGCGAAGCCCTGCAGCTGCCCACCAGCTCCACCGCCGAAGCGGCCAGGCTGGTGGCCGGCAGCCGCTTCCGCGCGGCGGTGGCCTCACCCCGCGCCGCCCAGGGGCATGGACTCGAGGTGCTCGCCTACCCCATCAACGATGTGCCCGGCAACTGCACCCGCTTCCTGATGCTGCAGCGGCAGGTGGACAGTCAGGCGGATGCGGCCACGCTCTGCAGCCTGGCCTTCTCGCTGCGCTGCAACAGCCCCGGTGCCCTGCTGGAGGCCCTGAGCTGCTTCGCCACCCTCCAGCTCAACATGAGCCGGATCGAGTCACGCCCCTCCAAGCGGGAGATGGGCGAGTACATCTTCTTCGTGGATCTGGAGATGCCGGCCGACCCCGGTCTGCTGGAGCAGGCGATCGAGGCCGTGCGTGGCCATTGCCAGCACCTGGCCCTGTTCGGGACTTACCCGCTCACCAACCTCTCCGAGGAGCAGTAGCGGAAGACCCCGAAACGCATCATCCCGGTGCTGAAAGCCCAGTGCATCAGCAGGATCGTCGGCGCCTCGCGCAGACCCTGCAGCAACGCCCCGGGCCCCAGGCTGAGGATGGCGCCGGGCCGCCGCACCCCTTCGAGGATGGAGTCGATCCAGGAGGGCAGGGTGGCTGCACTCCAGTCGGCGGTGGACACCGGGGCGCCGCGCCAGTGGGGGCTGGCCTCGAGGTTGCGACGGAAGGAGGGGATGGAGGCGAATTCCGGATGGGCCCACTGGTTCAACAACTGATCCATCACCCAGCGCTCCAGACCGTTGAGCTCACCGTCGCCAGGATCCCGCCGGTTCCAGTCGGCCACCGCCAGCTGCCCCGCCGGGGCCAGCACCCGCAGCAGTTCATCGGCGTAGCGCTGCTTGTCGGGCATGTGCGGCCCCGCTTCCACGCTCCACACGGCCTCGAAGCTGCCATCCTCCAGCTCCAGCGCCAGGGCATCCATCACCGCGAAGCGGCAGGTGAGGCCGGGGGGGGTGAGCTGGCGGGCCCGCTCCACCTGGGCCGGGCTGATGCTGATGCCTAGCACGTCGAAGCCGTAGTCGCGGGCGAGGATGCGGGCGCTGCCGCCAATGCCGCAACCCACATCCAGCAGGCGGCTGCCGGGGGGCAACTGGTCGAGACCCGACCAGCGCACCAGTTCATGCACGAACTGCTCCTTGGCGGTTCTGAAATCTCGGGATTCCGGAGGGGTGCCGTAGTGGCCCAGGTGCACGTGTTCACCCCAGAGGGTCTCCAGCAGCCGATCAGAGGTCCAGCGGTCATAGGCCTCGGCCACGGTGGCCGTGCTCTGGAAGCGGCGGTCCCGGCGCTGCCATTCCCGCACCAGGCCAAGGCTGAGCAGACCGGCTCCGGCACCGATGGCCAGAGGCGGCAGCCAGGTTGGAAGCGGCATCAGCTGGGTTCCTGCCTGGGTTCCCCCAGATCCTTGAAGGTGTCTTTCAGCACGGTGCGGGCCGCCAGTTGCCGGCGGGTCTGATCGAGCAGCGCGAATTCCTGGCGCAGGCGCTCTGAGGTGTCGGTGAGCTCCAGCAGGGCCTGCTGATGGTCAGCCACCGGACCGCCCAGGTGGGAGCCGATCCAGAAGGACAACTCACGGGGCAGATCGGGCAGATCCGCTGGCAGGGTGGTGGGCTTGCCGATCAATTTGCCGGTGAGATCCACCACATCGCGCAGGGCCTGGGTGACCTGGAGGCCGAGATCCTGGAGCACATCGTGGCTGGTGTTGGGATCGTCCTCGATCCAGCTGACCATGGCCACACGGAAGGGCGCTTCACGCACCACTTCAAGCACTCGAAATCGCTGCTGACCCAGGGTGACGATATTGCTGCGATCGTCGTCCTGGGTCTGGCATTGGAGGATTTCAGCGCAGCAGCCCACCTGGGCCATCTCCTGCTGATTTGGATCCCAGCGCACCACGCCAAAGCGGCGGTCAGTTTCCAGCACCGTACGCAACATCATGCGATAGCGGGGCTCAAAGATATGCAGGGGCAAGACTTCCTGCGGGAACAGCACCACATCCGGCAAGGGGAAGAGTGGGAGTTCCCTCACGGCCAGATCACTCACGGAAGGTCTGCGGGGCGGCGATGGGTGGTCAGTGGAACTGCTGGAGCGCCAAAGGGGTGGGGAAAGTCTAGAAAAAAAGGACCCACCGGGAGGGAGGGTCCAGAAATTCGTCGCCTCCTGACGGCAGCTGGCTCAGAGCTTCACTTCAATGTCGACGCCACTGGGCAGATCGAGCTTCATCAGCGCGTCGATCGTCTTGGCCGTGGGGCTGTAGATGTCGATGATGCGACGGTGGGTGCGCGTCTCGAAGTGCTCACGGGAGTCCTTGTCCACGTGGGGCGAGCGCAACACGCAATAGATCCTGCGCTTGGTGGGCAGAGGGATTGGACCGATGGCCGTGGCGGCGGTGTGATCGGCCGTTTCGATGATCTTTTCGCAGGAGAGATCCAGCATGCGGCGATCAAACGCCTTGAGACGGATACGGATCTTCTGCTGGGCGATGGCGGCTGACATGGAAAAACTCGTGGGGACGGAGGCCTTGGTGGAGACCGAAGCCGACTGTGGACAACTTGTCGAGGTGCGAGACGAGGGGCTGAAACCAGGCTGGAATCAGCCCCTGCATCAAGGGGACGGGCTGGGCCCTCTCAGCCTCAGGCGACGATCTTGGAGACCACGCCGGCACCGATGGTGCGGCCGCCTTCGCGGATGGCGAAGCGCATGCCCTGCTCAATCGCCACTGGGCAGATCAGCTCAGCGGACATCTTGATGCGGTCACCGGGCATCACCATCTCCACGTTGGTGCCGTCATCGGCGGTGAAGGCAGTGATCTGGCCGGTCACATCCGTGGTGCGGATGTAGAACTGGGGCCGGTATCCAGCAAAGAAGGGGGTGTGGCGACCACCCTCTTCTTTCTTGAGGACATACACCTCACCTTCGAACTTGGTGTGGGGCTTGATCGAGTTGGGCTTGACCAGCACCATGCCACGCTCGATGTCCTCCTTCTGCACGCCGCGCAGCAGCAGACCGACGTTGTCGCCAGCCATGCCCTCGTCGAGCAGTTTGCGGAACATCTCCACGCCGGTGACGGTGGTTTCGCGGGTGTCCTTGATGCCGACGATCTGGACGGTTTCGCCTACTTTCACCTTGCCGCGCTCGATCCGGCCGGTGGCCACGGTGCCGCGTCCGGTGATCGAGAAGACGTCTTCGACGGCCATCAGGAAAGGCTTGTCGATCTCACGCTCGGGCTCGGGGATCGACTCGTCGACCGCATCCATGAGATCGAGGATCTTGTCGACCCACTCGTTCTCACCGCGGATGCCCTTGCCGCCGCCCTGGATGTGCTCAAGGGCCTTGAGGGCGGAGCCGGCGATGATGGGGATGTCATCACCGGGGAAGTCGTAGCTGCTGAGCAGCTCACGCATCTCCAGTTCGACGAGCTCGAGGATTTCCTCGTCGTCGACCATGTCCTTCTTGTTGAGGAACACCACCAGGGCGGGGACGCCCACCTGCTTGGCCAGGAGGATGTGCTCCTTGGTCTGGGCCATGGGGCCGTCGGTGGCGGCCACCACCAGAATGGCGCCGTCCATCTGGGCGGCTCCGGTGATCATGTTCTTGACGTAGTCCGCGTGACCCGGGCAGTCGACGTGGGCGTAGTGACGGTTGCCTGTCTCGTACTCGACGTGGGCTGTGTTGATCGTGATGCCCCGCTCCTTCTCTTCAGGAGCACCATCGATGTCGTCGTAGGCCTGGGCCTTGGCCTGGCCCAAGGACGCCAGCACGTTGGTGATGGCGGCCGTGAGGGTGGTCTTGCCGTGGTCGACGTGGCCGATGGTGCCGATGTTGACGTGAGGTTTGTTCCTCTGAAACTTCTCGCGAGCCATTGAAGGAAAGAATCGGGGGGTTTGTAGTTAGGGTTGAGAGATCAGGAATTGCCCTGATTCTTGGCGATGATGGCCTCAGCGACATTGCGAGGAACTTCCTCGTAATGGCTGAACTCCATCGAGAAAATACCCCGACCCTGGGTCATGGATCGGAGTTGAGTGGCGTAGCCGAACATTTCGGCCAGGGGCACCTTGGACTGGACTTTAGACTGTCCGTTGTCGATGGATTGCCCTTCGACCTGTCCGCGCCGGGAGGACAGGTCGCCGATGACCGAACCGAGGTAATCCTCGGGGATCTCGACTTCCACCTTCATCATCGGCTCAAGAAGGACGGGATTGCACTTCTTGACGCCGTCTTTGAAGGCCATGGAGCCGGCAATCTTGAACGCCATTTCCGAGGAGTCGACATCGTGGTACGACCCATCGACCATCGTGACCTTGATGTCGATCATCGGGAAGCCTGCAATCACGCCGGACTGACAGGTTTCCTTCATGCCGTTCTCGGCCGGTCCGATGTACTCCTTGGGAACGATGCCGCCCACGATCTTGTTGACGAATTCAAAGCCGGAACCGGGCTCGCCGGGCTCCATCTCGATCACCACGTGGCCGTACTGGCCTTTCCCGCCGGTCTGCCGGGCAAACTTGCCTTCACCCTTGGACTTGGCGCGGATGGTTTCGCGGTAAGACACCTGCGGGGCGCCGATGTTGGCTTCCACCTTGAATTCGCGCAACATCCGGTCCACCAGGATCTCCAGGTGCAACTCGCCCATGCCGGCGATCACGGTCTGGCTGGTTTCCGGATCGGTGGACACCCGGAAGGTGGGATCCTCTTCCGAGAGCGATTGCAGAGCCTTGGAGAGTTTCTCCATGTCGCCCTTGGTCTTGGGCTCCACCGCCACAGAGATCACCGGTTCGGGAATGAACAGGGATTCCAGGATGATCGGGTCGTTCTCGACGCAGAGAGTGTCACCGGTGGTGGTGTCCTTGAGGCCGAGCACGGCCCCGAGATCACCGGCCCGCAGCTCGTCCACTTCCTCGCGGTCGTCGGCTTTGAGCAGGATCAGGCGGGAGATGCGCTCCTTCTTGTCCTTGGTGCTGTTGAGCACATAGCTGCCCTTCTGCAGCACGCCGGAATACATGCGCACGAAGGTGAGCTTGCCGTAGGGATCGGCCATCACCTTGAACGCCAGGGCGCTGAAGGGAGCGCTGTCGTCGCAGGGCCGGTTCGATTCGGTGCCGTCGGGAAGCAGGCCTGTGATCGGGGGCACATCCACAGGGGCGGGCAGATAATCCACCACGGCATCCAGCACCAGCTGAACCCCCTTGTTCTTGAAGGCTGAACCGCAGAGCATCGGCACCAGGCCGTGCTTGACCACGCCGGTGCGAATGCCCTGGATGAGTTGCTCCTGGGTGAGCTCGCCGTTTTCCAGGAAGGCTTCCAGCAGGTCCTCATCGGTTTCAGCCACCGACTCCATCAACTTGCCGCGCCATTTGGCGGCTTCTTCCTTCATGTTCTCGGGGATTTCGCCCTCAAGAATGTCGGTGCCGAGATCGTTGGTGTAGAGGACTGCCTTTTCCCGCACCAGATCAATGATCCCCTTGAGATCTCCCTCGGCGCCGATCGGCAGCTGCAGGGGAACAGCATTGGCCTTGAGGCGATCCTTGATCTGGTCGTAGACCTTGAGGAAGTTGGCGCCGGTGCGGTCCATCTTGTTGACGAACACGATCCGAGGCACGTTGTAGCGATCGGCCTGACGCCACACCGTTTCCGACTGGGGCTGAACCCCACCCACGGCGCAGAAGACGGCGACCACACCATCGAGCACACGCATCGAGCGCTCCACCTCAATGGTGAAATCGACGTGCCCGGGGGTGTCGATGATGTTGATGCGGTGATCTTTCCAGCTGGTGGAGATGGCCGCGGCGGTGATGGTGATGCCGCGCTCGCGCTCCTGCTCCATCCAGTCGGTCACGGCGGCGCCATCATGCACCTCGCCCATTTTGTGAACGACACCTGAATAGAACAGGATCCGTTCGGTCGTGGTGGTCTTGCCCGCGTCGATATGGGCGGCAATGCCGATATTTCTGACGCGGTCCAAGGGATAGGCGCGGGCCACGGGGAAGGTCTCCGGTGTTTGATCGACGAATGGTGCGGGCGCAGGTTCAAGGGTTGACCTGGTCTGACTGAAGGCGCCCGCCATCCAGTCAGGAAGGGTGCTCAGTAGCGGTAGTGGGCGAAGGCCTTGTTGGCCTCGGCCATCTTGTGGGTTTCTTCGCGCTTGCGCACGGCACTGCCGGCTTCGTTGGCGGCGTCCATCAGTTCACCCGCCAGCTTCTGGGCCATGCTGCGGCCGTTGCGGGCCCGGGAGAAGTTGACCAGCCAGCGCAGCGCCATGGCGGTGCCGCGTTCCTGACGCACTTCCATCGGCACCTGATAGGTGGCGCCGCCCACCCGACGGGCGCGCACCTCCACCAGGGGAGTGGCGTTGCGCACAGCCGTTTCGAACACCTCGAGGGGGTCAGTGCCGGTGCGGTCGTTGATCAGTCCGAAAGCGTCGGAGAGGATCCGCTGAGCGGTGGACTTCTTGCCGTGCTTCATCAGCCGTGCCACGACCATGGAGGCCAGGCGACTGTTGAACTGCGGGTCAGGAAGGATCGGGCGCTTCTCAGCAGCATTGCGGCGGGACATAAACCTGTGGGGATCGGCGGTGCGAGGGAGTGGGGGAGAAGACAGTCAGGGCTGGGGATCAGCTCTTGGGAGTCTTGGCGCCGTACTTGGAGCGGCTCTGGCGGCGGTCCTTGACACCTGAGGTGTCGAGGGTTCCGCGAATGATGTGGTAACGGACGCCGGGGAGGTCTTTGACGCGACCTCCACGGATCAGCACCACGGAGTGCTCCTGGAGGTTGTGGCCGATCCCGGGGATGTAGGCCGTGACTTCGAAACCCGAGGTGAGGCGCACCCTTGCCACCTTGCGAAGGGCCGAATTCGGCTTCTTCGGGGTGGAGGTGTACACGCGGGTGCAGACCCCGCGACGCTCTGGACAGCCGCGCAGAGCCGGGGATTTGGTCTTGCGGGTGAGGTGCTGCCGCTCGGTGCGGATCAGCTGCTGAATCGTGGGCATCGAGGGCCGGAGAATTAGGCCGGACGTCCGACCGTTTCGACAATCCGTCACCTTACTTTGTCGTGGTCCCCCCAGCTCCCGAGCGGCTGAAGGCGGCTCCGCAGGCACAGCAGCTCACCCCCTCGCCGGTGCGGATCAGAAAGCCCCCACCGCTGAGATCCCCGCGGTAATCGAGGCTCAACCCAGCCAACAGAGGAATTTGGGCCAACGGGGCGTGCAGGGTGATGCCATCGGCCCTGGCCACGGGAACACCGGCGAGGTGACCCGGACGGATGCGGATCACCCATTGCTCGCAGCCCCCCTCCACCAGGTCCAGATGCATCAGGCCGGGGGTGCCGGCCACCGCAGCCTGGCGCCCCAGCTCGGCCGCCGCCGCGGAGGACAGACGCAGGCTCAGACCCTTGGGCATGGGGCGGTCGCGCCGGTGGGCGGCAGGGGCAGGATCCAGCTTGCCAGGGCCGGAGCCGGGGTGGCTCAGCCGTCGTTCCTCTCGCCCGCCTGGGCCCGCCCGCTCTGGGGCACCAGGCCGAGACCGTTATGGATCGAGGCGGCCACGCCCCGGCCCCGCACGGTCTGGGTGTTGCCCAGGAACAGACCGGTGGAGCTGCCGCCGTCGAGGTTCAGGGCCTCGCGCAGGCCCAGCTGGCGCAGCAGGACCGCTGTTTCGCCCAGGGTGGGGCCGGCATGGTCCACCCCCTGCAGCGTCAGCAACCAGATCTGACGGCCATCGCTGCCGATCACCGTGCGCGGGGCCCCTTGCCCCTGGAAGGCGCTGCTGAACCCTTCGGCCGTGCCGTTGAGCACCACCTGACCCCCCAGCAGCAGCAGCGGGCCGCCCCCCATCACAAAGGTCTGCTGACCGAGCGGATCGCTGGGTTGGCTGGCGAGGGTCAGCCGGCTGGCCTCGGGCCAGGGCGGACTCACGCCGGCCCGTCCCACCACCAGGGTGTCTTCGCGGCCGAGGGGAATGCCCCGCTGCAGCTGGGCGCCATCGAGCCGCTGCAGCACCACCCCAGAGCGGATCAGCACCCCCGATTCGTTGCCGCTCAGGGCCTGGTAGCCGCTCCCCCAGTCGGCGGTGTAGCGGGCCAAACCCCGCTGCACGTAGCCGCTGTTCAGGCTCGACAGCGGCCAGCGCTGGCCCCGTTCATCGATCAGCTGCTCCTGCAGGGCCAGCCGACCGAAACTGGGAAGGCCCCCGGGCTGCCAGCCGATGGCGCCGCGGTTGAGGATCGGCCCGGAGAGCCAGCGTCCTTCGGCCTTGAGGGCGCCCAGGGGCAGCCGTCGCACGCGGTTGAAATAGCCGCCGTTGATGGCCACCAGGGCCTGGTCCCGCTGGGCCAGGGCCGTGAGCGAGGTGAGCCCCTGCATCCCGTCGGGACGGGTCAGCACCCTGAGTTCCAGCGGATTCTGCTGGGGATTGAAGCGGACACTGTTGACCAGCATGCGCCGGGAGCCCATGGGCAACACCTGGCGATTGACGCTGACGCTGCGATTGAGCAGGGCCTGCAGCCGCGGGTCGAGCGGCGGGGCGGCCTGGGGTGTCGTTGGTGTTGCCCCGGTGCTGGCTCCCGCGGGGATGGCGAACACCACCCGGTCGGGCCCCCCGAGGGTCAACACCCTCCCGCCGCCGCTCGGACGCAACAGCAGCCCTTCCCGGCTGGAGCTGACCGCCACACCGAGGGCCTGCAGTTCAGAGCGCTGAGTGGCGGTGCTGAGCAGGCCCAGCAGGATCTGACCGGACTCCTGGCGCACCACGGCCGCCCCACTGAGATCCAGCACCACCTGGCGATCGGGCCCCGGTGCTGAGGCCCGCACCCGCACCAGCCCGGGCAGGGGCAACTCCAGCAGCAGGCGGTCCCCATCGGTCTGAATGCGGACTCCGGCCGCCTGCAGCAGGGGGATGGCGTCGACGGCCACCTCATCGTCGAGGCTGCGCTGCCCGCTGGCGGGCACCTGCTGCTTTCGCCCGAACCACTCCAGATCCAGTCCTCCATCGACGCGGCTGCTGCTGGCCACCCCCAGCTGGCCCTGCAGCACCTCGAGGGGCAGCCAGAGCTGGGACGGGTTGCCGCCAACGGCCGGCATTCCTTGCCAGCGGGCGCTCTGCTCCCGGCCGTTGATCACGATCCGGCGGCCCTCCTGGAGTGGAGTCCCAGGGCTGCGGGCCAGCAGAACCCCGCGGGCGGCCCCAGGGAGAGCTGCTGCCCCAGGAAAGGGAGCGGCCGCTCGGGCCGGGGCCGAGGCAAAGCTGCCGTCGGCGGCTGGCAGCAGGGCCATCACCGCCAGGCTCATCAGTCCGGCTGGAAGGGATCGGTACGGCACCACGTCTGGACACTCATCCGTTGGTGATGAACGCTATCGCTGAACGCACGTCTCTAAGATCAAAATCCCCTTCCGCGCGGACATCTCCTTTTTTGAGGCGTCCGCGGTCTACCGACAGGTTGTTGCCGGGCTATGCCACTTCTTCGCCGCTCTGTTTGGCCCCATTGCGACAGTCAGGCACCGACTGAAGTCGCTGGCGAAAAGGATGCCTGCGGGGTTGGTTTTCTTGCCCAGCTCAGCGGTGAGCCCAGCCATTGGCTGCTGGAGCAGGCCCTGCGCGGTCTGGACTGCATGGAGCACCGTGGGGGCTGCGGTGGCGATGGCGATTCCGGCGATGGCGCCGGTGTGCTCTGCGGCATTCCCTGGGGCTACCTGGGGGAGGTCTGGCCCGAATCCAGCCTGGCTGAGGAGGGTCGCCGAGGCCTGGCGATGGTTTTTCTGCCGGTCTCGGAGCCGAAGCGTCAGCAGGCCAAGGCGCTGTGTGAGCAGGCAGCGGCCCTGGTGGGTCTGCGCAGCCTCGGCTGGCGAGAGGTTCCCGTGGAGCCCTCCGTGCTCGGGCCCCTTGCCCTCCAGACCGTCCCACGCATCGAGCAGTGGCTGGTGGAAGGCCCGGAGCCGGGCGATGCGCTCGAATCGCTGCTGTTCCGCTGCCGCCGCCGGGCCGTGGATCTGGTGCGGGCCACCCCGGGCGGCGATCCCAACGACCTTTACTTCGCCTCCTTCAGCGGCCGCACCGTTGTGTACAAGGGCATGGTGCGCTCCGAGGTGCTCGCGGCCTTCTATGCCGATCTGCGCGATCCGCGCTTTGCGGTGAGTTTCGCGGTCTACCACCGCCGCTTCAGCACCAACACCCTGCCCCGCTGGCCCCTGGCTCAGCCCATGCGGCTGCTGGGTCACAACGGCGAGATCAACACCCTGCTGGGGAACATCAACTGGGCCCACGCGGCCGAATCTCACCTCGATGCGGTCTGGGGTGAGGCCTCCTCAGACCTCAAGCCGGTGGTCAACGCCGCCTTCAGCGATTCGGCCAACCTCGACGCCATGCTCGAGCTGATGGTGCGCAGCGGCCGGCCGATCACCGACAGCCTGCTCACCCTCGTGCCGGAAGCGTTCCGACAGCAGCCCGAGCTGGAGTCCCGTCCGGATGTCCAGGCCTTCTATGAATATTCCGCCTGCCTGCAGGAGCCCTGGGACGGCCCGGCCCTGCTGGTGTTCAGCGACGGCCGCAGCGTCGGTGCCACCCTCGATCGCAACGGTCTGCGTCCCGCCCGTTACTGCATCACCAGCGATGGCCTGGTGGTGATGGGTTCGGAAACCGGCGTGGTGGAGATCGACGAGAGCCGCATCGTCGAGAAGGGCCGCCTTGGCCCCGGCCAGATGCTTGCAGTGGATCTCGAGAACGGCCGCCTGCTGCAGAACTGGCAGGTGAAGGAGGAGGCTGCCTCCCGCTACCCCTACGCCGCCTGGCTGCAGGAACACCGCCGCTCGCTGGAGCCCCAGCCCTGGCGCACGGAGCAGCAGCTGGCCAATCTCGATCTGCTCCGTCACCAGACCGCCTTCGGCTTCACCGCCGAGGACCTGGACCTGGTGATCGAAGACATGGCCGGCCAGGGCAAGGAGCCCACCTACTGCATGGGTGACGACATCCCCCTGGCGGTGCTCTCCAGCAAGCCCCACCTCCTCTACGACTACTTCAAGCAGCGCTTCGCCCAGGTCACCAATCCCCCGATCGACCCCCTGCGCGAGGAGCTGGTGATGAGTCTGGAGATGCACCTGGGGCGGCGGGGGTCAGCCCTGCGGCCGGAGCCTTCGGCCGCCTCGGTGCTTCACCTCGCCACGCCCGTTCTCAACGAAGCCGATCTGGAGGCCCTGCCCCTGCAGGGACTGGCCACTACCACCCTGTCCACGCTCTATGGGCTGGAGCAGGGTCCGGCTGGTCTGGAGGCCGCTGTGCAGCGCCTTTGTCAGGCGGCGGAGCAGGCCGTGGGCAACGGAAGCCAGATCCTGGTGCTCTCCGACCGCGTCGACGCTGGCCTCAGTGCCACCACCACCTTCATCCCGGCGCTGCTGGCGGTGGGCGCGGTGCACCAGCACCTACTGCGGCTGGGAGTGCGCCTGCACTGCTCCCTGGTGATCGACACCGCCCAGTGCTGGAGCACCCACCATCTGGCCTGCCTGATCGGCTTCGGCGCCAGCGCTGTCTGCCCCTGGCTCACCTGGGAAACCACCCGCCACTGGCTGGCCCACCCCAAGACCCGCTCTCTGATGGAGCGTGGCAAGCTGCCGGCGATCGACTCCTCCCAGGCCCAGGCCAATGTGCGCAAGGCCCTGGAGGCTGGCCTGCGCAAGATCCTCTCCAAGATCGGCATCTCGCTGCTGGCCAGCTACCACGGGGCCCAGATCTTCGAGGCCATCGGCATCGGTGCCGATCTGATCGATCTGGCCTTCCGCGGCACCACCAGCCGGGTGGCGGGCCTCAGCCTGGCTGATCTCGCCAATGAAACCCTGGAGTTCCACGCCAAGGCCTTCCCCGAGCTCAACCGCACCAAGCTGGAGTTCATGGGCTTTGTGCAATACCGCTCCGGCGGTGAGTTCCACCTCAACAGCCCGGAGATGGCCAAGGCGCTGCATGCGGCTGTGGCGGCCGGTCCCGGTTACGACCATTTCGCCACCTACCGCACCCTGCTGGAGAACCGCCCGGTCACGAGCCTGCGCGACCTGCTGGAGCTACGGCCCGCCCCCACCCCCCTGCCGATCGAGCAGGTGGAGAGCGTGGAGAGCATCTGCAGCCGGTTCTGCACCGGTGGCATGAGCCTTGGGGCCCTTTCCCGTGAGGCCCACGAGGTGCTGGCGGTGGCCATGAACCGCATCGGCGGCAAGAGCAACAGTGGTGAGGGAGGAGAGGATCCGGCCCGTTACCACCCGCTCACCGATGTCGACGAGGAGGGCCGCTCCGCCACCCTGCCCACCCTGCGCGGCCTGGTGCCCGGCGACAGCGCCTGCTCAGCCATCAAGCAGGTGGCCTCCGGGCGTTTCGGCGTGACGCCGGAGTACCTGCGCAGCGGCAAGCAGTTGGAGATCAAGGTGGCCCAGGGGGCCAAACCCGGCGAAGGGGGCCAGCTGCCCGGTCCCAAGGTGGATGCCTACATCGGCTGGCTGCGCAACAGCAAATCCGGCGTGGCGCTGATCTCACCGCCGCCCCACCACGACATCTATTCCATCGAGGATCTGGCCCAGCTGATCCACGACCTGCACCAGGTGCATCCGGCTGCCAAGGTGTCGGTGAAGCTGGTGGCCGAGATCGGCATCGGCACGATCGCCACCGGCGTGGCCAAGGCCAACGCTGATGTGATTCAGATCTCCGGCCACGACGGCGGCACCGGTGCATCGCCCCTGAGCTCGATCAAGCATGCCGGCAGTCCCTGGGAGCTGGGTCTCTCAGAGGTGCATCGCAGCCTGCTGACGAACGGCCTGCGTGAGCGGGTGTTGCTGCGGGCCGATGGCGGCCTCAAGACCGGCTGGGATGTGCTGATGGCGGCTCTGCTCGGCGCCGAGGAATACGGATTCGGCTCGGTGGCCATGATCGCCGAGGGCTGCATCATGGCGCGCGTCTGCCACACCAACAATTGCCCGGTGGGGGTGGCCACCCAGAAGGAGGCCCTGCGCAAGCGCTTCACCGGACTGCCGGAGCACGTGGTCAATTTCTTCCTCTACGTGGCTGAGGAAGTGCGCCAGTTGCTGAGCGTGCTCGGCGTGGCCCGTCTGGAGGATCTCATCGGCCGGGTGGAGCTGCTGCACCCCCGCCAGGTGGCCCTGGCCAAGACCACCGCCCTCGATCTCACCTGCCTGCTGGCCCCGCTGCCCGGCTCCGACGACCGCAGCTGGCTGCGCCATGACACCCAGGCCCACGGCAATGGCGCCATTCTCGAGGATCAGCTCCTGGCTGATCCCGAGCTGGTGGCGGCCATTGAGCAGCACGGGCAGGTGGCCCGCCGCCTGGAGATCTTCAACACCGACCGCAGTGTCGGGGCACGCCTGGCTGGTGAGCTGGCGGCCCGCCACGGCAACAAGGGGTTCCAGGGCCTGCTCGATCTCTGCTTCGAAGGGGCCGCCGGCCAGAGCTTCGGCGCCTTCAACTTGCAGGGCATGGACCTGCGCCTGGAGGGGGATGCCAACGACTACGTCGGCAAGGGCATCAACGGTGGCCGCATCACGGTTGTGCCATCGGCGGCGACCCGGGATCCCGGCAATCAGGTGATCCTGGGTAACACCTGCCTCTACGGCGCCACCGGTGGCGAGCTGTTCGCCCTCGGCCGGGCCGGTGAGCGCTTCGCTGTGCGCAACAGCGGCGCTCGCACTGTGATTGAAGGCTGCGGCGACCACTGCTGTGAATACATGACCGGCGGGGTGGTGGTGGTGCTCGGCAGCACCGGCCGCAACGTGGCGGCGGGCATGACCGGCGGGGTGGCCTTCCTGCTGGATGAGCACGACGCGATGGCGGGGCTCCTCAATCCCGAGATCGTCTCGGTCCATGCCCTGGACACCCCCGAGCAGGAGCAGTTGATCAAACCGTTGCTGGAGGCCCACCTCGAGCGCACCGGCAGCCGCAAGGCCGCCGAGATCCTGGCGAACTGGCCCCAGTGGCGCCCCCGCTTCAAGGTGCTGGTGCCCCCCAGCGAGGTGGCCACGGTGGGGCTGCTGGAGCGGCAGAAACTGGCGATGGCCACCTGAGCGTGGCGGTTCAGCCGCGCTCGAATTCGATCAGGCGGGAAAAATAGAAGGGGGCCTGGTTGAGGCTGCGGCGCCTTAGCTGGAAGCCGGCGGCGGCAGCGGCGGCCACGATGCCGTCCTCGCGCAGGGTGTAGGCCCGGGTGGTCTTGCTGGGCCCGGGGAAGAGCTGGCCGATCGATTTGAGCATGGCCAGCAGGGGGGTGTAGGGAGCAAAGCTCACGATCAGCCGCCGCTCGGCCAGCCCGCCCAGGTGGCGCACCATCTCCTCGGCCGCGGCCTGGGGGTAGTGGATGAACACGTCAAGGCAGACCACCGTGTCGTAACGGCCCTGGAGGCTCTCCAGGTCCGAGGCGCTGAACTGCACTCGATCAGCGGTAAGGCCGCTGGCCTCCAGGCGACGGCGGGCCTCCTCCACCATGGCTTCCGAGAGGTCGCTGGCGGCAATGCTGCCCGCCCCGAGCTGGGCCAGCGGCAGGCTGAGGCTGCCCACGCCGCAGCCGGCATCGCAGAAACTGCGGCCGGGCAGATCGCCCTCCTCCTGCAGCCACTGCAGCACCTGATCCACCGTCTTCTGGTGCCCCAGGCGGATGTTGCGCTGCACCTTGTTGACGTCGTCGCTGTCGCTGTAGATCCGCTTCCAGCGCTCGAAGCCCGTGCTGTTGAAGTAGTCCCGCACTTCGGCCTTCTCAGCCAGCTTGGCGCCGGCGTCAGGCGCTGAAGAGGTGGCCATGGGGGCGCAGCAACGGGTGGGCGGATCCTAAGGAGCCGCTTCCGACGCGCGCCGCCAGCCCAGCGCACCGTTTGCCCCCACACGCCAGCGCAGGCTTTCGCTCAGGGGTCGTCCGAGCAGCAGCTGGGGCAGTGTTCTCCGCTCGCCGAGCACCCGCCGAGGCACGAGGGTGGCGGCGGCGATCGCCCGGCCCGGTTCACCGCTCCAGCGGGCCAGGCGCGTCACCCCCTCCAGCAGTGGCAGGGTGACGCCCGCCAGGGTGCCGTCCTCCAGCCGACAGCTGCCGTCTTCCACCAGCAGCACCCGTTCATCCCAGCGGTGGCGGCCCTCCGTCAGGCCATAGGGACCGAGCGCGTCACTCACCAGCAGCACCTGCTCGGGGGCCAGCCGCTGCAGCAGCTCCGCCATCGAGGGGGCCACATGCACCCCATCGGCGATCAGCCCGAGGGCCACATCGCCGCGCAGCAGCGCCGCCGCCACCGGACCGGGGGCCCGCCGGTGCAGGTCGGGCATGGCATTGAAGACATGGGTGAGCATGCCCACGCCCGCCGCGAAAGCCCGCTCGGCCTCCGCTTCCGTGGCGGCGCTGTGGCCCAGGCTCACCACGATGCCGCGCTGGCGCAGGGCGGCGATCACCGCATCGGCCCCCTCCAGTTCCGGGGCCAGGGTCACCAGGGCGATCTCCTGTTCATGGCCACTGATGCGCTCCTGCAGGGCCCCAGGGCTGGGGGCCACCAGGTGGGCCGCTGGGTGGGCGCCGCGCCGCGCCGCGGCCAGGAAGGGACCCTCCAGATGGGCGCCCAGCAGCTGGCAGCGGCCGGGTCGGTGCTGGAGGCGGGCCTGCTGCAGCACGGCCAGGGCCTGGCGCAGGGGAGGCACGGCGCAGGTCACCAGGGTGGGGCAGATCGCCTCCACCCCATCGGCCCAGAGCAGCTCCAGCAACTCCAGCAGCCGCGGCAGGTCGGTGGGCTCCAGTTCGGGGAAGGCCAGCCCCAGGCCTCCGTTGATCTGCAGATCAACGCCGGTGGGGCTGATCCAGTCGCCGTCCCAGTTGTCGCCGGCGGCGTGGCTGCCAGTATCGAGGGGCAGCACCCTCACGATCCGGCCGCTGGGATCGATCCCGAGGCGCCAGCGCCGCTCGGAGCCATGGCTGCACTTCGACGCCTGGGGCAGACGGACGTTGCTGATCCAGCGCACGGTCATCGGCTCCTGGGCAAGCGGGCGGAGAGAATGCCATCCTCGCCGCACGGCCCCTGCCGCCCCTGCCTTGATCCTCGAACCCGACTCAGCCGCCGCTGCCGCTCCCCTGGTGGCGGTGGTGATGGGCAGCGATTCTGACCTGCCGACAATGCAGCCGGCGGTGCAGGTGCTCGCGGATTTCGGTGTGGCGGTGGAGGTGCGGGTGCTCTCAGCCCACCGCACTCCGCTGGAGATGGTGGCCTTCGCCGAAGCGGCCGCCGGCCGCGGGCTCAAGGTGATCGTGGCGGGGGCCGGTGGCGCCGCCCACCTGCCGGGGATGGTGGCGGCGCTCACCACCCTGCCGGTGATCGGTGTGCCGGTGCAGAGCCGGGCCCTCTCGGGGGTGGATTCGCTCCATTCGATCGTGCAGATGCCGGCCGGGATCCCGGTGGCCACGGTGGCGATCGGCAACGGCACCAACGCCGGGCTGTTGGCGGTGCAGATCCTGGCCACGGCGGATCCGGCCCTGGCCGAGGCGATCAGGCGGTACCGCCTCCGGCTCCATGACCAGGTCTGCGCCAAGGATGCCCGCCTGCTTGAGCTGGGCAGCACGGCCTATCTGGCCGCCGTGGAGGCCTGAGGGATGGCGGACCCGGGTCTGGCAACACCTTCGCAGGCCGTGCGGCGACCACCGGCGGCCCCCTGGATCTGGTGGCTGCTGCTGTTCTTGGCGGGTGTCCTCAGCCGCTGGCTGACCCGGACCGAGCTGGTGCAGGCCTGGGATGCGGGCAATTTCGTGTTGGCGCTCACCGACTTCGACCTGGATCGGCATCAGCCCCACCTGCCCGGTTGCTTCTGGTGGCTGATCAGTCTCGGGCGCCTCGGCCTGCCGCTCACCGGCGGCAACGGGGTGGCGGCACTGGAGCTGGTGAATGCCCTGGTGTCGGCGGCGGCGCTGCCCTTCGGCTGGATTCTGGCCCGGCGCTGGGGGGGACAGCGGGCCGCCTGGTGGATGGTGGTGCTGCTGTTCAGCAGCCCCCTGCTCTGGTTCTATGCCAGCCAACCGCTCAGCTACGGCACCGAGCTGGGCTGGGTCATGGCGATCGCCTGTTGTGCCTGGTTCGTGGCCGAAGGGGACCCGCGCTTCCTGCCGCCGCTGGCACTGCTGATGGCCACCGCCGGTGGCATCCGCCCGAACACCCCCATCTTTCTCTTTCCCCTGGTGCTGGTCTGCTGCTTCAGGGGCTGGCGCCGGGGCCTGCAGCCCTGGCGGCTGCTGCTGGCTGTGGCCCTCGGTCTCGGGGTGCTGGCCTGGTGGGGCCAGGCCTTCCTCGAGGAGGCGGGAGGGCTGGAGGCGTTCTGGTCGCAGTTGATGGCCTGGAAGGGGGACCATTCCCAGCAGGCCGCCGACCGTGGGCTGCTCGGCAACGGTTGGTTGCTGATCCGCACGCTGGCGCTCACGGCACCGGCTGGTCTGGGCCTGGCCCTGGGCACCAGCTGGGCCGCTCCTGCCGCCAAGGCCCCGGGGCCTCTGCCGCGGCAGGAGCGGCTCTGGCGGCGCTGGTTCATCGCCCTCTGGACGGCTCCATCGGCGTTCTATCTGCTGGTGGTGCACTTCACCCGCATGGGCCATGCCACCACCCTTCTTCCGGCCGTGCTGTTGCTGCTGGCCACCCGTCTGGCGGAGCGGGCCGACGGTGCCGGGGCGCTGCGCTGGCCCCGGCCGCTGCTGCTGGTGCTGACCCTCCAATGCGCCCTTTTTCTGCTGGTGCCCGGTGATCGCTTCCTGGAGAATCTGCGCTCCTACGACCACGAGTGGGGCCTGGCGATCCGCGCGGCGAAGCGCTTCGATCCAGCCACCACCCTGGTGGTGGTGACCGGCCGCTCCAACCGCCGTGCCTACCGCCTGCCCTCGGTGCATCTCCCCGCCTATGACCACGGTGAGGCGGATCTGGTGCTCGACCAACGGGACGAGAGCATTGAGGTGTTCCCGCCGTTGCAGCGGGTGCTGCTGCTCGATCGCGGGCTCTCGGTGCAGCCTGGCAAAGTGCCGGGCGGACGGTTCGAGGCTCTGATCCCCGGGCGGCTGCAGCTGATCGAGGTGGCGGTGCCTGCCTCCGGCCTGGAGGTGTTCCGCCGGCAGGTGAAGCCCCTGCGCCCAACCCAGCTGGCCCCCTCTGAGTCGGCCCCGCCTGAGTCGGCCCCGGAGGTGGCTCCTTCACCATGATCCGGCCGGCCCCGTTCACCGCCTGGCAGCGCTTGGGCCTGGCCCTGCCCCTGCTGGTGCTCAATTTCTGGGTGCTGCGACAGCTGTTGCTGCCGCTGGCCCCTTTTCCGGCGCTGTTCCTCACCGCGGCGCTGATTGCTTTTCTGCTGGATCTGCCCAGCCGCTGGCTGACGGGCCGCGGCCTTCCGCGACCCTTGGCCCTGGTGCTGGTGCTGGGCCTGGGGCTGCTGGCGCTGGTGCTGGTGGCCCTCTGGATCATTCCCCTGCTGGTGCAGCAGCTGGCGGATCTGCTCACGGCCCTGCCGGGCTGGTTTGTCCAGGCGGAAACCCTGCTCAACCAGGCCCAGGCCTGGGCCGTGGAGCATGGCCTGCCGGCGGATTTCGGTGACCTCAGCAGTGCCCTGCTGACCCGCTCCACCCAATTCGCCTCGCAGCTGAGCCAGAAGCTCTTGGCACTGCTCGGTGCCACCCTCACCCTGACGATCAACAGCGTGATCGTGATCGTGCTGGCCATCTTCCTGCTGCTGGGCGGCGAGTCGATCAGCCGCGGCCTGGCCCGCTGGTTGCCGGCCAGCTGGCGGGAGATGGTGCTGGGCACCGTGAACCGCACCTTCCGCGGTTACTTCGGCGGCCAGGTGATCCTTGCGCTGATCCTGAGCGCGGCCCAGATCGTGGTCTTCACCCTGCTGGGGATTCCCTATGGCGTGCTCTTTGCCGTGGCCATCGGCTTCACCACCCTGATCCCCTATGCCAGCGCTTTCACCATCGTGCTGGTGAGCCTGCTGCTGGCCCTTGAGGATCCCACCACCGGCCTGGAGGTGCTGGCGGTGGCGATCGCCGTGGGCCAGGTGGTCGACCAGGTGATCCAGCCTCGCTTGATGGGCAAGATCGTGGGATTGCAGCCGGCCTGGCTGCTGCTCAGCCTGCCGGTCGGAGCCAGGATCGGCAGTCTGCTCGGCCTGGGGGACCTGCTCGGTCTGCTGCTGGCGGTGCCGGTGGCGAGTTGTCTCAAGGCGTTCCTCGATGAGGTGGCCCGTCGCCTGGGGCTGCCGGAGCCGGATCTGCTGCTGAACCGGCCGGCCACAGCACCGGGCCTCAGCCCGCCGCGATCAACTCCTGACGCTCCAGGTAACTGATCACCTCGGCCACGTTGTCCTGGAGCCTGCCGCCGGTGTCGATGCGCAGCTCAGGAGACTCCGGCGCTTCGTAGGGGCTGGAGATGCCGGTGAACTCCTTGATCACGCCGGCGCGGGCCTTGGCGTAGAGCCCCTTGGGATCGCGCTGCTCACAGACCGCCAGCTCAGCGGCGCAGTGGATCTCGATGAAATCGCCGCTCTCCACCAGGGCCCGGGCCCGATCGCGGTCGGCGCGGAAGGGCGAAACGAAGGCGGTGAGGGTGATCACACCGGCGTCGAGGAAGAGCTTGGCCACCTCGCCGATGCGGCGGATGTTCTCCTCGCGGTCGGCATCGGAGAAGCCCAGATCGCAGCAGAGACCATGGCGCACGTTGTCGCCATCGAGCAGATAAGTGGCCAGCCCCCGCTGGAACAGCTCCACATTGACGGCGTTGGCCAGGGTGCTCTTGCCGGCGCCCGAGAGCCCCGTGAACCAAAGGATGGCGCTGCGGTGGCCCCGCTGGCTGGCGCGGGAGTCGCGGTCCACCGCGGCCTCATGCCAAACGATGTTGGAGGCTTTGCTGTCGGTGGGGGAGTTGGTCATCGACGGCGTGGGTAGGTGGAAGTGTGCTGGGGCGATCGTCTCACCTTTGCGCCACCCCTGGCGATAGGCCGTGACGCCGCAGCTGCTCAGCCCCCCGCCTGCTTGGGTCGGAAGCCTTCAGCCGTGAGCGTCTCCAAGCAGGTGCTCAGCTGATCCCCCTGCAGCTCGATCACGCCGTCTTTGAGGGTGCCACCACTACCGGCTGTGGCTTTGAGCCGTTTCAGCAGGGCCCGGGTGTCGCTGTCGCTGATCTCCAGGCCGGTGATGGCCGTCACGGTCTTGCCGCCCTTACCCGCCTTCGTGCGCTGCACCCGCACCCGTTGCTGCGCTCGGGCCGGGGCCGCCGCCCCGGCAGCCTCGGGCCGGGCGGTGCTCGCCGCTGCGCTGAATTCCTGCCAGCCTCCCTTGCCCATGGCGCCCGTTGCCGCTACTCCTTCCATCACAGCGCACCCCTGAGCTTTTGGATCTGCCGCCCGTTCGCTTCGAGATGCTGCGCCTGAACCTGAACCCCAGCCCGGCGGCGCCGACCTGCATCCCGGCGCCAGGGCCCGATGCCCAGGTCCTGAGTTTTTCGATGGTGGAGGCGCCCCCCTGCCGCGATCCCTCTGCGCGGCTGGCCGTTGATGAGCCCCCGGGCTGGACCCTGCCGCCGCCGCCGGTGCCGCCGCGGCCCGCTTCCTAGGCTGGAGTCACCCCGATCGATCGCCGGTGACGAGCACGAGCACCCTTCCCCCGGTCCCCCAGGATTCCGCTGCCCTCGCCGGTGCCGCTGCCCTGGAGCAGGGGGCCCGCCCCAACGCGCTGGGCCGCTTCGGCCGCTACGGCGGCCAGTACGTGCCGGAAACCCTGATGCCCGCCCTGGCGGAGCTGGAGCAGGCGGCGGCCGAGGCCTGGGCTGATCCCGCCTTCACCAGCCGGCTCGATCACCTGCTCAAGACCTATGTGGGCCGCCCTTCGCCGCTCTACGAAGCCGAGCGGCTCAGCGCCCACTACCGGCGCCCTGAAGGCGGTCCCCGCATCTGGCTGAAGCGCGAAGACCTCAACCACACCGGCGCCCACAAGATCAACAACGCCCTCGGTCAGGCGCTGCTGGCCCTGCGCATGGGCAAGAAACGGATCATTGCCGAAACCGGCGCCGGCCAGCACGGGGTGGCCACCGCCACCGTCTGTGCCCGCTTCGGCCTGGAGTGCGTGGTTTACATGGGCGCTGAGGACATGCGCCGCCAAGCCTTGAATGTGTTCCGGATGCGGCTGCTGGGCGCCACGGTGCAACCGGTCACGGCCGGCACCGCCACCCTCAAGGACGCCACCAGCGAAGCCATCCGCGACTGGGTGACCAACGTCGAGAGCACCCACTACATCCTGGGGTCAGTGGCTGGACCCCATCCCTACCCGATGCTGGTGCGCGATTTTCACGCGGTGATCGGCGAGGAAACCAAGGTCCAGTGCCAGGCCGCCTTCGGCCGGCTGCCCGATGTGCTGTTGGCCTGCGTGGGCGGTGGCTCCAACGCCATGGGCCTCTTCCACCCCTTCGTCACCGACACCTCCGTGCGCCTGATCGGCGTGGAGGCCGCCGGTGATGGCGTGGCCACGGGGCGCCATGCCGCCACGATCACTGAAGGCAGGGTGGGGGTGCTGCATGGGGCCATGAGCCTCTTGCTCCAGGACGAGCAGGGTCAGGTGCAGGAGGCCCACTCCATCAGCGCCGGTCTCGATTACCCCGGCGTCGGCCCGGAGCACAGCTATCTGCAGGAGCTGGGCCGTGCCGAGTATGCCGCCGTCACCGATCAGGAGGCCCTCGATGCGCTGCAGCGGGTGAGTCTGCTGGAGGGCATCATTCCAGCCCTGGAAACGGCCCACGCCTTCGCCTGGCTGGAGCAGCTCTGTCCCACCCTGGCGCCGGGCACCGAGCTGGTGATCAACCTCTCCGGCCGTGGCGACAAGGATGTGACCACGGTGGCCGAGCGGCTGGGGGATCAACTGGCCGGGGGCTGATCGGCTGATCTGATTCCCAGGCTCAGGCCCGGGGGGGCTGGGGCTGCTCCCAGGGGAAGCGGGGCAGCTTCTCCATGGCCTGGCGCTGGGTTTCGATCCAGATCCTGTTGATCTCGGAGATTTCCTTGGCACCCCGCTCCAGCTTCTGGTAGTTGGCCACCGCCAGGCTGTCGCGAGGGTAGAGCGCCACCTCGAAGGGGGGGCCCACGGTGAGGTTGGAGCGGCGGGTGATCACCTGCGACACCAGGCAGAGCCGGGCGGCATCCTCCAGCGACATCCGGCAGTGCCCCACCGAATCGAGCGGGGGCTTGCCGTACTTGCTCTCGCCGATCTGCAGGAAGGGTGTCTCCGGCGTGGCCATGATCGCGTTGCCCTGGGGGTAGATCAGGTACAGACCATGGGGCTGGCCGGCGATCTGACCGCCGAGGATGAAGCTGGCCTCACCGCTGGCACCCACCTGGTGCAGCGCCGAGTGGTTCTCGTTCTGCACTTCCACACTCAGCCGGCCGATGTAGGCGGCCACCTCGAACAGGTAGCTGGCGCTGAGCAGATCGTGCTGCCTGGAGGCCCCGCCGGAACCCCCCTGGCCCATCAACGGCAATCCCGCCAGGGGCGGCCCCTCACGCCGGGCCTGGTTCAGGTCGCGCTTGATGTGGTTGATCACCGCCTGGGTGGTGGCCAGGTTGCCGGCGGCCAGCAGCATGAACAGCCGATCGGGTGCCGGCTCGAAGGTGTGCAGCTTCCGGTACGACGAGATGTAGTCGACACCGGCGTTGGTGCGGGAGTCGGAGGCCATCACCAGGCCGTCTTGCAACCAGAACCCGACGCAATAGGTCATCCCCTTGGGGCCTCAGCTGAGCAGACGCTGCAGGCTAGAGGCCACCGAACGCACCGCTGAGAGGGCCGTGGCGTAGGCCATGCGCATGGGGCCCAGCAACGCCACCTGGCCTTCACTGCCGTCGCCGCTCCGGTAGGTGGCCCGCACCAGGGCGCAATGGCGCAGGGCGGGGTGGGGATGCTCCGCACCGATCCAGATGCCCTCCAGCTGCTGTCCCCTGCCCGGGCGCAGCAGGCGCAGAGGCTCCTCCTCCACCAGCTGCAGCAGGGGCCTGAGATCGGCACTGCGGCTGAATTCGGGCTGCCCCAGCAGTCCGCCCAGACCCACCACCACGGCACTGTCGCCCTCACTGATCCGGGCCTGACGGTGGCTGCGCAGGGCCTGGCGCAGCACGCCGCCGCTGTTGCGCAGCTGGGAGGGGAGGTTCTCCCAGCGGATCTGGCCCCCGGGAGGGCGATCCAGCTCCGACTGCAGCCACCCCTCCAGGGCCGGCAGCTCCGGGCTGACCCCAGGGGGCAGGTGCAAGTTGAGGCTGCTGGCCACCAGCGCGTTCTCCACCAGCAGCACCAGCAGTCGCTCAGCGTTGGCCACCAGCCGAAGGGATTGCAGCCGTGATTCAGCCCGCTGCGGTGGGGTGATCAGGCTCATCAGCCCGGTGAGATCGGCCAGGCGCCGCGCCAGGTGCCGCAACAGATCATCGAGGGCAGCCCACTGCAGGCTCAGGCCCAGCAATTCCCGCTGCAGTTGCACGGCCCCGGCGCCGGGAGCTGGTAACAGCTCATCCACGAAGAGGCGGTAGCCCTGCTGGCTGGGGATGCGACCGGCCGAAGTGTGGGGCTGCAGCAACAGGCCCCGCTGCTCCAGGGCTCCCATGGTGGAGCGCACAGTGGCGGCGCTGGCGGCCAGGCCGAAGCGCCGGATCAGGGTGCGACTGCCCACGGGCTCCATCGTGTCGACGTAGTGATGCACCGTGGCCTGCAACACCTGCTGCTGGCGCTGGGGCAGGGCGATCACATGCGCATCGGCGGACGATCAAGAGTTGATGGTAAGGAGAAAGTCGCCATCGCAGCCAGTCCGCGGCCCTCACGCGGCAATCCAGCAGCGCTGATCGGGCTTCAGTAGCGCGGCACCGAGGGATCGGCCTCCACGCTCCAGGCGTCGATGCCCCCCTGCAGGTTGAGCACGTCGTCGTAGCCCTGGGCCTCCATCAACCAGCAGGCGAACTGCCAGCTGCGGATTCCGGCATGGCAGAGCACCACCACGGTCCGGTCGCGACCGATCAGGCTCTCGATGCGCTCCACCCACTCGGCTGAGCGGCTGAGCGGCAGATGCAGCACCGGCTCCTGCAGCGAGGCCATCTCCAGCTCAGCGGGCTCGCGAACGTCCACCAGCAGCAGCGGTTCACCGGCCTGCAGCCGTTGCTGGAGTTCGTTGGCGCGGATCGCCCTGGGGGTCGGGGTGGTCATGGCATCCATGGTGACGGGATCGGCTGCGCACTGGGCCCTGGGGCTGTCAGCCGGCATGGCCATGGATGAAGATGACAGCACCCCTGCGTGCGGCGCATGAAGGTCCGCCCCTTCCTGGCGGCTGTGCTGACGGCAGCACTGCTTCTGCTCTCCCTGGGGGGAGGCTTCTGGTGGCTGGCTCTGCGCCAGAGTCCCCTGCGCCTGGAGCGGCAGCCGTTGCACCTGCCCCTGGCGGCCCGTTTCGTGCCGCGCAGCGCGCTGCTCAGTCTTCACCTGCTGGTGGAACCCGACGACCTGGTGGCCTACGCCAGGGCCGTGGCACCTCCGCGCCAACGGCGGGATGCGGCCCAGCTGATGCTGAACCTGCGCGATGGCGCCTTCGCCACGGCCGGCCTCGACTACTCCAGCGAACTGGCCGGCTGGCTGGGTCCAGACACCAGCCTGGCGGTGATCGCCCCTGAGGGGAGTGGGGGTCCAACGGGTTGGCTGCTGGCGCTGGGTTGCCGCGAACCGGAGGGCGCCCGCCGCTTCCTGCAGCGCTTCTGGCAGTCCCGCAGCCTGGCGGGCACCGCCCTGCAGATCAGCAGTTACCGGGGCATGGGGCTGATCAGCGGCCGCGGCGCCCTGGTGGGTGAGTCGAGCCAGCCCCTGGCCACGGCCCTGATCGACGACCAGCTGGTGCTGATCGCCTCCGGCCGCGGGGTGCTGGAGCAGGCCCTTGATGTGTCTCAGATCGGGGAACTCAACCAGGCGGGGCAGGCCTCGCTTCAGGCCGCCGTGGACCGGCTGGAGCGGGGTGTGGCCCTGCTCACCGCCCGCCCGCAGGCCTTCAGCGACTGGCTCGATCTCCCTCCAGCGCTGGCGCGGGTTGAGGGGATCGGTGAACTGGTGGCGGCCCTGGTGCCTGGCGGCCGCAGCCTGCAGCTGCAGGCGCTGCTGCCCGTGCGCCAGGCCTTGTCGCCGCTGCAGCTGGATCCGCTCCCCGACCTGCTCGGCCAGCTCAGCGGGCCGGTGGCGAGCCTGGCTCTGCTCCAGGATCCGGCCTCCCTGCTGGCGGATTCTGCTGATCAGGCCGATGCGGCCAGCGCTGATCTCTGGACGGCCCTGGCGGGGCCGCTGTTGCGGCAGAGTCTCGCTCAGCTCGATGGGCCGCTGCCGTCGCTGGTGGCGGCCGCCGACCACGGCCCCTTGCTGGGGCTGCGCCGCAAGGACGGCTGGCTGCTCGCCACCGCCGCCTCGGCCCTTGGCAGCGAGGACCTCAGCCCCGCCCTGGCCCAGCAGGGCTACAGCCCAGCGCCCCTGGCCCGCTCGGGCCAGACCCTGCAGGTCTGGAGCCGCCTGGAAGCCCGCCCCGGCAAAGGTGATCCCGACCGGCTGCAGGCCACCCTGGCCGGTGCCCGCTTCGACCAGGGCGACACCTCCTGGTGGGGCGAAGGACTGGCAGCCCTCGACGACCAGCTGCAGGATCGCCAGGCCCCCCGGCAGCGGATTGAGCAACTGCAGACCCTGGGCCGCCGGGACGCTCCCCTGCAGGCGGCCTTCGCCGCCGAGCCCTCCCGCGGCCTGCTGGCACCCTGGCATCCCTGTCAACTGGTCTCCAGCCTGGTGGGCCGTCCGCTGGTGGATGGGGTGGAGGGTCTGGCCTTCAGCCTGTCGATCGAGCCACCCCTGCTGGAGGAGGCGCCGCCACCGTTGGGCCCGTCTTCCCTGCTGGCCCTGCGGGCCCGCCTGGAGCTGGGTTGACCATGGCCAGGCGTTCCCTGCTGCTGCTGCGCCATGGCCTCGCCGAGGAGCGCCAGGCGCCTGGCCCCGGTGCGCGGCCCGACGGTGCGCGCCCCCTGACGGAGCGGGGCAGGCAGCGGACGGCAGCGGTGGTGCGGCGACTCAAGCAGCTGGAGTTGTCCTGTGATCAGCTGCTGTGCAGTCCGCTGCTGCGGGCGCTGCAGACCGCCCAGATCGCCCGCGAGCAGGGTCTCTGCGCTGCCTTGGCGATCGCGACCGAACTGAGCCCCGATGCCGACCCGCTGCCGCTGCTGGAGCAATGGCTGGCCCCAGATGGCCCCCTGGCCGCCGGAGGCCGCCTGGGGCTGGTGGGCCATGAGCCCGACCTCAGCGTCCTGGCCGCCCGCCTCTGCGGCGCCCCCCCAGGCGCCCTGCGCCTGAAGAAGGCCGGAGTGGTCCTGCTGGAGTGGCCAGTCACCGCTGATGGCTCCCCTGTGCCGCTGGTGGGCCGCGGCTGTCTGCGCCTGCTGCTCAGCCCCGCCTGCCTCATCTGAGCACTGGTCAGCAGGGCTACGGCAGGGGGCGGAGCCTCGACCTAGCTTCGGGTCCAAAGCAGGGACGATGCCAATGGTGGTGGATGCAAACCGGGTCACGGCCGATGCGGCGCCCGTCTTCCGTCCCGGACTGGAGGGTGTGCCGGCGACCCAGTCGGCCATCTGCGACATCGATGGCCTCCAGGGTCTGCTCACCTACCGCGGCTATCCCCTGGAGGAACTGGCGGCCCACAGCACCTTCCTGGAAACCACCCATCTGCTGATCTGGGGTGAGCTGCCCACCACCGAGCACCTGCGGGCCTTCGAGCACAACGTGCAGATGCACCGGCGGGTGAGCTTCCGCATCCGCGACATGATGAAGTGCTTCCCGGCCGACGGGCACCCCATGGACGCGCTGCAGTCGAGCGCGGCCTCCCTTGGCCTGTTCTATTCCCGCCGGGCCCTGGATGATCCCGCCTACATCGAGGCGGCGGTGGTGCGCCTGATCGCCAAGATCCCCACGATGGTGGCTGCCTACCAGCTGATTCGCCTGGGTCAAGATCCGATTCAGCCCCGCGACGATCTCTCCTATTCCGCCAACTTCCTCTACATGCTCACCGAGCGGGAGCCCGATCCGCTGGCGGCCAGGATCTTCGACCAATGCCTGATCCTGCACGCCGAGCACAGCCTCAACGCCAGCACCTTCAGCGCCCGGGTCACCGCCAGCACCCTCACCGATCCCTACGCCGTGGTGGCCTCGGCGGTGGGCACCCTGGCCGGCCCGCTCCATGGCGGTGCCAACGAAGACGTGCTGGCCATGCTCGAGCAGATCGGCAGCGAAGACCGGGCGGAAGCCTGGCTGGATCGGGCCATTGCCGAGAAGCAGAAGATCATGGGCTTCGGCCACCGGGAATACAAGGTCAAGGACCCCCGGGCCGTGATTCTCCAGGGGCTGGCCGAGCAGCTGTTCGACCGCTTCGGCCACGACGCCATGTACGACGTGGCCCGGCGGGTGGAGGAGGTGGCCTCCGAGCGGCTGGGGCCCAAGGGCATCTATCCCAACGTCGATTTCTATTCCGGGCTGGTGTACCGCAAGCTGGGCATCCCCAGGGACCTGTTCACGCCGATCTTCGCCATCGCCCGGGTGGCGGGCTGGCTGGCCCACTGGAAGGAGCAGCTGGGGGCCAACCGCATTTACCGGCCCACGCAGATCTATACCGGTGCGTCCCGGCGGACTTGGTTGCCTCAGGATGCCCGCAACGCCCTGCCAGGCGTTTAAGTTGCCCCCATCTCAGCTCAACGCGGAGTTGTCACGGTGTTGATCGACCCGGCACCAGTCCCCTTGTCCACCGCTGGCTCAGCCCTGGCGGTGGTGGGCCCCGGCCTGGACCTGCAATCCAGTTTCACCAGTGCGATGGAGGGCTTCGGCCTGAGCCAGGGCACGGCCCATCTGCTCTGGCTGCCCCTGCCGATGCTGCTGGTGCTGGTGGCTGCCGTCATTGGCGTGCTGGTCAATGTCTGGCTGGAGCGCAAGATTTCGGCTGCCGTGCAGCAGCGGATCGGCCCTGAATACGCCGGCGCCCTGGGGGTGCTGCAGCCGATGGCCGATGGCCTCAAGCTGCTGTTTAAGGAAGACGTCATCCCCCGTCGCGCCGACGGCCTGCTGTTCACCCTCGGCCCGGTGCTGGTGCTGGTGCCGGTGATCCTCTCCTGGCTGGTGGTGCCGTTCGGCCAGAACCTGCTGATCAGCGATGTGGGCATCGGCGTGTTCCTCTGGATCGCCCTGAGCAGCATCCAGCCGATCGGGCTGCTGATGAGCGGCTACGCCAGCAACAACAAATATTCGCTGCTGGGCGGCCTGAGGGCTGCCGCCCAGTCGATCAGCTACGAAATCCCCCTGGCCCTGGCGGTGCTGGCGGTGGTGATGATGAGCAACTCGCTCAGCACCGTCGACATCGTCAACCAGCAGAGCGGCGCCGGCATCCTCAGCTGGAACATCTGGCGCCAGCCGGTGGGCTTCCTGATCTTCTGGATCTGCGCCCTGGCCGAATGCGAACGCCTCCCCTTTGACCTCCCCGAGGCTGAAGAAGAGCTGGTGGCCGGCTACCAGACCGAATACGCCGGCATGAAGTTCGCCCTGTTCTATCTGGGTAGCTACATCAACCTGGTGCTCTCGGCCCTGCTGGTGGCGGTCCTTTATCTCGGCGGCTGGGGCTTCCCCATCCCCGTGGAGTGGCTGGCCGGCGCCATCGGTCAGTCGGTGGATGCTCCGCTGGTCCAGTTGATCACCGGTTCCCTCGGCATCGTCATGACGGTGCTCAAGGCCTATCTGCTGGTGTTCATCGCCATCCTGCTGCGCTGGACGCTGCCTCGGGTGCGGATCGACCAACTGCTGGATCTGGGCTGGAAGTTCCTGCTGCCGATCGCCCTGGTCAACCTGCTGGTCACCGCCGGCCTGAAGCTGGCCTTTCCGGCCTTTTTCGGCGGATAAGCAGCCAGCCCGTCATCATGGGCCCAGTGTTCAGACCCAGGTCCAGCGTCGGTTCCAGCTCCAGCTTTCCAGCCCCTTTCTTCGTTCCTCTCCGACTCCCCCGCCATGTTCGGATTCCTGCAAAAGGTCGGTGACTACACCAAGGATGCCGTCGGCGCGGCCAACTACATCACCCAGGGCCTCTCGGTCACGTTTGATCACCTGCGCCGCCGGCCGATCACCGTTCAATACCCCTACGAGAAGCTGATCCCCTCGGAGCGCTACCGCGGCAGGATCCACTACGAGTTCGATAAGTGCATCTCCTGCGAGGTCTGCGTGCGGGTGTGCCCGATCAACCTGCCTGTGGTCGATTGGGTGATGAACAAGGAGACCAAGAAGAAGGAACTGAAGAATTACTCGATTGATTTCGGGGTCTGCATCTTCTGTGGCAACTGCGTGGAGTATTGCCCCACCAACTGCCTCTCCATGACTGAGGAGTACGAGCTGGCGGCCTTTGATCGCCACAGCCTCAACTACGACAATGTGGCCCTGGGCCGACTGCCCACCAGCGTCACCAGTGATCCGGCGGTGGTGCCCCTGCGCGAGCTGGCCTATCTGCCCAAGGGTGAGATGGACCCCCACGGTGTGGATCCCACCAGAGCCAGGGCCGGCAAACTGCCCGAGCAAGTGCAGGCGGAGAGGGCGGCTGCAGCGGCCCAGACCGCGGAGAAAGCCTGATGACGATCGCGTCCGTCACCCAGCTCATCTGCTTCGTTGCCCTCTCCCTCACCCTGGTTGTGGGCTCATTGGGGGTGGTGCTGCTGCCCAACATCGTTTATTCCGCCTTCCTGCTGGCTGGGGTGTTCCTCTCGGTGGCAGGTTTATACCTGATGCTGAATGCCAGCTTTGTCGCCGCGGCCCAGGTGCTTGTGTACGTGGGCGCCGTGAACGTGCTGATCCTGTTCGCGATCATGCTCGTGAACAAGAAAGAGGAGATGGCCGAGATTCCCGGCCTGCTGCTGCGGCGGGTGCTCTCCGGTGCCGTCTGCCTGGGCCTTTTCCTGCTGATCCTGCGGGTTGATCTCACCACCCCCTGGGCGGTGCCGGGTCCCGCCCCGCTCGCCGACGACTCTGCCCTGTTGATCGGCATCCACCTCTTCAGCGACTATCTGCTGCCCTTCGAGCTGGCCTCGGTGCTGCTGCTGATGGCCATGATCGGAGCGATTGTGCTCGCCCGCCGCGACGTGTTCAGCAGCGATGTGATCACCGGTGAACCGGCTGATCAGGGACTTCTCGAGAAGGAGCGCACCCCCCTGCTGCTGGAGAGCACCGCCGGCGAGACCACCCTGCTGGAGAAAGTCTGACCATGCCTGCCACCTCCTTTGATATTCCGCTCCAGGCCTACCTGGTGCTCGCGGCCATCCTCTTCTGCACCGGTGTCTGGGGCCTGATCAACAGCCGCAACGCCGTGAGGGTGCTGATGAGCATCGAGCTGATGCTCAATGCTGTCAACATCAACCTGATGGCCTTCTCCAGCTACATTGATGGCCAGCAGATCCGCGGTCAGGTGTTCACCATCTTTGTGATCACCGTGGCGGCCGCCGAAGCGGCCGTGGGCCTGGCGATCCTGCTCTCTCTCTACCGCAACCGCGAAACCGTCGACATGGAGCGCTTCAACCTCTTGCGCTGGTGAGAACCGCCCCAGCACCAGCGACGGCGTGGCACTTCGGGGTTCACGCCTGATCCCATGCAGCTCCAGCGGGTCTGGCTGATCGTTCGCTCAGGTAGCCAGGCGGCCCAGCGCCAGGCCAGGCGTTGCTGCGAAGACCTGCGCTCCCAAGGGGTTGAGGTGACTGTGGCCAGCAGCGGAGCCAGTTCCAATCCCTTTCCGGGCCTGCTGGCCACCGAGCCCTGCTTACCCGACCTCACCGTGGTGCTGGGCGGTGACGGCACCGTGCTGGGGGCGGCCCGCCACCTCGGCCCCCTGGATGTGCCGATCCTTAGTTTCAATGTGGGCGGACACCTGGGTTTCCTCACCCACGAGCGCAAGCTGCTGGTGCTCAGCACCAGCAACCTGGAGGACAACCTCTGGCAGCGCCTGCGTGACGATCGCTTTGCCCTCGAGCGGCGCATGATGCTGGAGGCCTTCGTGGATCGCGGCGATGGGGTGCCGGAAGGCGAGGAGCCGGAAGACCCCGCCACCGGCGGCCCCGCCCGGTTGCACCGGGCGCTCAATGACTTCTATTTCCGCCCCTTCCTCGATGAGCTCTCACCCACCTGCGTGCTGGAGCTGGAGATCGACGGCGAAGTGGTGGATCAGTTCCGCGGTGACGGCCTGATCATCGCCACCTCCACCGGCTCCACCGGTTATGCCATGGCGGCTGGTGGTCCGATCCTCCATCCCGGCATCGATGCGATCGTGGTCAATCCGATCTGCCCGATGAGCCTCTCCAGCCGGCCGGTGGTGGTGCCGCCGCGCTCTCAGCTGGCGATCTGGCCCTTGGGAGAGCCCAGCCGGCGGGTGAAGCTCTGGAAGGACGGTGCCCATGCCACGGTGCTGGAGCCGGGCGATCGCTGTGTGGTGCAGCGCTCCAGCCACTGCGCCCTGATGGTGGTGCTGCAGCAGAGCCCCTCCTATTACCGCACCCTCAGCCACAAGTTGCACTGGGCCGGCGACCTCACCGCTTCAGAACCCTCCGCCAACTGAGCACAGCAGCAGCGCAGCTGGCCCTGGCGCCAGGATGGCCGGGCCTGAGTGGGGATTGCATCGGTGGCTCTGGAGATCGAGCGCCGCTTCCTGGTGGCGGGGACCGGCTGGAGGGAGCACATCCTCTGGCGACAGCAGCTGCGCCAGGGCTATCTGCAGGGCTCGGCCGATGGGGTCACCGTGCGGGTGCGTCTGGAGGAGCGAAGCGAAGTGGTGCGGGAGGCCAGGGCCTGGCTGACCCTCAAGGCCAGGGTCACCGCCATCACCCGGGCGGAGTTTGAGTATGAGATTCCTGCCGCTGATGCCAGGGAGCTGCTGGATCTGGCGGCGGCCAGCCTGAGCAAGGAGCGCTATGGCCTTGACCTGCCCGGTGGCGACTGGGTGCTGGACGTGTTCGAGGCGGAGAATGCCCCCCTGGTGGTGGCGGAGGTGGAGCTGGAGCGGGAGGACCAGGCGCTGACACTGCCGGCCTGGTGCCAGCTGGAGATCACTGGGCGTGGGGAGCTCAGCAATGCGGCCCTGGCGCGGCGGCCCTGGAGCCGTTGGCCGCAAGGGGAGCGGCAGGATCTGTGGGCGGAGGGCCTTTGTAACGACAGCGACATCCGCTAGGATTTCATTAAGGTTTTCTCCTTATTTCCCCTTGTTCCAGATCCGTCAGTGATCGGCCTTTACGACCATCAGGGTGTGCTGCGCTTCGCCGGCCGCGACAGCGAGGATTGCCTCGACTATGCCGATCTGTTCGGCCTCGGCCCCGATGGCTACAGCCTCCAGTCGCTCACGGCCAGTGTTGAGGTGCCCCAGCTGCCGCGCGCGTTCTCGGTTGGGGCTGGAGCTCAGTCCTGAGGGCTGGGCAAGTGGCAGCAGTTGAACCCATCACGGCAGATCTTGCCGTTGTCCATCGCCCAGTTCAGGAGGGCCACGCGGTTCTTGGCGCCTGTCTTGGTGAAAATGTTGCTGACGTGGTTGTCGACGGTGCGCTTGCTGATCATCAGCTCCAAGGCGATTTCCTGATTGGTCAGGCCCGTCGCGACCCGCTCGATGATTTCAAGCTCGCGTTCCGAAAGACTGGAGCGCAGCTGGATGAGATGGTCTCGATCGGACATCCAGATTCCACGCCTCCACTGCCTCACTGTAAGCAGCGGCCGCTGGCGCATGATGGGGCCTGAGCGATCTTCTGCCCTTTGCTTCTGCGCCAGGCCCTGGAGAGCGGTCAGTTCGCCATCACCGCTGAAGTGACCCCTCCGCGGGGAGGCGATCCCAGTCGCACCCTGGCGGTGGCCGCCCAGCTGCGCGGTCTGGTCCATGCCGTCAATGTCACCGACGGCAGCAGGGCCGTGATGCGCATGAGCAGCCTTGCCCTCTGTCGTCTGCTGCTCGATGGCGGGCTGGAGCCCGTGCTGCAGCTGGCCTGTCGCGACCGCAACCGGATCGCCCTCCAGGCCGAGCTGCTCGGTGCCCACGCCCTCGGCATTCGCAATGTGCTCTGCCTCACCGGGGATCCGGTGGGCGCTGGTGATCAGCCCGGTGCCCGGCCCGTCAATGAGCTGGAGGCGGTGCGTCTGCTGCAGTTGTTGGGTCGTCTCAACGCGGGTCTCGATCCAGTGGAGGGCCTGCTGCCGGATGGTCCCACGGCCCTGTTCCCCGGGGCCGCGGCCGACCCTCAGTCGGCCAGCTGGAGCGGCCTGCGGGCCCGGGTGGCGCGCAAGCAGGCGGCCGGTGCGCGCTTCCTGCAGACCCAGATGGTGATGAACACCGAAGCCCTGCGTCGCTTCTGCGCTGAGATCAGTGAACCCCTCGGCCTGCCGGTGTTGGCGGGGGTGTTCCTGCTCAAGTCGGCGCGCAACGCCGCTTTCATCAACCGCGTGGTGCCGGGGGCCTCGATCCCCCAGTCGATCATCGACCGGCTGTCAGCCTCGGCGGATCCGGCGGCCGAGGGGGTGGCCATCGCCGCCGAGCAGGTGCGCTCCTACAGCGGCATTGCCCAGGGGGTTCATCTGATGGCGGTGAAGGCGGAGGAGCGCATCCCCCGGATCCTGGCTGAGGCGGGTGTTTCAGCCCTTGCTAGTTCGCTGCTGACGGAAGTCAGCTCTCGCCCGCACTGAGGGCGAGATCGGTGCCGAGCAGATCAGCCATGGCCTTCTGCTGGGGTGAGGGCTGGCCCACGTCCTGGCGGCGCACGTCGGTGATCAGCCAGTCGAGGGAGGCCTCCTGCAGGTCGAAGTGGTCACCGTTGCGATCGACGCAATAGCGGCCGAACACCAGCTTCTCCACCAAGCGCACGCCGGCACCGATGCGGGAGTAGTCGAAGATGATCGAGTTGTCGATGGTGGCGCCCTCACAGATGTGGCAGCTCGGTCCGATCATCGCCGGACCCACGATCGTCACCCCCGGATCGATGCGGGTCATCCCGCCCACGTAGATGGGGCCGGTCACGTTGATCTTGTCCCAGTCGGCGGCGACGTTCAGGCCCGTGAAAATCCCCGGCCGCACCTCCCGACCAGGCACCGACACCTGGCGCACTTTGCCTTCCAGCACGCTGCGGATCGCCTGCCAGTAGTCGGGCACCTTGCCGATGTCCACCCATTCGAAGTCCATCGGCAGGGCATAGAAGGGGGCCCCGGCGGCCACCAGCCTGGGGAAGAGGTCGGCGCCGATGTCGAAGGGAATGCCGGCAGGGATGTGATCTAGCACCTCCGGCTCGAAGATGTAGATGCCGGTGTTGATCATGTCGCTGGCGGCCTCGGCCACCGAGGGCTTCTCCTGGAAGCTCAGAACCCGGCTGTCCTGGTCGGTGACCACCACGCCGTAGCTGCTCACCTGATCCTTCGGCACCCGCTTGGTGACCAGGGAGGCCATCGCCCCTTTCTCCTTGTGGAGGCGCACGGCCTCGGTGAGGTCGAGGTCGATCAGCGCATCGCCGCAGAGCACCACGAAGGTGTCGTCGAAGAAGGGTTGAAAGGTCTGGATCTTCTTGAGACCGCCGGCGGAACCCAGGGCGGCACCGATCAGTTCTCCGTCTTCGATGCGACCTTCGAAGCTGTAGGCGATCTCGACACCGAAGCGCTGCCCATCTCTGAAATAGTTCTCGATCTCCGCAGCCAGGTGTGAAACATTGACCATGACTTCGGTGAACCCGTGCTGACGCAGCAGCTCCAGCAGAAACTCCATCACGGGTTTCTGCAGAATCGGGATCATCGGCTTGGGAATCGTGTGGGTGATGGGCTGCACCCTGGTTCCCTTGCCGGCCGCGAGAATCATGGCCTTCATGGGCACCTGTCCGCTTGTGATCACATTCAAGCCAGCTTAATGAAGACCTTCAGGCCGCCCGCGCTTCCCGAGCCGGAGACGGAGCTGGCCCCAGTCCCTGGGGCAGAGCAGAGGGCAGCCTGGTCACCCCCTCCTCCAGGCAGCCCCTGAGGAAGAGGGGTCCGAAGAGATCGCCACCCTGTTGCAGGTCGACCTTGCCCTGGGAGCAGAGGAAGAGCAGCGCCCAGAACACCCCCACCCGGTCCTGGTCCAGATCCGCCGGGGCGGCCTCGGCCCAGGCCTCCACCAGCAGCTCGAAGTCCACCCAGTCGCTGGCGGCCTGCCACTCCAGCAGGAAATGGCTGAGGGCGGCGGTGGTTTCCGGCAGTTTCTCGCGGTGGGCCAGGGCCGCCACCTGCTCGATCGCCGCCCGTTCGCTGTAGCGGCGTCCGCGCTGGCGGGTTCGTCCGCTCGCGTTCCCTTGCTCCAGCCGCTCGGCGATGTCCTCCAGCTGGCGGATCAGCTCCCCCAGGGTCACCGGACGCTGCAGAGGAGGTGGTGCCACGGCCCGCCGCAGCAGGTGCCGCTCCGGCCGGCGCGGCAGCTGAAACGACAGCAATTCAAAGGATTCAGCGTCGTCGTCACCGAAGGCGAAGGGATCCAGTTCCGCTTCCGGCTCCGGCGGCAGGGTCTGCTGCTCGAGGATCTCAGCCTTGAGGCTCACCAGCACGGAGGCCGCCAGGAAGGCCTCGCTGGTGACGGCCAGATCGCTCTCGAAGCTGCCGCCCTCGCCCGGCCTGCTCACCAGCCTGGGAGCACCGATGCGCTGACGCAGCTGATCGAGGAAGCCATCGACCACGGCAATCACATCCACGTCCCAGGGGTCGATCTCGCCGCGCTCGGCGGCATCCTGCAGCAGGCGAATCGCCAGCCTGGCGCCGGCTTCAGCCAAGACCCTTCCCCATCTGAGCGAAACGTACCCCGCCTGGGGGGCTGCGGCCAGCAGGGCCTGGTCTCAGGCTTCGTTGGCGGCGGGCTCGGGGCTCGGGGCTGAACTCTGGCCGGCGGCCGGCAGCAGGCTCAGCTGGGCATCCACCGTGGCCCGGTAGCGCTGAACGTCGGCTTCCAGCTCCTGGATCCGCACCTGCTGGGCCACCAGCTCGCCCTGCTCCTGCAGCTCCTCCACCTTCTTGACAACGCCCGTCCAGACGGCGAACACCCAGGCGGCGGTGGCGCCGAGACCACCCACCACCAGCATCATCGCGGCCAGGGGCAGGGTGGCGCTCACCCCGGGCAGGAAGTGCACTGTGGTGGCTGTGGTGTTCTCCAGGGTGAACATCACCGTGGCCAGACCAAAGCTGAAGATCAGCACGAAGTTCAGCTGACGCATGGTTCGAAACGCTTGGGGCGAGGCGAAAGAAAGGGTGAAGGCTGGAGCGCGGATGGCCCCGGTGGGCCCGACTGGCTGGGAGCGTAGGCATCCCCCCAGGACAGGGGGATGGGCGGGCGCCATCCGCAGAGTTTCGTAACTCCCCCGTTACCCCCCTGCTGTGGGCAGCAGGGGCGCCACCAGCAGGGGCTGTTGGGCTTCCACTCCAGGGTTGAGCAGGGCCAGGGGAAGATTCTGTCGGATCAGCCCCTGGCGGCCGGCTGGAATCATCCGGGCCATGGAGGCCTCCTCCCGCTGCACCAGGGCTTCGATCGAGGCGCGGTAGCTGTCGGTCATCAGGCGGGGGTAGAGGCCGATGCCGATGATCGGCACCAGCAGGCAGGAGATCACGTAGATCTCCCGCGGTTCCGCATCCACCAGCTTGGAGTGGGAGACCAGCTCGCTGTTCTCCTTGCCGAAGAAGATCTCCCGCAGCATCGAGAGCAGGTAGATGGGAGTCAGGATCACCCCCACCGCCGCCAGGGAGGCCATGACGATGCGGAAGCTGAGCGAATAGGCCTCACTGGTGACGAAGCCGACGAACACCATCAGTTCGGAAACGAAGCCGCTCATCCCAGGCAGGGCCAGCGAGGCCAAGGAGCAGACGGTCCAGAGGGCGAACATCTTGCGCATTTTCTGGCCCACCCCGCCCATTTCATCAAGTTGCAGGGTGTGGGTGCGGTCGTAGGTGGCTCCCACCAGGAAGAACAGGCTGGCGCCGATCAGGCCGTGGCTGACCATCTGCAGCATGGCGCCGCTGGTGCCGAGGGCACTGAAGCTGCCGATGCCGATCAGCACAAAGCCCATGTGGCTGATGGAGCTGTAGGCGATCTTGCGCTTGAGGTTGCGCTGGGCGAAGGAGGTGAGCGCCGCGTAGATGATGTTCACCACCCCCAGCACCACCAGCAGGGGGGCGAACTGGGCGTGGGCATCGGGCAGCAGCTGCACGTTGAAGCGCAGCAGCGCATAGCCCCCCATCTTCAGCAGGATGCCGGCCAGCAGCATGTGCACCGGTGCCGTGGCTTCGCCGTGGGCATCGGGCAGCCAGGTGTGCAAGGGCACAATCGGCAATTTCACGCCGAAGGCGATCAGCAGGCCGGCGTAGGCCAGCAGCTCGAAGCGGGTGCCGAACTCCTTGGCAGCCAGGGCTGTGTACTCAAAGCTGGGGGGGCCACCACCCTGGAAGCCCATCGCCAGAGCAGCCAGCAGGATGAACACCGAGCCGCCGGCCGTGTAGAGGATGAACTTGGTGGCGGCGTACTGGCGCTTCTTGGCGCCCCAGATCGCCAGCAGCAGGTACACCGGCAGCAGCTCCAGCTCCCAGGAGAGGAAGAACAGGAGCATGTCCTGCACAGCGAAGACGGCGATCTGGCCGCCGTCCATGGCCAGGATCAGGAAATAGAACAGGCGCGGCTTGAAGGTGACCGGCCAGGCCGCCAGCACCGCCAGGGCGGTGATGAAGCTGGTGAGCAGGATCAGGGGCATCGAGAGCCCATCGGCGCCCACCGACCAGGCCAGGCCCAGCTTGGGCACCCACTCCACCCGCTCGATCAGCTGCAGTCCGGCTACGGAGGGGTCGTAACCGTTGAGGTAGGCGCCGGCGGTCACCAGGAAGGTGACCAGGGCGACGCCAAGGGCATACCAGCGGATCGTCTTGCCGTCGCCTGGATCCGGGATGAAGGGGATCAGCAGGGCCGCGGCGATCGGCATCAGGATCGAAACGCTCAGCCAGGGGAAGGCGGTGGCGGGGGCGTCGCCCAAGGCCGCAAGGGCGCCCGTGGCAACGGCAGGATCGAGCGGCACGGAGGCAGGGATCAGGTCTGGGCGGAGTGTAGAAATACCTGCCGCTCAGCCCGCCCCCAGATAAGGGATGACACACACAGTGCCCCGGCTCAGAAGCTGCTGAAGAGCACCACCAGGGCGATGACGCCACCGAACACGATCAGGGCATAGAACTGGGCCCGGCCGGTTTCGAAGTACTTGAGCCCCTCGCCGCTGCCCAGGGTCAGCAGGCCGGTGAGGTTCACCACCCCATCCACCACCTTGGCGTCCACCTCAAGCACCTGACGGGCCAGCTTGCGACTGCCGCGGACAAACAGCTTGTCGTTGAGGTCGTCGAGGTACCACTTGTTGGCCAGGAAGGCGTTGAGGCTGGGGAAGCGGGCGGCCACCAAGGTGGCCAGGTCCAGCTTGTGCAGCGAGTAGGCCAGCACCGCAATGGTGATGCCGGTGATCGAGACCGCCACCGAAGCCGCCGCCAGGGGCAGGAATTCAGCCCATGAGAAGTGTTCCGCCATCTCAGCGGCCACCTCGGGATTGAGCAGACCGGCGAAGCGGCTGTGCCAGGGGGTGCCCAGCAGGCCGATCAGAGCCGACGGCACCGCCAGCACCGCCAGGGGCAGGGCCATCTGCCAGCCGGATTCATGGGGGTGGCTGGCGTGCTGGCCATGGCCGGCTCCCGCGCCTTCCACCTCGGCCGCAGGGGCCGCCTTGCCGGCCTCTTGGAGCAGCTGGGCCCGAACGGCCGCGTCGTTGCCGCGGAATTCGCCCTCGAAGGTGAGGAAGTAGAGCCGGAACATGTAGAAGGCCGTCATGCCGGCGGTGAGGAAGCCCACCACCCAGAGCAGTGGATAGGTGTTGAAGGCCTGGCCGAGGATCTCGTCCTTGCTCCAGAAGCCCGCCAGGGGCGGAATGCCGCTGATGGCCACACAGCCGATCAGGAAGGTGATCGATGTCACCGGCATGAACTGGCGCAGGCCTCCCATCAGGCGCATGTCCTGGGCCAGCACCGGCTCATGGCCCACCACCTCCTCCATGGCATGGATCACCGAGCCGGAGCCCAGGAACAGCATCGCCTTGAAGAAGGCGTGGGTGACCAGGTGGAACATGCCGGCCACCGGGGCTCCGCAGCCCATGGCCAGCATCATGTAACCCAGCTGACTCACGGTGCTGTAGGCCAGGCCCTTCTTCAGGTCCATCTGGGTGAGGGCGATCGAGGCCCCCAGGAAGCAGGTGATCGTGCCCACCACGGCGATCACCAGCTGCACCTGGGGAAAGGGTGCGTAGACCGGTTGCAGCCGCGCCACCAGGAAGACGCCGGCGGCCACCATCGTGGCGGCATGGATCAGGGCGGAAATGGGGGTGGGACCCTCCATGGCGTCGGGCAGCCACACATGCAGGGGGAACTGGGCCGATTTGGCCATCGGTCCCATGAACACCAGCAGGCAGAGCAGCACCGCCGCACCATTGGAGAGGCTGCCGCTGGCCACGGCCTCGGAGAGGCCAGCGCCGATCTCCTCGAAGCCGAAGGCACCGGTGGCCCAGAACAGCCCGAGGATGCCCAGCAGCAGGCCGAAGTCTCCGACCCGGTTCACCACGAAGGCCTTCTGGGCGGCGTTGGCGGCTCCGTCACGGTCGTACCAGAAGCCCACCAGCAGGTAGGAACACATCCCCACCAGCTCCCAGAAGACATAGATCTCCAGCAGGTTCGGGCTGATCACCAGGCCCAGCATCGAGCTGCTGAACAGGGCCAGATAGGTGAAAAAGCGCACATAGCCCTTGTCGTGGGCCATATAGCCATCGGAATAGACCATCACCAGCAGGGCGATGGTGGTGACCAGCGACAGCATCACGGCGCCGAGGGCATCCACGCGGAAGCCCATCTGCAGATTGAAGCTGCCGGCGCTGGCCCAGTCGAAGAGCACCTCGGTGGTGGGAGCCCCCGCCAGCTGCTCCGCCAGCACGGCGAAACTGAGCACCGCAGCCGCCCCGACGCAGCTCAGCAGCAGCAGGGCCACCGGCTTGCGCAGCCGGTTGACGGTTCGATTGAAGCTGATCAGGCCGAGGCCGGTGATGGCCGCCCCCGCCAGGGGCAACACGGGGATCAACCAGGCAAGTTCGGCAGCCGACGTCATCCAGCTCAGGGTGCGGGCCACCGGAGTGTAGGCAGCTCGCCTCGCTGGCTTCGGGCTGTGTGTTGGACCGCGATCAGGGGCCCCAGGCCGGCACCAGGGGCCACCTCAGCCCAGCAGCCGACCCAGCGGTCCCCCCAGAAACGCCCCGGCCGCCAGGCCCAGGAAGCGGTGGCTCCACCAGAGCAGAGTGATGGCAACGACGATCCCCAGCTGGGACGGCCGCAGGACTTCTGCCCAGACCAGCTGCTGGCGGCCGTCGAGCACGGCACGGAAGGGAATCACCGAGGTGCTGGCGCGCAGTTCCTCGAAGGCCTCCCCGAAACGAGCCCGCAGCCGCCGGTCGCCATGCCAGACCGCGAACAGGTGGTGGCCGATCAGCCCGACGCAGGTGACCACCATGAAACTGCTGCCGATCCAGAGCAGGTGGGTGGCGCACCAGAGCACCTGTCCCACCGCCTGGGGATGGCGGCTGATGCGGATGATCCCAGTGGCATAGAGGCGCACCTGCGGCTTCAGCACTGCCGGGATCTCCAGCAGGTTGTAGGTGGCCGGGTAGAGAAAGAAAAAGCTGATGGCCGTGCCCACCCAGACCAGCGGGATCAGTCCTGGGGTGCCCTGGAGGTTCCAGAGCCGCACCCCCTCGTAGCGGTGGGCGATGAAATAGCCCACCACCACCACGGCCGCCGGGATGCTCACCGCGGCGAACAGCAGGCGCCACAGCCGGGCCCCCAGGCGCTGTTCCGCCTGCACCCGCAGGGCCGCACCACCGCTGTGGAGCAGGGCGAACGCCAGCAGCAGGGCGAGCATCACCAGGCTGGAGCGGTGCTCCGGCGGCACGACCCCGAGGCCGGCGCCAGGGCCGGCGGCAAGAGCGGCGGTAAGCAGGGCGAAGCAGGGCGGGGACGGAGCCAAGAAGCCGCAGCGGAAGCGGCGATTCTGGCGGAGGTGTCGTTCCATCCCGGCCTGGGGGTGTGGGCACCGGAGGGAACGAGTTTCCCCTTTAGAGTTCTGCCTTCCAGCCGGAGCCAGGCCCAAGGCCCATCCCATGGCTGATCTGCCGTTCACCCTCGATCAGCTGCGCATCCTGCGCGCCATCGCCAGCGAGGGCAGCTTCAAGAAGGCTGCCGACAGCCTCTACGTCACCCAGCCGGCGGTGAGTCTGCAGATCCAGAACCTGGAGAAGCAGCTGGATGTTTCCCTGTTCGATCGGGGCGGCCGCAAGGCGCAGCTCACCGAAGCCGGCCACCTCCTGCTCAGCTACTGCGACCGGATCCTCAGCCAGTGCCAGGAGGCCTGCCGCGCCCTCGATGATCTCCACAACCTGCGTGGTGGCTCCCTGATCGTGGGGGCCAGCCAGACCACGGGTACCTATCTGATGCCCCGCATGATCGGCCTGTTCCGCCAGAAATACCCCGACGTCTCGGTGCAGCTCCAGGTGCACAGCACCCGCCGCACCAGCTGGAGCGTGGCCAATGGTCAGGTCGATCTGGCGATCATCGCCGGCGAGCTGCCCACCGAACTGACGGATCTGCTCCAGGTGGTGCCCTACGCCAACGATGAGCTGGCGCTGGTGTTGCCGGTGAAGCACCCCCTGGCGCGCCTGCCGGAGCTGCACAAGGACGACCTCTACCGCCTCGGCTTCGTCTGCCTCGATGCCCAGTCGACCACCCGCAAGATGGTGGATCAGCTGCTGGCGCGCTCCGGTTTCGAGGTGCAGCGCCTCAAGATCGAGATGGAACTCAACTCCTTTGAGGCGATCAAGAACGCCGTGCAGTCGGGTCTTGGCGCCGCCTTCCTGCCGGTGGTTTCGATCGAGCGCGAACTGGCCACGGGCAGCCTGCACCGCCCGATCGTCTCCGATCTGCTGGTGCGCCGTCAGCTCAAGCTGATCACCCACCCCGCCCGCTACTGCTCCAGGGCCTCCGAGGCCTTCCGCCGCGAAGTGCTGCCGGTGTTCGCCAGTCCGGATAGCCCCCTGCGCCAGCCCGCGGTACGGCCTTCGGCCACCCCGGTGGAGGCCGTGGCCCAGGCGGCCTCGGCCTCCTGAGCCAGCGCCCCGATCAGAACTGGCCGGCTTCCGGGGTGAGGCCGGCGGCATCGTCGGCAATGCCCTTGGTCTGGAACTTGTTGCCGCTGATGTCGGTCTGGTAGACACAGCGCACGACGGGCTTGTCGCGGATCGAGCCGATGTAGGCGAAGGTGTTCATGCGCTGCTTGCACTGGCGAATCTGCTCGGAGGTCACCGCGCCCTCCTTCTGCAGCACGCTCCAGTTCTCCCGCCGGATCACGCAGCCCGGCTGCAGGGTGGGCTGGGTCACGAAGCTGCTGCTGGGGTTCATGGTGGTGTAGAGCTCCACATCCATCACAAAGGCACTGGCCCCCCACTGCTTGCAGAACTCGGGATCGGGCACCGCCAGATCCAGCTGCTGGCTGCTGGCGATGTTGCCCTGGTTGCCGGGAGTGTTGCTCGACAGTGCCGTGCCGATGCCGATGCCCAGCACCAGCACGCCGGCCAGCACGGCAATGGTGCCGACATTCAGCTGAATCGGACTGCCACCACCGCCGCCGCCGGCTCCACCAGTGCCGCCTGGCCCACCACTGCCGCTACCACCGCCGCGCTCGGCCGTCCGGCGGCCCCGGGGCGCGCGCTCATAGGCCTCATAGGGATCACGCCCCTCTGCGGCTGGTTTGGGACGGGTCTCGCTGCCACGGCCATAACTGCTGCGGCCACCGTCTGCACGGCTGCTGTCACCGCGAGTGCTGTCTGGGCGGCTGTAGCGGGATCGGGTCAAGGGGCCTCCGGGGTGCGGGGCAGGCCCATCGAGTAATTGAGCACGCGGGCGCCGGGGTTGTAGCGCAGCTCCCCGGCCTGCAGCAGCTGGCGGATGAAGCCTTCGAGCTCCGAGCCGATGCGGCGCAGGTTGTATTCGCTCAGGTCGTGGCCGGCGCTGGCGGCCACCAGCTCGCGGAAGCGCTGCTGGACCTTGGCGAGCACGGACGCCTCCCAGAGGAATTCGTTGTCCGGGTCCAGGTCCAGGGTCAGCTGGCTGGGATCGGCGATCAGCTCGCCGTCCTCCACCCGGGCGGTGAACACCCTGACGTGGCGGGTGGTGGATTTGAGCAGGCTGGCATCGACCATGGCTGGGGGTCGTGGGCAGGCAGGACGCCTCACGGACAACAACTTTAGGAACCCTTGCGGCCTTCGGGCTGCTCCCCGGGACGCCGTTGCCAGCGGCAGCCCTTTTATGGTTGCCGTTGACTTTTCGTTTTGCCATGCGCGTCGCCATCGCCGGAGCAGGCCTGGCCGGTCTCTCCTGCGCCAAATACCTCAGCGATGCGGGCCACACGCCCGTGGTCGTCGAGGCCCGCGATGTGCTCGGCGGCAAGGTGGCGGCCTGGCAGGATGAGGACGGTGACTGGTATGAAACCGGTCTGCACATCTTCTTCGGGGCCTACCCCAACATGCTGCAGCTCTTCGCCGAGCTGGGCATCGAAGACCGTCTGCAGTGGAAAGACCACGCGATGATCTTCAATCAGAAAGATTCACCGGGCAACTACAGCCGCTTCGACTTTCCCGACCTGCCCGCACCGCTCAATGGCGTGGTTGCAATTCTCGGCAACAACGACATGCTGAGCTGGCCGGAGAAGATCCAGTTCGGTCTGGGGCTGGTGCCGGCGATGCTGCGCGGTCAGAATTATGTTGAAGAGTGCGACAAGTACTCCTGGTCGGAGTGGCTTGAGCTTCATAACATTCCCAAACGGGTGAATGATGAAGTGTTCATCGCAATGAGCAAGGCCTTGAATTTCATCAATCCGGATGAAATTTCCAGCACGGTGATCCTCACGGCGCTGAATCGCTTCCTCCAGGAGAAGAACGGCTCGAAGATGGCCTTCCTCGATGGCAACCCGCCCCAGCGCTTGTGCGAACCGATCGTGGAGTGGGTCCGCGAGCGCGGCGGTGAGGTGCACCTCAACAGTCCCCTGCGCCAGATCGAGCTGGCAGGCGACGGCAGCGTGTCCGGGTTCCGGCTGGCAGGCGTGCAGGGGCAGGAGCCCCGCCTGCTGCAGGCCGACGCCTACGTCAGCGCCCTGCCGGTGGATCCACTCAAGCTGCTGCTGCCCGAGCCCTGGAAGCAGCTGCCTTATTTCGAGAAGCTGCAGGGCCTGCGGGGGGTGCCGGTGATCAACATTCACCTCTGGTTCGACCGCAAGCTCACCGACATCGATCACCTGCTGTTCAGCCGCTCCGATCTGCTCAGCGTCTACGCCGACATGAGCAACACCTGCCGGGAGTACGCCGATTCCGAGCGCTCGATGCTGGAGCTGGTCTTCGCGCCGGCCGAGGAGTGGATCGGCCGCAGCGACGAGGCGATCGTGGAGGCCACCTTGAGCGAACTGCGGCGGCTGTTCCCCGACCACTTCAGCGGAGACGACCAGGCCCAGCTGCGCAAGGCACGGGTTGTGAAGACACCGCTCTCCGTCTACAAGACGGTGCCAGGCTGCCAGCAGCTGCGGCCATCGCAGGACACGCCGATCGCCAATTTCTTCATGGCCGGTGACTACACCATGCAGCGCTACCTCGCCTCGATGGAGGGAGCCGTGCTGAGCGGCAAGCTCTGTGCTGAGGCCGTCAGCCACAGCCGGGCCAAGGCCCCCCTGGCGGTGTGACGGTGCTGGCTGCCTCCACCACGGTGTCCTGCCCTTCCCTGCCGACCCTGGAGGAGGCCTACCAGGCCTGTCGGCAGGAAACAGCCCAGTGGGCCAAGACCTTCTATCTCGGCACCCTGCTGATGCCGCCGGCGAAGCGACGGGCGATCTGGGCGATCTACGTCTGGTGCCGCCGCACCGACGAGCTGATGGACAGTCCCCAGGCCCAGGCCCTGCCGGTGGACTGCCTGGCCGAGCGGCTCGACCGCTGGGAGGAACGCACCCGTTCCCTGTTCAGCGGCCAGGTCCATGATGCCCTTGACCTGGTGATGGTGGACACCCTGCAGCGCTACCCCCAGCCGCTGCAGCCCTACCTCGACATGATCGAGGGCCAGCGGATGGATCTGCAGCGCCACCGCTACGCCCGCTTCGAAGACCTGGAGCTCTACTGCTACCGGGTGGCGGGCACGGTGGGTCTGATGACCCAGGAGGTGATGGGCCTGGATCCCGCCTACACCTCAGCCCCCTGGAGCGAGCGGCCGGACACCTCCAGTGCGGCCGTGGCCCTGGGCATTGCCAACCAGCTCACGAACATCCTGCGGGATGTGGGCGAAGATCGCGCCCGCGGGCGGATCTATCTGCCCCAGGAGGATCTTGAGCGCTTCGGTTATTCCGAGGCTGACCTGCTGGCCGGCACCCTCAACGACAACTGGCGTGCCCTGATGGATTTCCAGTTGCGCCGGGCCCGTCAGTGGTTCGCCCGCTCCGAGGCGGGAGTGCGCTGGCTCTCCGCCGATGCCCGCTGGCCGGTGTGGGCCTCCCTGCGCCTGTATCGCGGCATCCTCGCTGTGATCGAGCAGCTCGACTACGACGTGTTCAGCCATCGCGCTTACGTGCCCCGGCCGCTCAAGCTGCTGGATCTTCCCTGTTCCTTTGTGATTGCTCAGTCGCGCTGAGCCACTCGATCAGGATCGGGTTCACCAGCTGCGGTGCTTCGTCGTGGGGACAGTGGCCCAGTCCCGGCAGCAGGCGCAGCTCCCGAATGCAGGCGAACTGCTCCGCCCATTGCCTGGCTTCGGAGGGATCTTCCCAGGGATCCAGCTCGCCCCAGATCATGCGCACCGGCAGGCAGCCCAGGCGCGCGAGGATCTCCGGGGCCAGGTGATCGTCGAAGAGATTGACGAAGCCGCGGAAGCTCTCCGGCGCCCCTTCATCGGTGCTGGGGCGAAAGAGCAGCTCCACCAGGGCGTCGTCGATGTTGGCGCCGCTGGGATAGGCCATGGCCAGTACGCGCCGGATGAAAGCGGGCCGCGCCAGGGTGCGGAACAGGGGGGCGATCAGCCAGCGCTGGCGCACCAGCTGCTGGATCAGCGGCCGGCTGACGCGTTGGGGCCAGGGCAGCAGGGCCAGTCGTTTCTGGTCGAGGGTGCGCTGGGCGCAGTCGATCAGGATGACCTGGCTGGGAGCCAGCCCTCGGGCGATCAGCAGTTCACTGGCCCGCAGGGCCACCACTCCACCGATGGAATTGCCCACCAACTGCAGGCTGGGCGCCGGGCCTGAATCCTGGCTGCCGCCTGCGGCCAGGATCCAGGCGGCGAAGTCGGCCACCTGCTCGGCCCAGAGATCGAAGCCATAGGCAACCGCTCCCGCCCTGGCAGTTTCCCCGCGCAGCTGGGAGCAGGGTTTGTCGCTGGAGCCGAACCCCAGCAGGTCGATGGCGTAGGTGCAGAAGTGCTTCCCCAGCTCCGGCAGGTTGTGGCGCCAGTGGCCACTGGAGGCTCCGAAGCCGTGGATCATCACCACCACACTGGGGCCAGCCTGAGCTGATCCCCTGTGCTCCGGGCTCGGCAGCTGGCTGGTGAAGCCGATCGAGTGACCCCGCCAGCACCAGTGCTGAAGCGGGCGAGGAGCATCGACAGCTGGATCAGTCACGCAGCAGGCCGGAGGGGCGCAAACGGAGGACCCGGCTCAGACAGCGGCGGTCTGGTTGGCCAGGAGGGCCTTGAGCTTGGCCAGTTCGCCGGACCAGCGGGGATCGGGTGCGCCTTCGGTGATGTCGTCGCTGTGGACCACCTTGTTGACGGCCTTGCGGGCCACCGTGGCGGTGGCTCCACCGGCACGGCGGTCGCTGCTGGGGGCAGCGCCGCGGCTGTCGCGTCGCTCGGAGCGCTCGATGCGCAGGCTGTTGCCGCCAAAGTCGCGGCCGTTGAGTTGCTCGACCACCGCATCAGCGAGCTTTTCGTCGTCGACGTTGGCGAAGCCGAAGCCGCGGCAGGCGCCCGTTTCGCGGTCCTGGACGGTCTTGAAGCGCACGCCTTCACCGACGGCGGTGAACAGAGCTGTCAGCTCCTTGTCATCGAAGGTCTGCGGCAGGTTGCCGACGTAAAGACGAACGCTCATGAAACGAGGGAGGAAGGGGGAATGTTTGACCGATGGCGGAGTGTTGATCGATGAACAGGTTGGTCTGGAGAGCCAGTGGCTCGGAAATCCCTTGACGAAACCTCAGACGATCAGCCGATGCTTACGGGCGGTGTCAGGCTGTGAATGGATGCCTTTTCACAGTTTAGTAAATCATGCCGGGGTGCTCTCCAGCCAGACCCTGGCCTGGCGCAGGGCCTGCTGAGGCCCATGGATGCGGCCATAGGCGGCTTCGAGGGTGAGGTGGGCGAGCAGCTCCCCCAGCCGTCGGGACGGGCTAAGCCCCAGCTGCTGCTGCAGGCTGCGCCCATCGATCGGCGGACGGGGATGAAACAACGGATCCTGGGGATTACGCCAGCGCTTTAACCATTCCGCCGCCAGGTTGGCTGGGAAAAACAGCAGCAGCGCCGGGAGATCCGCCTCCAGCTGCAGATGCAGGCTCAGGCGCTCCGCTTCGCCCAGGCGCCGCAGGCCGGCGGCGGCACCCCCTCTGCTCTCGAGCAGCCGCAGCAACCAGCCGCGCAACTGCCCGCAGCGCTGCTGCAGCTGACGGCTGCTGCGCAACCGCTCCAGTGCCGCTGCATCGAGCAACCGTGCCAGCCGGGCCAGGGGCAGGGCCCGAGCCGCCTCCGCGGCGGTCAGCTCCAGCCCCGTTGCGAGCTCCCCTCCAGGCCCCAGCGCCGCTCCCCAGACGGGCTCCGGCCCGACCGAGCGCCAGGGCTCGAGCAGGCCGCAGGCGAGCGCCTCCGCCAGGCCCCTCCCCCCGCCGGGGGCCTGGGCCAGCTTCTGCAGTTCCTGCAGCACCCGCTCCGGCGCCACCTGGCTGATCCGGCCGTGGTGGCGCTCGATCCAGCCTCGGGTGCGCGGCTCCAGGCGGAAGCCCAGCTCCGCGGCCAGGCGCACCCCCCGCAGCATCCGCAGCGGATCGTCCAGCAGGTTGGCCTCCCGCACCGCCACCAGCTCTCCCCCCACCAGGTCCGCCAGCCCACCGGTGGGATCCAGCAATTCAGCCCCGGGTGCCAGCGGCAGGGCCAGGGCATTCAGCCTGAAGTCCCGCCTCCAGAGATCACTCTCCAGATCGTCTCCCACCTGGCGGGCCAGGTCCAGGCTCCAGCCGCGCAGCACCAGCCGGGCGATCGAGCGCTCGCCATCGAGCACCACAACGCTGCCGCCGTGACTGCGGCTCAGCCTGGTGCAGAGGGCGATGGCGTCAGCGGGCACCACCAGATCCAGATCGGGCTGAGGTCCCAGGCGTCCCAGCAGCCCATCGCGCACGGCGCCACCCACCAGGGCCGTGCCGCTGGGGAAGGCGTGGGGCGGCCAGGGCCAGCCCTCCATGGCCAGGGCCCGGCGCAGCACGGCGGTGGCCGCCGCCCTGGGCCCCTGGGGGGCCTGGGCCCACTCCAGAATGGGGGCAGTGGAGGGCTCCGGCGGCATGTGCATCTGCGTCGACTGCCACTGGGTGGAGCGCTGTCAGGCCTATCACGCGGTGGAGAGGCAGCACGGTGTGGAGCACCTCAGTGTGGATCCGGATTTCACTCCCATGGCCCCGCGCATCCACGTGCAGGTGATGAGCCTGGCGGCGGATCAGGTGGGGGTGGAGTGGGATGTGCGGGCCTGCTCCAGCTTCCAGAGCGAGCCGGGTCGCTGGAGTCGTCTGCGCCCGGGTGAGAGGGTGCCGGCATGAGTGCTGTCTCCCCCCCCTGGCTGCTGGCGCTGCACAGCAGCAGCGAGGTGCTGGGGCTGGGGCTCGCCCCCCTGGAGCCTGCCCCTGGCACGAGCTCCCGCATCAGCAGCCATCCCCTGGGCCGGCGGCTCTCCAACGATCTGCTGGCCTGCGTGGAACAGCTGTTGCCCGCCCCCCAGTGGCGCCAGCTGGGTCGCCTGGCGGTGGCCACCGGTCCGGGCGGGTTCACCGGCACCCGGGTGACCGTGGTCTTCGCCCGCACAGTGGCCCAGCAGCTGGGGTTGCCCCTCGATGGCTTCAGCAGCTTCCTGCTGATGGCTCACCGTCTGCGTCAGCGGGCCGAGGTGAGTGATCAGCCCTTCTGGCTGTTGCAGGAGCTGCCCCGTCGCGGCATCGTGGCGGGCTGCTACGCCGTCGACGAGTGGGCACTGGGGGGAATCGCCGAGCGCGAGGCGCCACGCCTCTACGCCCAGCTGGCCGATCTGCCGGCCGGCGTCCGGCTGGAGGCGCGGGTCGATCCGGAGGCCGACGTGGATCAGTTGCTGCGCCTGAGTGGGCTGGCGGCGGCGGCGGGAGCGGCGGCTCCCTGGGCCAGCGTCCTACCGCTCTATCCCACCAGTCCGGTGGGCCAGCCGCTGGGGCAGGCCTGATGCGACGGCTGCTGGTGGCGGCCCTGCTGGCCGGCGCTCTGGTGCTGGTGACCCGGTGGCTGCTGCTGCCCAGCCTCGGCCGGCCCCAGATGATTCTGGTGCTGGGGGGCGACATCGAGCGGGAGAAGCTGGCCGGCCGGCTGGCCCACCGGGATGGGCTGCCTTTGCTGGTGAGTGGCGGCAGCAATCCGGAATATGCCCAGTGGCTGTTCAGCCAGGAGGGGCTCGATCGCCGGCAGTTTCGGCTCGATTACCGCGCCCGCGACACCCTCGGCAACTTCACCACGGTGGTGGATGACCTTCAGCGTCTGGGGATTCAGCATGTGCTGCTGGTCACCAGCAGCGATCACATGGACCGGGCGCTGCTGGTGGGACGGATCGTGGCCGGCAGCCGGGGCATTCACCTCACTCCGGTGGCGGTGCCCTGCGGCGAGAGCTGCCGGCCGGAGGGGCGCCGCAAGGTCTGGGGTGATGGCCTCAGGGCCGCGGCCTGGGTGGTCACGGGTCGGGATCTGCGCTCGTGGGCGGCAGGGCGGCTGGCTCCCGCCCTGGGGCCAGCAGGCCCTGATCCAGCAGCGCATTGATCTGCTCCTGGCAGGCGGCGGTGGTGGCCAGCAGGTCGGCGCGGCGGCGGGAGGCCGGTGGCGGAATGATCTGGCCGATGCGGATGTGGATCGGCACCAGCCTTGGGGTGCTCTGACCCGTACCAAGGGCCCGGTGACTGTTGATGATCGCCACCGGCAGCAGGTGAGCCCCCGCCCGTGCCGCCAACAGGGCGGCACCAGGCTGCGGCTGGTTCACGCGCCCGTCCGTCTGGCGGGTGCCGTCGATGAACACACCGGTGGCCCAGCCCTCCAGCAGGCGGTCGGTGGCGATGCGGATGGCCTCCCGGTCGCTGGCGCCACGGGAGACGGGATAGGCGCCGCAGGCCCGGATGATCGGCCCCAGCAGGGGCACCCGGAACAGCTCGGCCTTGGCCATGAAGGCCACCGGACGCCCCAGGGCATGCCCCAGCAGGGGCGGGTCGAGGTGGGAGCCATGGTTGGCGACCACCACCAGGGCCCCCTCCATCGGCACCAGGCCATTGCCACTGGTGCGGCCCCTGAACAGCAGCCGGAACACCGGAAACACCAGCAGATAACTGATCAGGCGGTAGGTGAGGCTCGGCCTGGGGGTGAGCAGGGCCGGCGGCTCCGTCCGCCGGCGCCGGCGCCGGCCGCGCCGGCGGGGTTCGAGTGGTCCGCTGGCCGGCAGGCCCTCCTCGGTATCGCTCACAGGCCCAGGTCGGCGCTGGTGCTGATCTGGGCGGTGGTGACACCGCTCAGGCTGCGTTTGACCAGGCCACTGAGCACGGAGCCAGGGCCGATCTCGACCACGGTGTCGATGGCGTGGACCGCCAGCTGATCCATGGTTTCGCGCCAGCGCACCCCGCTCACCATCTGCCGCTGCAGCCGCTGCTTGAGCTCGGCCCCGCTGCTACTGGGGGTGGGATCGGTGTTGCTCAGCACCGGGATGCTGGCGTCGGCGAAGGGCACCTCCTCCAGCAGGGCGGCGAAGGACTCGGCCGCAGTGGCCATGAAGGGGGAGTGGAAGGCCCCAGAAACCGCCAGGGGGATGGCCCGCTTGCAGGTGAGCTGGGCGGCCACGGCGGCCACCGCCTCCGGCAGGCCGGAGATCACCACCTGGGCCGCGCTGTTGTCGTTGGCGATCACCACGCCCTCACTGACCTCCACCAGCGCCTCCAGCTCGTTGCGCTCAAAGCCCATCACCGCGGTCATGGCCCCGCCACCGGCGGCGGCCATCAGCTCGCTGCGGCGGTGCATCAGCTCCAGGCCCGTGTGGAAATCGAAGACATCAGCGGCATAGAGGGCCACCAGTTCGCCGGCGCTGTGGCCGGCCACCAGATCAGCCCGGCGGCCCTGGGCCTTGAGGCCATCCACCAGCAGGCTTTCCAGCACGAACAGGGCCGGCTGGGTGTTGCGGGTGTCGCCCAGATCGAGCGGCGCCCCTGGCGCTGCCCCCTCCACCTCGCTCGCCTCGCCGGCACAGATCGCCAGCAGATCGCGGCCCAGCAGCGCAGAGGCGGCGGCGAAGCGCTCGTGAGCCCCCGCCAGCTCCAGCACCCCACTGGCCATGCCGGTTTTCTGTGAGCCCTGACCGGGAAACACCCAGGCAATCCCCATGGCGACACGCGCTCGAACCGGCTGGAGATTACGGCGGTGCGGTTCAGCCGGACTCAGCGGCTGCCTGGGCGCCGCCGCCGGGGCCACCCCAGCGCAGCAGGGCCGCGCCCCAGCTCAGGCCCGCTCCGAAGCCGCTGCTGGCGATCAGATCGCCCGGACACACCCGGCCATCGCGCACCGCCTCATCCAGCATCAGCGGGATGGTGGCGGCGGAGGTGTTGCCGTAGCGAGCCAGGTTGCTGAGCACGCGTTCATGGGGGATGGCGAAGCGGTCGGCCACCGCATCGAGGATGCGCTGGTTGGCCTGGTGCAGCAGCAGCCAGTTGAGCTGGTCCGTGCTGGTGCCCGTGCTTTGCAGCAGCTCCTGCAGGACAGCTGGCACCTCGCGCACGGCGAACTTATACACCTCCTGGCCATTCATGTGAATGGTCTCGAAGCCGCCTTTCTGGCTCGAGTGACCCTCCAGCAGAGGAACATGATCGTCGCGCTGGCGCAGGGAGAGGCAGTCGGCCCGGCGGCCATCGGAGTGCATCTTGAAGCCCAGCAGGCCATTGCGCGGCTCCTCGCAGGCCTCCACCGCCACGGCGGCGGCACCGTCGCCGAAGAGCACGCAGGTGCTGCGGTCGTCCCAGTCGATCCAGCGGCTGAGCTGATCGGCGCCGATCACCAGGGCGCGCCCCACCGTCCCACCGCGGATGTACTGACCGGCGGTGATCAGGGCAAAGAGAAAGCCGCTGCAGGCGGCGGTGAGATCGAAGGCCGCCGCCCGCCGGGCACCAAGGGCCCCCTGCACCCGCGGCGCGGTGCCGAACAGATCGTCGGGGCTGGAGGTGGCCAGCAGGATCAGGTCCAGATCCTCGGCCGCCCAGCCGGCCTGCTCCAGGGCGGCCTGGGCGGCAGCGGTGGCCAGGCTGGTGATCGTTTCACCAGGACCGGCCACCCGGCGGGCTGTGATGCCGGTGCGGCTGCGGATCCAGGCGTCGTTGGTGTCGACCCGGCGGCTGAGCTGTTCATTGCTGACACTGACCAGCGGCAGGGCACTGCCGCTGCCCACCAGGGCCATGCCTGCGCCCATCCGGCCGAGCGACACCGTCTCAGTCCTCAGTTGGGCTCAGTCAACCACAGGCGGTGACGCTGTCTTCCTGGGCGCTGAGCTGATGCAGGTCCTCCATGACCCCATGGCTGGCGGCCAGGTGGGCGAGGCGCAGGGCACTGACCACCGAGAGGGCCTTGCTGCTGCCGTGGCCGATCACGCAGACCCCGTTCACCCCCAGCAGCAGGGCGCCGCCGTGTTCGGCATGGTCGAGGCGCTTCTTGATCCGGATCAGATTGCTGCGCAGGAAGGCGGAGCCCACCTTGCCGCGGCGGCCGCGGGGCAGTTCCGCCCGCAGCACATCCAGCAGCACGCTGCCCACCGACTCAAGGAACTTGAGCAGCACGTTGCCGGTGTAGCCATCGCAGACGACCACATCGAAGCTGCCGGAGAGCACATCGCGGCCTTCACAGTTGCCCTTGAAGCTGATCCTGGGCTCAGCCGCCAGCAGCGGAAACGCCTTGAGGGTGAGCTCATTACCCTTGCACTCCTCCTCGCCGATGTTGAGCAAGCCGACGCTCGGGCTGGCCACCCCAAGCACATCGCGGCTGTAGATGCTCCCCAACAGGGCGAACTGGTGCAGGTAGCCAGGCTTGCAGTCCATGTTGGCGCCCACATCAAGCACCAGCACCTGCTGGGACGGGTCCTTGGTGGGGAAGAGGGCGCCGATGGCCGGTCGGTCGATGCCCTTGAGCCGCCCCAGCCGGAAGATGGCCGAGGCCATCACGGCTCCGGAATTGCCGGCCGAGTAGATCGCGGTGGCCTCACCCCGCTTCACCAGGTCCATGGCCAGGTTGATGCTGGCGTCGCGCTTCCGCCGCACCACCGTGGCCTCGTCGTCCATGCCCACCGAGGGGCCGCTGGGCACCATCTCGATCAGACCCCGCTGGATCGCCTCCCGCAGCGACTCGCCCAGGCCCAGCTGGGACACCACCGCATTCACCACCGCGGTTTCGGCCACGAAGCGGACGCGCACCGGCAGGATCCGCACTGCCCTCAGGCAGCCCTCCAGAATCGGCCCCGGGGCGTGGTCACCGCCCATGCCGTCGACGGCCACCCAGAGGCGATCGCCGCGGTGGATGGCGGCCAACTCCTCGCCACCGCTCTGCTGCAGCCGGCGCAGGGGATCGATCACCAGGGGGTTGAGCACCGAGCCGGCCGTGGAGGCCACGCTGCCGGCCACCGACCCCGCAGCCGAGGCCACCGAACCGGCGGAGGAGGTGGCCGTGCCCACGATCGAGGTGACTGCCGCATTGCGGCGATACCAGATCACCAGCCGGCGAATGGCCCGGCTGGGCTTGGCACGCCTGCCGAAGCGGGGATCGAGATCAGGTTCCTTCGGAGGCAACGGCTTCCACGATGCGCTGGAACAGATATCCCGTGCCGCGAGCCGTGAGGATCAGCTCAGGATTGGCTGGATCATCCTCCAACTTGGAGCGCAGACGGGAGATGTGGACATCCACCACCCGGGTGTCCACATGGCGCTCGGGGGTGTAGCCCCACACCTCCTTGAGGATTTCGCCGCGGCTGAAGGGTTCACCCGAGCGGCTCACCAGCAGCTCCAGCAGGCTGAACTCCATGCCGGTGAGGCGGATGCGCTCCTCCCCGCGGTACACCTGGCGCTTGTTGGTGTCGATGCGCAGCTCCCCCACCTGGATGACACCGGAGTTGGGGATTCCCACCACCGGGTCCTTCTCCACCCGCCGCAGCACACAGCGGATGCGGGCCTCCAGTTCCTTGGGGCTGAAGGGCTTGACGACATAGTCATCCGCACCCAGCTCCAGGCCGGTGATGCGATCGGCCACATCACCCAGGGCGGTGAGCATCACGATCGGCACATCCGATTCCTTGCGCAGCTCCTGGCAGACCCCGTAGCCGTCGAGTTTGGGCATCATCACGTCGAGCACCACCAGGTCCGGGCTCGATTGTCTGAAGGCTTCGAGCGCCTCGATCCCGTCGGAGGCCGTGACCACCTGATACCCGATCATCGAGAGGCGCGTGTCCAGGATCCTGCGGATGCTGGCTTCGTCGTCGACGACCAGGATGGTCTCCTTCGCTGAGCTGGAAACCGTCATCGCGCCGCCGGCACTGTTACAAAATCTCCGCCTACTGAAAAGGCGCGAGCGCCCGCCAGTTCACCCAAAGCCACCATTCTTCACAAACCTCTTTGGGACGTTCCACTCCTTTCTACGCCTGCCAGAGCTGCGGGGCCCAGTCCCGCCAGTTCTTCGGCCGCTGTCCCGGTTGCGGCAGCTGGAACAGCTTGGTGGAGCAAAGCAACCCCGCCGCTGATGGCCGCCGCCGGCGCGCCGCCCCCGCTCCCCCCCCAGAGGGGGCCGCACCCAGGGCGCGCCGTTCCGAGCCGATCCACAGCGTGGGCGAACGGCCGCTGCGGCGCCTGGCCACGGGCTTCCCTGAACTGGATCGGGTGCTGGGGGGTGGCCTGGTGCCCGGATCGCTGGTGCTGGTGGGCGGCGATCCGGGCATCGGCAAGTCGACGCTGCTGCTGCAGAGCGCTCGGGCCCTGGCCGACTCCTGCTCAGTGCTCTATGTGAGTGCCGAGGAATCAGCCCAGCAGGTGAAGCTGCGCTGGCGGCGCCTGGGCCCGGAGCAGGGGACGAAGGAGGAGGAGCCGCTCCAGCAGGCGGGACTGCAGCTGCTGGCTGAAACCGATCTGGAGCTGGTGCTGCAGGAACTGGAGGCCCTGCGCCCGGCGGTGGCGATCATCGACAGCATCCAGGCTCTCCACGACGCCGAGCTCAGCAGTGTCCCCGGCTCGGTCTCCCAGGTGAGGGATTGCGCCGCGGCCCTGCAGCGGCTGGCCAAGCGCCAGGACACGGCCCTGCTGCTGGTGGGCCACGTGACCAAGGAGGGAATGCTGGCGGGGCCGAAGGTGCTGGAGCACCTGGTGGATGCCGTGCTCACCTTCGAGGGCGACCGCTTCGCCAGCCACCGCCTGCTGCGGGCCGTCAAGAACCGCTTCGGTGCCACCCACGAGCTGGGGGTGTTCGAGATGCGCGACCGCGGCCTGGCGGAGGTCACCAACCCCAGCGAGCTGTTTCTGGGGGGGGAAGGTCCCTGCCCCGGTACCGCCACGATCGTGGCCTGTGAGGGCACCCGGCCCCTGTTGGTGGACCTCCAGGCCCTGGTGAGCAGCACCAGCTACGCCAGTCCTCGCCGAACCGCCACGGGCATCGGCATCAACCGTCTGCACCAGATCCTGGCGGTGCTGGAGAAGCATCTGGGCCTGCCCCTCTCCCGTTTTGATTGCTATCTGGCGGTGGCCGGGGGCCTCGATGTGGAGGAGCCCGCCGCCGACCTGGGGGTGGCCGCCGCGGTGGTGGCCAGCTTCCGCGACCTCACCCTGCCCGCCGGCACGGTGCTGGTGGGGGAGCTGGGGCTGGGGGGACAGATCCGCCCGGTGGGGCAGCTGGAGCTGCGGCTGCAGGAGGCGGCCCGTCTGGGCTTCACCAGGGCCGTGGTGCCCCGCGGCGGCGGCCTGGCTCCGGCCGCCGCCGCCCTGGGGCTTGAGCTGCTGGAGGCGGGCGGTGTGGCCGAGGCCCTGGTGGCGGCCCTGGGGGTGAACCCCGCTGCCGACTGAGGCGCAGGCTGTCGGCTCAGAAGTACACGTCGACGGAACCGCGACCGCTGGTCTTGATCCAGTTCTGGGCCTCGATGTAGTTGTTGGGGGCCATCCGGATGGCTTTGGTCCAATACTCCGCGGCCTGGGCGAAGCGACGGTCCGATTCGTCGGTGTCGCCCCGCTCCTCGGCCAGGGACCCCAGGTGATGGTGGATCACCGCCATGTTGTTGAGGGCCTGGGGCATGTGGCTGTTGAGCTCCAGCACCTGCTCGTAGGTCTCGATCGCCCGCTGGTGATCGCCGTTGCTCGTGTACACCAGCGCCATGTTGTAGAGGATGAAGGCGCGATCGAGGGGATCGTCCTCCAGCTTCAGCGCTTCGTCGTAGTTCTCCAGCGCCTCGGCGTATTCGCCATCGCCCTGGGCGCTCATGCCGTCGCGGTAGTAGGCGAAGGCTTCCTTGGCCCGGCGGTTGGTGGGCAGCACCTTGAGGATCAGGTCGGCCATCACCGTGAAGCTTTTGTCGATGAAGTTGTCGTTGCGTTGGCTGCGGGGCACGGCGCGGCTGGCGTGATCGGTGCTCCCATCCTGACGGGTGCCGGCCAGGCCAGGGAGCCTTCGCCACACTCCCTACCCTTGGGGCCTGAGCATCGGCCCGTGACCCTGACCTCCCCCCTCCCCGCGCCCAGCGCAGCAACCGTTGCTGTTGAGCCCCTGCTCCTGGATGTGGACGGCATGAAGTGCGGCGGTTGCGTGCGGGCGGTGGAACGTCGCCTGCTGGAGCAGCCCGGGGTCGCTCAGGCCAGCGTCAATCTGGTGACCCGCACCGCCTGGATCGATCTGGATCCGGCCCAGGGCACCCCGGCCGAAGACCCGGCCACGGCGCTGATCGCCAGCCTGCAGTCTCTGGGATTCGAAGCCCATCGGCGTGACCTGGTGGGCCCTGACCCCAGCCGCGCCGAGCGCGAGCAGCAGCGCCGTTGGCGTCAGGAGTGGCGCCAGCTGATCGTGGCCCTCAGCCTGATGCTGGTGTCAGTGCTGGGCCACCTGGCCCAGGGGGGGCACCTGCCGCAGGCCCTGATGGCCCTGCCCGGAGTGCCCAGGCTGGGTGATCTGGGCTTCCATGCCCTGGTGGCCAGCGCGGCACTGCTCGGACCCGGGCGGGGAATCCTGGTGCGGGGCGCCCGCAACGCCTGGCAGCGGACTCCGAGCATGGACACCCTGGTGGGGCTGGGCATGGGCAGTGCCTACCTGGCCAGCCTGGTGGCCTATCTGCGCCCGGCATCCGGCTGGCCCTGCTTCTTCAATGAGCCGGTGATGCTGCTGGGCTTCGTGCTGCTGGGTCGCTTCCTGGAGGAGCGGGCCCGCAACCGCACGGGTCAGGCCCTTGAGCAGCTGGTGCGCCTGCAGCCCGATACCGCCCTGCTGCTGCTCGGCGATGGACCGCCACGGGAGGTGCGCGTCGGCGGCCTTCGCCCTGGTGATCGGGTGCGCCTGCTGCCTGGTGATCGCGTCCCCGTGGATGGTGAGGTGGTGGAGGGACACTCCGCGGTGGATATCTCCAGCCTTACGGGGGAACCGCTGCCCCTGGAGGCCGGGCCTGGCAGTGAGCTGATGGCCGGCATGCTCAACCTCCAGGCCCCCCTCGAGCTGGAGGTGCGGCGCACGGGCCCTGAATCCACCCTGGCGCGGATCATTGCTCTGGTGGAGCAGGCCCAGGCCCGCAAGGCGCCGATCCAGAGCCTGGCGGATCGGGTGGCCGGCCGCTTCAGCGTGGCCGTGCTGCTGTTGGCCCTGGCCACATTTGTGTTCTGGTGGCAGTGGGGCACCAGGCTCTGGCCCCAGGTGCTGATGGGGGCGGACCACGGGGGCCATGGAGCCCACGGGGTGCTGGGGGCCGCGGCCACCACCCCCTTCTCCCTCGCCCTGCAGCTGGCGATCGCGGTGCTGGTGGTGGCCTGTCCCTGCGCCCTGGGCCTGGCCACCCCCACGGCGATCACGGTGGGATCGGGCCAGGCGGCCCGCTCAGGCCTGCTCTTCCGCGGCGGCGATGCCATTGAGATGGCCGCCCGCCTCGAGAGCGTGCTCTTCGACAAGACCGGAACCCTCACCCTGGGTCGCCCCCTGGTGACGGCCGTGCTGCCGGCCGGCGGCGGCGATCCCGCCGGTGCGGCCGGCGACGCCCTGATCCAGCTGGCGGCCAGCCTCGAGCAGCACACCCGCCACCCCCTGGCCCATGCCCTGCTACAGGAGGCCCAGTGCCGCGGCCTGGCCCTGGCAGAGGTGAGCGACAGCCGCACTGAGGTGGGATCGGGTGTGGAGGGCCGGCTGGCGGGCCAGGGGGGGCTGGCCAGGGTCGGACGGCCCGGTTGGTTGCAGCAGCACGGCCTGGCCCTCTCCGCTGACCTGGAGCTGCAGCTGGACCAGCTGGAGTCGGAGGGGGCCACGGTGCTGGTGGTGGCTACCCCTGCTGCGCTGCTGGGGCTGGTGGCGGTGCAGGATCAGCCCCGCGCTGATGCGGCCCAGGCCTTGAAAGACCTCGGCGGCATGGGCCTGCGCCTGGGGGTGCTCAGTGGAGATCGCCGCGAGCCGGTGCTGCAGCTGGGCGACCACCTGGGCCTGCCCAGCACCGGCCTGGCCTGGGAACTGGACCCCCAGCAGAAGCTGGAACACATTCTGCGCTGGCGCCAGCAGGGGCCCGTGGCGATGGTGGGGGATGGCATCAACGACGCCCCGGCCCTGGCGGCCGCTGATCTGGGCATCGCCGTGGGCACCGGCACCCAGATCGCCCAGGACACCGCTGATCTGGTGATCCTCGGCGACCGGCTGGAGTCGCTGGTGGAGGCGCTGCGCCTGGCTCGCCGCACCCTGGCCAAGGTGAAGCAGAACCTGCTGTGGGCCTTCGGCTACAACCTGATCGTGCTGCCGATCGCCGCCGGTGCCCTGCTGCCCGGCTTCGGTCTGCTGCTCTCCCCCCCGTTGGCCGCCCTGCTGATGGCCGTCAGCTCGATCACTGTGGTGGTCAACGCCTTGCTGCTCCATGGCCGCCCCTGAGGGCCCGCGGGGCCGTTTTCTGGTGCTGGAGGGCATCGACGGCTCGGGCAAAACCAGCCAGCTGGAGCGCTTGGGCCGCTGGCTGCCCCGCAGCGGGCTGATGCCCGCCGGCTCCCGAGTGGTGAGCACCCGGGAGCCGGGGGGAACCCCGCTCGGTCAAGGATTGCGGCAGCTGCTGCTCCATCCCCCGCAGGAGATGGCCCCGCTGGCCAGAGCTGAGCTGTTGCTCTATGCCGCCGACCGCGCCCAGCATGTGCAGAGCCTGATCGAGCCGGCGCTGGCGGCTGGTGCCTGGGTGCTCAGCGATCGCTTCGCCGGCTCCACCGCCGCCTACCAGGGCCATGGCCGGGGCCTGTCGATGGCCTTGATCAACCAGCTGGAGGTCATCGCCACCGCTGGTTTGGTGCCCGATCTCACCCTCTGGCTTGACCTGCCCCTGACGCTCTCCGCCCAGCGCCGGGAGCATCGCGGCGCCGATCGGATCGAGGCGGCCGGCCTGCCGTTTCTGCAGCGGGTGTCGGCTGGTTTTGCCCAGCTGGCGGCGGAGCGGGGCTGGAGCCGGGTGGACGCTGCTGGATCAGCCGCTGAGGTGGAGACGGCCCTGCGCGCGGCTCTGCTGGAGCGCTTTCCCCGCGTTTGGCCAGGCGATCCCGATGGCTGAATTGTTCGCTGATCTGATCGGCCAGCCCACGGCGGTGGCGCTGATGGGCGCCGCCCTGGAGCGGCAGCGCCTGGCGGCCGCCTATCTGCTCACGGGCCCCGATGGGGTGGGCCGACGCCTTGGGGCGCTGCGCTTTCTCGAGGGTGTGCTCGCTGGACCTGAGGGTGCCCCGGCACTGCGGCGGCGCCTGAGCCAGGGCAACCACCCGGACCTGCTCTGGCTGGAGCCCACCTATTCCCACCAGGGACGGCTGGTGCCCGCCAGCCAGGCGATGGCGGAGGGGGTGAACAAGCGGAGCCTGCCGCAGATCCGGCTGGAGCAGATCCGCTCGGTGGGACCGTTCCTGGCGAGGCGGGCGGTGGCGGGCCCACGGCCGCTGGTGGTGATCGAGGCCGTGGAGCTGATGGCGGAGGGGGCGGCCAATGGGCTGCTCAAGACCCTGGAGGAGCCCGGGGCTGGGCTGCTGCTGCTGCTGTGTGCCGCGCCGGAGCGCCTGCTCAGCACGATCCGCTCCCGCTGTCAGCAGATTCCCTTCCGCCCCCTCGCCCCCGCGGCGATGGCCGAGGTGCTGGCGTTGCAGGCCGGGGCCGTCGGTCTCTCCGGCGCACCAGATGACGCTGAGGGTCCTGAAACCCCAGACCCCCCCGAGCTGCTGGAGCTGGCGGCCGGAGCGCCCGGGGCCCTGCTGGAGCATCGCCGTCAGTGGCGGGGCTTGCCCAGCGGCCTGGCTGATCGGTTGGGGAACCTGGCGGCCGACCCGCTGGAGGCCCTGGCCCTGGCCCGCGACCTGAGCGAAGCGCTGGACCTGGATCAGCAGTTGTGGCTGTTGAACTGGTGGCAGCTCTGCCTCTGGCGCCGGCAGCCCCGGCTGGCGCCCCAGCAACGGTTGGAGCGGTTGCGGGGCCAGTTGCGCGGATTCGTGCAACCGCGACTGGCCTGGGAGGTGGCCCTGCTGGAGCTGAGCGGTGTGATCAGCTGACTGCCTTGGGCCCCAGGCCCGCTCGGCCCAGGTGGGCTCAGGCGGTCTCGAGAGCCTGGGAGGTCTCCGCCAGCTCCTCTTCGCGCTGTCTGCGCATCAGGGCCTCCTGCTGGGCGAGCTTGGCTCCGGTGGGAAGTTCCAGGCAGTAGCCGGCTCCATAGACCGTTTTGATGAAGCGCGGTTTGCGTGGATCGGGTTCCAGCTTGGTGCGCAGGTGGCGCACGTGCACGCGGATGGTTTCGATGTCGTCGTCGGGTTCGTAGCCCCAGACCTCCTTGAGGATCAACGATGGCGCCACGGTCTGGCCGTGGCGCTGCAGCAGGCAGTGGAGCAACTCAAATTCCAGGTGGGTCAGGCGCACCGGCTCGTCGAACCAGATCGCCTCGAACCGCTCCGGCACCAGGGTGAGGGGGCCGTAGCTGAGGATTTCGCTGTGCTTGGTGGAGAGCGGAGCCCGTTCGCTGCGGCGCAGCAGGGCCTTCACCCGCACCATCAGCTCCTCGAGATCAAAAGGCTTGGTCAGGTAGTCGTCGGCGCCGGAGTTGAACCCGCTCACCTTGTCCTTGGTGCCACCCAGGGCTGTGATCATCATGATCGGGATGCCGGCGGTGCGCTCATCGCGGCGCAGCCGCTGGCAGAGGGTGAGGCCATCCACCTTCGGCAGCATCAGATCCAGCAGGATCAGATCGGGGTTGGCCTGCAACGCCAGAGCCTGACCCTTGATCCCGTCTTCAGCGGTTTCCACTGCGAAACCACCGTGCTCCAGGTGAGCGGCCACCAGCTCACGCATGTCCCGGTCGTCCTCGATCAGCAAGATGCAGGGCTTCATGGCAGATGCTGGCGGACACGTGACGGCAGAGCAGTGATGGCCGGCACCAACGGTTCGATCCTCATTTTCTCCTGATCCCTGGGGTCAGCGCGTCGGTGCGGGACGCTCCCGATGCTGGATTCGGGGGCTGGGGCCTGCTCGGCCAAGGGTTCTGGCCGCAGTGGGCCTGAACATCTTGAATTGAATCTAAAGATTTGGCAGCTGCGCTGATCCTTCCCCACGGAAGCCGCAGGCTTGCCCTGGCGGAACAGGCCTGCGGCCGCAGCGAGCAGCAACGCACGACCGTTCAGGCCGCGGCGATCCAAGAATGAACTCCCCGGGCAGGATTCGAACCTGCGACCAATCGGTTAACAGCCGACCGCTCTACCACTGAGCTACCGAGGAATGGGCTGTGGTGAACCTACCCGTCGGCCCTGCCGCCCGGCAAGGGGGCAAGGCGGCTCTCGATGCGCCGCCGCAGGGCTGGTCCCTGCTGCCAGGCCCCGATCCGGCCCGCTTCCATCTCAGCGGCCGCATCGCAATGGTCGAGCTCCTCGAGCCGATGGGTGATCCACAGGGCACTGAGCGGCTGCTCGCTCCGGTGGCAGAGCCGCTCGATCAGTTGCAGCACCTCCCGCTGGCTGTCGGGATCGAGCAGGGCTGTGGGCTCATCGAGCAGCAGCAGATCCGCGTCACCGGCCAGGGCGCCGGCGATCGCCAGCCGCTGTTTCTGGCCGCCGCTGAGGGTGTGAATCGGCCGACCCTCGAACCCCGCCAGTCCCACCTGGGCGAGGGCCGCGCTCACCCGCGCCTGCCTCTGGGAAGCCGGCAGGCCCTGTACGAGACCGAGCTGCAGGTCGGTGCCGCAACTGGGCAGCAACAACTGGTGGTCGGGGTTCTGGAACACCAGGGCGGGCTTGAGCGTGAGTTCCACCCGTCCGCCACTGGGCTCGAGCAGGCCGGCGATCAGGCGCAGCAGGGTGCTCTTGCCGCTGCCGTTGCCGCCCACCAGCATCCACAGGCCAGGCCCAGGCAGGCGCAGGTCGCAGTGATCAAGGGCGGCGCTGCCGTTGGGCCAGCCAAAGCAGAGGTCCCCCACCTCCAGGGCCGGAGACCGGGGCGAGACCGCTTCGCTGGAGGGGGTGCCCCAGGCCATCAACCGTCGACGCTGAAGCCCGGCCGCTTGCTGCCGCCGCCCACCGCCGACTTCTCGTAGAGCTGAACGGCCAGCAGTTCGCCGCTGAGCAGGCTGATGCGCTTTTCCTCGGATTTTTCGCAGGTGAGCTCAAGCACTCGGGGTTGGCCGCTGTCCATGGCCGCCCGGATCTCGCTGTGGAGCGACTGGGCGTCGCTCAACTCCTTGCGCTGTACCGAGATGGGCATGGGGCTGAGCTTGAGGGCGAGCTCGACGACGTACACGTTGTGCGCTTGAAGACCAGGCGCCACTCTGGCGAACGACCTGCCACGCCGCCGTCGGCTGCGGCCCTGGGCTGCTGAGTGCAAGTACTCATTTACGGATGTGCTTCATCCTGCGGGGTCTCGGGGCGGGCCGGCAGTCCGTAGGATGGCGCTTGTAAAGCTTCATGAAGTACCCGCATGACGATCGCTCTAGGGCGCGCGCCTGCCGCACGGGGATGGTTCGACGTCCTCGATGACTGGCTCAA
>JAUCZK010000012.1 GCA_030373145.1 Cyanobium sp. CZS48M | reverse complement strand
CCTCCAGCCGCATCAGCTCCTGCACCTGGCGGCCCAGGGTGATCTCCTGCTCATGGGTCAGCAGCGGCACCCGGCCGATGTCTCGCAGGTAGGAGCGCACCAGGTCGCCGGTGGGCACCAGGGACGAGGAGGAGGCTGCGGCGGCCACGGGGAGGGAGGGCATGGGGCCGATTGGGGAGTTAGGAAACCTTTGTGTTTCGTAAATTACCACCCACTGGCCGCTCGAGACCAGACCTCAGGCTGACAACCCTGGGCTCCAGGCAGCTGTGGCCTGCAACACCCCGCGCAGGGAAGGCAACACTGGGAGCGGGGGTCCCCCTGGCCCCCTCCCCACTCCAACCCCGAGCGCAGCCCCCAGCCATGTCGGCGCAACGACTCCAGAAACTCTTGTCCAGCGCTGGTCTCTGCTCCCGCCGCCGGGCCGAGGAGCTGATCCAGCAGGGCCGGGTGACCTTGAACGGAGCCGTGGCACGCCTTGGCGACCAGGCGGATCTCTCCAGCGACCGGCTCGAGCTGGATGGCAGGCCGGTGGCTGCGGCGGCCCCCGCCATCACCGTGCTGCTCAACAAGCCCCGCGGTGTGATCTGCAGTTGCCACGATCCCGAGGGACGCACCACGGTGCTGGATCTGCTGCCGCCGGAACTGAGCGAGGCCACGGGCCTGCATCCGGTGGGGCGCCTGGATGGCGCCAGTCGAGGGGCGCTGCTGCTGAGCAACGACGGCGCGCTCACCCTGCGCCTCACCCACCCCCGCTTCGGCCATCGCAAGCACTACCGGGTGTGGGTGGCCGGCGAGCCCGCGCCCGAGGCGCTGGAGCAGTGGCGCCGCGGTGTTCCCCTCGACGGGCAGCCCAGTCAGCCGGTGGGGGTGCGGGAGCTGGCGCGGGGAACACGGGGCACTTTGCTGGAGCTGGAGATGGGCGAGGGCAGGAACCGGCAGATCCGACGCACCGCTGAGCTGCTGGGCCACCCGGTCAGGGATCTGCAGCGGGTGGCGATCGGCCCCCTGCGCCTCGGTGAGCTGCCCGAGGGACGCTGGCGCCACCTCGTCCCCCAAGAATGGAGCGATCTCGACGCGCGGACCTGAACCGCCCTCCGATCGCACCACTGACCTGATCGATGCCGCCTTCCAGGATTCCCACGGCCATGCCAACCCGCCTGCGGCGGTGGTGGCCCTGGCAGACAGCCGCCCCCAGCCAGCCGGTGGAAGCCCGCGAGGATCCCCTGCTCAACGCCGGGCGGCAGCTGCGCCAGCAGCGGGAGGCCCGGGGCCTGAGCCTGCGCCAGCTGGCGATCGAGACGCGGGTGAGCACCCCGGTGCTGGAAGCACTGGAGCGGGGATGGCGCGATCGGTTGCCGGAGCCGGCCTACCTGCGAACCATGCTGCCGCTGCTGGTGCAGCACCTGGATCTTCCCGCCGGCGCCCTCAACGGTGCCCTGCCGGATCGGCCCGAGCGAACCCAGCACGACGTGTCGGGGCGCCAGGCCCTGCTGGCCCGCTTCACTCCCGGCTCGATCGATGTCTTCACCACCTGGCAGGGGACCGTGCTCTACGGGGGACTGACCCTGGCTCTGATCTATGGCGTCAACCTGCAACAGAGGCGACTGGCGGCGGAGAACCTGCTGACCCTGCGCCCGATCCCGCCCCTGTCGGCCTCGGAGCAACGGGCGCCGGATCCCAACGCCGAGCTGCTGCGGGCCTATCCAGACCTCAGGCCCCTGCAGCGGGCCGCCGAGGGAGTGGCCAGGCAACGGCTGCTGCAGGGCGGCCTCGAGCGCAGGCCTGCCGCTGGGGTGCTGCAACTGCGGCTGGGGCAACCCACCCGGATCAGCCTCGGCAGTGAAACGGGGGTGAAAACCGAGCTCAACGGGGCCACAGGCGAGCTGGTGCTGCAGCTGCGGCCTCCCCTGCGCCTGACCCTGAACCCTGTACCACCCCAGGGCGCCGTGCTCTGGGACGGCCAACCCCTGGCGCCTGAGCCGGGCGCTGCTGGCCGTTACCGGCTGCCGCCCACCACCACCTCGGCAGCGGCGCCGCTGCCTGTGCGCCCGTAGCGCTGCGCCAGCCCCTGGAGGCCCCCCAGCGGCTCCTGGAGGCTGGCGATCGGTTGGCCCAGCCGCCAGGTCCAGTTGCCCGAAGCGGTGCCGGGGGTATTGAAGCGGGCCTGGTCATCGAGGTGGAGCAGGTCCTGCAGGGGCACAACCGCCAGCTGGGCCGAGGAGCCCAGCGCCAGCTCCAGCAGTTGCCAGCCCGGTGCATCGATGGTGTGTCCCACCAGCTCCCCCACCTGGCGCCGCTGGTCCTCCTGCAGCTGCTGCCACCAGCCCACGCAGGTGGCGTTGTCGTGGGTGCCGGTGTACACCACCCAGTGGTCGCCTTGGTAGTTGGCCGGCAGGTAGGGGTTGTCGGCGTTGCCATCGAAGGCGAACTGAAGGATCTTCATCCCCGGCAGGCCGAAACGATCCCTCAGGGCCTCCACCTCCGGGGTGATCACCCCCAGGTCTTCGGCGATCAGGGGCAGAACGGGGGCGGCACTGCCGGCGCTGCCGTGGCCACCCTGCTGCCGCTGCCAGCGTCTCTGAAGGCTGGCGAGCAGGGCCACCCCCGGTGACGGCTTCCAACGGCCCTCCTGGGCCGTTTCGGCCTGGCCCGCCACGCTCCAGTACGACTCCAGGGCGCGGAAATGGTCGAGCCGCAGCAGGTCGAGCAGTTGCAACTGGCGATCCAGACGGCGCATCCACCAGCGGAAGCCGGTGAGCCGGTGCAGGCTCCAGCGGTAGACCGGGGTGCCCCAGAGCTGGCCGGTGTCGGAGAAGTAATCGGGGGGCACGCCGCTCTGCTCACTGAGCGAGCCATCGGCGCGCACGGAAAACAGACGGCGGTTCGCCCAGACATCGGCGCTGTCGTGGGCCACATAAAAGGGCAGATCGCCGATCAGGCGCACGCCACAGCTGCTGGCGTGCTGGCGCAGCTGCTGCCATTGCCGTTGCAGTTGCCACTGCACCAGGGCCTCCTGCAGCAGTGGCGCGGCGGCGTCACGATCCAGCTGGCGCAGGGCCAGGCGGCCTCGTCGCGCCAGGGGCCTTGGCCAGGTCCACCAGGGCTGCTGGCCGTGGCGCTCCCGCAGCACCATGAAGCGACAGTGATCCACCAGCCAGTCGTCCTCCTGGCGCCGCCAGCGGGCAAAGGCCTGCTGGCGCTCCTGGCTCTGGGCCGGCCAGCGCTCCAGCAGGCACGCCCCCAGGGCCGCGGCCCGCAGCCGGGCCGCCTCCAGGTCAAGCCGTTCGACACTGCCGCCGGGCAGCCCCTCGGCAGCGGCGGCGTCGAGGAACCCCTCCGCCACCAGCGCATCGACATCAAGGAACCAGGGATTGAGGGCGAAGCCGCTGGGGGAGCTGTAGGGGGAGCCGGTGCCGTCGGTGGGGGCCAGGGGCAGCAACTGCCAGGCGGTGATACCGGCGGCGGCCAGCTGGTCGATCCAGAGCTGAGCCGCCAGACCGAAGGTTCCACAGCCCGGGGTGTCCGGCAGGGCGGTGGGATGGAGCAGGACACCGCACTGCCGGCTGGAGGGCCCGGGGTCGGAGCCGGAGGGCACGGGCATCAATCAGGCAGGCGATACCGGCTGATGATGGCCTTGGCGAAGGCCGGGATGTGGCGGTCCGCCTGATCGGGGTGGTGCCGCCGCACCCAGATGGCGTTGCGGGTGAAGTGGGAATCGATCGAGAAGCGGCCGTATTCCAGCCCCTTGGGACCGAAGCGCTTGACGAAGAAACCCACCAGTTCCGCCAGCCAGAGGGGCAGCTTCACGGCCTTGTCATAGGCCTCGATCCCCTGCTGAACGGCGGCACTGCGGTCCCCCTGGCTGGTGACAGGAGCGGTGTCGAGCTCGGCTTCCACCAGATCCAGCAGTTGCTGCCCCCTGGGGTTGCGCACCACCAGCCACTGACGACCGAAGCTGGCCCCCATGTAGCCCACCACCAGATCGGCGCCGGCGTTGGTGTAATCGAAGCAGCTCAGGCAGCTGGGGGCAAAGACGTCCTTGAGCTGAGGGGTGTCGAGCCCGAAGAACGGCACGGTTTCCTCGCTGCCGTCGCTGTGGCGGAAGTGGATGCGGAAGTCCTGCATGAACTCGTAGTGCACCACCGTGTCCGCTGAGCGGCTGGCGCTCTCCAGAAAGGTCTGCAGCCCGCTGCGGCTGACGTTGTCGACGCAGGGCATGCCCAGCACATAGAGCTCGTCGAGCGGCAGGGTGGCCTGCACGGCCCGCAGGGCCTGGATCTGGCAGCCCACCCCGATCGCCAGCAGCCGGCGGATGCCACTGCCGGGCAGCTGCTGCAGCACCTCCAGGTTGGGGGAGAGGGTGGGTTTGTTCACCCGAGCGGCCAACACCTCCTCGGGAGTTCGCGCCAGCACCGGCACCGGGGTGAAGCGGTCGTCCGGGCTCTGCTGCACGCACAGCACCGCGTCCACCAGGCCGCTCTCGAGGGCGAGCACACCGATACGACTGACGATGCCGGTCCACTGGGCCCCCTCGATCGGAGCCTGGAGGCGGGCGGTGAGCATGCGTTGGTGCACACCGAAATAAAGCTCGTCGTCGTTGGCCAGATCGCGCCGGCGGCCGTGGGCCCGCTCCTCCATCCGATCGAAGCCCTGGGTGAGGAAGGCGCAGGCGTCGCGCACGTAGGCCACCCAGCCCGTGTCGCAGAGCCCGCACTCGCTGCAGAGATCCCGGGCCGGTTTGGCGCTGCCCTTGGCCAGGGGCCGGGCCCGTTGATGGGGAGCCAATGGCTGACCGGCAGCAGCGGCGGCGGCGGCGGCCGAGGCGGGGCCTGAACGGGAAGCGGCGCTCAATGCTGAATCCCGACGGGATGTGGGGGCCCTCAACCTATCGGCCATGGCGCCGGCCCTGATGAAGCTGCGTCAAAGTGAGTCGATTCCTCAGGTCAATCCGGTCGTGGCAGGCAAGCCCAGGACAGATGAGAAGCGGCGGGAGCCCCACCGGTCCCCCTCAGCATCCCCGGCCAGGCCACGGCGAAAGCCGCCCTGGGCGCTGCTGGGGGGGCTGGGCTTGGGCGCCCTGGGGCTGGTGGCCTCGGTGGGCCTGATCAACCGGCTCTGGCCGCTGCAGGATCAGGGCTTGAGCACCGAGGAACAGAACGGCGAGGCCGCTCCCCTGGCCAGTCCCCCCTCGCGGCCCATCACCGTGCTGCTGATCGGCAGCGACGCCGATCGCCTCGCCGCCGCCAGCAACGGCGCAGCCCCGGCCGGTGCCCCCAACAGCGACACCCTGCTGCTGTTTCGGGTCGACCCCGGCGGCCCTCTGCAAATCCTCGCCATCCCCAACGAACTGGCGGTGAAGGTGCCCGGACAGAAGACCGTCCAGCCGCTGGGATCCCTGTTCAAGCAAGGAGGCCCAGCCCTGAGTGCGGGCGCGGTGGCCGAACTGGTGGGCCTCGATCCCGGCCAGCCCGAGCGCTACGTGGTGCTGCCGCGCTCCGCTCTGCGCGAGTTGGTGGATGGCCTGGGGGGACTGGAGGTGAACCTGGATCAGCCCCTGACCTACTCAGCCCCTGACCTACAAGGACAAGAGTCAGGCGTACAGCATCGATCTCCAGGGCGGGCTGCAGCGGCTCAAGGGGGCCCAGGTGGAGCAGCTGGTGCGCTACCTCGAGAAGGGCCAGGGAGAGGCCGGGCGGCGGGTGCGGCAGCAGCGGGTGATCACGCAGCTGCTGAGCGAGCTGGTGCGCCCGGAGCAATGGGCCCAGTTGCCGGAGCGCTGGCAGCGGCTCACCTCCCAGCTGGACACCAACCTCAGCCAGGGGGAGGCCCTCAGCCTGATCACGGCGGGCCTGCGCCAGGACAAGCCGGTTCGCTACAGCCAGATTCCGCTGGAGCCCCCGGCCAAGCCGGAGCAGACCCTGCGCCAGATCAGTGCCAAAGCCCCCACGCCCCTGTGGCCGCCGGCGAAGCCCTGAGCGGCTATCGCGCCTCAGCGGCGATCTGAACCCAACGCTGCCTCAGGCTCACACTCAGAACCGCGTTGGCGTCAGTGGTGTCGGCCTGAGCCAAAGCCCCCAGCCAAGGGAGCCCATCCCGGCGGCGGGCCTGGGCATCGAAGCACCCCCCCCACTGGATCAGGCCCAGCAGGGGCACGCCGCAGTGCTGCAACAGGGCCGTGCTGGCCGCGGGCAGGCCTCCATCCGCCTGGTGGGCCTCGATCAGCAGCGCCGTCGGCTGGCGCCAGGCCCCCAGCAGCTCCGACCAGCGTCCCCCCCAGGGCTGCAGGCGACCGGGATCCTGAGGCAGCGGCACCAGCCAGGCGCCATCACGACCCAGCAGCTCGGCCATCAAGGCGTCCACCCCCACTTGCCCCGGCAGATCCGTGTCCACCAGCAGCGGCGGCAGGGCGCGCACCCCGATCAGGTCCGCCAGCAGGCCGGCGGCCTCTTCCACCCCAGAGGCGGCGGCGGCCGCCGCGGCCCCCACCAGTACCAGGCGCAGCGGCGGCATGGAGGCTGTGGCGATGGGGGATGTCCCCGCTGCCTTCATCATTGTTTGCCTTCATTGGGCCTGGAGGCTTCTACCATCAGGCTGCAGCCCTGCTCGCTGACGCCCGCCGTGACCAGTTTTTTGACTGCTGAACGGGTGGAGCAGGAGAGCAAGCCCCATGACACCCGCCGTCTGCGCCTGTTCAGCGGCACCTCCAACCCCGCCCTGGCCCACGAAATCGCCAGCTACCTCGGCGTGCCCGATGGTCCACGGGTGATCAAGCGCTTCGCCGATGGCGAGCTCTACATCCAGATCCAGGAGTCGATCCGCGGCTGCGATGTCTTCCTGATCCAGCCCACCTGCGCCCCGGTGAACGATCACCTGATGGAGCTGCTGATCATGGTGGACGCCTGCCGCCGGGCCTCCGCCCGCCAGATCACCGCCGTGGTCCCGTACTACGGCTATGCCCGCGCCGACCGCAAGACCGCCGGGCGGGAGTCGATCACCGCCAAGCTGGTGGCCAACCTGCTGGCCCAGTCAGGCGTCGACCGGGTGCTGGCGATGGACCTGCACTCCTCGCAGATCCAGGGCTATTTCGACATCCCCTGCGATCACATCTACGGCTCACCGGTGCTGGTCGACTACCTCTCCGCCCGCGACCTGGGCGAGATGGTGGTGGTCTCCCCCGACGTGGGCGGTGTGGCGCGGGCGCGGGCCTTCGCCAAGCGCATGCACGATGCCCCCCTGGCGATCATCGACAAGCGCCGATCGGATCACAACGTGGCCGAAAGCCTCACGGTGATCGGCGATGTGGCCGGCAAGACGGCGGTGCTGATCGACGACATGATCGACACCGGCGGCACCATCTGTCAGGGGGCACGCCTGCTGCGGCGCGAGGGGGCCCGGCGGGTGCTGGCCTGCGCCACCCATGCCGTCTTCTCACCGCCGGCGATCGAGCGCCTCTCGGAGCCGGGACTGCTGGAGGAAGTGCTGGTGACCAACAGCATCCCGATCAGCGACGAGCGCAGCTTCCCCCAGCTGAAGGTGCTGTCCGTGGCCAAGATGCTTGGCGAAGCCATCTGGCGCATCCACGAAGAAAGCTCAGTGAGCTCGATGTTCCGCTGAGTCAGAGGCTCCGCTGAGCCCTGCCACCAGCCCCTGTCCCCTCGCCCACACCCCCCATCCCGTTGCCTCGCCCCACGTCCCCTGGTCTGAGCGGGCCACTCCCCCGCCGTGTCCGACTGAAGAGGGCCCTGCCGGCCCTGGCCACGGTGCTGCTCACCTCCTGCCTGCAGGCCCTGGGGACGCTGCCGGCCCTGGCCGCCAGCCAGCGGGTGGGGGTCTGGCTCACTAACAGCCCTAGCCCCCTTTACTACGACGCCAAGCTGATCGAGAAGGTGGTGGGCGAGCTCGATGCCGCCGGCTTCAACACCCTCTATCCCAACGTCTGGAGCCGGGGCTACACCTTCCATCGCAGCCGCTACGCGCCGATGGAGCCGAAGCTGCAGCAGGTGAATGCCTCCCTCGACCCCATCTGCCGCCTCACCAAGGCCGGCCAGCGGCGGGGGATGAAGGTGATCCCCTGGTTCGAGTACGGCCTGATGGAGCCGGCCGATGCCGAGGTGGTGCGCCGCCATCCCGAATGGGTGCTCAAGCGCAGCGACGGCTCCACCCTCTATGCCATGCATGGGGCCAACCTCAAGACCTCACCGCTCAAGGACCTGCGGGTGTGGCTGAACCCGTCCCACCCCGGGGTGCGTGAGCGGGTGATCGGCCTGATCGGTGAGATCGTGCAGCGCTGTGGCGTGGACGGGATCCAGCTCGATGACCACTTCGCCTGGCCGGTGGAGCTGGGCTACGACGCCTACACCCGTGCCCTGTTCCGCCAGGAGAAGGGACGCGAACCCCCCAGCGACTACAACAACCGCGAGTGGATGACCTGGCGGCGCCAGAAGCTCACCGGGCTTCTGCGGGAGCTGCGAGCCACGATGCAGAAGGAACGCAGCGGCGCGGTGATCAGCCACTCCCCCGGGCCGTTCCGTTTCGCCTACAACCACTGGCTGCAGGACTGGGAGATCTGGGCCCTGGGGCAGCTGGTGGATGAGCTGGTGGTGCAGAACTACGCCTATTCCGTGGCCGGGTTCACCAAGGACCTCGACCAGTCGGCCCTGGTGAAGGCCAGGCGTTGGGGCATGCCTGTGCAGATCGGTGTGCTGGCGGGCTTCGGTGGTCGCACCACCTCTTCACCGGTGCTGGAGAAGAAGGTGGAGCAGGTGGCCAAGCGCGGTCTGGGAGTGATTTATTTCTATTGGGAGGGGCTCTGGGGCACCTACGCAGGCCCCGAGGGAGCAGGGGCTCGACGCTCCTCCTTCCAGCGACTGCACGGGGCCCTCTACCCGGATCCCTACCCCCGCAGCTCCCGCCCCAGGCTCTGACCCAGCACCTCCTGGGTGTTGGCCGAAAGGCCGGCGCCCGCCAGCTGCTCCATCGCCTCCCGCATCCGCTCACCCCGCTGGGGGGCATAGCTCTGCCAGCGGCTGAACACCTTGGCCAGGCGTGAGGCGGTGATCGGGTTGCGCTGATCGAGCTGGGCGATCTGCTCGGCCAGGAAGCGGTAGCCGCTGCCATCGGCGGCATGGAACACCGGGGTGTTGGCCACCAGGCCCCCCAGCACGGCCCGCACCGAGTTGGGGGCTGCCGGGTCGTAGCAGGGATGGGCCAGCAGCGCCTCCACCCGCTGCAGCCCATCGGCGAAGGGGGCGGAGGCCTCCAGGCTGAACCAGGCATCGAGAATCACCGGCTTCTGCTGCCAGCGTCCGTAGAACGCCGCCATCGCCCGCTCCCGCTCGCTGCTGGCCAGGGGCTGCAGGGCCCGCAATCCGGCCCGCGCCAGGGTCATGAAGGGACCCTCCACAGCGTCGGCGGCGTCGGCCATCACCGCCCTGTCGCCTGCAGCCGCCCGCCAGGCCCAGACCAGTCCTGTGAGCTGTCGGTCGCCCACGCCCTCAGGCCAAGGCAGTCCCCACTGGGGCCGGCAACGCTCGAGGCAGTCGGCCAGGGGTCCGGCCAGGGCCTGGCCGAAACGGGTCTGCAGCGCCCTGATCGCCCCATAGAGCGCCGGTGGATCCGGCTGTTCGCTGGCCGCTTCCAGTTCGGCCAGCCCCGGCATCGAGAGCAGGGCGCAGCGGTTGCCGTCGCTGAGGGTGCCCTCCACCAAGATCCGCCCGAAGGCGGCCACCAGCCCGTCTTCGAGGGCCTCATCGGGGCCTCCCGCTGCCCGCTGCAGCAACACCTGGCGCAACAGGTCCTGGCCGGCATCCCAGCGGGCCAGCGGCTCGCCATCGCTGCTGAGTAGATGCAGCAGCTCAGTGATCGGGCGCTGGAACTCCAGCTGCACCGGAGCGGAGAAGCGGCGCAGCAACGACAGGGCCGGCGGGTGGCTGTGGGGCTCAAAACCCTCGAAAACCACGGTCTGCTCGGCCTGATCGATCACCAGCAGCCGCGTCAGCGGTCCCCAAGCATGCCCCAGGCTGGCAGCCTCGGCGCTGGCTGTGGTTTCGCCGGAGCGTTGCAGCAGCAGGGGCTCTCCGGCCTGATCCACAGCCCCAAGGGCCAGGGGGATCACCAGCGGCAGCTTCTCGCTCTGACCCGGGGTGGGCGGAGTGTGCTGGCGGATGGTCAGGGACAGGCGGCCCTGATCCTCATCCCAGTGGCGCTCCAGTTCCAGCCGCGGCGTGCCCGCCTGGTGGTACCAGCGGCGGAACTGCTCGAAGCTGAACGCGCTCAACTCACTCGTGCCGGCAACACCAGCCGCGGCGGCGGCATCCTGCATGGCCGCAACGAAGTCGTCGCAGGTGGCGGCCGTGCCGTCGTGGCGCTGCACGTAGGTGGCCATGCCACGCATGAAGGTGTCCGGGCCCAGCAGGGTGTGGAGCATGCGGATCACCTCCGCGCCCTTTTCATAGATGGTGGTGGTGTAGAAGTTGTCGATCGCCTGGTAGTGATCCGGCTGCACGGGGTGGGCAGTAGGGCCGGCATCTTCGCGGAATTGGGTGTTGCGCAGCATCGCCACATCCTCAATCCGCTTCAGCGCCGGCGCATGCAGATCAGCCGTGAAACACTGATCCCTGAAGACGGTGAGTCCCTCCTTGAGGGAGAGCTGGAACCAGTCGCGGCAGGTGATGCGGTTGCCCGTCCAGTTATGGAAATACTCATGGGCGATCACGCTCTCGATCTGCTCCAGTTCGCCATCGGTGGCCGTTTCGGCATCGGCGAGCACCAGCTTGGAGTTGAAGATATTGAGACTCTTGTTCTCCATCGCGCCCATGTTGAAATGGCGCACGGCCACGATGTTGTACTCATCGAGGTCGTATTCCAGCCCATAGATGCTCTCATCCCAGGCCATCGAGCGCTGCAGCGAGCGCATGGCATGGGCCGTGTAGGGCGCATCGCCGGGCTCCACATGCAGGCGCAGCTGCACCGTGCGGCCACTGGCGGTGGTGAAGCTGTCGCGCACCTCCTCCAGCACCCCCGCCACCAGGGCGAACAGATAGGAGGGCTTGGGGAAGGGATCGTCCCAGACCACGTAGTGGCGCTCCTCCTCGCCGGCCCCTGCCGGCAGGGGACCCTGCTCGATGCAGTTGCCGTTGGAGAGCAGCACGGGGAAGGCCACGCGCTCGGCCTCGATGCGCACCCGGAACAGGCTGAGCACATCGGGGCGATCGGGATGGAGGGTGATGCGACGAAACCCCTCCGCTTCGCACTGGGTGGTCACCATGCCGCCACTGGCATAGAGCCCCTCCAGGCTGGTGTTGGCGCGGGGCTGCAGGCGCACTGCGCTGGTGAGAAGAAACGGCTGCGAGGGAGTGTCCGTGAGGATGTAGGCGTCGCCATCGCGCCTGATCTGATCAAGGGCCAGCGGCCGGCCATCAAGGCTGAGGGAGAGCAACTCCAGACCCTCGCCGCGCAGCAGCAGCGGCTCGCTGCCGCCGGCCCCTGCGCCAAGGGGCACCAGCTGCAGGGTCGACTCCACCAAGGCCTCCTCGCCGAGAAGGCGCACCGTCAGGTCGGTGCGCTCAAGCCGGTAGGGGTAGGGCCGATAGTCGGCCAGCCGCACGACGCTCATCAGGCGAGGGGGAGAAGACCCCCTGATCCTGGCGCCCCGCTCACCAGGGCAGTGGCCCCCGGCCCTGGCCGGCGTTGCAGCCCACCTGGGACCCCAGCAGGGCCCCCAGGGGCACGGCCCAGGTGCGGCCGTCATCGCGGGAGGCGGCATAACCGAGGCCACCGCCGAGCACTCCGCCCACCAGCCGGCCGATCGAGCAGCGCTGCTGCAGGGCCTGGGCTTCCTCCCAGGTGGTGGGCACCGGCTGTCTGTAAGGGGTGCTGCCGTTGGGAAGCTGGCTGGTGTAGTCCCGGCTGTCGTAGTCCTGGTAGGGAGCAGGCGGCCAGTTGCGGACCGGAGTCACGGCATAGCCGGGGTTGCGGGACACCGGGTAACGATCAGTGGGCAGCCGGTATCCCTGGTAGCGCTGAACGCCCTGGTACCCCCGGGAGTACTCCTGGGCGGAGGCGGCTGAGGGCAGCAGCAGGGCGGGCGTCAGCGAGGCGAGGCCGCAGACCCCGGCAGCGAGCAGCAGGGGGAGCCGGCGCATGGAAACAGTCATGGTGATCAAGCTGGAGGACAGCCCCGAGGGGATGCCATCAGCAAAGCCACCAGGCCCGACTGAACTGCAACTGGGGATGGGGCCGACTGTGTCCGGATGCTTCCGCCGCAGGGCCGCAGGGTGCGGCTTTACTTGCCGCCCTGCTGTTTGAGGGCGTCGTTCACTTTCTTGACCACATCGGCGGGCACCTCCTTGGGGCAGAGCTCAACGGCACCGATCACAGCGGAGTTCACCGAACCGCGCCGCAATTCTTCAATGGTGAGGGCCTTGGCGCCCACCTGCTTGATCTGACCGTCGTGCTGACCCTTGATCAGCTGGGCGATCGTTTCACCGGCGATGTTCGCGGCCTTGTCAAACTCGACCCCGGCGCCCCGGGAGATGCAGACATTGACAGCGGCAATCCTGGTGTAGAGCGACATCTCGCTCTCGCTGGCGGGGGCCGCCTGGGCAGAACTGGCTCCGGCAACGGCGGGAATGATCAGGGCAGCCAGCAGCAGGAACCGGCGGAGGCGGTGCGTGAGGCGCAAGGAGAGCGGTTTCATCAGGCCCCATGCTGCTGCACCGCGGCACGAACTTCAATCCGCAGGCAGGGGAACTCCAGGACCCTCCAGCCGGATCTCATGGTGGTTCTCGCTGATGTCGAGTTCGCCGTCGCGCCAGGAGAAGATCGAGCAGGCCCGGATGCGGTCCTGATCGATCAGGCGGACGTGCTGCTGAATGTCCAAGTTCTGATGCTGCGACTCGAAGATCATCTGGTGCTCATCCACCTGGCGAATCTGGGAGCGCATCGGCTGCTCCACGAGGTACCCCTGGCTGCGTCGCAACTGGTGGCCGCAGAGATAGGCGTCGAGGCTGCCCTCGCTCTTGTACTGGGGTTTGCGCTCATAGAAGCCGTAATCCCGCTCTGGCGTCCAGCTGAAGCGGTAGGCCGCCTCCCCTTCCACCGGCTGCTCGTAGGTTTCGATCCGCAGCAGCAGATCGAGGCGCAGGGCCTCCTCTTCGCCGTGGAAGAAATAGAGGCGGCGGGAGCGCCAGAGGCCGAGGTTGCGCGCGAACCAGCGGCGCAGGTTGCTGTCCAGCTGGATGCGGCTTCCCTGGGGGTTCCGCCGCGAAGGCCCGGACGGGTCCAGCGGCACCCGCTCGGTGGATGGAGTCATGGGGAGGGGGATCTGCGGAAGGTCAGGCAACAGCCTTGTCATAGCCAGCTCCCGGCCCAGCGTTAGGCGCCATAAGGTGAGCACCACGATTTCGCTTGCCATCCCGGTGCCTGAAGCGGGGAAAGCCGACCCCGGCAACAGCAAGGCCACTCCCCCGGCCAGGCGCCGGCAGCTGAAACTGTTGCTGGTGGCAGCCCCGCACCATCTGGCTTCCGCTGATCTGGGCGGGGTGCTGCAGTACCTCGAAACCTGCGACTGCGGCTTCGAGGTGGCCCTGGAGGTGGCCGATCCCGCCCTCCGCCCGGAGTTGCTGGAGCTGCACCGGCTGGTGGCCACCCCGGCCCTGGTGAAACTGGAGCCACCCCCTCGTCAGGTGCTGGCGGGCAACGCGGTGCTGGATCAGTTGAAGGGCTGGCTGCCCCGCTGGCAGCAGCTGGAGGTGGTCAGCGATCTGGGCATGAGCCTGCGACCCGCCGAGATGGATGGCAGCCGCTCCCAGCGGGAGCTGCAGCTGGAGGATCAGGTGCTGGTGTTGCGGCAGGAGAACGAAACCCTGATCGAGCGCCTGCGGGTGCAGGAGAGGCTGCTGCGCATGGTGGCCCATGAGCTGCGCACACCCCTTACGGCCGCCAAGCTGGCCCTGCAGAGCCTGCAGCTCGGGCACATCAACAACACCCGCTGCCGGGATGTGCTCGACCGCCGCCTCGATGACATCGAGCACCTCTCCAAGGATCTGCTGGAGGTGGGCACCACCCGCTGGGAGGCCCTATTCAACCCCCAGCGGCTTGACCTGGCGCCGGTGGCCGCCGAGGCCATCCTGGAGCTGGAGAAGCTGTGGGTGGGCCGCAGGCTGCGCCTGATGACCGACATCCCCGCCGACCTGCCGGATGTGTTCGCCGATCAGCGGCGCATGCACCAGGTGCTGCTCAACCTGCTGGAGAACGCGCTGAAGTACACACCGGACGAAGGCGAGGTGACCCTCTCGCTGCTGCACCGCACCAGCCAATGGGTGCAGGTCAGTGTCTGCGATACAGGGCCGGGGATTCCCCGGGGTGAGCAGGAGCGGATCTTCCTGGAGCGGGTGCGGCTTCCCCAGACCTCGGGAACCACATCGGGCTTCGGAGTGGGACTCTCTGTCTGTCGCCGCATCGTGGAAGTCCATGGCGGGCGCATCTGGGTGGCCTCCGAGCCCGGTGAAGGGGCCTGCTTCCACTTCACCGTGCCGGTGTGGTCGGGACAGAACTCCCCCAGCCAGGCCTCTCCTTGACGAAGGGACACTCCGACCCGTAGCGTCCGGTCATCGGAAACGGCGCCTGAAAACGCCCTCGCTCCGTGGCCTCGCCCCCATCGTCTAGAGGCCTAGGACACCTCCCTTTCACGGAGGCGACAGGGGTTCGAATCCCCTTGGGGGTATCACGATCAACAGCTAGAAAGCTTCGCAAGATCAGATCGCGGAGCGAGCAATCGTTAGCTCAGAATCAGCACAGACTGCTTGATTCTGCTCAGGCCTGCCGCGAGCGGCGCAACGCTTCCTGTTGCACGGCGCGCAGGTTGGCGGCCAGGTCTTCGCGCAGGCGCTGCTCAATCAGCCCGATCGGCATGCCCTGGCGGCCCTGGACTGTGAGTTCGTAGAGGAGTCGTGATCCGCTGGGTTCGCCGCTCACCTGCCAGGCCCCCTCAAAACGACGGAAATCGCCCTGGCGCATGGAGAAGCTGAGCAGGCCATCGTCGTGGTGCTCACGCAGCTCCAGCTCGACGCGGGCACTGAAGCGCAGGCCGCAGAACTGCTGGCAGCCCACCTGCTCCAGCCCCACGGTGTTGCCCCGGCGCCAGAGCAGGCGCGAGGTGGAGAGGTTGGGAATGAAGCGGCTGAGGTTTTCGTAGTCGGTGAGCACCGCCCAGATCTGCTGGGGTGGAAGCTCAAGGCGCAACTGAACCGCCAGACGGCGCGCGCCCTGGGGCAAACGCTCCATGTCCTGCTGGATCGTGTCCAGTGAACAGGTGTCCTGGCTGCTGAGCAGGCTCTGGAAGGAGGGGGTTGTCAGAACCGAAAGTTGCGCCAAGTGAGGGGGAACGTCGGATTCGAAGCAAGCCGGTGCAACCGGACCAGCCCAAACCTAACCGCATCAGACGGTTGTCAGTGCGGAAAGGCCCACGGTCAAGGGAGTGCTGACCGTAGGCGATGCCTATGATCAAGCCGGTTTTCCGGAGTTTGAGGGTTCATGCGCATCTCGACCGCAGCGCTTCGTCAGTCCGATGCCCGCATGTTCACCCTCGTGGTGCAGGGCCTCAAAGCAGCTGGTACGCGCACGGCCGAGCGCTGCTTCAGCATCCCTCTGTCTCAGATGCAGACCACCCTGCGCATGATCAATCAACAGGGTGGGCGTCTGCTCTCGGTCACCCCGGCTGATCAGGCCTCAGCCTCTTCCACTCCCGCGCCCTCCCCGACCGCTGCCAACGACGCCCCCGCTCCCGTGACCACCCCCGTCAAACACGAAGCTCCTCCCGTCAATCTCTACAAGCCGAAGGATCCCTACGTGGGCACCGTGCTCGGAAACTATTCCCTGCTGGCCGAAGGCGCGATCGGCCGGGTCAATCACATCACTTTCGATCTCTCTGAGGGCAACCTTCACTACGTGGAGGGCCAGAGCATCGGCATCATTCCCGATGGCGTCGACAGCAACGGCAAACCGAACAAGCTGCGTCTTTATTCGATCGCCAGCACCCGCCACGGCGACAACCTCGAAGCCAAGACCGTTTCCCTCTGCGTCCGCCAACTGCAGTACGAAAAGGACGGGGAGACCATCTATGGCGTCTGCTCCAGCTTTCTCTGCGACATCGAACCGGGCGCCAAGGTGAAGATCACCGGCCCGGTGGGCAAGGAAATGCTGCTACCCGCCGACGAAGACGCCAACGTGATCATGCTGGCCACCGGCACCGGCATCGCGCCAATGCGGGCCTACCTGCGGCGCATGTTCGACGCCGGCGAGCGGGCCAAGAATCCTGACTATCAGTTCCGGGGGAAGGCCTGGCTGATCATGGGCGTGCCCACCACCCCGAACCTGCTCTACGAAGAGGATCTTCAGGCCTATCAGTCCGAATTCCCAGACAACTTCCGCTACACTAAGGCGATCAGTCGTGAGCAGCAGAATCCCAGCGGTGGCCGGATGTACATCCAGGACCGTGTGGCTGAGCATGGCGAAGAGATCTTCACCATGATCGAAGATCCCAAGACGCACGTTTACATGTGCGGACTGCGGGGGATGGAGCCTGGCATTGATGAGGCCATGACCAAGGCTGCTGAAGCCAAGGGACTCAACTGGTCGGAACTTCGCCCCCAGCTCAAGAAGGCCGATCGCTGGCACGTGGAAACCTATTGATCTCGATCCTCTGAGTCCGACAGGCACACCTGGCTCAGTCGAATTCGATCCAGCTCCAGCCCGCCTTCAAGGCGGGCTTTTTTTGCCGAAATCAGCACAGAGGGGAACCGCCCATGCCCTTTGCTGGGTGTTCCCCGCTTTCGTGGGTAGACCACTGTCATCAGCCGCATCTCCATGACCGTCACGCTCACCAATCCACTGAGGGTCGGGCTGCGCCAGGAGCGTGTGGTGTCGCCCCAGTGCCTGGTGATTTTCGGGGCCAGCGGCGATCTCACCCACCGCAAGCTGGTGCCGGCTCTGTTCGAGCTGTTCCGCCAGCGGCGGCTGCCCACCGAGTTCGCCGTGCTGGGCTGCGCCCGGCGCCCCTGGAGCGACGAAGACTTCCGCGGCCATATGGCCGAAGCCCTCGGCGACCTGGTGAGCGAGCACCGCGGGGCCTGGGACCAGTTCGCCGCCGGCCTCTTCTATGAGCCGGTGGATCTGCAGCAGCCCGAGCACTTGGTGCGGCTGGCCCAGCGGCTGGAGGTGATCGACCGCCAGCGCGCCACCCGCAGCAACCGCACCTTCTACCTCTCGGTCTCACCGACGTTCTATGGCAGTGGTTGCAGCGCCCTGGCCGCCGCCGGGCTGCTCAGCGATCCCGAGCGCAGCCGGGTGGTGATCGAGAAGCCCTTCGGCCGCGACTACGGCAGTGCCCAGGAGCTCAACCGGATCGTGCAGGCCAGCGCCAAGGAGAGCCAGGTCTTCCGCATCGACCACTACCTCGGCAAGGAAACGGTCCAGAACATCCTCGTGCTGCGCTTCGCCAACACGATCTTCGAGCCGATCTGGAATCGGAACTACATCGCCAGCGTCGAGATCACCGCCGCGGAAACCGTGGGTGTGGAGGAGCGGGCGGGCTACTACGAAAGCTCCGGCGCCCTGCGGGACATGGTGCAGAACCACCTGACCCAGATGCTGGCGCTCACCACGATGGAAGCCCCGGGACGCTTCGATCCAGAGGCGATTCGCAACGAGAAGGCCAAGGTGCTGCAGTCAGCGCGGCTGGCCGATGAGCTTGAGCCCTGGAACTGCTGCGTCCGCGGCCAGTACAGCCCCGGTGGCAACGCGGCCCGCCCCCTAGCCGGCTACCGCCAGGAACCGGGGGTGAACCCCAACAGCACCACGGAAACCTATGTGGCGATGAAGCTGTTCATCGACAACTGGCGCTGGCAGGGGGTGCCCTTCTACCTGCGCACCGGCAAGCGCCTGCCCAAGCGCATGAGTGAGGTGGTGCTCACCTTCCGCGAGGCGCCGGTGCACCTCTTCGACGCCGCCGGTGGTAGCCCCACCGCCAACCAGCTGATCCTGCGCATCCAACCTGATGAGGGGGCCGGTTTCCGCTTCGAAGTGAAATCCCCCGGTTCCGGCATGCGCAGCCGTCCGGTGGACATGCACTTCTCCTACGACGAGTCCTTCGGTGAACCCTCTGATGAAGGCTACGTTCGCCTGCTGGCTGACGCCATGCTGGGGGATCCCACCCTGTTCACCCGCGGCGACGAGGTGGAAGCCGCCTGGCGGATGTACACCCCCCTGCTGGAGCTGATCGAGGACAGCCCCTGGCAGCTGCCCGTCCACCCCTACGAAGCCCGCACCTGGGGGCCAGCCGCCTCCGACAGCATGCTGGGCCGCGATGGCCTGATGTGGCGTCGCCCCTGAAGCGAGCAGAACCGCAAGCACCCTTCCCCTGACAAGCCAAGCCCATGTCCCCCCAGCTCACGCTTCAGGCTCCCGTGGCCCTTCCTCCACCGGAACTCACCGACTACCTCGACAAGCTCTGGAGCCACGACCTGGAGTCCTCCAGCGGGGCTTCCACCTTCACCCTGCTGGTGTGGCAACCAGCCTGGGTGGAGCAGCATCTGGTGCGCACCGGTCGACTGGATGGCCCTGTCACCGGTGTGGTGCGCAGAGAATTGCTGGAGGCCGCGCGCGAGGCGGTGCCCGCCTGTGATCTGCCGCTCAGCATCTCCCCGCTCTCGCCCAAGCTGGCCTGGGCCCTGGGTCAGCAGAGCGGCAACCATCCGATCGAGGATCTCCGCGGCCAGCACATCGACGCGGCGATCAGCGCCTTCCAGCCCCGGCGGCTGATCACGCTGGCTCCCACCCTCAACCACGGCCAGCCCCTGGAGACACTGGTGGCGGCCTACTGCCCCCTTCCCGGAGAGGGCACGGCCGCGGCCTGCGGCGATGTGGTGGTGCTGCGTGGTGATTTCGGCGCGCTGCAGCAGGGTCTGCAGTTGCTGCAGCCGCTTGTTCCCGATGATCTGCCCTGCTGGGTGTGGTGGAACGGTTCGCTCGATGAGGCACCGGAACTGCTGGAGGCCCTCGGTGAACCGGGCCGCCGCCTGGTGATCGACACGGCCATGGGCACCCCGCGCCGTTGCCTTGACCTGCTGGAGAGCCGCGTGGCCAGCGGTGTGCCGGTGAACGACCTCAACTGGCTCCGGCAGCGGGCCTGGCGGGAATCGCTGGCCATGGTCTTCGATCCCCCCAGCCGCCGCGATGCCCTCAACCATGTGGTGCAGCTCGACATCGACGTGGAAGGCACCCATCCGGTGCAGGGGTTGCTGCTGGCCGCCTGGCTGGCGGACCGCCTCGGCTGGCATTGGGTGGAGAGCCATGCGGCACCGGGCGATGAGATCCGCGCCGAATTCGAACGCACTGATGGGGTCACCGTCCAGTTCCATCTCACCCCAGTGCCCGTGGGAGTGCCCAGCAGCCATCCGGGCAGCGTCGTCGGGCTGCGCCTGATCTGCGAACCGCCCGGCCGCCAGGCCCTCTGCGTGATCCTCTGCTCGGAATCGGGCGGTTGCATGCGCCTGGAGGCCGGCGGCATGGCCCGCATGGAGCTGGCCGAAGAGGTGGTGCCCATGGGCCACGCCACCGATGAATGGGAGATGGCCCGGCTGCTGGGCGGCGGTCACGATTCCACCAATCCCCTGCTGGCCACCGCCGCGCCCCTGGCTGCCAAACTGCTGCCCAACGCCTGACGGCCTGGGGCCTCGATGCCATGGCCTGCCTGATCGCCGCCCCCTGCAGCGGCAGCGGCAAGACGCTTCTGAGCCTCTCCCTCAGCGCCCTGCTGCGACGCGGCGAGGCCAGCGTTCAGGTCTTCAAGGTGGGTCCGGATTACCTCGATCCACAGCTGCTGGGGCGGGTGAGCGGCCGTCCCTGCCGCAACCTCGACCGCCTGCTCTGCGGCGAGGAGTGGCTGAAGAGGGCCTTCCACTGGTGGGGCCACCAGGCCGACCACTGCCTGGTGGAGGGGGTGATGGGTCTCTTTGATGGCCGCGGACCCAGCGCCGAGGGCAGCTCCGCCGAGGTGGCCAGCCTGCTGGGGCTGCCGGTGGTGATGGTGGTGGAAGCCAGCCGACAGGCGGGCTCCCTGGCGGCCCTGGTGCGGGGCTTCCGTGATCACCAGCCGGAGCTGGACCTGGCCGGAGTGGTGCTCAACGGAGTGAGCACCGAACGCCACCGGGCCTTGCTGAGCGAGGCCCTCGCCTCGATCGCCATGCCCCTGCTGGGGGCCCTGCCCCGCCACCCCGACCTGAGCCTGCCCTCCCGCCACCTGGGGCTGCTGCCTCCCGATGAACTGCAGGATTTCCAGTCCAGAAGCGGGGAGTGGGCCACCCTGGCGGAGCGTCACCTGGACCTGGAGCGGCTGCTGCCCCTGCTGGCGCCGCCGCCACCCCTGAGCATCAGCTCGGGCAGCGCCCGCGATCCCATCCGCTGGTGCCTGGAGCGCTCCGCAGGGGCCCCCTCAGACCTGGAGAAGGCCAGCTGCGGCGAACTGCCGGTGGCGATCGCCAGCGACGCCGCCTTCCACTTCCGCTACCCGGAAGCCACGGAGCTGCTCACGGCCCTGGGGGTGACCCCCGTTCCCTGGCAGCCCCTGGCGGATCAGCCCCTGCCCCGGGGCTGCCGCGGGGTGATCCTGCCGGGGGGCTACCCGGAGCTGCACGCCGCCGAGCTGGCCGCTAGCCAGCGCAGCCAGGGGGAGCTCAGGCGCGCCGCCGCCTCCGGCCTGCCCATCTATGCCGAGTGCGGCGGCCTGCTGCTGCTGGGCCAGCAGCTGGAGGACCCCCAGGGTGAGCCCCATGCCATGGCCGGCCTGCTGCCGTTCAGCGCCCGGCGGGGCGCCCTGCAACTGGGCTACCGCCAGGCCACCCCCCTGGGCGATGGTCTGGTGACCCGCCTGGGGGAGCCGCTGGGCGGCCATGAGTTCCATCGCTGGGACCTGATCGACGCCGTTGTGGACGGCGGCGAGCGGCTGTGGCAGCTTGAAGGTTGGGGTTGGGCACCGCGGCTGGAAGGATGGACGACACCAACGCTTCACGCCAGCTGGCTTCATCTCCACTGGGCTGGATGTTCGGCGATCTGCCGGCGGCTGAGCGACGCGGCCGCGCGGGCGACTCCCTTGCCCCAGGCGCCGGCGGCCGGGGACAGCGTGGGGGCAGCGCCTGGGTGGAGCGTTGGCGCCTGATCGTCAGTGGCCGTGTTCAGGGGGTGGGCTACCGCCAGGCCTGCTGTCAGAGGGCCCAGGCCCTCGGTCTGGGGGGCTGGGTGCGGAACCGCCCCGACGGCCGGGTGGAACTGGAGGTGGAAGGTTGCAGCCAGAAACTCGAGCAGCTCAGGATCTGGTGTGAATCCGGCCCAGCCGCCGCCCAGGTGAGCAGCGTCAACGAGAGCGTGATCCCGCTGGCCGGTCAAGACTGGTTTGAAGTGCGCCACTGAGGTCCGAGTCCCCAGCCAGCCCTGGAGGGAGTGTCTGCTGCCGCAGCGGGAGCAACCCGTCATCCTGCATTGGAACGTTCCCTGCAGTGCCCCCGCCCCATGACCGATGCCACGCTCTGGGCTGAGCTGTTCGCCTATGGCAGCGGCATCAGCCTCAGCCCGATCCACATCGGCCTGCTGCTGCTGCTGCTGCTGGGGCCCGATCCCCTGCGTCGGGGCGGGCTGTTCCTGCTGAGCTGGATCCTGACCATCGCCACGATGATCGCCCTGCTGCTCACCCTGGGCCACGGTCTGCTGCTGAGCATGGAGCAGGGCAGCGACCACCGCACCGGCCTGGATCTCATTGGCGCCGGGGCTCTGCTGGCCCTGGGGATCAGGGATCTGCTGCCCACCAAGGCAGGAGGCGAGGAACCCGCCGGCTGGATTCGCCAGCTGGATCGCTTCTGCGCCCTGCCCCTGCCCCTGCTGATCGGCGTGAGTGTGGCGATCGAGCTGATCAGCCCCGACGACCTGGTGCTGCTGGCCAAGGGCGCTTCGGCGCTGCTGGCTGCAGGCCTGGGCCGCGGTCAGGAGGTGCTGCTGGCCGGCTTCTTCACCCTGGCGGCCAGCCTGCTGCTGCTGCTGCCCGTGCTGGGAATGGCCCTGGGCCGCGAGCTGATGCTGCCGCTGCTGCAGCGGGGCAAGCAGAGCCTCTACGCCAATGGCGAGCTGGTGATGGGCACCATCAGCCTGGCCCTGGCCGCCTATCTGGCCTGGCAGGGCATCGAGGGTTTGCAGCTGGCCTAGGTGGCCGCTGGCTCCTCGGCCAGGGCCTCCTGCCAGCGGCGGCGATCCGTCGCGTCGCCGGGCCCGCCGGCCAGCCACACCCCGCGCCGGGCCCTGGTCACGGCCACATAGACCAGCTGGCGGCGCAGACGCAGGTCGGAAGGCCAGAAGACATCGGCAGCGATGAACACCTCCCCGAAGCCGCTCCCCTGGGAGCGATGCACGGTGAGCACCGCGGCCGGGCCCAGGGACGCGAAGGCATCACGCACCAGGAAGTAGCGGCGCCAGAGGGAGCGGCCCTTGTCCTGGCCCGCCTCCCGGGCCTGGCTGCGCAATGACGCCAGCACCGCCTCCAGCTGCTGCCGCGCGGCGGTGCCCACCGGCGGCAGCAGCCGCAGGCTTAGGGGGGTCTCGCCGAAGGCCACCTCCACCAGCTGGGTGTCGATCACAGGCGCCTCCGCCACGCCAAATTCGGCCAGATCGCAGCGCTCCGGGGTCACATCCCGCACCAACAGCTCCCGGTTCGAGGCCAGCACCATGTAGGGCTCCTCGCCGCCCTCGGCCCCCTGGCGGCAAGCGGGCGCCATCACCGCCATGCGGCTGAGCAGCACCTCGCCGGGCAGCACCGGCAGTTGATCGGCCATGGCGCCGTGGATGGCACGGCGGGCCAGGGGCACCAGTCGCTCCAGGGAGCGGTTGGTGTAGCAGAGGATGCGTGCCTGGTCGGGGTCGTCGCTGGCGGCGGCCCGGCGCAGGGCCGCCTGGGCCGCCGCCAGCCAGGCGTCACGGTCCAGCACGGCCACATCCCCCTGGGCCGTCTGTCGCTGGGGCCCCACCGGCGGCAGACGGCAGGGAAGTTGTTCCTCGCGCAGAGCAGTGGCCAGCCGCAGCACCGGGCCCTGGTGGCGCACCACCTCTGTGAGTTCAACGCCACAGGCCCGCTGCAGCGCGAACACCGGACTGCTGGCTTCCCCCACCGGTGGCAACTGGGCGGGATCGCCCACGAACACCAGTCGGGTGCCGTAGGGGTGGGCCCCCTGCAGGCTGAAGCGCAGCAGGCTGCCATCCACCATCGAGGCCTCATCGATCAGCACCAGCCCGAGGTGCTCCAGGGCCAGGGCGGTCTGGTCGGTCTCCTCGCAGACCTCGCGCCCCCCCTGACGGCGCAGCTTCAGCCGCAACAGCCGGTGCAGGGTGGAGGGGTGCCAGGTGGGCCGCAGACCCGCCAGCTCCAGATAGCCCCGCAGCACCCCGACGGCCTTGTGGGTGGGCGCCACCGCCGTCCAGCAGAGGCCCCTGGCTTCGGCCGCGGCCAGAAAGACCATCGAGAGGAAGGTCTTGCCCGTGCCGGCATAGCCACTGAGCACGAAGGGTTCATCCGGGGCGGGACGCGCCAGCCACTGGCTGAAGGCCTCCACGGCACGGCCCTGGCAGGGGGTGAGCTCCTGGCGGCCAGCGGGGGCGCTGTCGTTCAGGCCAGGGGCAGCCAACCCCACCCCTGGGCGATCTGCAGTGGTGAGCCAGCCAGCGCCAGCCCTGTGAGGGCAATGGCCGGGCCCAGCAGGCTGCCGGCCAGCACCTCAGCGCGGGTGTGGCCGAGGCTTTCTTTGAGGCGATCCGAAGACTCGGGAGTCCACAGGGAAACGGGCAGGGCGTTGAGGCGAGCGGCCTGCAGGCCCGCCGCCCGGCGTACTCCGCTGGCGTCGTACATCACGATGAAGGCGATGGTGCAGGCGAAGGCGAAGAGGGGATCGCCAAAGCCCAGCTGCCAGCCGATGCCGGCGCAGGCCCCGGTGACGAGGGCGGAGTGGCTGGAGGGCATGCCACCGGTTTCGAACAGCACCGCCGGCCGCCAGCGGCCATGCTTCACCAGCTCCACTAGCAGCTTGCCCAGCTGGGCCAGGCCGCAGGCGATCAGAGCCCAGGCCAGCACACCGTTGTCGAGCAACTGAATCAGGGGGCCATCGGAGAGAGAGCTGCCGATCATCGGTCGCGACTGGTGATGTAGTCGGCCAGGGCCAACAGGGGCTGGGCGCTGGCCTGCCAGGGCTGGAGGGCGGCCTTGGCCTCCGCCACCAGGGCGTCGGCCCGCTGCCTCGAGACCTCCAGACCCAGCAGCTTTGGATAGGTGGTCTTATCGGCGGTGAGATCCTTGCCGGCGGTCTTGCCCAGCACTTCGCTGCTGGCAGTCACATCGAGGATGTCGTCGATGATCTGAAAGGCCAGGCCGATGCCTCGGGAATAGGTGCGCAGGCCCTGCAGCAGGGGTTCAGGAGCGCCGGCGATCATGGCGCCGGTGAGCACGCAGGCCTGCAGCAGGGCTCCGGTCTTGTGCAGGTGGATGTACTCGAGGGTGGCGAGATCCACGTCCTTGCCCTCCGATTCCAGGTCAACCACCTGACCGCCCACCAGCCCCGGAGCTCCGGCGGCGAGGGACAGTTCACCCACCACCTGCAGCAGGCGCTCCGCCGGCACGCCGGGGCTGCGCAGGGCCACCATCTCGAAGGCCCTGGTCAACAGGGCATCACCGGCCAGGATCGCCTGGGCATCGCCGTAGACCTTGTGGTTGGTGGGGCGACCGCGGCGCAGGTCGTCGTTGTCCATGGCGGGGAGATCGTCGTGGATCAACGACATCGTGTGGATCATCTCCAACGCCACCGCCGTGGGCAGGGCCAGGGCCACCTCGCCGCCGGCCAGCTCACAGGCCGCCAGGCAGAGGATCGGGCGCAGGCGCTTCCCGCCCGCCAGCAGCGAGTAACGCATCGCCTCGCGCAGCGACTCGGGCCGCTCCGGACCCAGGGACGCCTCAAGGGCCAGCTCCACCTGCCCCCGGGCCGACTCCAGGTAGGCGGCGAAATCAAATTCCGTGCTCACCGCCACGGCCATGGGAACCAGCGTGCTGGCGGGGATTCTCTCAGGCCATCGGTCCGGCGGTGGCTCAGGGCAGCAGATCCGCCAATGGATGATCGAGCGAACCCTGGCCTCCAGCCTCGGCCTCGGTTCGCTGCCACCAGCTCACGACGGTGTTCACCAGCAGCATCGTCACCGTCATCGGCCCCACGCCACCGGGCACCGGCGTGATGGCGCTGGCCAGGGGCTCCACCTCCTCGAAGCGCACATCACCGCAGAGGCCGCCTGACGTGCGGTGAATGCCCACGTCCACCACCACCGCTCCAGGGCTCACGTGCTCGGCCCCCAGCAGGCGGGGCCGGCCGGCCGCCACCACCAGGATCTCCGCCTGGCGGGTGAGGGCAGCCAGCTCGCGGGTGCGGGAATGGGCCACGCTCACCGTGGCATCGGCGGCCTGCAGCATCAGGGCCATCGGCTGGCCCACCAGGATGCTGCGGCCCACCACCACCGCCCGGCGGCCGGCGGCCTCGATGCCATGGCGGGCCAGCAGGGCCATCACCCCGGCCGGCGTGCAGCTGCGCGGCCCCGGCTCGCCCTTGAGCAGCCGACCGAGGTTGAGGGTGTGCAGGCCATCGGCGTCCTTGGCCGGATCGATCGCCGCCAGCAGGGGAGCCTCCTCCAGCCCGGCGGGCAAGGGCAGTTGCAGCAGGATCCCATCCACCGCTGGATCCCGGTTGAGCGCCGTGATCACGGCCAGCAGCTCCGCCGGTGCGGAGTCGGCCCGGAGATGCTGCACGCAGCTGTGGAGGCCCACCCGGGCACAGGCCTTGGCCTTGTTGGCCACATAGACGCCGCTGGCGGGATCGTCCCCCACCCGCAGCACCGCCAGGCCAGGGGGACGGCCGGCCTTCCCCAGCCCCTCGCTGATCACGGCGCGCAGGCGGTTCTCCAGCTCCGCCGCCAGTTGGCGGCCGTCGAGGCGAAGGGCCATCAGTTCATGCTCGCGGTCGGCACCAGCATGCAGGGGAGCGTGCACAGGCGCCCTCGCTAGCGTTTGGTCTCAAGCGACGACAATGGTGCTGCGACGAGGTCGCCTCAAGAACATGTGGCGGCGGCTGCTGCGGCAGGAACGCCCATGCCAGGCCCTCTGCTCCTGGGGTCGACTCGACTGGGGGGTGATTCTGCTGGCCAGCGTGCTGGTGGCCGTCATCTCCAGCTGGCCCTGGTTGGTGGAGCCCAGCCTGCGCCCGGGCATCCCCGCCCCAATCAGCGTCAGCGCTCCCGCGGACGCCACCGTGCTCAACACGGAGGCACTGGAGCAGCGACGCTCCCAGCTGGGCACCCGCACCCATGTGCAGGTGGTGGATCTGGAGGCCAACCAGATGCTGCAGGAACGGCTGGAACGTCAGCTCAAGGAGCTGGATCTGGTGTCGCGCAGCAACCAGTCCCGGGTGGGACCGCTCAACCTCAGCCCCCTGGAGCAGGCCTGGCTGGTGGGGCGTGACGCCAAAGACCTCAACGGCTGGAAGCTGGCCCTGCGCAAGGCCCAGCAGCGCATGCTCAGCCAGGGGATCGTGGGCAACCTGGCCAAGCGCCAGCTGGAGCAGGCCGCCCGCCTCCAGCTCGCACCGATGGAGGAACCGGGACTGGGCCTGGGGGGCCGCCTGCTGGCGACGAACCTGCAGGGCCGCACCAACCTGCGCACTGATCCGCTGATGAGCCAGCAGCTGATCGAGGAACTGCTCAACCAGCAAGGCATTCCCCGCATCGTCGTCAAGCAGGGGGATCTGATCGCCCGCCAGGGGGAACCGATCAGCCCCCAGGCCTACGACGTGCTCGACTATTTCGGACTGGTGAACCGCCGGCCCCTGCTCTGGGCCTGGCTGGGGTATTTCCTCGAAGCCCTGGCGGGCTGCGTGGTGATGGTGCTGATCATGCGGCGCTGGCGCTGCAGCCTGGAGCCCCGCCATGGTCTGCTGGCGCTGGCGATGCTGGCAGTGGTGCAGGGTCTCAAGCTCTGGCTGGGCAACGCCGCCAGCCCGCTGGCGTTGCTGGTGCCCCCCACGCTGCTGTTGGCCCAGGCCCTGGGAACGCCTGCGGGCCTGGGCTGGCTGGCGGTGGCCAGCCTGCTCTGGCCCCAGCCGCTGGATGATTTCAGCGAAGTGCGGCTGCTGGTGGCGGCCCTGGTGGCGGCGGCGGCGGCGGTGCTGGCTGGACGCCAGCGCAGCCGGGCCCAGCTGGTGCAGCTGGCGATCGTGCTGCCGATCGGCGCCCTGGTGCTGCAGTGGCTTGTGCTGCAGAGCGTGGCCCTCTGGCATGGGCGCACCCGGGTGCCTCCGAGCGGCACCGAGCTGGCCGCCGAGGCCCTGCTGATGGGAGGGCTGCTGATGGGAGGTCTGCTCCTGGGACCGTTGGTGGAGAGCTTCTTCGGGTTGCTGACCCGCGCCCGTCTGCTGGAGATGGCCGATCTGGAGCTGCCGCTCCTGCGCCGGCTGTCCACCGAAGCACCGGGCACCTTCGAACACACGCTGATGATCTGTGGTCTGGCGGAGGAGGGCGCCCGGGCGATCGGCGCCGACGTGGATCTGATCCGGACAGGTTCGCTTTATCACGATGTAGGCAAACTGCACGCGCCCCAGTGGTTCATCGAGAACCAGTCCGAGGGTCCCAATCCTCACGACGAGCTCAATGATCCCTTCGGCAGCGCCAGGGTTCTGCAGGCCCATGTGGATGAGGGCCTCAAGCTGGCCCGCAAGTACCGCCTGCCCCGCCCCCTCGAAGACTTCATTCCCGAGCACCAGGGCACTCTGCGGATGGGGTATTTCTTCCACCAGGCCCGTGAGCGCGACCCCTCCACCCCGGAGTCGGCCTTTCGCTACCGCGGCCCCACCCCCCAGAGCCGTGAAACAGCAATCCTGATGCTGGCCGATGGCTGCGAAGCGGCCCTGCGTTCGCTGCCGCCGGGCACTTCGGAGCAGGAGGCCGCAGCCATGGTGCGGCGCCTGATCGATGCCCGGCGCCTCGACGGCCAGCTGCGCGACAGCGGCATCAGCCTCGGCGAGCTGGAGCTGGTGATTCGCGCCTTCGTCAGGGTGTGGCGGCGCATGCGTCACCGCCGCATTCCCTACCCGATCCCGGCGCGCAAGGCCTACAGCGCCTGAGGCTGGGCCAGGGGCCCATAACTGGATTCAGCCCTGGAAAAAGAGGGTGCCCAAGCCTATCTGCTGGAGGATTCCCTGGCCGGTGAGGGCTTCGGTGAGCACGCCGATCACGAAACCGAGCATGGCGGCGCGACCGTTGAGGAGCTCAACGCGGCGCAGCTGCTCCTCGTGGATCTGGGCGGCCGCGGCGTTCTCGTACCAGGACTGGCCCTGGGCGGCGGAGGAGGAGGCGGAGGGGGAGCTGGTGGTCATGACTCGTGAAGCGAACTTGAAGCAATGTAACAATAGATTGCGCAAGGCTGACAACTTGGCGGCTCCGCTTGTTTAGCGCTGCCCTTGTGGGCACCTGAGGGCCCCGGGGGAGAGCGATAGGGTCGATCCAGGCAAGATGGCCCATGGTTTCTTCTCTCGTGCAACCGCTCACGGCCCTTGGCCCCCACGGCAAACTCGGCGTCATGGTCTGCGGCCACGGCAGCCGCAACCGCCTGGCTGTGGGCGAGTTCGCCCAGCTGGCCGAAGGGCTGCGCAGCCGCCTCCCGGGCGTACCCGTCGACTACGGCTACCTGGAATTCGCCCGCCCGATCCTGCGCGATGGCCTCGACAACCTGCGCGCCCAGGGGGTGGAGCACGTGCTGGCGGTGCCGGGAATGCTCTTTGCCGCCGGTCATGCCAAGAACGACATCCCCTCGGTGCTCAACACCTACGCGGCCGAAACCGGCCTGCGCATCGACTACGGCCGGGAGCTGGGGATCGATCGCAAGATGATCCAGGCCGCCGCCGCCCGCATCAGCGCCTGCCTGGAGCAGGCCGGCAACGCGGTTTCCCTGCACGACACGCTGCTGGTGGTGGTGGGCCGTGGCTCCTCGGATCCCGATGCCAACTCCAACGTCAGCAAGGTGACGCGGATGCTGGTGGAAGGCATGGGCTTCGGCTGGGGGGAAACCCTGTATTCAGGGGTCACCTTCCCGCTGGTGGAGCCGGGCCTGCGCCACGCCCTCAAGCTGGGCTTCCGCCGCATCGTCGTCTTCCCCTACTTCCTCTTCTCAGGGGTGCTGGTGAGCCGGATCCAGCAGCACAGCCAGCGGGTGGCCGACGACCATCCCGAGATCGAGTTCCTCTCGGCCAGCTATCTGGGGGACCATCCCCTGGTGCTTGACACCTTCCGCGAGCGGGTGGAGGAGGTGATCCGGGGGGACACGCAGATGAACTGCTCCCTGTGCAAATACCGGGATCAGGTGCTGGGCTTCGAGAGCGAGGTGGGGGCTCCCCAGCGCAGCCACCACCACCACGTGGAAGGGCTCGTGGAAAGCTGCACCCTCTGCGAGCGGGAGTGCACTGGCGCCTGCCAGCCCGACGGGGTACCGATCCCCGTGGGCCATGGCCACGACCACACCCATGAGCATGGCCAGGCCGGGGAGCACACGCACACCCATGCGCCCTACCCCCAGGCGGACCATCCCCTCGGCCCGCGCAGCCTCGCCCCGACTGGCTCACCTGTCTCGATCCCAGCCGAGTCGCAGGAGACACGGCCGGCATAAGCCCTGCTGATGGATCAACGATTTCCCCAGATCAACGGGGTTTTCCCCAGGACAGGAGGGGTTTTTCCACAGGTTGAAGGCTCGAAAGGGCCGCCACGGCGTTGGACCTGGGGATTCCGCCCTTCCCCAGGCCCACAACTTGACAGTCCGCTGCCAGCCCTTTGCTCCACCTCCCCAGGTCTCCTTCCTGGGGGTCCAGGGCGCTCAAGGTCTGGCTGTCTCAGCCTTGGGCCAGGTGAATTCGCCGCCACCAGGCCGCTTTGACGCCACCCCCCTCGCCGTGGCTTCCTGGGGTCAATTCAGAGGATCCATGCCCATGCGTCACGACGGCCAAGAACCCCGGGGCAGCGCTGACATCAGCCTGGAAGCGGAGATCCCCGAAGACCTCTTCAACGGCATGCACGAGTTCATGCGCAGCCACCCCCACTGGGATCAGTACCGCCTGATCACCTCCGCCCTGGCCGGCTTCCTCTTCCAGAACGGCTGCAGCGACCGCTGCGTGACCCAGCACTACCTCGATGGCCTGTTCATGAAGGCCGGCTCCAACTAGGGCAAAAAAAAGCGGAAGCTGCCGCTCCCGCCGTATCTCCCTTGCCCGACCCGTTGAAAGGTCGCCCACAAATTGTGCGGCCTGGGATCCAGCCGGGTTGTGGTCATCGACACCAGTTGCCACCGCTGGTGTTCAGCCGCTCACACATCCGAGCGGCGCAGATCCGCCGCCGCCCGCTCACAGGCCCGCCAGGTGATCGCCATTTCGGTCAGGGTCGGGCTCTGCCAGCCGGCACTGGGCCAGCAGGACCCATCGGTGACCAGCAGATTGGGCGCCTGCCAGTGGCGATTCCAGGGATCGAGCACGCCGTCCTGGGGGCGTGAGGCCATGCGCGCACCACCCAGCTCGTGGATGTAGTAGCCGGGGGGGGGCGCTGTGGGGGCGAGGGCCAGGCCTCGGCAGATCAGGGGTTCAGCCATGGGGAAGACGAACAGATCCTGGAGGGGGCGGATCTCGCCGCCGCCGGCGGCCACCACCTGCCCCATGCGCTCCTGCATGTGGGCCACCATGCGCAGCTCGTTCTCCCCCCAGTGGCAGTCGATGTGGGCGGCCGGCAGCCCCCATGCATCTCGGAGCGAGGAGCTGAGCGTGAGCTGGTTGTCGGCCCGCGGCAGCACCTCACCGTGGCCGATCAGAAAGCCCACCGCCTCGCTGGGGTGGCGCTTGAGCGGCCCCGGTGGGTCAAAGCGCTGCACCCCCATCCAGAGGCCGTAGCCCCGCAGAAAGGGCAGATCAGCGCCGCCCTCCAGGTTCACCGTGTTGGGAATGAAGGCGCTGCCAGCCCCGGAGAGCTCCGCCGCCTCAGCCGGCGGCGGCTGATCGGGCAGCGCGAAGAAACGGCTGCTGGAGATGTGATCCATCAGGTAGCGCCCCAGGCAGCCGCAGCCGTCGGCCAGGCCCCCGCTCTGATGCGCTTCACCGGAGTGCAGCAGGATGCGCACGCTCTCCAGCGTGGAGGCGCAGAGCACCACCAGCCGGGCGCGGGCGCGCTGGCGCACGCCGCTGAGGCGATCGAGGAAGACAACAGCTTCGGCGAGGCCGCCGGCGCCGGTCTCCACATGGCTGACCACCGCATCGCTGCGCAGGCAGACCTTGCCGCTGGCCAGGGCGCGGGCGAGGGCACCGCCCTGGGAGCAGGAGCGGGGCCAGGGGCTGGTGGCCGTGCGCCGCTGCAGCCGGAAGCCGCGGGAGTGGATCAGGGGCAGCCCCAGCTCCCGGGCGACCGCGCCGCCCAGGTGCTCCTCGGCGGGGGTGAACGGCAGAGGGGGCAGGTATTGGCCATCCGGCAGCTGGGGCAGGCCATCGCGCTGGCCATGCACCCCCAGCAGCCGCTCCAATCGGTCGTAGTAGGGGGCCAGATCCTCGCCGGCGATCGGCCAGAGCAGACCATGGCCATCCCGCTCGGCCGCCTTGAACTCGTAGTCGGAGAGGCGAAGGGTGATGCCGCCCCAGGTGAGGCTCCTGCCACCCACCTGGCGGCCGCGGCTCCAGAGGAAGGGCCGCTGCTGGGGAGTGCTGTAGGGGTTCTCGATCTCATCGACGTAGAGATCGGGGTTGGCCTTCCAGTAGCCCGGATGCTGGCTCTGCAGCCTCTGGTGACCACTGCTGAGGTTGGCCAGGCGCCGCAGGCTGTTGCCTGGCTCCCGGCCGAAGGCCTGCGCCGGGCTCAGGTCAGGACCCGCCTCTAGCACCAGCACCCGCAGGCCCGCCTCCGCCAGCACCATCGCCGCCACCCCGCCCGTGGCCCCTGAGCCCACCACCACCGCGTCGTAGGTGAGGGAGGGATCGAAGCGGGGGGACGCGGCGAGGCCAGAGGACATCCGTGGGCTTCCCAGCCGGCAGCAGAGGACGACGCTAAGGCCAGGGCTTCAGGGGGAGGCTGAACCTTGAGCTCAGCAGAGGGGATGGGCAGTGCAGCCATCAAAAAGCCCGGCCATCTGGGGATGACCGGGCTTCGTGATGTGGTGGCGGGGAGGAGATTTGAACTCCTGACCTTCGGGTTATGAGCCCGACGAGCTACCAGACTGCTCTACCCCGCGGCGCCAGAAGGAGAGTACCAGCCCGAGGTGCCCGCCAGCAAACCCCGGCCCTCAGGGGGTGGCGGCGTCGAAGCGCAGCTCACCGCTCACCGCCAGCTCCAGGCCCTCGCCGGGCACCAGGAACTGGCGCTTGAGGTCTTCGAGGGTGATCGGCGTCAGCCAGTCGAGCTGCTCGAGCAGGTGCAGAGCCACGGCGTGCTTGGCACGGCTGGCGCCGTCCTCCACCTTGATCGCCAGACCCAGGCCCTCGCCCACGCGGCTGAGGCACTGGATGCCCTCGGCACCGCCCTTGCTGATCACCATGCCGTGCCCCCGGGCCATCAGCTCGGTGTCGAAGCGACCTTCGCCGGCCACCAGCTCCGGGTGGGCCAGCATCGCCCGGCTGAGCCGCTCCAGATCCGCATGCTCCGAGGAGCCGAGGTGGGCGAAGAGCAGGGCCATCTGGGCCAGGGGCAGTTGCAGGGTGGGGGCGCCGCAGTCGTCGCGGGCGGTGACCAGCTCAGCCCCCGGCAGCCCCAGCAGCTCGCCCACCCGGCGCAGCATCTGCTGCTGCAGGGGATGGTCCACGTGCAGATAGCTCTCCAGCGGCCAGTGCAGGCGCCGGCAGGTGGTGAGGAAAGCCGCGTGCTTGCCGGAGCAGTTGTGTTGCAGCGGGCTGTCGGCCCCCACCGGAGTGGGGCACTGCAGCTGTTCGGCCTCAATGTCGGCGCTCCAGAGCAGCTTGAAGGCCTCGCGCGCATGGGCGGCGGTGCCGGCATGGGAGGCACAGGCGATCGCCAGTCCGCGGTCGCCGCTGCCCGTCTGATCGGCGGCGCCACTGCTGACGAAGAGCATGGCCTGGAAAGGTTTCAGCGCCGAGCGCACGAAGCTGAGCTGCTGGGGGTCACCGGCGCGCATCAGCACCCGGCCGCGCTTGTCGCAGACCACCGCATGGACGCGATGGAGCGACTCCGCGATGCCGTTGCGCAGCAGGCGCACCTCCAGGGGAGGAACCCCGGGGCGCTGGGGACTGCCGAAGCTGGAGGACAGGGTCATCGGGGATGGAAGGGGGCCGCGGATGGAGCGTTCACAGAGCCTGGCAGAGGCCAGCACCGCCCAGGAGCAACGCCAGAGCAACGCTGAGGGCCTGCCGCAGCCGCACCAGCACGGGCCGCACCTGGTGGCGGGCCACCAGCAGATCCTGCTGGCGCCAGGCCAGGGGTTTCTCCCACACCTGGCCGTCGTACCAGCCGGATTCTTCGTACTCCACCCGCTCGGAAATCAAGCGGCGGTTGACGTAGGACCAGCCCAGCCACTGACGCGTCAGCAACAGCAGTGACGGCAGCACCGCCGCCACCGCGGCGGAGGCCACCAGGCGCAGGGGGTCGTGGCGCAGGGGCCAGCTGCCTGTGCTGATCAAGACGGTGAACGGCAGGGCCAGAACCCAGCTGATCAACAGCGGCCTGCGCAGGCCCGCGGAGGTGAGGGACGGCCAGGCGAAGAACCAGGAGGAGCACAGCTGGCGGTATTCCTCAAGGGGACATTGCTCCGGCGGCACCGGGCAGGGACTCTCCGAGCAGGCCTGATCCATGGCAGTCACAGGGACGTCCCCGGGAATTGGCTGGGTTGGTGCCGAGCTGTCCCCGGGGGATCAACTCATTGGAGCTGTGGCTCCTGAGAGCTTAGGAATGGCTCGTGCTCACCGTGTCCCCAGAAGGACTCCAGGTCGTAGTAGCGGCGCTCCGCCGGGGTGAGCACATGCACGATCAGCTCGCCGTAGTCGAGCAGCACCCAACGGCCTTCGCTCTGGCCCTCCTTGCGCAGGGGCAGGCGATCGGCCTCCAGTTCCAGCCGGTCTTCAACGGAGCGGGCAATGGCCCGCACCTGCACGTCGGAGAGGCCGGAGCAGATCACGAACCAGTCGGCGATGGAGGACACCTCCTCAACGCGGATCAGACAGATCTCCACGGCCTTGCGGTCGTCACAGGCCTCGGCGGCCAGCAGGGCCAGGGCCCGGCTGTCAGCAGAAGCCACAAGGGCAGGGCTGGGGGCTGACTCAGCCATAGACATTCTCACTGGTCACGGACTCGCGGCTTCCCTGTTGCTGTGCCATTTCTGCTCTGGCACGACCCGCACTCTTGCGCAGAGCCTCCAGCCGGTCCTCGTAGAAGGAGCGGCGACGCTTCTTGCGGGTCTGCTCCAGCAGTTCCTTGAGGGCACCCCCCAGGCTCTTGTAGGCGTTGGGGAGGGTGTAGCCGAAGCGGCAGGCCAGGGAAATGGACCGCTCGTCAGCGGCGATGGCGTCCTGCAGGCGCTTCTCGCTGTTGTTCTTGAGGTAGAGGCGGTAGCCGGCGAAGCCGGAGAGCCCCAGGGCCATCATCAGCAGCAGTCCGTCCTGCACCCAGAGCTCACCGATGGCGCCGCCGAGGCCGATGGCCAGGGCCGCCATCTCCCAGCCATCGCGGGGAACGGCATCGTTCTGGATGCGCCCCACCTCATGCCAGAAGAGCAGGTTGCGGTGGTCGAGGGCGAAGGGCTCCCACTTGAGCAGGTCCACCTGCACCTCCACCTCATCGCGGCCGATCTCTTCGATCGTGATCAGCGGGGGATCGGCGGAGGCTGCCGCTTCCACGAACACCCAGCTCTGCATCTCCGGAGGGAGGAGCCCCTTCAGGCGCTGGAGTTCGCTCATGGAGCCACGTCACTGATCACAAGATCCTCACGTTAGCGAGGACACAGAGCCCCACCGACCAAATCAGTGATGGGGCCGTGAGAGGCTGGCGTCGTTTGGCAGTTCAAGCGCCGCCCATGCCCCGTCGGTCGGATCTGCGTCGCATCCTTCTGCTGGGCTCGGGACCGATCGTGATCGGCCAGGCCTGCGAATTCGACTACTCAGGCACCCAGGCCTGTAAGGCCCTGCGCGACGAGGGCTACGAGGTGGTGTTGGTGAACTCCAACCCCGCCTCGATCATGACCGATCCGGAGATGGCGGATCGCACCTACATCGAGCCGCTCACCCCCGCCGTGGTGCGTCAGGTGATCGAACTGGAACGCCCCGATGCCCTGCTGCCCACCATGGGCGGCCAGACGGCCCTCAACCTGGCGGTGGCCCTGGCGGAGGACGGCACCCTCGAGCGCTTCGGCGTCGAACTGATCGGCGCCAACCTCCAGGCGATCCAGAAGGCCGAAGACCGGCGCCTGTTCAAGGAGGCGATGGAGCGGATCGGCGTGGCGGTGTGCCCCTCGGGAATCGCCTCCTCCCTGGAGGAAGCCGAGAGGGTGGGCGCCGAGATCGACACCTACCCGCGCATCATCCGGCCGGCCTTCACCCTGGGCGGCTCCGGCGGCGGCATCGCCTACAACCCCGAGGAATTCCAGGCCTTCTGCAAGAGCGGCCTTGAGGCCAGCCCGGTGAGCCAGATCCTGATCGAGCGCTCGCTGATCGGCTGGAAGGAATTCGAGCTGGAGGTGATGCGTGATCTGGCCGACAACGTGGTGATCATCTGCAGCATCGAGAACCTCGACCCGATGGGGGTGCACACGGGCGACTCGATCACCGTGGCGCCGGCCCAGACCCTCACCGACCGCGAATACCAGCGGCTGCGCGACCAGTCGATCGCGATCATCCGCGAGATCGGCGTTGAAACCGGCGGCAGCAACATCCAGTTCGCGATCAACCCCGCCAACGGCGATGTGGTGGTGATCGAGATGAACCCACGGGTGAGCCGCTCCTCGGCGCTGGCCTCCAAGGCCACCGGCTTCCCGATCGCCAAGATCGCCGCCCGCCTGGCGGTGGGCTACACCCTCGATGAAATCCTCAACGACATCACCGGCGCCACACCGGCCTGCTTCGAGCCCACGATCGACTATGTGGTCACCAAGATTCCGCGCTTCGCCTTCGAGAAGTTCCGCGGCTCCCCTGCTGTGCTCACCACCTCGATGAAATCGGTGGGCGAGGCGATGGCGATCGGCCGCTGCTTCGAGGAATCGTTCCAGAAGGCCCTGCGCTCCCTGGAAACCGGCCATGCCGGCTGGGGCTGCGACCGCCCCGACCAGCCCCTGGAGTCCAGCGATCTGGAGCGGATGCTGCGCACCCCCTCGCCGGATCGCATCTTCGCGGTGCGATCGGCGATGGTGGCGGGCCGCAGTGATGAGGACATCCACCGGCTCAGCGCCATTGATCCCTGGTTCCTGGCCAAATTGCGCCGCCTGATTGAGGCCGAGCAGCGGCTGCTGCGGGGCCGGAGCCTGGATCAGCTCTCGGCGGCGGATCTGCTGGAGCTCAAGCAACTGGGTTTCTCCGACCGCCAGATCGCCTGGGCCTGCGGCAGCGAGGAGCTGAGCGTGCGCCGCTGCCGCCAGGGCCTCGGCGTCAACGCCCTGTTCAAGACCGTGGACACCTGCGCGGCGGAATTCGCCTCCACCACCCCGTACCACTACGCCACCTACGAACGGCCCCTGGAGCAGCTGGCGGCCGACGGCTCCCTGGCCCCCCTGCCGCCGCAGGACGAGGTGCAGCCCGAAACCCGCCGCAAGGTGATGATCCTCGGCGGCGGGCCCAACCGCATCGGCCAGGGCATCGAGTTCGACTACTGCTGCTGCCACGCCTCCTTCGCCCTGCGGGCCGATGGTTTCGCCACCGTGATGGTCAACAGCAACCCGGAAACCGTCTCCACCGACTACGACACCTCAGACCGCCTCTACTTCGAGCCGCTCACCCTCGAGGACGTGCTCAACGTGATCGAGGCGGAGAAGCCCGAAGGGGTGATCGTGCAGTTCGGCGGCCAGACACCGCTCAAGCTGGCCCTGCCGCTGCTGCGCTGGCTGGCGACGCCAGAGGGACAGGCCACCGGCACCAAGCTCTGGGGCACCTCACCGGAGTCGATCGATCAGGCCGAGGACCGGGAGCAGTTCGAAGCGATTCTGCGCCAACTGGACATCCGCCAACCCCGCAACGGTCTGGCCAGAACCGCTGACGAAGCCAGAGCGGTGGCGGCGGCTGTTGGGTACCCCGTTGTCGTGCGCCCCAGCTACGTGCTCGGGGGTCGCGCCATGGAGGTGGTCTTCGATGAGGCGGAACTCAACCGCTACATGGTGGAAGCGGTGCAGGTGGAGCCCGACCACCCCGTCCTGATCGACAAATACCTCGAGAACGCCATCGAAGTGGATGTCGATGCCCTCGCTGATCGGCAGGGCTCGGTGGTGATCGGTGGCCTGATGGAGCACATCGAGCCCGCCGGCATCCACTCGGGCGATTCAGCCTGCGCCCTGCCGGCGGTGTCGCTCTCCAAGCAGGCCCTAACCACGATCCGGCAGTGGACCAGAGCCCTGGCCCTGGCGCTGGATGTGAGCGGCCTGATCAACCTCCAGTTCGCCGTGCAGTCGCACCCAGAGGAGGGGGATCGGGTGTTCATCATCGAGGCCAATCCCCGCGCCTCGCGCACGGTGCCGTTCGTGGCCAAGGCCACAGGTGTGCCCCTGGCCAAGATCGCCAGCCTGCTGATGGCCGGCCACAGCCTCAGCGAACTGGGCCTGACCAGCGAGCCCACACCGCCCCTGCAGAACGTCAAGGAAGCGGTGCTGCCCTTCAAGCGCTTCCCAGGCTCCGACACCCTGCTGGGACCGGAGATGCGCTCCACCGGCGAGGTGATGGGCAGTGGCGCCAGCTTCGGCATGGCCTACGCCAAGGCCGAGATCGCCGCCGGCGAAGGCCTGCCCATCAGCGGCAGCGTCTTCCTCTCCACCCACGACCGCGACAAGCCGGCGCTGGTGCCCGTCGCCCAGCGCCTCTCTCAGCTGGGCCTGGCCCTGATCGCCACAGGTGGCACCGCCGCGGTGCTGCGGGAGGCGGGCCTGGAGGTGGAGTCGATCCTGAAGGTCCACGAAGGCCGCCCCAACATCGAGGACGCCATTCGCTCCGGCCGCATCCAGCTGATCGTGAACACGCCGATCGGCCGTCAGGCCACCCACGACGACAAGTACCTGCGCCGCGCCGCCCTCGACTACGCCGTACCCACCGTGACCACCGTGGCCGGTGCCCGCGCGGCGGTGGAAGCGATCGCCACGCTCCAGAGCCAGGAGCTCACCGTGGCCGCCCTCCAGGACATCCACCCCGGGGCTGCTCGTTAGGGTTGGGGGCCCTTTGCCCCTGGATCCTTGACCGGTACCGCCACCCCCCCCATCAGCGCCAGCACCAGCGCCTCGATCACTCCGGGCAGCGACATCCGCGAGCTGTTCCGTGCCGCCTACGAGAACCGTTACACCTGGGAGCCGGGCTTCGGTGGGTACCAGGGCCGCTGCGTCTGGGAGCAGGGAGGGCAGCGGGCGGAGGGCCGGTTCCAGGTGGGCGCCGATCTCAAGGCCAGCGTGGAGGGCATCGAGGACGAGGAGATCACCAAGGCGATCGGCTCCCAGCTCTGGGAAGTGTGCATCCACCGGGTGCGCCGCAGCTTCGAGCAGACCCATGGCGCCAACACCTTCAGCGCCGGCGACAGCGACCCCGTGGGCCTCGAGGTGATCGTGGGCGGCAAGAACGCCGGAGATCGCTACCGCATCAAGGATTCGGTGGTGACCATGGTGCACCGCCAGATCCACGGCACTGTGGTGACGATCTTCACCGGCAGCACCACCGACACCGGCGCCGGCTACCTCAGCCACACCTACAGCAGCCAGTACAGCGATCCGGCCACGGGAGAGGCGCGCGGCGGCAAAAGCACCTTCACCGACACCTTCGTGCCCCTGGCGGGCGTGGGCCCCTGGGTGCTGAGCGAGCGGGCGATCAGCAGCGAGGATCCCGAAGCTCCCAGTGGCAGCAGCGTGCAGACCTTCCGCTTCGAGGCCCTCGAGCCGCTGCCCCAGGTTTCCCAGGAGACCCCCGCCTCCTGATCAACACCACCTGATCAGCCGTTCGCTCAGACCCCGTCCGGCAGGGCGGGGATCTGCTTGAGCCGCTCGTTCAGTTGAAAGGCCATCGACTGGCGGCCCACCGCCAGCACCTTGAGGGTGTCCTCGTAGAGGCGCAACTGGGCATCGGCCACCTGCATGCCCCGCACCAGTTCCTTGACGTCGTCGGGGAGAGCATTGAGTTCGTAGCGCTTGCCCTCGAAGGTGAGCACGGGGGGCTGGTTGGAAGAGGCCGTCAAAGGTCACCACTGTGTCGTCGGGGGCAGGTTAAGCCGCCCCCGGCGGGCCCTCGGCGGCTGGAGCGGCGAGCGACGGGCCGGCCGGGGGCAGCTTGGCCGGGGCCGGACGGCGAATGCGCTTGAAGAAGAACATCAGCAGCGGACCCACCTGGGCCGCCTCCACCATCTCCCAGCCCTCCTTGCCCAGCAGGTTCATGAAGAACTGCAGTTGCTCGGCCGGGTGGCGGGGGGTCTGGGAGGCGCCGTAGAACTCGGGAAATTCCCGGGCAATGAACTCCGGGCTGAGGATCCCCTGCAGCTTCTGGCTGGCGGCCTGGGGATCCGGCGGTTGGGGCGGGGAGGTGTTCTCCACATTGATGTGGATCACCCGGTACTCCCACTGGGGCATTTCAGCCATGGTCGCTCGAGCGTGGAAGGGAACGGCGGAACCTGGAGGGTGGCCTCAGGAGTGGCCTCAGGAGTGGTCTCAACGGTGGCAGCTCAGGCTGCTACGCGGATCAGCTGACGGTCGCACAGCTCGCGGTAGCGGCCGGGACGTGCCATCAGCTGATCATGGCTGCCGCGCTCGATGATGCCGCCACCCTCGAGCACCAGGATCTGGTCGGCGCCCTGCACCGTGGAGAGGCGGTGGGCGATCACCAGCACGGTGCGGCCGGCCATGGCCTGCTTCAGGCCCTGCTGCACCGCCTCTTCCGCTTCGGCATCGAGGGCGCTGGTGGCCTCATCCAGCAGCAGCACGGCGGGATCACCGAGCACCGCCCGGGCAATGGCGATGCGCTGGAGCTGGCCGCCGGAGAAATTGCTGCCCCGCTCCTCGATGCGCGAGTGGTACCCCTCAGGTAAGGCCTCGATGAAACCGGCCGCATTGGCCAGGCGCGCCGCCTCAGCCACCTGCTCGTCGCTGGCAGCCCGCCCGAAACGGATCGCCTCGGCCACGCTGCCGGAGAACACCCGGCTCTGCTGGGGCACCAGGGCCACGGCCCGGCGCAGGTCGGCGGCCCGCAGGCCCGCCAGATCCTGGCCATCCAGCAGCACCCGACCGCTCTGGGCGGTGTTGAAGCGCAGCAACAGCGAAAACAGGGTGCTCTTGCCCGCTCCCGAGGGTCCCACCAGGGCCACCAGTTGGCCAGGCTGGGCGCAGAGATCGAGGTCGCGCAGCACCGGCTGGTCGGCGTCATAGCCAAACCAGACATGCTCCAGACGCAGCTCCCCGCGCACCGCTCCCAGGGGCTGGGCTGTGGGGCTGTCGGGGATCTCCACCGGCTCGCGCTCGATCTCGCGCAGGCGGTTCAAGGAGGCCTGCCCCTGCTGCAACTCGTTGTAATTGGTGGTGAGGTGGGAGATCGGATCGATCAGCATCAGCAGCGCCGCCACATAGGAGCTGAAGCCCTGGCTGTCGAGGCCACCGGCCTGGATGCGGGCCGCGCCGATCAACAGCACCGAGAGGATGCCGGCCGCCTCGATGAAGCCCACCACCGGATGCTGCAGGGCCAGCAGGCGCAGGGTGCGGTATTTGGCGCGGCGATGCAGATCGATCTCCTGCTCGAAGCGGTGCTGCAGCCAGTCCTCGGCGGCGAAGGCCCGCACCAGGGGCAACCCGCCGATGGCCTCAGCCAGCAGCCCCGCCAGCTCGCTCACCTGCTTCTGGCTGCGTTCGGCCGCGCCCATCACCCGGGCACCGAAGCCACTGACCATCAGTGCCACCAGCGGCGCCAGCACCAGGGTGGCCAGGGATAGCTTCCAATCAAGGAAGACCATGTAGCCGAACACCACCACCAGCTGCAGCAGACTGGGGGTGGTGTCCTGGATCGTTTTGTAGATCACCTCGCCGACCCGGTCGGCGTCTTCGGTGAGGCGGTAGGTGAGGTCGCCGGCCGAGAGCTTCTCCAGGGCCGAGAACTCCAGCCGCTGCAGCCGCGCGAACAGCTGGCTGCGCAACGCCTGACTCACCTGCAGCGCCGGTGAGGCCAGCAGGGTGTCCTGACCGAACTGGGCCAGCTTCTGCACCAGAAACACCAGCAGGGCCAGGGAGATCGCCCGCAGCACCCGTGGGAAATCGCCTGCGCCGATGGCGGGGATCAGCTGGCCGGCCAGGGCCGCCAGCAGGGGCCAGCAAGCCACGAAGACGAGCATGCACAGGCCGCCGGCCACCAGCCTGCGGCGGTGGGGCTTCAGCAGCGGCAGCAGCCCGCGAAAGCCGGCCGGTGGGGGTGCGAGCATCGGCGAACCTTATCAGCGCCGATCCGGCCCTCTTCCCTTGCGGCTTGATCAATTCCTCAAGTACCAGGGCCTGGTGGCCACCGGCGGTGAAGCCAAGGTGCGGGTGCAGGCCGGCGAGGTGCGGGTCAACGGAGCGGTGGAGAGGCGCCGCGGCCGTCAGCTGCTGCCCGGAGACAGGGTGGAGCTGGGGCGGGCAAGTGAGGTGGTCCCCGCAGACACCTAAGTTGTGGGGCACTTCTGGGCGAGGACAATCCTGTGCGTCAAGCCGTGATTGCAGGCAACTGGAAGATGCACATGACCTGCGCCGAGGCGCGGGCCTATGCCGCCGCCTTCCTGCCGCTGTTGGGGGAGCTGCCCGGCGATCGGGAGGTGGTGCTGGCCCCTCCGTTCACCGCCATCGCCGCCCTCAGCGAAGCCCTCGCGGGCAGCGCCGTGCGCATCGCCTCCCAAAACGTGCACTGGGACGATGTGGGGGCCTACACCGGCATGATCTCGGCGCCGATGCTGCTGGAGCACGGCGTCAGCCACACGATCGTGGGCCACAGCGAGCCGCGCAAGTACTACAGCGAAACTGACGAGCAGATCAACCTGCGGGCGCGCACGGCCCAGAAGTCGGGGATGATCCCGATCCTGTGCGTGGGCGAGAGCGACTCCCAGCGGGAGGCCGGCGAGGCCGAGCGGGTGATCCGCCGCCAGGTGGACCAGGGTCTCGAAGGGCTCGACCCCACGCATCTGGTGGTGGCCTATGAACCGATCTGGGCGATCGGCACCGGCAAGACCTGCGGCGCTGAAGAGGCCAACCGTCTCTGCGGCCTGATCCGGGGCTGGGTGGGCTACGACGATGTGATCATCCAGTACGGCGGCTCGGTCAAGGCGGAGAACATCGACCTGCTGATGGCCCAGCCCGACATCGACGGCGTCCTGGTGGGCGGTGCTTCGCTGGATCCAGCGGGCTTTGCTCGCATCGCCCGCTATCAGGTGCCGGTGGCCGCCTGAGGCAGCCTCAGAACACCTCGATCGCTTCGTTCAGCGACGCTTCCGCCAGAGACCGATCGAGGCCTGCAGCGGCGGGGACTCCAGGGGTGGCGTCTTCCAGGCCATCCACCTGCACGCGCACGCTGCGGGCACGGCGGGCCGATTCCCCGCAGCTGCGGGGGGTGGGGAAGAGCTTGCCGGGGTTGGCGCGGCCTTCGGGATCAAAGGCGTTGCGCACCAGCTGCATCGTGCCCAGATCCTCCGGGGAGAACATCCAATCCATGTAGCAGCGCTTGTCGGCGCCGACGCCGTGCTCGCCGGTGATGCTGCCGCCGGCGTCGATGCAGAGGCGCAGGATGTCGGCGCCGAGGGCCTGCACCCGCTCCTGCACATCCACGTCGCTGGCGTTGTAGAGGATCAGCGGGTGGAGATTGCCGTCGCCGGCATGGAAGACGTTGGCCACCGGTAGGCCATAGCGGCGGCTGAGCTCCTCGATCGCCGCCAACACCCGTGGCAGGGCGCTGCGGGGCACCACCCCATCCTGGACGTAGTACGTGGGGGTGATCCGGCCCACCGCCGCGAAGGCCGACTTGCGGCCCTTCCAGAGCAGGGCGCGATCAGCCTCCGATTCAGCCCGGCGCAGGGAGCGGGCACCGGCCAGGTGGCAGAGCTCCATGGCGCGCTCCGCCGCGGCACTCACCTCCTCCAGGCGGCCGTCGAGCTCGATCAGCAGCACCGCCGCCGCGTCGCGGGGGTACTCATCGCAGCCGAAGAGGTCATCGACGGCGTTGATCGTGAAATTGTCCATGATCTCCATCCCCGCCGGCAGCACCCCCGCTTCGGTGACCTGGCGCACCGCCTCCCCGGCCGCCTCCATCGAGGGGAAGTCCGCCAGCAGCACCTGCACCGTCTGGGGCTGGGGCAGCAGCCGCAGGGTGATGGCGGTGGCGATGCCGAGGGTGCCCTCACTGCCGATGAAGACCCCGCGCAGGTCAAGGCCGGGCATTTCAGCCAGGCTTCCGCCCAGGCGGGTGATGCGGCCATCGGGGAGCACCACCTCCAGCTCCAGGACGTGGTTGCTGGTGACGCCGTACTTGAGGCAATGCACCCCACCGGCGTTCTCGGCCACGTTGCCGCCGATGCTGCAGACCACCTGGCTGGAGGGGTCGGGGGCGTAATAGAAGCCATCGCCGGCCACGGCGCGGGTGACCCAGCTGTTGATCACCCCCGGTTGCACGGTGATGCGCTGGTTCTCCAGATCCAGGGCCAGCACCGAGCGCATGCGGCTGGTCACCACCAGCAACGACTCCTGCTCGGCCACGGCACCCCCGGAGAGACCGGTGCCGCTGCCCCGCGCCACGAAGGGCACTCCCTCCTCCTGGCAAAGGCGCAGCACAGCCGCCACCTGGTCGGTGGTTTCGGGCAGCACCACCAGGGGGGGCTCATGGCGATGCAGGGTCAGACCATCGCTGTCGTAGGTGAGCAGCTCCGGGCGACGGGCCACCACCGCCCTGGCGGGCAGCAACTGACGCAGGCGCCGCTCGATCCGCCCCCAGGGCAGGGTCAGGGCAGGCGGCTCGGCCAAGGGGTCAGCCAATCACAACAGGCAGCTCCGTGACGATAGCGAGCGTGACGAGTGGGCACCCGCTTGGAGCCCGGGGCTGGGAAAAGTCGTTGCGAAATCTTGCGCCAATGGCAGGATCTGCGCGCGCTGGAGAGGAAATCCGCCGGACCTGGGGCCTTCGGCGGGGGAGCGGCAGCGTGTTGGGCGAGGATGCACCATGGTCTGGTGGTGCCAGGGCAGTTCTCAGGTTCGCCCCCAGCCCCTCACCCCCCTTCAACGTTCGCGGATCACGCCTTGACTTCGGCCCCTGTTTCGGTTCCTGCCCTGAACACCTCCCGTTCCCAGGACCTCTTCAGAGCCGCCCAGACCCTGATGCCCGGTGGGGTCAGTTCACCGGTGCGGGCCTTCCGTTCCGTGGGCGGTGACCCGATCGTCTTCGACCGGGTCAAGGGCGCCTACGCCTGGGACGTGGACGGCAACCGCTTCATCGATTACATCGGCAGCTGGGGGCCGGCGATCTGTGGTCACGCCCGGCCTGAGGTGATCGCGGCCCTGCATGAGGCCCTCGACAAGGGAACCAGCTTCGGTGCCCCCTGCGCCTTGGAGAACACCCTGGCGGAGATGGTGATCGAGGCGGTCCCCAGCGTCGAGATGGTCCGCTTCGTGAATTCCGGCACCGAAGCCTGCATGTCAGTGCTGCGGCTGATGCGGGCCTTCACCGGTCGCGACAAGCTGATCAAGTTCGAGGGCTGCTACCACGGCCACGCCGACATGTTCCTGGTGAAGGCCGGCTCGGGCGTGGCCACGCTCGGACTGCCGGATTCTCCCGGGGTGCCGCGCACCACCACCGCCAACACCCTCACCGCCCCCTACAACGACCTGGAAGCGGTGAAGCAGCTCTTCGCCGAAAACCCCGGCGAAATCGCCGGCGTGATCCTGGAGCCGGTGGTGGGCAACGCCGGCTTCATCACCCCCGAGCCGGGCTTCCTTGAGGGTCTGCGGGAACTCACCACGGAGCACGGCGCCCTGCTCACCTTCGATGAGGTGATGACCGGCTTCCGCATCAGCTACGGAGGCGCCCAGGCCCGCTTCGGCATCACCCCCGACCTCACCACCCTGGGCAAGGTGATCGGTGGCGGCCTGCCCGTGGGCGCCTACGGCGGCAGGGCCGAGATCATGGCGATGGTGGCCCCGGCCGGACCCATGTACCAGGCCGGCACCCTCAGCGGCAATCCCCTGGCGATGACCGCCGGCATCAAAACCCTGGAGCTGCTGAAGCAGCCCGGCAGCTACGAGCGGCTCGAGGCGATCACCAAGCGCCTCAGCGACGGCATCCTGGCGGCGGGTCGCGAGGCCGGCCTGCCCATCTGCGGCGGCTCCATCAGCGCCATGTTCGGCTTCTTCCTCTGTGAAGGGCCCGTGCGCAACTTCGAGGAGGCCAAGGCCACCGACAGTGAACGCTTCGGCCGACTACACCGGGCCATGCTCGAGCGCGGCATCTACCTGGCCCCCAGCGCCTTCGAGGCCGGGTTCACGTCTCTGGCCCACAGCGACGCCGACATCGACGCCACCCTCAGGGCCTTCCGCGACTGCTTTGCCGCCATCGCCTGATGCAGCTGGGCCGGCGCTCACGGATCACGGCCTCCCTGGGGGTGGGGGCCGCAATGGCCCTTTCGGCCGCTCTGGTGGGCTGCGGCCCCAGCGCTGATGACCAACCGCTGCAGCTCAAAGGCGGCGTCCCGGTGGGGGCGGTGCTCTCGCTCACCAGCAATGCCAATGCCTACGGGCAGGACCAGCAGATCGGGCTCAAGCTGGCCCAGAGCTGGTTCCGCCAGCGCCAGACAGCCAACCCCCAGGGCGCCCTGGAGCTGAACCTGCGCCTGGAGGACGGCGGCGGCGATGAGGCCACCGCCAGCCAGGCCTTCAACCTGCTGATCGATGCCGGCATGGTGGCCCTGATCGGCCCCACCCTCTCCCAGCAGGCCTTCGCCGCCGACCCGATCGCCCAGCGCCGCGGCGTGCCGGTGGTGGCCCCCTCCAACACCGCCACCGGGATTCCCCAGATCGGTGGCTTCATCAGCCGGGTCTCGGCCCCCAGCACCGAGATTGCGCCGCTCTCGATCGCCAGGGCCCTGCAGCTGACCCCTTCGATCCGGCGGGCGGCGGTGTTCTATGCCCAGGACGACGCCTACAGCACGTCAGAGACCGCCATCTTCCAGAAGGCTCTCACCGACAAGGGGCTCAAGCCCGTGACGGTGCAGCGCACCCAGCTCAATGACCAGGACTTTCAGAACCAGATCACGGCCGCCCTGCGCCAGACCCCCGATCTGGTGGTGATCTCGGCCCAGGCCGTGGATGGCGGCAACTTGATCCGTCAGCTGCGGGAGCTGGGCTACAAGGGCGCGATCGTGGTGGGCAACGGCATGAACACGCCGAACATCTATCCGATCTGTCAGGCCTACTGCGACGGCATCCTGATCGCCCAGGCCTACAGCCCCGAGCTCGACACCCCCGTCAACCGCGAGTTCGTGGCCCTTTATCAAAAGGCCAAAGGCGGAGCGATCCCCCCCCAGCTCACGGCCCAGGCCTTCACAGCCTTCCAGGTGGTGGCCGAAGCGTTACATCGGCTGAACCAACGCCAGCCGCTGGCCCAGCTGTCCTTGGCGGAGGCGCGCAAGGCGCTGATGGCCGAACTGCTGGGCGGCCGCTACGACACGCCCCTGGGCCCCATCAGCTTCAGCCCCGATGGCGAGGTGGTGCAGCAGCAGTTCCACGTGGCCCAGGTGCGGATGCAACCAGGTGGGCGCAGCGGCCGTTTCGCGCTGCTGCCCTGAACCTGACGTGGTTCATCTCCTGCAGATTCTGATCAACGGACTGGCCTCAGGAGCGGTCTACGCCCTCTTCGCCCTCGGCTACACCCTGGTGTTCTCGGTGCTGGGGGTGATCAATTTCGCCCATGGAGCGGTGTTCACGATCGGCGGCTACCTCACCTACCTGCTGATCGGTGGCGCCGTGGGGGCCAATGGGCTGCTGGCGGGATGGCAACTGCCCATGGCCCTGCCGTTCTGGCTGGCCCTGGCTGTCGCCGGAGCCGGCTCCGCCCTGGTGGGTCTGGCGGTGGAGGCGGTGGCGTTCCGCCCCCTGCGCCAACGCAACGCCGAACCGTTGCTTTACCTGATCTCCAGCCTGGGGGCCGGGGTGGTGCTGGTGAACCTGGTGCAGCTGCTGATGGGGGCCGAGAGCTACTCGATTCCCGCCTCCACCCTGGCGGCCCTGCCGCCGGCCCTGAGCCTGGGCGGCGCACAGATCCGCAGCGTGCAGCTGCTGCTGCTGTTGGTGGCCGCCCTGGTGCTGGTGCTGCTCACCCTCTGGCTGGAGCGCAGCCGCAGCGGCAAGGCCCTGCAGGCGGTGGCGGAGGATCCGATCACCGCCCGCCTGCTGGGCATTGATTCCGGCGCCATGATCCGCCTGGCCTTCGCGCTCAGCGGCTTCCTGGCGGGGGTGGCCGGTGGGCTGGTGGGGCTCAGCGTGAGCATCGCCGGTCCCTACTTCGGCATCGGCTACGGGCTCAAGGGTCTGGGGGTGCTGGTGTTGGGGGGGCTGGGCAGCGTGCCCGGGGCGGTGCTCGGTGGCCTGATCGTGGGGCTGGCCGAAGCGCTGGTGCCGCCGGATCTCTCCGGCTACAAGGACGGGGTGGCCTTCGCGATCCTCTTTCTGGTGCTGCTGCTGCGCCCCCAGGGACTGCTCGGCAAACCCCTGGCCAGCAAGGTGTGAGCGATCTCTCCCTGCTGGTGCAGATGGGCTTCGGCGCCCTGCTGGCCCTCTCGGTCTATCTGCCGCTGCGCTGCGGTCAGCTCTCACTGGCCACCCCGGGCTTCTATGTGATCGGCGGTTATGTGGCGGCCCTGCTCTCCACCCGTTGGCCCGCCCTAGCGGGCGATGGCGCCGGCTACCCCCTCACCTCCCTGGCCCTGGAGCTGCTGCTGGCGGCCCTGGTGGCGGCGGCTGTGGCCCTGGCGATCGGGCGACCCGTGCTGCAGCTGCGCGGCATCTACCTGGCCATCGCCACCATCGCCCTGGTGGAGATCCTCAGGGTGCTGAACCTGAACCTGGAGTGGAGCGGCGGCGCCGTGGGGATCTTCGGCATTCCCCAGCCCTTCGGCGGCCCCGGGGGCTATGCCCTGGCCACCGGCCTGCTGCTGGCCCTGGTCTGCTGGCTCTGCGCCCGGCTGGAGTCCATGCGCCTGGGGCGGGCGATGGCGGCCATCCGCGATGACGAACTGGCGGCCCGCTGCATGGGCATCCCCACCGCCAACGTGAAACTCACCGCCTTCGTGCTCAGCGCTGTGATCGCCGCCCTCACCGGCGTGCTGGCCGCCCACTTCCTCAACACCTGGAATGCCCGTCAGGGCAGCTTCGACGCCAGTGTCACCAGCCTGGCCTTCGTGGTGTTCGGGGGCTCGCGCCTCTGGCTGGGGCCGGTGCTGGGGGGACTGGTGATCACCGCCCTGCCCGAACTGCTGCGGCCGGTGGGCGATCTGCGCCTGATCCTCTACGGCCTGGTGATCCTGGTGGGGCCGATTTTCTTTCCCCAGGGACTGATCACCCCGGAGCGCTTCGCCAGGCTGCGGCAGCTGCTGCGCCGATCCTGATGCCAGCCGCCCCCCTGCTGGTGCTGGAGGAGGTGAGCTGCCGCTTCGGCGGCCTGCTGGCCCTTGATCGGGTGTCGCTGCAGGTGCAGCCAGGGGAGATCTTCGGGCTGATCGGCCCCAACGGAGCCGGCAAGACCACCCTGTTCAACCTGATCTCCGGGCTGGGCAGGCCCACGGCGGGGTCGATCCGCTGGGGAGATGGGGCGATTGACGGCCTGCCCCCCGATCGGATCAACCGGCTGGGGATCGGCCGCACCTTCCAGAACCTGCGCCTGTTCCAGCGGCTGAGCTGCCTGGAGAACGTGCTGATCGGCCTGCATCAGCGGGCACGCTCCCCCCTGTTGGCCTCCCTGCTGGGGGGACGTTCGTTTCGTCAGCGCCAGGGGGAGTTGCGCCAGCAGGCCCTGGAGCTGCTGGAGCTGCTGGATCTGGGCGCCTCGGCCCAGCTGCCGGCCGGCAGCCTGGCCTATGGGTCACAGCGGCGGCTGGAGATCGCCCGCGCCCTGGCCACCGACCCGCGCCTGCTGCTGCTGGATGAACCGGCCGCCGGTATGAACCCGATCGAGAAGGAGGAACTCTCGGCCCTGATCCGCAGCCTGCGCTCCCGTTTTGATCTCACCGTCCTGGTGATTGAGCACCATGTGCCGCTGATGATGCAGCTCTGCGACCGTCTGGCGGTCTTGAATTTCGGCCGGCGCATCGCCCTGGGCAGCCCTGAGAGCGTGCGACGGGACGCCGCGGTGATCGAGGCCTATCTCGGGGTGAGCCCATGAGCGTCAGCGTCAGCAGCCCTGGCCCACCGTTGCTGGCCCTGCGGGGGATCTCGGTGCGCTACGGAGCGATCAGCGCCCTCAGCGGCGTTGACCTGGAGATCCACGAGGGGGAGCTGGTGGCCCTGCTGGGCTCCAACGGCGCCGGCAAGAGCACCACCCTGCGGGCGATTTCGCGTCTGGTGAAGCCCCAGCTGGGGCGGATCGAGTGGCAGGGCCGCTCCCTGACCAAGACCGCCACCGAGGGAACGGTGCGGCTCGGCATCGCCCACTGCCCGGAGGGGCGGCGGGTGCTGGCCCGCCAGACCGTGGCGGTGAACCTGGAGCTCGGGGCCTACCTGCGCCGTGACCGCCGCGGGATCGAGCAGGATCTGCAGCGCTGCTACGAGCGCTTCCCCCGCCTGCGGGAGCGCCAGTCGCAGCCGGCCGGCAGCCTCTCGGGCGGTGAGCAGCAGATGCTGGCGATCGCCCGCTCGCTGATGGGGCGTCCACGGCTGCTGCTGCTGGATGAACCCAGCCTGGGGCTGGCGCCGAGGCTGGTGGCCGAAGTGATGGCGATCCTGCAGCAGCTGCATCGCGAGGGGCTGATGATCCTGCTGGTGGAGCAGAACGCCCAGGCGGCCCTGGCGATCGCCGATCGGGGGGTAGTGCTCCAGGCCGGCAGCGTCAGCCTCAGCGGCAGCGCCACTGAGCTGCTGGCCCATGACGACCTCCGCAGCACCTACCTGGGGGCAGAGAATGCCGCCCCATGAGTGGCGCCTTCAGCGCCATCACCCCAGCATCAGCCCCCCCTCCTGGCTCAGACTCTCCTGGGTGCTGCGCAGGTCGTAGAGCAGGTCCTCGAGGCTGAGCCGGGCCAGCTCCCGCTCCAGGGCCAGCTGCAGGCGCCGCTCCAGGGCGACGGCCACCTGGGCCCCCGCCGGCTCAGCCGCCTGGGACGCACCCGCCGTGGCCGCCGGCTGGGAGGGGTCCGCCTCCACCGCCCGCAGCACCGCCAGCAGGGGAATGGCGGCGGCGGCGCGCTGAAGCCGATAGCCGCCATGGCGACCCCGACGGGCGTCCACCAGCCCAGCGCGGCGCAGCTGCAGCAACAGCTGCTCCAGCATCGGCTCGGGAATCGCCTGGCTGGCAGCCAGGTCGGGCCCTGAGCGCCAGCGCCCGGGCTCCAGGGCCAGTTCCAGCAACGCCTGGATCGCCTGCAGGCCCCGGCGCTTGAGCATCACCGCCCCAGAGAGTGCATCGGCCTAGGCGCCGCGGGCGGCCAGGCGCTCCAGCACGTGCTCCAGGGTGTAGCCGAACAGCGCCGGATCGGGATCGCTGGCGTCGATGTCGGCAAGGCCCAGCTCCGCCCAGCGCCGATCCACCCCGGCCTCCTGCTCCGCCGTGCGCCGCAGCGGTTCGCCCCAGTCGTGGCGTTTCTCGGGGCCGATCTTGGTGGTGGCGTCGATCGCCAGACGACCGCCGAGCCCCAGCCGCTCACTGGCGAAATCCAGGGTGTCGAAGGGGGTGTCCTCGAGCACGAACAAATCCCGCTGGGGATCCACCTGAGCGCTGATCGCCCAGATCACCTGGCGTGGATCGCGAATGCTGATCGTCTTGTCGACCACCACCACGAATTTGGTGTAGGTGAACTGGGGAAGAGCACTCCAGAAGGCCATCGCCGCCCGCTTGGCCTGGCCCGGATAGGCCTTGTCGATGGCGATCACCGCCAGCTTGTAGCTGAGACCCTCCATCGGCAGGAAGAAATCAACGATCTCCGGCACCTGCTGGCGAAGAATCGGCGTGTACATGCGGTTGAGGGCGATCGCCAGCATCGCCTCCTCCTTGGGGGGCCTGCCGCTGAAGGTGGTGAGGAAGACCGGATCGCGCCGCTGGGTGACGCAGTGGAAGCGCACCAGGGGGGAGTCTTCAAGACCGCCATAGAAGCCCATGTGATCGCCGAAGGGGCCATCGGGGAGCACCTCGCCCGGCTCGATCGTGCCCTCCAGCACCACCTCGCTGTGGCTGGGCACCTCCAGGTTGAGCGTCTTGCACTTCGCCAGGCGCACCCCCTCTCCGGCATAGATGCCGGCGAACAGCCACTCACTCAGCTGCACGGGAATCGGGGTGGCGGCGGCCATCACCAGCAGGGGGTGCACGCCGATCGCCACCGCCACCTCCAGGGGCTTGCCAAGGGCGGCGGCTTTGCGCAGGTGGCGGGCGCCACCGCGCACGCTCAGCCAGTGCACGGTCATCGTGTTCACCGACTGGCGCTGCAGGCGATAAACGCCGACGTTGGGCACCCCTGTGTCCGGGTCCTTGGTGATCACCAGGCCCAGGGTGACCACGCCGCCGGCGTCACCGGGCCAGGGGCGCAGCAGCGGCAGGGCCTCGAGGTTCACCTGATCCCCCTTGAACACCTGCTGGTGGCAGGGGGGCAGCAGGTCGAGGTCGGGGCGGGCCTTGACCACATCCCAGAGCACACCGCCAAAGCGGACCGCCTCGCGCAGGCCCTTGGGGGGGCGGGGTTGCTGCAGCAGGGCCAGGCGCTCCCCCAGGTCTTCCAGCTGCTCGGCCCGCTCCAGGCCCATGCTCCAGACCACCCGCTCCACCGTGCCCAGCAGGTTGACCGCCACCGGCATCGAACTGCCGATCACGTTCTCGAACAGCAGGCCGGGTCCACCGCGGGCCAGCACCCGGTCGGCGATGGCCGCCAGCTCCAGGTCGGGATCCACCGGCGCGGTGATCCGCCGCAGCTGGCCGCGCTGTTCCAGCAGCGACAGAAAACCGCGCAGGTCTCGGGTGGTGCTCCGCGGCAACACTGCCTGCATTCGGTTCAGATCCTTTGCTGCCTACTGTGGCGCACCCTCCCCGCCCGCCGCGCCGTGCTGATCCACACCTTTCACACCTCCGAATGCGTGCCGGCGGCGGAGCGTGCCGAAGGCGGCAGCCCGGATGCGGCGGTGGTGATCGATGTGCTGCGGGCCACCACCACCATGGCCTGGGCCCTGGAGAACGGCGCCGAGGCGATCCAGGCCTTCGCCGACCTCGAAACCCTCAAGGCCAGTGCCGCCGCCTGGCCCGCCGAGCAGCGTCTCACCGCCGGTGAGCGCGGCGGGGCCCGGGTGGAGGGCTTCGATCTGGGCAATTCGCCCCTGGGGGTGACCCCGGAGCTGGTGGCGGGCAAGCGCATCTTCATGAGCACCACCAATGGCACCCGCTCCCTCGACCGGGTGCGGGATCTGCCCTTGCTGCTCACCGCCTGTCTGCCGAACCGCAGCGCCGTGGCGAAGCGGTTGATCGAGCGGGGTGTGCAGAACGTCTGGATCGTGGGCAGCGGCTGGGAGGGGGCCTATTCGCTGGAAGACAGCCTGGCGGCGGGTGCCGTGGGCGCCGCGTTGTTCGAGCTGGCCCCTGCCGCGGGGATCAGTGTGGCGGCCGGCAACGACGAAATGGTGGCAGCCCTGGCCCTCTGGCAGCAGTGGCGGCACGACCCCGAGGCCTGCCTGCGCACCGCCAGCCACGGCCAACGGCTGGAGAGGCTCGGCAACCACGACGCCGACTTCCAGTGCTGTGCCGCGCTCGACACCCTCACGATCGTGCCGATGCAGGCCGAACCCGGGGTGCTCAAGGCCAGCTGAGACCAGCCTGTGAGGGGGCCGTGCAGGCCGGAACCTTGCCGGACCTCCCCCTAAAGTTCCGCCGACCTGGCACTTCCATCTGGTGACGAGTTTTCTGGCTGCCGCAGTGCAACTCACCAGCACCCCCGATCCGGACGCCAACTTCGCCGCCGCCGAGGAGCAGATCGAGATGGCCGCCAGGCGTGGGGCCGAGCTGGTGGGCCTGCCCGAGAATTTCGCCTTCATGGGCGACGACAGCCGCCGCCTGGAGCTGGCCCCCAGCCTGGCGGACCGCTGCAGCCGCTTCCTGGTGACCATGGCGCGGCGCTACCAGGTGACCCTGCTGGGGGGTGGCTTCCCCGTGCCCGCAGGCGAGCGGGTCACCTACAACCGCGCGGAGCTGGTGGGGCGCGACGGCCAGCTGCTGGCCCGCTACGACAAAATCCACCTCTTTGATGTGGACCTTCCCGACGGCAACACCTATCGGGAATCGGAGACCGTTCAATCCGGTACGGCGCTGCCGCCGGTGGTCGATGCCCCGGGCCTCTGCCGGATCGGCCTTTCGATCTGCTACGACGTGCGCTTCCCGGAGCTCTACCGACACCTGGCCGGCGCCGGCGCCGAGTTGATCATGATCCCGGCGGCCTTCACCGCCTTCACCGGCAAGGACCACTGGCAGGTGCTGCTGCAGGCGAGGGCGATCGAGAACACCGCCTACGTGCTGGCTCCGGCCCAGACCGGCCTGCACTACGGCCGCCGCCAGAGCCACGGCCATGCCCTGGTGATCGATCCCTGGGGAACCGTGCTCGCTGATGCCGGCATTGGTGTGGGGCTTGCGGTGGCCCCCGTCGACCCTGACCATGGCCAGCGGGTCCGCGCCCAGATGCCGAGCCTCAACCACCGTCACCCGTCGCTGTTCTGATCCTGAGGAAGCCACGCCTACCCCGTCTCGGCCCGCTGAGCACCCTTGTTCTGGGCGCGGCTCTGCAGGGCGCCCTGCTGCTGGCCGCCCTGCCGGCAAAGGCCGCCAGTGCCCTGGCGGCCTGGCGCATCAACAGTGAGGGGGTGCTGGAGCTGCGCACCTCCCCGTCGATTTCCCTGCAGGCCTTTTTTGAGGCGGGCCAGGGCAACACCGGGCCCAGGGTCTGGATCGATCTGCCAGGAGCCCCCGGCCGCACCCGCAGTATCCGTGGCAATGGCGTCCTGCGAGAGGTGCGCATCGGCAAGCCAGATTCCGAAACCACCCGACTGGTGCTGGAGTTCCAGCCCGGCACCCAGCTCGATCCCAGGCGCCTGAGGCTGGTGGGCACCTCCCGGGACCGCTGGAAGCTGGAGTTCGAGGGTCTTCCCACTCGCAGCCTGCGCACGATCGGTGAAGGGGATATCAATGCCGCCTCGGTCCCCTGGCGCTCCAATCCAGGTTTCACCCCCGGCATCAGCCGCACGCCATTCTCCTCCGCCGGCCTTCCGGATGTGCCCCGCGGGCGCTTTCGGGTGGTGATCGATCCAGGCCATGGCGGCCCTGACCCAGGCGCGGTGGGCATCGGCGGCCTGCGCGAAACCGATGTGGTGCTCGACATCAGCCTCCAGGTGGCGCGATTGCTCCAGGCCAAGGGGGTTCAGGTGATCTTGACGCGCACCTCTGAAATCGATGTGGACCTGCCGCCGCGGGTGTCCCTGGCCAACAGCAGTCGCGCTGATGCCTTCCTCAGCATCCATGCCAATGCCCTGAGCATGGCCCGGCCTGATGTCAACGGCATCGAGACCTTCTACTTCCAGAGCTCCCTTTCGCGGGCCCTGGCGGCGGCCGTCCAGTCGGAGGTGCTGGCGGTGTCACCGGGCAGTCCGGACCGGGGGGTGCGCACCGGGCGCTTCTTCGTGATCCGCCGCACGGTGATGCCCGCCGCCCTGGTGGAGACCGGCTTCGTCACCGGCGACATCGACTCCCCCCGCCTGGCCACCGCGTCCCACCGGCAGCGAGTGGCCCAGGCGATCACGAGAGGTATTCTCCGGTATCTGGCAGGGGGCTGATGGAGCAGCGGATCGGCCTGCTGGACAGCGGATTGGGCGGGCTGACGGTGCTGCGCAGGATGCTTGAGCATCATCCCGAGATCCCCTTCGTGTACCTCGGCGACACCGCCCGGGTCCCCTATGGCCATCGCTCCCCCAACGAGATCCGCCGCATCGCCGCGGAGGTGGTGGGCTGGTTGCGGCGGCAGCAGGTGGATGCCGTGCTGATGGCCTGCAACACCACCAATGCCCTGGCCTTCGACATCGCCGAGGCCGAGGCCGGCAGAGGCCTGCCCGTCTTCGGGCTGATCGACTGCGTCGCCAGCCAGCTGAGCTGCGCGCGGGTGGGCGTGCTCGCCACCCCCGCCACGGCTGCCAGCGGCGCCTACGGCCGGGCCCTGCGCCTGGTGGATCCCTCCTGTCAGGTGATCGAAATCGGTTGTCCCGCCTTCGTGCCGCTGATTGAAGCCGGTGATTTCAGCGATCCACGCCTGCGCGCCGCGGCGATCGCCTACCTCGAGCCGCTGCTGGCCGAGCGGGTGGAGGCGATCGTGCTGGGCTGCACCCACTACCCCCTGCTGGAGGACCTGCTGCGGGAGCTGCTGCCCCCCGAGGTGCGGCTGGTGGATCCGGCCCAGGCGGCGGTGGCCCAGCTGGGCCAGCGGCTGGGCAAAGCACCCCTGCACCAGGCCCGCTCCTGCGGCCTGCACCCCCGGGAGGTGCCGGTGGAGCGGGGCCGGTTCTGCGTCACGGGTGATGCCGAGGCCTTTGCCCTGGCCGCGGCCCCCTGGCTGGGCTGGCAACCCCAGGTGGAGCGGGTCTGCCTGCGTTCGTCGGTGGGAGCCTTCTAGGATCGCGGCACAGGGCGGGAGACATGGCCACCGTTGCAGAGCTGCTCCAGCCGGTCGAGAACGACCTGGAAACCCTGCTGAGCGATCTGCGCTCTTTGATTGGAGCTGGGCACCCAATTCTTCAGGCTGCCGCTGAGCACCTGTTCAGCGCCGGCGGCAAGCGCATCCGCCCCGGCATTGTGCTGCTGCTCTCCCGCGCCCTCTCCCCGGACGGCGAGCTCTCCAGTCGCCACCGGCGCCTGGCGGAGATCACCGAGATGATTCACACCGCCTCGCTCGTCCACGATGACGTGGTGGATGAGGCCTCCACGCGCCGTGGGGTGGACACGGTGCACAGTCGCTTCAACAACCGCCTGGCGGTGCTCGCCGGTGATTTTCTCTTTGCCCAGGCCAGCTGGCACCTGGCCAACCTCGACGATCTCGCCGTGGTCAAGCTGCTCTCGCGCGTGATCATGGATCTGGCCGATGGCGAGGTACGCCAGGGCCTCTACCGCTACGACACCGGCCAGAGCTTCGAGACCTACCTCGACAAGAGCTATTGCAAAACGGCCTCCCTGATCGCCAACAGCGCCAAGGCCTCGGGTGTGCTCAGCGGCCTCGACAACGACCGCCTCGAAGACCTCTACCGCTTCGGCCGCCAGCTCGGCCTCGCCTTCCAGGTGGTCGATGACATCCTCGATTTCACCGGCAGCGACCAGCAGCTGGGCAAACCCGCCGCCAGCGACCTGGCCACCGGCTATCTCACCGCTCCGGTGCTCTATGCCCTGGAGGAGCGTCCGGCCCTGGCGGGGCTGATTGAGCGGGAACTCTGCGAACCCGATGATCTGGCGCAGGCGCTGGCACTGGTGCGGGGCTGCGAGGCAATCCCCCGCTCCAGGTCCCTGGCTGAAGGGTTTGCGCGCGAAGCCGGTGAAGCCCTGCAGTGGCTCAACCCCTCCGACTCCCGCACGGCCCTGCTGAGCCTGCCCGAGTTCGTGCTCAGCCGGCTCTATTAACGACGAAGTCTCGGCCGCCGCTCCCCCGGCTGATTGGCCACCAGCAGCAGACCCGCAATGATCGCCAGGTTCTTCAGCAGCTGGATGCGCTCAGCGGTGTTGCCCAGCTCGCTGTGGAAGATCAGGCTGGTGGGCACGAGGAAGACCAGCAGCAGCACCGCGCCCAGGCGCTGACGCCAACCCAGGATGAGCAGGGCCGATCCCAACGCCAGCAGGGCCATGGCCAGCACCAACAGCAGAGGGGCCAGGGGAAGACCTTTGGCGGCGATCTTGTCGGCCACCGCGGCAAAGTTCGTGAGTTTTCCCACCAGGGCATGCACGAACACCAGGGCGAGCAGAACTCGGGCCAACCCCTCGATCCAGGGGGTGGCCCGGGGGCGTTGCCCAGAGCGGGAGAGGCGCAGCGGGGGCCTGGAGCTCCTCATCGTGAATGGTGCATCGGCCTGCAGTCTGCTGGCACCAGATTGGGTCTCGTGATGGCACAGTGCAAGGGCATGGCAGGATCCACGCCATGGTCGGCCTTTCGTTGCTGTGTCCCGCGATGGTCCTGTCGCCCTTGGCCGCTGGCCTTGGCACCGTTTTGCTGCTAGGTCAGGCCTCCAGCGCCGAACCAGCGATCCGGGCGGAGTATCGCTGCAGCGGCTCTGGAAAAACGCTGCAGGCCACGGCCCTGTTCTTCCCCGAGGACCCACGGCAGGTGGTGCTGATCGTGGAAGGCCAAGCGGTGCGCTTGCCCGAGGCCCGCTCCGCCAGTGGTGCCCGCTACAGCTCCCTGGGCCAGGAGTTCTGGGTGAAGGGCCGGGAAGCCAGCTGGATCCGCACCCCCGCACAAGCGGAGCAACCGCTGACCTGTGTAGTCGTTCCCCCAGCCCGTTGAGCTCCTCCTGCGAGCACAACCTGACTGGGCAGGGAGAATGATGCAGCAGAGGCATCCGACGCCATCGGAGCTTCCCTTCATGATGGAGTGATCCATCGACCGCAACCCCAGCGTGAGCGAGCGCGCGTCCCACCCAGCAGAGCCCGGAGACTCGGCAGCCACAGCCGACTCCTCGGCCTGTGAGCGGCTACCCATCCTGGTGAGCCTGGGCCGGGCGCTCGCTGAAGCCCGTGAGGCCCAGGGCATCCCGCTGGCCGTGCTGGCGGAGCAGAACTATCTCTCCGCCGACCGGCTCGACGCCCTGGAATCAGGCGACCACACGCGGCTGCCCGAGCGGATCTACCTGATCGCCCAGGCCAGACGGGTGGCCACCAGCCTCGGCCTTGACACCGACCAGCTGACCGAGCCCCTGCTGGACATCCACCTGCCTGGAGTGAAACGCACGGCTGCACCCACCGCGGCTCCCGTGGCCAGGGTGAGCCTGGCGGCTCCCGCCATGGCCCCCCGGGACCCCAGCAGCGCCGCCCAGCTTCAACCAACCCGAAAGCCCCGAAGGGTCGGGATGACCTGGCTGCTGGCAGGCGGTGCCGGTGTGCTGGCCCTGGCGGCCGGCCTGGCCTTCGGGTGGAAGCCCAGCCAACCCGCCGCCAGCAACCTGACGAGCCCACCCGTGGGCGCCGAGGCCAGCGAAGCCATCAGCCCTGCCAGCCAAACAAGCGAGCCAGCCAATACCGGCAAGCCCAGTCAGGGGAGCCTTCAGCTCAGCAGCCGGGAACCCAGTTGGCTGGAAGTGCGCAATGGCGAGGGCAAGGAACTGTTCCGGGGCCTGTTCACCGGCACCGGCAACTTTTCCCTGGGGGCAGGGCTTGAGGTGATGGCGGGCCGCCCGGATCTGATCACAGTGACCACAGCCTCAGGCGAGTCCCAGACCCTGGGCACGATCGAGCAGATCAGCTGGCAGCGGTTCTCCAGCAGCGGAGAGCGCCAACCTCCCACGAGCAGCTCCAGCCGCTGAAGCGACCAGAGGGAGACTGGTCAACACCTCCAGGAGTATCCCGATCGAGCGCGTCTGCGAACCTGAGCTGATGGAGGGGGCCGAGCAGGCCCTGGCCTACGCCGAAGCTGATTTCAGTGCCACCGACCAGGCCATGGTGGAGCGCATCGCCTGCTGCTTCGGTGCCCAGCTGGGGGAGCGCATCATCGATCTGGGTTGCGGGCCGGGCAACATCACCTTCCGCCTGGCCGAGCGCCACCCCTCCAGCTTGGTGGTGGGAGTGGATGGCTCCGGGGCGATGCTGGCGATCGCCTTCGCCCGCCTCGATCAGCTGCGGCTGCGACACTTTCAGCAGGGTGAACGGCCCCGCGGATCCGTGAGCTTCCAGCAGGCCCTGCTCCCCTGCCCTCAGCTGCAGGGGGGCTACAGCGCCGTGGTGAGCAACAGCCTGCTACATCACCTTCATGATCCCCAGGTGCTCTGGAACACGGTGAGGCAGCTGGCGGCCCCCGGTGCTGCGATCTGCATCAGGGATCTGCGGCGTCCCACCGATCACGCCGCCCTGGAGCGGCTGGTGGCCACCCATGCCGCCGGCGCCCCGCCCGTGCTGCAGCACGACTACCGGCAGTCGCTGCGGGCTGCCTTCACGGTGGAGGAGGTGGAGGCCCAGCTGGCTGAGGCCGGCCTGAGCCAGCTTGAGGTGGGAGCCGTGGACGATCGCTATCTGGAGATCTTCGGCCGGCAGCCTGCTTGACGCTATCCCCTTGAGCCTGTTTGTCAATTCACACGGGCGGCGCCTCAGGCCACCCCTACCCTGGCCGCACCGCTGTTCATTTTGAAGCCGTTGCGCTAAACTGTTTACGCCCTGCTGGTCCAGCAGCCTCAGAGCGCTCTGCTGCTCGCCTTGGCAACTCTGATCCCGGCCCTGATGGCCCCGGGCGCCGCCATCGCCGAGGAGACAGAGACCTCCGAACCGCCAGCCCCCTCCCCCTGGAACGCCACGGTGGAGGTATATGGATTCTTCCCTTTGCGCACCACCGGCAGCACCACCGTCAGGGGTCTCACCGCCGATGTGGATCTGGATCTGAATCAGGTGCTGCGTCCGTTGACCATGGCCGCCTATGTGCGGGGGAGCGTCGAGTACAACCGGCTCGGCATGCTCACCGACCTCAGCTACGTGTCTGTGCGGGGTGAAGAAGGCAGGACATCCCGTGATGGGATCCGGCGGCTGGACGCCTCGCTCAACAACATCCAGGGCATCTACGACCTGGCCGCCCGTTATCGCTTCGGTGACCGGGAAGAAGCCATCGCCAAGGCCGGCAGCTTCAGTGTGATCCCCTATGCCGGCGTGCGCTTCGTCGACATGCGCTACGACCTGGACGTTCAGTTCGAGGGGCCAAGGCTGAGCGCCTCGCGCTCCAGAAGCTTCGGAGGCACCGTGGCCCAACCGTTGATCGGCACCCAGGCCATGGTGTTTCTCACACCACGACTGCGCCTGTTCGCCCGCGGCGATCTCGGTGGATTCGGCGTCAACAACTCCGAGGATTACTCCGCCAACGCCCAGGTGGGCATGGGTTATGCCGTGGGGAACAACACCCAGCTCAACCTCTCCTGGCGCTACATGCACCTGGGCGGCACGAATGACCAGTCCCCCCAAAATGCCTACAGCATCAACCAGAACGGCGTGGAGTTGGGGGCGAAATTCTTTTTCTGAGCCCAGCCATGGCCTGGCTGCCCCTGGTGCTGTATGTCGTGCTCAAGGGGCTCAATGCCACGGCGCTGAAAGGACTCCAGGACTTCGGAGCGAACCATCCGATCGGCGGTGAGAACCCGATCAGCTTCTGCAACGTTTTCTTTGTGGCCCAGCTGATCGTTGGCCTCATGGCGCTGCTGCCCGGCCGCCGGCAACTGCCCGCGCTGCTGAAGCAACTGAACGGGGGTGATCAACGCCTGCTGGCCCTCGACACCCTGCTGGGACTGCTGCTGGGTCCGGTGGCCTTCTACTTCGCCCTTGAGTCGCTCACGGTGATCAGCCAGACCCTGCTCTTTGCCCTGGTGCTGCCCCTCTCGGCGCTGCTGGCCCGGCGGTTCCTGGGGGAGGCCCTGCCGCGGGGGTTCTGGCTGAGCTTCGGCCTGATCGCCCTGGGGCTGCTGCTGCCCCAGCTGGGAGTGGCTGGCCTGGGCGGTCGGATGGATCAACTGTCGGGGGTGATCTGGGCGCTGCTGGGGGTGCTGGCCTTTGCCGGGGCTGGGGTGAGTGGCCGTGCCATCGCCCAGCGCGGCTGGCCGATCACCCTCACGGTGGGGCTCACCACCACCGTCTCAGCGCTGATCTTCGGAGCCCTGGCCCTGATCCTGTTCGGGCCGGTCCATTTCCACCTGCTCAATGCCCGCTGGGTGGTGGGTGTGATCGTGATCTACGGACTGGGCCTGTCCCTGGGCAGTGAACTGGCCCTGCGCCAGGCCTACCGCCACTGGAGTGTGGCCCAGGTGTCGCTCTGGGGGTCGCTGACCATCGTGGTGGCCGTGGCCAGTGCGGCCCTGGTGCTGGGGGAACCGGTCCTGCCCGTCACGGTCGTGGGGCTGCTGCTGGTGCTGCTGGGCACCAGGATGGGCACCGTCATCGGTGGGGCGTGACATGAGCAAACGCAGTACAGGAGCCTGGGCTTCCCTGGCGCTGGCCCTGGGGGGGTTGCTGGCGATAACGGCCAACCCGCTGCTGTCCCAGACCCGGCCGGCGGGGGAGCCTGCGGCGGCGCAGCGGCGACCCTCGCCCCTGGAGGGCAGTGCCTGGCTGCTGGAATCGATCCCGGGACGCAGAGCGGTGGTTCCGCCCACTCCGACCCTGCGCCTGGAGCAGGGCCGCGTCAGCGGCAGCGACGGCTGCAACCGCTACTCCGCCTCGGTTCAGGTGCGGGACTCGATCTTTCGGGTGAGCGAACAGGGTCCCTCCACCCAGATGGCCTGTCCTGATCAGCAGATGCGCCAGGCAGAAGCCTTCAGGGCAGCCCTGACGGCGGCCAGGGGCTACGCCCTGCGCAACGGCCAGCTGGAGCTGATGGCCGCCAATGGCAAGCCCGTGGCCCGCTTCCGGCCCCAGCCCCAGGAGATCGCCGGCGCCCTCTGGATCGTCACCGGGCTGAACAACGGCAAGCAGGCGGTGGTGAGCACCCTGACCGGCACCACCCTCAGCCTGGAGCTCAGCTCCAGGGGCCGCCTGGCTGGAACGGCTGGCTGCAACCGTTACCACGCAGCGGCGGTGGTGGGCCAGGGAACGATCCAGGTGAGTCCGCCAGCGGCGACCCGCAGGATCTGCGTGCGGCCCCGGGGCGTGATGGAGCAGGAGATTCAGTTCCTGAGCGCCCTTGAATCCGCCAGCCAGTGGCAGATCGAAGCGAACCGGCTGGAGTTGCGCCGGCCCGATGGGGCCCTTGCGATCACCCTGCGCCGCGCCGACGGCCGATGAGCCACAGGGCCGCCGCCGTGGGTCATCGTCTGGGTCTGGGGTTGAGGCTGGGGCTCATTGGTCTGCTGCTCGCGGGTTCGGCCCCCAGCTCTGGGGCGGAGGCCATCACCACGGCAGCCTTGATCCAGCTGGGGGGGCCACCCCTGGCGCCCGGTCGCAGCAGCGGCCAGGCGGGCGTGCCCCTGGAGCGGGCCAGCGGCGGAGACACCCCCGTGCTCAACCTTCAGAGCAGCGGCGGTCCGGTGCGGTTGCTGCTCGACACCGGTGCCTCCACCACCCTGGTGACCCCCGAGCTGGTGCGCCGCCTGGCGCTCCAGAGCCGGCTGGTGGACCCCAGAACCTTCGCACTCGCCGGTGCCGGTGCGGCCTGCCCCGAGCTGAAGCCCCGGCGGGTGCAGCTGCCCGACCTGGAGGTCAGCGCGGCTGGCAATCGGTTCCAGATCAGGGGCATGGAGGCGCTGGTGCTACCGGTGGCCGGGCTGCCGGAGGGGGTGGATGGGGTGCTGGGGGCCCCGCAGCTGCGGCAGCAGCCGCTCTGGATCGACCCCCTGGGCCAGCGCCTCAGCCTGGGCCCGCTGGCCCTCGTCGATGCCGATCGCTTGCGCCGGGCAGCCCCCACCGGGGCCACCACCCTGCCGCTGCTCTGGCGCGAAGGGGTGCCGCTGATGCCCTTGCAGACCCCAGCGGGTTCGGCCCTCGCCCTGGCCGACACCGGCGCCGAGGGGCTGTTCATCACACCTGGACTGGCAACGAAGCTGCGGCCCACAGCACCAGCCAGTGCTGTGCGGCTGGCGGGGTTCTGCGGTGAGCAGAGTGCCCGCCTCCAGAGCCTCTCCGGCCTGGCCTTGCCGGGGGGTGATCCAGCCCAGCGAGTCGAGGCCATCGTGACCGCCAACCCGATCTTCGAGAGCCTGCGGGTGGAGGCGATCGTGGGGCAGGAGTTGTTGCGCCGAAGGGCCCAGCTCTGGCGGCTGGATGCGCTGCCTGCAACGCTGAGCCTCTGGCCCTAGCACCGCGCTGATGCCGCAAGGAGTCCCGTTCACCGCCCGCCTGAGCCGTGCCCGCCACCGGCTGAGGCGGCTGATGGGCAGGCTGCTGCAACGCTCGGGGAGCCTCAATGGCCAGCCGCTGAACAAGGCCAGCCTGCTGGTGATCGTGCTGGTGGATCTGCTGTTGCTGGTCAACATCTTCAGCGGCATGGCCGCCATCGCCCAGTGGCCCCTGAGCCCCCAGCAGGCCTTCCCCTGTCAGGCCGAGTGGAGCCTCTACCGCGATGGCAGCACGGATCAGCGTGAGCAGAACCTGGCGATCCTGCGCCGGGCCCTTCCCCGCCGCTCACCGGGGGAGAGCCAGGCATCAGCCCCTGAACCGGGATTCCGCTCCCGGGCCATCGCGGCCGGCCGCGACCACCTCGGCCAGGTGGCGCCCCTCTGCCTGGAGTTCGCGGGCCATCAGGACCGCATCGCCGCCCAGCCGCAGCTGCGCCAGCGGCAGAGGGAGCTGGATGCGGCCGAAAGCGAGATCACCGCCCTGGAGCAGGACAGCGCCGCCATCCGCTCCCAGTACGACTCCAGCCTGCTGGAGCAGATCGCCGGGCAATCGGCCTCCCAGTCGATCCAGGCGGTGCCGGCCTCCCAGGCCCGACGCCAGATCGAGGCCAATGACTCCCGCATTGCCAGCCTGCGCGCTGAAGTGGTCACGCTTGGTCAGGGCCTGCTGGAGGCCCGTGACAGCCAGGCGTTCCTGGCGTTTCTGAACCGCAGCGGCAGCTATGCGGCGATGGAGCGGGGCTTCGCGCGGGCCCAGTTCTGGGCCCCCAGCCAGCGCCTGCTGCTGCAGGGCCTCTTCCTGGCTCCCCTGGTGCTGCTGAGCCTGCTGATCCACCGCCACGCCCTGCGCCACGACCACGGCCTGCTGGCCCTGGTGAGCTGGCACCTGCTGGTGATCTCCCTGATCCCGCTGCTGCTGAAGCTGGCGGAAGTGGCCCAGGTGGGGGTGATCTTCGAGCTGCTGCTGGCGGCGGTGCGGGCCCTGGCGGGCAACCTGCGCTTCCTGGTCAATTATCTCTACCTGCTGGCGGTGCCAGTGGTGGGTTTCGCCCTGATCAAGCTGCTGCAGGCGCTGGTGTTCAACCCCAGGCTGCAGGCGGCGGAGCGGGCCCAGCGCAGCCGCTGCCTGCACTGCGCGCGCAAGCTGCCCAACGGCGACCGCCACTGCCCCCACTGCGGCTACGCCCAGCTCCGCAGCTGCGTCCACTGCCACGAGCCCACCCGCCGGCACCTGCCCTACTGCAGCCACTGCGGCGCCGCCCAGCTGGAGGTGGCCCCAGCCACCCTGAGCCCCCGGCCGTGAGATCGGTCTCTCCCCGTGGGCGGCGATCAGGCCCCTGGCCCCGTGCTCGGCGGCCGCTCCTGCTGCTGCTGACCCTGGTGGTGTCGCTGCTGCTGGCTCCTTCCTTGGCCGGCCCTCCCGCCCCTGGCAGCAGTTACGCCCTGGCCCAGGCCGCCCCTTTCAACCGGCCCAGCCACTACCCGCTGGCCCAGCGCCCCGATCCGCGCCTGTATCCTCCCCACGCCGGCTGGATCGGGCGGTTGATCCTGCCCAGCGCCGCTGAAACCGACCGGGATCCCGGCGACTGGGTGTGGGTCGAGATCGAGCACGCGCCCACGACAGCCGTGGCGCTCCAGGGGCAGGTGCTGCGTCTGGGCTGGGCCCAGCGGCCGGCCCTGCAGGAGCTGGTGGAGCGGGTGAGCACCGATGTGCGCTTCGCGCCGGAGGCCCAGGCGATCGAGGCCCAGGGCAACCTGCTGCCAAGGCGGCTGGATGGGCGTCGGCGGGTGGGGCCACTGCAGTCGCTGGCGGGGGCGCGCCCCAACGACGATCTGATCGTCCAGCTGGAGGAGGTGGAGCTGGAGCCGGCGGCGGATGGCTCCAGCCGGCTGAGCATCGGCCGACCACCGCTGCAGATCAGCGGCCGCTACGTGGGTCTGGGGCGGATTCTTGGGCCCGTTGCCGGCCAGCCGGAGCGCTTCCGCGTTCAGCACTGGAGCCCGGAGCGGGGGGACTTCAGCGGCCCCGAGGATGTGGTGCGGGTGCCCCAGCAGCCCCGCGATCGCTACGGCCGCTGGATCTCCACGCCGCGAGGGCTGAGCTCCAATCCCGTGGGGGCCCAGGGTTGGTACCTCTACGGCGCACCTGACGCCGAGGGGCTGTTCACGGTCCAGGCCATCCGGCCCAGGGCCCTGCACCTGCTGAGCCCCGATGCCGTGCTGCCCACCGCCCGAGAGGGACTCCCTTACATCCTGCGCGGCAACTGGGCCGACACCCCCAGGCAGCGGGGGCAGATCAGGCGGGTGTTGCTGGGCGAGAGCTGGCAGGCGGGGGATAGGGCCCTGCTGATCCACAGCTTCGGTGGCATCGGTGGGCCGGGGGGTGAACGGATCAGCGGCTTCACCGTGACCGGCCACTTCGCCTTCGGGGAAGCGCGGGTGGTGAACGATGCCATCACCGGCGAGCCCCGCTTCGACCTGCGCTACCACCAGATCTATGCCAACAACCCCAATGGCATCGTCTCGGGGACCCAGGACTGGACGGCCTTCAGCGGTGATCTGCAGCGGGGCTGGCTGGGTTCACGGCCCATCTCCGATGTGCTGATCAAGCTGCGCCCCTTCGACGACCTGACGGTGGCCGGCCAACCCCTGTCGTTGCTGCAGGAGCTGGCGATCCAGGCGGAGGTGCTGATGGCCCGCTACCGCAGTGGCGATGGCAGTGGCGTCTCCACGGTGACCCCGGCCACCTCCTGCGTGCAGGATTCGAGTCAGGCGCTGTTCATCGCCATCGATCGCCTGCGCCGCCGCACGGCCAACGAACCCGAGCTGCGCGGCTGGATCAAAGCCCACCCCCAGGAGAACTCCAGCCAGGCCTTTCGCCAGCTGGCGCGTCTCTCGTCCTCCCTGGATGAGCTGCTCAGCCCCTTCGGCATGGTGCGCTCCGATTGGCGCCACAACGCGGCGGTGGTGGCGGGTGGGAGCTTCGTGCGCGGCGAAACGGGTGTGGATGCGCTGCTGAGCTGGCGCTCGATGCTGCCCCGCCGCGCCCACGACGACATGGCACGGGTGTTCCTGCAGCACGGCGCCAGCCTCTGGTTCCTGCGCAGCAACCAGCTGGCCGGAGGCGACACCAGTCTTGAACCGCTGGCCCCCACCCTGCTGCTGGGTCAGATTCCGATCCTCTCCACCCTGCTGCGGCGCCTCAGCGATGCCCTGTTCGCGCCCCTCGGGCCAGCCAGCCTGGGGCGCGCTCTGGCGGTTGTGGCGGCCTACGCGGCGCTGGCCCTGCCGCTGGGATGGCGCTCGGGATTTCTGAGCCCCTGGAGGCTGGAAGCACTGGGGCCGGCGCTGCGGGCCATGCCGGGCCTGCTGCTGATGCCGGCCTTGGGGGAGGAACTTCTGTTCCGCGTAGCCCTGCTGCCCCACCCGCTTGAGGGGGAATCCCTGGCCGGCTCAGCCGCTTGGGGAGCCCTGAGCGTGGGCCTGTTCGTGTTGTACCACCTTGTGGCGGCCCGCTGCTGGTACCCGGCAGGGCGAGGGGTGTTCGGCGACGGCCGCTTCCTGGTTCAGTGCAGCCTGCTGGGGGCGGCCTGCGTGCTGACCTACGGGCTGAGCGGCTCCCTCTGGCCGCCGGTGTTGCTGCATGGGCTGGCTGTAACGCTCTGGCTCTGGGGCCTGGGGGGCAGAGCGAGGATGCAGAAGCAGCCGCAGCCCCCGCCGTGACCCTCGATCGCTTCACGCAGGCCCTGGCAGCTCTGATGGAGAAGGCTCCGTCGGATCCGCTGGAGCGTGATGAGTTCTTCGAAGTCACCCCCCTGCCCGCCGAGGACGGACCGTTCGAGGTGGTGGTGGTGGATGAGGGGGCGTCAATCTTTGCAGTGCTCTACCTGGATCGGCTTTTTGCCGATGAGGAGAGCGAAGGTCAGCGGGAGGTGGAAGCCCTGGTGCCCAACTACCTCAGGTCACACTTCCAGCTCGAGCGGGGGGAGTGGGCCTCCACAGCCCCCTTTGATCTGGGCTGGAGAAGCCGCGACTTCCTCTGGTTCCAGGAGTTCACGGTGCCGGGACTGAGCCCGGCCTGCCGCTACGACTGAGATTCAGCGGCGCCCGTTGACAATCACCGGAGTGCCACCGCCGGCTGTGCCCGGCAGGGCCGGCACCACGGAGGTCTGGCCGTCCCACTTGTCGAGGAAGAGCTTGAAGAGCACCTGATCATCCAGGCTGGAGTTGAGGATCTGGTAGCGCTTGGCCTCCTGTTCGGCGATCTTCACTTCAGTCTGGGCGCGCAGCAGCCGCTGATCGGCGATCTGCTTCTGCTCGATCGCTGCGCGGTATTCCTCAGCGATCTGCAGGCCGGTGAGGTCAAGCCCCTGCACCTGCACGTAATCGAACTTGATCAGTTCCTGAGCCACCTTGTCCTGAACGAGCTCGGAGATGCTGTTCCATTCAGTGGCAATGGTCACCAGCTCATACTGGGAAAACACCGACTTGAGTGCCTTGAGCAGTGACGGCTGAATGATGCGCGGATAGATCTGCTGGTTATCGGTGGCGATTGTTTCGTAGATCCGGCCCGCTTCTTTGGGCTTGATGGCATATTTGACCGTGGCCGTCGCCTCGATCACCTGCAGATCCTTGGTGAGCGTGGAGAACTGCTCAGGACGCACCTGGGTGCGCACATCAAAAAACGAAGTGGCCTGTATCAGCGGCACCTTGACGTTAGGACCGGGGCTGCGCTGGCCGCCCGTGACGCGCCCCAGGGTGGTGACCACAGCCACGTTTCCGGCCGGGACGATGAAGATCGTCTGGGTGAGCAGGATCAGCAGGGCCACAGCCGCCGCCGCGATCAGCTGAAAACCAGCTCCAGGTCCATCGCCACCGGCCGGGCGCATCGAACTCTGCATCAACAAAAGCATCCATGGGCCCAGACCCTAGGGCCAACACCACGCCCCCTGACCTGGCCAGAAGGCCATCCGCCCCTAGTCCTGACAGAAAAACGGATGCATGGCCTGATGAGACCGAGGGCGGAAGACAAGGGCCACTCCATCCACTCAGGGGATAATCGCGCACAATTTATTGAGTCAATCCCCTACTGACCCAGCGCTTGTACGCCATTGATTGCGATCCTGCTCCGCTTGATTCAAGGGCGTGGCTCTGAGCACCTCCGGCCGGCCATGGGGCCTGCAACAACCTCTCAACCTTGGCGGCCAACAGGTGGGCGAGTGAAGCAGACTATCTACTCCTGAAGGTTGTTTTTGCCGTGGAACCTGAGCCGTTAATCGATCACCCTGAAGGCGGGCGTTTCCGTGAACTGTTCCGCTCCAGCCATCGTGTAACCACAGCAGCAGGGCAGGGCCGTTGCGCACTCACCCACATTTATTTCCAGTTGAGGGCTGGTGAACGAAGCCTGTTTCATCAGGTGGCCTCCGACGAGGTCTGGAACCTCTACCAGGGCTGCGGTCTCCGTCTGTACAGCTGGGACGGAACCAGCACCTCCCCTAGCTGTGTCACGCTCTCAGCCGAGACCCGCACGTTCTGCCACGTGATCCCAGCTGGCCTCTGGCAAGCCGCTGAACCGATCAGCGATGAGGTCTTGGTGGGATGCACCGTGGCCCCTGGTTTCGAATTCGGTGATTTCCAGCTGCTGAACCCTGATTCAGCGCAAGCTGAGGAGCTCATCAACCGGGATGCGGCGATGGCCAGATTTGTTCCCCACTGAATCTCAAGACCTCCAGATCACACCGAGGCGTTCATGCTGATCGGGACCTCACTGCTGATGGACTGGATCTTGGCTTGGTGCCTGGGCCACCGCTTGGAACAGGCGCCTCAACGATGACGACCATGAAGGATCACGGATCCTTGATCCAGGCTCGCGCCCTGAAGCTGCTCGCGGAGCTCACCACATCCGAAAAGCTGGCGCTGCTCGACGGCGACACCCCGTTCTGGTCCGGCATGGCGGACATCGCCCTCCATCAGGCCTCCCACCGCCATCCGTGGCCGGCGGGGCAGGTGCCCCGTCTCGGCCTGGCGGGGCTTCAGTTCGTCGACGGCCCCCGCGGCGTGACGCTGGAGGGTGGGGCCACCACCTTTCCGGTGCCGATGGCGCGGGGTGCCTGCTGGGATCCCGATCTGGAGGAACGCATCGGTGAGGCCATCGGCCGCGAGGCCCGTTCCTTCGGGGCCAACTGGGTGGCCGGGGTGTGCATCAACCTCCTCCGCCACCCCGGCTGGGGCAGGGCCCAGGAGACCTACGGGGAGGACCCGGTGCATGTGGGCGCCATGGGTGCCGCCATGACCCGGGGGCTGGAACGCCATGCCGTGGCCTGCGTCAAGCACTTCGCCCTTAACTCGATCGACAGCTCCCGTTTCCTGGTCGACGTGCAGGTCAGTGAGCGGGTGCTGCATGAGCTCTATCTCCCCCACTTCCGCGACTGCGTGGACGCCGGCGCCGGCTCAATGATGAGCGCCTACAACCAGGTCAACGGCCTCTGGTGCGGCCAGCACCCTCAGCTGCTGCGGCGGATCCTCAAGGAGCGCTGGGGATTCGGCGGCTTCGTGGTCACCGATTTCATCTTCGGCGTGCGTGATGGCGTCGCCGCCCTGCTGGCTGGACAAGACCTGGAAATGCCCTTCCGCATGGTCTTCGCCGGTTGCCTGCCCGAGGCCGTCGCCGACGGCAGGGTGCCGATGCAATGTGTAGACGAGGCCGTGCTGCGGCTGCTGCAGGTGCAGCTGGGCGTGCCCCCCGGGACCTACCCCGCATCGATCCGCTCCTGCAAGGCGCATCGGGCCCTGGCCCGCAAAGCGGCCACCAGCTCGATCGTGCTGCTGCGCAACGAGGGGCAGGTGCTGCCCTTCACCGGCCTGAGCTCGCTGGCCGTGATCGGGAGTCTGGCGTCGGTGGCGAACCTGGGGGATCGGGGATCCTCAGACACCAGACCCCTGCCCGGAGCGGTGCTGACGCCACTGGAGGGCTTGCGGGCAGCCGCTCCGGATCTGCGGATCGAGCAGGCCAGCGGCAGCAGCCCCCAGGCAGCGGCGGAGCTGGCGGCGCACTGCGACGCCGCCGTGGTGGTGGCCGGTCTGGACTGGCGCCTGGAGGGGGAGCACATCCACCCGGGGGACATCGCCCCGATCCTGCGCCTGGTCCCTCCGCCCGAGTGGATGGTGCGCCTGCTGGGGCGGCGCCGGCTGATGCCGCAGTGGCGACCAGTGGCCGACCTGCTCGCCTGGATCACCAGCTTCGCCTCAGCCCGCCAGGGTGGTGATTTTGCCGCCGGTGATCGCACCGACCTGACCCTGCCCGCGGATCAGGTAACCCTGATCCGCCAGGTCGCCGCCGCCAATCCACGCACCGTGGTGGTGCTGATGGGTGGTGGCGCCATGCTCATCGAGGAATGGCGGCAGCTGGTTCCAGGCCTTCTGCTGCTCTGGTATCCGGGCGAACAAGGCGGTGCGGCCCTGGCCGATGTGCTGCTCGGCAGGGTGTCGCCCTCGGGCCGCCTGCCCTTCTCCATGGTGGCCGACGCCTCCCAGCTGCCGCCCTTCGAACCCCGGGCGCGGCGGGTCGTCTACGACCTCTGGCATGGCTACCGGCGCCTGCAGCGTGACGGCCATCCCGCCGCCTATCCCTTTGGCTTCGGGTTGTCCTACAGCCAGTTCATGGCGTCGGACCTAACAGCCGAGATCCAGCGCGCTGATGGCCGGATGACTCAGCTGCAGGCGAGCGTGACCATCACCAACACTGGCGAGGTGGAGGCGGCGGAGGTGGTCCAGCTGTACCTGGAGCCACCCGCTCGGAAAGTGGAGCGTCCAGCTCGGACCCTGGTGGCGTTTCAGCGCCTGCTCCTGGCCGCTGGTGAATCCCACCACATCACCCTGGCCATCCCGCTGCGCGCCTGCGCCACGTTTGATCCTGCCCTGGATGGCTTCGTGACCGAAGCAGGCTTGCACCGGCTGGTGGTGGCCAGGCACGTGGAAGACGAGGGCCTGGCGGTGGCGCTGGAGTTGGAGGCTGAGCTCGTGTGCCGTTGAACACCGTTCAGGGCCGCCCGCTGGGATGGCTCGTGCAGGACAGCCGGCTCAGCGTTCTGCCGAGGCGCAGGCGGTTGTAGCGCTGCAGCAGCAGGCAGGGCAGGTTGAACAGGGTCGCGAAGATCAGGTTGATCAGCACCCCGGCAGGCGGCAGCCACAGGGCGGTGACCATCCAGGCGGGCCAGAGCGCCCAGTGCACCAGCTCCGCCCGCCTGGTCTCCAGGCTCAGCCGTTGCAGGGCCAACGGGTCCCGACGGGCCAGGCTCGCCTTGCGGATGCCCCCCGGCAGGGCATCGCCGGCATCAGGAATCCAGGGCTTCCAGATCCGGATCCCCAGCCATCGCTCGTAGATCCGCAGTGGCGCCCCACCCAGGTGGTCAGGCTGATACGGATCACGCCGGCCAAGCAGCCGATCTGGCAGCTGATTGGCGAGCGCCCCGATCACGACCGACCAGAGCAGCCACAGGCTGACTGTGGCGGCCACCGCACCCAAACCGCTGAGTGATGCCATCAGCGCGTGGTGAACGTGCGACCCTTCCAGCGCACCTGGCCCCGCTTGAGGTTGAGGATCGCCATCAGGAACACCCCGAGGAAAAACAGCACCGGGATGGGGAATAGCAGATTGATCCAGGTGAAGCGACCAATCGGACGGGTGATCACCAGCAGCTGAAGCACATAGGCCCCGTAGACCAGCACGTTGCTGAGCAGGGCGTGGTCACCCACCAGCGGCCAGCCCAGCAGGGAGGCCGGCAGGCACCAGGCGGCCCAGAACAGTCCGGAGAGCCAGAGCACCACCGCCAGCATCCAGCTCCAGCGCACCTCACCGGCCGCGGTGGCGAAGTTCTTGTCGAACCCCACCACCATGTCGTTCAGACCGCCCGGATACATGCGGTAAGACATCTGGCCATAGCCAAGGAAAGCACTCACCGGCAGATCGACCTTTTCATAGGCATGGGCCAGAAACCAGTCTTCGACCACCTTGCCGGCGACGGCCGCGTGACCGCCGCTGCGGTCGTAGTCGGCGCGGCTGGTGGCCATCGCCGGCCCGAAGGCCACCCCACAGGCGGGTCCCAGGGGAACGGCCAGCAGCCCCACCAGGTTGAACAGCACCGAGAGCTGCTCGTAGGGCTTCTCGGTGCGGTGGTACGGCTGCACCGACACCAGCCCACCGAGCTGCTGATGAACCGCCACCAACCGCTCGAGGAACTCAGGCCCGGGTTCGGTGTCGGCATCGAGGAACACCAGCAGCTCGCCGCGGCTAGCCAGTACACCGTTGTGCAACGCCCAGGTCTTGCCGCACCAGCCCTGCGGCAACGATGGCGAGGGCAGCACACGGACGGGCAGACCAGAGCGGGGCTCGGTGGCGATGGCGGGGGTGCGATCACTGGAGTGGTCGTCGATCACGATCACTTCCAGGGGCCTGAAACTCTGTCGGGCGAGACCATCGAGCAGATGCGGAAGCGTCGACTCCTCGTTGCGGGCGGGGATCAGCACCGACACCGAGGGCGGTTTTACAGGCGAGCCGGCCGGAAGAACGGGAAGGCGCAGACCCAGGACCCAGCCCAGCAGCCAGCGCACCAAAATTGAAACGCCAACCCAGCCCATCGACAGTTCAGCCGCCGTACTGATCAACGCTATTGGCCGTTGGCCTCAACAGGTCGGCATCACGCCCGAAGCAATTCCTGGGCCAGGGGCCTGATGGCGGCCTGATCACGCAGTAGCTGGGGGTGTGTTGCCACCGGCAGCTTCGTGCGAGCGCCGATCGGCAGGACGGCGCGCCATCCCGGCAGCACGGCCAGATCGATGGCGGAGTAGAAGCTGTGGCACTCGATCCGGTGGAGGGTGTCGAGGTTGCTGTTGAGGCGCTCCAGCAGGCCGCTGCCCCACTTCAGACCAGCGATGCCTTTGAACACGCGCCCCGGCCAGGGCTGAGCCGTGAGCGTTCCCTGCTGGGGACTGCCAACGCTGATGAAGCGCCGGGTGCGCTGGTGTCCCTCCAGCAGCTGGATCCAGCTGCGGGCAATGACCCCACCAATCGAAAAGCCCAGCAGGTCGATCGGCTGCTCCATCCCGAAGGTTGCCTGAATGTGGCCACCGAGCAGCTCAGCCGCCTGTTCGATCGGGGTGAGGCCGAAGCGCAGGGGAAGGGCAGGGATCAACAGATGCGGTCGTCGCTCCCCCAGCGCCTGCCGGAGCTTGTTGAACACCGCTGGGCTGTCGAGCAACCCGTGAACCAGAACCAGGGGAGGACTTGTGATCGGGAACCGTGCTGATGCCAACCCCAATTCAAAACCATGGCAACCTCCAGGCTGCGGACTCCGTTTGGGTGGATCTCCCCATCAACCCCGGTCCGCTTCCTCAGCAGCCTTGTCCTCCTTCCCTTGACGGCACAGCGATGGTCCTGACCCTGATCCTCGGCGATCAGCTGCACCGCGAGTGGTTCGCCCCCTCACCGCTGCAGCTCGCTGCCGGGAGCCGGATGCTGATGATTGAAGACCTCGCGGTGGCCTCCACCTACCGGTATCACCAGCTGCGCCTGCTCCACACCTTCGTGGCGATGCGCAGCTTCCGCGACGCCCTGGTCGAGCGGGGGCTGGCGGTGCGCTATTTCGAACTGCCGGCTTCAGCGGGTGTTTCGTTCTGGGAGCGGCTGGCGGCGGAGCTGGGCGAAGACCAGGAGCTGCAGGTGGCGGAGATCGCCGACCGCAGCTTCGAGCAGAGCCTGCATCGCTTCTGCCGGGAGCACCTGGTGCGGCTGACCGTGCTGCCCTCACCCGCCTTCCTTGAATCCGTTGCCGAGAGTCGGGCCTGGTTCGAAAGACGTCGCCGCCCCTTCATGAAGACCTTCTACGAGCGGCAGCGCCGGCGCCTGGGGCTGCTGCTCGAAGCCGATGGCACCCCCAGCGGTGGCCGCTGGAGCTTCGACGCCGAGAACCGCCGCCGACTGCCGAAGGGCTACAACGAGCCGCCCCTGCCGGCTGTGACGGCCAGCCCCCATGAACCGGCGGTGCGGCAGCTGATCACCACCCACTTCGCCGCCCACCCCGGAGTGCTGGGGGAACTCTGGATTCCTTTCGATCACGCCGGGGCCGACGCCTGGCTGCAGCGGTTCCTGCAGGACCGCCTCGACGGATTCGGCCCCTACGAGGACGCCCTGAGTGCGCGTCTGGGCACCCTGCACCATTCCCTGCTCTCTCCCCTGCTCAACATCGGTCTGCTCAGTCCAGCTGGAGTGATCGAGGCCACCCTGGCCCACGTGCAGCGTCGGCAGAACGGTGAACAGCCGGTGCCGATCGCCTCGCTGGAGGGGTTCCTGCGCCAGGTGATCGGCTGGCGTGAGTTCGTGCGCGGCATCGATCGCGTACATGGCGAACGCCAGACCAGCAGCAACTTCTGGAACCACCAGCGCCGGCTTGCGCCCTGCTGGACCGACGGCAGCACTGGCCTGCCACCGCTGGATGCGGCGATCGAGCGGCTGGAGCGCACGGGCTACAACCATCACATCGAGCGGCTGATGGTGATCAGCAACCTGATGCTGCTCTGCGAGATCCACCCAGCGGAAGTGCAGCGCTGGTTCATGGAGCGCTACCTGGATTCCTATGAGTGGGTCATGGGTCCGAACGTCTACGGCATGGGCCAGATGAGCGACGGAGGCATCTTTGCCACCAAGCCCTACATCTGCGGCTCCAACTACATCCTCAAGATGGGAGATTTCAAGCGTGGCCCGTGGTGTGACATCTGGGATGGCCTCTACTGGCGCTTCATCGACGGCCACCGCTCCTTCTTCCAGGCCAACCCCCGCCTCTCGATGATGGTGCGCCTGCTGGATCGGATGGACCCGCAGCGGTGGGATGCATTGAGCTCCAGCGCCGAGGCGTTCCTGGAGGACGCCACGATGGTCCTGCCTTGACCGTCGCGTTGCCTGTGCCCAGCTCCGATCCCACGACCGCCGGTCCAGCCGGCAGCGAGGCATGCCCGCCTGCACCCGCTCCCCTGCTGGAGCGGCTGGCGGGAGTGGCTGGCATGGAGCGCGGCCAGCGCCGACTCGTGCTGCTGCTCAGCCAGCTGGGGGATTTCGACAGCCTCGAATACGCCCAGGCCCTGGTCCCGGTCCTGCCGCAGCTGGAATCTGCCGGCATCGCCGTGCTGGCGATCGGCATCGGCGACGAGGCGGGCCGCCAGCGCTTCTGCGCCTTCACGGGGTTTCCACTCGAATGCCTCGAGGTGGACGCCGAACCAGAGCTTCATCGGGCCCTGGGGCTCTACGAGGGCCTGCAGCAGATCGGCGGGCCGTGGCCGAACCTGCTGCTGATGTGCGCCGGCATCGGCTCCCCCGGCACCCTGGCCGAGGTGCTGCGTGGCTACACAGGTGATCGCAGCGCGCCCCAGCGGATCGCCGAGGAGGAGACCATCCAGGCGGGACCCCTGCCGCCGATCCAGGGGTCGTTCTTCGCCAGAGCAGGCGGGACCGGCTTCCAGCGACCCTTCGAGCTGGCCACGGTGCGCCTGCGCAACATGAGCGAAGTGCTGGGCCACTGGCGCACCTACGTGCCCCGCGACGACTTCCTCACCCAGCGGGGCGGCACCTTCCTCCTGGAGGCCGACGACACGCTGCTCTACAGCTACCGGAACCGCGGCATCCTCGGCTTTTCGGCAACCATGGCAAGGCCGCTCAGCTTCCTGGATCCATTGCTCAGCTGATGGTGCTGCTGATCGGTGAATGATCACGTGAGACAACACACGAAGGTCCTGGATAATGCGCTTCATCACGCTTGATTCATTCATGCCTCGTCCCCGTGTCCGGCTTGCGCTTGGCCTGTTCGTGGCTCTGCTGATCGGCCTGGTCAGTCATCCACAGCTGGCTGCTCACAGCGCTGAGCCCGGGACGGTCCGGGCCGCTCCTGTGCGGGGTTCCGTGGCGATGATCATGGGAGAGGGCGGAAATATCGGGGTGCTCACCGGCTCAGAAGGCACTCTGCTGGTGGATGCCAAGTTCGCCCGGTTGGCCACACCGGTGCGGGCGGCCGTCAGGTCTTTGGGTGGCACAGATCCGTCCTGGCTGATCAACACTCACTTCCATCACGACCACACCGACGGCAACGCAGGCTTTGCCCGCAGTGGCGCCACGATCGTGGCCCAGCAGAATGTGCGCAAGCGTTTGGCTGAGGGCTCCAGGATCCCGGCATTCGAGAGGGTGACCCCGCCGGCTCCGCCCGAGGCCCTGCCGGTGCTGACCTTCGAGAACACACTGCGGCTGCATCTCAATGACGAGACCATCGACCTGTTGCACCTGCCTGGCGCCCACACCGACGGAGATGCCATCGTGCGCTTCAACACAGCCGACGTGATTCACACCGGTGATGTGTGGTTCAACGGCATGTACCCATTCATCGACACCGCCAATGGCGGCAGCCTCTCTGGGGCGATCGCTGGCGTGGATCGTGTGCTTGCCCTTGCAGGACCAGAGACCCGCATCATCCCGGGGCATGGGGTCGTGGGGGGAAAAGCTGAGTTGGGGAGCTATCGCACCATGCTGGCCACCGCCCGCAAGCATCTGTCAGCTCTGAAACAGCAAGGATTGAGCGCCGAGCAGGCTGTAGCCGCTCAACCCCTGGTGGATCTGGAGGAGACCTGGGGGAAGGGTTTGTTCACGGGCGACCGCTGGATCTCAGTGATCTGGGAGGGGGTGTGAGGTCATGCCTCATCCGGAGTCCAGCCGAACTGGCGAACCCTCTGGGCTCTAGAACCTGCCGATCGAGACAGGGGCACTTTTTGGTGTTTCTTCTGATTGTGCTGTAGCTGGTCTTTCCTCTGGCATCTATCTGGCAGAGGGCAGGGCTGAAGGCACCTCGATTGGCCTGCCATGATCAGCCTTGAAGAGGCGGAAGGCTGGCAGTTTTTTCGACGTCAAAGGTGTCATCACCTTTCCCGAAAGTAGGTGGGAAACAGAGAGAATTAGCTCAGATCAGCAGTCTGACCCTAAAACAATTGATCAACTCAAACAAAATGGAATTGTACAGCACTCAGATCCTTGAAACAATTGCCATCTTACTTGCCTCCGCCGTGGCAAGACGAATCACCGTCGCAGCAATCAAAGCTGCTCAGCGAAAATACTCATACGGAAATCCCAGGGCCACAGTGATCGTGAAGATTCTAGACTTCCTCCTCTTCTTTGTAATTGTTGGCGGCTTTCTCTCAATCTGGGGCGTTGAGCGATCTGAGCTGATCTTCTTCTTATCATCAATGCTGACAATTCTTGGAATCGCCTTCTTTGCACAATGGTCAATCTTGTCAAATATTACATCAACGATAATCATCTTCTTCGCTCATCCTGCTGGAATTGGCGATAAGGTGAAAATTCTTGATGTTGAATTTGCCGTAGAAGGCACGATCGTCGATATTGGCCTATTCTTTATCATCTTGCAGGGTGCAGACGGATCCGTGCTCTCCATTCCAAACAACTTATTCATGCAAAAAAAGCAGTTGTCAGACAAGGGAGATCGAGACCCAGTTCAAAGACGGAAGAGGCTTGAGACAAAGATTGCCTCAGTATCAGTCGATGAGGCGACGGGATCTCTCCATGAAGAGAACAGCAGCGCACTCCATCAGTGAGGCAGCTGGTATCTATTCCAGCTCCCGTCAGAAAGAGGATCAGCTCGAAGTAAACAACCTGACCTTCGACCTTGCCACGCCTGAGCCCTGTTCCTAGAGCAAGGGCATCTGCTGTGGATGTCCATGCAACTCCAAACCAAAAACCTTCCCCAACGCCTCGTTCTCGGTGGTGTTGCGGCCCTGCTGTGCGCGACGTTGCCGATCCAGGCCCAGGACCGCGTGCCGGTCGAAGCGGTGCGCGCCATCAACATGGCCCGCACCCGTGCCGTGAAGATCAACGGAGGGCTCCAGGCCTACCGCCCCGCCAGCTGCATGTTCGCCACGGCGGACCCAGACAACCCCTGCCTGGTCAGCAACGACAGCGATGGTTTCATCTTCCGCTTCCTGGGCGGCCCCCCCGCCTGGCAGGAGCGAGACCTGCCGCCCACCCTGGAAACGGAGATCAAGATCTCCCCGGACGGCCGCCTGGTGGAGGAGTTGATCTACAACGGACCGCCGCGTTGATGGGTAGCGCCCCTCCGAGTGGTGTAACTCAGGAGGTCCTGTGACCCTTTCCGG
>JAUCZK010000011.1 GCA_030373145.1 Cyanobium sp. CZS48M | reverse complement strand
GCCAATGCTGACAGCCCCGCCAAGGGCTACGCGGACAGACTTTTAGGCGGCCCTGGCCTGACTGGCAGAGAGGGTCCTTCGCTTGCCTGTGGATCCAATGAGCGAGGAGTTCATTACGCTTCGTCTAGACGGTGACTTGCTTGCCTGCCGACTATTGACAATACTGATAAAGTTGAATGACTAGCAATTGGCAGACTGCAGGCTTGCTCGATTAATGTCGACGTTCACGAACCAGACCGGCACAGCCAACCCCTTCAATGGAATTGACGTTGGCATTGGAAGTGCACCCAGCTTTGCCGACATCGATGGCGATGGTGATCTCGATGCAGTCGTCGGCGAGGTGTACGGCACTCTAAAATATTTCAAAAACACTGGTTCGTCCAACAATCCCAGCTACGTAGAACAAACCGGCACAGCCAATCCCTTCAATGGCATTGACGTTGGCGAAGGAAGTACGCCAAGCCTAGCCGACATCGATGGCGATGGTGATCTCGATGCAGTCGTTGGCGAAATTCTCGGCAATCTAAATTATTTTAAGAACACTGGTTCGGCCACCAATCCCAGCTACGCAGAACAAATCGGCACAGCCAATCCCTTCAATGGCATTGACGTTCGCTATTTTAGCGCCCCGAGCTTTGCCGACATCGATGGCGATGGCGATCTCGATGCAGTCGTCGGAGAGGAATACGGCTTTCTAAAGTATTTCAAAAACACTGGTTCGGCCACCAATCCCAGCTACGCAGAACAAATCGGCACAGCCAATCCCTTCGATGGCATTTTCTTTGGCCTCTGGAGTGCCCCCAGCTTTGCCGACATCGATGGCGATGGCGATCTCGATGCAGTAGTCGGAGAAAGGGGCTATATCGATGAAGTAGTCAACGAAAGGTTAGGAACTCTAAAGTATTGTCAAAACACTGGTTCAGCCACCAATCCCAGCTACATAGAACAGACCGGCACAGCCAATCCCTTCAATGGTTTTGTAAACGCTATTATCAGACCCAGCTTTGCCGACATCGATGGCGATGGCGACCCGGATGCCATCGTTGGCGCCCAAAATGGCAACCTTTCCTTCCTGCTCAACGTTGTCTGCTTTCTCCCCGGTACCCTGATCGCTACGCCAACTGGTGAGCGGCCGATCGAGACGCTGCAGCCCGGTGATCTGATCACCACCGCTGCTGGGCCCCAGCCGGTGAAGTTCATCAGCCGCACCACCCATTTCGCCGCGGTGCTCGACAACGACGAGCAGCTGCCGATCCGCATCGCTGCCGCTGCCTTCGGGGAGCTCGGGCCCGTGCGTGATCTCTATGTCAGCCCCGGTCACGCCATCCTTCTCGATGGCCATCTGATCCATGCTTCCGTGCTCGTGAACGGCACCACCATCACCCGCACCACCCTCGAGCACTGGCGCCACCTCGATCAGCCGATCGAATACCTCAACATCGAGCTCGAGCAGCACCAGCTCATCACCGCCGAGGGGCTCAGCGTCGAGTCCTACGTCGATAACCTGCCCCGCTGCGACTGGGACAACTACGCCGCCTACCTCACCCTCTACGGCAAAGAGTTGCCGATCCCTGAGCTGCAGCTGCCCCGCGTGGCGTTCAAGCGTCAGCTTCCCTCCGCCATGCGGCAGCGGCTGCAGCAGCTCGAGAGCACTGGGCGGCTGCAGAATCAGCTGGTTGCGGCCGGGAGTTGAGTGCCACGCCTCCCGGAGCCGCCGTTCGGCTCATTCATTCCGAGGGCCTGGCCACCTGGCTGCAGCAGCAGGCCCTCTCCCTGGCCTTCACCACCTACCAGACCAACCGCCTCTTCTGCCTCGGCCTCAGCACCGCCGGCACCGTGCAGGCCCATGAGCGGTTGCTCGACAAGCCCAAGGGCCTGTTCGCCCAAGGCCAGAGCCTCTTTCTCAGCAGCCGCTACCAGATCTGGCAGTTCCGTGATCTGCTCGCCCCCGGTGAAACCCGCCAGGGTTGCGATCGCCTCTTCTTCCCCAAGCACTCCCACACCACCGGTGATCTCAACGTCCACGACGTGGTGCTCGATAGCGACGGCAACCTGTTGTTTGTCAACACCGATTTCAGCTGCCTGGCCAGGCTGAGCGATCGCCACAGCTTCGAGCCGCTCTGGCAGCCGCCCTTCATCAACAAGCTCGCCTCAGAAGACCGCTGCCACCTCAACGGGCTGGCTCTCAAGGATGGCCAGCCCGCCACCATGACCGCCTGCAGCAGCACCAATACGGCCGCCGGTTGGCGTGCTAACCGGCGTGATGGCGGTGTGGTGATCGACATCGCCAGTGGCGAAATCATCGCCCGTGGCCTCTCGATGCCCCACTCCCCCCGCTGGTATCAGGGCCGCCTCTGGCTGCTCAATTCCGGTACTGGTGAACTCGGTTGGATTGATCTCGACACCGGTGCTTTCCAGCCGCTCTGCTTCTGCCCCGGCTTTGTGCGCGGCCTGGCCTTCTGCGGCAATCAGGCGATCGTGGGACTCTCGAAGTTGCGCGCGCGCAGCTTCAGCGGGTTGCAGCTGGAGGAGCGCCTTGCCGCCGCGGGCCTGGAGGCCCAGTGCGGCCTGCTGGTGATCGATCTCACGAGCGGTCAGGTGGACCAGTGGCTGCGCTTCGAGGGGGTGGTGGAGGAACTCTTCGATGTGGTGGTACTCCCCGGCGTGCGCCAGCCCCAGGTGATCGGCTTCCAGTCAGAAGACATTGAGCGGCTCGTCAGCTTCCCGTGCAGTGGTGGGGTGGTGGTGACCAAACCCACGGTGGCTCGCCCTGGCCACAGCCGTGAGCTGCCAGTTCCAGGCCTGCCGCGTCAGCTCTGGGATCCAGGCGCTGCATCCGAGCCGCAACCCGGGCAACCGCCAGCCGCGGCGCCGCCGGAAGCAACCCCCGCCCTGAAGTACCAGCGGGTGTTTCACCTCACCCCCGAGGGTCTCCGCTCCTACGAACCCTTCACCTTCCCCAGCCTCCAGGCCCGCTGGGCCAGCCAGCCCCAGCGGGGCGAACTGGTCGGTACCTCCGCCTCTCTCCAGGGCGAGATGGTGGCTTTCGCCATCGCCGAGTGCCTTCCCTCACGCAGGGCCGAGCTGATCTCCCTGTTCGTGGCGCCGGAGCATCGCCGCCGCGGCGTGGGCGGCCGGCTCGTGTCCCTGCTTGAGCAGACGGTACGCCAGGAGGGCTGCACCGCCTTGATCCGGCCCCAGCCCGCTGATTCAGCCTCCTCTGTGCCACAGCAGCTGCGGGCGCTGTTCTCCAAAGCACGCGCCTTTCAGCAGCAAGGTGACCTCCCAGAGGCGATCGAGGCCTACCAGGCGGTGCTTCAGCACGACCCCAACCTCGCGGCGGCCCACTGCAACCTCGGCGCCATCTACCAGCTGCAGGGGGATGGCGAGGCGGCCCTGGCGGCCTACCAGGCGGCCCTGGCCGCCAAACCCTCCTTCGCAATCGCCCACCTCAACCTGGGCCGCCTACTGCTCATCCAGCGGCGCTGGCCGGAGGCGGAAGCTGCTCTGCGTCGGGTCGTGGACCTGCAGCCCAGCTCCGCCACGGCACACCTGGAACTCGCCACCGCCCAGCGCCTGCTCGGCGATACCGCCGCGGCGATCGCCAGCTGCGAGGCGGCCCTTGTGCGGCAGCCCGAGCTGTACGAGGCCTGGCACAACCTCGGCGGCATCTGGATGCAGCAGGGGGAGATGGGCAAGGCCCGGCACTGCTTTGAGCAGGTGCTGCAGCGCCAGCCCGATCACATCGCCGCCCACCAGGTTCTCGGCCATGTGCAGGAGGCAACCGGCGAGCCCGAGGCCGCCCTGGCCAGCTACGCCCGGGCTCTCGAGCTCGATCCCGCAGCCACCACCACCTTTGTGCAGCGCGAGTTCCTGAGGCTCTCCCTTGCCGACTGGCCTCCCCATGGCGAGCAGCACATCGCCGAACTGCGCGAGCGCATCGAGACCCTCCTCGAGGACCCGGACGCCCATTCCCCGCTGCCGCTCACGGTCCTCAGGCTGCCGTTGCCGCCGGCGCTGAACACCGCCGTGGCACGCCGCTGGGCCAAGCGCATCGCGGCCGGCATCAGCCCATTACGGCCCCCGAGTGGATTCCCGGCACCGCCGCCAGCCCACCGCCTGCACCTCGGCTACCTCTCCGCTGACTTCCGGCAGCACCCTGTGGGCACCCTGATTCACCAGATTTTTCAGCACCACGACCGCAACCGCTTCCACGTCACGGCCTATGCCCTGGTGGCTGCCGATGACGCCTACACGGCCTCGGTGCGTGAGGGTTGCGATGCCTTTGTGGACCTCTCGGCACTGTCACCACTGGCGGCCGCCGAACGCATTCACGCCGATGGCATTCACATCCTGATTGATCTGGCCGGTTACACCACCTCCAGCCGGCCGGAGATCCTGGCGCTCCAACCGGCGCCCGTCCAGATCCACTACCTCGGCTATCCCGGCTCCCTCGGCGCCGATTTCATTCCCTACCTGCTGGCCGATCCTTGGCTGATCCCTGCCCATCAGCGCCAGCACTACAGCGAACAGGTGATCGACCTGCCCCACGCCTTCGTGGGCTCGGAGCTGGAGATCTCGCCCGACGCCATCCAGCGCCAGGAGTTTGGTCTCCCCGTCGAGGCCTTCGTGTTCTGTTGCTTCAACCGCAGCTACAAGATCGAGCCCGCCGTGTTCACAGCCTGGATGGCCATACTTTCCGCGGTGCCGGATTCAGTGCTGTGGCTCAAGCAGAGTCCCCCAACCGTGCAAACCAGGCTGCGCCAGAAGGTTGCCGCCCAGGGCATCGACCCGGCGCGGCTCCTGTTCTCGCCCCATCTGCCGATGGAGCGCTATCTGGCCACCTACCGGCTGGCCGATCTCTTCCTCGACACCTTTGCCTATAACTCCGGCTCCACGGCTGTTCACGCCCTCTGGGCCGGCCTGCCGGTGCTCACTTGCCCCGGAAACACCTTTGCATCCCGCATGGGCGCCAGCATCTGCGCCGCCGCGGGGCTGCCATCCCTGATCTGCGCCGATCCGGCCGCCTATGAAGCCAGGGCCATCGCCCTCGCCACCACCGATCGCTCCGAACTCAGAACCATGCGCCGTCATCTGATTGAGCAGCGCGACCAGCTGCCACTCTTCGATCGCAAAGGATGGGTCCGCAACCTGGAGAGCGCGCTCTGTCAGCTCTGGGAGTCCAACGACAGGATGGAGTGTTCGGGTGGAACATCGGCTACCAGGTCGGTGGCGTGAGGCTGGCCTGTTGCCAAGAAAAAAGGGGGCGGCTAGCCCCCCTGTTGGGTACACGCTTGATTTGCTAGAAGGAGATTGGACTCAGGCCGCGACGGCGGTCTTGGGATCGAGCGCACCCTTGGCGTAGAGGGCGGCGTAGTAGTTGATGTTCTGCTGCTTGATCTTGCTGGCCTGGCCGGCGCACCAGAACTGCTGGTAGCGGTCGAGGCACACCTTCTTCATGTAGGCCCGGGCAGGCTTGTTGAAGTGGCGGGGGTCGAAGTTGGCGGGATCCTTGAAGGCGGCTTCGCGCACGGCGGCGGTGAAGGCCAGACGGTTATCGGTGTCGATGTTGACCTTGCGCACGCCGTTCTTGATGCCGTTCTGGATCTCTTCCACCGGCACGCCATAGGTTTCGGGGATGGCACCACCGTACTGATTGATCATGTCGAGCCACTCCTGGGGAACGGAGCTGGAGCCGTGCATCACCAAGTGGGTGTTGGGGATGGCCTTGTGGATCTCAGCGATGCGCGAGATGGCCAGCACCTCACCGGTGGGCTTGCGGGTGAACTTGTAGGCGCCGTGGCTGGTGCCGATGGCGATCGCCAGGGCGTCCACCTTGGTTTTGGCCACGAAGTCGGCCGCTTCGGCGGGATCGGTGAGCAGCTGCTCGCGGGAGAGGGCACCCTCGAAGCCGTGGCCGTCCTCGGCCTCTCCCTTGCCGGTCTCCAGGGAGCCCAGGCAACCCAGTTCGCCCTCAACGCTGACGCCGATGGCGTGGGCGACATCCACCACTTCCTTGGTGACGGCCACGTTGTAGTCGTAGCTGGCTGGGGTCTTGGCGTCCGCTTCCAGCGAGCCGTCCATCATCACCGAGGTGAAGCCGTTGGCGGCGGCGCCGAAGCAGGTGGCGGGGCTGTTGCCGTGGTCCTGGTGCATCACCACCGGGATGTCTGGATAGGTTTCGGTGGCGGCAATGATCAGGTGACGCAGGAAGATCTCACCGGCGTACTGACGGGCGCCACGGGAGGCCTGCAGGATCACGGGGCTGTCGGTTTCGTAGGCCGCCTCCATGATCGACTGGACCTGCTCGAGGTTGTTGACGTTGAAGGCCGGGATGCCATAGCCGTTCTCAGCGGCGTGGTCGAGGAGCAGCCGAAGCGGAACGAGGGCCATGGGAAAAACCTCTGGAGGTTGGAGTGGGTGATGCGTCAGGGCCGGCCCCGGAGGGCCGGATCACCGGCGTCGGGACCTTGACGCAGGCTGGCTGCGAGTTTAGTTCATCCCCTGGGATTCGGGTCTCAGCCGCCGAGGCTCTGGCGCAGGCCGCTGGCCGCGGATTCGAGCGCCAGGTCGCAGCAGAGCTGGCTGCGCTCCCCTTCGGCCAGGCCCGGCAGCATCGGACGTCCCTCGCGCACGCTGTCGCTCCACCAGCCCTGCAGCCGGGCCACCGGGGCGATGCGGCCGTCGGCCCAGGTGCGGCCGAAGGCCAGGGCGGGATCGGGCGGCACCAGTTGGGGCGGCTCCCCCGGCCGGGCCAGCCAGAGGTGGAAGCCGTGCACGTAGTCGGTTTGGTTCTCGCTGCCCAGGATCAGGCTGGCCTCGCTGCCGTGGAACTCCAGCCAGCAGCCCCGGCCGGCGCGGGTCACCGACGAGAGGCTGAGTTGGGCCGGCACCGCCGCCCCTGAGGGGGCCTCCAGCTGCAGCTGCAGCAGGGCCACATCGTCGGCATCGACGGCAGCACAACGCTCCGGGCTGCCGGCCAGGGGTCGCTGGTGAATGGCGGTGGAGAGGCTGGCGCTCAGCTGGCGCACCGGACCCAGCAGCCATTCCAGGCTGTCGAAGGCGTGGGTGCCGAGGGAGCCGAGCACACCGCCCCCCTGGGCGCGCTGCGAGGCCCAGCTGAACGGCCTGCTGGGATCGGCGCGGCTGCTCATCAACCAGTCGAAGCGCACCAGCCAGGGCTCCCCCAGCACCCCCCGGCTGAGCAGCTGCTTGAGCTGCTGGAACACCGGCACCGCCCGGTACTCGAAATCCACCGCCACGCTCAGGCCCCGCTCGATCGCCAGGCGCCTCAGCTCCCGCACCTGGGCCACCTCCAGGGCCACCGGCTTCTCCAGCAGCAGGTGTTTGCCGGCCTCGAGGGCCGCTCGCGCCAGCTCGAAGCGGGGCGCTGGCGGGGTGGCGATCACCACGGCCTCCACCGCCGGATCGGCCAGCAGCGCCGCGAAATCACTGTGGCCCGGCAGCTCAGCGGCGCGGCAGGCCGCCTCCAGGCGCTCGGCTCTGGGGTGCCAGAGGGCCACCGGCTCGGTGCCCGGACAGGCCCGCAGGGCGCTCAGGTGCACCTTCTCACCGAAGCCGAGGCCGGCCACGGCGACCTGGAGAGGTTGAGTCATGGCAGCTGGGGGTTCAGGGGATCAGCGGGACGCCAGCAGTTGGGAGCCGGCCGCGCAGGCCTCCTCCAGCACGGCGCTGATCAGGTCGTCTGCGCCGGTGGGCTGCCACTCGGCCTTGAAGCGGGGCAGGCCGTTGACGGAGGTGTCGCGGTAAAGCTCCTGACCGCAGTCGAGCTCCATCACGTAGAGCTGGGCGCGATCCTCAGGGGAGACCGGCTGGAAGCGGGTGAGCACCGAGAGTTCACCGCCACGGCTGAGGCGCAGGCTGCCCGTGTCCCACCACTGGCGGCCGGCGGGGCTCTCGGGTACCTCCTGCCAGTTCACCGGGCCGGCGTTGGCGGGGCCGGGACCAGTCGCCAACAGCATCAACAGCAGCGCTGTCGCCAGCAGAGCGGCCTTCAGCAGCCGGTGCAGACCGCTCATGCCGCCACCGGGGCCGGCGCTGGCACTGGGGTTGAGCTGGTGGTGACGCCATGCAACCGCAACAGGCTGGCCAGGGTGCTGCGCAGACGGGTGCGCGGCACGATCAGATCCACGAAGCCATGCTCCTGCAGGTACTCGGCGGTCTGGAAGCCCTCGGGCAGCTTCTCGCGCAGGGTCTGCTCAATCACCCGCCGGCCGGCGAAGCCGATCAGAGCCTTGGGCTCAGCCAGGATCAGGTCGCCCAGCATGGCGAAGCTGGCCGTCACCCCGCCGGTGGTGGGGTGGGTGAGCAGGGGGATGTAGAGCAGCTCCTGCTGGCGGTGGCGCTGCAGGGCACCGGAGATCTTGGCCATCTGCATCAGGCTGAGCATCCCCTCCTGCATGCGGGCGCCGCCGGAGGCGCAGACGATCAGCAGGGGCTGGCGCCGCTCGGTGGCCTGCTCGATCAGCCGGGTGAGCTTCTCGCCCACCACCGAGCCCATCGAGCCGCCCATGAAGCGGAAATCCATCACCCCCAGGGAGAGGGGCAGGCCCTCAAGGCGGCAATGGCCGGTAACCACCGCATCGCGCAGGCCAGTGGCCTGCTGGGTGTCGCGCAGGCGGTCGGCGTAGCTGCGGCGATCCTTGAAGGCCAGGGGATCGGTGGGGGACAGCTCGGTGTCGATGGCGCTGAAGCTGCCCTCATCGGCGATCACCCGGATGCGGGCGTCACTGTCGATGCGGTGGTGGTAGGAGCAGCCGCTGCAGACGCTGGCGTTGGCGATCAGATCCTTGCGGTACACAACAAGCCCGCACTCGGGGCATTTGCTCCAGAGCCCGTCGCCGTCTTCGAGCTCCTGGGTGGCGCGCACGACCGGATTGGCCTTGCGGCGATCGGCGAACCAGTCGAACAGGGACACGGGATGGGACCTGGCAACGGAGCGGTGGCTCCATTAAAGGCCGGCGCCCCACCGGCTCCACTGCTGCAGCCACCAGCTCTCCCCCACCAGCCAGACCGCCACGCCACCAAGGGCGAGGAAGGGCCCGAAGGGAAAGGGTTCGGCTGGCCCCAGCCGTCCGCTCAGCCGCCCCGCACTGCCCACAGCCGCTCCGCTGAACACCGCCAGGGCCACCGCCAGGCCCAGGCCCGTCAGCCCCAGCCAGGCCCCCAGCAGGGCGGTGAGTTTGGCGTCGCCCAGCCCCAGGGCCGGCCGGCCCATCAGCCGTTCGGCCAGGGCACTGAGGCCTTCGAAAGCCAGCAGCCCCAGAACGGCGGCCAGCAGATGGTTGAAGATCAGGGCCCGCGCCACCTCCCCCGACTGGCTGAGGCCGGCGGCAAGGGTGATGGCCAGGCCCAGCAGCAGGCCCCAGCGGCAGAGGGGCTCCGGCAGCCAGAGGTGGTCGCAGTCGATCAGCACCAGGGGCAGCAGCCAGCTGACCAGCAGCCAGCCGGCGCCGATCTGCAGCCAGGCGGGCGAGCCGGCCATGGCGGTGGGGCTGGCCTGAAGCACGGCCACCCACAGCCCGGCGCAGAGCAGTTCCACCAGGGGGTAGCGGGGGGAGATCGGACCGCGGCAGCGGCCACAGCGGCCGCGCAGCAGCAGCCAGCCCAGCACTGGCAGATTCTGCTGCCAGGCCAGGGTCACTCCGCAGCGGGGACAGTGGCTGGCGGGCAGCACGATCGACTCCCGCCGCGGCAGCCTCCAGGCCACCACGTTGAGAAAGCTGCCGACGCAGGCCCCCAGCAGGGCCGCCAGCAGGGGGATCAGGATCTGGGTGGCTGTGTCGGGCTCCACAGGCAGCTCCACAGGCTTGGCCTCAGGGCGTGGGGGGTGTTCGCTCAGCCCCGCTGGGGACCGCGGATTGTGCGTCCTCGGCCAGCGCTGCGGCCACGGATCAGCTCCAGGGGCACGAACTGCTCATCGGGCAGGAGCACGGGTGCCTCAAACACCACCCGACCCTGGCCGCCGCCGCCATTCTCGAGCACGATTCCGATCGGCTCAGCCCCCCCGGGGCACTGCTCCACGTAGTGGAAGTAGACGCGGCGCGCCTGCTTGATGACCACACCACTGTTGATCTGATCCCAGCGCACTGGCGGGTTGCCGGGATTGGAGGCGCCGCGGATCTCGAAGGAGGGCATGGGCGCCCTTCCAGAACCGGTGGAGGCCGCCGGCGGTGTGGGGTCGAATGATGGAGGTGTGGCGAAGGTAATCGGCCTCACCCATTTCGATCGGCCCCTGCAGCCTAATCGCTCAGGACAGGGTCTTCTTATCCTCGATCATGCGGTGAATGATCGGGGTGAGGATCAGCTCCATGGCGAAGCCCATCTTGCCGCCGTTGACGACGATGCTGGTGGGGCTCGACATGAAGGAGCCGTTGATCATCCGCAGCAGATAGGAGAAATCGATGCCCCATTTCTCCCGGGCTCCCTTGCGGAAGTGGATGATCACGAAGCTTTCGTCGGGGCTGGGGATGTTGCGGCAGATGAACGGGTTGGAGGTGTCCACCGTGGGCACCCGCTGGAAGTTGATGTCGGTGCGGCTGAACTGCGGGCAGATGTGGTTGATGTAGTCGGGCATGCGCCGCAGGATCGTGTCCACGATCGTCTCGGCCGAGTAGCCGCGCTCGGCGTTGTCGCGGCTGATCTTCTGGATCCACTCCAGGTTGGCGATCGGCACCACACCGATCAGCAGATCCACCAGCGAGGCCACGTCGTAGCCGTCGCCCACCACACCGCCGTGCAGGCCTTCGTAGAAGAGCAGGTCGGTCTCTGAGGGAATGGGCTCCCAGGGGGTGAACTGACCGGGCTCCAGCTGGGTGCCGAGCCGGGCATTGTGCTCAGCGGCCTCCTCCACGGAGTGGAGGTAGTAGCGCTTCTGGCCGCCACCGGTTTCGCCGTACGACTGGAACTGCTCGGCCAGCTTGTCGAACAGATTGGCTTCGGGGCCGAAGTGGGAGAAGTTGACCCCGGCGGCCTGGGCCTGGGCCATCTGCTCCTTCATCGGGCCGCGCTCGAAGCGGTGGAAGCTGTCCCCTTCGACCACTGCCGGCACGATTCCCTCCCGCTGGAAGATGTGCTCGAAGGCGCGCTTGACGGTGCTGGTCCCTGCGCCAGAGGAACCGGTGACCGCTACAACCGGGTGACGCTTGGACATCAGCGCAGGGGAGAAAGAGCGGAATCGAGTTTGGCAGGTCATCGGTCCAGGGGCCTCGCCCCTCAGCGCTGCAGCCGCTCCGCTCAGAGTTCCGCCAGCAGTTTCTCGCCCATGGCCGCGCAGCCCAGCAGGCTGCAGCCCTCCGCCATCAGATCCCCTGTGCGGTAGCCCGCCGTGAGCACCCGGTCCACGGCCGCCTCCAGCTCACTGGCGGCCGCCTCCTGCTTCAGCCCCACCCGCAGCATCATGGCGGCCGAGAGCACCATCGCCATCGGATTGGCCAGGTCGGCCCCGGCGATGTCGGGGGCGGAGCCGTGCACCGGCTCGAACAGCCCCGGGCCACCGGAGCCCAGCGAAGCGGAGGGCAGCATGCCGATCGAGCCGGTGAGCATCGCCGCCTCGTCGCTGAGGATGTCCCCGAAGAGGTTGCCGGTGAGCAGCACATCGAACTGGCGGGGTGCCCGCACCAGCTGCATCGCCGCGTTGTCGACGTAGAGGTGGCTGAGCTCCACCTGGGGAAATTCCCTGGCGATCAGCTCCACCCGGTCGCGCCAGAGCTGGCTGACATCGAGCACGTTGGCCTTGTCGACGCTGCAGAGCCTGCCGCTCCGCTCGCTCGCCAGCTGAAACGCCACCCGGGCGATGCGGTCGATCTCGTCGTCGGCGTAGACCATCGTGTTGAAGGCCCGCACCCGGCCTTCCGCTTCCACCCGCCCCTTGGGGGTGCCGAAGTAGATCCCGCCGGTGAGCTCGCGCACCACCAGCAGATCCACGCCCGTGATCACCTCCGGCCGCAGGGTGCTGGCGTCGATCAGGGCCGGAATGATCTTCACCGGCCGCAGGTTGGCGAACAGGCCCAGACCCGAGCGCAGACCCAGCAGGCCGGTTTCGGGCCGCTGCTCCCGCGGCAGGGCATCGAAGCGGGGGCTGCCGATCGCCGCCAGCAGCACGGCGTCGGCGCCGCGGCACGCCGCCAGGGTGCTCTCCGGCAGGGGCACACCGCTGCGGTCGATGGCGGCGCCACCGATGGGCTGCTCGTCGTAGTCGAGGCTGAAGTGGTGGCGGGCGCTCACCGCATCGAGCAGGCGCCGCGCCACGGCCGTGATCTCCGGTCCGATGCCGTCGCCGGGGAGCAGGGTGATGCGGTAGCTGGTCATTGGCTGCAGGCCCGCGGAGGTGGAGAAGGCGCTGGGCGCGAGGCTACTTCTGCAGCTGGCGCAGGGCCTTGGCCATCTCCGGCAGCTTGTTGAACGCGGCGGAGCAGCGCAGCCACAGGCGGTTGGGGATGGCCGGGTAGCCGCTCACCACCTCGCCGGCGGCCACCTCGCCGTGGATCCCCGACTTGGAGGAGGCGATGGCGCGATCGCCGATCCTGGCCCGGTTGGCCACGCCCACCTGGCCCGCCAGGATCACGCCATCGCCGAGGGTGGCGCCGCCGGCGATGCCCACCTGGGAGGCCAGGGCGCAGCCGCGGCCGGTGACCACCCCATGGCCGATCTGCACCAGGTTGTCGATCTTGGTGCCGGCGCCGATGCGGGTTTCCCCCACCGAGGGGCGATCGATGGTGGTGCCGCAGCCCACTTCCACCCCCTCCTCCAGCACCACCAGGCCGGTCTGGGGCATTTTTCTCCAGCCGTTGGCGGTGGGCACGAAGCCGAAGCCCTCCGAGCCCACCACTGCCGTGGAGTGGATCACACAGCCGCGGGCCAGGCGGCTGCCGGGGTGCAGCACCGCGTTGGCGTGGATTTCGCAGTCCTCGGCCAGCTGCACGTCGCTGTAGAGGACGGCACCGGCGTGGAGGGTGCAGCCCGCGCCGATCACGCAACCTTCCCCCACCACCACATGGGGGCCGATGTGCACCTCCTGGCCCAGGCTGGCGCCCGGATCGATCACGGCGCTGGGGTGGAGGCCCGGCGGCAGGCGGCGGGGGGGATGGAGGGCTTCGAGGGCCTCGGCGAAGGCCAGCCTTGGGTTTTTGAGGGCCACCCAGGCGATGCCCCGGCCGCTGGCGAGCTCCTGCAGGGCGGCATCGGGCGGCAGCAGCAGCGCGCCGGCTGTGCAGCTGCTCAGAGCAGCCGCCAGGCTGTGGCCAGGCTCGAGAAAGGCCAGCTCCGCCGCCCCGGCCTGGTCGACGGCCGCCGCTGTGCTCAGTTCGGGATCAGCGGCCAGGTCCCTGGGGCTGGCCTCGCTCAGCTCGCTCAGGTGGGTGAGCAAGGTGCTGAAGCGCATTCCAGGGGTCGCGGACCGGTGGCCGGATCGTAGGGCGGCTCCTGAGCCCCGGGTTCCTCAGCCCCGGGCCACTGCGGCGGTGAGCACCAGGTGGTCGCGGTGGACCACCGCATCGCCGGCGCCGTGCTCCAGGGTGGTCTCGGCCGCCTGGCTGCTCAGCCCCAGCACCTGGGCCACCTCGGCACTGCTGAGGGCACAGAGGCCGCGGCCGATCTCCCGCCCCTCCAACGACAGCAGCCGCACGGCATCCCGCCGCTCGAACTCGCCCTTGACGGCACGGATGCCCACCGCCAGCAGGGAGGCGCCCCGCTCGATCAGGGCCCGCTCGGCGCCGGAGTCGATCAGCAGCTCCCCCTTGGGCAGCAGGGCATGGGCCAGCCAGCCCTTGCGATCGGGCAGGGGGCTGGGGCTGGGCCGGAAGAGGGTGCCGAGGCTATCGCCGGCCAGCAGGGCTTCGAGCACCGCTGGATCACGGCCATCGGCCAGCCGCACGGCAATGCCACTGGAGGTGGCGATGCGGGCCGCGGCCAGCTTGGTGGTCATGCCGCCGGTGCCCCAGCGGCCACCGCCCTGGGCCACGCCGCTGAGGCTCTCCAGCTCCAGCAGATCGCGCACCACCTCGATCGGCCGGGCACTGGCATCGCTGCGGGGATCGCCCGAGTAGAGCCGATCCACATCGGTGAGCAGCACCAGCTCATCGGCGCCGATCGCCACCGCCACCAGGGCCGAGAGGGTGTCGTTGTCACCGAAGCGCAGTTCATCGGTGGCGAGGGTGTCGTTCTCGTTGACCACGGGCACCACGCCCCAGCTCAGCAGCTGCTCGAGGGTGCGGCAGGCGTTCTGGTAGCGGCGGCGGGAGGCCAGGTCGCCGCGGGTGAGCAGCACCTGGGCCACGGTGGTGCCGTGCTCGGCGAAGGCGGTTTCGTAGAGGCGCATCAGCCGTCCCTGGCCCACGGCCGCGGCGGCCTGCAGGGCCACCACCTCCTCGGGGCGCTGCTGGAAACCGAGGGCATGGCAGCCCAGACCCACGGCACCACTGGTGACCAGGGCGATGGCCTCCCCCAGCTGGCGCCGCCGGCTGAGGCTGGCGGCCAGGCCGGCGATCACCGCTTCGGTGTCGCGCTGGCCCGTGCCGCGCAGCAGGCTGGTGCCCACCTTGATCACGCGGCGCTTCGGAGCGTCCTGTGCTGTCATCGGCTCCACTCGGTGCCCACCAGCCGCGCCAGCCGCACCTCCAGGCGCTGCAGGCGATCCTGCGGGCAGGGCCGACCCTCCGGGCCCAGGGGTTTCACCAGCACGGTGAACAGGCCGAGGCGGTTGCCCACCAGTACGTCTGTGAAGAGTCGATCACCGGCCAGGGCCACCTGCTCGGGCGGAAGATCCAGATCCGCCAGCACCCGGCGCAGGGCGCTGCGGCGGGGTTTGGCCGCCGAGGTGGTGAAGGGCAGATCCAGGCGCTGGGCCACCGCGCCGATGCGCCGCCTGGAGGGATTGTTGCTGAACAGGTGCAGCCGCAGCCGTTGCTTGGCCTGGCGCAACCAGGCCTCCATCAGCGGCGGCATCTCGGCCTGGCGCAGGGGCAGCAGGGTGCGGTCCACATCCAGCACCAGGGCGCGGATGCCGCGATCCAGCAGCCGCTCCAGGGGCATCTGGGCCAGGGTGGTGCTCAGCACCCAGTCGGGGCGCAACAGCTGCTGGAGCTTCACCCAATGCTCTCCCGGTCATCGAGCTCGGCCTCGATGCGCGGCTGCACCCGCTCGAATTCCTCCCCTTCCACCAGCACCGCCTCGCTGTTCTCCATGCGGGCCACCACGAAGAAGGGATCAAGGGGGATGTAGAGGCCGTATTCCTGGTCTTCGGCGCGGAACTGGATCAACATCTCGTAGAGGTCGGTTTCGTCGTCGCCATCGCCGTCGCCCTGGAGGTCGTCGTCGAGGTCGTCGGGGTCGGGTTCCTCCAGCTCCCCGCTCACGGTCAGTGTCACCGCCGAGCGCACCAGGATGAGGTCGTGCTCCTGCAGCACCACATCGGCCACGGTCAGGATTGATTCGGCGGCATCCACCTCCTCGACCACCTCGTCCTCCTCGTCGTCACCCTCGGCGATGCGCACCAGGCACACCGGGGTGTCCACCGGGGTGAGCAGGGCGTAGTCGTGGCCATCCAGCGGAATCAGTTGCTCGAGAAAACAGAGCAGCTGGCGGTTCTGGCCATCACGAACAAGCACCGTGGGCACGTCACCGGATCCACTGATCGACGGTCCTTCGGCACTCATGGGGGAATCAGCGGGTTCCATCAGGATGTCTCAGCGCCTGCCGGCTGGTCGAGTCTCGGTGTCGCTGGGCTGACCGGAAGGGCTTCGGGGCCCTGGCGCAGCCACTGCTCCAGCAGCAGGGCCGCGGCGGCGCTATCGAGCTGGCCGCTGCGATCTCCATGCAATCCATGGCGCTCGCCCGCTTCCCAGCTGCTGCCGTGTTCATCCACCCAGGCCAGGGGCAGCTCCAGGGCCAGGGCCAGTCGCTGACCGTAGCGGCGGCAGTGGCTGGCCTGGGCGGTGGGCTGCTGGCTGGCATCGAGGGGCAGCCCCACCACCAGCGCCTGCACGCGCCGCTGGGCCACCAGGGGGCGCAGCTGCTGGAGATCGTCGCTGAAGGCCCCCCGGGCCAGGGGGGGCAGGGGCGTGATGGTCAGACCGAGCGGGTCGCAGCCGGCCAGACCGATCCTGCGGCGGCCCACATCGACGGCCAGCACGGAGCGGGGCGGCGGTGGCTGGCGGATCAACGGCCGCTGCCCAGGGCCTGGTGGGGCTGGGCCCCGTGGTGGACGGCCACGCCCCGCTGCAGCGGGGTGGGCACGGGGCGCCGGCGGGGCTTGAAGGGGTCGAGCACGGTATCGAGCCGCCAGGACTGGCGGCTGAGCTGGCGCGCCTCCTGACGCCGCCAGACGCTGCGGGCCATCAGCAGCTCCTCCCCCTCCGCCACCGCTCCGAGCTCACTGAGCCAGTGTTCGCGCTCGTGGTCGTCGCTGTCGCTGCGCAAGCGCAGGGGCGAGAGTCCGCCCGCCTGCTGCCGCACCAGCCGCGCCAGCGCGGGGCCATGCAGGTGGGACCAGCCGGGGTGCAGGCTCACTTCCAGCTCCGCTGGACCGAGGCGATGGTTTCTCAGCCGCCGCACCGCCGCCACGGCCTGCTGGCGGCTGGTGTCCACCCAGAGCAGGCCTCGGCCTTCGCTCTGATCGAGCACGTCCTCGATGCGGCGATCCAGCAACTGGCGCAACTGGGCCGGGCAGGTGGCCTGCTCCAGGTGCCAGAGCAGGGGGGCGCTGCGGTGGTTGAGGGGCCGCAACTGCAGCTCGTCGCCCGGAGGCACGGCGGCCGCCGGCGGGCCGGCGACGGCGGGATACGGTTCCCAGTACCAGAGGGTTTCCTGGAGCAGGGGCTGGAACCCCTGCTCCCGCAGCAGGGCCAGGCGGTCCTGGTGACCCGCGGCCACCCTGGTGATCCAGCTGGAAGCCCCCGGACAGCGGTGCAGGGCCTCGCGCAGCAGGGCCCCTTCCACCTGCCTGGAGCTGGGGGAACCCGGTTCACTCAGGGCGCCGCGGCAGAGCCGCAATTCCTCCACCCCCCAGCAACTGCCGCTGCGGTTGAGCCGCCGCATCACGCAGAGGCCCAGCAGGCCATCGCCGCCGCGGTGCGCCACCAGCACTTCAGGCGCCAGGGGCGGACGCCGCACCAGCCTGCTCAGCAGCCGCTCCGGGGTCTGCAGCAACAGGGCCTTCTGCAGCAGGGGCTGCAGATCCAGCACGGCGGCATCCTGCAGGTGCGGCAACATCCAACCCTGCAGGGGGTCGACCTGCACGTCCCCTGGGCCGGTGAGTGAATCACCTCCCGGGGAACGGGTTGGAGTGGGGTGACGCACGGAAGAACCGCTGATGATCAACTGTATCGGGGCGAGACAAGGACGCCTGGGCGCTCAGGCGGGTCGCACCAGCACCAGGGGTGTGCGTTCGTTGGCGTTGCCGGCGGGGTTGGGCCGCAGGGCACGCATCAGCAGGTCCTCGTCGCAGCCGGCGCTCGAGGCCAGCACCTTGACCCGCCCGAGATCGTTCACATCCACCACCGCCACCGGCACCCCCAGGGCCTGGGCCAGCTGCTGGCAGCTGCGCTCGGGCTGATCAGGGCCGAGCACGATCGTCTGGTCGTAAGGGGGGGTGGTGCCGGTGATGTCATCGATCAGGCGGGCCTGGTCTCCGGCGAGGCGGTAGAAGCCGCCCTTGCTGCCCACCAGCTTCATCAGGCTGCCGGCCAGCCAGGCGCAGAGCACCCGTGCCGGCCCCACGTTATCGATCAGGGTCTGGAGGCCGCAGGCCGTGGCCAGGCTGCTGGTGGGATGAAACACGCGGCAGAGCAGGCGGGCCAGGCAGGAGGGCTGCACCATCGAGGGGTGCCGGTAGCGGCCCTGGATCACCGCCAGGGGCGTTTCACCGATGGTGAGGATGTCACCGGGACGCAGCATCGGCCCGGCATAGCGGCTGAGCACCTCGGCGGCATCATCCAGCACCCCCAGCAGGTGGGTGGGCACCGGCAGCACCCGGCAGCGATCGCCGTCGCGCCAGACGGCGGTGGCCGGATCCAGCGGCGCGGGATGGCGCACCGGCACCAGGAAACCCTCGCGGCGCTCCAGCCGTCCGAAGGGGCCGTAGTTGATCCAGATCACCTCCAGCCAGAGGGTGTCCAGCAGCTCCTGCAGCTGGGTGTGGCGTTCCTCAGGGCTCGGACCATTGGCTCCTCTGCCGGGCAGGTTGATGCGCACCGTGGCCCTGAACTGGGTGCTCTTGTGCCCTTTGACGATGTAGGCCGCCCAGTAGCCATCGGGCCGAGTGGGTTCGTCGGGGTGGTCGGCCACCACATTGGCGCTCACCTGCAGGCGGGAAAGGTCCTGGCGGCCCAGCACGGTGGGGCGCAGCTGCAGCTCGGGCACCATCACCTCCATGCGGCCATGGGGGTTGGCGATGCGGAAGCTGCCCTCCAGCGTGACCGTGCCCTTGTTGTTCCAGCGGGTGGTCCAGGGGCCGGAACTCAGGCGCAGGGGCGAGGCCGGCCGCAGGCGGTGGCGCAGTTCCAGCCAGAGCAGGGTGAGGCCGAAGAGCAGCGCCAGCAACAGCAGGGCGCAGAGCAATGGAGGCAGGGACGGCAAGGGGCAGCAGGCCGGATCAGCGGGGAGCGTAGATCGTGTCTGGTGCCAGGGGCTGGTGGGGTGGACACCGCTGCGGCCTAGGTTCAACCTCTTGCCATTGCGGCGCGGGTGATGAAGAAGACCTTCGTTCTCGACACGAACGTGCTGCTGCACGATCCCCTGGCGATCACCCGCTTCGAAGACAACACGGTGGTGATCCCGATCGAGGTGGTCGAGGAGATCGACCGCTTCAAGCGTGATTCCTCCGAGAGGGGTCGCAATGCCCGCCAGACCTCCCGCCTGCTCGATGAGCTGCGCGCCAAGGGCAACCTCTCCGAAGGGGTGGAGATCAATGCGGAGCACCACGGCCTGCTCAAGGTGGTGTTCTGCCGCAACGAAACCCTCGCCAAGCTGCCGCCGGAACTGAAATCCGGCAATGGCGATAACAACATCCTTGCGGTGGCGCTGGAGCAGCGTCTTCACGACGTGATGGGTAACCATCCCCCCGTGGTGCTGGTCACCAAGGACACCAACCTGCGCATCAAGGCCGATGCGGTGGGTCTGATCGCCCAGGACTACAGCACCGACAAGGTGGCGATCGCCGACCTCTACCCGGGCTTCAGTGAGTGGGTGGTGACGGCAGAGCAGATGGATCAGCTGCACCAGCAGGGATCCCTGGCCCTGGACCAGCTGCCGCCACGGTTGCCGCCCCAGCCGCCGCTGCTGCCCAACGAAGGGGTGACCTTGGTGGATGCCCTGCAACCCCAGCACACCCTGCTGGCGCGGGCGGATGGTGCCGCCGGGGGCCTGCGGCCCCTTCAGAAGGCGAGTCGGATCAAGCTCGGCCGCGTCAGCCCCCGTAACCGGGAGCAGACCTTCGCCCTTGACCTACTGCTGGATACGGCCATCAGCCTGGTGACCCTGGTGGGCAAGGCCGGCACCGGCAAGACCCTGCTGGCCCTGGCCGCCGGGCTGCACCAGGTGGCCGATGAACACCTCTACGACCGTCTGCTGGTGACCCGGCCGGTGATTCCCCTGGGCAAGGACATCGGCTTCCTGCCCGGCGATCTGGGCGAGAAGATGGGTCCCTGGATGCAGCCGATCATCGACAACCTCGACTACCTGCTCGGTGGGGAGGACTCATCCTCCGGCAGCATGCGCTCCAGCCGCGGTCCGCGCAGCAACTGGTCAGATCTCAAGGGCATGGGCCTGCTGGAGGTGGAGGCGATCACCTACATCCGTGGCCGCTCGATCCCCCGTCAGTACATGGTGGTGGATGAGGCCCAGAACCTCACGCCCCATGAGGTGAAAACGATCGTGACCCGGGTGGGAGAGGGCACCAAGATCGTGCTCACCGGTGATCCTTATCAGATCGACAATCCCTATGTGGATGCCGACAGCAACGGCCTCACCTGGCTGGTGGAGCGCTTCAAGGGCCAGCGGCTGGCGGGCCACGTCACCCTGCTCAAGGGTGAGCGCTCCCCCCTGGCGGAGCTGGCGGCGAACCTGCTGTAGCAGCTTCAACGATTCATCACGGTGACTCATCAAGGCCACAGGTCGTTGACAGCCTTGCGGCATCGGGGCGGGCCACACACCGCGTCACGGCCCTTCGTTAACGGCACAGGATCATGGGCAATCAAACCAGAAAACACCGCTCCCACCTGCCGATGCCGAACACGGCGCGGCCGGGACTGATCACCTACGACGCAAAGGATCCCGATACCTCATTCCCGCCGATCGAGCAGCTGCGTCCGCCCGAAGGAGCGCCGAACGTGCTGATCGTCCTCATCGATGATGCCGGGTTCGGCTCCGCCAGCGCCTTCGGTGGCCCCTGCCAGACGCCCACGGCAGAGAAACTGGCTGCCGGCGGTCTGAAGTTCAACCGCTTCCACAGCACCGCTCTGTGCTCGCCTTCGCGCCAGGCGCTGCTCACCGGGCGCAATCACCACTCTGCCGGCATGGGCGGAATCACCGAGATTGCCACGGGTGCGCCGGGCTACTGCTCGGTTCTGCCCAACACCATGGCCCCTCTGGCCAAAACATTGAGGCTGAATGGCTACGCCACCGCGCAGTTCGGCAAGTGCCATGAAGTTCCGGTTTGGCAGACCAGCCCCGTCGGACCATTTGACGCCTGGCCGACGGGCGGCGGCGGCTTCGATCATTTCTATGGCTTCGTCGGCGGTGAAGCCAATCAGTGGTACCCCACGCTGTATGAAGGCACCACACCGGTGGAGCCGGACAAGACACCCGAGCAGGGCTACCACCTCATGGAGGACTTGGCCGACAAGGCCCTGAACTGGATCGGTCAGCAGAAAGCACTGACGCCCGATCAGCCCTTCTTCGCCTATTTCGCGCCTGGCGCTACCCATGCTCCGCACCACGTGCCAAAGGAATGGGCCGATCAATACAAAGGCCAATTCGATGCAGGCTGGGATGCTCTGCGCGAGCAGACGATCGCCCGCCAGAAGCAATTGGGTGTGATCCCGCCGGAATGCGAACTCACCGACCGCCATGGCGAGATCCCCGCCTGGGAGGAGATGCCGGAGGCCTTCCGCCCGGTGCTGAGCCGCCAGATGGAGGTCTATGCCGGCTTCATGGCCTATACCGACCATCACGTCGGGCGCATTGTCGAAAGCCTTGAAAAGCTCGGCATTCTCGAGGACACACTTATTTATTATATAATCGGTGATAATGGCGCCTCTGCCGAGGGCTCATTGAACGGCTGTTTCAATGAGATGAGTTATTTCAATGGCCTGCAGGCGCTGGAAACGCCTGAGTACCTGACGGAGCGGCTCGACAAGCTGGGCGGGCCGGAGTCCTACAACCACTACGCCGTGGGCTGGGCCCACGCGATGAACACGCCTTACCAGTGGACCAAGCAGGTGGCGTCCCACTTCGGAGGCACCCGCAATGGCACCGTCGTCCACTGGCCCAGGGGCATCAGAGCCAAGGGCGAGATCCGCTCCCAGTTCACCCACTTGATTGATGTGGCACCGACGATCCTGGAGGCGGCCGGCCTGCCGGAACCCGTGTCCGTCGATGGAATCCAGCAGGATCCGATCGAAGGGGTGAGCATGCTTTACGCCTTCGATGATCCGGGCGCCGCTGAGCGACACGAAACCCAGTACTTCGAGATGTTCGGCAACCGCGGCATCTATCACAAGGGATGGACGGCCGTGACCCACCACTCCACACCCTGGGTGCAGGCTGCTCCGCCTGCCCTCGATGACGACGTCTGGGAGCTGTATGACACGAGTCAAGACTGGAGCCAGGCGAAGGATCTCGCCAGGGAAATGCCGCAGAAGCTGCACGAACTGCAGCGCCTCTGGTTGATCGAGGCGACGCGCTACAAGGTGCTGCCGATCGACGATCGGCTGCTCGAGAAGCTCAACCCCGACACAGCTGGCCGCCCGACCCTGATCAAGGGCAAGACGCAACTGTTGTTCGGGGGCATGGGCCGCCTGTCGGAGAATTGCGTTCTCAACATCAAGAACAAATCCCACTCGGTCACGGCCGAAATCGTGGTGCCGGAAAACGGTGCCGAGGGGGTGATCATCTCCCAGGGCGCGAACATCGGCGGCTGGAGCCTGTATGCCAAAGGGGGGAAACTCAAGTACTGCTACAACTGGGGCGGCTTCCAGCGGTTCTACGTGGAGGGGGAGTCGCCCATCCCTGCTGGTGAACATCAGGTGCGGATGGAGTTCTCCTACGCCGGCGGCGGTCTGGGCAAGGGCGGCAGCGTCACGCTCTACACCGATGGCCAGAAGGTGGGCGACGGCCAGATCGGCGCCACCCTGGCGATGATCTTCTCCGCCGATGACGGTTGCGACGTCGGCGAGGACAGTGGCGCTCCCGTGTCGGAGGACTATGGTCCCCGCGGCAATGCCTTCAATGGCCAGGTCAAGGGCGTGCAGCTTGCGATCGATGAGGCGGCCGAGAGCCTGGATCACCGCATCGATCCGGCCGTGGCGATCCAGTTGGCCATGGCGCGGCAATGAGCCGATCGCCGCTGATCGAGCCACGCTGACCGGCCGGGCTGGCGCTCCTGGCGATGATGCTTCTGCTGGTGGGCAGCCCCAACCGTTTCCACCTCTTTCCGGTGGGGTTGTCTGTCCTGCTGATGGTGGCAGCGTTGACCGCGATGGTGCCCGTCGGTATCACGGGCGGTCAGGCTCGCTGGTTACGGATCGAACGCACAGTCCTCTGGCTGGCCGTGGTGATTCTGATCCTCATGACCATCGTCCTCGAACTGCTCGCCTCGGGTGTTGCCATCTGGTTCACCAACATCGTCAGCTTCTCGCTGGCGTTCTGGCATGTTGATTGAGCTGGACTGGAGGCCCGGCTAACCGCCTGCCCACCCGCGCCGACTGGTTCTTCCCGCAGGTGTACCTGAACTGCTGCACAGGCTGAATCGAATGGACGTGCAGCACCTCCTTCCAGCTACCCAGCTGCGGGGTGGTCCAGTCGCCATAGGCGCGCTTGACGGTGGCGGTGCCGTACTGGGCCACCTCCACCATGAATCTCCCCGGAGCAATGTCGGAAAGCGGCATCAAAGTTCACTGTGCCATCAGGAAAGGCCTGCTTGCATTCTTCTGCAAAATGGCTGCCTCAGCAACGTCTAGTCGAACACATGCATCCCCATGTTGGCTTCAAAGTTGAACTCAGCGGCCAATACCTTCTGCTTTCAATCACGAAATGCCAGCAGAGGGAGAATCATGCAGATGCAGCGTGATCTTTACAATGCTTTCCGCTTCGAATCGGCCGCCGCTTGAACTCCTGGCCATTGATCAACCGATGCTCGGCAGCCAGAGCCAGGGTCTTCGTGGTTTGTGAAGTCTTGATGGCCCAGTTACTCCCTGATTCTGACAAGTCCTGACCCGCAACCGTGGTTCACACCATCGCCTCCGGCTTCACCCACTGGTCGAACTCCTCGGCGTTGATCTCACCAAGCACCAGGGCCGCCTCCTTGAGGCTCAGCCGGTGCTCGTGGGCATGTTTGGCGATAGCGCAGGCGCGGTCGTAGCCGATCGCCGGGGTGAGGGCGGTCACCAGCATCAGGCTCTGATCGAGCAGATCTTCGATGCGACTCTCGTTGGCCTCGAGCCCTTCAATGCAGTGCTCGCGGAAGCTGGTGCAGCTGCCGGAGAGCAGCTCGATGCTCTCCAGCACGTTGTGGGCGATCAGCGGCTTGAACACATTGAGCTCGAAGTTGCCCTGGCTGGCCGCCATCTGTACAGCGGTGTTGTTGCCCATCACCTGCAAGGCCACCATCGTGAGGCTTTCGCACTGGGTGGGATTCACCTTGCCCGGCATGATCGAGGAGCCAGGTTCGTTCTCCGGCAAGATCAACTCGCCCAGCCCACAGCGGGGTCCGCTGCCGAGCCAGCGGATGTCGTTGGCGATCTTCAGCAGGCTTCCGGCCAGCACCGTGAGGGCGCCATGGGCTGCCGCCAGGGGTTCATGGCCCGCCAGGGCCTGGAACTTGTTCGGTGCGCTGCTGAAGGGCAGGCCGATCCGTTCGGCCAGCCGTGCCGCCACCTTCTCGCCGAAGCCTGGGGGGGCATTGAGGCCGGTGCCCACCGCCGTGCCGCCGATCGCCAGCTGGCGCACTTGGGGCAGCGTGTGGCGCAGACTCTCGAGCCCCAGCTCCAGCTGGGCCACATAGCCGCCGAACTCCTGGCCCAGGCTGAGCGGCACAGCATCCTGCAGGTGGGTGCGGCCGATCTTGATGATCTCTGCAAACTTCTCCGCCTTGGCATAAAGGGCGGTGATCAGCGCCTCCACGGCCGGAATCAACCGCCTCTCCAGTTCCAGCACCACCGCAACGTGCAGGGCGGTGGGGAAAGTGTCGTTGCTCGACTGGCTCAGGTTGACGTGGTCGTTGGGGTGGACCGGCGCCTTGCTGCCCAGCGTGCCGCCAGCGGCCTCGATCGCCCGGTTGGCGATCACCTCGTTGACGTTCATGTTGGTCTGGGTGCCCGAGCCCGTCTGCCAGACCTTCAGCGGGAACTCCTGATCCAATGCCCCGCTCGCCACCTCCTCGGCGGCGACCACGATCAGCGCCGCCAGCTTCGGCGCGAGCTTCCCTTCGGTTTGGTTCACCTCGGCGCAGGCCGCCTTGAGTTGACCGAAGGCCTGCACCACCGCCAACGGCATTGCCGCACCGAAAGGGAAATTTCGTATCGAGCGCTGGGTCTGGGCGCCCCAGTAATGCTCCGCGGGCACCTCGATGGCACCGAGGCTGTCGCTTTCGCGGCGGGTGGGGGCTACCGGCTGGAGGGTCATCAGCCTGCGGGCACCACTTCACTGTTCAGCTCATTGAAGCTGCGGGTGGCGCTGGTGTTGGCGCTGCCGGCGGGATTGAGTCCGGTGGCCTTGCTCAGGGCGGAGCTGATGGATTCAGTGCTCACCTGCCCCTTGCCGTCGAACACCACGCGACCGGCGGGATCGAGCACCACCACCTGGGGGATCAGACCCTTCCAGTAGTGGGCGGGGTCGCTGCTGCCCTCCTCGGGCCGGTTCTGGAGCTGATCGGTGGTGAGCGGAATGATCTCGACCCTCGATCCCCACAGCCGCTGCAGCTCCGAGACCACGGGGGCGAACTGCTTGCTGTCGGCGCTGTCATCGAGATAGAAGATCAGCACCACGGGCCGGTGGTCGGCCAGGGCCTGAGCCAGGCTGCTGCGGGGCGGCACCAGCGAGCCGTTGCCGGCGTAGAGCGAATAGATGTTGCCGTCGTAGCTGTTGGTGGTGAGGGCCGCCGCCGCTGGAAACGCCGGGGCCAGCAGCAGCCAGGCGCCCAGGATCAGACTGAGCAGACCAGCCCTGAGGGCCGAGAGGGGAGCGGCTTGGCAGCCGAAGCGGGCAGCTTGGAAGCCGAGGCGGGCAGGAAGGCGCAACCGAACACCAGATGGGCTGGGGCCATTGTGACCCTCAGGGCCTGCTGATGCCTCGCCCGAGCCCCTGGAGGATCCCGCGACCCACCAGGCCGATGGCACGACCGATCACCTGGGTGAGCACCACCACGATCAGATCGCCGACGCGCTGCAGCAGGGCCCGCAGCTGCGGAGCCAGGGCATCACGGGCCTCCAGGGCCAGGGTGACGCTCTGCTGCAGCCAGCCCAGCTGGCGCAGTTCTTCGTCGCGGGGTTCGGTGAGCAGCAGCGGGCGGATCGTTCCCCCCTCCTCGAGGCGGTAGAGCCGCCGCTGGCTCTCGTAGAGCTGGATCGGCTTCTCGAACCACTCGCTCCAGCGCTGCTGGGCGTTGAGCTGGTTGCGCAGGCGCTCCAGGCTGCGGGTGGCGATCAGCTCCTTCACCAGCAGGTAGCGGCGCAGTTCCGGCCAGTCGCCGCAACTGGCGAGCACATCGGCGCTGATGCGCTCGGCGCTGCGGATCACCCAGTTGCTCACCAGGGCCTCGAGGTAGAGCAGAGCCTGGGGTTCGTCGGGGGCCAGCAGGCGACCGTCCACCAGCAGGGGCTGGGCCGTGAGCAGGGCCGCCAGCATCGGCTGGCTGGGGGGCAGTTCCGGGTCGTCGAGATCGAAGCTGCCCTGGTTCGTGAGGGTGTCGGCCACAGGCAGCAGCGCCCCCTGCTGGGGCAATTGCACGTAGGGGCCGGCCATCTGACGCAGGGCCTGGCGGCGCAGTTCCGGCTGCAGGACCTGCCAGCGGCTCTGGAGGTCGTCGCCGCGCAGGCGCTCCTGGCGCAGCTGCCGCAACAGCAGATCCAGCTGGCTCAGCAGGGCCAGGAACAGATCGCGCCGCCGCTCCTGGCTCAGGCCTTCGAGGGCGAACAGCTCGGCGCTGCCCTGGCGCAGCAGCGGGCCCTGGCTGGCCTGGCTCAGCCGTTGATGGATCGCCTCCCACACCGCCACGGCGGTGCGCTGCCGCAGGGTGATGGCGGTGCTGCCGCCGCTGGGGGGGCGGGGTTCATGCGCAGGGCTTTTCGGCTTCGGGGGCAGTCCTGTGGCCCCCCAGGCCATCGATGCCGGCCCCCACAGCCAGATCAGCATGGTCCGAGCGGAGCGCAGTTCCCGCTGCCGGCCTTCCAGGATCAGCTGCAGCAGCAGGTTGGCGGGGGGAGGATCCAGCAGCCGGCGGCCGAGTTCCAGCTCATGATCGATCTGCTGCAGGCCGCTGATCAGCAGCCACTGGCCGAGCCCCATCGCTCCAGCATCCCAGACGCCGCCCGAGTTGTCAGTGACGCCGGAGCTGCCTTCCCCGTTCAGGGCCACCACCCGACCTCCTTGAAGCAGGGTGGCCACGGCCTCCAGCAAGGCTTCTGGCTCGGGCTCCTGCAGCAGTCCAGCAGCTGGAAGCTGCAGGAGCCAGTCGCTGCTGCAGCCGGGCCGGGCGGGAATCAGCAGGAGAAGGGGCGCCGGCAGCCAGCGCTGCTCGAGTCGCTCCAACTCCAGCAGCAGGTTGCTGGGATGGATCGGGGCCTCCAGGCTCCAGATCACCAACTGCGGTGCGCCTTCAAGCTCAGAAGGTTCGCCGGCCACCCGGCAGGGGGGGCTCGCCTCCGCGAGCAAGCGGCCCAGTCCCTGACGCAGCAGGGGCTGGGCCAGCAGCAGCACCTGGGACCTGGGGGTCCCGGCAGCCCCAGGGGCGGCCGCAGGCTCAGTCACGCGCCGGTCCGGTACATGGGCTCAAGGTAACGAGCGCGCTAGCGAAACTCCAGGGCCGAGATCGGATCAGGGCCGGCGGCGGCCGTAGAGCTGGAGGGTGTACGACTCGATGCTGTACCCGGTGAGATCCTCGATCCGCTGCACCAACTCCTCAGGGAGAACCACGTCGAGGTCCTCGATCTCGCCGCTTTGCAGGCAGGTGAGGTGACTGTGGGGATCGCTGCGATAGCCGTAGAGCCGGCCACTGGCGCGATCGAGGCACTCGATCACACCGGCTGATTGCAGGGCTTCGAGGTTCTGGTAGACGGAGGTGTGGCCGATGTTGCGGCCCTGGGCATTGAGGCGCTCGAAGATGTCGCGGGCACTGAGGTGACGGCGATCACTCCAGAGCAGCTCCAGCACCATCCGCCGCTGGCGGCTCAGGCGCATGCCCAGATCACGGCAGCGCCGGAACGCCTGGGCCACCGTGGCGGCCCCAGCCGACTCTCCGCCCAGTGATGGGGCTTCTCCGGAACTCACCGGCACGGCTGTGGTGGTGACGGCGACGGACACGTAGACGTTGGCCAGATCGGGAATGTTCCTTATGTTAAGGGCCGGGATCGAGCAGCTGGCTCCACGCAGGGGTGAGCTCCTTTCGATCAGCAGAGCGAGGCATCGATGGGGTCCTGCAGTCGCGCGGATCCCACCGCCTGCAGAGCTTCGCCAAGGTCGACACTGCCGTCGTAGAGAGCGCGGCCCACGATCACTCCCTCCACCCCCAGCGGAGCCAGGCTGAGCAGGGCCAGCAGGTCGGTGACCGAGCCCACGCCTCCGGAGGCGATCACTGGGAGGGACGTGGCTTCGGCCATGGCCCGCAGGGCCTCCAGGTTGGGCCCGGCCAGGGTGCCGTCGGTGGCGATGTCGGTGCTGATGATCGCCGCTACGCCGCTGCCCTCGAAGCTGGCGGCCAGCTCGGTGGCCACGGTGCGGCTGTCCTCAATCCAGCCGCGGGTGGCCACCAGGCCGTTGCGGGCATCGATGCCCACGACGATGCGGCCGGGATGGCGGGCCGCCAGCTGCCGCACCAGCTCCGGCTGCTCGATCGCCACGGTGCCGAGGATGACGCGATCGAGGCCGCAGGCCAGCAGGTCGTCGGCCCGCTCCGCGGTGCGCACGCCGCCCCCGAGCTGCACGGGGATCGTGAGGGCGGCGGTGATGGCGCGCACCACGGCATCGTTGACGGGCAGCCCGCTGCGGGCCCCGTCGAGGTCGACCAGGTGCAGTCGTTCGGCCCCCTGCTCCTGCCAGGAGAGGGCCTGGGCCACCGGATCGTCACTGAAGCGGGTGACCTGGTCGTAATCGCCCTGGTGCAGGCGCACGCAGTGGCCGTCGAGCAGGTCGATGGCGGGGATGATCTGCATGGCGGGGCGGTTGGAGCCGTGGTCGTCGCACATCCTCGCTGGGTGGCGTCCATTCCTGCGGCGGCTGATGGCTTTGGTGTTGGTGCTGGGTATGGAGATCAGCATGGCAACGGATCGTCTCATTGTTGTGCAGCCTCAACCCATACCTTCATTCCAGTCAGGTTGACGGGTCCAAACTCGTTGGCCAGGGCAACATCGGCTGCATCCTTGCCATAGGCAATCGCGATCCGATTTCCCTTTGGCAGAGCCTGAGTGGGATCAAAAATATACCATCGACCTCCGACGAAGACTTCAAGCCAGGCGTGGAGATCCATGGGCTCAAGCTTGTAAAGATAGCCCACCACCATGCGAGCAGGAATGCTGAGGCTGCGGCACAAAGCAATGCCTAGATGGACAAAGTCACGACAGACGCCGACTCGTGTGCTGACGGTATCCAGCGCAGATGTTGAGGCGTTGCTTGTGCCATAGCGATACTCAACATTGGCATGAATCCAGCTGCTTATTGCTTCAGCCTGGTCATAGGCAAACCCATGGCCTGCAACAATCGTACGTGCCAAGTCACTCAGCAAATCGGACTGACAGTAACGGCTTGGCAGCAAAAACGGCAGAGCGTATTCAGGCAGCTCGTATACAGGAACAAAAGCGGCTCTTGGCGCGATATCAATTCGATCAGCGGTTTCTACTGTGACTGTATTTTCGATTTGAAAGCAGCCTGGAGCGATCAGAAGACGCTGGCAGAGATTGCCATTGATGTCAACGAAATCTGTGGCGACAGTATCCGGCTTGACTTCATTCGCCTCTCGTACAACCCTTTGTCCAAGGCCACTGCGTGGTCGCAGCATCACGATCAGCGAAGAAGGAGCGGATGCCTCAAAGAGAAGTTGGCAGCCGGCATTGAGTCGCATATCCTTGCTGTTGAGCTGGCATCTGTACTGAACCTGTGATTTTAGTTCAGTCTCAGGTTTTTGCCATCCTGCTGGCTCGGTCATCCGTCAGCGATGGCGATAGCCGGCCATCGGGCCAGTAGTCCTGCCAGTTACCGGGGGTTTTGTCCCGAGCAGTCAGGCGTGCAATAAATCGATAATCGACCCAGACGGCTTGCTGCGCCTGGACTTTGAGCCGTTGCCAGCGGTGGAGTCGAGGAGGAGAGGACGGTGATGCGGTTGCAGTCCGGCGGCATGTCTAGACCTTGGGTTGGAACACCCTCGGGATGCCCCCTTGGGCTCACCTGGGCAGCGTCAGATCTTTGTTCCTTCAGTCCAATCGCACTGAGTGCCATGTCCAATCGATTAGATGCACAAGCAAAAGAAACGGAAGGCCGTCTTGAGTCCGCCTATGGCGAACTGACTGGTGATACTGGACACCAGATTCAGGGCAAGGCAAAGCAGGTGCAGGGATCAGCCATGAATGTGGCAGAAGACCTGAAGGCGGGGGCCAAGTCAGCGGCGAAGACTGTCGCTGATGCGGCGGATCGACTTGCCGACAACCTCAACTGATCGATTCTTGGACGGCATCCAGGCCGCAGTGGGTCCGCCATCCTGGTGGGGTGCGGTGAGTGCCTTTTATTGGACAGCCTGGGTCCCTCGCTTAAAACATCACTCGCAAAATCATCATGCTTGAAACGATCGTTGTTGTGCTGGTCGTTCTATGGTTGGTTGGCTTGGTTACCTCCACATCCTTGGGAGGATTGATTCACTTATTGCTGGTGATTGCTGTGATCGTTATCATCTTTCGTCTTCTCAGTGGGAGGAGGGGAATCTGATCGGTGGGAGGTGAATGGAGTTGGCCTTGGCGGCGGATTCCCGTGTCAAGGCGATTCCTGGCCTTAGATTGCTTTTTCGTATGAATACCTGTGGATGACCATGCTGCCATTCCTATCTTTTGATGGCCTTAGGAATGAGAGTATGGAGTGGCAGAGCAGGATAATGGATCGCTTCAACAGCTGCCGCTCGTTGGCGGTTTGCCCCTTTTCCTTTCATCAAAACTGAGGGTTTCCTGATGGATCTCATTTCATTCATCGTTACGCTCGTGGTTGTTGGAGTGCTGTTGTGGCTCGTCAATAACTACATACCAATGGATCATAAGATCAGGATGATCTTGAATGTCGTTGTCGTGGTTGCCGTAGTCGTCTGGCTTCTCAATATTTTCGGATTGATGGACTCGATTCGTGGGGTCAGGGTCGGACGCTGAGTCGTCAGGGAACAAGGCCTGGAAGCGGGCCTGGTCTGCTGGGCTACTGCTCTTCATCCGGCAAGGGAAGGTATGTCGTGAGGCGAGAAAATCAGTGCTGTGGAAACTGCCGCTTCTGGAAGGGCTGGCATGGGGACTCCAGTTCTCTCCTATCCCTGGGTAGTTGCCGCCGCTATCCCCCTTCAGATTGGCCGTAGAGAGCAGGGGGGATCTCTGTCCCTACACCTTCACGGGTGTGCCCAGCCCATAGGGTTCGAGATCGGCAGGCTCGCGGATTCTCAGCTCCTCGCGCCAGCTTTGAACCGGCCGCTCCCAGCCCTCCTCCCAGCGCACCGCCGCCAGGCAGGAGGCCGCGCGTGCGATGGCCATCGCCTGGGCCAGGGCGGCGCTGAGCTGCTCGAAATCGAGCTGAACAGCGCCATGCGGGCTCTGCTGGCGGAAACTGTTCAGTTGGGCGGCGCTGTTGAGCAGCACGTAGGCAGGGAAGCCGATCTGGTTGGCGGTGATCATCAGCACACCGTTCTCTCCCACGGGGCCTGTGCCGAAACCCGTCACCACGTGGTGGATGTCGTGGGTGGTGGCGATCCGCTGGGTCAGCCAGCGCGCCTCGGTGTCGATGGGGCGGGGCCGGAAGAATTCAGGGTCGTAGTTGAGCTCGCGGATCAGCTGGGCGTATCCGCGGCCGAGGCTGCCTTCCGGCATCTGGATCATGCGCTCGATGTCCGGCTGCAGGGGCGGGTAGCGCTGGTCCATCATCTCGGCGCCCCCCGGCACGGCGCGGAAGCGGCGCACGCAGGCGTCCATCTGCGGGCTCTCGAGCATGTTGTCGACCAGATCGGCCACTGAGTGCAGATCGCCGCCGCTGCGGCCAATGGCCGCCAGCAGCTTGAGGTTGTTCACGGAGCGCAGCAGCTCGGTCCAGCGGGGCATGGTCTGACGGGCGATCCTCGGCGCTCAGCATCGCAGCGGCAGCCTCCCCGGCCGCTTGAATGGCGCCCTCCCCGCTGAATGACCGTGCAGATCCTGGTGATGGGTGGAACCCGTTTCATCGGCAAGCCGCTGGTGGCTCAGCTGCTCGCCGCCGGGCACGAGCTCACCCTCTTCACCCGCGGCCGCCAGCCCCTGCCCGATGGGGTGGAGCATCTCTCCGGCGACCGCAGCGACCCCGCTGCCCTCGAGCCGCTGCGCGGCCGCGCCTTCGACGTGATCATCGACTCCAGCGGCCGCAGCTGCGCCGACAGTCAGGCCGTGGTGGAGCGCACCGGAGCACCGAGCTATCGCTTCGTGTACGTCAGCTCCGCCGGCGTCTACGCCGACAGCGAGCTCTGGCCCCTGGATGAGGAGGCCACAACCGACCCCGCCAGCCGCCATGCCGGCAAGCTCGACACCGAAGCTTGGCTGCGCCAGCAGGCGATTCCCTTCACCAGCTTCCGCCCCACCTACATCTACGGACCTGGCAACTACAACCCGGTGGAGAGCTGGTTCTTCGATCGGATCGTCCACGGCCAGCCGGTTCCCCTGCCCGGCGATGGCACCACCATCACCCAGTTGGGCCATGTGAGTGATCTGGCCACGGCGATGGCCCGCTGCCTGGATGTGCAGGCTGCGGCCAACCGCATCTACAACTGCAGTGGCGCCAAGGGCGTCACCTTCCGGGGCCTGGTGGCCGCGGCGGCGAGGGCCTGCGGCGTCGAGCCCGAGGCCGTGGAGATCCGCAGTTTCGATCCTTCTGGGCTCGATAAGAAAGCCCGCAAGGCTTTCCCCCTGCGCCTGGCCCATTTCCTGACCGATATCCACAGGGTGCAGCGGGAGCTGGCCTGGTCGCCTGCCTTCGATCTCGACGCCGGCCTGGCCGATAGCTACAGCAACGATTACGCTCTGCGCGGAGCCACCACACCCGACTTCAGCTCCGATCAGGCCCTGCTGGCCGGCTGAGGCCCGCCCGCAGATAGCTGGCGCCTGAACTGAGCGCCAGCAGCAGCGAGGGCCAGAACAGCCACCAGCCCAGGCTGCGCAGGCCGCTGGCCAGGGGCCAGGTGAGCGGCCAGAGCAGTAGCAGCAGGGCCGCGAACTGGAGCACGGTCTTCGCCTTGCCGGCGGCTGAGGCCGGAGCGCCGCTGGCCTGGCCGGCCCGCCAGCCGGAGATCAGCAGCTCCCGCGCCAGCAGCAGCCACACCGCCCAGAGGGGCAAGGTCCCCTCCCTGGCCAGCCAGAGCAGGGGCGCGCTGATCAGGATCTTGTCGGTGAGCGGGTCGAGCCGTGCCCCCCAGACCGAGCCGCCGCCTGAGCGCCGGGCCAGCCAGCCGTCGGCCCAGTCGCTGAAGCCGCCCAGCAGCAGCAGCGCCCAGCCCAGCCCCGCCTGACCGGCACCGAGGGCCAGCAACAGGGGAAGTCCCAGGAAAGCCCGGGCCACAGTGAGTGCGTCGGCCAGGCGGCGTGCCAGGGGAACGGCGGGCCGCCCGCCAGCGGATTCAGGTGTTGAAGGGGTCATGGCGGCGGGGCCTGGGCGAGCCCCCACGCTGGCCTAGAACCCTTGCAGACGCTCTGCACCGATGACCCCCGACACCCCAGGAACCGTACGGGTGGCCGACGCGATGTCCACACCCGTGCTGTCGGTGACACCGACCACGCCGCTGCAGGAGGCGGTGAAGCTGATGAGTGATCACCACATCAGCGGCCTGCCGGTGCTCGATGAGCAGGGGGCCCTGATCGCAGAACTGAGTGAGCAGGATCTGATGGTGCGGGAGAGCGGCTTTGATGCCGGCCCCTACGTGATGCTGCTCGACGCCGTCATCTACCTGCGCAACCCCCTCGACTGGGACAAGCAGGTGCACCAGGTGCTCGGCAACACGGTGGGCGATGTGATGAGCCGTCATCCCCACAGCTGCAGCGCCGAGGTGACGCTGGCGGCAGCCGCCAAGCTGTTGCACGACCGCTCCACCCAGCGGCTGTTCGTGCGTGAGGGCGAGACCGTGGTGGGGGTGCTCACCCGCGGCGACGTGGTGCGCGCCCTGGCGGCCGAGGGCTGAGCTCCTGCCAGGGCACGATCGCCCCGTCAGCCACCAGCCAGACCTGCTCGCGGGGATCGCAGGGGTGGCCGCCGGTGAGTTGCCCGAAGGAGGGCAGCACCAGCCGCCCGCGTCCGGCGTCGTAGCTGAAGCAGGGCAGGCGCAATCGGTCGCTGCGGTCACCGATCAGCGCCACAGGGTGCAGGTGGCCGCAGACGTGCAGAAGTTCGGCAGGCCCGGCGGGGGGCAGGTCTTCAGGCCCGTGGCTGAGCCAGAGACCCCCCCGGGCCGTGGCCGGCTCCTGGGGCAGTCCCTCCATCCAGCTGCCCCGTTCATGGTTGCCGCCGATCAGCCTCAAGGGGCAGCCCAGCAGCTGGGGCAGGGCCCTGAGCTTCTGGCGCAGCTCGCTGGTGAGGCCGATCCGGCTGTGGATCAGATCGCCCAGCACCACCACCTCCCGGGGCCGCCAGCGGTGGGCCAGGGTCAGCAGGGCGTTGAGGGTGCCGGCATCCCCGTCACTGGGCAGGGCGATGCCGTGGCTCTGGAAGGTCTCGGCTTTGCCCAGGTGCAGGTCGGCCAGCAGCAGCAGCTCCTGCCGGGGATCCCAGAGGGCCTTGGCTGCCAGCAGCTCCAGCCGCTGCCCCTGCCAGTGGAAGGGGGCCCGATCAAGGGGTTGATCCGCCATCGCCGCGTGCGCTCAGGCTGTGGCCATCGCCGCCTGGTAGGCGGGCCGGGCGCGGGTGGCCTCGATCGTGGCCTGAACCGCCGGGTAAGGGCTCAGATCGAGTTGGGGGAAAAAGACCGGCAGGTAAGCCAGGTGAGCGTTCACGGCGCAGTCGGCCACACCCCAGGCCTCACCGATTAAGGGGCTCCCTTTGGCCAGGAGTTGGTCGAGAGCGGCCATCAGCCGTGGAAACTCCCGCTCCCGGGCCGACTCCACGAACAGAGCCGTGGCCAGGGTGGCATTGGCGAACAGCACCCACTGCTCGGCCAGGGCCCGTTGCTCGGCGCTGGTGAACTCCTGGCCGTAACGATCAGCGAGGTAGAGCAGGATCGCGCCGCTCTCGAACAGGCGCAGGGGGCCGCCCAGAGGGGTCTCGGCGCTGGTGTCCTCCAGGGCCGGCACCTTGGCGAAGGGATTGAGGGCCAGGAAGGCCTCCTGCCGGTGCTCTCCAGCCTGCATGTCCAGCAGGCGCCAGGTGTAGGGAATCTCCTTCTCGGCGAGATACCAGCGCGGCATCGAGGCCCGCGAGCGGGCTCCTCCGTAAAGAGTCAGGGTCATGGGATGGGTGCGCTGCAAATCCTCGCCGCAGAATGGAGCCTCACCAGCAGGAAGCGCCAGTGGCCGACAGCCTGCTCCATCTGGCGCCCCATCTGGTCGGCCGCGCCCGCCGCGGCATCGTCGGCGACAGCCGCTACGCGCGCACCCTGAGAGAGGCGGTGCGTACGGCCTCCCAGGATCCGCTCGGCGGCCCGCTGCTGATCAGCGGCGAACCGGGGCTGGAGAAGGACAACATCGCCGCCCTGATCCACTTCGGCTCCCCTGCCAGGCGGCAGCTGATGGTTCGGCTCGACGGCGCGCTGCTGCGGGGCGATGGCGTAGAGCTCTTTGGTGCCGCCGGCCGTGGCGGTGAGGCCTCCTTCCTGGAGAGTCCCGAGGTGGGTGCCCTGCTGATCGACAAGCTCGATCGGGTCGATCCCCAGTTGCTGCCTGCCCTGCTGGAGCTGGCCAGCAGCGGCCACTGGCAGGCCCCGGATCCAGCCGAAGCCCCCCACCACTTCCCCGGCAGGGTGTTCTTCACCACCGAGGCGGTGGTGCCCGGCTTTGAGCGCGTCTGCACGCTGATCCGGGTGCCGCCGTTACGGGTCCGGCGCCAGGACCTGGGCGACTGGCTGCGCTACGACCTGCGTCTCAAGAGCCGGGCCCTGGGCTGGCCGGTGGCGCCGGTGGTGGGCACGGAGCTGATCCGGCGCCTGCAGACCCGTGACTTCCCCGGCAATGTGCGCGAGCTTGAGGATCTGGTGGAGCGGGCCCTGCGCCAGCTGCCGGTTCCGGCTGAAGGCGAGCCGCCACCGGAGCTTCCAGAAGAGGTCTTCTGGCTCCCCTCCCGTCAGATCCGCCCGCGCTTCGATCTGTGGCGCTGGAAGCCGTCCCTGCGCCTGCGGATGCGCTCACCGCGGCTGTGGAACGCCCTGCTCTTCGGTCTGGTGAGCTGGGTGTTCGTGCTGGTGAACCTGTGGCTGTGGTTGGGTCCCCAGGACCGAGCCCACAACGGGGCGCTGAACCTGTTCTGGGCCTGGTGGTGGCCCCTGATTCTGCTGGGGTATCCCCTGGTGGGCCGCCTCTGGTGCTCCTTCTGCCCGTTCATGGTCTGGGGTGAGATCAGTCAGAAGCTGGCCGCTGCCCTGGGCTGGCAGCCCTCCCGCTGGCCGAGGGGGGAGACTGACCGCTGGGCTGCGCCGGTCCTGGCCGCCGGCTTCGCCGCTATCCTGCTCTGGGAAGAGCTGGCGAATCTGGAGAACAGCGCCCGCCTGAGCAGTTGCCTCTTGCTGCTGATCACCGCCGGCGCCGTGATCGGTTCCCTGCGCTTCGAGAAGCGCTTCTGGTGCCGCTATCTCTGCCCGGTGGGGGGGATGAATGGCCTGTTCGCCAAGCTCTCGGTGCTGGAGCTGCGCGCCCAGGTGGGCACCTGCAGCGGCAGCTGCAGCACCTATGCCTGCTTCAAGGGCGGTCCCGCCGATGGCGAGGGCCTGGCCACGGCCGGCTGTCCGCTGGGCACCCACCCCGCCCACCTGGAAGACAACCGCAACTGCGTGCTCTGCCTCACCTGCGTGCAGGCCTGCCCGCACCGCTCCGTGCAACTGAGCCTGCGCCCCCCCGCCGCCGATCTGCAGCGGGAGATGGCCCCACCCGACGGTGAGGCGGGCCTGATCCTGGTGCTGGCCGGGGGTGTCTGCCTCAAGTTCTGGGATCGCCTGCTGGGCGGTCTGCCCCTGGCCCCCGAGAGCCTGCAGGAGGGCCCCCTGCTGCCGCGCCTGGCCTTTGCGGTCCTGGCCCTGGCGCTGCCCTCGGCCCTGGCCTTGGTGGCACTCCGGCTGGGCAGTTGGCTGACGCCACCGGCCCGGGCCGCCCGGCGCCTGCGCCTGGGGCTTTATGGCTTGCTGCCCCTGCTGTGGGCCCTGCTGCTGGCGCGGCACCTGCCAGTGGGGATGGCGGAAGCGGGCCGGCTGCTGCTGGTCAGCTTCCAGCAGCCCCTGCCCAGCTGGAGCGCCGATCAGCACGTGATCGCCTTCTGCCAGAGCCTGGTGCTGCTGGTGGGGGTGGGCGGCTCGCTGGTGCTGCTGCGTCGCCTGCTGCTGAACAGCCGGGCGGCCCTGTGGTGGGGCAGCGCGGCGGCAGTGGTGCTGGGGGCGGGTGGGCGCTGGCTGGTGGCGGGGTAGGCGGCGGGATAAGTGGCCGCCGCCGAGGGCTCACTGAAATGCGCAAAGACGCCGGATATCGGAGCTGTTGTAGAGGCTGCGCGTGTCACCGGGGCTGGCCACCGCGAAGTTGTGCTCCTTTGTGAGCAGGTTGGCGGCACCGAGGCGGTTGGCGATCTCCACCTGCTCCAGGCCGTAGCTGCTGCGCCAGAGACGGCAGTCGTGGCGGGTGTTCTGGCTGCCGGCGGCGGCCCTCGCCGCGGCGGCGGCCGCCAGCAGGGCGGTCATCACCAGGGCGGGCCCAAGGCAGCGGTGGCTCATGGCGGCGGCATCCAGCGGTGTCCAGTGTCCAACCGGATGTGTTCCTCTTGCTACACCAAAGACGGGGCGCTCCGCCAGGATTCAGCCATGGATGGAGAGCCCCCAGTGACTCGACGACGCCTCCAGCGCCAGCTTCCCGGCGAAACCCGCCACTGGCTTGAGTGCCGCCTGCACGCCCTTGAAAGCCTTGAACTGTTTGAAGAGGCCTACGCGTTGCGCATGGAAATGGCCGAGTGGCTGCTGGAGGGCGGCCATGACCAACCAGTGAGCAACCTCACCGTGGCGCGGCTGCTGCGCGATGGAACCGTGCTGATGGATTCCCTGCTCAGCGACCCGACATAATCTCCTCAGAAGGCTTTTCCCCATGACCATCGCCCTGTTGATTGCCCTGGTGGGCTCCCTGGTGCTGATGAACTGGATCGTCAAGAAGCTCAGTAAGGCCTGAGGGAGCGGCCCCGCCAGGTCCAGCCCTGGCCGGTGCTCGTTTTCCAGATCGATGACGGTGCGATCGCGCCAATCACCAGCCCCCCCAGCCAGGCCAGCCACCAGTGGCGCAGGCCGAGGCCGAAGCGCCAGCGGCTCCAGAGCCTGACCGCCAGCTGCAGGGCCACTCCCACCAGGGCCGGCGTGAGCAGTGATGGCCAGGCCAACGGTTGCTGGATCGCCTGCAGCCCCGCCAGCAGCAGCAGCAGCCAGGGGCCGCTGAACAGGCCCAGAACCACGGCGCCACTGGCAAGGGTGAGCAGCGGGTTGCGGTTCAGGCCCAGATGCCAGTTCTTGGTCCAGCCCTCCCAGAGCGCGCTGAAATCGGGATACATGCGCAGCTCCAGCAGCTCGATGCCGAGCATGTAGCGCAGCCTGAGGCCCCTTTCCTTGATCGCCCGCGCCAGGGCCAGATCTTCCACCACCTCCGCCGCCAGGGCTCGATGACCCCCGATGGCCTCATAGCTGGAGCGGCGGAAGAGCATGAACGGGCCAGCCGCGAAGGCAGTGGGGTCGCCGGGATCGTTGGCGCGGGCGATCGGAAAGCCCAGACCCAGCAGCGCCACCACGATCGGTTGCACCACCCATTCGGCCAGGCAGCCGCAGCGGATCCGCGGGGCGAGGGTGAGCAGATCAGCCCCGCTGCGGCGGGCCTCGGCCACGGCACTGGCCAGGGCCGCCGGCGCCACGGTCACATCGGCATCGATGAACAGCAGCCACTCCGTGGCGGCGGGGTCCGGATCGGGAGTGGGGCGCTGGCTCAGCAGTCGTACCGCTTCGCTGCACGGCCAGTTCTTGCCGCTCCAGGTCTCGCCGGCGGGGCGTGGCCCGCAGCGCAGCACCTCCAGGGGCGGTGACGGGAAGGCTCCGGTCTTGATCAGCGCCTCCAGCCCCTCGACGGTGCCATCGCTGGAGTCATCGTCAGCCACGATCAGGCGCCAGCTCAGCCCCTGCAGCTCGCTCGCCAGCAACGCGCCCACGCTGCCGTTGATCCTGGTCGCCTCGTTGTAGGCAGGCACGATCACGCTGAGGATGTCACCGCCGCCACCCTGAGCTGCGCCCGTGGATGGGCTCGCGGGGGTGAGTTCCGTGGCCCCCAGGCGCGGAGCACGCCCCATGGTGAGTTCCAGCGCCAGCAGCAGCACCAGCAGAGCGAAGGCCGCCAGCCAACCCGCCAGTAGCAGCAGCTGCAGCACCAGTTCCATGGTCATCGGACCTGCCCCAGGGGCGCCCACTCTCGCTGCCCAGGCTGGGCTTCTCCGCTTCAGTCTTGATCTTCCGCTGTCCTGGCCTCGGCCACCAGCCGTTGCACCCGCTCCAGCACCGACTCGTTGCTCATGCGGTTGTTGAGGCGTTCCACCAGCAGCGGGAACGCGAAGGGACCCGGCCGTGGTGTGCGCTCCAGCAGCCGCTGGGCGCGGCTGAGGCGTTCGAGGGCCTGGCGCAGGCGCCCCAGTTCCAGCTGCTCGTCCATCACTTCGCGGCGCGCCTGCTCCAGCAGGCGGTTGCCGGGTTCATGGCGGCTGAAGACATCGAAGAGCAGGGCAGCGCTGATCTGCAGCTGGCCGCCGCTCTTTTTCTGCCCCGGGAAGCCATTCACCACTAAGCCGGCAATCTGGGCGATGGATCGGAAGCGGCGGCGGCAGAGTTCGGAGAGGTTGATCGAAGCCTCCAGATCGGCTTCGAGTTCGCTCTGATCGAGCAGGGCTTCGCCCCATTCCTCGTAGAGCGCTTCGAAGGGATAGCCGCGGGGGGCCAGCAGCTCGAAGCCGTAATCATTCACCGACACCGTGATCGTGGCCGACTGGATCCGCGTCAGGCGGCCGGCCCAGAGGAAGCCCAGCCCCTCATGCACGAAGCGCCCCTCAAAGGGGTAGGCGAACAGGTGGCTGCCCTCGCGGCTGCGGGTCACTTCCACCAGGAACTGATCCTCCCGCGGCAGGCGCGAGAGGTCGGCCTGGCGGCGCAGCAGAGGCTCCAGGGCCCGCAGTTCAGCCGTGTCGAGTCGGTGATCCTCTGCGCTGGCTGCCGCCGGATCCGCCGCCTGGATGGCGCCGGCACAGCGGTGCACTTCCCGGCGCAGATGACCGCTGAGCAGATCTGAGAGGGCCATCTGGCCCCCGGCCCAGGCGGGCACCGTGCGGCTCTTGCGGGTGCTGGCCTTCACCAGGGCGGTCATGTCGCGCAGGCGCACGAACTCCAGCTGCCGCCCGGCGAAAAAGAACACATCACCCGGCTTCAGGCGCGAGACGAACCCTTCCTCCACATGGCCGAGGGTGGCTCCGCGCACCACCTTGACGCTGATGGAGCTGCTGGAGGTGATCGTGCCGATCCCCAACCGGTGCAGGCGGGCGATAGAGGGATCCTTGACCTTGTAGAGGAACGAAGCCTCCGGCCTTGCGGTCGCTGCCGAGCAGGGCTCCCGCTCCAGCTTGCGGAAGCGGGGGTAGGCGCCGAGGCAGTCGCCGCCGTGCTCCAGGAAGCGCAGGCACCACTGCCAGCTGGACTCATCGAGGTTGCGGTAGCTCCAGCTGCTGCGCACCCGCTGCAGCTCCCGCTCCGGCTCGAAGCCCGGCCCGCAGGCCAGGCTGGTGAGGTGCTGCAGCAGCACATCCAGCGGCGCCTGCGGCGGCCGGCGGGTTTCCACCAGCCCTTCGGCCAGTCCCCGCCGCATCGCCGACACCTCCAGCAGCTCCAGCGCATTGGTGGGCATGAACAGCACCTGGGAGGTGCCTCCGGGGCTGTGGGCCGAGCGGCCGGCCCGCTGCAGCAAGCGCGCCAGGTTCTTGGCACTGCCGATCTGCACCACCCGCTCCACCGGCTGAAAGTCGACCCCCAGATCGAGGGAGCTGGTGCAGACCACCCAGCGCACGTCGCCCGCCTTCACCCCCGCCTCGATCGCTTCGCGCTCGCTGCGGTCGATCGAGCCGTGGTGCAAGGCCAGGGCGTCCTCCATTTCCGGGCAGGCGTAGCGGAGGCACTGGTGCCAGCGCTCCGACTGGTTGCGGGTGTTGGTGAACAGCAGCGTGGACACCGCCGGATCGAGGGCCGCCACCAGCTCCTCGTACATGCGCAGGCCCAGGTGGCCGGCCCAGGGGAAGCCGTCGATGCTGTCCGGCAGCAGGCTGCGGATCTCCGTACCCCGCCGCATCCTTGCTCGCACCAGCAGGGGCTCCACGCTGGCGCCAACCCCCACCGCCGCGCGAGCGGCTTCCTCCAGGTTGCCGATGGTGGCGCTGATTGCCCAGGTGCGCAGCCCGGGGCGCTGGCCCCGCAGCCAGCTCAGGGCCAGCTCGCTCTGGCTGCCGCGCTTGCTGCCCATCAGCTCGTGCCATTCATCCAGCACCACCGCTTCGAGCCCCGCAAACAGCTGTGGGGCCGCCCGGTTGGCCAGCAGCACCGAGAGTGATTCCGGCGTGGTGATCAGGATCTGGGGCGGCTGCCTGAGCTGACGGCTGCGTTCGCTGCTGGCGGTGTCGCCGTTGCGGATGCCCAGCGTCAGCGGCCAGCCCATGGCCTCAATCGGCTCCCGGATCGCCAGGCCCAGATCGCGGCTGAGGGCGCGCAGGGGCGTGAGATAGAGCAGGCGCAGGCCGGGCGCCGGGTTCCCCAGCATCGAGGCGATCGGCCCCATCACCGCCGCATAGGTTTTACCGGCGCCGGTGGGCACCTGGATCAGACCGCTCTGCCCGCGCAGGTAGGCCTTCCAGCACTGGCGCTGAAAGGGCAGGGGCCGCCAGCCCTTCTGGCGGAACCACTCCTCGATCGGCACGAGGGCAACGGGCTGGGAGGCCAAGGCGGGGGATCCGGATCGGGTGGTTGTGGGGCCTGGTGGAGCAGACCCACGCCGTTCGCCCACAACGTTCATCACGCTAAGGAGTTCGCTGTTCAGGGTGCCTCCAACAGCTGCAGGGCCGTGGCGAGGCAATCGGCTTCAGCCGCTGGTTTGTCGCGGCGCCAGCGTGCGATGCGCGGAAAGCGGACCGCCAGGCCGCTCTTGTGGCGTTTCGAGGCCTGCAGACCTTCGAAGGCAAGCTCGAACACCTGCAGGGGCTCCACCGCCCGCACCGGCCCGAAGCGCTCGGTGGTGTGGCGGCGGATCCAACGGTCGAGCTCCGTGATCTCGGCATCATTGAGGCCGGAGTAGGCCTTGGCGAAGGTCATCAGTTGGGGTTCGTCGGGGCTGGTGCTCCCCGGCGGGTGGCTCCAGAGAGCGAAGGTGTAGTCGGTGTAGAGGTTGGCGCGGCGGCCGCTGCCGGCCTGGGCGTAGAGCAGCACCGCATCGAGATGGAGCGGCTCGAGCTTGTGCTTCCACCAGTCGCCGCGGCGGCGTCCCACCCGGTAAGGCGACTCCAGACGTTTCAGCATCAGCCCCTCGGCCCCCACGTCGCGGGCGCGGCCGCGCTGCCGCTCCAGCTCCTCCCAGCTGCCCAGGGGCACGGCCGCTGAGCCGCGCAGGCGCTGCCGCTCCGGGTGATCGCTGCGGGCCACGGCATCGTGCAGTGCCTCCAGCCGCTCCAGGCGCCGCCGCAGCGGTTCGTCGCGCCGATCGGCGCCGGCCGATTCGAGCAGGTCGTAGGCAATGAAGGCCATCGGGCACTGGCGGCGCAGGCTCGCTCCCACGCTCCTGCGGCCCAGCCGCCGCTGCAGGGCCCCGAAGCCGTGGGGCCGCTCCTCGCCGGGATCCCAGACAATCACTTCGCCGTCGAGCACGGTGCCCTCCGGCAGGGCCTCCCCCAGGCTCACCAGCTCGGGAAAGCTCTCGTTCACCAGCTCCTCGCCTCGGCTCCAGAGAAAGCTGGTGCCGGCGCGGCGGATCAGCTGGCCGCGGATGCCATCCCACTTCCACTCCGCCCGCCAGTGGCTGGGATCCCAGCCCTCCAGAAGGGCCGGATCGAGGGGGCTGGCCAGGAAGAAGGGAAAGGGCCGGCTTGCCGGCACCGCCGACCCTTCCGCCGCAGGGGCGAGCAGGCTGCGGAAGGCTTCGGGTGTGGGCTCGAAGCCCCCCATCAGACGCTGGGCGATTTCGGCCTCCTCCAGCCCCGCCACCCGTGCCAGGGCCCGCGTCACCAGGCCGGTGGACACCCCCACCCGCAGGCCACCGGTGAGCAGCTTGTTGAACAGGAAGGCCTGGCCTTCCGGCAGGCAAGCCCATGTGCTGAGCACCGCTTCGGCCTGGACGGCGGGCTCCAGCGCCGCGATCGTGGGCAGCCGCTCCCCCATCCACGCCGCCAGGGGCCGCTCGATCGGCTCGGACTCGGGCAGGGCCAGCTGCGGCAGCAACAGGGCGATCGTCTCGGCACTGTCGCCCACCTGGGCGTGGCAGTCGTCGAACAACCATTCCGGCAGGGTTGAGGCGGCAAGCGCGATCTCGCGCAGCCGTCGGCCGGTGATCAGCCGCTTGCGCCGCTTGCCGAGCAGCAGAGTGAGCGCCCAGGCCCCATCGGCCGGATCCACCGCGCGCAGATAGGCCTCCAGGGCCGCCACCCGGGTGGTGGTGCCGGGGCTGCGGTCCAGTTGCTCATAGAGGGCGCAGAAGTCGCGCATGGGCGGCCGCTCGAGCTGTTCGACCCTCACCCTGGCAAGCGCCGTGGCCGATCGCTCCCGCACTGCCGCCCGCGGGAGGATGGGGGCCAAGGCCCTGCGGCCATCCGCTGTGACAGCCCGATGAAGTTCAAGGACTACTACGAGACCCTCGGCATCGAGCGTGGAGCGAGTGAGGAGGAGATCAAGAAGGCCTACCGGCGTCTGGCTCGCCAGTACCACCCCGACATCTCCAAGGAGGCGGGTGCTGAGGAGCGCTTCAAGGAGATCAGCGAGGCCAACCAGACCCTCTCCGATCCGGAGAAGCGCCAGGCCTACGACGAACTGGGCCGCCATGACCCCGGCGAGGAGTTCCGGCCGCCGGCGGACTGGGATACACGCTTCTGGCAGGGCCAGGCCCACCAGGAGGTGGACCTCTCCGAGCTGTTCGAGCAGATGGGATTCCGCAGTTCCCAGCGACGGCGCCAGGCGGGAGGTGTGGACTTCCCGATCCGCGGCCAGGACGTGGAGGCCGTGGCCCGGTTGACGCTCGACGAGGTCTCCCGCGGCAGCCAGGTGACCCTGGAGCGGCCGGGCGGCGGCAGTGTGCGCATCCGGGTCCCCCAGGGCGTGACCGATGGCGAGCGCCTGCGCATCCCTGGGCGCGGCGGTCCCGGCAGCGGCGGTGGCCCTGATGGCGATGTGTACCTCCACATCCAGGTGCTGCCGCACAAGCTGTTCCGACCGGTGGGTCATGACCTCTATCTGGAGCTGCCGGTGACTCCCTGGGAGGCGGCCCTCGGCTCCCAGATCGAGCTGCCCAGCCTTGATGGCCGCGTGCGGGTGACGGTGAAGCCAGGCGCGCAGGCGGGCCAGAAACTGCGGCTGGCCGGTAAGGGGCTGCCGAAGCGGGGCGGGGGAGCGGGGGATCTCTATGCCGTGCTGCAGATCGTGATGCCCACGCAGATCAGCGAGCGTGAACAGGAGCTCTATCGTGAGCTGGCGACGGCGTCCACCTTCCAGCCCCGTCCGCAGTTCACCGGAGGGACGACCGATGCCTGACGATCTCCTGATCCCCATGGACGCCGACAGCCCGGTGGAATCAGCGGAGCTGCTGGCGGCCTCAGGCCTGGCCCATCAGGAGCTGGTGGAGCTGGTGGAGTTCGGCGTGTTCGAAACCAGGGAGGGCGCCACGGGCTGGAGCTTCCAGACCCGGGTGGTCCATCAGGCGCGGAGGGCGGTGAAGCTGCGCGACACCTTCGGGCTCAACCCCCCCGGGATGGCCCTGGCCCTCACCTACCTGGAGAAAATCGAGGCCTTGGAGCAGCGGCTGCGGGAATTAGAGTGCTTGTTGCCCCGATGAGGCCTGGACGGCCGTTGCCATGGAGGCTTCAGATCTCACCACCGCTTCAGATCTCACCACCGGATCGCTGACCACCCGGCACCTCAGTGTGCAGAAGGTGAGCGATCTCTCCCTTTATATGGAGCATTCCTCCATCATTCAGAGGCTCTGCTCCGAGCTGGGGTTCAAGGAACCGGCCACGGCGATGGCCTGGGTGTTCGATCAACTGGAGCAGTCGGAAGATCTGCAGAAGGCGATCTTCGACCTGCTCAACGACTGACTCTTTGCCGACAGGTTGAGGAGCGGTTCAACCAGTTCGTTGTACACACTGTCTTGGGGCGTTCACGTCCCCCCTCATTGATCGTCTTCAGTTGCCATGGGTCTGGTACGGGGCTGCCGGATGGTTCATGGCGAGGCTTTGGCACGGCACCGCCGCGAGTAGATCTGGCCTGGTTCATCACGGGGAGCAGGACCCCTATCGCCATGCTGCTGCGCTGTCTCGGGATGCTGTTGAGGCTGCTCCTGCTGTTATTGCCCGTGGCCGCCCTGAAGGTGCTGGCGGCCATCTCCCAGGTTTGGGAGGTATTGCGGGTGACACCCCTGTTTGCCGGTCTGGTGACCTCCAATGTGTTTCTGATCGGCTTCCTCTTCAATGGCGTGCTCGCCGATTACAAGGAGAGCGAAAAATGTCCGGCCCTGTTGTCGCTGTCACTGCTCAATCTGAATGCGGAGCTGCAGTCATTGAACTGGGCACAGCCGGAGGCTGACGTCACCCTGCCGCAGCGTGGATTGAGAGGGGTGGGGGGTGCCTTCCTGGAGTGGTTCCATGGCACCGTCACCACAGCCGATCACGACAGGATCCGGGCTGGATGGATCGCAGAAACTCAGAACTGGTAGCGCATGATCGCCGCCAGGCTGGCTTCACCAGGGATGTCGGCCTTGCGCACGCCCATCACTTTGGCGCCCATCACCAGGGCACGGCTGGCGATTTCATCGACGAGGCCATAGCTCTCGGCGCTGGGGCCATCGGCGAAGGTCACTGTCCCTTCGTCGTCGATCGTGCCTGGGGTCACATCGTCGATGTCGATCAGCAGCAGTTGAATCGCGCCATAGGTGGCTGCCCGGGCCGCCTGGGCCAGATCGGATGTGGTCCGACCCTGACTGGCACGCAGTGTGTAAAGGGACTGGATCTCCGCCAGTTCATCCCGGAACAGCTCGTCAAGGATGGCACGGGCACTTGCGGCCAGGTCGGCATCGCTCTGCGTTTCGGGATTCTGCAGGATTGCAGCCCGTGCGAGGTGCGGATACGACTGAACTTCGCGGTAGATCGACTGCATCGGTTCGCTGGCCGCCAGGATCAGTGGGGTCTCCCGGCCCACCAGCAGCAGCCGCAGCGCCTGATCGATCTTGCGGGCGTACTGGGCCTGGCGCACCTTCATGCCCTCGGAGCCCTGGAGACGACCGCTCGGCGAGCGGTCCTTGATGGAAGCCTTCCTGGCCGAGCTGGCCACATCCTTCGGCATGCCGTTCAACTTGATCTCGACGGCCGGCAGGTCGGCGGAGACCGCCACGAGCCGCACACTGTTCTGTGCCAGGGCCAGGACGTAGGCGGACTGAGGCACGGTGACCGTACGCAGCAGTGGCTGGACGTGGAAGCGGTCGCTGACCTGCACGGCCGGCTTCAGGTGGTTGGGCAGGCGGAAGCTGCGCAGGCCTTCCGGCGAAACAAAGACCGCAAGACTGTTGGCCTGCACCTCCCAGAAGTCATCGTCGTCGATGAGGTCGTGGAGAAGCTCCTCAATGGCCAGCACCTCACGCTTGTCGTGGGCGGCGAGCTGCTCGATGGCCTCGCCAGCAAGGTTTTTCAGGGCGATGCGGTCGGCCTGGGCCTCCTGGGTCAGCGGTGTGGTGGGCAGAACCAGGCTGACGCGTGCCTTGCCGTGATTGAGCATCAGTGCTTCGATCTCGGCGCGGGTGGGGATGTCGACGTGCAGCATGGAGGAAGATGCCGGGAAATTATTCGTTCAAACAATCTACAGGCCAACGATCCTTAAAATAAGCCAAAGGAATCCTGTCGACAGCTGAGTAAACTTTATGCAGTCAGCCATTCTGACATTCTTGATTTGATAGAGTAGACTTATCGACTGCTCCTCCCCAGTTCAATACTCGTCAGGCCATGCAGTTTTTTGACCCCTGTGGTGGCTGCATTTTATTCAAACAGTCTGAGCACATTGCTGCTCAGTTGTTGCTGAACGGCGCTACTACGGTGCAGAAGGGGTCAATGAAGAATTGAAATGATGACGGATTGAGGTTTCCTTGCTTAACCATTCAGCAGATCAATGGTGACTCAACCAGGACAAGCTTGTCCTTCTGTTCTGAATTCGGCAGGTGATGCCTGCTCTTCCTCACGTCTCCAACAACATCCTCGAGAGGTTCGGCAGGCCCGCACCCTGGTGATAGCGGTCGCGCTTGAGGTCGGTGCAGTGCTCCAGCAGGATCTGCTTCACCCGGTCGGGGTAGCCGATGAACTCGCTGCGCACCGACAGGAAAGCGGCCAACAGTCCTGAGATGTGGGGCGCCGCCATGCTTGTGCCCGACAGGGCGATGTAGAGCTCATCGACGCCCTTGCCCCGGTCGCGCTCGGCGCTGCGTTTGGGGTCGCTGCTGCTGCGGCACGACAGGATCCGCTCCCCAGGGCCCACCACGTCGGGCTTCAGACGCCCGTCGGCGGTGGGGCCCCGCGAGGAGAAGTACGAGGTGCCGTAGCGGTGGGGCAGGGTGGGGTGCACCGACCCAACGGCGATCGCCTCCTCCAGGTTGGCCGGATCACCGATCGAGAGGTCGAAGGAGCGGGTGGAGCTGAAGCCGTCGACCACGATGTCGCCGCTGCCCTCGTTGCCTGCCGCCAGCACCACCAGCACCCCCTGGCGCACCAACCGCAGCAGCGAGGCGCAGAGGGGCGAATCGCCGCAGCCGAAGCTGGCCGGATCGAAGGCGCCCCCCAGACTCAGGTTCACCCCCTGGATCACCAGCCGGCGACCGTCCTGGTTCTGCGTCCAGATGTGGTCGATGGCCTTGAGGATCCAGGCGTCGTAGCCGCTGCCGTTGTCGGCCAGCACCTTGTAGGTCACCAGCCGGGCCTTCGGCGCCATCGCCAGCAGGTCCGGCCCCTCAGGGCTGCCGACAGCCTGCAGCCCTCCGGCGATCACTCCGGCCACGTGGGTGCCGTGGCCGTTGGCGTCGTTGCCGCTGCCGGGCAGCACCGGCCCCCGCTCGGTGCAGTCCCACTCGGCGGCGATCGTTCCCCCGGGGGCGAAGAGCGGGTTGTGGAAATGGGGATGGTGGCGGTCGATGCCCGTGTCGAGCACGGCCCAGGTGATTCCCTGGCCATAGGCGTTGTACCCCAGCTGGGCGGTGCGGGCCTGCACCGTATGGATCGACTCGCTGATCAGGGCTTTTTTCTTGCTGTTGCTGAACATCCGGTACACCGCCGGGGAGGCGATGCCGTAGTGCTGGCTCAGCGAAGCGGCCAGGGTTTCCACCTCGGCGCGGGTCAGATTCACCGCCACGTAGCGCTCCAGCTGATCCTCCAGGTGAACCGTGTCGGCCGTGATCGGATCCTTCAGCACGTTCGCTTTGATCCAGCCCAGCACCTTGTCCCTGGCACTCTCAATGGAATCTTCAGGCCTTCCCGGGGCCGCTGCCGAACTGCCGATCAGCCTGGGGCGGTCGATCAGCTCGATCAGCACGGGCACCCGCGCTGTGGCGTCCGCATCGAGGGAATCGGCCAGGTTGCGCGCCACGGTGATCGGGCTGACCGGCTGGAAGCGGGAGCGGTCCACTGCCCCCATCACCGTTTCCTGGGTGAAGCGGCGCGAGAGATAGCGGCTGGCGGAGTGGGCCTTGCTGGGCGGCCAGACGATGCCTTTCACCCGTTCATCGACCACGGCGGGCTTGCCGCTGGCGCTGTACTCATCGGCCAGGCTCTGATCCAGGCAGACAATGTCGCCGTCCTGGGCAAGGTTCACCCAGCGCTTGACGCCAGCAGGAATCGGCAGCTTTTTGCCATGCCACTTGTGCAGCACGTCGGTCACCTGGGGCAGCCCCAGGGGTGAGCCGATGGTGAGGAAGAGATCAACGGGCAGCTCAGCGCCGAGCTCCATCAGGGCCTGATAGGTGACCATGCTTCCCTGGCTGTGGCCGATCACCACGAAGGGGCCACCGCCGGTGGTCACCCGGTCCTTGACCGTCTGCACCATGCGCTCGCGCTTGGCCCTGTTGAAGAGGAAATCGTTCACATCAGCCAGGAAGACCTGGGTGAACAGGGCCGTCACCGGGCTCCACAGCCCCCTGGCTTCCATCGACTTCGCCGCGGCCCCTCCCATCGGCGCTCCTTCCTGGGCCACCATCTGGGCGGCCTCCTCCAGTTGCTTCGTCATCGCCGCCACGAAGGCCGCCGACTCCTCGGGTGCGTCGCTGTCGTCTACGGAGGCGGCCAGCAGCTCCTTCGCCTGCGATGGCAACGGGACCCGGTCATCGCCGATGGCCCGGGTGGAGAAGCCCGCTGCCTCGGGATAGCGCTCCCGGTCGACCCAGTAGGCCATGCGGGTGCGTTCCCCCTGATCGGTTCCGAACAGGGCCCGGTCCCACTCCGAGCGCAGCACCACCTCGGGGGGCATGTTGGAGATGCCATGGCAATAGATCACCGTGCGGGCGGAGGGTTTCTTCGGGGCTGCCATGGCTTCAGCGAGCAGAGACGGACCGGGTACAGCTCGTCCTGCCGCCCCTGCACAGCCATAGCCAGCCCAGCCCCCCATCGCCCACGGCCTGCTGGCGATGTCATCGTTCTTCAGCGATCCCGCGACACCCTGCGCCGGATTGTGCGGAGCTGCTCGACTCGGCCTCCTGAGCCAGGGCCCACCAGCGCTCCACCACCTCCGGACTGCCGTACCAGCTGGGCCCGAAGGCGCCGCCGTGGGCCACCCCCGGCAACACCAGCGGGGTGGAGCCCTCCAGCAGGGCGGAGGCCACCGGCACCAGGCCGTCGCCATGGTCGTGGGCATCACCGGTGCTGTTGCGATAGGCCGTAGGTGTCAGGCGCCGGGCCATGGGGGTGGCGCTCTCGAGATCCATATCGCCCGCCACTGACACGTAGCTCACCCGATCGGCGAAGGGCGAACCGGGCAGGCGCCGCTGCACCATCCGGCGCAACACCGTGGCCTTCAGCGCCGTGTGCGGGCTGCCCAGCATCATCAGGGTGTCGGCCAGGGCCTTGCCGTCGTAGCTGCGGCCCTGGAACGGAGCGTCATCCAAGAACAGTCGCAGCATGATGCCGCCGGAGCTGTGGCCGATCAGGGTCACCCGGCCGGTTGGAGAGTGCGCGGCCAGCTCAGCCACGGTCGTGGCCACCCGATCCAGGATCCGCGCCCAGGCGAAGGCGAACACGGTGAGCAGCCATTCGGCCTTGCCCACCGGCACCAGCTTCACCGGCTGTCCGCTCAGCTGCTCGAGCCGGGCCACCATCGGGGCGTAGGCCTCAGGGCTGATCAGGAAGCCACCGAGGATCACGATCGGTTGTCGGGGCATGGGGCGGAGCTCAGTGTTGATGTTCCCGGCGGGATCTGGTCCCGTGCAGGGGCCGTCTGTTTCAACAGGGCCAGAACCTGCTCGTCCTGAAGCTGCTCGAAGTGCTGATACCACAGACCCACGGCCTGGAGATCGTCCACGAGGGCCAGGGCCACCAGGCCATCCACCAGCTGGCTCAGCTCGGTGGCGACGCCGCGATCGACTACCGGCACCGCCAGGTCCAGCGAGGCCGGCTCCAGCTTCCGGAGGGAGAGCAGGGCGGCCTTCATGGTCATGCCGGTGGCGATGCCGTCGTCCACCACGATCAGATGACGGCCTCGCAGCTGCTCACCCGGCGGGTCTCCGAAGAGCTGTTGCCGGCGCCTCAGTTCCTGCTCCTGCGCCCGCAGCCAACCGTGCATGGTCGCGGTGGTCGCCCGAAGGAGTGCGCCCTCCCCGTTGCGCCAAACCACCACCCCACCGGCAGCCACCGCTCCGACCGCCAGCTCCGGCCAGGCCGGATCGGCGACCTTGCGCACCGACCAGGTGGCCAGTGGAAGCCCAAGGCGAGAGGCCATCGCCGCCGCCACCGGGACTCCCCCTCTCGGCAGCGCCAGCAGGGTGGTGTCGTGAGCGCGGCCCTGGCGATCAGCGAAGGCGTCCACCAGAGCGAGACCTGCCTGGTGGCGGTTGGTCCAGAGAGGAGGTCGAACAGCCATGTCGTGAGGGGGCGTGAGGGATCGGGAAGCCTTCAGGGCCTGGCCCCGGTCAGGTGATGGAGAAACCAGGTGCGGGCCAGGTGGGCAGCTGCCGTGGGCGAACAGCTCCAGCCCGGCTGACGGATAAGGAAGCGTCAGGCTGCCTGCCAGCTCAACCCCAGCCGACTGGACGATGACCTCTCGTGCGCTGACGGTGGAACGGCTCACAGCTTCGCCCTGAGTCTTCCCTGTCCTAGCCACAGGAGGGCGGTGGCACCTGCTGCTGGGGCTGTTCGGTGTCAGTGAACTTCCGTTTCTGCTGCAGAGCAGTGGTGGGAGCTGGCGTGCCCAGCCCCAGCCCTGGTTCCCTCTGATGCTGCGCTGAACTCGCCGGGTGCGTGGTCAGCCGGCTTCGGTGGTCCCATCTCCGCATCATCGGAACGCTCCCCTTCGAACGCCCGTCCCAGCGGATCCGCCGCGAGTCCCTCCACATCGCGCAGGTAGCGGGCCAGGTCGTCGCTGTTGCCGTGGGTCACGTACACCTGGCGGGCGCCGGATTGCTTGACGGTGTTCATTAGGCCGTCCCAGTCGGCGTGATCACTGAGGCTGAAGCCGCGATCGAAGCCGCGCCGCCGCCGGGCGCCGCGCACCGCCATCCAGCCGCTCACGAAGGCGGTCTGGGGATCCTTGAACCGCTTCATCCACACCGACCGGTGGGCCGAGGGGGGCGCGATCACCAGCTTCCCCGCCAGGCTTTCGCTGCGCGGCAGTTCGCTCACGGGCCGGGTGGGCACCATGGCGACCCCCTGCTGCCGGTAGGCGGGCATCAACGCCTGCACGGCCCCGTGCAGCAGCACCTCCTCGTCGACCCCCAGGGCCGCCAGTTCCGCCAGCAGCCGCTGCGCCTTGCCGAAGGCATAGGCGAACAGCAGCGATGGCCGCTCCGGCGCAGCCCGCCACCACCGCAGGATGTCGGCCGTCACCTCTCGGCCCGGCCGCCAGCGGTAGATCGGCAGGCCGAAGGTGGCTTCGGTGATCAGCACATCGGCGCGCACCGGCTCGAACGGGGCGCAGCTGGGGTCGGGGTCACGTTTGTAATCGCCGCTGATCAGCCAGGTTTCTCCGCCGGCCGTGAGCCGCACCTGGGCGGAGCCGAGCACGTGCCCGGCGGAGTGGAACGACACCACCGCTTCGCCGATCCGCAGCTCGGCGCCATAGGCCAGGTTGGTGAGCGTGATGCCGGCCCCCAGACGCTGGCGCAGCACCGCCTCGCCGCTGCCCACTGCCCAGTAGGCGCCGCAACCCGAGCGGGCATGGTCGGCGTGGGCATGGGTGATCAGGGCGTTCGCCACCGGCCGCCAGGGATCGATCCATGCGCCGGCTGCCGGGCAATAGAGCCCCTGTGGAGTGAGCTGGATAAGGCTGCCTGCCGGCAACGCCATGACACCACGTCAACAACATGTCATCCCTGCTCTAGCAAGGCTTTCCATGGATGCGACTGGCCCCCCTCGATCACGGCCGCTGCCACCACCAGCCCGGTGAACCATTGTTCAACTTCCGCCGGGACATCTCGTCGTCTGGAGTCAAGTGTTTGTAAATCTGGGGGTGCGTCCTGTTCGTGAGTCGATTCGGCTGTGCGATGTTCTTGACATCATCAGCCCTGTCTCTTGGGGCCCAGACGCTGCCAGCGCGTCATGTCATGTCCACCGCGACATGACCACCACGTCAATCTGAACCTTGCCTGCTCTGCCGATGTCAGTGATCTTTGCTTTCATTGCCCCCATCGTTTTGGCCCTGGCCTTTTCACTCACGGCCTGTGCCAGTTCGGGCTCCATGGCCATAGATGATTTCTGTAATCCCATTGGTGGTGACGGTCTCGGAACATCCACCTGCACCGACTACCTGGCCCAACAGCAGGGCATCGCCGAATCGTTCGTGATCCTTGAGCCAGGTGGGCTTCCTCAGAACGATCTCCTGGATGGCCCACTTCCTGATCTGAAGGGCTGATGCATGATGGCTGAACCGCATTGTCTCGTTCAGATTTGGCCAGCCATTGCCTTCTCAATCATATGGTTGATGACGTGACTATGTTCGTTCTTTGGGCTGAACATGACAATCTCTGCATCTGAGTTGACTATTATATGGTCACCATCTGCGACGACGTGGTCCACCATGCAAGCCTGAGGCCTGGTTCCGAAATTCACTATTCTCAGAAGGCTGACGAGTGGCTGATCATCTCTTCACTTTGACGATTGGCTGTGACGTCGCCAGCGGCGGGGTGCCGCTGAGCCCAACCCCACGCAAAAGTACAGCCGAACGACTCGAAATCCACTGGATGTCTGGCTCCAGACGCCCGGTCGGCGCAACGTCCTCAGATTCCATCGTGACCCAGCTGCCCGCTACGAGGCATTCGTTTTCATCGATCCAGGGGAGCGGCTCTCTCTGACTGAGCCGCCGGATCTTCAGAAGGCGATCTTCGATCTGCTCAACGACTGAATCTCAGCCGCCGCCCTCCCGCTCCTCTCGGTTGGCGGCATCGAGCAACATTGCCGCCGCGTCTCTGGCATCGCCGGCGGGCCGGGGATCGTGCTCGATGAAGCTGAGCACCAGGGCACCTTCGAGCAGCAGATGCAGCTGCCGGGCCAGGCGGGCCGGATCGATGATGCCGAGTTCGCGGCAGAGCCCCTCCAGCAGCTCGCGGCAGCCGGCCTTGAAGGCTTCGGCCGCCTGCCTGGGCCGATCACCGGGCTCGGGGTATTCACTGGCCGCCTTGATGAACAGACACCCGTGGAACGCCGGTGAGCGCACCCAGTCCGTCAGCCAGTCGAACACCGCCAGAACCCGGCCGCGGCTGCCTCCGCTGGCGGCCGCCAGCCTGGCGGTGAGTGACGTGCCGATCTCGCCGGCCAGGCGCTCCAGCACGGCGGCGATCAACTCCTCCTTTGAGCCGAACTGCTTGTAGAGGGTCATCTTGGCCACGCCGGCCTCGGCCAGGAGCGTGTCGATGCCCACGGCTCGGTAGCCCTGGCGGGAGAAGAGCTCCGAAGCGGTGCTGAGCAGAGCCTCCCGCTTGGTGGAAGCCCTTCCGGCAGCACCTGCTTCAGCCATGGTCATGCTTCAACTCCAGACAGGCTAGCCGGTAGACAGAAAGGTCTGCTACTGTTCTGGACAGACGGGTCTGTCCTCGCTCGCGGGCCCCTCTGGTCACCCCGTTCCCTTGGCCCTATGTCTTCATCACCCATCACGGCTTCGGAGCACGCTGGGGTCACCGATCGCTTCGCTTCGGACAACAACAAGCGGCGTTTTCACGCCGACCCACTCACTTACACCGTGACGGACGACAGGCTTTATCTCTGTTACAACGGCGAACACGGCAACACAAAGCCCCAGTGGGAGGCCGACGAGCAGGGCATGAAGGTCGCGGCCGATGCGCGCTGGGCCCAGGGAGATCTCCTTCCCCTCTAACGACGTTTGCCCTCAGGTTTTTTGCACGCTCTCCACATTCTCCCCACCACTCGTCGGTTTCATGATCAAACTCTACGGCCATGAACTCTCCGGCAACAGCTATAAGGTGCGCCTGCTGCTCGAGTTGCTCGGCGTCCCTTACGAATGGGTACGCGTCGATCTGATGAAGGCCGAACATAAGTCGTCGCCCTTTCTGGCGCTCAACCCGTTCGGCCAGGTGCCCGTTCTGGACGATGGCGACAACACCCTTTCCGACGCCCAGGCGATCCTGTTTTATCTGGCCGCTCGCCAGGGCGATGGCCAGTGGTTTCCCATCACCCCCCTCGAGCAGGCCCGGGTGGTGCGCTGGCTCTCCACAGCTGCCGGCGAAGTGCGGCAGGGTCCCGAGAGTGCTCGCCTGCATCACCTGTTCGGTGTGAAGGCCATTCCGATTGAACGCGCCCAGGAGAAAGCCGCCTTCATTCTGGATCAGCTGGAACGGCACCTGAGCGATCGGGACTGGCTGGAGCAGGATCGCCCCACGATCGCCGACATCGCTGTGTTTCCCTACGTGGCCCTCTCGGGGGATGGCGGCATCGATCTGGCCCCCTATCCCCATGTGCGCGCCTGGATCGCACGCATTCAGGCTCTGCCGGGCTATGTGCCGATGACGGGGCTGGAAGCCGCCGTGGAGACCCAGCCATGAGCCAGCACTACCTCCATCGTCATCTCACCCCCGCCGTGGGGGAGGCCCAGGAGCAGGCCTATGGGCAGAAGAGCTACGGCGTGCCGGACGCCCCAGAGCCCGATCGTCTCGGTGCCAAGGAGATCGCCTTCATCAGCGCCCGTGACAGCTTCTATCTGGCCAGCCTCACCGAAACTGGGGCGCCTTACATCCAGCATCGCGGCGGTCCGGTGGGTTTTCTGCGGGTGCTCGATGAGCGAACCCTTGGCTTTGCTGATTACGGCGGCAACCGGCAACTGCTCACCACGGGGCACCTGCGTGGTGATCCGCGGCTTGCCCTGTTCCTGATGGATTACCCCAACCGCCGGCGTCTGAAGCTCGATGGCATCGCCGAGGTGGTGCCGCTGGATGCCGATCCCGACCTGCGATCGCAGTTGAGTTTGCAGCATCCGGGAGCAGGTGAGTTGGAACGCCTCTTTCGCATTGAGGTGGACGGCTTCGACTGGAACTGCCCGCAATTCATCACGCCCCGCTTCACGGCGGCGGAGGTGGAGCATGTGGTGCGGCCACTGCGGCAGCGCATCGCCGATCTTGAGGCCGAGCTGCTTCGGTTTCAATCCTCCGCAGGGGATCGAGATCCTGCTGCAGGGGACTGAGGGCGATGCTGAGCACTCTCTGCGGCCGTTCCCCCTCCAGAATTCAGCCAGCCCAGTCGATGGCCGATCGAGTTGTGGCGGCCCGCAGGCAGTTCTGGGATGGCCTTCACCGGGCGCTGGTCATGGCGCCGTGACCCACCACGTTGCCCACTACCAATGCACATCCGGTAAGTCGCGGAACACCTGACGCACGCCCACACCCCAGGCGCTACTCAACTCCGTGAACTCGGCATCGCCCGCGCTGAAGCGGCGGCGGTGGGTGATGGCCAGGCTGTCACGCTCGTAGGCGATCAGATCGATCGGCATCCCCACTGAAAGATTGCTGCGCATGGTGGAATCGAATGACACCAGCACGCACTTGGCCGCTTCCGCCAGCGAGGTGTCGGAGTGAATCACCCGGTCGATGATCGGCTTGCCGTATTTCGCCTCGCCAGTCTGCAGAAATGGTGTGTCTGCGCTGGCTTCGATGAAATTGCCCTCGGCATACATCCGGAACAGCCGCGGCGCTTCGCCCCTGATCTGGCCGCCCACCAGAAACGACGCATTGAACCCACTCCCTGAGGCTTCCAGGTGGGCGGCATCACGCTGTTGGACCTTGCGGACCACATCCGACACCAACACCATGACGTCGAACATCGTGCGCGCCGTCCACAGGTTGTCGCTCCCATCGCCTTCGTCGGCCCGCTGGCGCAACAGGCTGATCACCGCCTGGGTGCCGGCCAGGCTGCCGGAGCTGAGAAGCACGAGTACCCGATCGCCGCGGCGCTCGAACACCGTCATCTTGCAGAAGGTGGCGAAATTATCCACACCCGCATTGGTGCGTGAATCCGAGCCGAAGACCATGCCGGACTGAAGCAGCACTCCCACGCAATAGGTCATGCGGTCCACACCTCGAAGGATTCCAGTGTCGAGGGAGCGAAGGTGGTGGTGAGTGCCACATCGGCCGCATCCCTGCCGCGGGCGATCAGGATCCGCCCGATCCGCGCCTTGTTGTTACGCGGGTGGAACCCATGCCAGCCATCACCGAGGTAGACCTCGAACCAGGCAGCGAAGTCCATGGCCGAGTGGGGCGGCGGCACCTCGATTTCCCTCAGGTAACCGGTACAGTAATCGGCCGGAATGTTCATGCAGCGGCAGAAGGCAATGGCCAGGTGGGCGAAATCACGTCACACACCATCACCGCTTTCATCGATCTTCAGGGCCGATTTGGTTGGGCTTGAACGCCTCTAGTCGAAGCGCATATTGTGGTGCACGGCATCGCAGATCGCTCTCGCCATAACGGCTGGCCTGCAGGAACAGGAGCACCACCTCTGGCGGCCGCGCCTCCGACGAGGTGAGGTTCCGTGAATCCTGGCGGCCCCACCGCGTTGACGGCAGCAGGACGCGCCCTTAGTCATGGGGCAGGCCCCGCAGCGTTCCATGGCACTCGACACCCACCGCGAGGAATTGGCGGCGACCGCCACCGCCCTCGCGCGGCCTGGCAGCGGACTGCTGGCCGCTGACGAATCCACTGCCACGATCGGCAAGCGCTTCGCGGCGATCGGGGTCGAGAACAGCGAGGAGCACCGCCGCGCCTACCGCACCCTGCTGGCCAGCGCGCCCGGGTTGGGGGAGTCGATCAGCGGTGTGATCCTCTACGAGGAAACGCTCTTCCAGGACGCGGCGGCCAGCAGCAGCGGTGGCCCCAGGGCCGGATCGATCCTCGAGCACTTCCGCCAGCAGGGACTGTTGGTGGGCATCAAGGTGGATCTGGGCGTGGAGTCCCTCGCCGGGGGGCTGCCAGGCGAGACCTGGTGCACCGGGCTCAAGGGGCTGCAGGAGCGGGCAGCCCGCTACTACGCGCGCGGTGCCCGTTTCGCCAAGTGGCGCGCGGTGCTGCGCATCACAGCCGATGGCTGCCCGTCGGAGCTGGCCGTGCGTGAGAACGCCTGGGGCCTGGCCCGCTACGCCCGCACCGTGCAGGAGGAGGGCCTGGTGCCAATCGTGGAGCCCGAGATCCTGATGGACGGCGACCACGACATCCTCACCACCGCCGCGGTGCAGGAATGGGTGCTGCGCAGCGTCTACGACGCGCTCGGCCGCAACGGGGTGTTCCTGGAGGGCAGCCTGCTCAAGCCCTCGATGACCCTGCCCGGTGCCGAATGCCGCCAGCGGCCCACACCCGAGCAGGCTGCGGCCTTCACGCTGCGCAGCCTCCAGCGCAGCGTGCCCGCCGCCGTGCCGGCGATCCTGTTCCTCTCGGGTGGCCTGAGTGAGGAGGAGGCCAGCGTCTTCCTCAATGCCATCCACCAGACCGCCGGTGCTGCGCCCTGGCACCTGGGCTTCTCCTATGGACGCGCCCTGCAGCAGTCATGCCTCAAGCACTGGGCCGGCCACGACGTGGTGGCAGGGCAGCAGGCGCTGCTGGCCCGTGCCCGCGCCAATGGCCAGGCGGCCCGGGGGATCTATGCCGCCGGATCGGAGCCTTCCGATGGCAAGCCGCTGTTCGAGGCCAACTACAGCTACTGAGAGCCTCCACTTGAGGCCGTCATCACTTGCGAGCACGGCTTGCTGCTGGCCTTGCGAACTGGCAGCTGAGCGGGACTGATTCACTCAGCCACAGTTGCCTTCATACACAGTCTCAGGCTGTGCGTCAGTGGTGTGAGCTGGAAGGTTGTTGAAGTGAACCGCCTTGAGTCCGGCATGGTCCCGGGTTTGCCCCAGCGCTGCGTCCACCTCGCTGGGTGTCGCGCCTGCATCCTCGACCAAGTCGAGAACCTCGAGCGCGTCAAAGCTGAGGGTCTGGAAGAAGAGTCGGTCGGTCATCCAGATCGGCCAGCCCTGGGCTGGATGGAGTGCTGTGATCTCACCATCCTGTTGCACCTTCGACGCGATGAAAGTTAAGAACCTTGAGAAAGTGTTCAGCAACAGCGACCTTCCAGGCAACACCAGCCCAGCTGAAGTTGTGTAACACAACGAACAGCCTTATGCGGATCCGCATAAGACTCCGGGTCTTGGGAGCGTCCAACTGAGAACCCTTGCCAACACAGGGCGTCGCAAGTGCTGTCCTCAGGGCCCAGCGCTCTTATGCTGCTGATGGCAGAGGGAAGGAGATGTTATGAGGGTTCGCCAAATTAGCGTTCGAAGGATGTGTCGTCTTTGATGGGAGCCAGCAAGGCAGCGTTGCGTTTCCGTAGCCAGGGGGCTACAGTTGGTGCATGGTTCAAGTCCGCCAAACAGAGCGGTTTGTCCAATGGCTTGAGGATCTGCGTGATCTGAGAGCCAGGCCGAAGGTTCAGGCCAGGATCGAACGCCTCATCGGCGGCAATCCTGGTGACGTCAAGCCTGTTGGGGCCGGCGTTTCTGAGTTGCGGATTAACTACGGCCCTGGATACAGGGTCTATTACTTGCAGAGGGGAACCTCCTTGATCATCCTTTTGGCTGGCGGAGACAAAAGCTCACAAGCCAATGACATTGGTGAGGCCCTTCTGCTCGCAGATAACCTGACTGAGGAGATCTGATGAAAGTCACGACCAGCCCCTACGACGTTGCCGAGCATCTACGCACACCAGAGGAGATGGCGGCCTACCTGGAAGCATGTATTGAGGAGGCGGATGGAGATGCTGCCTTTATTGCCAAGGCCCTGGGCGACATCGCACGTGCCCAGGGGATGACCCAGGTGTCCAGAGATTCAGGACTTTCCAGGGAGAGCCTCTACAAGGCCTTGTCTGGAGAGCGCAACCCGAGCTTTGACACCATCTTGAAGGTCGTCTCCGCTCTTGGTCTGAAGTTGAGCGCGAGTGTTAGAAGTCAAGCGGAGGTGACCTGAGATCTGCTGGCGCGGTGTAGGTCCGCAAACGCTACCTACAGAGATGCGACATCTTCGAACAAGTCCCTGGATTGGACAGGCCGCCGGCAATTCTGCTTTTAGAGCAATAGCTTCTTGCCTGCCACACAGGGGCAGCGTTCGGTGGCAGCTTCGGCCTGTTGCTCATCCCCCTGGCGATCGGGGTGTGTCTTCAGTTCGCCCTTCGCAATCAGCGCTGGCGCTGGTTTCTGGCGCTGGCTTCGGTGGGGGCGCTGGCGGTGGGCGTGCTGCAGACCCTGATCATGAGCTTCCACCTCACACCACCCTCTGGAACCTCCTCACCATGATGGCCCTCATCGGCAGCGGCGGCGGCCTGATGTTCCGTGCGCTCATGAGTTATGGCGATGGCAAGGACGGATAAGACCGCCGACGATCTCCTGCAGGAGATGGAACGCCCGGCGCCGGCCCTGCCGCCAGGGAGGTCTGGCGAGGAAGGCTTCAGTCGGCGCCTGCTTGCCGCCGAGCTGCTCCTGGGCATGGGCTTCGGCGCCGGTTGGTTCGCCGCTTCCCTGCTTGCGCCCCTGACAGCGGGCGCCGGGGCGAAGGAGGGCGTGGAGACCCGCCGCGACCTGTTGGCCGCGGGCTGTTCGGAAGCCGACCAGGGGGTGTTCTCCCGCCGCTGCCAAGGAAACTGCCTCATGCCCCGCCTCTTCGGCGGAGGCGTCGTCGATGTGATGGAGGTCTCCTGTCTGGAGCGCCCCTGTGGCGAGATCCGGGCGGTGTTCGATGTGCTGGCCGGGCAGGGACAGCTCCTTCACAAGCTCCCCCTCCTGCGTTCCGGGCGGCAGGGGGAACGGTTGCAGATGGTGCTGGAATCCGAAAGACCGGAGGCGCGCCGTTTCGTCCTGCGGGAGTTCCGGGCCAGGGCCAGGGTCGCCTGAACGCGGTTCCCTTGCCCCTTCGCGGCGCTGCCTCCGCCTAGGCTCGTTACAGGCCTTACGGCCTTCGCCGGTTCCCGTGAGGACGTGCCCTTGAAGTGCCTCCGCTTCAACGACGGATCCTCGCTCCCTATGCTGGGCCTGGGGACCTGGAACGCCCCGCCTGGTGAGGTGGGCGGAGCGGTGCACTCGGCCCTGCGGCTCGGCTACCGCCACATTGACTGTGCCGCCATCTACGGCAACGAGGCCGAGATCGGTACGGCGATCCGTGCGGCGATCGACGAGGGCGTGGTGACCAGGGAGCAGCTCTGGATCACCTCCAAGCTCTGGAACAACGCCCACGCTCCCGAGGCCGTGGCGCCGGCCCTGAAGCAGACCCTGGCCGATCTGCGGCTCGACCACCTCGACCTCTACCTGATCCACTGGCCCGTGGCCTTCCGTCCGGGGGTGCTGATGCCGGAGTCGGCCGAGGATCTGATCGCCCTCGAGGAGCTGCCCATCGCCGCCACCTGGGAGGCACTGGAAGCCACCGTGGAACAGGGGCTGTGCCGCCACATCGGGGTGAGCAACTTCGGGGCGGCCACCCTCGGGGCCCTGCTCAATCAGGCCCGCATCCAGCCGGCCGTAAACCAGATCGAGCTTCACCCCTACCTTCAGCAGAGCGACATGCTCTCCTTCTGTGAGGCCCGCGGGGTGCATCTCACCGGCTACGCTCCGCTCGGTTCGGCCGGTCGGCCAGCGTTCATCAGGCCCGCCGGCGAGCCGGTGCTGCTGGAGGATCCAACCATTCACGCGATCGCCGGGCAGCGGGGCATCACCCCGGCCCAGGTGCTGCTGCGCTGGGCCCTGCAGCGTGGCACTGCCGTGATCCCGAAGTCGGTGAGCCCGGCGCGCCTCTACGAGAACCTCGCCGCCGCCGAGGGCGACCTGGCCGCTGAAGACATGGAGGCCATCGCCGCCCTGGATCTCGGACGGCGCTACATCGATGGCTCCATCTGGGTGAAGCCTGGCGGCCCCTACACCCTGGAGAGCCTCTGGGCCTGATCAGGCGACGGCGATGCGCCGGCGCAGATAGGCGATGGCCAGTTCGGAGTTTTCCCGCACCAGTTCGGAGCGAAGGGGGGGAGTATGCTTGCTGCGCAGGCAGCAGCACAGCGTTCCACTTCGGCGACACAATCGACGCGGCTTGGGCAAACTACAATGCCGTCTTTAAGTATGGCGCAGGGAAGCCTGGTGTTTATCTCAATCGCATCACCCCCGTGGGCGCCTACGGGCTGGTGAATCGCTGGGGCTTAGCCGATATGCACGGCAATGTGTGGGAGTGGTGCCAAGATCTGTGGCATCCATCGCCGGATCAGGGACTCACTGATGGCAGCGCCCGGCTGGAACCAGAGGCGGATCTCCCAGAAACGATCGCCCAGCAACGGCTGCTTCGCGGCGGCGCCTGGTTCGTCAATCCCGGGCGCTGCCGCTCGGACTGCCGTATCCACGTCCGGCCCGACGATGTCAGCTACGACGTCGGTTTCCGTGTGGTCTGCCTCCAGAACCCTTCTATTAATCCTTTAATCCCTCAACACTCGGCTGTTTTTTAACCCGTGGCTGTAGCGGGTTTTTTCATCTCTCAGCGGGGCTCCGCTCGCTTGATCAAAGCCGACCTTCCCTCAGGCCTAGGGGATAGGAGATGCCGGCCCCGAGCTTTGCCTGAACAACCCTGCAGGGGAGTAGCAAAGAATCTGCTTGCGCAAAGAACTGCCGAGCTACATCTGAACCCTCCCGCCCTCACCCCTATCGATACGGCAGCCTTACCGCCGCCCATCTGCCCCCCCCCAGAGCCGGCCTGAGCAACTCGAATCCGAATCCAGGCCATAGTTTATGGCGGCTGTCAAAAACCCACCACAGACCCCACCACCGAGTTCACCTCAGCATGTCTGGTTTCGGCGAGCGGAGCTGGGGAAGCTCGCGTTGTTTTTATGCATTGCCCCAAGAGAAGCCCCGAAGGCCCAGATCCTTAGCAGCACGATCTGCTCCCTTTCAGTGCAACCCCAGCCTTCAGGGCGTCAGCTTCGCAATGAGGGCCTCAGTCAACTCCCGACGCAGAGATGATCGGGTCATGCTGCCTTCCCCATGGTCGTGCCTGAATCCGCCGCCGAAGCGCTCCGCTGGGCCCTGGCGCTGGGATGACGACGCGGATTCGCAGCTGGCTGAGAGGGTTGCAGGTCCTTGGGCTCGTGCTTGCCCTGATCGGTGTGATCACGCCCCTGGTGCTGTTCCCCGTAGCGATCGTGCTGATGTTCTGCGCGATCTTCAGCGGACTGCTGCAGATCCTCAGCCGGTTCACGGTCAGTTTCTCCTGCCCCGAACTGCCACTGGCGGCTCAGGCGTATGTCTTGATCCAGCCCGGGCTGGCACTGTGGGTGTTCGCCACGGCGCTGCGCTGGTTGTCGAGACGGAAACAGCTGAAACGAAGGCTGCCGGGGCAGCCAGTCTCGGAGCCCCAAGACCAGATCAAACCGGTGGAGTGATGTCAGCCTGCCCATCTCTGAAAGATCGCCAGCAGCACCTCTCCCAGCCAGGTGGGGTGAAGCTTTCGAACTCTTCTTGGCAGTCCGGCCCTTGTCGCCATTGCCGCTGCGAACGATCAGCCACCGGGCGCGCACAATTCCTTCAAGGTTGCCCACATCACCCCCAAGCACCAATCTGCGAAGAATAAAGAAGGGCAGAAAGCGCCTGGTTCTTGGTTGAAGAACCCACCTGCGCCGCCGCTCCACGCGTTGGCCCAATTAGCCTCCCGTCATAGCGGCTTTCAGCAGGTGCTCCTGGTGGGTGGGGTACGGACTATGGACGACAACGCTCCCCCTGACATGACCATCGATGGCCCACACCCTGGTGCTGCTGGCGAGTGAGTCGCGCTTCGAGGCGCTGATCGACTGGCTCGACCGACAGGCCCTGGCCGTCGCAGCTTTTCCGCTGCTCGCCACCGCCGAACTGGCCGGGCGGCTCCGCCGCGATCCCCGCACCGCCCAGCTGCCGGTCATGGCGCTCGAGGGCCTCGCCGAAGGAGGAGACATCCAGCTGGCCGTCCGTGTCCTTGACGGTGAGGTGGCCCTGGTGGTGGCCTTCCTTGAGCCGGATGCGTCAGCGGTCACGCCGCCCGACGCCAGGCTGCTGATCCGCGCCTGCGATCTTGCCGCCGTGCCCCTGGCCCTCAACGCCGCCACCGCAAGCCTGGCACTGCGCGGAATGGCCCATGGCCGGGCGGCTTACCTGGTCTTCAATCCGGTGTCCGGCCAGGGTGATGCTACTGCCGATCTGGCCCTGATCCGCTCGATCCTCGAGCCGCAGCTGCTGGTCACCGTGTTGTTCACCCGCCCCGATGTCGATCCGGCCGAGCAGACACGCGATCTCGTCGAAATCCTGCAGGCGCGTCAGCCCGGCGATGTCGACGACGTAATGATCGTGGCCTGCGGAGGCGACGGCACCGTTTCGGCGGTGGCGGGGGCGGTGGCCGGCACCGGCATTCCCCTCGGTGTGATTCCCCGCGGCACCGCCAACGCCTTCGCCTCGGCGCTCGGTATCCCCACTGACCTGGTCGCCGCCTGCCGCACCATCCTGGCCGGCCACACCCACGTGGTGGACGCTGCCCGCTGCAATGACGTGCCGATGATCCTGCTGGCCGGTGTCGGCTTCGAGGCCGGGATGGTGGATCGCGCCACCCGCGAGTTCAAAACGATGCTCGGCCCGCTTGCCTACGTGCTCGCCGGCGCCCAGCAGCTGATCAGCCAGCAGCCGTTCCAGGCCCGCGTCGAGATCGATGGCACCGTCACCGAAATGCAGGCCGTCGCCATCACCGTGGCCAACGTGGCCCCCGCCACTTCCATGCTTGCCCAGGGCTTCGGGCAGGTGATCGCCGATGACGGATTGCTCGAGGTCACCATCGCCTCTCCCAGTACCCGCCTCAAGGGGCTCAACGCTCTCGCCTCCCTGCTGGCCTCCGCGGTGGTCCAGTCGCCCAGCACCCACCCCGATCTGCTCTGCCTGCGGGCCCGCCACATCACGATCACCACCGACCCTCCCCAGCGGCTGGTGATCGACGGCGAGATGCTTGACGCCGACCCAGTGACCTTCAGCTGCCTGCCCGGCGCCCTCACCGTGTTCACCCCGCTGCCGCCACCGTGAACCTCGCCGCCGTGACCCTCGCTTCCGAGGCGGGCGTCGCCACCAAGGTCCGCCGTATGGCCGAACGGGTGCGCTGGGCCCATCCCGAGATCACCCAGCGCGGCATTGATCCCTGTCGCCAGCGAGCAGTACCCCGACAACTTCATCCGTCCTTACCGCGAGTGGATCGTGGGCGGCGAGGACTGGCGCCGGCTGCGCTACGACCTGTCGCTGCCGTTGGGGCTGCTCGTCGGCCTGACGGCGCCGCTGCGGCGGTTTCTGCCCTCCTGGATGGATCTCGACGTGGGCTGGCACGGCTCTTCCGTGGGCCGAGCAGCTCGATGAACAGATCCGTCACATCGACAAGCAGCTGACCAGCGGGCCACGGGCAGTCGATGAGGGCCAGGCGGGTCTGGCAATCAAGGGCCGGTATTGGCCGTTGGCGGAAGCCAGCCAATCCCCCCGTCCAGGCCACGGCCACGACGGCCAGAAAAATCTAGGGTTTGGACTAACAAGATGTAAGTCCACTGCGCTCGGGTGCTTCTGCCATGGCTTCGTCCCGCTACCGCGTCACCCCGGCCCAGATCGGCAACTCCTCCGGTCTGCGGCTTCCTGCCGCCTTCTACCGCGATCACCCCCAGTTCACCGGCGCCCCAGGGCAGGTGGAGGTGCTGAGCAACGACACCATGCTCCTGCGCTTCGAGCCAAGCGAGCGGCAGAGCCGTGAACCGGAGGACGAGAGCCTCATGCTGGGCCTTTTCCTCGATCTGCTCACCCGTGAGGCGTTGACAGCAGAAGCCGGGCCTGTGCCCTATACCGAGGCCATGGCGGCAGAAGACGATGAGCTGCTCGCCGGTGTCACGGTGGACGCACCAGGGCCAGTACGAGCATCTCAAAGCTGAGGCCAAACGGCTCAAGCAGGAACTCGACCAGAAGTGCTTTCTGCAGTATCCCCAGGTCAAGCTGCTCGCCGCGGTGATGGTGTCGCTGATCCTCTGGCTGGGCTTCCCCCGCAAGGACGGCGATCGCAACGACTGCTACGCCGTCTTCCAGTAGATGGTGCGCCGCGGTGACCTGCCGGAGGACTGGCAGAGCCTGCAGGCCGAGCTCGACGGGCTCTGAACTCCATCTCCTCGACCAGTGGTCAGTGTCCACAGCAGCACCACTTCCTTGGCCTCCTGAAGTCGCAACCGATCCCGCAATATGTGGCTGCAGCTCTCTCCCCCCCGAGAAGCAGGCCCTGGTGGATGGGTCAGACCGAGCGGACTTCTTTCCTGACGCAGGGGGAGTTGTCTGTTGCAGTTGTCGGCGCGTGAGGAGCCGGGGTCTGACGTTTGAGCAGAATTGATTCACCGCGCGTCAGTACGGCTTTCCCTGGGATGTCCCCGTTGTTCGACGCCGACACGCTTCTGCAGATCGTGCTGCCGAAGCTGCTGCGCATGACGCTCGTCAGCTTCGTGGTGGGCAGTGTGGTGGGAGCGTTGGTGGCCGCGAGCGCCGCCCTTATCAGGCGGTCACGGCTGAGGCGATCCGGTTCGTTGTCTCAGGAGGACGGCGTTTCGCGAAGAAGCCGGTTGAGGGCATCCCTCTGGGGATCGTTCCTGGGCACCTTTCTGATCGGCCTCCTGCCGATCGAGGCCAACCCGGCCTCCCTCATCGGTGGGCCCTACGGGGCCATCTGGTTTGGTTTCATGCTTCTGATCTTGGTGCCGGCCGGTGCCACGACGGGTGCGGTTCTTGGACTGATGGCAGCCGGAGCTGGGCGTCCCCGCCCGAACCTGTCCCGGCTGATGGCTGGCAGCACCGTGCTGGCCTACCTGATCAGCACCCTCGTGCTCGCTCTTGTCCTGGCTCCGCCGACCATCGGGTTCAACTCAGCTCCAGCGACGGGTCCATACCCGCTGGTGGCCAGGCTCACGGGTGAGGACAGCCCTCCCCTGGATCTGGCCCTCAACGAGGCCGGCGACCAGCTGGCCGTGCTGAGTGTGCGCACCAGCAAACAACAGCTGGTCATCCTGGAGTTGTCCGCTCAGAAGCGGCGTGGGATCCGCAACCTGCATGGAAAACCGGACGGTCAACGAACCCTTGAGGATGTTCTGACCTCCGTGGCCTTCAGTGCCGATGGACAGGAGCTGATCACGGCCGCCTTGCAGCAGGTGCAGGTGCGAACGCTGCCCGAGGGGAAGACACGGCTGCGACTGGACGGGGCCACCGTGGCCTATCCGATGGCCGATCACAGGCTCGTCACCCTGGCCGCGGTTGACGCCCTGGCGACTAGTTCAAAGCAGCCCCACAGCCCCAGGGTGTGGGACCTCAGCACCGGCCAATTGCTGCAGACCCTTCCGGCCGATCTCTTCACGCTGGAAGGGAGGGACCTTCCGATCGCCGTGAGCGCCGATCGACGCTTTCTCGCCTTTCCCCGCCGCCCCTACGACAACCAGATCCATGTCTGGAACATCGCCGACAACAAGCTGAGCAGCACTCTGGATCTCGGCAAGTCAGTTGGGATTCTCACCCTGGCTTTTTCTCCTGACGGCCGGCAGTTGGCGGTCGCTCTCGGCCAGGGTCCTGTGCTCTCCATCTGGGATCTGGCCTCGGCTCGCCAGACGCGCACCCTCGACGCGGTGGACCGGGTGCAGAAGCTCTACTGGACCGATCAGGGCCTCCTGGTGGGCTCCAGGGGCGCCTTCAAGGTCCTGAACCCCCGCAATGGAGAGGTGCTGCACACACTTGAGCTTCAGCCGGTTGCGCCGTTGCCTCAGACCACTCTCGACCTTCCGCTGGGTCCCTCCGCACTGAGTGGCGATGGCACCACCCTGGCGGCTTACGTTCCCCGCCAGGGGATCGCTGTGTGGCGCTTGGGCGTCCACCCCCCGTCGTGACTCAGCCAACCCCAGACTGCATGGCCGTGCGGAAGCAGGACATCAGCTCGTTGCCCCGCTGGCTCACTGCCGGCGCCCTGTGCCTGCTGCCGTTGCTGGTGTCGCTGCCTGTCCAGGCTGGTGCCGCATCGGCTTCCTGCCCCGCGCCCGTGCTGGACCAGCTCGATGGCCTCTACCGCTGGCAGGTCGCCCGTCATAACAAGTGGCGGCCCACCAGCTCAACCCTGCCGATGGGCGCGTTGTGGACTTCGACGTCTTCGGCGACACCCAGGTCCGTACCTGCGGAGCCCGGGTGCTGGGGTGTGCTAGCGGCTGAGCTCCAGCATGCGCTGGATCGGTGCCAGGGCCCTGACGCGCAGCTCCTCATCCAGTTCGATCGCCGGGCTCATCGTGTCCAGGCAGCGCCAGAGCTTTTCCAGGGTGTTCAGCCGCATGTAGGGGCAGGCGTTGCAGCTGCAGCCATCCTGTCCGGGCACCTCATGGAAGGTTTTGTGGGGCAGCTTCAGGCGCATCTGGTGGAGGATGCCGGGCTCGGTGAGCACCAGGAAGCTTTGGGCCTCGCTGCTGGCGGCGCGGGCCAGCAGCTGACTGGTGGAGCCGATGAAGTCGGCCAGATCCAGCAGGTTGGGCAGGCACTCCGGGTGGGCGATCACCTCGGCCTGCGGGTGCTCCAGCTTCAGCCGCAGCAGCGCCTGCTCGCTGAAGGTTTCATGGACGATGCAGCCCCCCGGCCAGAGGGTGAGCTCCCGGCCGCTCTCTCGTGCCACCCAGCGGCCCAGGTTCTGATCCGGTGCAAACAGGATCGGCCGATCAGCCGGCAGCTGCTGCACCAGGCGCACGGCGTTGCTGCTGGTGCAGATCAGGTCGCTCTGGGCCTTCACTGCCGCCGAGCAGTTGATGTAGCTCACCACCAGGTGCTCCGGGTGCTCGGCGCGGAAGGCGGCGAAGCCATCGGCAGGGCAGGCATCGGCCAGGGAGCAGCCCGCCTCCAGATCAGGCAGCAGCACCGTTTTGCTGGGGCTGAGGATCTTGGCGGTCTCGGCCATGAAGTGCACGCCGCAAAACACGATCACCTCGGCGTCGGTGCCGGCGGCCTTGCGCGAGAGCTCCAGCGAGTCGCCGATGAAATTGGCCACATCCTGGATTTCGGGGCTCTGGTAATAGTGAGCGAGGATCACGGCCTTGCGCGCTCGGCGCAGCTCATCGATCGCGGCCGGCAGGTCGCGGGGAGTGGTGGGGGCTTCAAGGGCGGCAAAAACCAACCTTGACCTCAACTGGGGCAGGATGAATTCAGCCTAGGGAAGGGAGTAGTCGTCACGGCCCATATGCGCCTTGCCATTGCCGGGGATCTGCACGGCCAATGGGACCGGCGGGATGTGGACCTGCTCAGCCGGATCGCCCCCGATGCCCTGCTGGTGGTGGGCGATCTCAGCGACGGTCAGCAGCGCATCGCCGCCAGCCTCGCCGACCTGTCCCTGCCGGTGGCCTGCATCCTCGGCAACCACGACACCGGCAAGGACCACAGCGGCCACAAGCTGCAGCGCCAGATCGACCGCCTCGGTGAGCGCCACTGCGGCTGGGCCCTGCGCCAGCTCGATCCCCCCGGTCTTTCGGTGGTGGGTGGCCGGCCCGGCAGTGCCGGCGGCGGCCACCACCTCTCCAGGGCGGTGCAGGCCCTCTGGGGTCCCGTCGAGCTGGCGGAGTCGGCCGGGCGGATCGCCGCGGCGGCCCTCTCGGCCGACCCGCGCCTGCCCCTGGTGCTCCTCGCCCACTGCGGTCCCAGTGGCCTGGGCAGCACCGCCAGCGATCCCTGCGGCCGCGACTGGAAATCGCCCGCCTGCGACTGGGGCGACCAGGATCTCGCCCAGGCGATCGAGCAGATCCGTGTCGAGCGGCCCCTGCCGCTGGTGGTCTTCGGGCACATGCACCATGCCCTCAAGCGCGGGCGGGGGGAGCGGTGCAGCTTCCTGATCGATCGCCGCGGCACCGCCTATCTCAATGCCGCCTTCGTGCCGCGCCATGCCGTCGATGGGGAGGGGCGGCAGCTCTGTCATCTCTCCTGGGTGGAGCTGGACCAGGGCCAGCTGATCCACGCCAGCCACCGTTGGTACGAGCCGGACACGGGGCGGTTGCTCTACGAGCAGCGGCTGCACCAGCAACCCCTGGCCCAGCCCCAGCCGGTGGGTGATCAACCCGAGGCGCTGCCGTGCTGATCTACGCCGCCATCAGCGGCCACGGCTATGGCCACGGCTCCCGCAGCGGCGCCATCCTGCTGGCCCTGGCCCAGCGTCAGCCCGGCTGGCGTCTGGTGCTCTCCACCTCCCTGCCGGCGGCATTCCTGCGCACGGTCTTCGGAGAGGTGCCCTTTGAGCTGCGCCCCTGCGGCTGGGATGTGGGGGTGGTGCAGGCCGATGCCCTCGGCGCTGACCCCGCCGCCACCCTCACGGCCCTCGATGAGCTGGAGCGGCGCCTGCCCGATCAGATCGCCGCAGAGGCCCGCTGGCTCAGGGCCCAGGCCGGACCGGTGCTGCTGCTGGGTGATGTGCCACCGGCCCTGGCGCGGCTGGCGCAGGCCGGCGGCTGGCCGCTGATCTGGGTGGGCAATTTCGGCTGGGATGCCATCTACAGCCCCATGGGCGGCCCCTTCCTGGCCTGGGCTGAGCGCTGCCGCTTGCTCTACCGCCAGGGCCAGGGCCTGATCCACTGCCCCTTCTCGATGTCCATGAACTGGGGCCTGCCGGAGATCCGGGTGGGCCTCACCGTGGCCCCACTGCGGCAGCGGGCCGAAGACCTGCGCCGGCGGCTGGAGTTGCCCGAGCGCAGCCGCTGCGTGCTGGTGAGTTTCGGCGGGCTGGGCTTCGAGCTGGGGGAGGAGCCCTTTCGCCGCTGGCCCGATCGGGTGTTCGTGAGCACCGATCCCTCGGCCGCGGGGCTAGCCCATGTGCGCCAGTTGCCCCGGGGACTGCGGCTGCTGGAGTTCATGCCGCTGGTGGAGCGATGGATCACCAAGCCCGGATACAGCAGCTTCTGTGAGGCCCTGGCCCACGATGTGGGCATTCATCTGGTGCACCGCCAGGGCTTTGCCGAGGCGCCGGTGCTGGAGGAGGCGCTGCGCCGCCATGGCCGCCACCGGCTGCTCAGCCAGGAGCAACTGCGCTGCGGCGACTGGCAACTGGATCAGCCCCTGCGGCCGGCCGCCGTGGGCCCCCTGGCGCTGGACGGGGCCCAGCAGGCGGCCGGCTGGCTGGAAGACCGGGCGCTCGCCTACAGCTGAGATCGCTGGGGAGCATTGCAGTGCAAGCGATCTGGTGTCGGTGGCTACCACGCCCTGGGGCTCAATCAGCAGAACTGATGATCAGCGCGATCAATGATTTCGCATCAATAATCCCTGTGCTGAACAGTGATGTGAACCCCGGGACCAATTCTGATAACGGGTGGACGGTCGTGTGACTGTCACTAACACGATCCCCGGCGAAGGGCTCGTTCGACACATTGGCGTGCAACCCGATCCCGCCACGATGTATTCTTCCATCGCTTCGACGGTTTCCCTTGAGTTCTGCACTGATCAACCTGCCTGATTGCATTCATCAGGGTTTCTGATCAGCATCATCAGCTCATCTAAACACCCAGGTTCTTGCTCCGCTCAGCAGTCACGAACGGATCAAGACTCACCACCAAATCTTTCCTCAGCACAGCAGCGTTTCTCCAGGCCGATTCCCAAGGAATCCACCTGGCTCAGGCGTGGCTGCAACCAGTCCTCTCCCCCAATAAATCCGTTGCTCGCTACCGCTTCCCGTCTCAGCCGCTTCTGCCTGCCGGCTCTGGTGGTCGCCCTCAGCGCCCCAGCCCACGCCACGGCCTGGGAGGAGATTCGTCTGCCCGGTGCGGCGCCAACCAGCCAGCCCCAGTCGCTGGCGATCGCCACTCCCCAGGATTTGCCGGGGATGCGCGCCGTCTTCGAGATCACCCCTGAGCGGCGGGCCCTGCTCAACACCATCCGCTTTGCCGAGGGCACTTGGGCCAACGGCGAAGACGTGGGCTACCGGATCATGTTCGGCGGCAGCCTGATGCCCTCGCTGGATCGCCACCCCAATCAGGTCAACCGCACCGTGGGCTACGCCAGCGCCGCCGCTGGTGCCTACCAGTTCATGCCCTTCACCTGGTCGATGGCCACCCGTGTCCTGGGGATCAGTGGCTTCGGACCCCAGGTGCAGGATCAGGCCGCCATCTTCCTGATCCAGCGCCGTGGCGCCCTGGCCATGGCCGATCGCGGCATGCTCACCCCTGAACTGGCCGCCAAGCTGGCGCCGGAATGGGCCTCCTTCCCCACCCTGGCCGGCCGCAGCTTCTACGGACAGCCCGTCAAGCGCTACGTCCAGCTCAGGGCCTTCTACGAGGCGAACCTGGCCAGCCTGCGCTCCATTGACAACGTGCGCACGGATGTCGCTCAGGCCGCCCCTCCGGTGAAGCCCGTCTGCACAGGCGACAGCCTCAGCTGTGCCCTTCAGGAGGCCAGCGCCGGACGCTGATCCCAGCTGCCGTGTCGTTCACTCGTTGCCGCCGGAACCCTCCGTGGCGCCAGGAATCCCCAGGGTTTTCTGGGCGATGAGGTAGGCCCCAACGGCCCCGCCCAGGAAGCCCAGCCCATTGCGCAGCACCGGCAGCAGGTCGGAGGTGCGGGTCACCACCGGCCCCAGGCCGAACACCACGAAGAGCATCACCCACAGCGGCGAGAGCAGCAGGATCCAGCTCCAGGCCACAACATCTCCCTGTTTGCGCGGATAGCCGGCGAAACCCACGATCAGCCCCCCCAGCAGCGAAGTGCAGAAAGTAAGCAGCCACTGCTCCTGGGGCAGGCCAGGCACCACCTGGCAGCCGCCGCGCTCCAGGCAGGTTTCCACCGCAGCGAGTGCATCGACAATCGCGCCGTCCTCGCCGTGGTCCCGCACGTAGTACTGGTTGCCGAAGCGGGTCTGCAGCTCCACCCAGAAGGTGCGCGGCATCAGGGCGAAGAGCGCATCACCCACATTGAAATTAAGCAGGTTGCCGCCGCGGGGATCAGCCACCAGCAGCAGGCTGCGTTCATCCAGCCCCCAGAACTGCTTCACCGCCAGGCCAGGGGTGCGCTCGTACTGGGTGAGCACCCGCAACTTCCAGCCACTGCTGGCCTCGAACGCCTCCAGGTGCTCCTCCAGGCTGGCGCGCTGGCCATCGGTGAGCGCCCGGGCCAGATCGATCACGGGGGTGGGGTGATCCGGCAACAGCGAGGGATTGTCGGCGGCCTGGGCTATCCCGCCCGCCGCTCCCCCCAGCGGCGTCAGCAGCAGCACCAGGGCGGCCAGACCGGCAAGGATGGAGCGGAGGAGAGTTCTGGCGCCAGGGGCCATGCGGCTGCTTCAGTGGCCCTGCATTCTCCCTGAGCTGCCTCCTGGCCGTGTCCCTGCCCGCCTGGCTCCATGAGCGCCTGCTCCAGGCCGGCGGCAGCGTGCCCTTTCGCACTTACATGGAGTGGGTGCTCCACGACCCCCATCACGGCGCCTACGGCGCCGGCCGCCTCAGCATCGGCCCCGGCGGTGATTTCGCCACCGCCCCATCGCTGGGTCCGGAGTTCGCGGCCCTGCTGGCCCCCCAGATCGCCCGCTGGCTGGAGGATCTGCCGGGCGGCCGCCTCAGCCTGGTGGAGACCGGCCCCGGCGAGGGCAGCCTGGCGGCCCAGCTGGCCGAGGCCCTGGCCGCCGGCTGGCCCCAGCTGGCCCAGCGTCTGGAGCTGGTGCTGGTGGAGCCCAACGCCGGCATGGCGGCCCGCCAGCGCCAGCGTCTCCAGGGCTGCCCGCTGGCGCTGCGCTGGAGCAGCTTTGAGGAGATGGCCGCCGCTCCGCTCAACGGTGTGGTGCTGGCCCATGAGGTGCTCGATGCTCTGGCGGTGGAGCGGATCGAGCGCTGCGGGGAGCAGTGGCGCCGCCAGCAGGTGACGCTCCAGCAGGGGGCGTTGCGGCTGGAGCCCGGCGAACCCCTGGAGCCGGAGGATCAGGCGCGATTGGAGCCCCTCGGGCTGCTGCCCCTCGATCCACGGCGCCCCGAGGGCTGGTGCAGCGAACTCCACCCCGGGCTGGCCCCCTGGCTGGCGGCCTGCGCTGCCGCACTGGCCCGCGGCCGCCTGCTGGTGATCGACTACGCCCATGAGGCCTGGCGCTACTACGCCCCCCAGCGCAGCAACGGCACCCTGATGGCCTACCGCGCCCAGCGGGCCAGCGCCGATCCCCTGCAGGAGCCCGGCCAGTGGGACCTCACCGCCCACCTCTGCATCGAGAGCGTGCTGGAGGCCGCCGAGGCGGCCGGCTGGAGCTGCCTGGGCCAGCGCCGCCAGGGGGAAGCCCTGCTGGCCCTGGGGCTGGCCCAGCGCCTGCACGGCCTGCAGCAGCCGGGCCCACTGGCCGATCTGCTGGCCCGGCGTGAGGCCCTGCTGCGCCTGGTGGATCCCGCCGCCCTCGGTGACTTCCGCTGGCTGGCCTTCAGCCGCGGCGAGGCCGCGCCGGCCGTGGCTTCCAGCGCCGAGCTGTTCCTGCAGGATCCGAGCGGTGAGGGGTAGCTTGCGCCGATGGAGCCCTCGATCCTCGATGTCGATCTGCTGGCCTTCGAGCGGGGTGACGAGCGGCGCCGACGGGCGGTGGTGGACGGGGTGAGGCGCAGCCTGGCCACTGGCTTCGTGTACACCAGCAGCGATCTCTCCACTGATCTGCTCGATTCGGCCTACGCGCTGCTGGCGCGCTTCTTTGCACTCGAGGCCGAGAGCAAGGGTCGCTTCACGGCCGCTGGAGCGTCCGGCCAGACGGGCTACACCGGCCTGCTGGTGGAAACCGCCGCCGGCAGCGAGCGGGCCGACTGGAAGGAGATGCTCAATTGGTCAGCGCCGATCCCGGCCGCCCACCCCCTGCGCCGCCGCTATCCGCTGCTCTACCCCGAGCCGTTGCTGCCCGAAGCGGTGGTTCCCGGCATCACCGAGGTGCTGCTGAGCTTCCATGCGGCGCTGGCTGATCTGCAGCGGCGCGTCCTGCGGGTGATCGCCCTGGGCCTGGGGGCGGCCGAGGGGTTCTTTGAGGAGATGGTCAGCGAGGCCCCCACCCTCAGCCGCGCCATCCGCTACCCGCCCATGGCGGCGGCCCCCGGCCCCGGCCACCTCTGGGCCGCCGCCCACGGCGACATCAACCTGATCACCGCCCTGCCCAGGGCCACCGGCGCCGGCCTGGAGGTGGAGGTGGACGGCAGCTGGGTGCCGGCGCTGCCGCCCGAGGGCCAGGTGATCATCAACAGCGGCCTGATGCTGGAGAGGCTCAGCAACGGCCTGATCCCCGCCGGCCTGCACCGGGTGGTGGCGCCGCCCGATTCCATCCAGGAGCGGCTGAGCGTGGTGCAGTTCTGCCACGCCCGGCCCTCCACCCTGCTGACGCCACTGGCCAGCTGCTGCACCCCGGAGCATCCCCAGCGCCAGGCCGGGGTGCTGGCGGCCGATGCCCTCGAAGAGGTGCTCTACCGCATCAACCTCCTGTAACGGCGGAGCGGCGCACCTGGGTGCGGCCGCGGCTGTCGCTCAGGCTCGGCGGCAGCCCTGCTGGATTCAGCAGTTGTTTGCTGCGCATGTTGACCGTGCTGTCCCGGCGACGGCCGCTGCTCCAGTCGTAATCCAGCACGGTCATGGTCTGGAACGGCGCTGCGCTCTGCCCCAGCAGCTTCCGGGGTCCGCTGCCGAGGGCACCCAGCTGGATCAGATCGAGCTGGCCCAGCCGGCCGGGGTAGTAGGCGTGCTGGTGGCCGCTGATGTAGGCCTCCACCCTGTGGCGCTCCAGCAGCTGACGCAGCTCCTGGCTCTGGGCCAGCACATTGCCGGCGGTGTCGCGCCCCTGGGCTATCCCCAGCAGCGGCAGGTGGCCCACCACCAGACGACGCTTGGCACCCTGGGCCCCAGCGCTCGCCAGGCTTCGCTCGGCCCAGCGCAGCTGGTCCGCTGGGATCTGAGCGGAGGAGGCATCGAGCACCAGCAGAAACATCTCGTCCTGCAGCACGGAATAGAAGAAGGGAAAGCCGGAGGCGTCGACGAAGCTGAGGCCGAGGTCAGCCTGCTGGCGGCGCCAGTAGCGGCTGGCTTCCTGCCGCTCCCGTTCGAAGACATAGCCGCCGCCCGCCCTGCTGCTGGAGGCGTCGTGGTTGCCCATCGCCGGAGCGAAGGGCAGGCCCGCACGGCGCAGGGGCCTGAGCACCTGGCGATCGAAGCCGGCCCACATCGCCTGCAGCTGGGCGGTGCTCAGGCTGGTCTTCTGGCCGGCCACCATGTCGCCGGCGCAGACCACCAGATCCGGGCGCAGGGAGGGGATCAGGGCGATCCCCTGGCCCACCTCGGGGATGTAGCTGGTGGAGCCGTAGCTGGCATTGAGATCACTGATCAACACCAGCCGCCGGTCGCCGCGGGCCGGAAGCCTCAGACCGCTTGCGCCTGCGCCTGCGCCCGCGGCCAGCGCCGCCGCCCCCAAAGCCAGGCTCCCCAGGCCGAGCAGCTGACGTCGGGTGAGGGATGGGGCCATGGCTGGATCACTCCGCTGTGTCCCCATGCTGCCTTTGCCCGCCCAGAGTGGCCCCCCAGACACCATGACCGGCATGTCCACCGTCCAGACCCACACCACCCTGGTGCTGGCGGCCGATCAGCCCGATCGCCTGGCCGGGTTCTATGCCGCCCTGCTCGGCAGCGAAGCCCAGCAGGGCCATGGCTCCAGCCACTGGCGGCTGGCCTGGCCCGGCGGCGGCCGCCTCGAGATCTATGCCCCCTCATCGCAGCGGCCGCAGCCCCGCAGTCCAGGGCGCCTGGCCCTCTGCCTGCAACGCTCCAGCTCCGCCTCCGCCGAGGATTGCCTGCAGGAGCTGCAGGCCTGGGTGGCGCAGGCCCTGGCTCTGGGGGCCACGGCCCGGGAGCCCCCCCGGCTCGACTCCTTCGGCGCCGAGGCCTGGATCGCTGATCCTGAGGACAATCGCCTCCTGCTGCTGTTGCTGGTCTGCTGAGGCCGGCGGCGTCCGCGGCCAACCCATAGGCTGCCTTTGGCCAGCATCTGCACTGGCGAAAACGATCAGCTCCAATGCGTCTCCGATGAGCCACCAGCCATGAGCAGCGACAACTTCCGCTACGAGCCGGTGGAGAAATTCGGCGAAGGACTCACCACCAACCGCCCCTGGAACACCACCGCCCTGGCTGGGGTGGAGTTGCTCAACGGCCGTGTGGCGATGCTGGGGTTCAGCGCCGCCATCCTCGGCGAGTGGCTCACAGGCAAAGGAATCGTCGGCCAGCTGGGGGCTGCGCTGGCCTGGTATCTGAGCTGATTTCGGCTGATCTCAGCTGATCAGCGATCAGCGGCCATAGAGGGCGGTGAAGGAAGCCTTGCCCAGGCTCTGGCTGTTGACCATGAAGCCCACCAGGGCGGCTGAGGGGTCGGGTGGCAGCTCCAGGGTCTTCACTGGCAGCGCGTACAGGGTGAAGGTGTAGCGGTGGGGGGCGTTGCCCAGCGGTGGGCAGGGACCGCCCCAGCTGGGGCTGCCGTAGTCGCTGCGGATCTGGCGGGCCCCCTTGGGAAGGCCTTTCCCGTCTGCGCTGCCCGCGCCGGCCTTGAGCTGGGAGCTGCTGGCGGGGATGTCCACCACCAGCCAGTGCCACCAGCCACTGCCTCCGGTGGGGGCGTCGCTGTCGTGCACCAGCAGGGCGAAGCTCTGGGTCTGGGGCGGGGCCTCACTCCAGCTCAGGGCCGGTGAGATGTTCTCCCCCGTGCAGCCGAAGCCGTTGAACACGTGTTTGGCGGAGATGGTGCCGTTGGCCTTGATCTCGGGGCTGCTCAGGCTGAACTCCCCAGAGCGGGCCACGGCCCCCCAGCTGGTGGCCACAACAGCCAACAGGGCCACAGCCGTTCCCTTGATCCCTGAGGGGCATCTGGTGAGCAAGGTCATCAAGGCGTTGTGCGGCTGGCCTGAGGGTATGCGGCCCGAACGGCAGGGCCCGGTTCAGAGGCAGTGAGCCCTGGATCAGAGGCAGCCCTGAACGGAGATGCGGTAGCTGAACCCCAGTGCCCCGGGGTCACGGCTGGCTCCCACCTTGAAGTTCATCTGGCTGGCCTGCTTGCCGGGAATGGCCGCAAAGGGACCGAACATGCGACCGGTGCCAATCGGTGGATTCATCGTTTCATTCACCACCTCAAGCGAACTGCCATCGCTGAATTTCATGAAGGCCTCCACGGGGTACTTGGCACCGCTGTCGGAGGAGTTGGCGGTGAAGAAGAACTTGAAGCTGGTGAAGGGCTTATCGACGATGAAATCAGTGTTCCAGTTCGATCGGCCGATCAACTTGTCCCGCCCCACCGACTTGGCCACGATCGGGCTGACGCCGTTGCCGCCGATCGGATTGAGGAAGGTGCAACGGGGCTCGGCCTGGGCCAGGCCAGCGGCAGGCCAACCCAGGAGCAGGCCGCTGGCGACCGCCAGACCAAGTCCAGCGAACCGACGGCCTGAAAACGGCTGAAATGGCTCAACCGTTGTCGCTTTGGTCATGCTCATGGTCATGGTCATGGTCGGAAGTCGTGTCTACCGGAGGCGATAGTCTGCCATTGCATGCCGCACTTGTGGTGTAGATCAAGTCTGGGACTCCAGATCATCATGCCCTTCTGAAGGCAGTGCCTGCACCATCTTCGCCACAATAATGGGATCGGGCTGATCCGGGTCGTGCCAGGTTCAGTCGCTTCAGACGATCAGGCGACCTGGTTCATGCTGAAACGCAGGCGGCCGGCCAGAGACGACCTTGCATTCCAATCAGAAATTCAATCCGGTTTCAAGAGTGTCACCTCACTTCTGTTCTTGGATGTTCAGAAGAGACGATGGAGTATCAGCTGTCAGATGCAAAGGCCGAGGACGGGACCATTCAAACCTCCTGGTGAATGGTCCTGACCTGGTTTTGCTGGCTTCAATCCTGCAGACGCTGAGAGGACCAACCCCACCTGAGTCATGGCCGATCCCGACACCAACATTCTGGTGATGGCGGCCTACCCCAGGATCGAGTTCGCATTGGCCAATCTTGAGCGGCTCGCCAACCAGGTGGCGCATGGGGCTGTGCAGAGCGAGGGATTGAGGAGAAGCTGGGTGAGAGGCGGCCAGCGGGCAATGCCGCCATCTTGGCCATCGTTCGGGCCGATGACCGCCTGGCAGCCGAGCAGGCGCTGGCGGACTCACCGGCGAAGTCTGTGGTGTCTGATCGAAGGCTGCAGCCTGCAGGCTCCGGAGGGGGCCCCAACGTGCTGGTGGATTTGATGTTGATGATGCCGGCTTTGGCGGTCCCAGCACCTTCGGCGGGGGCATCGACACCCCCACCCTCAGCCGGCTGCAGCAGATGGGGGTCAGGTCAGTGGACGGCCCCTAAGAGTTCGCTCCCTATGCCGTCACCGGCACCGTCAAACGGGTGTTGCTCGACCTCAATCCCCACACCCATGCCGAAGAGCCGGCGCTCCATGAGCGCGGGCCCAGTTCGGCGAGGCTCGACGGTTCGCTGAAACGCCGCCGAAGCTGAAGCGGTTCTGCCCCATCAACGAGCGGCGTCCCATGGAGTGGTGTAACTCGGGAGGATCAGCCCCGGCGTAGCCG
>JAUCZK010000010.1 GCA_030373145.1 Cyanobium sp. CZS48M | reverse complement strand
GCGACATGAGGGCCCTGCTGGAGCAACTGCCGGAGCTGCAGCGCAATGTGCTGACCATGCGTTACGGCATCGATGGCGATGAACCGATGAGCCTCACCTCGATCGCCCGCACCCTGGGCATGAGCCGCGACAAGACCCGCAACCTGGAGCGCCGTGCCCTGGAGGGCATTCGCTCCCGTTCCTGCCGCCTTGAGGGCTACCTGGTGGCCTGAGCCATGCCGTTTTTCGAGGTCTACTGGCGTGGGGAATGCATCGCTGATGCCGGCGACCTGGAGGAGGCTCTGGCCTGTTACATCCAGGTCCGCCCCAAGGAGCTGAGCTGGCCAGAGGCCTGGGTTCAGGCCGAGGCCGAAGGTGATCCGCCCCCTTGCGTCTGCCGCTACCGCTCCTTCGATGCCTTCCTCGACAACGAGGAGGCCCTGGAGACGATCCCTGTCACGCTGGCGATGCTGGAGCTGGCCGGTAGCGAAGCCTGAACTGGCCAGCGAAGCCTGTTCAAAGGCCGTTGGCCGAGGTCCGGATCAGCCGAAATGTGAGGTTTAGCCGCTCCTGCCGCACCCGCAGCCGCCGGGGCAGAGCATGCAGCCAGTGCTGCTGGGTGGGAGGGTCCATCACCAACAGATCCCCGTGGCCCAGCTCCAGGCTGATGGGCTCGGCGGCCCCGACCCCGCGCGCTCGCGGTTTGAGGCGAAAGCTCCGGCTGGCCCCCAGGCTCAGCGAGGCGATTGGCGCCTGCGGCTCCAGCTCCGGCTCATCATCCGCATGCCAGCCCATGGCGTCGCTGCCGTCGCGGTAGCGGTTGAGCAGCACCGAGTTGAAGCGCCAGCCCAGGCTGGCCTCCAGTGCCTCCCGGATCTCCAGCAGCCCTGCCGACCAGGGCTGGGGCTCGTTGGCCAGGCCGCTGTAGCGGTACGTGCAGCCGGCATCCGCCACCCAGCAGGTGAGCCGCGGCAGGGGCTGGCTGCGGCCAAAGAGGGTGATCGACTCCTGCCGCCAGGGGACCTCCTGCTGCAACCGCCTCAGCTGCTGATCGGCATCGCTGGCCCAGCTCGGCCAGAGCCGCAGGGCCAGGCCAGGGGCCTGCCACTGGAGGATCAGGCCAGCTGGCTCCATCGAGTCAGGCGCTTGTGCGCTCAGAAGAACTGATCGAAGTTGTCGAAGTCGACGGCTTTGAAGCTGCCGTCCTGCACCTGGCGCATCAGACCCTCCAGCTGCACCCAGAGGGCGCCACCGGTGAGCAGTGAGAGCAGCAGGGCCACCAACAGGGCTGTGCCGCCACCAAAGCCGAACACCTGCAGGCTGCCACCGATGAACAGGGTCACCCCCAGGATCAGTCCCGCGTAGGACGTGACGGTTTCAGGTACCGCCAGGGGCAGCAGGTTGAGCCGGTCCTGCTTCCAGCCGTCGAGGCGGTTCTGCACCAGGCGCGAGAAGGTGAGGCCACAGAGGATCGCAATCAGCAATCCCACCCCCGCCAGGAAGAACGGCGGCTGCCCCACCGGCACGTACTCCAACAGGATGTCGGCGCCTTCGAAATCGGCGAACGAGCCTGCTGCGTACCCCTTGGCCAGGGCCTCTGAACCGGTGGGATCGCTGATCACGGGCAAGGGGCCAAGAAGATGTGGCCGACCCTAGCGATCATCAGGGGGGTGCCCCTGCCGATCAGGCGGCCGGGGCCAGGGGGTTGAGCCGCTGCAGCACCCCTCCCGCCAGCTTGGCGGGGGAGAAGGTGCGCCTCATCAGCCCCATCAGGGCCCGCAGATCGTCGGTGTTGAGGTGGTTGTCGCGCACCAGCATCAGAAGCAGGCGCTGGCGCAGGCTGCCGCCGCGGGGACCGAGCAGCAGGCGCAGACCCGCCCCGGCCACCGGCAGCAGATCGGGATTGGCGTCGTCTTGCTCCACTACCCCCAGCAGGCTCTCGAGCCGCTCCAGCTGGAGGTGCCCCTGGCGATCGAAGAGCACCTCCAGCAATTTCTCGCGCAGCTCGGCGGTGTCGCCGGCCAGCAGCCGCCTGGCCACGTAGGGATAGGCGACGCGGATGATCTTGAAGCCGGGGTCGAGCCGCAGGGCCAGCCCCTCCTGGCTCACCACCGCCCGGATGATCAGGGCGAAGCGGGCCGGCACCCGGAAGGGGTAGTCGAACATCAACTCCGAGAAGCGATCGGTGATCGCCTTGAAGTTGAACGAGCCCACGCTCTCCCCCAGTTGGCCCCCCAGAACGGTTTCCAGGGCCGGCACGATCGGGGCGAGGTCGGCGTCGGGGCGCAGGAATCCCAGGGTCTGGAAATCGCCGGCGAGGGCTTCGAAATCGCGGTTGATCAGATGCACCACCGCGCCGGTGAGGGTGAGGCGATCGGCGTCGCTGATCGAATCCATCATGCCGAAATCGACGTAGGCCACATGGCCCATGGCGCCGGTGCGCCCCGGCAGGGCGAAGAGATTGCCGGGGTGGGGGTCGGCGTGGAAGTAGCCGAACTCCAGCAGTTGCTGCAGGCCGGCCATTACTCCGGTGCGGATCAGGGCATCCGGTTCGAGTCTGTGCGACTCCAGCTCCAGCCGGTCCTGCAGCTTGATGCCGTTGATCCAGCTGGTGGTGAGCACCCGGCGACTGGAGAACTGCCGCTCCACCCGCGGCACCGTCACGGCGGGGTTGTCGGCGAAGAGGGCCGCAAAACGCTCAGCGTTATCGGCCTCGCGGCGGTAGTCGATCTCCTCGAAGAGGGTGAGGCCGAACTCATCGATGATGTCGCCCAGACCGAAACCCAGGTTCAGGGGCAGGAAGGGCGCGGTGAGCACCCCGATCAGGCGCACGATCACCAGATCGCGGCGCAGGATGTAGGCCAGGTTGGGCCGCTGCACCTTCACCGCCACCCACTGGCCCGGTGTGAGCTCGGCCTTATACACCTGCCCCAGGCTGGCCGCCGCCACGGGGTAGGGGGGGAAAGACTCGAACAGCTGAACGGCCGGTGCCCCCAGCTCCGCTTCGATCTCGGCGAGGGCCAGTTGGTGGGGGAAGGGGGGCAGGTTGTCCTGCAGCTGGGTGAGCTGGTCGAGCCAGTCGCGGCGCACCAGATCGGGGCGGGTGGAGAGGGCCTGTCCCACCTTGATGAAGCAGGGACCCAGCTGGGTGAGGGTCTCGAGGATGCGACGGCCCAGCCGTTGTTGAACGGCGCGCTCGCTGCTGCTGCCCTGCACCACCAGCACCACGGCCAGCCAGCCCAGCTTCCAGAGCACCACCAGCAGGCGCGACACCAGGATCCAGGGACGCAGCAGCATCCAGCGCAGATCAGCGGCGGGCTCGTAGCGGGGCGGAGGTCCTTCGACCCGGGCGGGGCGCGCCGGCGGGGCCGGGCGCACAGAGGAGCTGGCGGTGATGGGAGGAACTCCTGCGGCGCCTGGGGTGGTGACCCCAGACTCTAGAAAGTCCAAGGCTGGTGATGCTTCTGCTGTCGGCCCTGCGCCAGGCCTCCCCCCGGCTGGATCTGCACCTGCCCGCCCATGGGCGCGGCCGGGGGTTGGCGCCTGGCCTGCGCCGGCTGCTGCTGATGCGTCGGCCCGGCCGCTGGGATCTGCCGGAGCTGCCTGAAATCGGCGGGCCGCTGGAGCTGGGAGGTGCCGTGGCCGCCGATCAGGCCGAGTGCGCCCGCCTCTGCGCAGCCGATCGCTGCTGGTTCGGTGTGAACGGAGCCAGCGGGATGCTGCAGGTGGCCCTGCTGGCCCTGGCCAGCCCCGGCCAGCGGGTGCTGCTGCCCCGCAATCTGCACCGCAGCCTGCTGCATGCCTGCGTGCTCGGCGGCCTGCGGCCGGTGCTGTTCGATCTGCCCTTCGATCCGGCCACCGGGCTGTGGCTGCCGCCAACACCGGCCTGGCTGCAGCAGCGCCTGAAGCAGGCCCCGCCCCTGGCGGCGCTGGTGCTGGTGCAGCCCACCTACCAGGGTCTGGCGGGGGATCTGCGGGAGCTGATCGCCGTGGCCCATCGCCATGGGCTGCCGGTGCTGGTGGATGAGGCCCATGGGGCCCACTTCGGTCAGCCGGGCCTGCCGATGGGGGCGATCGCGGCCGGGGCTGATCTGGTGGTGCAGTCCCTGCACAAAAGCGCGGGCGGGCTGGCCCAGAGCGCTGCCCTGCTGCTGCGCCGCGGGCGGGTGAGCGAGGAGGCGATCGAGCGCTCCCTGCTCTGGCTGCAGACCTCCAGCCCCAGTGCCCTGCTGCTGGCCTCCACAGCGGCGGCTTTCGCGCACCGCCACAGCCCCGCCGGCGATCGCGGCCTGCGCCTCGCCCTGAAGCGGGCGCTGGCGCTGCGGCAGGCCCTGACGGCGGCCTGTCTGCCCCTGGCCGCCAACCAGGACCCCCTGCGCCTGGTGTTCCACAGCGCCGCCCTGGGCATCAATGGTCTGGCGGCCGACGCCTGGCTGCTGCAGCGGGGCGTGATCGCCGAATTGCCCGAGCCCGGCTGTCTCACCTTCTGCCTGGGCGAGAGGCCGCCGCGGCGGGCCCTCAGGCTGCTGCCCGCCAGGCTCCAGCAGCTGCGAGAGGCCCTGGGGGGGGCTGCGCTCCCCCCCTTCTCGCCACCACCCATTCCCGCCCTGGCGGAGCCGGAGCTGACCCCGGGCGAAGCCTGGAGGCGGCCCCAGCAGTGCCTTGCCCTGGGGCAGGCGCTGGGGCGGCTGGCGGCGGAGCCGATCTGCCCCTATCCCCCGGGTATTCCCCTGTTGATTCCCGGCGAGCGGATCGATGGGGCGCGGCTGGAATGGTTGCTGGAGCAGCAGCGTCTCTGGCCTGGTCAGATCGCTGATACGGTGAAGGTTGTGGCCTGATGGGCGCTGCGGATGGGCCCGAGGCAGCGAGGCGAAGCTCCTGGCCAGCCCAGTGATCGGGGGCGGCGACCCGAGCCTGAACCTGCCTTCCAATGGGATTTCGTCACCCCAGGGCTGCCCGACCAGGCCTTTGATGACGCCCCGGGCTTCAGCCCCACGCCGATGGAGTTGCGGGTGATGCTGCTGGCCCATCTGCGCCCCAGGGCCGATTCCACGGTCTGGGATGTGGGCGGTGGCACCGGGGCCCTGGCCCTGGAGATCGCCCGACTGATGCCCCTGGGCCAGGTGCACACCCTGGAGCGGGATCCGGAGGCGATCCAGCTGCTGGAGCGCAACCGGCGCCACCTGGCCATCGACAACCTGCACATCCACGCCGGCCAGGCCCCCGATGGGCTCTCCCTGCTGCCGCCGCACCCCGACCGGGTGGTGCTGGAGGTGGGCCGACCGCTGCCCAGTGTGTTGCGTGCGGTCTGGGCGGCGCTGCAGCCCCGGGGACGGCTGGTGATCAGCACCGCCAGCCTGGAGGGGCTCGTTGATGCGACCGATACCCTGGGGCAACTGGAGGCCCACGACGTGCAGGTGGTTCAGGCAACGGTCCATCGCATGCAGCGCCGGGGCAGCCAGGCACGCCTGGCGGCGGCTGAGCCCCTGTTTCTGATCGCAGCCGAGCGTCACGGGTGAGTCAGGGTTCACGGCCGCGCACGTCGCTTTCACGGTTGGTCAGTGGCTTCGCGGCGGGGGGCTTCGGCCTGGTGGTGGTGGGCCTGGGGGGCTGGTGGTTCACCGTGGCGGTGGGGATGATCGTGCATCTGGGACTGATGGAGTTTTTCCGGCTGGCCCAGTTCAAGGGCATCCGGCCCGCCACCAAGACAACCCTCGTGGCCTGCCAGTTGTTGCTGTTCGCCACCCAGTGGGCCAGCGGCGGTGGCATGGCGGTGGATCTGGCGGCCTCGGTGGTGCCGGTGTCGGGGGCGGTGATCTGCGGCTGGCTGTTGCTGCAGCCCGTGACCGGCACCATCGCCGACATCGCCGCCTCGATTTTCGGCCTTTTTTACCTGGGCTTCCTGCCCAGCCACTGGCTGCGGTTGCGGGATCTGCTCGATCCAGCTCTGGCCCCCCATCTGCAGGGAGCCGGCTGGCCCTTCACCCCTGGAATGGCGCTCACCCTGATGGCCTGCCTGATGGTGGTGGCCACCGACATCGGCTCCTACGTGATCGGCCGCCGCTTCGGGCTCCATCCCCTCTCGCCGATCTCCCCGGGCAAGACGGTGGAGGGAGCCCTCGGAGGTGTGGCCAGTGCCGTGCTGGTGGGTGTGGTGGGCGGCCTGTTGCTGGGCTGGCGCTGGGGCTGGGTGGTAGGGGGCCTGCTGGGGGGAATCGTGTCGCTGTTCGCCCTGGTGGGAGACCTGACTGAATCGATGATGAAACGGGATGCGGGCGTGAAGGATTCCGGCGATGCAATCCCCGGCCACGGCGGCATCCTCGATCGCATCGACAGCTTCCTGTTCACTCCGGCGGTGGTCTTTTACTTCGTGACCTTGTTGGTGCCGCTGCTGGGCTGAGGGCTGGTCAGGGGGTGACCTGAGCTTCGCCCTGAAGTCGGAGTCTGTCGGCCTCGAGGCTGGCGTGCTCGATGCGGATGTTCGGATCCATCGGCAGGCGCCCCCTCAGCTGTCCGTTGAGGTCGCGGATCACGACGCTGCCCCCGTCGGCTTCGAGCATGGTTTCCAGCTCGATCAGCTGGGGTTCTCCGTGGGCCTCGGCGGCCACCACAAGGATGCCCCGGGTGATGCGCAGCTGGCGCAGGGGCCCCAGGCCCAGCAGCTGCTCGCCGAGGTGGTCGCTGAGGCTCCGCCAGCGGGGACGGTTCAGGGAGCCGCTCAAGCCATCGGCTGTGAAGGCCACTGTGCCGCGGATCAGGAAGGCATGCTCCAGCTGCAGCGGCTGGCCGCGCAGCACCCCCCCCACCTGGATGCGTAAAGGATCGCTCTGCAGCTCCACCAGCTCGATCTCCAGCCCCTGGTACACCACCTGGCGGGCCATCAGGCTCACCCCATCGAGGCGGCCGCGCAGCAGGTTGAGGGCGGAGCCATGCAACTGGATCTCGAGGCTCTCGACGGCCTCGCATTGGCTCCTGATCCAGAGCTGGAGGCCTGAGGCCAGCAGTTGCAGCAACGGGCCGCTGCTGGACGATCGCTGAGGCTGTGCGGATTCATCTCCAGCCATGCGGGCGTGGTCGGGAGGGTTTTTCCTAACAGAACGGGTTCCATCCCGATCTGCTGGTTGTCAGCTGGCCGCCGGCTGGTTGGCAGCGTCAGCTTACGGACAGATTAAGGTCTGGTTGGGTTATGCCTTGGAGGGGACATCCAGATCTAGAAATTAGAGATGTACAAAGTGTTCGCCATGAACTCCCGCATTTCCTTCGTCGCACTAGCGGCAGCTGCCGCCGGCGCCGCAGCCACCGTCTTTGCCATCCCAGCCCGTGCCGCTGAGCCCGCCGCCGAGGTGGCTCCCAGCGCGGCGGCCCTTCTGGCCCCCGATGGTGCAGCCATCGCCCTCAGCCCCAGCGCCGAGCCCGCCGCCCAGACCAACGACACCGTGGCCCAGAGCTACGGCAGCAGCGACGCTCCCCTCTACGAACAGGCCACCGGTTGGTACCTCGGCCTGGGTCTTGGTGCCGCCTGGCCCACCGACACGGGCATCCGCACCCGCAACCTGGATAACGCCGGCTTCCAAAACGTCAATGGCGATCTGGGCTTTGGTGGCGGCTTCTCCGGTGATCTGGCCGTCGGCTACGACTTCGGCGCGATTCGCACCGAACTGAGCTACGTCTACACCCGGGCCAGCGTCAATGACGTGTCCTTCTCGAACAACGGAAGAAGTTTTGACCTCAGTTCCTCTGGCGTCATCAACAAGAACGACATCTTCGCCAGCGCCTACTGGGACATCAGCACCGGCAGCCGCTGGACTCCCTACATCGGTGGCGGCATCGGTTACACCAACCTGAGCACCCCTCGCCTCAAGGTCTCCAGTGGTGGTGACAGCGCCTCCACCGGAAGTGTCAACCAGGGCCTCTTCGGTTGGCAGGCCAAGTTGGGTGTCAGCTATGGGCTGAGCAACGCCAGTGACCTCTACCTCGAGGGCACCTACTCCGGCGCCTCCGGCTTCAGTGGCGAGAACATCCGCTACGACTCCTATAACGACTTCGGCGCCAAGCTGGGCTTCCGCTACCGCTTCGCTCAGCCCGCTCCCCAGCCCGTGGTGGTGACGCCGGCTCCGGCTCCCGAGCCCGCCCCCCAGCCCGCTCCTGAGCCCTTCATGCAGCCCATGCCCGAGGCGGCTCCCATCCGCGGTCTCTGGTGATCCGCTGAGTTCAGATGAACTCCTGAGTGCATTGTCCCAGGCCCTCCGGCCGCCGCTGCCTTCAGCAGACGGCGGCCACGGCCTCGGGCCGGTCCAGGTGAGGCAGGTGGCCGCAGGCGCTCAACTCCTCCACCCGGTCGCCCAGCAGGGCCAGGGCGGCTCGTTTCTGGGGCTGCCTAAGGATCCGGTCATCGGCTCCCCACAGCACCTTCAGGGGCTGTGGGGGCAAGGGGTCGCCGCAGCCAGCGAAGCCTCCGCTGCGGGCGAAACGACCTAAGGCCTCGCCCCAGCCGATCACCTGCAGGTGCAGCGAAGCAATTTCTTCCTCGGCGGGTCCAACGCTGGCACCAGGATCAGCAAAGGCCTGGCGGCAAAGACCTCGCCGCACTCCCGGCAGCGCGAGAAAACGCACGCCGAGGCGATCCAGCAGGGGGGGCAGGGGCATCGGACGTCCGGTGAGGCCGGCAGGTGCCAGCAACAGCAATCGGTTCACCCGCTCAGGACAGCGTCGGGCCAGCTCCACCGCCACCGATCCGCCCATGGAGGCGCCGATGACACCCAGGGGCACTGATGGCTTCGCTGAGGATTCCGCCTCGATGCGCTCCAGCACGGCTGCGAGGTGCTCGAGCACAGCACTGGGGTTGTAGCGGCCGGCGGCGGGCCGTGGGCTGAAGCCAAAGCCGTAGAGATCAGGGATGTAGAGCCGGAAGCGTGGCGCCAGCAGCGGTGCCAGCCGGCGGAACTCCAGCAGCGAGCTGTCGAAGCCATGCAGGAGCAGCAGGGGTTCCCCCTCCCCCAGCACCGCCACGGGCCATCGATCACTGAAGCCCGGCAGCTCCCACCACTGCACCCGCCCAGCCAGATCGCGGCCCTGGGGGTCCAGCAGGGTGCTGGCGGCTCTGGCGATCAACTCCGGACCCTGGCACCACTCCGCCTGGGGGAAGCGGCTCAAGGACGGGTCTCTGGGCAGAGCTGGGCTTCGCTGATCTGGTTGCTTTCCGCCGGCCTCGACTCCGCTGTGGTGCTCACCATGGCGGTCAGCAGGTCGTTGGCGCCCACGGGGAAGGGCAGGTGGTGCAGGTCGGAGCCGGGGCGAACGGCGAAGGCGCAGACGCTGTTGAGGTCGTTGAGGCTGGCCTCGGCCAGGCCCAGGTCTTCGAGGCTCACCGGCAGGTTCAGGGCCCGGAAGAAGGAAATCAGCTGGCGACGGGCCTGGCTGGCCAGGCGGTGGCCACCGAGCAACTCCTCCAGCCGCAGCTGCACGAGCACGCCAAAGCCCACCTTCTCGCCGTGCAGCAGGTGATGGCAGGCGGGCAGTTGGGTGAGGCCGTTGTGAACGGCGTGGGCGGCCACGGTGCGGCAGCGGGCACCACCGAGGCCGCCAATCAGGCCGGCCGTGAGCGCCGAGGCTTCAGCCACCCGCACCCAGGCGTCGCCACCAGGCTCGGCCATGGCCGAACCACCCTCCAGCAGGAGTTGGTCGCGCAGCACCCGGGCCAGCTGAACGGCCTGCTGCACCAGGCCATCGCCGCTGGCGCCGCTGCTCACCGAGGCCTCGTACCACTTGGCAATGGCATCGGCGATGCCGCTGGCCAGGGTGCGATGAGGAGCCTGCAGCACCAGATCGTGGTCGAAGATCAGCAGGTCGGGGCAGCGATCCAGGGCCAGATCGGAGTGGAAAGCGCCTTCGGCTGAGTAGAGGTTGGCCAGGGCGGTCCAGCCGGCACAGGTGGCGGCGCTGGTGGGCACCGTGATGCAGGCCAGGCCGAGGCGATGGGCCAGCAGCTTGCCGGCATCCAGCACCTTGCCGCCGCCCATGGCGATGACCCCGTCGCAGCGGCCGGCCTGGGCTATGGCTGCCAGGCGCTGCAGATCGATCTCGCAGCAATCGAACTGAAGGTCGGCGGAAACGGGCTCTAGAGCGAGGCTTTGCAGATCAGCGCAGGCCCGCTGGCGCAGGTGTTCAGTGGCCTGACTGCGGCCCAGCAGCAGCGGCCGGCGGCAGAGGGAGGGAAGGGAATCGAGCGAGGCCATCCAGGCCGAAGGCCCCCGCACCAGGCGGGCGGGGGCGATCGCATGCTGGCTGAGGTCTGTCACCATCGAATCGAGGCGTCAGACGCTGGCCGCAGCCAGTTCCGGCTCTGCAACCACGGTCTGGTGGCGGATCACCACCTGCTTCTCGTCGTTGACGTCGACCAAGGCCGAATCGCCGTCCTTCAGACGCCCGGAGAGGAATTCCTCCGCCAGGGAATCTTCGAGCAGGCGCATCACGGCTCGCCGCAGAGGACGGGCGCCGTAACTGGGGTTGTAGCCCTCTTCGACGAGGCGCTCCTTGAAGGCCTCGGTGACCGAAAGGCCGATGCCCTTCTCCTGCATGCGCCCGAACACCTCGCGCAACATGATCTCGGCGATCTCCTTGACCTCGTCGCGGCTGAGTTGCCGGAAAACGATGATCTCATCGAGACGGTTGAGGAACTCAGGGCGGAAGTACTGCTTCAGCTCCTCGTTCACCAACGAGCGGATGCGGTTGTACTGGGTTTCCTCAACCGCAGCGCCGGAGAACTCGAAGCCGAGACCACCGCCGCCTTTCTCGATCACCTTCGAACCGATGTTCGAGGTCATGATGATCAAGGTGTTCTTGAAGTCCACCGTGCGGCCCTTGGAATCGGTCAGTCGACCGTCTTCGAGGAGCTGCAGCAGCAGGTTGAACACATCGGGGTGGGCTTTCTCGATCTCATCGAAGAGCACCACGGTGTAGGGACGACGGCGCACGGCTTCGGTGAGCTGACCGCCTTCGTTGAAGCCCACATACCCAGGAGGCGACCCAATCAGCTTGCTGACGGTGTGCCGCTCCATGAACTCGGACATGTCGAGACGAATCATCGACTCTTCGCTGCCGAAGAAGTAGGCAGCCAGGGCCTTGGTGAGCTCTGTTTTGCCGACGCCGGTGGGACCGGAGAAGATGAAGCTGGCGATCGGGCGGTTGGGGTTCTTCAGGCCCACGCGGGCGCGGCGGATGGCCTTGGAGACGGCCTTGACGGCTTCGTCCTGACCGATCAGGCGCTGGTGCAGGGTCTCCTCCATGTTCAGCAGCTTCACCGACTCGCTTTCGGTGAGCTTCTGGACGGGAACACCGGTCCAGGAGGCCACGATCTGGGCGATGTCCTCTTCGGTGACCACCGGATGGCGTTCGCCGCTGGAGGAGATCAGGGCGTTGTCGGCAGCGGTGCTGGCTTCGGCCTCGGCGACGGCTTCAGTGGACCCCTCCAAGGCGGTGGAGACGCTGGGTTCCTCGTCGCGGCGGGCCTGAAGGATTGAGCGGATCTGATCGCGCAGTTCCACTTCCTTGTCGCGCAGTTCTCCAGCTTTGCCGAAATCCTGCTGACGGACGGAATCTTCCTTCTGCTTCTGAATGGCCCGCAGTTGCTTGTCGAGTTCCTTGGCCGCCGGCGGCAGCTTGGAGTTCATCAGGCGCACGCGGCTGCCGGCTTCATCCACAAGATCGATGGCCTTGTCGGGCAGGAAGCGATCGGAGATGTAGCGATCACCGAGGGTGGCGGCGGCCACCAGGGCTTCATCGCTGATTTTGAGGCGATGGTGCTGCTCGTAGCGCTCGCGCAGGCCGCGCAGGATCTCGATGGTGTCGACCACGGAGGGTTCTCCCACCATCACTGGCTGGAAGCGGCGCTCCAGGGCTGCGTCGCGCTCGATGTGCTTGCGGTACTCGTCGAGGGTGGTGGCGCCGATGCACTGGAGTTCGCCGCGGGCCAGGGCCGGCTTGAGAATGTTGGCGGCGTCGATGGCTCCTTCGGCGGCACCGGCTCCGATCAGGGTGTGCACCTCATCGATCACCAGGATCACGTTGCCCGCGCTGCGGATCTCTTCCATGATCTTCTTGAGGCGCTCCTCGAATTCACCCCTGTACTTGGTGCCGGCCACCAGCAGGCCGATGTCGAGGGTGAGAACACGCTTGTCCTCGAGGATGTCGGGGATTTCGCCGATGATGATGCGCTGGGCGAGCCCTTCGGCGATGGCGGTTTTACCGACGCCGGGTTCACCGATCAGCACCGGGTTGTTCTTGGTGCGGCGACCGAGGATCTGAATGACGCGATCGATTTCGTTGTGGCGACCCACCACGGGGTCGAGCTTGCCCTCGGCGGCGAGCTGGGTGAGGTTGCTGCCGAATTCGTCGAGGGTGGGTGTTTTGGTGGAGCCTTTGCTGCCACCACCGCCGGCGGTGACCTCGGCGGTTTCGCCGAGCATGCGGATCACCTGGGTGCGCACCTTGGCCAGATCGACGCCAAGGTTCTCCAGAACTCTGGCAGCGACGCCCTCGCCTTCGCGGATCAGGCCCAGCAGCAGGTGCTCGGTGCCGATGTAGTTGTGCCCAAGCTGGCGGGCTTCCTCGAGGGAAAGCTCCAGGACCCGCTTGGCCCGGGGAGTGAAGGGAATTTCAACCGCCACGAAGCCGGAGCCACGGCCGATGATCTTCTCCACCTCGACCCGGGCGTCCTTGAGGTTGACCCCCATTGACTTGAGCACCTTGGCGGCCACACCGGTGCCCTCACCGATCAGGCCCAGCAGGATCTGCTCAGTGCCTACGAAGTTGTGACCCAGCCTTCGAGCCTCTTCCTGGGCCAGCATGATCACCTTGATGGCCTTCTCGGTAAACCGCTCGAACATCTGCGGTGCCTGTGCAAGTCACACCAACCTATCAGGGCTGAGAGGGTGTGCGTGATTCTGACTTGAGTTCGGGCTAATCGGCTGGCACCACTGGGGTGTTCCGGCTCAATTGCCACACGTTCAGGCCTGAATTCGTACGGCCTTACGCATCAACAAAGGGCGGCAATCCGCACCTTCATCAACGCCAGCCAGTGCAGTTGCACTCAGTAGGGGCCGAACAATCCGGTGCAGCCCTTGAGATGGCACCATTGGATCAGAGCATCCTGGCCATCGCAGTAGTAACCGCGACGACGGCCGGTGCTGCGGAATCCGAGCGAGGCGTAGAGCCCCAGGGCGGCGGTGTTGCCGGCGGCCACCTCCAGGTTGGCCGCGCTGGCGCCCCGCTCTCGCCCCTGGCGCATCAGCTCGCCCATCAGCCTTCGGGCCAGGCCGATCCGCCGCTGGGCGGGGTGTACCAGCACCAGCAGGATCTGCAGCTCATCGAGGATCAGCCAGCCGCTGGCCACGGCCAGCAGCTGCGATCCAGCGAGAACACCCAGCACCCAGCGCTCGGCAGCCGCCTTCTCCTGGGCCTCCAGCTCCTGGTGCCACTGGCTCAGGTCCCAGCCCTGGGGGCGGCAGAGCCGATCGAGCTGGTGGCAGTCCTCAGCGTGGTCGGGCCCCAGGCGCCGCGTCTTGAATTCCCCCGGCCCTGCCGCTTCGAGGTTCATCCTTACGATTGTCTTCAAGTAGGACACCGATCCAAGGATGGCGCCGATGACCGTTTCTCCCGTCACCGCGGCGACGCGCCCCTTTGAGTTGAACGCTGATTCGCTCAGCCCCAACCGCAATCTCACGCCGCTCACCACAGCCCTCGACGACCGCGAGCAGCTGCAGGTGGGTGGCTGCGACCTGGGTGAGCTGGCCCGCCGCTACGCCACACCGCTGTACGTGCTCGATGAAGTCACGCTGCGGGCCAGTTGCCGGGCCTACCGCGAGGCCCTCGCCGCCCACTATCCCGGCCCCTCCCTGGCGCTCTACGCCTCCAAGGCCAACAGCAGCCTGATGCTCAGTGCCCTGGTGGCCTCCGAAGGCCTCGGCCTTGATGCCGTCTCAGCGGGTGAACTGCTCACGGCACTGCAGGGGGGCATGCCACCGGAGCGGATCGTTCTGCACGGGAACAACAAGTCAGATGAGGAGCTCTCCCTGGCGGTGGCCCACGGCGTGACCGTGGTGGTGGACAACGACCACGACCTGGAGCGCCTCGCCGAGCTGGCCCCCGCCGCCGGCCGGGTGGTGCCGCTGATGCTGCGTTTCACTCCCGGCATCGAGTGCCACACCCACGAGTACATCCGCACCGGCCACCTCGACAGCAAGTTCGGATTCGACCCCGACCAGCTCGACCCCGTGCTGCGCCGCCTGGCCAGTTGTCCCTGGGCCAGGCTCACAGGGCTCCATGCCCACATCGGCTCGCAGATCTTCGAGTTGCAACCCCACCGTGATCTGGCTGGGGTGATGGCCGATGCCCTGGCCCTGGCCCGCTCCCTCGGCCACCCCGTGGCTGATCTCAATGTGGGCGGCGGCCTGGGCATCCGCTACGTGAGCTCCGACGATCCCCCGACCATCCAGGAGTGGGTGAAGGGCGTGGCCGAGGCCGTGGAGCGTGCCTGCCGCGAGCGGGATCTGGAGTTGCCGCGGCTGCTGTGTGAACCGGGGCGCTCCCTGGTGGCCACCGCCGGCCTCACCGTCTACACGATCGGCAGCCGCAAGCAGATCCCCGGCCTGCGCACCTACCTCTCGGTGGATGGGGGCATGAGCGACAACCCCCGGCCGATCACCTATCAATCGAGCTACACGGCGGTGCTGGCGGAGCGGCCCACGGCCACGCCCACGGAAACGGTCACGGTGGCGGGCAAGCACTGCGAATCCGGTGATGTGCTGCTCAAGGACCTGGCCCTGCCAGCCAGCAGCAGCGGCGATCTGCTGGTGGTCTTCGCCACCGGCGCCTACAACGCCTCGATGGCTTCGAACTACAACCGCATCCCCAGGCCCGCGGCGGTGCTGGTACACGGGGGTCAGGCGGAGCTGGTGCAGCGGCGGGAGCGACCAGACGAGCTGCTGCTCCACGACGTGCTGCCAGAACGTTTTCGGCCGATAGCATGAGCCCAGTGCTGTAAGGATTTGTGGTCTGGCTGAGGCTCCTCGATCTGCGCCTGCTGCTGGATCTGCTGTTCGCCTCGTCCCTGGGGATGTTGTTGCTGGCCCGGGTACGCGAATCCCGCACCCTCTGGCTGCTGCGGGGCTGGCTGTTCCTGGTGGCCCTGGTCTGGGTGGTCCAGCGCTTCGCCAACCTGCCCCTCACCACCCGCCTGCTGGAGGCGGTGGTGCTGGGTTGCAGCCTGGCCCTGGCGATCCTCTGGCAGGGGGAGCTGCGGCGCCTGATGGAGCTGCTGGGCACCGGCCGCCTCGACGTGCTGCTGGGCAACCAGGGCGTCGATCAGGAGATGTCGGGGGCGGTGGCGATGCTCACCGAAGCGTCGGGTCGCCTCTCCCAGGGCCGCCGCGGCGCTTTGATCCTGGTGGATCTGGGCAGTGATCTGCGCCCTGAGGATTTCCTCAACCCCGGCATCGAGCTCGACGCCATGCTCTCGGTGGATCTGCTGCTGAACCTGTTCGCCGCCGACACCCCTCTGCACGATGGGGCCCTGCTGGTGCGCGGCAGCCGGATCCTCTCGGCAGGGGTGATCCTGCCGCTCTCGCGCCAGGGCATCACCCGCTACGGCACCCGCCACCTGGCGGCCCTGGGCATCACCGAGCGCTTCGATCGCTGCCTCTGCATCGTGGTCTCCGAGGAGACCGGCACCCTCTCCCTGGCCCGCCAGGGCAAGTTGGAGCGGCCGATCACCAGCAGCCGTCTGCGGGAGTTGCTCACGGCTGCCCTGGCCCCCTCCTCCACGAAACCCCCGGCCAAGGCTGTGGGCGGTTCGGTGGTGCCGCTTCCCACGGGACGTACCGTGGCCGAGGACACGCCCGAATCCCGCGCATGAGTCGCTCCCCGGCGACCACCGACCCGATCCAGGTTTCCGCCCAGCCCTCCGAGCTGTTGCCGGCCTGCCTGGATCCCGCCCGGTTGCCGGCCCATGTGGCCGTGATCATGGATGGCAACGGCCGCTGGGCCCGGCGGCGGCGCCTGCCGCGGATGATGGGTCACCGCGAGGGGGTGGAAGCGCTCAAGCGCACCCTGCGGCTCTGCAGCGATTGGGGCATCGGTGCCCTCACCGTCTACGCCTTCTCCACCGAGAACTGGAGCCGGCCCGGAGAGGAGGTCACCTTCCTGATGTCCTTGTTCGAGCGGGTGCTCGCCCGCGAGCTGCAGGCCCTGGAGCGGGAGCGCGTGCGCATCCGCTTCCTGGGCGATCTGGAGCAGCTGCCGGAGGGGCTGCAGGAGCGGATTGCCGCCGCCGAGGCCCGCACCGCCGCCAACACCGGCATTCACTTCAACGTCTGCACCAACTACGGCGGCCGGCGGGAGCTGGTGCAGGCGGCCCGGCGCCTGGCCCAGCAGGCGGCCCGCGGTGAGCTCGATCCCGCCGCCATTGATGAAGCGCACTTCGAGGCCCAGCTGCTCACCGCCGGTGAGGTGGACCCTGACCTGCTGATCCGCAGCAGCGGCGAGTACCGCATCAGTAATTTTCTGCTCTGGCAGCTGGCCTACGCCGAGATCCACATCACCGATGTGCTCTGGCCCGATTTCAACGAACAGGCCCTGCTGCGGGCTGTGCTGGATTACCAGGGCCGCCAGCGGCGCTTCGGTGGCGTTGAGCCCCTGCTTCTCCCCGGCGCCTGACCATCTCCCCTTCCACTCCCTGCCCCGTTGACCACCACCGCCCGCCCCTCAGCCGCTGCCGCCCCGGCCACCGCCGCCCACACCGCTGGTGCCCCTGCCCTGCGCCACGACTGGAGCCGCGGGGAGATCCAGGGGCTGCTGGAGATGCCGCTGATCGAGCTGCTCTGGCGGGCCCAGGGGGTGCACCGGGCCGCCAACCCCGGCTACCGGGTGCAGCTGGCCTCCCTGCTCAGCGTCAAGACCGGCGGCTGCGAGGAAGACTGTGCCTACTGCCCCCAGTCGATGCACAACAGCAGTGATGTGAGCGGGCGGCCGGAGCTGGAGGTGGAGCCGGTGCTGGCGCGGGCGCGGGCGGCGCAGGCGGCCGGTGCCCACCGTTTCTGCATGGGCTGGGCCTGGCGCGACATCCGCGACGGCGCCCCCTTCGAGGCGATGCTGGCGATGGTGCGCGGTGTGCGTGAGCTGGGGCTGGAGGCCTGCGTGACCGCCGGCATGCTCAGCGACGCCCAGGCCGAACGCCTGGCGGCGGCGGGCCTCACCGCCTACAACCACAACCTCGACACCAGCCCCGAGCACTACGGGCAGATCATCACCACGCGCACCTACCAGGAGCGGCTGGAAACCCTGGCCCGGGTGCGCCAGGCGGGCATCACCCTCTGCTGCGGCGGCATCATCGGCCTGGGGGAGAGCGTCAACGACCGCGCCGGCCTGCTGCAGGTGCTCGCCGGCCTCGATCCCCATCCCGAGAGTGTGCCGATCAATGCCCTGGTGGCGGTGGAGGGCACAGCGCTGGAGCAACAGCCGCCGATCGATCCGCTCGAGCTGGTGCGCATGGTGGCCACCGCCCGCATCCTGATGCCCTTCAGCCGGGTGCGCCTGAGTGCCGGCCGTGAGCAGCTCAGCCGTGAGGCCCAGATCCTCTGCCTGCAGGCGGGGGCTGATTCGATCTTCTATGGCGACACCCTGCTCACCACCGGCAACCCCGATGTGGCTTCCGACCGGGCGCTGCTGGCGGCGGCGGGAGTCAGTGTGGAGATGGCGGCTTGAGGGCCAGGATCGCGGCCTTCTACAAGTTCGTGACCTTCACGGCCGCCGAGTTGCCGCTCTGGCGCACGCAGCTGCTGGAACTGGCCGCGGACCAGGGAGTGAAGGGCACGGTGCTGCTGGCGGAGGAGGGCGTGAACGGCACGATCGCCGGCCCCGAGCAGGGGGTGACGGCAGTGCTCGAGCACCTGCGCGCCGACCCCCGCCTGGCGGATCTGGAGGCCAAGCTGAGCTGGAGTGAGCGGCCGAGCTTCCACAGGCTGAAGGTGCGTCTCAAGCCCGAGATCGTGACCCTGGGCCGCCCCGAAGCCAGGCCCAGTGAGCAGGTGGGCACCTACGTGGCGCCCACGGCGTGGGATCAGCTGATCGATGATCCCGGCACCCTGGTGATCGACACCCGCAACGCCTATGAGGTGGCGCTCGGCAGCTTCGAGGGGGCGATCGATCCGGGCCTGGAGTGCTTCGCTGATTTCCCCCGCTGGGTTGACACAGTGCTGCGCCCCCTGGTGGCGGAGCGCGCCCCCCTGGCCCTGGCGCTGTTCTGCACCGGTGGCATCCGCTGCGAGAAGGCCACCGCCCATCTGCTGGAGCAGGGCTTTGGCGGGGTGCACCACCTGCAGGGCGGCATCCTGCGCTATCTGGAGCAGGTGCCCGAGCCCAGCAGCCAGTGGCGCGGCGAATGCTTCGTGTTCGACCAGCGGGTGGCCGTCAATCACCAGCTGGAGCCCGGTGAGCACAGCCTCTGCCACGGCTGTCGCCGGCCCCTCTCCCCCAGCGACCGCGAGCTGGCGAGCTACGTGGCGGGGGTGAGCTGCCGCCATTGTGTCGATGGCCTCACCCCGGAGCGCCGCGCCCAGCTGGTGGAACGCCAGCGCCAGGTGGAGCTGGCTGAGCGGCGGGGCCAGGCTCACATCGCCCAGGTGTTCACCAGCTGAAGGGGCCCATGGCCGATCCGTTGATGCCGTCTGTGGTGGCGTCGTGGTCGACGCCCGAGCTGATCGAGACCTTCGTGGAGGCGTTCGAGACCGCCAGCCTGCCCCGCCCGCATTGGACCCATCAGGCCCACCTGCTGGTCGCGCTGGCGAGCCTGGGCCGTTGGGGGCATGACCAGGCCCTGGTCCATCTGCGCGAGCGGATCCGGGCCTACAACGAGGCCACCGGCACCCCGAACAGCGACAGCTCCGGTTACCACGAGACCCTCACCCGCTGGTTCCTGCGGGCGGTGGCCGCTCACCAGGCGCGCCATCAGGAGCTGCCGCTGCCGAAGTCACTGGAGCTGCTGCTGGCCTCCCACCTGGCGGATCCGGCCTCGCCCCTGGAGGCCTACTCGCCGGAGCGGCTGTGGTCGGTGGAAGCCCGCCGCGGCTGGGTGGAGCCCGACCTGGCGCCCAGGTCCCTGTCCCATGTGCTGATCATCCATGCCGTTGCCGACTACGGCGCCTGGAAAGCGGTGTTCGATCAGGCTGCAGGGATGCGCAAGGCCGCCGGGGAGATCAGCTACCAGCTGCTGCGCTTCGATGACGCCACAGACACGGTGGTCCATTTCTCCGCCTGGAGTTCTCTGGAGCGGGCCCGCGCCTTCTTCGAATCCGAGGAGCTGGTGGCGATTCGCGAGCGGGCGGGGGTGAAGTCTCCCGAGTTCCTGTACCTCGAGGAGATCGAGCAGGGGGTGCTGTAGGGGCCCATGGCAGATCAGCCGATCCTCTACAGCTTCCGCCGCTGCCCCTATGCGATCCGGGCCCGGCTGGCCATGGCGGCGGCGGGGGTGCGGCCCGGCCGTGACCTGGAGCTGCGGGAGGTGAACTTGAAGGCCAAGCCCCCCGAATTGCTGGAGGCCTCCGCGAAGGGCACGGTGCCGGTGCTGGTGCTGCCAGCCGATGGCACCTCAGCAGGGCAGAGCCATGGAGCTGGCTCCGTGATCGACCAGAGCCTGGCGGTGATGCTCTGGGCCCTGGAGCACCACGACCCCGGCGATCTGCGGCGGCGGGCCGACACACCGGGCCACGCGGCCCAGCGGGCCATGATCGAGGCGTTGATCGCCAGCAACGACGGTCCCTTCAAGCACCACCTCGACCGCTTCAAGTACGCCAACCGCCACCCCGGTGCCGACCCCGAGGAGCACCGGGCGGCGGCCCTGACGATCCTGCGCGCGTGGAATGAGAAGCTGCCCCAGCTGGGTGATCGCCCCTCCCTGGCTGATCTGGCCCTGCTGCCGTTCGTGCGCCAGTTCCGCCTGGCGGATCCGGAGAGGTTCGATGCCGCGCCAGGTCTGACTGCGGTGCAGGCCTGGCTGGGGCGGTTCCTGGTCAGCCCAGAGCTCTCGGCGGTGATGGCCCCGCCCTGGGCCCCGCGAGCGGCCTGGCGCTCGCCGCGCTGGCTGTATCACCTGGCCCTGGCCCCGGAATGGCGCGTCGCCAGGAGCGAGGGGGTCTACCGCCGCTCCAGCCGCGGCCTGAGCCTGGAGGAGGTGGGCTTCATCCACGCCAGCCACAGCCATCAGCTCGCCGCCACCCACCAGCGCTTTTACGCCGATGCGGCCGAGGTGCTGCTGCTCACGATCGATGCCGGGCGCCTGGCGGCCGCCGGCATCGCCGTGGTGGAGGAGCCGGCCCCCGGCAGCGTTGAGCTGTTCCCCCACATCCGGGGGCCGCTGCCGCTGGCGGCGGTGTTGGCCTGGGAGCCGTTCCCCGCATGAGCACCCTGGCGGAACTGGAGGCATGGGGCGCGGCGCGGGGGCTGCTGCTGCGCCTGCAGCTGAGCGGGCCCGCGGTGCTGCGGGGGCTGCGGGTGGGGGTGGCCCGCCGTGGCCCCGAGGGCGGCCCCCAGCTGCTGGGAGATCTCAAGGGCTGGGCGATTCCTCGGCCGGGCGGCCTCCATCTCGACACCCTGCGCATCCAGGTGCCGCGCGGCGAGCCGGCCGCTGCCCTGGTGGGTCCGCTGATCTGGGCCGCCACCTTCGCCTGGGCGCTGGAGCACACCCCCTGCCGCCGCGCCTCGCTGCTGGCCATCCGCGACGACGAGCACCAGCACCGCCGCCTGGTTCGCTACTTCCGCCGGCTGGGCTTTGAGCCGCTGCGGGAGCTGGGCGCGGGCGCGCTCGATCTGCCGCAGCGGTTGATCTGGGGCGGCTCGGGCTTGCTGATGCGGGGTGATTGCGCCGAGGGGTTGAGGCGCTGTGAGCGCCCGCTTGGCCTGATCAGGGCAGCTCCCCGGGCAGGAAACGCTGGATAAACACCGCCAGGGCCATGGGTCCGCATCGGGGCTGCCAGCTGGAGTCCCCCGGAAGCCGTCGCCAGCACGCCACCTGCAGGCGGGACTCGGTGCTCTCCAGCAGCAGCACCTGGTAGCGGTACTCGGCATCGGCGGAATGCTCAGCGCTGGTGAGTGCCTCCGCCCTGGGCTGGGTGCTCAGGAAGGAAGCGAGGAAGGCTGAGGCCTCGTGGCTGTGACGCAGCGCGGTGGCGAAGCGCCAGGCCGCCCCGGTGGGGTAGCCGTCGTGGTGGAGGTAGAGATGGCGCTCAGCCGTGCCCGGGAAGCCGGTGAATGAGTAGACGGCGCGGGTGGCCAAGGTGGAGAAGCAGCTGCACTGATGAGTGCCACAGGCGTCTCACACCCCGGTGATCGCTGAGTGATCTGGTGCAGAGGACGCCAGGATCTGCTGTCGTTCCCAGGCGGATAGACCAGTGGCCGACTGAGGTGGGTGCCTTTTATGGGTCAGCCTGCGCCCCAGTCACGCCGACCAGTCAGAGGTTGGATTTCTTGCAATCTTTGCCCCACTTCTGATAGCAGAGCCCATCGTCTCGGCAATCAACACGGTTCAATGGCGCGTCGAAGTGCTGAGCAAACATTTTCTGGACAATGTCCGAAGGCGCCGTCCCGACCACCTCCTGAGTGATGCTGCAGGGGGAGCCTGGGGGATTGGCTTTGGCCACGGATGCGTTCAAGGAGGAGGCCAGAACAAAAGCCAGCATTCGCTACTTGTCAGGATGACCCCCAGTTTAAGGCTGCGCCATGGCCGCTTGTGTGGATTGGATTACAAAGATGTTGCCAGTTCTAACTGGGAAGGAGTCTTGTGGAGCGATTTCTTGATTTCAATCCAGTGATGATTTTAAGCCTAGGGAAGCTCTGGACAATGTCGTCCGGGTAGGTACCAGCAGCGGCACAATATCAAAAATGAGCACATCTGTTGACATCACAACTCAATCAGTCACTCACTGCTGATTTCGGCATGAAACTGCCCTGCTTTGTTGGCCTTATCGGTGCCTGACTTATTGGTGCCCAACTGGTAAACTGAACCCTTGTTCAGCTTGTCAGCAGCAGTTGGCGGCTGGCCAAGAACAAGTGAGTCAGTGCCGCCAAGGGATTGATCTTGCAGCGATCGCGATCGTCTCAGCTGTCACCTCTTTGGCCTTGACGGTGGCGTCATCCCGACGCGAGGCGACCACTCAATTGTCGATGAACAACGACTGGGCCGTGCGCACGACCCGTGGATCGGGCTCACCGACGACGTCGTGGTCCTTGTGCTCGTAGTCCAGTGCGTGGAGCACGCTGCGGATGGCGCCGAGACGGGCCCGCCTCTTCTCGTTCGAGTTGACGATCGTCCATGGCGCCACGAGGGTGTCGGTGGCGAGGAGCATCTCGTTGCGAGCTTTGGTGTATGCGTCGTACTTCTCCACGCTCACCTCGTCGATGGGCGAGATCTTCCACTGCTTGAGCAGATCCTCGCGCCGGTCGTCGAAACGATGTTTCTGGCGGGCCTGCGACACGGTGAACCACATCTTGAAGAGCAGGATCCCACTGCTGACGAGTGACTGTTCGAAGGCGGGAACCTGGCGGAGGAACAGGGCGTGCTCCTGCGGTGTGCAGAAGCCCATCACCTTCTCGACGCCGGCCCGGTTGTACCACGACCTGTCGAACATCGTGATTTCGCCGGCCGCTGGCAGGTGCGGGACGTAGCGCTGGAAGTACCACTGGGTTGCTTCGGCATCGTTGGGTTTCGCCAGCGCCACATGTTCACTACCGCGAGGGTTCAGGTGTTGGCGGAAGCGCTTGATCGATCCACCCTTGCCCGCCGCATCGCGACCTTCGAACAGGAGAACCACGCGCTCTCCGACAGCCTTGATGTGACGCTGCGCCTTGAGCAGTTCGATCTGGAGCTTTTCGAGGTCACGTTTGTAGTCTTTCTTGTCAATCGGTTCGTCGTAGGGAAGATCGGTCTGCATCTCCTCGATCGACTCGACGGGCGATGGGCATTTCTTCATGCTCATGAGAGTTGCGAGCGTCCGGCTGTACCCAAGCTAAGGAAATTATACGCCAACCGCGCTGGTGCACCTCATCGTTGAGCCAGGGTCACTGCTCAATGGGCTGCTCCACGGAGCCGCGTCTTCCATCGTGGAGCGGCTCAGACGGACACCCATCACACTCAGTTGCCGCCCTTGGCCTCAAGTCACGAACGCCTCATCGAGAGAAGTGACTTCAGCCCTCCGCCGAAGCCGCCTCCACCGCCTTCTCCTGGCGCTCCTTGAGGGTGACTCAAAGCCCTGGCCTGAGGCATCCGGGCCCTTGAGGTGGAAGAGCCTGCGGTACCGCCAAAGCAATCTGTAAGCAACGAGCCGATGTCTAGGAGAAGGCCCGTCGGGCCAATCCAACTCGGTGGAGCCGAACCACCGCTTGGGACGGGCGGTGACACCCCGGCCCTGGCTGTGAGGGCAAGACTTGATCGTGATTTTGGGCAAGCTTTGAGGCGAAAAGCTGAGAGAGATTGAGTAGTGCTAAAACGTCCCAGCTATTCTCCTCGAAATGGAAGTTGAGAATATAATGAGCGAAGCAGGAATCACAGGCCAGTACTCGTAAAATCGCACCCATGACAACCATTGGCATGACGGCTGTCATGGAGTTCATGCTGTAGAAGATCTTGGAACTGTTGGCTGCTTGGACAGGCGAGGCACAGGGTTGAACTTCCGCATTGGCCTCGCTCCTACCCGGCGGCGGGATTTCAAGGTCTCACGCGCCGCAAGGTCAAGGCGAGTGCGGGATGACGATCAGACCTCTCAAACACATCATCTCAGAGGTTCAGGCCTTGCAGGGATTGAGTACGGGAGTGAGTCGACGGCGGAGCTTGCGTAGGGCTCCTCGTTCGAGACTCTGCGCTCGATCCTTTGTCACGCCCATGGAACCGCCAACTTCGGCGTATGAACGGCTCTTCTCATCGCCATAGCGAAGCTGAAGCACGTGACGCTCACGTGAGTTTAGAGCCTGAACATGTTCATATAGCCACTTGTAGTCGTCGTCTACGGTCATTACCTGCTCATCTCCGATCAAATCGATCAGGTTTGTGTCCTCGCTCATCGCGCCCACTGGCTTATCGAGTGATGTCGTACGACACTCTCGTACGATGCGGATCGAATTCACCAGACGCTTTTCTGATTCTCCGAGACGACATGCGACCTCGCGGGTCGAGAGGGCCTGGTCGGATGAGGCTTGGAGAAGATCGGCACGGTAGGCCAGGTTGAGAATCGTCCTTGGGATCTTAATGCCGTTGCCGTTTTCACTCATAGCACGTGTAACCGCCTCGCGAATCCACCAGAAGGCATAGGTGGAAAACTTGTAGCCGCGTTTGGGATCGTACCGTTCGACGGCTCGGATCAATCCAAGATTGCCTGACTGCAGAAGGTCAAGCATCTCCATCTGGAGGGACCCGATCCGATTCTTGTATCTGAGGCAGATCTGCACCACCAACCTGAGGTTGGCCGATACCATCCGACTCTTGGCCCTGGCGCCCCTTCGCAGCAGAGCTTTCGACGGATTGGGATCGTTGAGCCACTCCTGCACGATTCCGGCCAGGTGCAGTTCTTCGTCAGGAGCCAGAAGAGGAATCCGCTTGATTAGGCGGAAATAGTCGCTTAGGCCATTGCCTACAGCGATCCTGTTTGGTTGAATTACAGGCATAAGCCCTCAAAAAAGACTTTGACTCGTCCCTTTTGAATATTCTGCATATTATTGCCTCTTTGGCATACTAGTTCTTCTAGAAGGCGCTTCTAGGATTTCATGCAAGGTATCAGCGTATTCACGTGAAACCTGCGTTTTCACGGCTTATTTCTTCAAGTAAGATGAAGATGATCAAGACCTTGCCGGCAGGCACCGAATGGGCGGGGATTTCATCATCAACTTTGAGGGTCGAGCCAACGTTGCTCCTGAGATGCTGATCAATAGCCCCTGCCGCCTGTAGAAGACCTCGGTTGGAACACTGTCTCCCAGTGGCTCGTTCTTTTCTCCAGCTGGCTGGCTCCAGGCAGAGCTCAGCGGCCTCCTGGTTCTGCTGCGCCATGAATCGTTGACCGCTAGAAGCGGGAGTGGTCATTGATGGACTGTCCCATTGGCCTTGGCGGGACCCTTCCTGACATGTCCTTAAAACCCGCGGAACATCATGGCTTCACCTTGGTTGGTGCTGCATAGGTTGGGTTATCCATCGCCCAACGACCCTTGACAACTGCCACTGCCACTGCAACTGCCACTTCCATCGACATCGGCATCCCTTCTGGCCAGCGCCAGAGGATCGCAGAGGGGCTGGGCCGCTTCCTGGCTGACAGCTACGTGCTCTATGGCAAGACCCACGGCTTTCACTGGAACGTGACCGGGCCGATGTTCAACACGCTTCACCTGATGTTCATGGACCAGTACACCGAGCTCTGGACGGCACTTGACGTGATTGCCGAACGTATCCGGGCCCTGGGCTTCCCAGCCCCGTATGGCGGAGCTCGCTTTGCAGAGCTTTCCTCAATCCCGGAAACAGAGGGGCAGCCCGGCGCATTCGAAATGGTGCGTGAGCTGGTCATGGGCCATGAGGCTGTGGCCCGTACCGCCCGCAGCCTCTTCCCGCTTGCGATGGAGGCCGGAGACGAACCCACTTCCGACCTGCTCACCCAGCGGCTGCGGGTGCATGAAAAGACCGCCTGGATGCTCCGCAGCCTGCTGGAAGCCTGAGCCCTGTCCCACCACCTGCTCGCCTTGAAAGGTGAATCACGCCAACTCAGGGGTCTCCGGACAACACCGGCACCTGACACCTCTGCATTCATCGCACGTGGTAGCGCCACCATCTACAAGCAGGCGCTCGCGCTTGCCCACCATGGGAAGCGGACGTATTGGTGCGGTGGAATCGATGGACACCGGCTCCAGCAGCTGCTGGATCTGTACCACCTCAAGCGCGGCGAGCACTCCCTGATCGGTGATGGCTTTCTCGCTGGCTTCAAGGGTTACGGGGAGCTGTAGTCCTACGCAGAAGAGCAGGACGTGCGGGATCTCAAGGCCTGGTGCCATCTGATCGACCGTCACGACCACTGGCAGGGCATTCCCGAGGAGATCGCCGGGATCAAGCGGATGGCCGTCAGTTCGCTCACGGCCGATGTGATGGCCCTGACCACGGCCCACAAATCCAAGGGTCTGGAATTCGGCAGCGTCCTCAAGACCTGGGAGTACAGCCCCGAGCAGGCGCCTGTTCTCTGGTATGAGCAGGGGTATCGAGGCGGGCTGGTCTTGCCAGAGGAGGTGCTCAAGCCGAAGCGGACCGCAGGTGCCACCTACGGTCACGAGAAGGCTGATGCGCAAAGGTGCCACCCGAAGGCGGAGGTGAGAAGGGCCCAGGAGGTCGACGTTAATTCAGCCTCCCTGAGCGGTGAGTCAGTCAAGACGGCACTGGTTTCAGAGCCTGCTCCACGAGCTGACCAGACGATCAGGCTGTGCTGGTTTCAGGGTGCCGTCAGCGCCGCCCTTTTCGCTTGTTCTTCGACTACATCAAACCCATCCGGGCGGGATGGACCGACATGATCGGCTGGCAGACATCGGATCCGCAACCGCTGGTGGTCTCACCCCTCAGCAGCGACACTCTCAGCTGCAGGCATGATCAACCAAGTGGTGAACCACAGTTAAGCTAGTGATCAGTCAACGCGAAGGAGATGGACATGCTCACCCTGCTGAAGTACGGCACCCATGACTGCTCAATCTGCCAGCGGATGGCTACCTTCGACTCCAGAGTAGCCGATGGGCTGGGATTGACTTTTATGGATGTCGACATGAAAAACCCAATGATCTACGGGCGATACCGCAAGGTATTGCTGCATCGCTATCCCCTCAAGCACAATCTGGGGTTGCCTACCTATCTGTTGGTAAGCAATCCTGAGGGGGACTTTAGCATCCATGGCGAAATCGCCGGCGGCCTGCCTGAGGACAAATTCCAGGCACGCCTGCAGGACCTGCTGCGTGAATACGCCAGCAATTAAGACTGCTCATCAAGAGCGATGTGACTGAACAAGGTGGTCACGAAGGCAAACATCAGAAATGGCAAAGACAGCACGAAAATCAGCCCTATCAACACGATGCCAGCCAGGGGATGGGTAGCACCCATCAACGCCAGGCCCGCAGCGAGGCTCAGGAAGATCACCAGCAACCACACAAGGATCTGCCCATAGATATCTCCGTAGGTGAGAGTGCAGCGGAATTCATAACCTCTTGTTGATGTCATGATGTCTAGTCCACCGAATGGGATTAATTGCCAAGCTAGGCTGCTGGCCTGCCGTTTTGAGCCGCCGGCATCGCTACGGAAGGCACGCTCAAGACAAGCTCTGCTCCCGCGAGCCGAAGGGCTGTGGATCCAAGTCTGCGGAGGGAGTCACCATTGAACCCGCGCATGGTCTTCTCCTCGTTAACGTTTGCTCATCCCTTAAGCGTTGCCGCGCTTTCGGTCTACAGGTGCGTTGCTTTACAAGATGTAGTTACTGGATATCCACCCGCCTACGATGAGAGAACATGATGTAGAATCTGTGGCAGTAGGTATTATCCACAGCAGACTGCGAATCCTGCCTGGTCGGGCTCCTCGTAGGGGATTTCTTCCAGTGGGTAGGGTTATCCCCTGTGCGGTCGCACCAGTCGTGCGGCACGATGAAAGCATCCTTGTTGGATGTCAACCCAATGGCCCTAAGCGATGAAGCCTGTCTACCTTGCCAAGACGGTGGCCCCACACTTGAAGCAAATGACCTGGCCACCTTGCAGGCTGAGCTGCCGGGTTGGAAAGTGATTGAAGGCCACCACCTTCACAGGCGCCTCAGCTTCCCCGACTTCAGTGCGGCATTGGCCTGGCTGAATCATGCCGGCGCCATCTGTGAAGACCAGGGACACCACGGTGACTTTCGGGTGGGTTGGGGCTACGTGGAAATCGACATCTACACCCACAAAGCCGATGGCCTGACGCGAGCCGATGCCGTCCTGGCTGCCAAGTTCGATGCCATAAACCCCTGATGTTCAGGACGTTGTGACCTGTCTGGCGAGAGGCACTCCTTTCTGATGGAGTGGTTTTCTGATTGCGACGAGAGGGAGGGGGAACACATCGTTCCCTGCGATCCAGCGGCAGTGGCGAGCTTCGGACGCCATCTCGAGGCCCGTTGCAACACCGGTTGGATCCTCAGGCCCGATCCCCAGGTACGGACTCAGTCTTTGGGGATCAACCACCATGAAGGACGGTCAAGGCACTGCCAGCATCATGTCGTTGGGGTAGCGCCAATGCCTGATCCAGTCAGCTGAGTTCACAACTGAAACGAATCCGCCGTGCTTCAACAGTCAGATCGAAGCAGTGGCAAAGCGTTGGATCGATTGTTGCTTGTTTGAAGCCATCAGCCGGACCCTGAAGCCTTTCTCTCCATGGTAATCACCCTTGCCAATAAATTCCGGTCGATGATGCAGAATTGCCCTCCGCCAGGGCCTGCTCACATAGGCTTTTACTCACAGATCCGTTTAAACCTTGACAATTCCTTAAGAGATAACAATAACCTCAAGATCTAGGCGGGACTCGACGCCTGGGGTTGCCGTGGTACCTCGTAGTGGAGCTCAGCAAAGGCCTCTCCCAAGGCCTGCGCTGAGGTGAGCCTCAGGGGTGGAAAGGCGATCCGCCGCGGGAGGAGCGGCGAGCCCTGACCCAACGTCACCGAGGCCACCTGAATGATCAGTTCATCAAGCAGGCCAGCATCAAAGAACTGTCCGGCCAACTCGCCCCCTCCTGCAACCCAGATATTCTTCCCCAGAGCTGCGTCCACCATCTGCTGGTGCACGGTAGAGACCTCGCCAGACACGAAGCGCAGATCTGCATCTCGCACGGTGGGTAGCTTTCGGCTCGAGAAGACCCACGTGGGCTGTTGATAGAGCCAGGGCTTTTCTTCTGTTGTTCCTGCTTTGATGTGATGATCCAACAACCACTGGTAGGTGGTTGAGCCCATGACGATCGCACCAACCTCAGAAAGAAAATCTTTGTAGCCTGTACCTTCTGCTTCTCCAAACTGAAGCAGCCAGTCCAGGGAGTTGTCCTTGCTGGCGATGAAACCATCCAGGCTGCAGGCGGAATAGTACTGAGTTTTCATTGAAGGGATGACGATGTTGATGATTGAAGTCAAAACCCGAGTCAAGCGAACTTGATCAAATCTGTTGCCTTCCGTTACAGCATGCTGGTTTTAGAGGGCTGATCGCACAGGCCTGAACACCTGATGTGCTGTAGATCAGCGCCTTGATTGCATCTTGAGCAACCAGGAAAAAGTCTTCAGTCGGTCTCTCCATCGCTAGAATCTCATAGTCCAATCTGATCGAACTGATTATGACATTATCCGATATGGTCGACAGCCCTGCCGAGGATGTTGTTGCCAACCTGACACCAGATGAGATCAAAGAGTCCCTTGGCGTACTCACAGGCTGGGATTTGGTCGATGGCCATCACTTGCACAAAGCCTGGACTTTTCAGGACTTCATCTCAGCCCTCGACTGGGTCCGTCACGCTGGCGCCATTTGTGAGAAACAGGGCCACCATGCCGACTTCAAGCTGGGCTGGGGATATGCGGAAGCGATCACCTACACCCACCAGCCTGAGGGGCTCACCCGCGCTGATATCGCTCTGGCGACAGAACTTGATTCCATCGAAGGTATCGATATGAGCTGAGGAGTACTTCTTCCCTTCATTCTGTGGTGGACGTGGCAAGCAAGGTAATGGCAAAGCTGTGATCTCGCTGCAAGAGTTTTTTGAATTGATGCATGGCGTCTTTGTTCGGAGTGGTCGCAGATGCAGCCGGTATGTCGCAGGTGGCCATTAGGCCCCTTTCTCGAAGTAATTCCATCCTAGGACCGATGAATTCAAGTACAGTCCCTCGGAGTGGTAGAAATTCGGTGGACCAGTTCCACCGGAGGTGGGTCTGACGGGCCATCTCAAACCAGACAGGCCATGCCTACCCCCAACTCTGCCGCATCCGTACTGACTCAGCTCATGCAGGGCACCAGCCCAGGTGAGCTCATCCCCGAGCTAAGCACGGTTCCCATGCACGATCTCCGACTTTGGGGATCAACCACCATGAAGGAGGGCAGCAAAACCCAGCTGATGGAGAATCCCCTGGCCTGAGAGGAGCTCCAATGCCACTCCGATCGCAAAACCCAACATGGCCAGGCGACCATTCAAGAGCTCAGCACGGCGGTGAAAGCCCCATCCACTATGACTTGCTGGACTGGCCAGATCCATCATTGGTTCAATGACACTGGGATCAAGAAGCGGGGGCTCTTGCCGAACCATGAACGACCTGCCCGCCTGGAATCATCTGCTCCAGCACTACGTGGACCGGGACGGCCGGGTGGATTACGAAGCCTGGAGAACCCACCACCCCGAGACCCTCATCCGCTGGCTGGCCAGGCAATCTGCTGATACCCACGGCCGCCAGGATCACATCGCCCACTGGATCAACCTCTACAACGCTTTCACAATCCAGGCGGTGCTCTCGGCCTATCCAATCGTGTCGATCCGCCCCACCTTGATCGGCCTTCCGAACTGGATCGCGTTCTTGCGCTTCTTCCAGCGGCGCGTGCATCGCCTTGGCAATGAGTTATTCAGCCTGGCGCAGATCGAAAACAGGATGCTGCGCCAGCGCACTGGTGATCCCCGCATCCACTTCGCGATCGTCTGTGCCTCGTTGGGTTGTCCGCTGCTGCGCCATGAGGCCTACACGCCGGAGCGGGTGGAAGAGCAATTGGAGCAGGATGTGACCCGCTTCATCAACAACCGCGCCAAGGTGCGATTCGATGCTGAGAGGGGCGTTCTGTACTGCAGCAAGATCTTCCGGTGGTACAAGGCTGATTTCCTGGCGGTGGCGCCTTCCCTGCCCGACTACATCCTCCCCCGCCTGAGCGGCGTTTCGGTACCGGATCATCAACCCCGGGTCGCGTTTCTGCCCTACGACTGGAGCCTGAATCAGCGGATGTCCTCGTAGAGGCGCTTCAGGGGCGCTGGTGGCATGCCCAGACCCCAGAGCACGCCGATGGAGAGATAGATCGCAGCGGCCTTGCCGGCGCCCCAGCGCTGCACCCGCCGGTCGGAACTGATCACCACCCGGTTGATCAGCCGGATGCGTCCCTGCTTCAGCAGCCGCAGGCAGAGATCGCCGTCCTCCAGGATCGGCAGAGCTTCGTTGAAGCCACCGACCTCCCAGAAGGTTTGCCGGCGACAGATCATCACCTGATCGCCGAACAGCAGACGCAGTCCGCGCCAATACAGGTGTGGGCGAAACAGCAATGGCGCCAGATGGGTCTTGAGCAGGTTCAGGGCCGAAATCCCCCAACGGGTGGTGTCTTCGCCACTCATCAGCGACACGAAGCCCGCCCCGGCGATGGCCCGGTCCTCCAGCACCCGCTCCGCGATCGCCACCAGATCGGTGGGAACGAGGGTGTCGGCATGCAGAAAGCAGAGCAGGCTGCCGCGGGCCTGCCGCGCGCCTGCATTCATCTGGATCGCCCGGCCCGCTGATTCGCAGGGGAAGACCTCCACACCCGCCGCGGTGGCGATCGCCCGGGTGGCGTCGCAGCTGCCGCCATCTACCACCAGCACTTCGAGGGCCGGTGGATCGAGGGCATGCACATTCGCCAGCGTGCGTCCCAGGCTGGCGGCCTCGTTCAGGGTGGGAATGATGATCGACAGTGGCGCCATGCCAGTGCCTCTCATCGGTGCGGCTTCAGGAGCAGACCCCAGAAGCGATTGAACGGATGCACAAGCGTGGTGGGTTGGCCCTCATGCACCAGCTGATGCCCTTGATTCACCCATTCAAACAGCCCTCCCTCCAGATTCACGGCCTTGCGGAAGCCCCGATCCCGCAGCCGGTTCACCACGGCAGCACTGCGCACCCCCACCGCACAGCACACCAGGATCGGCCGCTCCCTCGAGGCTTTGCCCAGCGGGCCTGAGAGCGGAATCTCCTCTCCATCCCCGATAGGCACCGCGCCTGGGAGGCAACTCACGTTGAATTCGGCGGCCGTGCGGGCGTCGAGAATCAACCACTCGCCAGTCTGCTGCATCGCCAGAATCTTTTGCAGGCGATCAGGATGAATGGAGGGAACCGATGAATAGCGCAACCGGATCCACTGCTTCAGCCAGAACCACACGAAGCTTTGCATCGCGAACCAGCCATTAGCTGATCACCATGACCCGGTGCTGAACAGCAGTTGCAGCACCGTGAATCCCGCCAGACAGGTAGCGGCCAGCAACGGGATTGTGTGCAACATGAATGAGAATCCCTGGTTCTCCGGTCTACTCACGCCGCCTTCCCCATCCGTGCCAATGGAAGGCCGGGTGTGGAGAACAACAGACACATTCATAGATGAAGTTGTGTTGCCGATTGCGTGATGATCGCCTCTCGCTAGCTTCAGGACACGAACCACCGCTAGAGCCAGCGCACGAAACCACCCCCCACGAAGCCGCAGCAGGCCAGCGGCACGGAAGTGCTGATTCGGATCAGCGCGATGGATTGCGCCACGGAGGAAGCCGAGATTCGCCAAGCCCTCTCAGGCCTCGACGGAATCCGCGGCCTGAAGTTCCGGCTCGCCGAGCGCGTTCTGGCAATCGATGCCGAAGCGGCCGCACTGAGTTCCGCCCTTGCTGCGATCCGCCGGCTTGGATTCAGCCCGGAGCCGATCAGCCCCGATCACCGGCCGTCTGCGGCCCAGACCCGCGCCGAGCGGCGACGCGAACGGCTCCGCCTGGGGAGCTCCCTGGCGCTGGCGATCACGGCGGAGCTCCTGCATCTGATCGTTCCAGTCTTCCCGGGCCACGAACTGCCGGAGATCGTGATCGCCATCGCCGCGATTGCTCTGGCGGGCTTCTCCGTGTTTCGCAAGGGCCTGGCCGCTCTGCGCCAAGGCCGGCTCAACATCAACGCCCTGATGAGCGTGGCGGTGACGGGCGCCTTCCTGATCGGTCGCTGGCCGGAAGCCGCCATGGTGATGGCGCTGTATTCCGTAGCTGAGGCGATCGAAGCGCGGGCGGTGGATCGGGCTCGCCAGGCGATCACCAGCCTGATGGCGATGGCCCCCGACGAGGCGGAGATCCTCCAGCAGGATGACCGTTGGCGGAGAGTCAGCGTCAGTGCCGCGGTGATCGGCGATGTGGTGCGCGTCCGCCCGGGCGAACGGCTGCCGCTCGATGGCACCGTGCTCAGCGGCGAGAGCGCGATCGATCAGGCCCCGATCACCGGCGAAAGCCTGCCGGTGGACAAGAGCCGTGGTGATGAAGTCTTCGCGGGCACGATCAATCAGAGCGGCGAGCTCCAGATCCGCGTGACGGCGCCCGCCTCACAGAGCACCCTGGCGCGGATCATTCAGGCCGTGGAGGAAGCCCAGGCGTCCCGCGCGCCGATCCAGCGCTTCGTCGATCGCTTCGCAGCGCGCTACACACCCGCAGTTTTCGTGGTCGCCCTGGCTGTTGCCCTGCTGGCGCCCCCCTGGCTGGGGTTCACGCCTCTGCAGGCGATCTACAAGGCCTTGGTGCTGCTGGTGATCGCCTGCCCCTGTGCACTGGTGATCGCCACCCCGGTCACGGTGGTGAGCGGCTTGGCCACCGCCGCACGGCGCGGCATCATCATCAAGGGTGGTCTCTACCTTGAGGAGGCCCGCAAGATCAAGGTGTTGGCGCTCGACAAGACCGGCACGATCACCCTGGGCAAGCCGAAACTGGTGGCCTTCCTCCCCCTGCAGGAGGGCGGCGATGCCGCTGGGCTGCAACAACTGGCCAGCAGCCTGGCGGAGCGCTCCGACCATCCCGTCTCGCGGGCCGTTGCTGCAGGCCTTGATGGCGAGCGTCTGAACGTGAAGGGCTTCGAGGCCCTGCCGGGCCGGGGTGTGCGCGGCCTGATCTCGGGGCGGCCTCTGATGCTGGCGAATCACCGCTGGATCGAGGAGCTGGGGCTCTGCTCGAGCGCGCTGGAAGCCACGATGGAAGCTCACGAGCACATGGGCCGCTCGCTCAGCCTGCTGGCCGATGACAACGGCGTGCTCGCCCTGATCGCCGTCGCCGACACCGTGCGGCCCAGCTCATTGGCCGCGATGGAAGCCCTTCGGGCCCTGGGCGTCACCCCGGTGATGCTCACGGGTGACAACGCCGCCACAGCCTCTGCGATTGCGGCCCAGGCAGGGATCCATCAGGTGAAGAGCAACCTGCTGCCCCAGGAGAAGCTCGAGGTGGTGTCCGACCTGCAGTCCCGCTATGGATCCACGTCCATGGCCGGCGATGGGATCAACGATGCGCCGGCTCTGGCTCAGGCGAACATCGGTTTTGCGATGGGGGCCGCCGGCACCCACATCGCCATGGAAGCGGCTGATGTGGTGATCATGAACGACGATCTGATGTGCGTGCCGGAAACCATCGCCCTTTCGCGCCGCACCTTTCGAATCCTGCGCCAGAACATCGCGTTGGCGCTGGGAATCAAAGCCCTCTTCCTGGTGCTCACCCTGGCTGGAAACGCCACGATGTGGATGGCAGTCTTCGCGGACATGGGCACCAGCCTGATCGTGATCGCCAATGGTCTGCGACTGCTGCGAATGCCCATGGCTATTCAGCTGGAGGGCTGAACCTGTGGGGCTGATGAAGCGGGTGGTTACCGTCGGTGCGATGAGACATAGGAATTCACCCCATCCGTTTCACCCTCAGGCAGGGCTCAGGGGTTTGAAGTGATCCGCACTTGGACCTGTGGATCAGAAACAGAACGGCAGATACTGGGTGCGGCAGGCGGCGTAGCCATCCACGAGGGCGCCAAGGCCGATCTGGTGGGCAATCCCGAAGCCCGTCAGCCCCTCGACGACAATGCCGATCACAATGCCGAGCATGGCGGCGCGGCCATTGAAGAGCTCAGCGCGCTTGAGCTGATCCATGTGGATCTGCTGTTCAGTGGGCTCCTGGGCGCTGGGCACGTTAAGTGGAGTGTTGGTCATCGGTTCCTGTAGTGAGTGGACGTGGGCTGGTCGTCAGTCCGCGGGATCTGGCTGCAGCAGGGCAGCAGCCAGCCAGGTGCTGAACAAAACGATGGTGAGGGCGGCGGTCATCGGGTTTTCTGGGCCAGATCGCTGGGACGGCTGAGCAGGAAGGTCACCATGCCGGTCAGAACAACCACAAGGGCGATGACGGCGGCGGTAGCTGCGGTGTAGTCGGTGCTCATGGCGATCAGCCCAGCCCGATCTGGGAAAGGATGCCCTGACCGGTGAGCAGCTCGGTGCCCAGGCCGATCACGAAGCCGAGCATGGCGAGGCGGCCATTCCAGGTTTCGGCAAAGGCGACAAACCCAAAGCGGGAAGCGGAAGCGGAATCAGTCATGTGTGTAACGGTGTTCTTGAACAAATGTAACAGCTTGTGAAGCTCCTTGGCGATGCAGCGCGCTTGACGTGGATCCCAAAACCTGACCCAGTCCTCAGGGGAGCTGCCCTGCCAGCCAGGCTTGGCCCGGAGAAATCTCATGAACGCAAGCGCCACACCCCTGAGCAGATCGCCCTGAAGCTGCTGCAAGGGCAAAGGTCCAACAGGGCTTCGAAGGCGTTGAGGCCACCATGGATGTCCTGGCCTGATCACCCAGCAGCCCACCTCATTCGCCGCGCTGACGCTGACGGCCGCCAGCTTCCAGACTTAATGGACTGCAGCGGACGCCGCACGCCCATGCTCACCATCGAATCGGTCGAGCTGCTGCTGCTGGTGGCGGCGGTGGTGGCCATGGTGGCCCGCAGGCTGCGGCTGCCCTACAGCGTGGGCCTGGTGCTGGGGGGCATCGTGCTGGCCTGGCTGCCCTTCGCCCCCGACATCGCCCTGACGCGGGAGCTGATCTTCAATGCCTTTCTGCCGCCGTTGATCTTCGAGGCGGCGATCTACATCGCTTGGCCGTCGCTGCGCAAGGACCTGCCGGTGGTGCTCACCCTGGCCACGGTGGGGGTGGTGCTCTCCGCCGGCATCACCACGGCGGGGATGCACGTCCTGGCTCACTGGAGCTGGCCGGCATCGCTGCTGTTCGGCGTGCTGATCTCGGCCACCGATCCGGTGTCGGTGATCGCCACCTTCAAGGAGGCGGGCGTGCATGGCCGGCTGCGGGAGCTGGTCGAAGCGGAGAGCCTTCTCAACGACAGCACCGCCGCCGTGGGCTTCGGCATCGCGATCGCCTTCGCCACCGGCGCCGCCATCACGCCGTTGGGCACCGCTCAGTTTCTGGCGGTCACGATCGTGGGGGGCGTGGCTTGTGGCGCGGCGGTGGCAGCGGCCTTGCTCGCCCTGGCCGGCCGCACCGAAGATCCCCTGGTGGAGATCACCTTCACCACGATTGCGGCCTACGGTTCCTTCCTGCTGGCGGAGCACCTGGAGGTGTCGGGGGTGCTGGCCACCCTCACTGCCGGAATCATGCTGGGCAACCTCGGGCCCCTGGGTGCCATCTCCCCCAAGGGGCGCGAGGCGGTTCAGTCGTTCTGGGATTACGCCGCCTTCGTGGTGAATTCGCTGATCTTCCTGCTGATGGGGATGTTGGAGGCCCACCAGAACTTCACCCGGGTGTTGCTGCCGATCGGCATCGCCATCTCCCTGGTGACCGTGGGGCGGGCCCTGTCCACCTATCTCTGCTGCAGCCTGTTTCAGGGCTCACCCCTGAGGGTGAAGGCCAGCCACCAGCACGTGCTCTTCTGGGGTGGCCTGCGCGGCGCCCTGGCCCTGGCGCTGGCGCTGGGCCTGCCCTCCAGCCTCCCTTACCGCGACGCCGTCGTGACAGTGGCCTTCGCCGTGGTGGCCTTTTCGGTGATCGTGCAAGGGCTGTCGATCACACCGCTGATGCGCTCCCTCGGCGAGATCGGACCGGCGAGCGCCGAGTGAGGTGGTCTGGCCTATGACCAGGTGATCGCGTACCGAACCGCATCTGCCGCATGGTCACAACATCCGGAGGAGATGACCAATGCGTCGGAACAGCGAGGCCTTCAAGGCTGATGTTGGACGCAGCCGCTGCGCGGCAGACTAAATCCCCAGTGTTGACAACACAACAAACTGGCGGGACGTATCTACCGTAGGCGGCTGCTCAGAAGCTTCAAGGGGCTTGTCCAACACCGGATCAGATCGTGGCTGCGCAAGATTTATCCTTATTCGTTGGGCGGCATTTGCTCGCCCCGGAGCCGGCCATTCGCTTCAGGGCTAACACCAATTGGCCGCACCGGCAATCGGCGAACGCAGCAATTCGTTGATATTCGCTTCGATGACAGCATAGCCAACGTTTCCGTTTAGCTTTTGGCGTCCCTCGTTAAGAACGAACTTGGGGCTGCCCTGAACCATCAGTGTCTTCTGGTCACGGCGGTCCGCTTCCAAGTCAGCGAGGACATCAAGCTCAGCCGTTCGCTGCCGTCCTTCCTGCTGCTCGCATAGCCGGTAGTTTCCACCAGATCGGACTTGGAGGCATCACCAAGTTCCTCCAATTTGGTGAGCAGAAAAGATGCTTGCGAGAAAGCCTGACTCTATCCCTTCACGAAAAGTGTGCCGCCGCCGCCAGCCTTGAAGGACGTTGACCCCAGCCGCGCTTCCGGATCAGCAGCTTGTGCAAGGTGTCTGCGAGCAGAACCGCCACTGGTGCCAGTGCGATCGGGCCGAGGTAGTCGAGCGGGAAGCGGGCCATTTCAAACGTGGCGGCGATCGGGGCCACCAGCACCAGACTGCCGGCCACCACGGGTTCGCTGAGAAAGCCAAGCCACAGCAACGGATTGGGGATAGGCAGCAGCTCCCAGAAGGGGCGCCGGTCGCTGCGGCAGGCCAGCAGCGCTCCCATCTGGCCGGCCACGATCAGGCAGAAGGCCACCGTGGAGGCCTGGTGCTGAATTGCCTGCACCGCAGGCGTGGCGCGGTGGTGGAGCAGATCGGGTGCCAGCTGCTGCAGGGCGGCCAGGTCGACGCCGTTGTTGTGCCATACCAGCAGATAACCCGCCATTGAGATCAGTCCCTCCACAAGCCCCAAAACCAGATAGGACCGCACCATCAGGGAGCGGTTGAGCAGGGGAAGCTGGCGGGGGCGTGGTGGCTGGTGCATCACCCCCGCCTCCGGGGCCTCGGAGCCCAGGCCCAGGGCCGGCAGCAGATCGGTGCCGAGATCCACCGCCAGGATCTGCAGCACCGTGAGGGCGGCCGGAATCCGCAGCACCACCATCGCCAGGAACGGCACGATCTCCGGCACGTTCGAGGCCAGGATGTAGGTGATGAACTTGCCGATGTTCGCCACCACCGAGCGGCCGAAACGCACGGCCTCGACGATCGTCGCGAAGTTGTCGTCGAGCAGCACGATGTCGGCCGCCTCACGGGCCACGTCGGTGCCGGTGATGCCCATGGCCAGTCCCACATCGGCGGCGCGCAGGGCCGGTGCGTCGTTGACGCCATCGCCGGTGACGGCCACCACTTCGCCCAGGGCCTGATAAGCCTGCACGAGCCGCAGTTTCTGTTCCGGGGCCATGCGGGCGAACACCAGACGGTGGCGGTATTTGAGCAACTGGCGTAGATGCACATCGCTGATCTGGGCCAGGGTGGAGCCCTCGATCACCCGTACGGGATCGGCCCCGGCGGAGCGGAGATGGCGGGTGCCTTGGTGGCCATTCGTGGACGCTGGCTCCAGCAGGCCGATCTGGTGGGCGATCGCCTGAGCCGTGAGTCCGTAGTCGCCCGTTACCATCGTCACCTTGATGCCGGCGTCGCGGCAGCGGCGTATGGCGTCGGGCACTTCGGGTCGGGGCGGGTCGTAGAGGCCCAGCAGGCCGATCAGGGTCTGGCCCGATTCCAGGACCTCCGCCGGCGCCGAATCAAGCTCTTCCGCCCCGGGTCGCAGGGCCACGGCGATCACCCGGAAGCCCCGGGCGGCAAGGTCGTCGTTAGCGGCCACCACCCGCTGGCGTCGGATTCCATCGAGCGGTTCGCTGCCAGCAGCTGTGAGCCAGTCGTCGCAGCGCTCCAGCACCTCCAGCGGCGCGCCCTTGGTGATCACCAGGCTGCCGCCGGCGGCGATCGGCAGCGGCGGGTCGTTCCAGGTCACCAGCACCGTCATGCGGCGACGATGCGAATCGAAGGGAATCTCGCGTAGGCGCGGGTGGAGGCGCTGCCGCTCCGCCGCATCCAGGCCGGCGGCCTGCGCCGCCTGCAGCATGGCCGTTTCGGTGGGATCGCCTACGGCACCACCGGCATCGAGGCGGGCGTTGCTGCACAGGGCGGCACCCTCCAGCAGCAGTCGATGCAGGATCTCGCCGGGTACCGGCAGCCAGGTTTCCTGCACCGCCATGCGGTTGCAGGTGAGGGTGCCGGTCTTGTCGCTGCAGATCACACTCACCGAACCCAGCGTTTCCACCGCCGAAAGACGCCGCACCAGCGCCTTCCGCCGCGCCATCCGCTGCACGTTCAAGGCCAGCGCCAGGGTGACGGTGGGCAGGAGACCCTCGGGCACGTTGGCCACGATGATCCCGATCGCGAAGACCAGGCTCTCCAGGGGCGTCATGCCCACGAACACCAGGCTCAAGGAGAAGGAGAGCAGGCCCATGGTGATGGCGATCGTGCTGATCGTGTGCACGATGCGGGCCACCTGCTGCTCGAGGGTGCTGGCGCTGCGCGGCGTGCCTGCTGTGAGATGGGCCACCTGGCCGAATTCGGTTTCGGAGCCGGTGGCATAGACGATCGCCTCGCCCCGGCCGGAGGCGATCGTGCTGCCCGCCAGCAGCAGGTTGGGCCGCTCGCCGGTGGGCAGGCGCAGCTCGGCCTGGATGGCAGACAGGTCGATGGCCTGACGCGCCACCGGCACCGATTCACCGGTGAGCACCGAAAGGTCGACGCGGAGCTCATGGCTCACGCTGACGCGGCAGTCGGCCGGCACCCGATCACCCTCCTCCAGCAGCAGCCGGTCGCCGGCCACCAATTCTTCGGCGGAGCGGAAGCCAAGCGTTCCATCGCGCCACACCTGCACCTGGCGGGGCAGGGAGCGGGTGAGGGCGGCCAGGGTTCGCTCCGCCTGGAACTCCTGCCAGAACGAGAAGATGCCGTTGATCAGCACCACGGCCCAGATCGCCCAGCCCAGCTGTGGCGTTCCCGCCACGAAGGCCAACACCCCGGCGATCCACAGCAGCAGGGCCATGAAGTGGACCATCTGGTCGAGGAAACGCAGGGCCAGGGGCCGGCGCTTCAGGGGCGGCAGCCGGTTGGCGCCATAGCGCTCCAAGCGCTGCTCCGCCTCCGGTTGGCTGAGGCCCTCGGGGGTGGTGCGGAGGCCTGGGTACACCTGCTCCAGCGACAGCGACCAGATCGGCTGGGAGGCAGAAAGCAGCACCGGGTTCAACAGGCTGGGTTGCTTTCAGGATGACCCTGGCGGGTCCAATCGAGTGTCAGCCATCAACCAGGCGTTACGGCCGCTCTCGGCTGATCCAGGGGATGCAGCGCTTCTCGCTCAATCCTTCGAGGCCTTGCTCAGCAGGGAGCGAACCTCATCGGCAGTGGGCACCCGGCCGGACACCACAACCTGCCCGTCGATCACCAACGCCGGCGTACGCATCACCCCATAGCCAGCAATGGCCACCGGATCGTGAATCGCTTCGAGGCTCGGCTCGAGGCCCAGCTCAGCGGCTCCCTTGCGGGCGTGATCCTGCAGGGTGATGCATTTCTTGCAGCCGCTGCCGAGAATCTTGATGTCCATGGTGGGAGGGGATAAGGATCAAGCCAGGAGGGCATTGAAGAGGTAGCCGATCAGCACGATGCCGAGGCCTGTGACCGAGAAGAAGACGGCCAGCAACGGTGGCTGGAGTACCCGGCGCAGCAGGATCAGCTCCGGCACCGACAGGGCCACCACACTCATCATGAAGGCGAGAACCGTGCCCATCGGCAGTCCCTTCTCATAGAGCGCCTGCACCATCGGCATCACACCCGCCGCATTGGAATAGAGCGGAACCCCGATCCCCACCGCCACCAGAACCCCGAAGGGATTGCTCGGGCCGGCGTAGGTGGCGAAGAAGTTGGTGGGCACCCAGCCGTGAATCAACGCCCCCACCCCGATGCCGACCAGCAGATAGGGCCAGATCTGCCGCAGGATGGAAGCCACCTCCTCGGCGCCCATCTGCAGCCGCTGCTCAAAGGACAGACCCCGCGAAAAATCCACGGCCTGTCCATGCAGTTTGGTCTCGTAGACAAAGGATTCGACCCAGCGCTCCAGCCGCAGCCGGCCCAGCACCCAACCCGCCAGGATCGCGATCGCCAGGCCGGAGCTGATGTAGATCAGCGTGATCCGCCAGCCGAACAGACTGAACAGCAGGCCGATCGCCACCTCGTTCACCATCGGGCTGGCGATCAGGAAACTCATCGTGACCCCCAGCGGGATGCCCGCGGCCAGGAAGCCGATGAAGGCCGGCACCGCACTGCAGGAGCAAAACGGAGTCACCACCCCGAGCAGGCCGGCCAGCACGTTGCCGATCCCCTCGCGGCGCCCGGCCAGCAGAGCCCGGGTGCGCTCCACGCTCAGATACGAGCGCAGCACGGTCACCAGGAAGATGATGCCGCTCAGCAGTAGGGCGATCTTGATCGAGTCGTAGAGGAAGAAGCGCAGGGCTTCGCTGAGCCGCTCCTCAGGCGACAGGCCCAGCCAGCCGAACAGCACCGCGTCCCAGAGGGATTCGTTGATCCGGTAGAGCACCAGCCAGGCGGCCACGAGACCGGCCAGCAGCGAGACATGGCCGGTCCGGCTGGTGCGCAACCACCGGATCGCCGGGGCAACGTCGCTCACGTGCAGGGGCTCGCAGGCTTTCTGCACTGGGCGCCCAGTGCAGAAAGCCAACCGCGCAAGCCCTCGATGGCCTCCGGGATCAGGCGGTAGTAGATCCAGCGGCCCTCCTGCCGATCGGCCAGCAGCCCGGCCTCCTTGAGCACCTTGAGGTGAAAGGAGAGCTTCGACTGGGCCAGGCCCAGATCGGCGGTGAGATCGCAGACGCAACGCTCGCCGCCGCCGAGGGCTTCGATCACCTGCAGGCGCAGCGGATCGGCGAGGGCCTTGAGCAGCGCTCGGGCCTGGTCCGAGGAGAGACCCAGGGGCGGGGCGGGGTGATCCAGGACACGCATTGAACAGGTTTGCTTGATGAATCAACTGAAATTGATCTAGGTTCCGCCCAGGGCGGCTCCTCGGTCTCCCCATCGTCGCGGATTTGGCGGAGTTGCGGTCCATGCGCATCGGCATCAATGGCTTCGGCCGCATCGGACGGCTCGTCTGCCGGGCCCTCTGGGGCCGCCCCGGCATCTCAGTTGTTCACGTCAACGACCCGGCCGGGGATGCCGCCGCCGCCGCCCACCTACTGGAGTTCGACTCGGTGCATGGCCGCTGGCCCCAGCCGGTGGAAGCAGGCGGTCCGGGCTTCCGGTTTGGCGGTCAGTCCGTGGGCTACACCCAGCAGAAGGATCCCACCGCTGTCCCCTGGGGCGCTGCCGGCGTGGACCTGGTGCTCGAGTGCAGCGGCAAGATCAAGACGCCCGAAACCCTCGAGCCCTACTTCAGCGTGGCGGGCCTGAAGCGGGTGATCGTGGCCTGTCCGGTGAAGGGCGTGATCGCCGGCGCAGAAGCCCTCAACGTGGTGTTCGGCATCAACCACCAGCTCTACGACCCGCTCCGCCACCGCCTGCTCACCGCCGCCTCCTGCACCACCAACTGCCTGGCGCCGGTGGTGCAGGTGGTGCACGAGAGCTTCGGCATTCGCCACGGCTCGATCACCACCCTCCACGATGTGACCAACACCCAGGTGGTGGTGGATGCCTTCAAGAGCGACCTGCGCCGGGCTCGCTCCTGCCTGCAATCGTTGATCCCCACCACCACCGGCTCGGCGCGGGCGATCGGGATGATCTTCCCCGAGTTGCAGGGCAAGCTCAACGGCCACGCCGTGCGGGTGCCGCTGCTGCATGGCTCGCTCACTGATGCGGTGTTCGAGCTCAAGCAGGAGGTGAGTGCCGAGCAGGTGAACGTCGCCTTCGCGGCCGCCGCCGACGGGCCGTTGCAGGGAATCCTCGGCTACGAAACCAGGCCGCTGGTATCGATCGACTACGTCAACGATCCGCGCAGCGCCATTGTTGATGCCCTCTCCACCCTGGTGGTGAACGGCACCCAGCTCAAGGTCTACGCCTGGTACGACAACGAGTGGGGCTACAGCTGCCGCATGGCCGATCTGGCCTGCCACGTGGCTGCGTTGGAACGTGCAGCCCTGGAAGGTGCCGCCCGATGAAACAGCTCACGGGACTGCAGCAGTACGCAGTCGTCACAGCCAACTACTGGGCGTTCACCCTCACCGATGGGGCCCTGCGCATGCTCGTGGTCTTCCACTTCCATCAGCTCGGCTACTCCACCCTGGAGATCGCCTTTCTGTTTCTCTTCTACGAATTCTTCGGCATCATCACCAACCTCTATGGCGGTTGGCTGGGGGCCCGCTTCGGCCTGCGGCTCACCCTCTGGGCCGGAACGCTGATGCAGGTGGCTGCCCTGCTGATGCTGATACCGGTGGCCGACGACTGGCCCCGCTGGTGGAGTGTGGCCTATGTGATGGTGGCCCAGGCGATCAGCGGCATCGCCAAGGACCTCAACAAGATGAGTGCCAAGAGCGCCATCAAGACGGTGGTGCCGGAAACCCCCGACGACCACAGCCGGGGCGAAAACCAGCTGTTCAAATGGGTGGCGATCCTCACCGGCTCCAAGAACGCCCTCAAGGGGGTGGGCTTCTTTCTCGGCGGGGTGCTGCTCGCCACGATCGGCTTCAGTGCCGCCGTTGGGGCCATGGCCGCTGGCCTGTTTCTCTCTTTCCTGATGACCCTGGTGCTGCCCGGTGAGATCGGTCGCATGAAGGAGAAACCGGCCATCACTGCCCTGTTCTCCAAATCGAAGGGCATCAACGTGCTGTCGCTGGCGCGCTTCTTCCTATTCGGCGCCCGAGATGTCTGGTTCGTTGTGGCCCTGCCGGTGTTTCTGCAATCGGTGCTGGGCTGGAAGTATTGGGAAGCGGGTGGCTTCATGGGCCTCTGGGTGATCGGCTACGGGATCATCCAGGCCTCAGTGCCGGCCCTGCGGCGCAGCTGGGGCAAAAGCGGCCCACCAGGGGTGTCTGCTGTGCAGTTCTGGAGCGCCGTGCTCACCGCCATTCCCGCCCTGATCGCCATCAGCCTGTGGCGCGAGGTGGGCAATCCCGGCGTCGCGTTGGTGGTGGGTCTGGCTGCCTTTGGGGCCGTGTTCGCGATGAATTCCTCGATCCACAGCTACATGGTGCTGGCTTACACCGATGCCGACTCGGTGAGCCTCAACGTGGGCTTCTATTACATGGCCAACGCGGCTGGCCGGCTGGTGGGGACGTTGCTGTCGGGTGCCCTGTTCCTGGTGGGCGGCCTGCAGGCCTGCCTGTGGGCCTCGTGTCTGCTGGTGATCCTGGCCTTCCTCTCGGGGATTCGCCTGCCGCCGCCCCTGCGGCAGCAGCTCGAGGCGGTCTGATCTCTGCCACCAGCAGGGCGATCAGGAGGTGCCGCTCGGACCCCTCCACACTCCATGGCGGAGCCGGTAGGCAAACGCCAGGCCGTCTTCCACCAGTGCCGGGTTGATGTTCACACCGCCGATCACCTCCGCCACCATGCGGCCGTAGCAATCCACCGTCTGGGTACTGCGGGCGTTGGCGCCATCACCGATCGAGAGCACCTGCACAGGATTCCCCAGCTGCTGATCGTGCTGGATCTGGCGCTGCGGGGTTGCTTGGAACTCCCCTGAGTGAGGCCCTCACCCTCACACCCAGGCGGAGCAGAGCAGCTCCGCCTGGGCGAGCACGGTTTTCACCGCCTCTTCCTGCAGATCGGGGGGATAGCCGTATTTGTTGAGGATGCGTTTCACCATCACGCGGATTTTGGCGCGGGCACTCTCGCGCAGGGTCCAGTCGATCGACACGCTCTTCTTCACCTGGGTGATCAGTTCGGCAGCGATCAGTTTGAGCTTGGCGTCGCCCATGGCCGCCACGGCGCTGTCGTTGGCGGCAAGGGCGTCGTAGAAGGCGACTTCGTCGTTGCTGAGGCCAAGGGATTCGCCGCGTTTGGTGGCGGCATCGAGGTCTTTGGCGAGGGCGATCAGCTCCTCGATCACCTGCGCCGTGGAGATGGCGCGGTTGTGGTAGGCGTTGAGGGTGGTCTTGAGCTTTTCGGAGAACACCTGGCTCTGCACGAGGTTGCGCTTGGAACGCACCTTGAGTTCATCCTTGAGCAACTTCTCCAGCAGCTCGGCGGCCACATTCTTGTGCTTGAGGCCACGCACCTCAGCGAGGAACTGATCACTGAGGATCGAGATGTCGGGTTTGGGCAGGCCGGCGGCGGTGAAGACATCAATCACCTGGCCATCGGTGGTGATGGCCTTGCTCACCAGCTGGCGGATGGCGGCATCGATCTGCTCGGGCGTTTTGCTGGTGCTGCTGGTTTGCTTGGAGAGGGCGGCCTGCAGTGCCTGGAAGAAGCTCACGTCGTCGCGCATGGCGGTGGCCTCGTCGCTGGCGGCGCAGAGGGCGAAGGCGCGGGAGAGTTCGGCCACCACCTGCAGCCAGCGCTGCTTGCCGTTCTCCTGCAGCAGGATGTGCTCCTGGCCGGCGGGAAGGAGCTGCAGGCGCTCGCTGGGTGTGCCGCTGGTCCAGTTCGACCAGTCAAAACCGTGCAACAGATCAGAGGCGATGCCGTGCTTTTCGAGCATCACGGCGATGGCCTGGGCGGGGTCGAAGGTGGGGTCGCCCTGGCCGCCGCTTTCGGTGTAGCTGGCCAGTGCCCGCTTGAGCTGATCGGCGAGGCCGAGGTAATCCACCACCAGGCCGCCCGGTTTATCGCGGAACACGCGGTTGACGCGGGCGATGGCCTGCATCAGGCCGTGGCCCTGCATCGGCTTGTCGGCATACATGGTGTGCAGGCAGGGCGCATCGAAGCCGGTGAGCCACATGTCGCGCACGATCACGATCTTGAAGGGGTCGTTGGCGTCTTTGAAGCGATTGGCGAGCTGGCGGCGGGCCTCCTTGCTGCGGATGTGGGGCTGCCAGTCGGGGCCGTCGTCGGCACTGCCGGTCATCACCACTTTGAGCGTGTCTTGCGCCCACTCGGGCCGCAGCTGGATCAGGGCGTTGTAGAGATCGACGCAGATGCGGCGGCTCATGCAAACGAGCATCGCCTTGCCGTCCATGGCCTCCAGGCGTTTCTCCACGTGCGCCACGAGATCAGCGGCAACCAGGGCGAGCCGCTTGGGATCGCCCACCAGCGCTTCGAGGGCGGCCCACTTGGTTTTCAGCTTTTCCTTTTGCGTGAACTCCTCGCCTTCGGTGATCTCCTCAAATTCGGCGTCCAGACCGGGCAGCGCGGCGGCGTTCAGGGAGAGTTTGGAGATGCGGCTCTCGTAGTAGATCGGCACGGTGGCCTTGTCGGCAACGGCGCGCTGGATGTCGTAGATGGAGATGTAATCGCCGAACACGGCGCGGGTGTTGGCGTCGGTCTGCTCGATCGGCGTGCCGGTGAAGCCGATGAAGGAGGCGTTGGGCAGGGCCTCACGCAGGTTGCTGGCGAAGCCGTAAGACATCTCTCCGGTTTTCTCGTTCACCTTGCCGCCGAAGCCGTACTGGCTGCGGTGCGCTTCATCGGCGATCACCACGATGTTCGCGCGGGCGCTCAGCTCGGGCATCGCTGCGCCCTTTTCCGGCATGAACTTCTGGATGGTGGTGAACACCACGCCGCCGCTGGCGCGGTTGAGCAGCTCGCGCAGGTGTTCGCGATTGGCGGCTTGCATGGGCGTCTGGCCGAGGAGGTCGGCGCAGCGCTGGAACTGGCCGAAGAGCTGGTCGTCGAGATCGTTGCGATCGGTGAGCACCACCAGGGTGGGGTTGGCCATCGCCGGATGGCGCACGATGCGGGCGGCATAGAAGAGCATCGAGAAGCTCTTGCCGCTGCCCTGGGTGTGCCACACCACCCCGGCGCGGCGGTCGCCCGGGCGGCCGCCCTGGCTCCTGGCTGCCGGACCCATGCCGCTGGCGCGCACGGTTTCCTCCACCGCCGCGTTCACGGCATGGAACTGGTGGTAGCCGGCGATGATCTTGTGGAGGGCGCCTGTATCGGCATCTTCCTCGAAGACGATGAAGTGCTGCAGCAGATCGAGGAAGCGCTGCGGTGCGAACACGCCACGGATCAGCGTTTCCAGCTCCAGGGCCGTGGCGGGGGCGTCGGCCTCGCCCTCAATGCTGCGCCAGAGCTTGTACCACTCCTGGTTGGCGGTGATCGAGCCGATGCGCGCCTGCAGCCCATCGCTCACCACCAGGGCGGCGTTGTATTGAAGGAGCCCGGGAATCTCGGCTTTGTAGGTCTGCAGCTGGGCGTAGGCGCTCCAGATGGTGGCGCCTTCAGCGGCGGCATTCTTGAGCTCGATCAGGCCGAGGGGCAGACCGTTGAGGAACACCACCAGGTCCGGCCGGCGGTTGTACTGACCGTCGCTCACGGCGAACTGGTTCACCACCAGCCAGTCGTTGGCCGCAACGGCTGCGAAGTCGACCAGCCGCACGTGGTCGCCGGCGATGCTGCCATCGGGCCGGGGATATTCCACCGGCACGCCCTCCCGCAGCAGGCGGTGGAAGGCGCGGTTGGTCTGCACGAGCAAGGGTGTGGCCAGCCGCAACAGCTTGCGCAGGGCCTCCTCACGGGCGTCGTCTGGAATGGCCGGGTTGAGCTGGCGGATGGCCTGGCGCAGGCGGCCCACCAAAAGCACATCACTGAAGGAATCCCGTTCCGCCGCTGGTTCCCCGGGGGCCAGCTGGGGGCCGGGAAGCACGGTGTAGCCCAGCTCCCGGAACCAGCCCAGGGCCGCCTCTTCGATGAGGGCTTCGTTGAGGGTCATGTCGGATCCAACCAGTGCAGATTTTGCACTTGTTGTCGAGCTGCCATGGTGAGAGGCCGCCAGCTCAATCTCGCCCCACCTCAGTTCGTTCCGGCAAAGTGCCGCTCACGTACTTGTGAAGCACGCTGCTGATCAGCGTTTGATAGGGAATGCCTTCCTGCAGGGCGCGGGTGCGGATGGCCTGGAGGTCACCGCTGGAAAGGCGGATGTTGATTCGCTGGTCTTTTAAGCCCGTTGCCTTCGCTGCTTCCTGGAGTTGGCTCAGCAGAGCCGGCGTGGCCAGACTGCGCAGTTCACCGGCCTCGAAATCAGCGAGAAGCTGCTGCTCTTCAGGCTCCAGTTCAGGCAAAGAGGGGATGGTCATGATTCAGGCCCAGCGGGCGAAGATGGTGTGTACAAGCGGTTGGCCTTGCGGCTGGGGATGATCGTTTTCAGAAACAGATGCTCTTCGGTTTCGATCATCGGCACCAGGTGGATGTATCCATGGAGCCGCACCACGAGGATGCGCTGCCCTGGGTAGCGCTGCTGGTTGGGATGTTCCTGCACGTCGAGCAGATCGCCCGTCTCAATCGCCACCACCACCGCCTCGAAGCACAGCTGCCGTTCGGCGAGGAGTTGAGCATTTTTCGCGGCGCTCCACACGAAGGGCTTCATTAGGCCAGCTTAGCGAGGCTGTGTGCCTGATGTCATCAGCCCTGGCTCGTCGCCGCGCTGATGCGCATGAACCACGCCATCCAGCCGCGAGCCCGTGCGCGCTTCTCCCGACTAGCCTTACCAGGTAATACCCAGCCCTGGGAGTGAGTTTCGATGGAGTCTGCCGAAGCCGTCACCAGCTCGATCACCAGCAAGGGGCAGGTGACCATCCCCAAGGCGCTGCGGCAGCAGTTCGGGCTGGCCAGGGGCAGCCGCGTGACGTTCGCGATGGTGGGGGATCACATCGAGCTGCGCCCCTGGAAGCCGGAGCAGCCACTGCCGGAGAGCGGGTTCGGATTGCTGAAGACCAGCAGGCCAGCCGTGCCGGCGGACTTCGATCCCGCCAGCCTGCTGCGCCCGTGATTGGTTTGGACACCAATGTGCTGGCCCGCTACTTCGTGGCGGAGGACGAAGCCGATGCGGCCACGGAACGCCAGCGCCGGGCCGCCCGCGATCTGATCGAATCCGGCCAGCCGCTGTTCCTGGCCAAAACGGTGGCCCTGGAGCTGGAGACGGTGCTGCGGGGGTACTACGGCTTCCCGGTGGAGCAGGTGCTGCAGGTGTTCGACCACCTGCTGGCCCATCCCGGCGTCTCGGCGGAAGACCGGCCAGCCTTGGAGCAGGCCGTGGCCGATGCGCTGCACCATGCCAGCTGCTGAAGCTGCGAGGCCATGTCGTTGTTTGATGATCGCGGCTTCGGGCGCCGCATCCGGCAGCTCAATCTCGCGCCAAGGCTGATTTTGCCGGCAGGTTCCTGAGCGTGGCAGCATTCAGCTGCAGGATGCCTCGCACGATCTCCCCTCCAGCACCCATCGCCCAATACCTCAACTCCTGCGGTGAAATCCCCGGGTGCGATCTGGGTGCTGGGAAGCATGGCATAAACTTGCTCCTGGAACCATCCGGGGGCGGCGTAATTGATGAGGAATTCGTCAATGCTCGTGCGACGTTATCCAAATCACAATAACTCTGGTGAGAGCGAATAAATCAAACCCTTGCCAAGTTCTTCCCTTCTGTCTGGTCATAGTTAAGTGGTCCCTAGCCGAAAAGCTCGCGAAAGATAAGAAGGAGGGATAAGCCCTAGCCGATACCACATCTTGCCATTCCTGAGCTGGTGGCAGGCAATGATGCGAACCTCGGAAGCTCGATACCGCTTAATCGGGGAATGTAGTCCGCGCGCTCAGCCACACTGCCCGACACCCAAAGGATTGCCGTCATGATCGCTTAAATGTATGCAATGCGGGAGTATCCATTGATATGATTTAGCTTCTTGTCAGCGACCATCACGTGACCAAAACAATTTTCACTACCTCTCACGCAGGCGATTTTAAACGCCGGTTCTTCCTTGGAATGATATTTGCTCGCCACTTTACACCCATGAAAGCATTGGTACGCACCGTTATTTAAAACGCCCAGCGTTCGCCTTGCAGTAGTGCCTGACCTGCTCAAGCCAGGGCTCATACCAAAACCAACTCCCTTCAACATGGGTGCCGAGACCCTTGGCAGGATTCTTCGCATCCTTATCCTGCCAGAGCAGAGTGTGATGGTGAATTTTGTACCTCGGGAATCCTTCCGTGTTCATCGTGTCCACGATCGTCTTCGGCCGGAGTTTCAGGCGTTCGGTTTCTTTTATAATGGCGTATTTCTGGTTAACTTCTCTCGCCAACTCCGAATCGGCTTTCACAAACTCAATCACCTCGTCAGCCTGGCCCTTGCGGTTTGCCGTCTTCGCTACGAAGAGAACTCGGTAGGCAAACTTTGGACTATTAAACTCCTCATCAGTCAATGTTGACTCAAATCCTTCGACGAACGACTTGATATGTGGCGGAAGCGATGATTGCGCTTGCAGCTGTGCAGCTTGGTCTCTCGTGATCGATGAGAACTGTAAGCTGAACGAGAGGTGCTTGTCGATTGCGTGCTCGTCGCCGAAGAACCTGATGATGTGGTCGTTGTAATTCAGGCAGCATGCCTGGAATTTTGCGCTGAAGGATGCGTCGATTCTTGTCGTCATCTGATGCTCAATTTCGTGGCGAACGCCGATGAGAAATCGAAGGTTGGTCGCCGCTTCACGGTCTACCGGGTTCAGCTTCTCGTTAAGGCACCGTTCCAGTTCCCAATATTTGTAAGCACCCTTTGCCGTGCGGTCGAAGCGCCGTATCTTTCCCTTGAGCGCATAGTATCGATACTCTATGCCGTTCTTCCGGTAATAGGCGTGGAGCATGTAGGTCCAGGCGATGTTCATCAGGACGATAAACATCTCCGATTTGAAGGTGATCTGTGGGTTATTGAAGATTTGAACGGCTGCGAGAGCCGCCTCACGTGACTTGTGAATCAGTTCGTCCGAAACCGAGTGAACCCTTCTGCTGCGCTTTCTGGTTCCAGCCATGGTGAGTTCAATTCCCCAGATCCGCCACGCTCAATTCCCCGTTCAGCAGCTTCGGCAGCAGCGTGTCGCGCAGGGTGGCGAGGTTGCGGGATTGGCTGCGGTTGGCTTCGGCTTTTTCAAAGAGCGGAGCGCAGGTGCGGTGGAAGGCTTCGAGAATCTCTGGCTCGTTTGGCAGTGCGACCTGCATGGCTCCGATGACTTCAGGACGCACAGCGGGATAGGCTCCGCCATCTGCCATTTGGCCGAGGTGGTCGGAGACCTCCGGCTGCGTCAGCGCGGCGTGGAGAAATGACCACGGGACCTTGGTCGGCGTCAGCACGGCGAAGCCGGTGGACGCAACCCTGTTCTCTGGCGGATTTAGCACGAGGACGTAAGAGCCTCGGTCGGGGCGGACCGTGGAAAGAGCGGTGTCGCCGTGTCGCAGGCGCCGTCGGGCTCGACTCGGTTCTTCGCCGCGTTGGTAGGTCGAGATGTTGGAAATGTTGCCGCGATTCACTTCGGAAATCTCGACGTATTCGAGCGTCTCCAAGTCGTCGTTCTTGCCGAGCGTCCATGCGTTGATGGCGCAGACTTCTTCTATGGCGGCGAGACGCCAGCCGACGGGCAGCATGTCGTGTTCGCTATGTGCGAAGTGCCCGGGGAAAAGGGCGGCGGTGCTTAGATCAAGTCCAACAGGCTGCCGCCCATCCAGCTTGGCCCGCACAGGATCAAAATCCACAAACCAGCTCTGGAACAGCGCCCGCGCCATCGCCTCCAGCGTCGCGTTCATCCGCCGGTTCAACTCGATCTTGTCGTCCAACGCCCCAAGCACCGCCGCGATGGCTTTTTGCTCGGCGAGGGGTGGGAGAAGGACGTGCTTTTCCTTCAACGTGTCGGTGACAAGCCTGCCGGTTCCATGTCCTGCATGGTCCACCGACGCCAAGAGCTCAGGCTTATTGGCGAGCAACCAGTAGGCGAGAAACGCACCATCGACATTCTTCGCTGGCCGGAGCGCTTTGATGTCCTGATTGAAAGCCATCTCCCGCGTGACCATGCAAATCGGCACGTCGTTGTGCAGCGTCATTCCGCGAACCAGGAGGAGAATGGTTCCAGCAGGGACGAGCTTTCCGCCATTGCCGACTGCGAGCGGTGAGATGTGGTCCTCAGCGTCGTGAAGGCGGAAAGACTTCATGTCTTTTGCACTGACCCACGGAATGGGCCCAGACCAGAACGCCTCGTTGCCCTTGAACGGCGTTCCGCCAGACAACCACGCTGCACATTCGCCGAGCGTTGTTTCCTCCCAATCAACCTCCATAACCCAGCCCCCTCAGGTTGACTTGGATGGCCTGTCCAAGTTTCTCTCCCCCGGCGAACAGACCATGCCGTTCACAGGCAAACCTCGGTATCGCGGGAATCACCGTCATGGCGCCGGATAGATGAGAATTCCCACCCGCTGGATGTGCTCCAGCAGTGGGCGGTGCTGAATGTGGGCCAGGGATTGCACGTCAAACCGATACGGCAACGGCAGCTCCTCCAACTCGGCCGCGATCGCCTCGGCGCGGAGCGGCTCGATGTCGCCAGCCACCACCAGGTCCACATCTGAGCGGTCGCTGTGGGTGCCCTTGGCGCGTGAGCCGAACAGCGTGGCGCTCATCACCTCGGGATGCAGACGAAACACCGAACGCACCAGCTCCAGTTTCGCAGGCCCGGTGAGCTGGGCGTGCAGTTTGGCGACGAGGCAGGGCTGGTGGTCCCACGCCCCGGTGGCTGGCCTGGGCCATTTGAGCCATTGGTGAGCCATTGATCACGCCTGCCTCGGTGGGCCATTGGAGCCATTGTTGGGCCGTTTGCGGGCAAACTCGTAGTAGGCGCCGCGGCCGCTCCCTTTCGGCACGATCAGTCCCTTGGCAATCAGGTCCTCGAGATCGCGCTTGGCGGTTGCGCGGCTGGTGCCCGTGGTCGCCTGATAGTCGCTGTTGGCAAATCGCGACTGCCGCCGGATGGCGGGGAGTGCTTTCAACTGACGCTCATTGAGGCCAAGCCCGGCCAGCACGTCGTCGGTGAGCCAGTCGCGCCATAGGGTGACGACGAAATGGGGGCCGTGCTGCTTGAAGGTGGGCTCAGGAACCCCGACGTCGCGGCAGGCGTCAATCATGTCGGTGGTGCCGGAACCGGCCTTTTCGGCATAACCGGCACGGTAAAGCGGTTCAGCCAGGAGCGGGTTGCGTGGCAGGGGGCCGTGGGGGTGGCGGAGGTCGTCTTCGCTGAGGCCTGCAGGAAGACGGCCGGGATTCCAGATCTCCACGCGGTCGCTGAACACGATCACCTGGACGAAGCCATCGCTGGTGTAATCACGATGGGCCACGGCGTTGACGATGGCCTCGCGAATCACGAATGTCGGGATTTCGGGTTGGACCGGAGCTGAAGCGCCAGCGGCAGCAAGCCCGACCCGCGTCGTGAGCTTGGCAAGGACGAATTGGCGGGCGGCATCGATCGTTTCGAAGACCGAGCCTTCGAAGGCCCGTTGGTCGGCGATCGGCTTGCGTTTCTCGGTTCCCTCGAACTGGAGGCACTGAAGCTGGGTCTGGCGGAGAAAGTGTGCCGGTCTGTCGCCAAACAGGAAGATGCCCGCCTGAGTGGGTTGTCCATCGGCGAGAAGATGGAAGTGGCGCAGCACATGCGCCGGTGTGCGGGGGCCGACAGGCTGGAAGCGTCCATTCTCTTCCGCAAGACGGAGAAACTCCCGGACGTTCGCCGCCGAGATGTCGTTCAAGGTTGCACCGGGACAGGGGGCGGAGTCGAAGGGCGGCGTACGCAGGAGGTGACGCTCATCCAGGAAATCGACGAGGCTGTTGTAAACCTCACGCAAAAGACTGGGGATATCGATAAAGCGGCGACGAGTCAGCTGTGCACCCGCATCGGCAATCAGTTTCGACATGTCTGGCTCACGATCGCTGTCGTCGAGGCCCTTGATGAAGATGATCCGTTCCGGTCGGTTGGGGGCTTCGTGAGTGGCCTGCTGGAACTCCCGAGCGGTGGGAGACAAGCCATCCTGATCCTTTGCCCCGTAGGTCAGGCCGAAAATCCCAAGATAAATGTCTCGTCGGTCGATTTCTCCGATGTATCGCCCGTCGGGGCGTTGGTCCCGGGCTGGAAGATCTTCGAACAGGAAAACATCCGGAAAGAACCGTCCCAGCATCGGATCGCGCGTGATGTAGTCCTTCACGGCGCGGCGTTCTGCCGCCAACTCCTTTTGGACGCTGCTCACGAAGATGGAGAAGCTGCGCTTCATCGAAGCGGGAAGCCCATGTTCTTCAGATTCGCCCTGATCGCCGCTTCCAGTCTGGCCGATTCAGCGAACTGGCTTTCAAGCTCCGCCACCAGCCGTGGCATCTTCTCCTCAAAAGGCTCGCCGTCGTCTTCCACCTCCTCCGCCCCCACATACCGCCCCGGCGTGAGCACGTGGCCATGGGCAGCGATCTCGGCGGTGGTGGCGGATTTGCAGAACCCCGGCACATCGTCGTAACTTTCCGCCCCGTCGGCACCCCGCCAGCGGTGATAGGTGCCGCTGATCTTCTCCAGATCGGCCTCCAGCAGCTCCCGATGCACCCGATCGATCAGGCTGCCGAGCTTGCGGGCATCGATGAACAATGTGTGCCCGCGCCGATCGCGGAAGCCCCGCTGGCCGTCGGCAGCCTTGCTCTTCGCCAGGAACCACAGGCACACCGGGATCTGCGTGCTGTAGAAGAGCTGGCCGGGCAGGGCCACCATGCAGTCCACCAGGTCAGCTTCGATCAGGGCGCGGCGGATCTCGCCTTCGCCGCTCTGATTGGAGCTCATGCTGCCATTGGCGAGCACGAAGCCGGCCATGCCCTGCGGCGCCAGGTGGTGGATGAAGTGCTGCACCCAGGCGAAGTTGGCGTTGCCCTTCGGCGGCACGCCGTACTGCCAGCGCACGTCGTCGTCACGGCGGAACCAGTCGGAGTCGTTGAAGGGCGGGTTGGCGAGCACGACATCGGCCCGCAGATCCGGATGCAGATCGCGGCGGAAGCTGTCGGCGTGCTCGGCGCCGAAGTCGGCCTCAATGCCGCGCAGGGCCAGGTTCATCACCGCCAGGCGGCGGGTGGTGGCGTTGCTCTCCTGGCCGTAGATGGAGATGTCGCCCAGCTTGCCGCCGTGGCTTTCCACGAACTTCTCGCTCTGCACGAACATGCCGCCGGAGCCGCAGCAGGGGTCGTAGATGCGGCCCTTGTAGGGCTCCAACATCTCCACCAGGCAGCGCACCACACAACTCGGCGTGTAGAACTGGCCGCCGTTCTTGCCCTCGGCCGACGCAAAGCGGGTGAGGAAGTATTCGTACACGCGGCCGAGCAGATCCACGGAGCGGTGGGTCACCTCCCCCTCGCTGGCGGCGGTGAGTTCGATCGTGGCGATCACATCGATCAGCTCCCCCAGCCGCTGCTTGTCGAGGCCCGGACGGGCGTAGTCCTTCGGCAGCACGCCCTTGAGGCGCGGGTTGTCGCGCTCGATCGCCACCATGGCGTCGTCCACCAGCTTGCCGATCGTGGGTTGCTTGGCGTTGGCCTGCAGCTGGCTCCAGCGGGCCTCGGCCGGCACCCAGAACACGTTCTCGGCCTTGTATTCGTCGGGGTCTTCCGGGTTGGCACCTTCGTAGTCGCCAACGCCGGCCAGCAGCTTGGCGCGGTGCTCTTCGAAGCTGTCGGAGATGTACTTGAGGAAGATCAGGCCGAGCACCACGTGCTTGTACTCGGCCGCGTCCATGTTGTTGCGCAGCTTGTCGGCCGTGAGCCAGAGCTTGGCCTCGAAGCCGAGGTTGGCGGTGCCGTTGCTTGATGCCTTGGCCTTGCGGCCCTTGCTGGCCGGTCGCACTGCTTTCGCCACAGGCTCTGCCCCCACCAGCGACACGCTGTCGCTGCGGCCCCGGCCGCGCACCACGATCCCCTTGGCCACCAGTTCCGCTTTCACCTCCTCGTAGAGGGGTTCATCCCAGCCGAGCACCTCCCGCAGGGCAGGGTTTCTGGCGGGGCTGGCGGCTGTTTCCAGGGCTTCGAGGAAGTCGTCCAGTTGCTCCTGATCGGGCATCGAGGAATCAGGAGGCGCCAATGGGGGGAGTCTGCCTGGAGTGGGGCGGTTTTGGGATCAGTCGGGCAATTCCACCCCTCCATACACGAAAGCGCCCCGAACGAAGTCGCAGTCGGCCTGACTGACGCCAACGCTGCGCAGCAGACCCTCCCAGTCCGCTGCCACGGTGGTGATCACCCGGGCCGCGATCGCTTCCGCTTCCTCCTTCTCCAGAAGGAACCGGCCAGCGCCGGCCACGATCGTGTCCCGATTGGCCCAGCGGCTGGGCCTGCGGCCCTCCAGGCCACAGACCATTGCCAGATCACGGCGGGTTTCCGTGCGCATCGTGCCGTGGGTGAGGTCGTAGGCGGGGCTGAGCCGCCACTGGCGGGAGCGGGCCAGCAGGGCGTGGTTGCGGGGGTGATCGTCGAGGTTCGACACCGCCGCGTTGAAGCAGACACTGGTGAACAGTTCCCGCAGATCCTCAGCCGGAGTGGCGCTGACCCGCCGAAGATCATCGGCCAGCAGCAGATACGACCACTTCTGCCGGTCCGTGGTGCTGTCCTCCGCCTGCAGCAGGGTGAGGGCGCTCACCATCCGGTGACGCCGGTATCCATCACCGCTCCAATCGCGATCGAAGCGCTTCACCAGCAGCACATCGGCCTCCCCCACCCGGGTGAGCCGGCTTTCCGCCACCTGCAGCCCGCACTGCCGCGCCAGCAGCAGCAGCGCGTGCTCCACCTTCGGCTGATTCCATCGGTCGCTGGGTGCCGGGAACTTGGCGAGCCAGAGGGCACCGTCATGCTCCACGGTGGTTTTCGGCCGGGCTCCGCCCATGGAGGTGCCGGCCCCCTGCAGCAACTCGTCCACCTGATCGTGGGCCGAGCCCGCCAGGTGAGATTGATCCGTGAGGATCGCGTTCGCCGCCTGTTGGATCCGCTCCAGATCGAGCGTGCGGTTGAAGCGCCGCTGCGGTGCCGGAGGTTCGACGTTGCGGCCGAAGCCAAGCGCGCCAGCGCGATCATCCGGCCCCAGCAGCAGCAGATCGAAATCGCTGGGCTCGCCCAATCCGCCGTGGCGGGCGATCACCTGCCGGCCCCAGAAATCCGGCAGCGCATCACGCAGGGCCCCGAAGAAGCCCCCCATGCGGCCGGTCTCAAACGGGCGTGCGCCCAGCCTCAGCTCCACCGGGTCGAGTTCGACAGCCTCAGGTCGCTCCCGATAGCGACGGCCGTAGATGAAGGCTCCCACCATGCGGCCCTGGCGATCCTCCTGGAGCTCAAACCGCCCGGCCGTGACGAACTGGGTTTGGCCAGGCAGCACCACATAGACAAAACACGCCTGGTCAGCCGCCATGGTCAGAAGTCGTCATCGAGACGGCGGTGCCGGCGAGGTGCCTGCTTCGGGCTGCGGGCCCCCTCCAGGGCCTTGCCCTCCTCATCGCGATCCGGATCGGCCACCTCGGCCATCTGATCCAGTAACCCCAGGACCCAGAGCGCCCCCAGATAGGCCGCCACGGAGGTGCCGGGCTTGCCTCTCTCCACATCGGCCACCGTGAAGCGCGTCACCCCCATGCGCTCGGCCACATCCTCCAGTCGCCAGCGGCGCCGCAGCCGGGCCGTGCGGATGTTCCGGCCCAGGCGCTCCAGGCTCTGCTCCAGTGCCGCCGGGGGATGACGAACGATGAGACTGGCCTTGGTCATCAGCAGTGGGAAGTGGCAGTTGTGTTGCCTGATGGCATCCTAAAGGCGAATCATGGTGCTTAACAGACACATGCCTTGCGGGTGATGGGGTCCCATGACCCCAACCCAGCAGCGCTCAGGGGCGCAGGTCGCCAGCGATGGGCCCAACGGAGGGAGGCGCGGGCAGCAGCGGTGTGGGGTCCACCGCCACCAGCCCCTGAGGCTGCCGTTGGCGCAGTTCCAGGTGCAGGTGGGGACCGCTGGCATTGCCGCTCTGGCCCACCAGACCCAGGGGCTGCCCGGCCCGCAGGCTCTCGCCAGGGCTCACGCTGGCCTCCAGCAGGTGGGCGTAGAGGCTCGACCAGCCGGCACCGTGGTCGATCAGCACCGTGAGGCCATAGCCCGAAATCACATCGACCCGCTGCACCCGGCCACCGTTCACGGCCAGCACGGCGGTGCCCTCTGGCGCGATCAGATCCACTCCGGTGTGCATGCGCCAGGCTCCGCGGGCGCTCGCATAACGCCAGCCCCAGGGGTCCTGTTCGCTGGCGGGGCGGGCCAGGGGGTAATGCAACGGCTCCGGTGGCCTCGCGGCAGCCTCGCCAGCCCCCGGCGGTTGCCCTTCGAGTGCAAGATCTCCCACGGCAACCACGGGGGGAACCGTTGCCGGCCGCTCGGGAATGGGGGGCGCAACAGGAGACGCGGGGGCCAGATCAAGCGGCGCCAGACGAGCTGCCGCTGGGGGAATCACAGCTGACGGTTGTCGAATGGCCTCAGTCCAGGTCTCGTCTTCAGACCCCGCTCCGCTGGCCGAGTCGGGGATCAGCGGCACGGCGATGGCTGGCCGCGCGTGGATCAGGGCGGCAGCGCAGAGTCCGCCCAGCACGGTGAGCACCAGCATCGCCGGGTTCAGCCGGCAGCGGGCAGGGGCGATCGAGCGCAGCACAGGCCTACTCGCCACGGACCGTGGCGATGCAGATAGAGGCGTTGTACTGCCCTCAGATCCGTCGCACCACCACCACGCCGCGACTGCGGCCGGAGCTGCTGTCGGTGGTGCGGATCGCCTGCCAGAGATCCGCCAGGGGCACCCACACTGATGGGTAGCGGTAGCGGGCCACATCCAGGATCAGCACCCGATCGCTGGCGGCGTGGTACGCGGCCACAGGGGAGATGTGGCCGCCGCCGGCCTGGCCGAGGGCCTTGCGGTCGTAGTTCACCAGCAGGCGATCGCTGGCCTGGCTGAGGTTGTTGCGCAGCAGCAGGCGGAACTGGGCCAGGTTGAGGCGATCGCCGTGGATGGCCCGGGCCTGCACTCCAAGGCTGGCCAGCAGCCCCCGCAGTTCCTGCAGGGTCATCCCCTGGCGGGCCACCAGCTCGGGGCTGAGCACCGCCCGGGTGGCGGCGGCCTCGAACACATTCTCCTGGGTCCAGAAGCGGTAGCTGCCGTAGCCCGCCGCCGCCGGTGCCGGCACCGCCAGGCTGTTGAGCACCATCACCATGCTGGCCACGCCGCAGTAGGCCAGGTTGGCCTGGGTGATGAACTGCTCGGCCAGCGGGCCGTAGTCGGCGCGGTCGTTGCTCTGCAGCAGCAGGGTCTGGCCCTGGGGCTCCGGCAGGGGGATCGTGGCCGCCGCGGGTTGGGCCAGGGCACGGGGAAGCAGCGGCGGCAGGGCCACCAGCGCCAGACCCAGAACGGCCGTCAGGACGCGGCAGCGGCGGAAGGCAGGCAGGGTCAGGGCGGTCCCTCTAGGGTTCGCGCCAGTGTGGCGCCGCCTGATGGCCTTTGAGGTGTCTGAGGCACGGATGCATGGCATCCGCTGGATTCTCACCAGCGCCTGGCTGCTGATCATCGCCTCGCTCTTCTACGACCCCTGGACGCCCCGCTTCACCGAGGCGGATCACCCCTGGAGCCCCCTGCGCCTGCCCGACACCTGCGTTCAGGTGCAGGGCGCCTGCCTCAGCGAGGCCCCTTATCCCCTGGGCACCACGCTGTTCTGGGGCGCCGTGGTGCCGGCGGCGGTGCTGATCCTCCTGGTGTTTGGCCACGAGCTCTGGCGCCGCATCTGCCCCCTCTCCTTCCTCTCCCAGATCCCCCGGGCCCTGGGCCAGCAGCGCCAGCGCACCAAGGTCAACCCTCGCACCGGCGAACGCCGCCAGCAGCTGGCCAAGGTGCCCGATGACTCCTGGCTGGCTCGTCACTACTCCCAGCTCCAGTTCGGCTGGTTGTTCGTGGGCCTCTGCGGGCGGATCCTCTTCTTCAATGCCGACCGGCTGGTGCTGGCCGGCTGGATGCTGTTCACCATTGCCGCCGCCATCAGCGTGGGCTGGCTCTATGGCGGCAAGGCCTGGTGCCAGTACTTCTGCCCGATGGCGCCGGTGCAGAGCGCCTACTCCACCCCGGCGGGCCTGCTCGGCAGCAAGGCCCACCTGAGCGAGACACCGATCACCCAGTCGATGTGCCGCACCGTCTTGCCCGACGGCAGTGAACAGAGCGCCTGCGTGGCCTGCCAGCAGCCCTGCATCGACATCGACGCCGAGCGCATGTACTGGACGCGATTGAGCAGCCGCGAGTTCAGCTTCGAGCGCTATGCCTATGTGGGCCTGGTGGTTGGCTATTTCCTCTACTACTACCTCTATGCCGGCAGCTGGGACTATTACTTCTCCGGTGCCTGGCTACGCCAGAGCGATCAGTTGTCGCTGTTGTTGCGGCCCGGGCTGTTTCTGTTCGGCCAGAGCCTGAATGTGCCCCGGCTGGTGGCGGTGCCGCTGGTGCTGGGACTGTTCACCTGGCTGGGGGTGGTGTTGGGCCGCTGGATCGAGCGCAGCGGCCGCTTCGGACGGCATCAGATCTTCGTGCTGGCCACGTTTCTGGTGTTCAACTTCTTCTTTCTCTTCTCCGGCAGGCCGCTGCTGCTGCTGCTGCCCGCCTGGGTACAGACCCTCTTCGATGCTGTGGTGGTGTCGGTGAGCAGCCTCTGGCTCTACCGCTCCTGGGAGCGCAGCTCCGACCTGCATCAGCGCGAGAACCTGGCCAGCCGCTTCCGCCGCCAGCTGGAGAAGCTCGATCTTGATGTGGGGCGCTACCTCGATGGCCGCCAGCTGGCCGACCTCAGTCCCCATGAGGTCTATGTGCTCGCCAAGGTGCTGCCGGGCTTCACCCGTGAGAAGCGCCAGCAGGTCTACAAGGAGGTGGTGCGGGAGGCCCTGCAGGAGGGCTACGCCAATGCCTCCAGCAGCCTGGAAGTGCTCAGCCAGATGCGGCGGGAGATCGGCATCAGCGATGAGGAACACAGCCTGCTGCTCGAATCGGTGGGGGTGGAGAACCCCGATCTGCTGGATCCCGACGGTCGCCGCAGCCTCGAGGATCAGGTGCGCCTCAGCGGCTACACCAAATCCCTGGAACGGCTGATGCTGCTCAAGAGCCGTCAGGCCGATCCCGAGGTGATCCGCAGCCTGCGCAACCAGTACTCGATCAGCCCGGATGAAGCGGCCAGCGTGCTTGAGGGTCTGGCCCCCAGCACCTCGGCCCTGCAGAAGCTGGAGGCGATGCTGCCCCGCTTCTCCGAACTGCGGCGTTCACGCCTGAACCTGCTGCAGCCACAGCTGGCCGATCAGCCGCTGGTGCGTGACCTGCTCGCCGAGTCCCTGCTCCAGCGTCAGGACCTGAGCGTGCGCGCCATGCTCGGCGTGCTCTCTGAGCTGAAAGAACAGCCCCAGGCCCTGGAGTGGGCCGCCAGGCTCCAGGCCCTGCGGCCGCTGAATCTGCACCAGCTGTTGCTGGAAGGGAACTGGAAGCGGCAACTCTCGGGGCCGGTGCTTGCGCTGCTGTTGCAGCCGCTGCCGGGCGCCGCGGATGAGCCGCCGGCCTGTCCCCTCGCCGACACCCTCTCCAGCCTGGAGGATCTGCTGCAGGAGCGCACACCGCTGCTGCGGGCCGCCGCCCTGTTCCTGCTGGCGCGGCTCGATCCCAACCGCGCCCGCCTCCTGGCCAGTGGCCTCGATGCCGCCGCCGCGCCCGTACCCCTGGGGGAGGTGCTCCAGGCGGTGGGTCACCCCACGTCGCCCGTGCCCGAGCTGCACGAACTGCCGGAGCTGGAGATGCGTGTCCACCTGGCGGCCAGCGATTTTTTCCGCGGCACCAGCCACGCCAGCCTGGAGCAGCTGGCGGCGGCCTCGGAGCTGCGCCACTTCGCTGCCGGTGAGCTGATCACCGAAACCGGTGACACCTGCCGCGAATTGCTGCTGCTGATCGCGGGGCGGGCGGCGGTTCGCTACCAGGAGGCCGACGGCCTTCGCCTGGAGCCGTTGCTCCCCGGCCAGGTGCTCGATGAGCTGGAGGTGCTCAGCCACAGCGCCTCGGAGAACACGATCGTGGCCCAAGAGGAGGGGACACGGCTGCTGGCGGTGCCCGTGGATGGCTTCGATGCGGTGCTGGAGCGTGACCCCGATTTTGCCCGGCGGGTGCTGCAATTGGAGAGCCGCCACCTCCAGAGCCTGATGCGCTCGCTGCAGAGCTGAGGCATCAGCCCCGTCTGGCGTCCATGCCGGGCACCACATCCCAGTGATGGTCGGCCATCAGCGCCTTGGTCTGCTCCGGGTCGAGCAGCCTGGCGTTGTGGTACCCCCCGGTGACACGGCCCTGGCGGTTGCGCAGCACCAGGGCCCGGTCATGGCCGGGCGGGCGGCTCACGAGCCTGACCAAAAGGGTGGGGAACTCCATCGAGGGGTGCGGTGCAGGGGACCTGCAGGGCTCAATCAACCGCAGATCCACGCATCCGCCAGCCCCTCAGGCGCTGATGTGACGGATGAGGTCGAGGCATTTGCAGGAATAGCCCCACTCGTTGTCGTACCAGGCCACCACCTTGACGAAGGTGTCGGTGAGGGCAATGCCGGCGCCGGCATCAAAGACGGAGGTGCAGGTTTCGCCGAGAAAGTCGGTGGAGACCACCGCGGCTTCGGTGTAGCCCAGCACCCCGGCCATCGGCCCCGCGGCGGCGGCCTTCATCGCGTCCTTGATGGCCTCGTAGCTGGCGGGGCGCTCCAGATTCACGGTGAGATCCACCACGGACACATCGGGCGTGGGCACCCGGAAGGCCATGCCCGTGAGCTTGCCGTTGAGGGAGGGGATCACCTTGCCCACCGCCTTGGCGGCGCCGGTGGAGGAAGGAATGATGTTCTGGCCGGCCCCGCGGCCACCGCGCCAGTCCTTGGCGGAGGGGCCATCCACTGTTTTCTGGGTGGCGGTCATGGCATGGACCGTGGTCATCAGCCCGTCGCGGATGCCGAAGTTGTCGTGCAGCACCTTGGCGATCGGGGCCAGGCAGTTGGTAGTGCAGGAGGCGTTCGAGACGATGTCCTGGCCGGCGTAGGTGTGGTGGTTCACCCCCATCACGAACATCGGCGTGTCGTCCTTGGAGGGGGCCGAGAGCACCACCTTGCTGGCGCCCGCCTGGATGTGGGCCCGCGCCGAGGCGTCGGTGAGGAACAGACCGGTGGATTCGAGCACCACATCGGCGCCCACGGCCCCCCAGTTCAGGTCCGCCGGATTCCGCTCAGAGGTCACACGGATGGCCTTGCCATTGACGATCAGCTGGCCGTCGCGGGTGTCCACCTCACCGCGGAAGCGGCCGTGGGTGGAATCGTGGCGGAGCATGTAGGCGATGTAATCGAGCTCGATCAGATCGTTGATCGCCACCACATCGATCCCCTCGATCTCGAAGCTGCGGCGAAACACCAGCCGCCCGATCCGCCCGAACCCGTTGATCCCCAGTGCAATCGCCATCTCGGCTCCCCTGATCGGTTGTGCTGCAGCCGCTCACCTTACCGGCTTCAGCCCAGCCAGTTGAGGAAGCGCTGGATCACCACGGCGTTGCTGATGTCCACAAAGAAACCCGCCACCAGCGGAACGATGATGAAGGCCTGGGGTGACGGACCGTAGCGGTGTGTCACCGCCGCCATGTTCGCCATGGCGGTGGGGGTGGCCCCCAGGGAGAACCCGCCGAAGCCTGAGCAGATCACCGCGGCGTCGTAGCCCCCGCCCATGGCGGGGAACACCACCATCACGGAGAACAGCACCGCCATCAGGAACTGGGCGGACAGGATGATCAGGATCGCTCCGGCCAGCTCGGTGATGGTCCAGAGCTGCAGGCTCATCAGTGACATCGTCAGGAAGATCCCCAGGGAGATCTCCGAGATCAGCGCGAGCGAACGGGTCTGGGCCGGCCAGATCAGCCGGGGGATCAGGCGCGGCACCGTGTTGGTGAGCAGGATCGCGCTGAACAGGGCGCAGACGAACAGGGGCAGGTTGCTGCCCATGGCCTTAATGGCCTCATGCAGCCCTTCCCCCAGCGCCAGGCTCATGTTCAGCCAGAACAGGGTGCGCAGCAGGCTGAAGAAATCCACCGGCCGGGGATCGGTGGGGGTGTCGGCCCGCTCCGTGGGCCCGTCGGCGGGACCGGAGCGCAGCTGATGGCGGCGGATCAGAAACCTGGCCACGGGCCCTCCCATCAGCGAAGCCAGCACCAGGCCGAGGGTGGCGCAGGCCACGCCGATCTCCATGGCGTTGCCGATGCCGTGCTCCCGCGCGAATCGGGGTGCCCAGGCGATGGCGGTGCCGTGGCCCCCCAGCAATGACACGGAACCCCCCAGAAGTCCGTTGAGGGGGGAGAACCCCAGCAGGCTGGCGACCCCGACGCCGGTCAGGTTCTGCAGGATCATGAAGGCCACGGTCAGGACCACCAGCACCAGAAGCGGCCGGCCACCGGCCAGCAGGGTCTTGACGTCGGCGTTGAGGCCGATCGTGGCGAAAAAATAGAGGAGAAGAAAGTCGCGGGTGTCCAGGTTGAAGTTGATCTCCAGCCCGCTCACGGCATGCACCAGGGCCAGCAGCAGGCACACCAGCAGGCCGCTGCTCACGGGCTCGGGAATGTTGAACGTGCGCAGCATCGTGAAGCGCTGATTTAACCAGCGCCCGATCGCCAGCACCACGATGGCGATATTGAAGGTGGCGAAACCGGCGATCTCCATCCCTGCGGAATTCTCTCCGGACCGGCAGAGCCTACTGGCCCGGTTCGGCACAGAATGCCCCCAGCCAAATCGCTGCTGATGTTCACCCGACGGACCTTCGCCACGGCTGGGATGGTGTTGGTGCCGCTCTCATGGGCGGCTGAGCGACTGCACTGGGGCGAAAGCGTGGTCTTCGCCTGCTCGGGGCTGGCGATCCTGCCGCTGGCGATCTGGCTGAGCATGGCCACGGAGAAGTTGTCCGTGGCTTTGGGCCCATCCCTGGGCGCCCTGCTCAATGCGGTGTTCGGTAATGCCTCGGAACTGATCATTGCCCTGGTGGCCCTGCGGGCCGGGCTGGTGGACATCGTCAAGGCCAGCATCACCGGCACGGTGATGGCCAACCTCCTGCTGGCCCTCGGTCTTTCGATGTTTCTCGGCGGGCTGGGGCGCAGCGAGCAGCGCTTCCAGCCCGTGGTGGCCCGGGTGAACGGCTCGGCAATGACCCTGGCGGTGCTGGCGATCCTGATTCCCAGCATTGCCGTGTTCTCTACAGGGGCGGCGCCGGAGCGCACCCAGGCCTTCTCGGGATTCGTGGCCTGGGTGCTGCTGCTGGTCTATGGACTGACCCTGATCTTTTCGCTGCGCACCCACCGGGCCCTCTATGAGGTGGCGGAGGCGGAGTGCCGCGATGGGGAAGCAGCCGTCAGTCCGCTGCCCTGGCTGCTGGTGCTGATCGGGGCCACCACCGCCCTGGCGCTGGTGTCGGAGATCTTCGTTGGCGTGGTGGAATCCGTGACCAGCCAGCTCGGGCTCACGGCTCTGTTCACGGGGGTGGTGCTGCTGCCGCTGCTGGGCGGAGCGGCGGAATTCCTCACCGCGATCACCATGGCCCGCCGCAATCAGATGGACCTGGCGGTGTCGGTGGCGATGGGCTCCACCCTGCTGGTGGCCCTGCTGGTGGTGCCGGTGCTGGTGCTGGCGGGCCCCCTGCTGGGGCATCCCCTCGACCTCAGCTTTGAGATCTATGAGCTGGTGGCGGTGATCACGGCGGTGCTGGTGAGCAATCTGGTGAGCCTCGATGGCCGCTCCGACTGGCTGGAGGGGGTGCTGCTGCTGGCCGCCTACGTGATTCTGGCGGCTGGTCTTTACTTTCAGGCCCTCTGATTTGGGGCCTTTGGACTATGTTGATTCCAGTTCAATTCAGTTGGTGAGTCGAGTCTTGGTGGTGAAACGTCTGCTCCCGCTGCTGCAACTCCTCGCCGCTCTGGCCCTGGCGGCACCGGCTTCCGCCACCTCCCTGCTGGAGTCGGTGGCGGCCTCGGGTGTCCTGGTGGGGGGCACCAGCCGGGATGCCTTCCCCTTCGCCTACCAGAACGAGCAGGGGCAGCTGGTGGGCTACTCGATCGACATGATGAACCTGATCCGGGAGGAGATCGAGCGCCAGACCGGCCGCCCGATCAAGCTGAAGCTGGTGCCCCTCGACACCGACCAGCGCCTCTCCAGCCTGGAATCCGGGGCGGTGAACCTGGTCTGCGATGCCAGCAGCTTCACCTGGAGCCGCGATGAGAAGGTGGATTTCTCGGTGAGTTACGGCATCACCGGCACCCAGTTGCTGGTGCCCCGGGGATCGGGCCTGTCCTCTCCAGACTCGCTGGCGGGCAAGAGAGTGGGTGCCCTGCCACGCACCACCAGTGCCCTGGCGGTGGCCAGCCGCCAGCCGGCCGCCTCGGTGGTGCTGCTCAAGGACAGGCAGGCGGGCTATGAGGCCCTTCAGCAGGGCCGCATCGATGCCTTCGCCGACGACGGCATGCTGCTCTACGCCTGGTTGCAGCGTCAGGGCGGCCAGGCTCCCTTCCAGGTGTCAGCGGACACCTACTCCCGGGAGGGCATCGCCTGCATGGTGCCCCAGAACAACTCCTCCTTCCAGCGGGTGGTGGACCTGGCCCTGATCCGTTACATGCAGGGGTTTTTGCGTCAGCAGCCCAGGGAGCGGGGCATCTTCGACCGCTGGTTCGGCCCCCAGGGCAAAACGCCCCTCACCCAGGACGTCACTGGGCTGTTCACCGAAACCATGCAGTTGATGGTTGACTTCAAGGAAGAGGTGCCGACCAAACCCTGAGGCGGTCCCGATTCCACTCTCCTCGGATCCCCATGATCTCCACCATGCTTCGATCCCTCGGCGGCCTCGCGGCCGTCCTGCTGCTGGGAGCGCTTCCCGCCAGCGCTGGCTCCGTCACGGCCGATTCGATCATCGACCAGGATAGTGCCCTTCAAGCGGCCACCGGCCAGGTTCCCCAGGGCGCCACGGTGACCGGCAGCCGCTGCCAGCAGATCGTGATGCCCGGTGACAGCTTCCGTTACCGCTGCAGCGTTGAGTACACCACCAGCCCGCCTGCCGCCAAACCCGCCCCCTAGGCCCCGCCGATCCACTGAATGCCCCAGAACCTCGACGATCTCGACGACCACGAACTGGCCCATGCCCCCTCCCGCCCCCTGGGGCTGCGGGTTCTGGCTGGGGTGGGGGCCCTGGCCTTCGCCCTGATCGCCGTCAATCTGGCGGTGGTGATCGTGCGCATGCTGCTGGCGCCAGCCCCTGATCCAAGACTCCGCCCGCAACCCCCGGCCGGCCCCACGGCCTCTGGCCCCCTGCCGGGGTGGATGCTGTCTCTGGCCCTGCCGGCGCAGCCGGCCATGGCGGCCGATTGGCGCGCCTACGGCCCGCTCTCGATCGACTGGTCCAGCTGGCAGCTGATGGACGGCAGCCTGGTGACCCGCAGCCGCAATGCCAAGGGCCAGATGATGTATCTCTCGGTCCATTGCAAGGCCGGCCAGATCAACGTCACCGGCGCGGCGATGGCCTGGAAGGGCTGGGAGAAGCCCCAGGCCACCTTCGAAACCCTGCTGCTGAAGGAGGCCTGCTCCACCCCCAGGCTCTGAGCCGAAAGGCTGGTTGGTGGCCTTCTATCCCCTAGGGTCGCCGCCCCACCCTGCAGCTGATGGGCCCTATGGCCAAGACCCCAGGCACCGCATCTCCAGGTTTGATCAGCCAGATGCAGGGCCTGAACCTGGCCAAGCTGCTCACGATGGTGCTGTTGCTGATCCCAGCGCTGGTCGCAGGTTCACCGAGCGTGAGGGTGGCGATATACCTGAGCCTGCATCTCACCTATTGCTTTTGGTGGTTGCTGGAGCAGGCGCTGTTCCCGGAGCGGGCCCAGCAGCTGTTCACCGAGCGCATCGGCGTGCTCACCCTGCTCGCCCTGTTGCTCTACGTGGGTGTGTTCTATGCCGTACCCGGTTGGCTGGCCATGGCCAACCCGCAGCCGATCAGTGCAATGACCATCGCCCTCGGTCTTGTTCTTTACATCCTGGGCAGCTTGATCAACACGGCTGCCGATGTGCAGAAAATGACGGCCAAGGCCATGGGAGCCTCGCTGGTGTCCACCGGCATCTGGCGCCGGGTGCGACACGTGAACTACCTCGGGGATCTGATGCGTTACTCCAGTTTCGCTGTGATTGCCGGCTCGCTCTGGGCCTGGAGCTTGCCCCTGAGCGTGGCACTGCTCTATCTGGCTCGAATCCAGGCCAAGGAGTCATCGATGCTCAGCCGTTACGACAACTTTGAGACCTATCAGGCCAGCAGTGTGCGTCTGCTGCCCTGGCTGTGGTGAGGCCCGGGTCAACCCAGCTGGAGGGAATCCTCGTTGATCACTCCGCTGATCCGACCGGCCAGGACCCCAGGATCCAGGCTGCTGCCCATCAGCAAAGCCTCCAGGCTGCCGCGGGCGAAAATCCCCAGGCCTTCGAGGCCGCGTCCGCCAGAGTCGGTGATGCGGGTGGGTGCCAGGGAAAGATCGGCTGTGTCCACCCCAAGGATCACGATCCGGTCAAGGTCATCGATCGCCTCGATTACATCCACCTTCCCCCCCGGCAGGTTGTTGGCGTCGTCTGCGTGGAAAGGATTAACGAGAAATTGTTCACTGCTGATCACCAGAATGTCAGCATTGCCATCAGCTGATGAGAGAAAGATGTTGGTCCCGAAGTCGCCGAAGAGGATGTCGGACCCGAGCCCGCCGCTGATCAGATCCCGCCCCCGGCCACCACGGATCAAGTCATCGCCCTGGCCGCCCACCAGGTAGTCGTGGCCCTGATTGCCAAGGATCAGGTCGTCACCCTGGTTGCCGAACAAGCGGTCGTCCCCAACCAGTCCCCGCAAGCTGTCGTTACCGCCCAGGCCCCTGAGTTGATCGAGTTCTGCGCTGCCCAGCAGTGAGTCGGCGGCCACAGCATCGCCGCTGAGCTCGATACCGCTGATGGCTGCATCGCCAGGCGCCACCGCCAGCTGCCCCTCCTCATTCACCTGGAGGGCATGAACTAAGGGCCTCGGCATCGGGGCAGGGACCCGCTCCTCCACCACCTGCTCAATAGCCTCCCCCCAGGTGGCGGCCATGCGTTCAAAGGCCTGGCTCGACGGATGCAGACCATCGATCAGATCGCTGCCGACGGCCTTGAACTGATCCACCACCCGCAGCCGCAGCTGGGAGAAACGCAGATCCGGCAAGGTGTTGCGAATGAAGTCGTTGTACTCACGCAATTCCTGGAGCATGACGGAACTGATCGGATCCTTCAGCCGCTCCCGGTTCCAGGCCTCGGTGATGGTGGGAATGGTGGCCACAATCAGCTCCAGCTGGAGCTCCTCCCGGGCAGCCAGGCGGTTCACCTCATCGAGGAAGGCCTTGAGACGATCAATGTTGGCTTCGGCAATGCGGTTCTGCTGCTCACCTTGGCCATCGTTGTTGCGGTCGCCGGCGGCCACTGCTCCATCCCGCCGCTCCACCACCTGATGAACGATGTCATTGCTGCCGACCATCAGCAGCAGCACATTGATCGCCTCTCTGTCCCTGGAGAAGTAGCTGGTGCTGATGGCTTGATTCAGATCCTGGAACAGCCCGTCACGAATCGCACCCTGGGATCCTTCGTTGGCCTGCAGCGACACGTAACTCCTGCCGCCGATCGTGGCATCGGTGCGGGAGATCCCCCAGCCGGGCCGTCCCCAGTGATCCCGGTCGGCTGAGGTGTCGCCCGACTGGCTGTAACGGCCGACAAAATCGGCCCGTAACCCCCAGGAGATCAGGAGCTCGTCGAGTGGCTTGCGATAACCACCTGGAACAGTGAACCCATGGGTGATCGAATCACCCATGGGCATGATCGTCAGCATGGTGAGTGGATCGACAGCTCCCCCTGATCCTCCGCCAGATCGTCAGCGGCTGGGCTGCCAGTCGTCGGGAGGTTCAGGTTTGCTGGTTTCGGCCAGGGAGGGGAAGGTGCTGCGGGTGAGCGCCAGCACCTCCTGGCGCACGGTGGCGCGGAAGCTGGCGGCAGCTTCGGCATCGAGCACCGGGTAGCTCAGAGGATTTTCGGGGGCTTCGGAGCGCAGGGATTTCCAGCTGGGGGTGCCGCTCTGGCGGATGGCCTCGAGGGCGGCGGGGAAATCAAAGGACAGGGTTTCGCCCTGGGCGGCGGCGGCTTCGATCCAGCGCTCCCGGGCGGGGATCAGGGCCTTGGCCTTGAGCGTGTCGGGCAGGCCCAGCACTGGTTGGTAGTAGGCCAGGGCGCGCAGTTCTTCCTCCAGCACGATCGGCCAGGCACCGATGCGGCCGTTTTCCAGGCCCGTCTCGACGGAACTGCTGCGCATGGCCTCCAGCTGGGCACTGAGCCAGCGGTAGTGGGATTTCTCCTGGATCGTCTTGCGCCCTCCACCCTTGCCATGGGCGGCCCGTTTGGGCAGGGCCGCCTCGGCCTGACGCAGGAAGACGCGGTCCTCCAGCTCCAGGTTGATCGCACCCCAGCGCTGGCGGTACTCCCAGAGTTCCTCAAACTTGCGCAGGTCCTCCGCTGACCAGCCCAGGGCCTTCAGTTCCTCGACCCGGTTGTCACTGCCCTTCAGCACCCGCTGATCTGTCGCACTGGGGGAAGAGTACGTGCCGTGGGCTCAGGGCCTGAGCAGATCCAGGCTCTCCAGCAGTTCCCTGTGCCGGGAAACGGGAACGAAGCCATGGGCGGCCATCGCCCCGCTGACCGCCACCGGCGGCACGCCGATGCCGGGGAACACCCCCGCCCCGCAGAGGCTGAGCCCCTCGATCGGCGTGGATCCGGAGGGGAAGGTCCCCTGGCCGGCCCCCAGGGCCGGGCCGTAGCTGCCCTGATGCACCCGCAGGAAGCGTTGGTGGCTGCGGGGGGTGCCGTGGAGTTCGATCACCACACGCTCCTCCAGATCGGGAATGATGCCGCCGAGCACCTGGCGGAAGAGGGCACAGCGTTCGCGCTTGAGCTGCTCGTAGGCCTCCGTTCCAGGCTCCAGGTCTTGCCACAGCTCCCAGGGTTCGTTGGCCGGGGTGTAGCCGTGCAGCACCTGCTGACCCTGGGGGGCCAGGGAGGGATCCAGTAGCGACGGCATCGAGAGCACCAGCATGTTGCGCTCGGCGCCGATCCCCCGCTCCCAGTCGCCCACCCAGACGTGGTGGACCGGCAGATCCTGCAGCCCCTCGCCGCGCAGGCCCATGTGCAGGTGCAGAAAGCTGGCGCAGGCCGGAGTGGCGGCTCGCTGCTGGCGCCAACGGCTGTGGCCAGATCCAGGGGGCAGCAGGGCGAGGGTGTCCCAGGGGCTGGCGTTGCTCACCACCCCGCGCCGGGCGCGGATCAGCTGGCCATCACCCAGGCGCACCCCCCGGGCGGAACCCCCCTCCAGGATGATCTCGGCCACGGGGCAGCTGGTGTGCAGGGCTCCGCCGTGGCGCTCCAGGCCCCGCACCAGGGCGGCCACCACAGCGGGGCTGCCGCCGAGGGGGTATTCCAGACAGGCGCCGGGGTCGAACCAGTCGGCGAACAGGGTCGCCATGGCGGCGGCGCTGGTCTGATCCATCGGCAGGCCCGAGATCAGGAAACAGAGCAGGTCCACCCAATGCAGCAGGAAGGGATCACGCAGGTGACGGCGTGCCATCGGCCCGAAGGCGCCCCCCAGGGCGGCCAGCTGCGGGGCCAGCCGGGCCAGCCGGGCGGAGCGGCGCACTCCCAGCACGGCGGCCATGCCCAGACCAGGGCGCAGGGCCAGCAGTGGCAGGGCCAGGGCGGCTTGGCTGTAGGGCTGGAGCCAGGTCATGAAGGCGCTCCATTCCTCGGCGGCGGCCAGCCCCCTCAGCTCACGGACCGTGGCGATGAAGGGCTCGGGCCCCACACCAATTCGCAGGGAACCCTCCGGCAGCAGCAGCCCCCAGTCGTGATACGTGGCGACGGGCACGCTTTCGCCGAGGGCGCGCAGCACCTGGGCGAGGGGGTTGCTGCTGGGCCAGCGGCCCAGACCGCTCCAGAGCGAAGGCCCCGATTCGAACTGGAAGCCGCGCCTCTCGAAACCATGGGCGGCCCCGCCGGCGCGGTCGTGGGCTTCGAGCACCACCACATCGAGCCCATGCAGGGCGGCCAGGCCGGCGCAGCTCAGCCCGCCGAGACCGCTGCCGATCACGACCAGATCACAGCTGGAGGGGGGGGCGGACACGTAGGAGCTGATGGGATCTGTTGTTGATGATGGCGAGTCGGCAGGCCTGGGGAGGCTTGTAATGATCCGCAACAATGTGTTACATTGAGTTCATCGAAACGGAGATCCCCATGGCTCAAGCCACCACCACCGCCCCCAGCTCGGCTCCTGTGACCGCCAGCGAGCGAGCCACCATCCGCGGCGCCACCGTCACCACCGAAGACGGCGGCCGCCTCAATGCCTTCGCCACTGAGCCGCGCATGGAAGTGGTGAGCCCCGAGAGCGGCTGGGGATTCCACGAGCGCGCCGAGAAGCTCAACGGCCGCATGGCCATGCTCGGCTTCATCGCCCTGCTGGCCACTGAATTCGCCCTGGGCGGCGAGGCCTTCACCCGTGGTCTGCTCGGCATCGGTTGATCTGCGCTGGGCTCAGCACTCGCTGAGCCCCTCCGTTGCCATGCGCTTGTTTGCTGTTCTGCTGGCCGCCCTGCTTCTGGGCGGCTTTGTTGTGCCTCCCGCCTGGGCCGCTCCGCCGGAGCGTTACCTCTGCGCCGGAGATCCCATGCTGGCCGAAGTCCATGCCGGTGCCGTTGACGCACCGGGCATCCCCAACACCAGTGCCGGCACCGTTCCGGGTGCCTTCGTGGTGCTGCGTTGGCGCGATCTGAGCTTGCAGCTGCCGCGCACCAACACCCATGGCGCTCCCAGCTACTCCGACGGCAAGTGGTTCTGGTCTGCCGCCGACCCCGAGCGACCCAAGTTCAGCTTGCTGGTGGGCTCCCCGGAGGAGTTTCTCTGCAGTCGCTGAGGTCCGTTGTTCAGCCCAGCCCCCAGTCCCCCAACTGGGACAGGGCAGCTTCTGCCGCATTGAGCTCCCGCTCCGTGTCGAGCCAGCTCTCGTTGCCCAGCGGCAAAGATTGAATTTGGCTCTGCAAATTTGATTGCAGGTTGTTGAGCCTGCTGCGCAGCGCTTCAACCCTGGAACGCCTGAGCCAGATCGCCTGGCCAGTGAAGGAACAGTGCTCCACCCGGTCCCACCGTGCTTGTGACGGGACCAAGGTTGGCACAAGCGCCACCGGCCGATCCAAGCTCCTTAAGATTTTCTTTACAGGAGAACCCCGTGCCGATCGCGAATACGGATCTGCTCGACTCGTTGATGTGGCGCTATGCCACCAAGCTGTTCGACAGCGAGCGCAAAATCCCCACGGAGACATGGGAGTCCCTCGAGCAGGCGCTGGTTCTCACCCCCTCGTCCTATGGCCTGCAGCCCTGGACATTCCTGGTCATCGACGATCCGGCTCTGCGCACGGAGTTGCGGCCGTTTTCCTGGAACCAGGCCCAGATCACCGAGGCCTCCCATCTGGTGGTGTTCCTGGCACGGCGCCGGATCGAGGACAGTGATCTCGACCGCTTGATCACCGCCACCGCCGCTGCCCGCGGTCTGGATCCAGAGCAGTTGGCCGGCTACCGCGAGCTGATGCACAACGACCTGGTGGCAGGTCCCCGCAGCGCCCGGATCGAGGTCTGGTCGAGCAATCAGACGTACATCGCCCTGGGCAATTTCATGACGGCGGCGGCCCTGCTCGGGGTCGACACCTGCCCGATCGAAGGCTTTTCCCCGCCCGATTACGACCGCCTGCTGGCCCTTGAGGGCACCCCTTACCGCAGTTGTGTGGTCTGCGCCGCCGGCTACCGCAGCGCCAACGACAAGTACTCCAGCCTCGCGAAGGTGCGTTACCCCCTGGCGGAACTGATCGAGCACCGCTGAGAGCCAGGGTCACAAGGGTTCACAGCCGCCGCTTCTGCCTTCAGGATCATGGGGCGAGCAGGGGCCATGGCCATGCAGGAGAGGGGACCCCGCTGGCTGGTGCCCGGCGACTGGGACGGGCTGCTCGGACTCGGACTGGACAACCTGATCCAGATCCTGCTGATCCTCAGCCTCTGCCGGGGCGTGCTCGGTTACCCCGATCGCTTGATCTTCGGGGTGATCCTTCCGGCCACAGGTATGAGCCTGCTGGTGGGCAATGCCGCCTATGCCTGGCAGGCCCATCGGCTCGGCCGGCTGGAGCGCCGCTCCGACCGCACCGCCTTGCCCTACGGCATCAACACGGTGAGCCTGTTCGCCTATGTGTTCCTGGTGATGCTGCCGGTGAAGCTCACGGCCCTCGGCCAGGGTCTGAGTGACGCTGAGGCCGTACGGCTCTCGTGGCAGGCGGGATTGATGGCCTGCCTGGGTTCGGGGGTGATCGAATCGGCGGGGGCCTGGTGTGTGGGAGGGCTGCGGCGCTGGCTGCCGCGGGCAGCCCTGCTCTCCACCCTGGCCGGCATTGCTCTGGGCTACATCGCCCTTGGCTTCCTGCTGCGCACCTACGCCCATCCCGTGGTGGGGCTGGCGGTGCTGGCGGTGATCCTGCTCACCTACTACGGGAACCTGCGCCTGCCCATCCCAGGAGGCCTGCTGGCGGTGCTGCTCGGCATCGTCCTGGCGGCGGCCACTGGCTTGCTGAGCCTGGATCCCATCAGCTGGCAGGCCAATGCCGCCCATGTGGGCTGGCATGGACCCAGGCTTCAGCTGGGGGCTCTCTGGCAGGCCCGTGACCAGCTGCTGCCCTGGATCGGCGTGATCGTGCCGATGGGACTGTTCAACATCCTCGGTTCACTGCAGAACCTGGAGAGCGCCGAGGCCGCCGGCGACCGCTATCCCGTGAAGGGATCGCTGCTGATCAATGGCGTGGGCACGATCGCGGCGGCGCTGCTGGGCTCCTGCTTCCCCACCACCATCTACATCGGCCATCCCGGCTGGAAGGGGATGGGCGCCAGGATCGGCTACTCCTGGCTGAACGGGCTGCTGATGGGTCTGGGCTGCCTGTTCGGCCTGTTCGGGTTGGTGGGCCAGCTGGTGCCGATCGAGGCCGGCATGGCGATCGTGCTCTACATCGGCATCGTGATCGCCGCCCAGTGCTTCCAGGCCACCCCTGCGGCCCACGCCCCGGCCGTGGTGCTGGGGATGCTGCCGGGGCTGGCGGGCTGGGGTGCCCTGCTGCTCAAAGCCGGGCTGCGTGCCGGCGGTGCCGGCACGGCGGGGCCACCCTTCGGCCCCGCTCTGCTACTGCCGCTGCAGCAGGCCGACGTCTGGGCGGCGGGAGCCTTCGCCCTAGAGCAGGGTCAGATCGTGGCGGCGATGCTGCTCTCAGCTCTGCTGGTGTACGTGATCGAGCGGCGCTTCCTGGCGGCCTCGACCTGTGCGTTCGTGGCGGCTGCCGGGTCCTGGTTCGGGCTGATCCACGCCTGGCGTTTCACCCCCGCCGACACAGTTTTGAACCTGGGCTGGGGCACCGGTGCCGACTGGGCTCTCGGGTATCTGGTGATGGCCGCGGTGTTCGCTGCGGCGGCCTGGGCGCAACGGCGCTCCCTCCGTGGCGTCCGCTCAGTCGGTGACGCTCCACCACGCTGATGCTCCAGAGAGCCCGGGGCGGATCTACAGCGGAGGTAGATCCCCTGGAGGGCCCCATGTTCCTGAAGTACCGTCCCGACGGCAGCTTGGTGGAGGTGCTCGATGTCAAGCAATTGATGGACCCCTTCGCCGCTTGCCTGAGCGGGCGCTTCCACGCTGGCGAGGAGATGCAGGATCCACAGTCGTTCACCAAGACCGACCTGGTGTTCCCCTCGGATGAAGCGATGCCCCGCTGCTGGCTCGACCCGGCCTACCACCAGGGCTGAATGCCTCGCACGTTGTTGATCAGTGGCGCTAGCCGCGGCATCGGCCGGGCGATCGCCACGCGCCTTGCGGCTGAGGGCCACCGCCTGAGCCTGGGGGTGCGCTCCCCCCAGGCGTTGGAGGGCACGCCACTGCAGGCCTCGGCGCCTTTGCTTCTGCACCCTTATGAGGCCACCGAGCCGGCCAGTGCCGAGGCCTGGGTGGCGGCCACGGCCGAGCGTTTTGGTGCGATCGATGGTCTGATCCACTGCGCCGGAGTGTTCTCCCGCGCCGGGCTGTTGTTTGACGCGGCGGCGGCGGCGGAGCCGGAGAGGCTGTGGGCCGTGAACCTGATGGGCCCGTGGTGGCTGACGCGGGCGGCCTGGCCCTGGCTGGCGCGCAGTGGCCAGGGGCGGATCATCACGCTGGTCTCGATGAGCGGCAAGCGGGTGAAGGGGGGTCTGGCGGCCTACGCCACCAGCAAATTCGCCCTGATGGCCCTCTGCGACTGCATGCGCCAGGAGGGCTGGGAGGCGGGTATCCGGGTCACGGCCATTTGCCCGAGCTGGGTGAACACCGAGATGGCGGTAGCGGTTGAGGCCATCCCGCCCCAGGAGATGACCCAGCCGGAGGATCTGGCCGCCCAGGTGAGCCTGCTGCTGGACCTGCCGACCACTGCGGTGCCCTTCGAGCTGGCCATCAGTTGTCAGCGAGAGCGCTGAGGGCCCCTCTGGGGGCGACGCTGCGCAAGGATGCGGACCTCGAACGCAGCGGCGGAGATGGCTCGTCTGATCATCGTGCTCAAGCCCCGGGGGCCGGCGGCGGGCCATGAGCTGATCCCCAAGCTGATGCCTGCACTGCAGCGCCTGAATGCCGAATTTGAGCACCAGGGCCCGTCCCACCTCAGCGGCGTGATGCGCCTCCCCCCCCAGGGCTTGGTGGTTCAGATCTTTGCCGATGTGCAGCCCCAGGCCGATGGCCCCGAGCTGGATGTGGTGCTGATGAGCTCCGAGACGATGATCAAGGGGGCGCCCCAGACCCAGACGGCCTTTGCCGAGCTGATTTCCCTGCTGCCCGACCACGCTGGCGATCTGGAGCTGATCTTCCGCTCCGACCGCGACGGCCCCGTGCCCCGGCAGGGACCGCGCCCGCTGGCCACCCAGGCCTGAGTTTCCATGGCCAGGCCCGTGCTGGTGATCGCCAGCGGCAACCACCACAAGATCCAGGAGATGGAGGCGATGCTGGCCCCACTGGATCTGCTGGTGATCCCCCAGCCCGAGGGACTGGAGGTGGAGGAAACCGGCAGCACCTTCGCTGAGAACGCCCGCTTGAAGGCCGAAACCGTGGCCCGCATCACCGGTCGCTGGGCCCTGGCCGATGATTCGGGCCTGGCGGTGGATGCCCTCGGAGGTGCTCCGGGGGTGTACTCAGCCCGCTACGCCCAGGGTGATGAGCAGCGCATGGCCCGCCTGCTGCGGGAGCTGGGGGACACCCCCTACCGCAGCGCAGCCCTGATCAGCGCCGTGGCCCTGGCTGACCCCAGCGGCAGCACCGTGCTCGAGGCAGAGGGAATCTGCCGGGGGGAGATCCTGCGTCAGCCCGTGGAGGCCCCCGGCTACGGCTACAACCGTCTGCTGCACGTGCGCGAGGCCGGCTGCACCCTCGCCGAGATGCCCCCCCATCAGCTGGAGAAGCTCGGCAGCCGCGCCAAAGCCCTGCGCACGCTGGCGTCTGATCTGCCCAGGGCCCTGGGCCTGAACGGCAACAGCCGACCCTTCAGCGGTTGATGATCTCGATCGCGCGCATGGCGGCGGCGGCGGCCTCGTCGATGTCGCCCTCCCGGCCCGCCAGGGTCAGGCGCCCATAGGCGCCCACGGCCTTCACATCCACCACGGTGATGTTCGACGACTTCTCGGCCTCGTTGGCGGCGATCAGCACGTAGCCGGCGGGTTCGGTCTCGAGGATGAACATGCTCATGCCGGCCAGGATCATCGAGCCGCGCCGGTTCTGACGGTTGATCAGCACCGCATGGTCGGGGGTGATCGCCCGGATGATCTCGTCCCAGGTCACCTCGCAACGACCCCGCTGCTCCACCGTGGTGAGCATCGCGTCCACCACCGCCTGGCCGGAGAGAAGCACGCTGCTCTGATCCCGGTGATAGAGGGCCAGTGATCCGAAGGCCCGCTCCACCACCTTCTGGCCGAGGCGCACGGTGCTGGCCTTGAGGGCGATGTCGGTGAGGCGGTGCACGGCCATGCCGGGAGCCACCTCCAGCCAGAGGCAGGCGTCGCCGGGAATGGGCAGGAAGCCCTGGGACACCGTGCCCATGTAGGCCGCCAGCTGGGGCTGCAGCGAGTCGAGAAAGACGAAGGCGCGCAGCTCAATGCCCTGGCGCGGTTGTACTGCCGGGCTGTGACTGCCGGTGAGACGAACCTGACGACCTCGGCCTGAATCGTTCGGCGGGCGGGAATCCATCCGTGACGAACGGGGCATCAACGAGACCTGAGGGATAGGTGGCCCAATGGCCTGAATGAGTGGGCCGAATCCCCTGGGGACTGGGTTCTCAAGGAAGCAGCCGGATCCTACCCTTCGGGCCCTTCCCATTTCCTGCTCCTGAACCGCTGCCCCCTTGCGCGCCCGGGATCAGCCGATACCTTCATTTCAAGACCCCTGAGAATCAGCGCCGTGGCTTCGAAATCCAGCAGCACGGTGAACTCCGCCAGCACCACCAGCAGCACGGTGAACCCCGCTTCCAGTGTCAAGTCAGCCGGCAGCGCTCGCAGCGAGGCGCAGACCTCTTTCTCCGAGTGGATCAGCGGCGCGATCGAGCAGGGCGTCAAGCCTGAGCAGGCTCTGGCCGTGGTGGGGCTGGGCCTGATGCGCGGCATGGCCAGCACGGGCGTTGAGCTGCCTCTGCTCGACCTCGAGGCCGAAGCGGAAGGCTCCGCCACGATGTTGACCCTGAAGGGTCGCCTGGAGGCGATCTCCCTGGCGGTCGAGACAGGGGCACCCCTCACCACCCAGGAGGTGACCCTGCTGCTGGGGGCCCGCCCCGGCACCGCCGTGGTGCGCCGGGCCGGCATCACCGCCCAGCGCCTCAGCCGCAATGTCTGGCAGCTCAGCCGCGCCAGTGACGAGCGCTCCGCCCCCTCGGTGGGCTTCAGCGACGGCTTCCGCCGCCGCCTCTGAGGCCGGCTCGTCCGCGCTCCTGTCGCGATGTCGACTGCGCCCCTGTTTCATCTGGCCTTTCCCGTCGTCGACCTGGAGGCCACCGAGCACTGGTACGTGCAGGGGCTGGGCTGCCGGCGCGGTCGTCGCAGCGCCGAGGCCCTGGTGCTGGAGCTGGGCGGTCATCAGCTGGTGGCCCATCTCGAGCCCGGTGGGCCCCAGCACCAGACGGGCATCTACCCCCGTCATTTCGGCCTGGTGTTCGCCAGCGCCGAGGAGCTCATGGCCCTCGAGCAGCGGGCCCACGCCCGGGGCCTGCGGCTGGGGGGTGCACCGCGCCTGCGTTTTGCCGGCACTGCCCTGGAGCACCGCAGTCTGTTTCTGATCGATCCCTCGGGCAACTGGCTGGAGTTCAAGCACTACAGCAACCCCGAGGCGATCACCGGTCTGGAGGATCACCATCTCGTGGGTGAGGTCCGCCCGGATCACTCCCACAGCGGAGAGGCTCAGAAATCCACCGGCATGTAGATCGACATCCTGGCAATGCCCACCTGCTGGGCCACGGGATTGGGGCCAGCGGGGAAGGCCACCACGGAGAATTGATAGACATCGGCGCTGGAGGGGTTGCTCCAGGGCCGCAGCGCCACGGTCACAGTCTGACCGGGGGTGGGCGGCGAGGGGAAGGTGATGCGAAACAGCCGGCTGCTGTCGTTGAAGCTGGCCTGGACTGGCACTGGCGGGCCCTCCCGCCGGGGCTGACCGAGAAAGGCGCGGGTGCGGGAGTCGTCGAAGGAGAAGCGCCAGTCGGATCCCGAGATCTGACGGATCTCCAGGGCCCCCAGCGCCGCTCCGGCCTCTTCGGGCATCTCGATCGTGACGTAGTACTCACCACCGCGTTCAAAAACGGTGGAGTAGTAGGTGCGCCAGCGCAGTTTCCAGGGGGCACGCAGGAAGAAGGTCTGCTCACCCAGCTCGGCGGCGCCGGCGGCGGCGGGCGCGAGCGGGAGTGGGGCCCAGAGGGCCAGGGCGACGGCCGAGGCTGCCAGCAGCCTGTAGCGGAAGCCGCGGTGTCTGCTCCTCATCGGCGGATCGCCTCCAGGCTTGGCTCCCCCTGCAGAAAGGGTCTGGGGTCCTGGTCGCGGCGGTGCGCCCTCGGCAGTGTGGAGGGCGCTGCCTTCGGGCCCTCAGCGGCTGCGATGGTGGCCCCGAGGGCCTGGCGCAGGCGCCGGGCGGCGTGCAGGGGCATGTCCCGGGGCACGCTGATGCGATCGCGCAGATAGCTCAGGCCCGCCGCGGAGCCTGCCGGCGGCAGGGGCAGGGGCGGCCCCACCAGGGCGGTGAGGGCACAGCGCAGGGCCCGATCAAAGCGCTCTGGCGCATCGGGGTTGACCGCCGCGATCGACTGGCGGTGCTTCAGCACCCGCGCCAGGGCCACCAGGGCCGAGCCCTCGGGCTCCGGCTGGGAGGTTTCCGGATCCGGGCTGGCCAGGGGCCAGGGACCCTCATCCACTCCCCGCTGGGCGGCCTGTTGCTCCGGCGTGCTCCAGGCGTGGCAGCCCCCCATCTGTGGCGGCAGGTCGTGGGCGTGGGTGTGAAAGTCGCTCTGGGTGCCCAGGTAGCTGGGGCGGGTTTCCATCGCCGCGAACCAGGCCGCGATGGCGGGGTGCCGGCAGCGCAAGTTGTAGCCCTTGTAATAGAAGAGGCTGGCGCCCATGCGCTCGATGTAGGGCGTGATCACCACATCGGCGCTGCTGAAGCTCTCCAGCAGGTAAGGGCCCGGGCTGGAGCGCAGGGCTTCATCCACTGAGGCGGCGACCCGATCGAACTGGGCTGCGGCCCGCTCCTCCTGGGCCGGGCTCAGGCCTGGGCTGCACAGCCACTGGCACCAGGCCCGAAACAGCACCCGCTCCAGTTGGCGCAAGGGCAGCACCGCCGGATCGGTCATTCCCCGTGCCAGGGGGCCGAAGGCCCGCTCCAGGGCCAGCAGGATGTCGTCGCTCTCGGTGATCAGACGGCCGTCCAGCTCCAGGGCCGGCAGCATGCCGGAGGGCACCAGCTGTCGGAACCAGCGCTCCTTCTCCCCGTAGCAGAACATCGTCACCTTCCGGATCCGGTAGGGGATGCGCTTCTCCTCCAACCACAGCCACACCTTCTGGCAGTAGGGGCACCAGGCGTGGTGGTCGCGGAAGAGGGTGACCCTCACCTCCGCTTCGCTGGCCCCGAACAGGCGCAACAGGGCCTGGGCGCTGGCGGGCCCGTTGACCCGCTCGGGTTCAGGCGGCGCCAGGGCGGCCAGTTGTTCCCAGCTCAGCGGTTCAGTCGCCTCAGGCGCTGGGGCGTTCCCCATCTGCTCAGTCACACCAGCCCACGCGCATTAACCCAATCCTTAAGAGTTTGCTGAAAAACCCGCCCGCCTCTGCGAAAATAGGGCAATTGCCGCA
>JAUCZK010000009.1 GCA_030373145.1 Cyanobium sp. CZS48M | reverse complement strand
CGTACAGCCTGCAGAAAGTGGGATTGAGCCGATCAAGAGCCTGGTCCGCCAGCTTTCGAATCCGCCTGAGCGGATGGCTGGTCGGGATCCGCTCCTCGATCGAGACGTAGGAGAACAGGGAGCCGCTGCGCTCCTGTTGGCCTCGCATCAACGAATGGGCAGTTGATCCATTCTCGCAGAGGTGGCTGGGTTTTTCAGCGAACTCCTAAGGAGAGGGCAACTCCGGCCAGCCGAATCCCACCTGACGCCGCAGCCGCTGCAGCACCAGGCTGAGCAGCAGCAGCAGAACGATCAGCAGGCTGCCCAGTCCGAGGCGACTCCAGCGCCAGCTGCGCAGCTCCAGCCGGTTGCTGGCCCCCAGCTGCAGGGGCCAGCTGAGCCCTCCGGGCCGCGGCTGCACCGCCAGCGGTTTGGCCGTGCGTACCGCCCCAGCGCCCACCGAGTGCAGGTGCACCTGGAAGCTCAGACCCGGCAGGGGCTGCACCTGGCGCAGGTCGAGCTCGAAGCCCAGTTGCTGCTGAACCCCCAGCAGCCAGTTGCGTTCCTGCAGGCTCAGGACCGGCTTGGGCAGGGCCAACCCAGTGAGCTCGCCGGCATCGAGGCTCAGGCGCTGCAGCAGGGTGCTGGCCTCGGCCGCTGAGACCACGCCGCTGCTGATCAGGAGGCGGCCCTGATCCGGTTCCTGGGAGAGCCTGAAGCGGCTCAGCTCAGGGTCGGCGGAGAGGCTGGCGCTGAACTGACGCTGCCAGGGCATCCAGCGCCCACTGGTGCTGGTGAGAATCTCTCTGAGCTCGAGGCGGCCCGGCGCCGGCAGGCTCAGGTCGGTTTCGACGCGCAGGCATCCCCCCAGCAGCCCGGTGAGCAGCAGCAGCACCGCCAGCACCACAAATGCAAAGCCCAGCGGTGCCCGCGTCGGACCCACCGGCGGCGGCGGCGGCGCGTCGGCTTTGGCGCGGCCCGGGCGGGCCTGAGCCAGGGGGACCACCCGCTGCTGCAGCGACTCCACGGCCCCGATCGGCGGCAGGGTGAGCGACCAGTTCTCCGGTCGCTGCAGGCTGGGGGCCTCCAGGATCAAGCTGAGGTCGCGGGCCTGGCGGCGCAGCTCCGGATCGGCGCAAGCCTTGAGACCGCGCACACAGCTGGCCGCCTGCTCCGACTCCCCCTGGCCGATCAAGGCCGTGGCCATCAACATCCGCGCTCGGCCCCCCAGTGGCACCATGACCCCATGGGCCGCCACGATCGGCTCCAGCAGGCGCAGGCAACGGCCATACTCCCCCCGATCGATCGCCGCCCGGGCCGGCGCCAGCGGATCTTCAGCCACCCCGCAGCGCACCTGATCGCTCGGCTGCGCGACTGCTGCCGACCACCATCGTACCGACACCGGCATCGGAGAACACCTCCAGCAGCAGGGCATGGGGCACACGACCATCGAGGATGTGGGCGGCGCCCACCCCCTGGGCCAGGGCCCGGATGCAGCACTGGGTCTTGGGGGTCATCCCCGCGTTGACCACGCCGCTGCGGATCAGCTCCCGGGCCTCAGGCAGGGTGATCTGCCTCAGCAGGGTGGAGGGATCCTCTCGGTTGCGCAGGATGCCTGGGGTGTCCGTGAGCAGGATCAGCTTCTCAGCCTGAAGGGCCGCTGCCAGCTCCCCAGCCACCGTGTCGGCATTGATGTTGTGCGCCTGGCCACTGGGATCGGCGGCCACGCTCGAAATCACCGGGATGTAACCGTTCTCCAGCAGGGGGGCGAGCACATCGGGGTTGACCGCCGCCACCTCCCCCACCCAACCGTGGGAACCCTCCCCCCAGGTGCGGGCCTCCACCAGGCCCCCGTCACTGCCGGAGAGGCCCACCGCTCGCCCGCCCACCCGGTTGAGACCATTGACGATCTGTTTGTTGACCCGGCCCACCAGCACCATTTCCACCACATCCATGGTGTCGAGGTCGGTGACCCGCAGGCCATCGCGGAATTCGGCGGGGATCTCCAGCTTCTTCAGCCACTGGTTGATCTCCGGTCCACCGCCGTGGACCACCACCGGCTGCACTCCCACGCAGGCCAGCAGGGCCAGATCACGGAAGACCGCCTCACGCAGGTCTTCGCGCACCATCGCCGCGCCGCCGTACTTGACGACCACGCGGCGGCCGGCGAAGCGCTGGATGTAAGGGAGGGCCTCACTGAGGACAGACACCCGCAGGGTGTCTTCTGCGCTGATGACGGGGTCCTGGCTCAAGGGAGACACGAAGAGGGTGGGTGATGGGGCCGGGGTTCAGGCCGCGGCAGCGGGCTCGGCCATATCCGCGCCGGGCAGCAGGCTCAGCTCCAGCTCCCCAGGGGAGATCAGCCGCAGTTCAGCGTGGAGGTCGGGCCCGAAAAAACGACCCAGCCGCTCCTGCTTGGCCTGCCAGCGCTCCGCCGGCACCCCCTGGCAGCGGAAGTGGAGCACCAGGCCATAACCGCCATCCACATCCCGCTCGGCCACGCTCAGCAGCTGCGGAGGTGCGTCGTCGTTCCAGAGCTTGAGGGCTTCGAGGGAGCTCTCCAGATGGGCCTTCTGGCCGTAGCGCCAGCGGGTCACATCCTTGAGCAACACCCGCAAGGGCTCGTTTTCGGGGCGCTCACGCAGGTCCCGCAGCTCAGCAACCGGCGTCAGTCGCTGGGCTGGAGGCAGCTCGGACGACTTCAGGGCCAAGCCCCCCAGCAGCACCGGAATCCCGTAGAAGACCCCCGCCAGGCTGATGTTGGGGCTGTCGGTGGCGTAGGCGATCGTGCCGATCACCGTGAGCGCCGCGCCCAGGATGGTCAGCAGGCTGCCCGGCGATGTGAGTGCTTCCATCTCGCCATCTTCCTGCAACGCGGTCCAGGATGGCGAGCATTCCCAAGGAGCCGCACAGGCCATGGATCAGCCCAGCCCTGATGCCGATCCCGTTCTCTCGTCTGCCGCTGCATCGTCATCCCCGCCGGAGATTCCATTGAGCGACCCCAGCACGCTGACGCTGCTGGATCAGCTCACCGAAGACCGCCTCTGGCTGTTGCAGCAGATCGATGCTGGCCGCTGGCCTGAGCTGAGGTTGGATCTCGCGGCCCTGGAGCGGGAACTCGGTCAGCTGCTCGACCAGGCCCGCCAGCGGCTCGAGGCCGGCTGATCCAGGCCTCAGAAGGGGATCTCGTCGTCGTCGTCGGCGAGATCTGGCACCAGCGGTGAGGTGTTCCAGGTGGGCGGCGCTGGTTCCGCGGCCACTGCCGGGCGAGGCGCTGGAGTGGCGGGCCTTGGCGCCGAAGGCACCGGACGGGGAATCGTGCGCGCCGGCGCAGCGGTGGCGGCTTCGGATCCCCCGCCCGTCAGGGGATGCAGGCGGGCCAGGGTGAACTCGGCGCGCTTCTCCTTGATGCCATCGGGGCGGGCGAAGGTGCTCATGCGCAGGCGCCCCTCGATCATCAGCCGCTGACCCACCTGCACCCGGTTCTGCAGATCCTGGGCGAGATTGCCCCAGCCCACCACCTTCAACTGGCCCGGGGGATCATCGGGGCGGAGCCCGTCGAGCTCGACGGACATCTCCGCCACCGGCGTCTGGTTGTCCTGGGTGTAGCGCACCTGGGGTGCCTCCAACACCACCACCTCGAGCAAACACTGGTTCACGACCCCTTCGGCGACAGCGGGCCCCATCTTGATGCACGGACCCAACCCCTCGATCTGGCTGCTGGGCGGCACCGGTGAGGGGCCCCTGATCGCCGCCCGGCTGCTGGCCGCCGGCTGGAGTGTGCAGGTGTCGCTGGTGAGCGAAGACGCCCTGCGGGCCTATGCCCCCCACCCGCGCCTGGGCAGTCGCCTGGGGGCACTGGCGGGGCCCGGGGCGATTGCAGCCGAGCTGCAGGAGGCTCCCCTGGCCCCCTTCCGCTGGGTGATCGACGCCAGCCACCCCTTCGCCTGCCGCATCAGCGCTGACCTGGCGGTGGTCTGCGCCCACCAGCGCCAGCCGCTGTTGCGCCTCCGGCGCCCGCCGGCCCGCCAGCCGATCGGATCCAGGCTGATCCTGCTGGAGCAGCTGGAGGATCTGGCCGGCCTGGATCTGGGGGGCGAGCGGCTGCTGCTGGCCATCGGCGCCCGCCACCTGCCCAGGGCCGTGGAGCTGGCGGGCGCAGGAGCCAGCTTCGCCCGCATCCTGCCCAGCCCCACCAGCCTGCGGCTGGCCCTGGCGGCGGGCTTAGGCGCCGAGGCCCTCGCCTGTCACCGGCCCGGTACGGGTCTGCCGGCCTCAGCCCCAGGCGCGATCGAGCGGGCGCTGCTGCTGCAATGGGCCATCACGGCTGTGCTCTGCCGTCAGTCGGGCGGGCCCACCGAGCAGCTCTGGCAGCAGCTGTGCGCTGAGTTGGGGCTGAGCCTGCTGCTGCTGAAGCGACCGGAGGAACCGATCAGCGGGGCTGAGCTGTGTCCCCTGGAGCCGTTGCTGCAGCGGGTGGGGCTCCCAGCTGCTCAGCCACCAGCTGGGGAAGGGACACCCGCGGCCGCGGACCCAGCTGGGTGATCACCTGGCCGGCGCAGAGGGATCCCATCTGGCCGCAGCGCTGCAGGGGTTCCCCTCGGCTGAGGCCGTAGAGGAAGCCGGCGGCGTAGAGGTCGCCGGCCCCGGTGGTGTCCACCAGCGGGCCGAGCACCCGGGGCTCGATGCGATGGACCTCGCCGCCGCCCAGCACCACCGAACCGAGGGCCCCGCGGGTGAGCACGGCGATGGAGCAGCGGCCGCGCACCTGCTCCATCGCCTCCTCAAAGTCGTCGCACTTATAGAGGGCGGTGATCTCGGCTTCGTTGGCGAAGAGCACATCGACATGGCCATCCACCAGCTCCAGGAAGCTGTCGCGGTGCCGCTCGACGCAGAAGGCATCGGAGAGGGAGAGGGCCACCTGGCCGCCGGCGGCGCGCATCACCTCAGCCGCGGCGAGGAAGGCCCGCTTGGCCGCCTCCCCATCCCAGAGGTAGCCCTCCAGGTAGAGCATCCCCGCCTGACGCACCAGATCCAGGTCGAGGTCGGCGGGCTCCAGGTCCACGGAGGCACCCAGGAAGGTGCACATCGTGCGCTGGGCATCGGGGGTCACCAGGATCAGGCAGCGGGCGGTGGCCGCTCCGCTTCTGGCGGCCGGGGTCTCGAAACGGGCCCCCACCGAGCGGATGTCATGGCTGAAGATCGCTCCCAGCTGGTCATCGCGCACCCGGCCGATGAAGCCGGCCCGAGCCCCCAGCATCGCCAGGCCCGCCAGCGTGTTGGCGGCCGAGCCGCCGGAGGTTTCCAGGCCCGGCCCGGCGGCGGCATAGAGACGCTGGGCCTGCTCGGCGTCCACCAGGGCCATGCCGCCCTTGCTCAGGCCGTGCGCTTCAAGGAAGGCGTCGTCGGAGCTGACCAGCACATCGACGATGGCGTTGCCGATGCCCACCACATCGAGGGTTCGGCCGGCGACATGGGTCGTCATACGTTCAGCAGGGCGCGCTTGGGTCCGTGGATCGGATCCTCCACCACGATCGTCTGGTCGCGCTGGGCACCGAGGGAGACGATCGCGATCGGCACTTCCATCAGCTCCGCCAGGAAGCGCAGGTAGGCCATGGCTGGCTCGGGCAGATCCTCCAGGGCGCGGCACTCGGCGGTGGAGCACTGCCAGCCCGGCAGGGTCTGGTAGATGGGACGGCAGCGGGCGAAAGTCTCGGCGCTGCTGGGGAAATGCTCGATGCGCTCACCATCGAGCTCATAGGCCACGCCCACCTGGATCTCATCGAGCTCATCGAGCACATCCAGCTTGGTGATGGCCAGGCAGTCGAGACCATTCACTTCCACGGCGTAGCGGCCGATCACCCCATCGAACCAGCCGCAGCGGCGTCGGCGGCCGGTGGTGGTGCCGTACTCGCCGCCGCGGTCGCAGAGGTGGTCGTTGAGGCTGCCCTGCAGCTCCGTGGGAAAGGGTCCTTCGCCCACCCGGGTGGTGTAGGCCTTGGCGACTCCGATCACCCGATCGATCAGCGTCGGGCCGACACCGGCGCCGATGCAGGCCCCGCCCGAGACGGGATTCGAGGAGGTGACGTAGGGGTAGGTGCCGTGGTCGAGGTCCAGCAGGGTTCCCTGGGCGCCCTCAAAGAGGATGTTCTGACGGGCTCGGGCGGCCTTGTGGATCGTGCGGGTGCAATCGACCACGTGGGGGGCCAGCCGCTCGCCATAGGCCAGGTACTCCCTCAGTACCTCCTCGGGGTCGAGGGGGTCGAGGCCGTAGATCCGCTCAAGGATCAGGTTCTTTTCAGCCAGCGGCCCCATCAGACGCTCGCGCAGGCGTTCGGGATCGAGCAGGTCGATCACGCGGATGCCGTTGCGATCCGACTTGTCGGCGTAGGTGGGACCGATGCCCCGGCCGGTGGTGCCGATGCGGCGTTCCCCGCGTCGCTGCTCCATCGCCTGATCGAGCAGGCGGTGGTAGGGCATGGTGACATGGGCCGTGGAAGCCAGCTTCAGCCCCGAGATATCGATCCCGTAGTCGCCGAGCATGTCGAGTTCCTCGAGCATGATCCGCGGATCCACCACCGTGCCGGAACCGATCAGGCAGATGGTGTCGGGGTAGAGAATTCCAGAGGGAATCAAGTGCAGTTTGAGCACCTTGTCGTCGACCACGATGGTGTGGCCTGCATTGACACCGCCCTGATAACGAACCACCACATCGGCGGATCGGCTCAGCAGGTCAGTGATCTTGCCTTTTCCCTCGTCGCCCCACTGTGCACCGATGACGACAACATTGGCCAAGGACACAGCGGCCCGCAGCCGCTTCTAAGCACAAGGGTCAAGACTCTCAGATGACCAGCCCCTTCGTCAAAGGCCGGTGGCCTGCAGGCAAGCTGGCCGAGGGTTGGGACCCAGCCGTCAGGTTCCGCGGACCACGCTGGTTTCGGCCTTCTTCAATTCCTTCTCCAGGCGTGCCTTGAGCGTGTCGGGAAGGGGGCGGTTGGCGTAATTCGTGTAGTGCGCGGCCAGGGAGTTGAGCGCGGTCTGCATGGTGGTGAAGGAGGGCAGTCCGTTCACCCGTCCCTTCGGCCTGTAGAGGGCCATGTAATCGTTGATCAAGACACGGGCCTTGCTTTCGGCGTCGGAGCGCGCCGGGTCATCTTGGCTGATGGCGATGGTTCCCAGCAGCGATTCAGCCACCGTCATGGTGTCTTCGACATAGGAGCCACTGAGGCTGTTGCTGACGCTGCCGCAGCTGCTGAGGGTGAGACTGAGGCCCAGAACGATCGTCAGCAGGGGGGCGAGTCTGCGGCTCCAGCTGGCGGGAGCGAACAGGCTGCTGAGTGCTGCCAGGACAGCTGCACAGGCCTGGCGGGCGGCCCCAAGGTTGGTTTCAGCGGCACGGGACAGAACCCTCCAGACAACAGTCATCAGCATCTCCACATGTCGTTGGGGGATCTTACGAGCTCTGTGTCGCCGTCAGTCCGAGGCGGGCGGCGGTGATGTGCTCCCGCAGCAGCGTCACCACCTCCTTCGCGCCCAGGTCGCACTTGGTTCCGCTGGCTCGCTCCACCAGCTCCACCTGGGCGGAGGCGGCCCCGCGGCCCACCACCACCCGCCAGGGAATGCCGATCAGATCGGCGTCCTTGAACTTCACCCCGGCCCGCTCACTGCGGTCATCGAGCAGCACCTCCAGACCCGCCTGCTCAAGCTCGTCATGGAGGCGCTCGCCGAGGGCCACCTGAACGGGATCCTGGGCGCTGGCCACCACCACGATCACTTCGAAGGGAGCGATGGCCACCGGCCAGCAGATGCCGTGCTGATCGTGGTGCTGCTCCACGGCGGCCTGGGCCAGCCTGGACACGCCGATGCCATAGCAGCCCATCCACAGAGGCTCGTCGAGACCCTGTTCATTGGTGAAGGTGGCCTCCAGGACCTGGGAGTATTTGCGCCCCAGCTGGAAGATGTGTCCCACCTCGATGCCGCGGCTGGACTCCAGCCTCTGGGCGGGGTCCTGAAGACAGCGCTCCCCCGGCTGGGCTGAGCGCAGGTCGGCCACGATCGGCCGGGGGCCGCCGAGGGCCGACCAGCGGGCTCCCACCAGGTGGGTGTCGGGTCGGTTGGCGCCGCAGACAAAGACCTCCAGTTCCGCCGCGGTGGCATCCGCCAGGCGCAGAACTGTGGGCTGCCAGCTGCGGGCGCCGGCCAGCCACTCATCGCCCAGATGCGGGCCAAGGCAGCCCAGGGGCCAGGCAGGCAGGCCTTCTAAGTGGATCTGCTCCGGGGTGATCGGCTCCAGCTCCAGCAGGGCTCCGGCGCTCTCACCCAGGGCCCCGCTGACGGCATTGGCGAGCTTGGTGGGGTTGAGCTGCTGATCGCCGCGCAGGCTCACCAGCACCACCCGCGCCTGGCCCAAGGCGCAGCGAGCCAGCAGCAGCAGCACCTTCACGGTCTGGCTCGGCTCGAAGCCATGGGCGGCGCAGAGGGCCTCGATGCTGTGCTGGCCGGGCGTGTGCAGCTCCACCGCCTCAGCCGTGGCGCAGACCAGGGGAACGGCTGGCTCCGGCAGGGAGCAGGCCCGCTCCTGGTTGGCGGCGTAGCGCCCATCGGCACTGCTGAGGATCAGATCCTCACCGGCATCGGCGGTGACCATGAACTCCTGGCTGGCCGAGCCACCGATGGCGCCGCTGTCGGCCTCCACCGCCACGGTGCGCAGCCCGCAGCGGCTGAAGATGCGGCGGTAGGCCTGGTCCATCCGCTCATAGGTGAGCCGAAGGTCGGCCTCGTCGGCGTGGAAGGAATAGGCGTCCTTCATGATGAATTCGCGCCCGCGCATCAAGCCGAATCGGGGTCGGATCTCGTCCCTGAATTTGGTCTGGATCTGGTACAGGCTCACCGGCAGCTGCCGGTAGGAGCGCAGCAGGTCGGCGGCCAGGGCGGTGATCACCTCTTCATGGGTGGGACCCAGCCCAAGGGAGCGCTCCTGGCGATCCACCAGGTGGAACATGATCCCCTCCCCGGCGGTGTAGCCCTGCCAACGGCCGCTGCGCTCCCAGAGGCTGGCGGGTTGGAGGGCGGGCAACAGGGTTTCCAGGGCACCTGTGGCGTCCATTTCCTGGCGCACGATCGCCGAGATCTTGCTGAGCACCCGCCAGAGCAGGGGCAGGTAGGCGTAGACGCCCGAGGCGACCCGGCGCATGTAGCCGCCGCGCAGCAGCAGCTTGTGGGACGGGATTTCGGCTTCGGCAGGGTCATCCCGCAACGTCACCAGCATCAGGCGGGAGACGCGCATGGAATGGGTAGCTTCAGCGGGCTGGGACCCTATCACCGGGCCTTGCCGAACCCCTCAAGGGCCGGTTTAATCACCCCACCGGCTGGGGCGCTGCAGTGGCCTGGCTGACCAGGCCTCCTCTGCTAGCGTCGGCATGAATTCCCAGCCGTCCAAGATAAGTCTTATGGTTGCACCCACGGCCGGCTCCAGCGGAGAGCTTCCACCGACCGTGGCATCTTCCTGGCCTGCCGGCCTGCCCGACCCCGCCCCCACCGAGCCGAGCGATGGGCTGATCGGTATCGATGACGTGCAGAGGGCCCTCAACCGGTCCAGGGCCTCGGTGTACCGCTACACCAACACCGATCCACGCAACCTCAACCCACCCTTCAATTCGCGCAAGCTCAACCCCGAATACCGCACTGATCAGAAGGAGGCGTTGCTCTTTCACCCCAACGAGGTGGCTCGCTTCGCTCGCGATGTGCTGCGCATCAAGGAAGTGACCGTGGAGGTGCTCAATTCACCCTCCACCGCCACCCAGCAACTGCTCAGCTCGATCCTGCAGGAACTGCAGGCCATCCGTCACAGTCTCCAGTTACTCGACCAGGGCCCGGCCGTGCTCAGCAGCAAGCGCGATCAGCTGGAGCAGTCGCGCCCCGCAGCCTGAGCGCTTCAGCATCAAACGGGCCAATGGCTGCCGGAAGTGGCATATTGAGAGTGGTGCTTGCTTGCCCGCGGGACGATTTGCTTCCCAAGGCCCAGCCGGCACTGCTTCCTGGTTCAGCTCCAGGAGCGGCCTGAGTGCCGCCCCAACGCTGCCCCCGGAAGCTGCTCCCTCCTCCCTCTCCATGGATTCCGAACCTCCGCGAACCGGCACTCCTGTAGCCACAGCCGTTCTCGCCCATACGTTTTCAGCCAGGGCTTCAGCCACTGTTTCACCCACTGCCGCCCAGTCAGGCCCTGGGGTCAGTCAATCCAGCGGGGATTCCAGCCCAGATCCCTACAACCCTGACGTGTTTCTTGATCCCGGATCGCCGCTGCTGGGAGCCACCATCGCCCTGCTCGCTCTGATTGTTCCAGTCGGTGCCGTTCTGCTGGAGCGCACCACCCTGCGCTCTGATCCCAGCTTCTTCATCCCCATCAGCCGTGGACATCAGCAGCCTGGCCGCTTCGCCATCCCAGGGATTGGTGAATCTGGTGGTGGAAATCCCCGCCGGTAGCCGTAACAAGTACGAATACAACAGTGCTGCCGGATTGATGGCCCTCGATCGGGTGCTGCTTTCTTCGGTCCGCTACCCGTTCGACTACGGCTTCATTCCCAACACCCTCGCCGAGGACGGCGCTCCCCTCGATGCCATGGTGATCATGGAGGAGCCCACCTTCGCCGGCTGCCTGATCAGCGCCCGACCGATCGGCTTCCTCGACATGATCGACTGCGGCGCCCATGACAGCAAGCTGCTGTGCGTGCCCGAGGCCGATGGCGGTAAGAGCGGACTGCGCAGCATTCGCCAGATCGCGTCCAATCAGCTGGAAGATGTGGCTGAGTTCTTTCGCACCTACAAAAACCTGGAGGGGCGAGCGGTGGAGATCATCGGCTGGCAGGACGCCGCTGCGGTGCCTGCCCTGCTGGAGCGTTGCATTCAGGCGGCCCGAGCCGATCAGGAGGCGCGCTGCAGCAGAAAGCCCTCGTAATCCAGGGCCTGGAACACCCGCGCCGGATCGCCGAAGCCCGCTGCGTTCACCAGCGCCGTGAGCCGCGCCAGACCCACGGGATGGGTGCCGTGGGTGAGGGGCTCCAGCAGCTCAAGCGGTGCTTCCAGCCGCGAGGCCCTCTGGAACCCGACCCAGGCCTCCGCCATCTGCTCCTCCAGCAGAGGCAGGGCCGGGCGCATCAGATCCACCAGCACCAGTTGGCCCCCAGGCCGGAGGCAGCGGGCCAGGGCGGAAAGAAAAGCCAGTTTGCTGCCGTCATCGGGGAGGGACTGCAGCACCAGCACCGAGAGCGCTCCATCGAAGCTGGCTCCGGGGTCCAGATCCTCCACCGTGCTTTGCCGCCAGCTCAGGCCAGTGGCCGCCTCACCGAGGCGCTGCTGGGCGGCCTTGAGCATCGCCTCGGAGGGATCGATCGCGCTCAGCCGCCAGTCGGGGCGCTGGGCCAGGGCCTCCACCAGCTCGGCTCCGGTGCCGCAGCCGGCCACCAGCACCTGGGCGCCGGCCTTGCCGGCCAGGGGTGAGGCCGCCAGCAGGGCGACCCCCAGGCGGGCAAGGCTGGCGTAGCCGGGGATCAGCCCCTGCACCACCAGGTCGTAGCCGGAGAGTTCGGAGCTGTTCGCTGCAGCCATGGCCCTGTGCGCGCTCCTTGGGATCGTAGGCAGCGGCGGTCCAGCGGCCGGACCAACAACCGTTGCAGGGCTGGAAAGCCACGACCCTCAGCCAGGTAAGTTGGTCTGCGTCAGTAGCCGATGCGACCCGTGCCCACCATCCGCTTCGATAATGAAGACCAGAAGGTTGGTTGCATCGAGGGGGCCAACCTTCGCCAGGCCGCTCTGGATGCCGGCATCAATCCCTACAAGGGTCTGAACAACTTCAACAATTGCGGCGGCCTGGGCCAGTGCGGTACCTGTGTTGTCGAAGTGCTCGAAGGTGCCCAGAACCTCTCGCCCCGCAGCGATGTCGAGCAGGTCTACCTTTCGGATCGCCCCGCCAACTTCCGCCTCAGCTGCCGCACCAGCGTCAACGGCGACGTCACCATTCGCACCCGGCCTGACGCCGCCGTGGGCAAGGGCTCCAACAGCCTGGTGGGTGCCCTGAAATCGCTGATCGGCCGGAAGTGAGCCCGGCCGGCGCCTCCGCCGGAGGTCGACCGCTCCTTTACAGCTACGCGAAGTGCTCCACCTGTCGCCGCGCCCTCCAGTGGCTGGCTGCAGAGGGTCTGGAGGTGGATCTCGTTGACATCACCGTGTCACCCCCATCCCGCGAACAGCTGGAGCAGGTCTGGGCCAGCCTGGTGAATCCCAGGCGGCTGTTCAACACCAGTGGGGCCAGCTACCGCGCCCTCGGTGCGGCTCAGGTGAAGGCCATGTCTGCAGCTGAGGCGATTACGGCCCTGGCCGCCGATGGTCGCCTGATCCGCCGACCCCTGCTGCTGGCTGAGGGCGTGGCGCTGCTCACGGGCTTTGATCCGGAGGCGTGGCGGCAGGCCCTGAAGCCTCTGCTGCCGGCGGCACCGTGAGCTGATCCAGCTCCCGGATCAGGGCATCGATGCCTGTGCGGTTGATCTGGGCCAGGTAGGTGAGCTTGAGTTCCTCCAACAGGGCGCAGATCAGCTGCTGGCTGCGCTCCAGCACCGGACCACGTTCAAGGGCTTCAGCTAGCTCGTCCCAGAAGCGATCGACGCAGTCGCGCAACAGGTCGATCTGGCGATTGTCCTTTCGCTTCAGCCTGGAGCCGGCGCCTCGCGAGAGCTCCATCATGCTCTCCACCATGCCGGCGGCCAGTTGCTGGGTCAGTTGCTGCTCCACCTGCAGCAGCAGTTGCAACTGGCGCAGCCCCGGCGGCACCGCCATCGACTGGAGCGATTGCTGCAGGGCATGAGCCAGGACGGCCTGCAGCTGGGGCGCCAGCCGAGGACCGACATCACTGAGCAGCAGTGGACCCCAGATCCGCAGCAGCTCCACCAGCTCCTGCTCGTCGTTGATCGAGACGCTCTGATGGCTGCGCAAGCGGCGAATCCGCTGGGACCACTGGGGCGAGCGGATCAACCCCTGGGCCCCGTCCATGAGCTGCAGGGCCAGCACCTCGAACAGCTCCACCGCCAGGAGGGCCACCACAGCCCGGCTGATCACGGCTCGCAGGGGCTCCATGTTCACCAGGCCACTGGTCTGAAGCCTCTCCACCACAGGGATCAGGCGCAGCAAGCGCCAGAACGGCATCAGCAGGGGCAGATCGGTCCAGCGGCGCAGCAGGGCATCCCCCCAGCTCAGGCCCGGCAGGCGGCGGCGCAGCCGTGCCGCCCGCAGCAGGATGTCCACCAGGAAAACGCTTTGGAACAGGAGCAGATCAAAGCGCCAGAAATGGTCGGTGGGACGGCCGTTCTCATCGATCGAGCGCCAGTAGTTGGTGGCCACCAGAGGCAGCAGCTGCTGCTGCCAGAAGCGGCGCTCCTCGCTCCAGGGCTGGCGGCGCAACCAGTCGTCGCCCAGGAGCTGTTGAACGGACTGTTTGGCCGAATCCTGGTCGGCGCGCTCGCGCAGCCGGTTCTTGATCTTCTCCAGCGTGCCGGAGCCACCCGAGGCCAGAAAAGGGTTGTCATCGATCATCTGATCGGTGAGCGCCACCTGACGTTGGCGCAGGTCACTGGCTGTGGATCCCGCCAGCAGGGCGCGGTCCATCTGATCGAAGGCCTCCAGGTAGGCCTGGGTCTCGCGGTGGGCCTCGATTCCCTTGACCCGGTCGTAGTACGGCGTGATGTCGGGTAGGAAGCCGAGACGCAGCACCAGCGGCGCCGAGGGCAGTGGATAGAGGTTGCGCTGCAGCCAGAACGTGCGCAGGGGCACGTAGGTGATGTCGAAGCAGACCCAGAGCAGGTTGAAGCTGGCCCAGAGGGCGACGAACTGATCCCAGCGATGCCCGAGGCGGTACCCGTCGGCCGAGGACCTCAGATGCCAGCGCGGCCGGACCATGGAGAACAGCGTTGATCGCCCCAGGGTAGGCAGGGGGTTCCCTCCGCTCCAGAGCCCTAAGGTGACCGGCTCCAGCAGGTGTGCATTGAGCGCCGAGGACTCCCCAACACCGACCACGCCAGCGGGGGCTCCTGATCCCGCTCCGGAGAAGGGGCCCCAGCCGCAGGATCTCTCCAGCCAGGGACAGGAGAGTTCCTGGGCCTTCTGGCGCAGCGTGCTGCTCACCCTGGGGGTGGCCCTGGGCATCCGTCAGTTTCTGCTGGAGGCTCGCTTCATCCCCTCGGGCTCGATGTTGCCCGGCCTGCAGATCCAGGACCGGCTGCTGGTGGAGAAGATCAGCCTCCGCAGCCGCGCCCCCCGGCGGGGAGAAATCGTGGTCTTCCACTCCCCCTTCCACTTCGATCCAGCTCTGCAGGCCAATCGCAGAGCCAACCCCCTGGGCTGCCTGCTGGTGAACCTTCCGGTGATCGGCTCAATCCCTGGGCTGCAGGAGCCCGCCTGCGATGCCTACATCAAACGGGTGGTGGCGGTCCCCGGCGACCGGGTGGTGGTGGACCCCCGCGGGCACGTCAGCATCAACGGCAAGGCCATCAGCGAGCCCTACGTCCAGAATTTCTGCCCTGTCGACAGCCAGGGCATCGGCCCCTGCCGCACCCTCGACACCGTGGTGCCACCCGAGGCGGTGCTGGCCCTTGGCGACAACCGCGCCAACAGCTGGGACGGCCGCTTCTGGCCCGGTGGTCCCTTCCTGCCCCGCAGCGAGATCATCGGCCGGGCCTTCTACCGCTTCTGGCCCCTGAACCGCACCGGCCCGCTGGGAGATCCAGACCCCCTCAGCGGGGCCCCAGCCAAAGTTCCGGCAACAGCCCCGTCGCCAGCACCCGCCCCCTGAGCTGCTCGCCCCCCAGGGGCTGGTTGGCGGCACGGGAGGCGTAGGCATCGGCGCTGGGGATCCACTCCATCTCGGGGTCGAACAGCAGCCAGCGCCTGGAGCCGATCCGGAGCTCGGGCGCCTGGAGATCCAACAGCTGGGCCGGGCCCCAGCAGAGGGCCTGCCAGAGCGCCGTGGGGCTCCAGCCCTGGTCGCGCACCAGTTGCTGCCAGAGCAGCGGCAGCACGTAGCGGTGCCCCGCCAGGCCAGGCCGTCGCTGATCCAGGGGCAGCAACTGTTCTTCAGGATCGAGGGGCTGATGGTGCACCGCCACGGCGCTGATCACCCCGTCGGCCAGGGCCGCCACCAGGGCGCGGCGATCCTCGGGGGTGCCCAGGGAAGGCACCAGCCGCCAGCCTTCAGCCACCGGATCGAGGCTGCCGCTGTCGGCCACCAGATGCCACCAGCAGACCGTGGCCATCGGCGCCGGATCGGCCGCCCGCAGCAGCTTCACACCCGCGGCGGTGGAGAGATTCGCCAGGCAAAGGTTCACCCGGGGCAGGCAGGCCGCCAGGGCCAGCAGGTTCTGCAGCGGGATGGTTTCGCTCAGGGGTGGATCCAGGGGCCAACCGGCCCGCAGGGCCTCCACCCCCTCGCGCACGAAGCCGCCGTGATCCAGGCTGGCGTTGCGGGGGGCCAGCAGCACAGGGCGATCCCCGCATTCACCGATGCTCAACCCCCGCTCCAGCAGCGGCAACGGCGGCAGCTCCCCCTCCTCCGCCAGGCCGAGGGCACCGGCGGCCAGCAGGTCGGCATGGGCCGAGAGATCGTCGCCGCGGCCGCCGAGGCTGAAGCCGCCCCACAGGGGTAGCTCGAAGGGGGGCACCGCCGCCAGGCGCAGGCATTCAGGGCGATCGCGCCAGTTGCGGGCCCGCGGCAGCAGCGCCACGGTGCCGTAGCCGGCCGCTGCGGCTGAGCGCACCAGGCTCTCGAGGGTTTCAGCGCGGCCGTCCTCAGGCTCCTCCAGAACGCTGTGGGGATCCACCAGCGCCGGGGCCAGCAGCCAGGAGCCCGCAGCCAGGGGGGCCAGGCCCAGGCGCGCCGCCCCCTCCCAGGCGCTGGCTCCAATGGCCGTGATCACGCCCTGCTCCAGCAGCACATCCGTGCGCAGCAGCGGCTGGCGGGGGCCCTGCAGCAGCTGAACATCGTTGAGCAGCTGGCCACCCTGCTGCAACGGGGCCGTCATCAGAGGGCGCCGGCGGCGGTGCGGTCGATCACGCCACCCAGGTGGGTGGTGAGGTTGAGGCAGGTCACCACCGGCAGGCCGCGATCGGCACTCTCCGGCGCCGGCCAGTCGATCACACTCACGCCACCATTGCCCTGCTTGACCATCCAGATGTCGGCCGGTGTGAGGCCGAGGAGGGCACAGAGGATCGTCTTGTTGACGGCGTCATGGGCCACCACCAGGGCGGTCTCCACCGGCTCCAGACCCTCCGCCAGAGCACGCCAGCACGCCAAGGAGCGGTCCCAGACCTGCTGGAGGTTTTCTCCTTCAGGCATCTGCACGGTGTGAGGGGCAATTTTCCACTGCTGCAGCAACTCCCCCCACTGCTGGGAAATCTCCTCCTCCAGGCAGCCCTCCCACTGACCATGGCCGATCTCCACCAGGCCCTCCTGGCTGCTGAGCCTCACCCCGGGGTGGGCCGTGAGGATCGCTTCGGCGGTCTGGCGGGGCCGTGCCATCGAGCTGGTGAAGGCCTTCTGGATCGGCACCTCGCTGAGGAAGTCGGCCGCTGAATGGGCCTGGGCCAGACCATTGGCATTGAGGGGGATGTCGATCTGCCCCTGGAAACGGCCCTGGCGGTTCCAGTCGGTTTCACCGTGGCGCACCAGCAGCAGCCGCGCCCCTGCTCCCTTCGGCGGCAGTCCAGCGCCGAGGTGAGCGATGACATTGAGCGATTCGATCTGCACCTGCACGCCGCCGCCCACCTGACGCTGCAGGTTGAACACCGAAAGGGAGGCGTTATCAAGACGCAGTCCCTGAAAGCGGCTGGCGGGGAGCCCCAGCAGCTGCAGCACGAGGCAGCGCAGGATGGCGCTGTGGGCCACCGCCAGCACCGTGATCAACCCATTTCCGGACTGATCGAGGTGCTCCCGCTCCAGGCGATCCAGCCAGCGGCGGGCCTGATCCATCAGCTCCGGGATCGGCCGGAAGCGGCTGCCATCCGGGCGTTCCAGTTCCAGCTGATCAGGAGCCTCCCTCCAGAGGCGATAGTCCTCGGGGAAACGTTCTTTCACCTCAGGGCCCAGCAGACCGCACCAGGGGGCCAGATCCACCTCCAGCAGATCGTCATCGAGCTGGGCGCGATGGCCGCCCCCCTGGGCCTCCAGCAGCCGGGCGGCGGTGGCGGCCGCCCGGCTCAGGGGCGAGCAGTAGACGGCATCGAGGCGCAGGTCGGCGAGGGCTGCCCCGGTGAGACGGGCCTGGCTCTGACCCTCCTCAGTGAGCGAGGAGAGATCATCCCGGCCCTGAATGCGACGCTCGGTGTTGAAGCTGCTGAGTCCATGGCGGACGAGCAGGAGCCGAAGGGGCACGGGCCTGGAAACCGGAAGCGCCGCCATCGTATGGGAGGCGGCCCAGCAACACCCAGCCCGACGCAGGGCCATCCGCCGCCGCCAGTGCTCTGCGGGCACAGGGGAGAATCGGGCCATTGCGAGGAGTCGGGGTGGCAACAGCTGGGCGAGGACGGGCCGGGTCGCTGAAAGTGGGGCTGGCCATGGTCAGCCTGGTGCTGAGCCTGTTGCTCTGGCTCAACGGGCTGCTGGAGAGCCTGGACCGCCCATCGGTGGGCAATGATCTGGGCCGCCGCCAACTGGAGCTCAGTGCCCTGGCCGCCCCGGTGGTGCCACCCTCCCTGCAGCCGCTGCTGGTGGGAGCTGATCCGGAGGGCCTGCTGCTCGCGGAACTGGATCAGCAGGCCAAGGAGGGAGGCGACAGCACCACGGCCTCAACGACCGCCAGGAGTGCCGGTGAGCGGGAGGCCAGGATCAGCTTGCTGGAGCGGGCCCTGCTGCAGCTGCGCCAGGGGCAGTCGGCTGCCGCCCGTCCCCTGCTGCTGCAATTGCAGCGGTTGGTTGGCGCCGACGATCGGGCCCTGATCGAGCAGCTGCTGCTGCTGCCCAAGGGCGGCAGCAGGCTCGCCGAGATCCAGGGGATGCTCGAAGACCCGCTGGTGCGCAGGCTCAGCTGTCAGCTGCTGTCGTCGGCCAGCGACTGCTCCCAGCCGGCCGCCGAGCGGCGAGCCCTGCTGCAGCTGCTGGGCATCAATCTGCTGCCCGCCCTGGCCCTGCTGGCCGGGCTGCTGCTGCTGCTGCGGGAGGGCTGGCGGCGCTGGCGAGGCCAGCAAGCCCCTCTGCCGGCCCTGGTCGGCCCTGACCTGGGGGTGATCGATGTGGTGCTGCTGATCGCCGGCGGTTTCGTGCTGCTGGGCGAAGTGCTCACCCCGGTGCTGCTGAGCCCCCTGCTGCAGGCGGCCCTCACGGCGCTGGCGATCCAGCCGCCCGTCGCTGACGGCGTCACGGTGCTCAGCATGTACCTCGGCCTGATGGCGGCGCCGCTGCTGATCCTCTACGGGCTGCTGAGATCGGCAGGAGAGGCTCCGGAGGGGGGCTGGCTGCAGTTCCGCTGGCGGCCCCTGGCATCAGCCCTGCGCAAGGCGCTGAAGACTCTGCTGATCGTGCTGCCCCTGGTGTCGTTGGTGGGCTGGCTGCAGCAGCTGGTCTGGAGCGATGTCGGCGGCAGCAACCCCCTGCTGGAGCTGGTGCTGCGCAGCGGAAACGGCCTGACCCTGGCCTGTTTCGCCTTCACGGCGATCGTGTTGGCCCCGCTGTTTGAGGAGACCATCTTCCGCGGGGTGCTGCTGCCGGTGGTGGGCCGTGAGCTCGGTCCGGTTCCCGCTGTGGTGATCAGCAGTGCGGTCTTCGGCCTGGCCCACCTGAGCCTCGGGGAGTTCCCCCCCCTGTTCACCCTGGGCCTGGGGCTGGGCTGGCTGCGCCTCAGCAGTGGCCGGCTGAGCACCTGCGTGGGGCTCCACGCCCTCTGGAATGGACTCACCTTCACCAACCTGCTGTTGCTGGCTCGCTGATCGTTGCCTTGCTGCCCCTTGCGCCCCATGGTTCACTTGCGAAGATTCGTCAGGTCCCGGTGGTTGCTGTTCCATCGCCCCAGCCCTTCTTCAAGCGCCGTTCGCTTGAGCTGATCCAGGGCTCCTTTTCCGCCCGGCGCGTGCTGCGTCAGGCCCCCTGGCTGGCGGGTCTGCACAGAGTTTCCGACGGCCTGCTCGTGGCCGCGGGCCTGTCGATGGTGGGGCTCACCGCCCTCACCCTGCACTGGCAGGGTGAGTGGACCCGCAGTTTTGAGCAACTGGAGTCCACCCAGGTGCTGGAGCACCGCCTGCAGGAATCCACGGCCGTGCTTGAGCAACACCACCTGTCGGTGGCCCGCCGTCCGGGCCTGCTGGTACCCACCAGCCTTCAGAGCCTGATCCACCTGCCCTCCCCCAGCCCCCAGGCCCCTGTGAGCCGGCCCAGGCCCACCACCACCGCCAAGGTCCAGCCCAAGTCGTTCAATCTGCAGTCCTTCGATCCCCGGGCGGTCGGCGTGGAACTGAGCCGCATCAGCCTCAACTCCCAGATCGTTAGGGCCGGGTACTGAGGGTGGTGCGACGCTCCGCCAGCGGCTCCCCCCCCATTCGCCTGCATGGGGGCGAACTCAGCCCCACTGAGGCGGCCGATCAGCGCAGCAGCCGGCGGCGGGTGATCCAGCTGCAGCCGGTGCCGGCGGGGCGTTTGCTCACCGTGTATCTCACCCTCTGCCTCGCCATGGTGGGTCTGGCAGGTCGGCTCGCCTGGCTGCAGGTGAAGGAGGGCGACCGGCTGCAGCAGCGGGCACGGGCGATCCAGACCCAGAAGACCAAACCAACCGGCAAGCGCCGGCCGATCGTGGACCGGAACGGCCGGTTGGTGGCCCTTGATGAGGAGCGTTTCACCCTCTGGGCCCATCCCCGCTATTTCAATTTTCCCGGGGACGATCCCAACTTGATCCGCAGCAGCTCCGAGACCGTCGACAAGCTCGCCAAAGTGCTGCTGGTGCCGGCGGCCGATCTGATGCGCACGATCGATGGCCGCAAAACCGGCGTCAAGCTCGCCACCGATCTGGACCCCGAAACCGCCCACCGCCTGCGGGAGCTGGGCATCAGCGGCCTTGACCTGGAGCCCTATCCCCAGCGGATCTACCCCCAGGGGTCGCTGTTCGCCAACGTGGTGGGCTTCCTCAACCTGGAGAGGGTGGCCCAGGCGGGTCTGGAGCAGAGCCGAGACAAGGACCTGCGACGCCAGGAAAGCGTACGCAAACTCCGCCGTGGCGCCGATGGCACGCCACTGCCCGATGGTCTCCAGGCCGGGGTGCTCTACACCGATGATCTACGCCTCCAGCTCACCCTCGACGCCCGCCTGCAGCAGGTGGCCCAGCAGGCCCTGGCCAAACAGCTGAAGCAGTGGAAGGCCAAGCGCGGCTCGGCCATGGTGATGGATGTGCGCAACGGCGAAATGCTGGCGCTCACCTCCATACCCAGCTACGAACCCAACAAATTCTGGAAGTTCTCCCCCGGCCTGTTTCGGGAATGGTCGGTGCAGGACCTCTACGAGCCCGGCTCCACCTTCAAGCCGATCAACCTGGCGATCGCCCTCCAGGAGAAAGCCATCAAGCCCAATGGCACCGTCAACGACGTGGGCCAGCTCTCGATCGGCGGCTGGCCGATCTTCAACCACGACCGGCGGGCCAACGGCATTCTGGATTTCGCCACCGTGCTGCAGGTGTCGAGCAATGTGGGCATGGTGCAGGCCATGCGCCAGCTCAAACCCTCCCTCTACTGGGAGTGGATGCGCCGCATCGGCATCGACACCATCCCTGACACGGACCTGCCTGGAGCTGTGGCAGGCGAGCTCAAGACCCGCGAGCAGTTCACCACCCAGCCGATTGAGCCAGCCACCGCCGCCTTCGGCCAGGGCTTCTCGCTGACCCCGCTCAAGTTGCTGCAGCTGCACGCCATGCTGGCCAATGGCGGGCGTCTGGTGAGCCCCCACATCACCCGTGGCCTGCGCTCCGGTGACAGCCTGGCCCCAGAACCGGCCGCCAGCGGTCTGCAGCTGTTGCAACCCGCCGTCACCCAGCAGGTGATGGCCTGGCTGGAAACGGTGGTGGAGAAGGGCAGTGGCAAGGGCGTCCAGGTACCCGGCTACCGCATCGGCGGTAAAACGGGCACCGCCCAGAAAGCCCTCAACGGTGTTTACATCCCTGGGGCACGGATCACCAGCTTCGTGGCCCACCTGCCGATCGATGACCCCCGCTACGTGGTGCTGGTGGTGGTGGACGAGCCCCAGGGGGGGAATGCCTACGGCTCCACCGTGGCGGTGCCGGTGGCCAAGGAGATCATCGAGGCCCTGCTGGTGCTGGAGAAGGTGCCCCCCAGCACCGGCAGGAAGCCGGGCAGCGCGCCAACGGTGCGGGGTTGAAAACGCCTCCGGTGGGTCCAGCGGGGCCTGGCTAGCCTCAGCCCAATTGCCGATGCCCGGGGACATGTCCAACCTGCTCGATCAACTCGCTGCCATCACGGTGGTCGTCGCTGACACCGGTGAACTGGAAGCGATCAAGCAGTTCACCCCCCGTGACGCCACCACCAACCCTTCGCTGATCCTGGCGGCCGCCCAGATTCCCCTCTACCAGGGGCTGATCGATGAATCGCTGACAGCCTCCCGCCAGGTGATCGGGGCCGACGCACCGGCTGAAGCGGTGGTCCTCGAAGCCCTCGATGAAATCTGTGTCACCTTTGGCAAGGAGATTCTCCAGATCGTCCCCGGTCGGGTGTCCACCGAGGTGGACGCCAGGCTGAGCTACGACACCGCGGCCACGATCGAGAAGGCCCGCAAGCTGATTGGTCTCTATGCCGACGCCGGCATCGGCAAGGACCGGGTGCTGATCAAGATCGCCTCCACCTGGGAGGGCATCAAGGCCGCAGAGGCCCTGGAGAAGGAGGGCATCCACTGCAATCTCACCCTGCTGTTCAGCTTCACCCAGGCTGTGGCCTGCGCCGAAGCGGGTGTCACCTTGATCTCACCTTTTGTGGGTCGCATTCTCGATTGGTACAAAAATGACACTGGCCGTGATCACTATCCCGGCCCTGAAGATCCCGGCGTGATCTCCGTCACCAAGATCTTCAACTACTACAAAACCTACGGCTACCGCACTGAAGTGATGGGTGCCAGCTTCCGCAACATCGAGGAGATCATCGAACTGGCCGGTTGCGACCTGCTCACGATTTCACCCAAGCTGCTTGATCAGCTGCGCCACACGGAAGCCCCCCTGCCGCGCAAGCTCGACCCCCTCAACCCGGCTGCCACCGAGGCCCAGTTCAGCCTCGACAGTTCCAGTTACATCACCGCCATGGCGGCTGATCGCATGGCCAGTGAAAAGCTCGATGAGGGCATCCGCGGCTTCAGCAAGGCGATCGAAACCCTTGAGGCCCAACTGGCCCACCGTCTCGCCGAGCTGGAGGGGGAGGCCGCCTTCGCCCATGCCGCCCAGGAGATCTTCCTGCTCAACGACATGGATGGCGACGGCTGCATCACCCGCGAGGAGTGGCTGGGCAGTGATGCGGTCTTCGATGCCCTCGACACCGACCACGACGGCAGGCTGGTGCCCGAGGACGTGCGGGGCGGCCTGGGTGCCCCCCTGGCCCTGGCGGCCACCGCAGCCTGAACCCACCATTGGTCTGATCCATGAATGCCCTCGACACCCTGCGCGCCCTGGCCACCCAGGGCGAGGTGCGTGAATTCGCCCCAGGTGATCTGATCTTCAAGGCCGGCGAATCCGGAGACTGCATGTTCGGCTTGCTGCAGGGCAGTGTCCAGCTCAGCTGGAACGGTGAGGCCGGCCAGGAGCAGATCAAGGAAGGTGATGTCTTCGGCGCCGGCGCTCTGGTGACCCCTGATCACCGCCGCTATGGCAATGCCACAGCTATCAGTCCCTGCAAGATCCTTGTCATGAACCGCGAGAAGTTCCTCTTCGCCGTTCAGGAATCACCGATGTTCGCGATCGAACTGCTCAGCTCGATCGATCAACGCCTGCGTCAGCTCAAGGATTGCCTGCGCTAGCTCGACCACTTCTGCGCTAGCTCGAACCACGGTTGAACATCAGCCGGCGGATCACCCGCTGGGCGATGTCGCCATAGCCCAGTTCCCCTGAGAGGATCTGGGCGATGCGCCGTGGGGCGGTGGGCCGCTTCACCCCCAATTGATACCCCACCCGGGGCAGGCGGTAGAACACCTGGGCGATGCGCCGTCCCCAGGCCATCGACTGGCCCCACTCCAGCCGCATGGCTTCGCTGTAGCCCGCCAGGGCCCGAGCCTCACCGCCCAGCCAGCGGTCGAGGGCTTCAGCGGCCCGGGTGCCGCTGAGCAGGGCGGGGCGCAGTCCCTCCGCCAGAAAGGGATCCACCAGCGAGGCCGCATCCCCCACCACCACGGCACCATCGTCATGGTGGAGCCGGTGATGCCCGTCCCAGACCCGCAGGGGAGAGATCCGCCGCTCGCCGCTGTCCGGCGGCAGCCCGAAGCTGGGCAACAGGCGCGCCAGAATCGCCTCGGCCTCCAGCGGTTCGCGGCCGATGAAGCTGCCCACGCCGATGCTGAGACCTCCCTCGCGGGGGAAGGCCCAGCTGAAGCCGTGGCGCACCAGACCGAATTCAAAATGGGCCGTGTCAGGCTCCTGCACCTCACCCTCCACCTCCACCGACACAGCCGAGGCGTAGCGGGGCTGGGGCGAACCCAGACCCAGCCCCTGGCCGAAGCTGGAGCGGGCCCCATCGGCGATCACCACCGCCCGGCTGCTGAGCGAGCCACCCGTCGTGCTGTGGACCCGCCAGTGCTCCCCCTCCCGCGAGATCCGCTCCACGGCGGTGGCTTCGAGCAGATCAGCACCGCAGGCCACCGCCTGCCGGGCCAGAAGGTGATCCAGGCGGGAGCGGCGCACGATCCAGAACGGAGCCTCCCCTGGCAGCTCGGCGATCACCGGATCCTCCAGGCACCAGGTGAAGCGCACCTTGGTGATCACCCGATCCACGGCCGGACGGAGATCAAACGGGAACAGGGTCTGCACGGAGGCGGCCATGCCGCCGCCACAGGGCTTGGGCCTGGGCAGGCTGCGGGCGTCCAGCAGCCTCACCCGCCAACCCCGGGCGGCCAGGTGATAGGCCGCCGCAGCTCCTGCCGCGCCGGCCCCCACCACGATCACATCGGCATCACAGGCTGGCCCATTGGCAGCGCTGGCCACGGTCACACCTTGAGGATGTCGGCTTCCTTCTCCGCCAGGCTTTTCTCCAGTTCCACGACGTAGCGATCGGTGAGCTTCTGCACCTTCTCCTGCTCATCGCGGCTCTGATCCTCGGAGAGATCCCCGTCCTTCTCCTGCTTTTTGATCCTGTCGATGGCGTCGCGGCGGATGTTGCGCAGGGCCACCTTGCCGTCTTCGGCGTAGCGGGAGGCGAGCTTGCAGAACTCCTTGCGCCGCTCAGCGGTGAGTGGGGGGATGTTGATGCGAATCAGACGGCCATCGTTGTTGGGGGTGAGCCCCAGATCACTCATGGAAATGGCCTTCTCGATCGCCGCCATGGCGCCGCCATCGAAGGGCTGGATCTGAATCGTCTGGGAATCGGGGGTGGAGAGATTCGCCAGGGAGCGCAGGGGCGTTTCAGCGCCGTAGTACTCGATGGAGATCTTGTCGAGCAGGGAGGGATTGGCCCGCCCGGTGCGGATCGTGTTGAAGGTGCGCTGGGTGGCTTCCAGCGACTTGCGCATGCTGGCGTCGAGATCCATGGGCGTTGCGGGGAGTGTGCGGGGTCAGCCGGCAGGAACGATGCGGGTGCCGATCGGCTCGCCGGCGATGGCGCGGCCGATGTTGCCGGGCCCGAACAGGTCGAAGACCACGATCGGGATGGCGTTGTCCTTGCAGAGGGCGATGGCGGTGCTGTCCATGACGGCCAGTTCACCGCTGAGAACATCCTGAAAGGTGAGCTGGTCGTAGCGGACGGCGTCGGCGTGGCAGGCCGGATCCTTGTCATACACCCCGTCCACCTTGGTGGCCTTGAGCACCACGTCGGCATTGATCTCGGCGGCCCGCAGGGCGGCGGTGGTGTCGGTGGTGAAGAAAGGATTACCGCAGCCGGCACCGAACACCACCACCCGTCCCTTCTCCAGATGGCGGATGGCCCGGCGGCGGATGTAGGGCTCAGCGATCTCCTGCATGGCGATGGCCGTCTGCACCCGGGTGGGAACCCCCGCCCGCTCCAGGGCGTCCTGGAGGGTGATGGCATTCATGACGGTGGCCAGCATGCCCACGTAATCGGCGGTGGCCCGGTCCATGCCGGCCGAGGAGCCCTTGAGGCCGCGGAAGATGTTGCCTCCTCCCACCACGATGGCCAGCTCCCTGCCGGCGTTGACCACCGCTGAGACATCCGCCGCAATCGACTGGACGATGGCGGGATCAATGCCGTAGCCCTGCTCCCCCATCAGCGCCTCGCCGCTGAGTTTGAGCAGAACGCGCTGGTAAGCCATCGGGATTCAGCGCACGGCGAACACAGTCGGCGGCACAGTAGCAAGCACTCCCGCAAGCGCCGAGCTACGGCCGCTGTGCGTCAGAACTCGATGCCGGCCTGGGCTTTCACCCCCTGCTCGCGGAAGGGATGGCGCACCAGCTTCATCTCGGTGACGAGATCAGCCCGATCCACCAGGCCCTGCGGCGCTCCCCGGCCGGTGAGGGCCACGTGGGTGAGCTCCGGGCGGAGATCGAGGCCCTCCAGCACCTGATCCAGCTCGAGATAGCCCAGCTTGAGGGCCACATTCACCTCATCGAGCACCACCAGCTTGCGTACGGGATCGGCGAGGTACTGCAACGAGCGCTGCCAGGCCTCCTGGACCAGCTGGCGGTCCCGATCGCGGTCCTGGGTTTCCCAGGTGAAGCCCTCCCCGAGGGCATGCCAGGCCAGATCGTCGCCGAACAGCTGCAGGGCCCGGGCTTCCCCCGGCTGCCAGCCGCCCTTGATGAACTGCACCACCGCCACCCCTTCGCCGTGGCCCAGGGTGCGCAGCACCAGACCCAGCGCGGCCGTGGTCTTGCCCTTGCCATCGCCGGTGAACACCAGCACCAGCCCCTTCTCCAGGCTGCGCTCGCCCACCCGCTGCTGCTGCACCTCGCGTCGCCGTTGCATGCGGCGGCGGTAGGCCTCGGCATCGCGCTCGGGGGCCAGATCCCCGCCGGGGCCCAGCTCAGCGGCCGCCTGATCGAGCGGGTCAGCCACGGGAGGATTGGACATGGACGCGGAGCTCGGCAACCACCGCCCACTCTGACGCGCAGGTCCGCTCAGGGGGTGGGCCGCAGGCGGGCCATTGCCGCATCGACGGCCTGCTGCTGATCCCGGCGGGTGATCCAGTGGTGATAGGTGCGGGTGTGAATCGCCACCGAGTGGCCCATCATCCGCGCCGCCACCGTGTCGGGCAGGCCGATGTGAATGGTGCGCACGGCCCAGGCATGGCGCAGGTCGTAGGGAGTGCAGGGCAGCTGGTAGCGGCGGAACTGCTCGGCCACCCGCCGTCCCACCTGCTGCAGGGTGGTGCGGCGCAGATCCGTGCAGACCTCAGGGAGCCGCTGGCCGGCCCCAGCGAGCAGGGCCAGATCAAAGCGATCCACCCAGTCGGGCTGGAAGGGCCAGACCTGATGCTCACCGGTCTTGGTGGTGGGCAGCACCCGGATCACCCGATCACCGCCGGGGGATAGGGAGGAAAGATCGGCGAAGAACACCTCATGGTTGCGCAGGCCGTAGGTGGCCATCAGGCCATACACCAGCCGCCAACGGGGGTTGGGAATACGTTCCAACCACTCCAGCAGTTGGGCATCGCTGGGCAGGCGCCGGTACTGGGCCAGGTGCAGGCCATAGCCGCCGGCCCGCTCGCGCCAGTCGTCAGGCAGAGACAGCTCCAGCTGCCGGGCCAGGGCCGCCAGGGAGGTGCCGCACTGCTGGCGGCTGCGGCTGGCGGGGGGATAACCCTCCAGCACCTCCAGCAGCAGCTGGCTCTCCAGGGGCTCCCCCTGCTCCAGCCGTGCACGCAGCCGCCGCAGGTAGGGCTGGTAGGCGGCGCTCCAGGTGGTGCGGCTGCCGGCGGGATTGCGGCGGCGGCGGGGATCGCTGAAAAAGGCCTGCTCAAAAGCCTCCAGCCGCTCCAACGCCGAAGCCGATGCCGATGCAGAACCCGAAGCCACCGGTTTGCCCCAGTCGGCCCAGTCGAAACGGTGCTGGCGTAGGGCCTGGTGCACCCGCTTCAACTCGCGCCGGGCCTGACTCAGTCCTGTGGGGTTGGCCTCCAGCCCCAGGCTGAGGCGCTGCACCCGCTGGGGACCGCCGCGGGGACAGGGCAGGGGGCCGCGCAGGGCCAGCCGCCCCCCCCGCCGCTCCAGGCGCAGGGCCAGGCCGCTGGCCGCCAGACGGGCATTTTCCTGGCTCAGCTCGGCATCGATGGCGGCAAGGGCAGGGGTCAGGGCAGCTGGAGCCGGTGGGCGCGCCGACGTTATCGATCGCTGCCGGCTACCGCCAGAGGGCACCAGCAGGGTTACGCTCTGAGCCAACCGGTGGATCAGATCAGGTATGGCCAGGGTCGGCGTCTTGCTGCTGAACCTCGGCGGGCCTGAGCGCATCGAAGATGTCGGTCCTTTTCTCTACAACCTCTTCGCTGATCCGGAGATCATCCGGCTGCCCACGCCCCTGCTGCAGAAGCCCCTGGCCTGGCTGATCAGCACCCTGCGCAGCCATAAGTCGAAAGAGGCCTACCGAGCCATCGGCGGCGGCTCCCCCCTGCGCCGTATCACCGAGCAGCAGGCCCGCGAACTCCAGAGTGAACTGCGCCAGCGGGGGGTCCAGGCCACCACCTACGTGGCGATGCGCTACTGGCATCCGTTCACTGAATCCGCTGTGGGCGACATCAAGGCCGACTCGGTGGATGAGGTGGTGGTGCTGCCGCTCTATCCCCACTTCTCGATCAGCACCAGCGGTTCAAGCTTCCGTGAACTGCAGCGCCTGCGCCAGGCCGACCCCGCCTTCAGCAAGTTGCCGATCCGCTGCATCCGCAGCTGGTACGACCATCCCGGCTACGTGCTGGCGATGGCGGAGCTGATCGCCGCCGGGGTGCGCAGCTGCCACAACCCCGCCTCCGCCCACGTCTTCTTCAGCGCCCACGGCGTGCCCAAGAGCTATGTGGAGGATGCCGGTGACCCCTACCAGAAGGAGATCGAAGCCTGCTCCATCCTGGTGATGGCCAAGCTGGAGGAGCTGCTCGGCCATGGCAACCCCTACACCCTGGCTTACCAGAGCCGGGTGGGTCCAGTGGAGTGGCTCAAGCCCTACACCGACGAAGCGCTGGTGCGGCTCGGTGAGGAGGGGGTCAAGGAGCTGGTGGTGGTGCCGATCAGCTTCGTGAGCGAACACATCGAGACCCTCGAGGAAATCGACATCGAGTACCGGGAGATCGCCACCGAAGCCGGCATCAGCAACTTCGTGCGCGTGCCCGCCCTCGACACCTACCCCACCTTCATCAAGGGGCTGGCGGATCTGGTGCAGCTGGCCCAGGCCGGCCCCGAGGTGAACCTGGATCAGGCCGCCTCCCTGCCCACCCAGGTGAAGCTCTACCCCCAGGACAAGTGGGCCTGGGGCTGGAACAACAGCTCGGAAGTCTGGAACGGCCGCCTGGCCATGCTCGGGTTCTCCGCCTTCCTGCTGGAGTTGTTGAGTGGCCGAGGTCCGCTCCATGCTCTCGGTCTCCTCTAGGCGCCTCAGTCTCCTGGCCGGGGCTGTGCGCGATGGTGCCTACGCCAGTGGCCGGGTGTTGATGCGCCCCGGTCAGATGGTGCGGGCCGGTCAGCTGATCGCCCAAGTGGGCCTCAGCGGGCGCACCACGGGTCCGCACCTGCACTGGGGAATCCGCTACCGGGGCAGCTGGCTCGACCCCGGTTTGATCCTGCGGGCGATGGTGCGCGGCCGCAGACTGCAGCCCTCACTGCCGCAACAGTTCTCCCAAGGTCGGAAGTGAGCTTCTACGCTGATGGTCTTCGTTGCGTGTGTTGCTCGCCACCGTGACCGTGACCACCGTGACTTCAACCACTTCCAGCCCAGCCATCAGCACGGCAGCGCCTGTCTCAGCCGGCCCCACCGGCGGCGCCCCGATTCCTGCCGAGGCTGGGGCCCAGGCGGTTCCAGGGCGGCTGAGCGGTGCTGATGCCCTGATGGATGCGCTCCATCGCCACGGCGTCACCGACGTGTTCGGCTACCCAGGCGGAGCGATCCTGCCCATCTACGACGCCCTGCACAAGGCCGAGAGCCGGGGCTGGTTGAAGCATGTGCTGGTGCGGCACGAACAGGGGGGGACCCACGCCGCCGACGCCTACGCCAGGGCCACCGGCCGGGTGGGGGTCTGCTTCGGCACCTCCGGGCCCGGCGCCACGAATCTGGTCACCGGCATCGCCACGGCCCAGATGGATTCGGTGCCGATGGTGGTGATCACCGGTCAGGTGCCCCGGGCCGCCATCGGCACCGACGCCTTCCAGGAAACCGACATCTTCGGCATCACCCTGCCGATCGTGAAGCACTCCTGGGTAGTGCGCGACCCTGCCGACATCGGCCGGATCGTGGCCGAGGCCTTCCTGATTGCCTCCACCGGCCGTCCCGGTCCGGTGTTGATCGATGTGCCCAAGGATGTGGGGCTCGAGGAGTTCGACTACACACCGGTGGAGCCGGGCAGTTCGATCCCGGCGGGATTCCAGCTGCCCAGTGGTCCAGCCCCGGAGGCGATCGGCCAGGCGATCGAGCTGATCCGCCAGGCGCGCCGCCCGCTGCTTTACGTGGGAGGTGGCGCCATCAGCTCTGGAGCCCACACCAGCCTGATTGCCCTGGCCGAGCGTTTCCAGCTGCCGGTCACCACCACCTTGATGGGCAAGGGCGCCTTCGATGAACGCCACCCCCTGGCGGTGGGAATGCTGGGGATGCACGGCACTGCCTACGCCAACTTCGCCGTCACCGAGTGCGATCTGCTGATCGCCACCGGCGCCCGTTTCGATGACCGGGTCACCGGACGGCTGGACAGCTTCGCCCCCCGCGCCCAGGTGATCCACATCGACATCGATGCGGCTGAGGTGGGCAAGAACCGCCTGCCTGAGGTGCCGATCGTTGCGGATGTGCGCCTGGCCCTCGAGGCCCTGCTGGCCGCCTCAGCAGGGGAGAGCGATCAGGGCCGCACCGCTCCCTGGCTGGAGCGCATCAACCGCTGGAAGCGCCATTACCCATTGGTGATCCCCACCCCGGAGGGGGCGATCGCTCCCCAGGAGGTGGTGCTGGCCCTGCGCGATCTGGCCCCGGACGCCTTTGTCACCACCGATGTGGGGCAGCACCAGATGTGGGCCGCCCAGTATCTGAACAACCCACCCCGCCACTGGATCAGCAGCAGTGGCCTGGGCACCATGGGCTTCGGGCTGCCGGCGGCCATGGGGGTGCAGGTGGCCTTCCCCGCCGACCAGGTGGTCTGCGTGGCCGGAGACGCCAGCATCCTGATGAACATCCAGGAGCTGGGCACGCTCTCCCAGTACGACCTGCCCGTGAAGGTGGTGATCCTCAACAACGGCTGGCAGGGGATGGTGAGGCAGTGGCAGGAGAGTTTTTACGGGGAGCGCTACTCCGCTTCGGAAATGACCCGTGGCATGCCTGATTTCCCCAGGCTGGCGGAGGCTTTCGGCGTCAGGGGTGTGGGGATCAGCGAGCGGGAGAGCCTGCGCGAGCAGCTGGCCGAGGCCCTGGCCCATCCAGGCCCTGCGCTGATTGATGTGCGGGTGCGCCGCAACGAGAACTGCTACCCGATGGTGCCCCCCGGCGCCAGCAACGCTCAGATGGTGGGTCTCCCCAGCCATCCCGAGCTGGCGATCGACACCACCCGCCAATGCGGCTCCTGTGGCTTCAGCACCGAAAGCGCCCATTTCTTCTGCCCCAGTTGCGGCGCCAAGCTCTGAGTCCCCTGTCGCTGCTGCTGGCCTTGATCCTGGCGGTGGGCCTGCTGCTTGATCCCATGGCGGCCCAGCCCGCTGCCGCGGCGGAGGTGCTGCAGGTGCGCAGTGGTGTGCTGCTGCAGGTGGGCGATCAGAACCGCAGCTACCCGGTGCAGCTGGGCTGCATCAGCGTCACCCCCGAGCAATCCGCAGAGGCTGAACGCTGGCTGCGTCAGGAGTTGCCCCGGCGCACGCGGGTGAACCTGCGGCCGCTGGGGTCGGCCGATGGGGTGCTGCTGGCCCGCGTTCAGGCGTTGCGGGGAGGGGATGATCTGGGCTCAGGACTGATCCATGCCGGCTTGGCCCAACCCTTGCCCTCGCTGATTCGGCCCGAGGGTTGCCCCACCAGCCCGGACGACCCCAGGGAGCCATGAGCCTGAACCGCACCGCCAAGGGAATCGTGCTGGTGCCCACCCTGCTGCTGGGGGGCGCCTTCCTCAGCGCGGCCCTCTGGAGCAGCGAGATAGGTGCAGCCAACCGGCCCCTGGCCCTGGGAATCGCCGCGGTGCTGCTCTGCGGAGGTCTGCTCACCCAGCTGCTGCCTGAGGCAGCAGCTGAAGCCGCCGAGGACGGGGACGAGGAGGGACCGCAATAGGCGGTCCTCAGCGCTTGGGTGCCACCGGAGCCGGCGCGCCGGCTGGGCCAGCCCCCTTGGCCCTTGACTGCTGCTCCACCAGGCGGAAGTACTCCGGTGTGGGATAGAAGGCATAGGTGTCCTTGGACTGCTTCACGATCTGATCCATCACGGCGCTGAGATCAGCGGCCTGGACCGTGAGCTTGTTGCGGTCGGGGATTGCCGCCATCGCCTTCTGCAACGAGGCGTAGTCAAAGAAGAAGAGCCCGCGCTCCCCCTGGGGTGTCTTGACGGTGATCAGCGGCTTGGTGAAGAACACGGGCACCGAAAGGCCCTCCTGGATCGCTTTCTGATCGAGGCCCTGTTTCGCCAGGAGGGTGCGGGCCTGGCTCAGATCGGACGGTGTGGGAATCACCGGTGAAAGCAGCTTCAGGTCCTTGAGGGTCTTGTTGAGCTCCTGCACCCGCTCCAGGGCCACATTCATGGGCATGGGCAGCACCCCCGCCTTGATCGTGGGGTTGACCTTCAGGAATGCCGCCAGTTCCTGTTCCGCCTTGACACGGTCGAGGTAGAGGGGCAACACCAGGGCTTTCTCCCGTTGCAACGGCAGCGGTACTCCTTTGGCATCGGCGAGCACGAACACCGGGATGACCGCCAGCTTTTTCATGGCCTCCTGCTGGGGAATGGCCAGCGCCGGCAGGGGCTGAAGCAGACCCAACAAGCCGCTGCAGCCCACACCGATGCTGGTGAGCAGGGCCAGCAGTCGGCGGCGGCGGCCCAGGCCCATGGGGGACGCCGGCCCTGCGCCCAGTGGTGCCGTGGTGGTTGAGCTGGTGCGTGCGCTGATCGGCGCAGTGGTCGGGCCCGACATGCGTCCCTGGTGGAGAGATTCCAACCTAGGAACGAAGCTGCACGTAACCTCGCTGGTCTGGACGGTACTGGTCATGACCACTGGGGGACTGGCAAGCGGAGGGACTCCCCCCCCAGGGCGCGGATCGGGGTTGCCCCTCTGGAGTGTGGGCGCGGGGCTGGCGGCGGTGCTCGTGGGGGTTCAGAGCCTGGCGGCCAGCAGCCCGTTCCCCCAGGACGTGCTGATGCTGCTGCCCAGTGAAGGGCTGCTGGCTGGGGTGGGGGATGGCCTGCGCCGCGGCTACGCACTGGCCATGGAGGAGACCCGGGCCTGCGGCGTGCGCCCCCCGAGCAAGGGACTGGGCTGGCTGCCGCCAGAGCAGGATCCAGAGGCTCTGTTGCAGGGCGTGCCGATGCCGGAGCTGCTGATCGCCCCTCCCGCTGCCAATTTGCTGCCCTTCGGCCGCCTGGCCCAGAGCCGTGGGGTGAACGTGCTGTTACCACTGCAGCGGGGGCATTCCCTGCGGCGGCTGCCCAGTCAGGTGGGGGCTGACAGGCTCTGGCCGGTGCTGCCCTCGCGCAGCCTCGAGGGCGATCGGCTGGCACGGGGCCTGCTGGAGGAGGGCAAGGGCAAGGTGATGGTGATCCATGACGGCGGCGCGGAGCAGGCGGCCCTGGCCGATCGCTTCGTGGAAACGATCAATGGCAGCGGCGGCTGGACCGTGGGTGCCACCAACGACCCAGAGGCGATTGTGGAGCCCACCAAGAAGCTGATGGCCCAGCTGCGCGATGACGTGAACTGGTACACCCCCTCCTCGCTGGTGGTGATGACAACCCCGGGCAGCCCCCTGGCGCAGGCCGTGGCCCAACTCGATCTGCCCACGGCCCTGACACTGGTCTGGCCGTTTCCAGTAACTGAACCCCTGCCGCTCGCCCAGCTGGGGGTCGATTCCCTCAGCCGCGGGCCGGGCTGGGATCGCTTCGAGGTGTCCTTCAAGAAACGCAACGGCTACACCCCCGGGTTGGTGGAGGCCGCCGGCTTCGACACCGGCCAGCTGGTGGCGGTCGCTTCGGTCGCTGGGCAGATGTCGAGAACATGGTCGATGGATTGGCTCGATGCCAAGGCCAAGCCCCTTGATCTCTGCGCTGCGCTCAAAGCCCGCCGGGCCGGCAAGCCGGTGGCCCTGCGGGGAGCGGCCAGCCGCCTCGACCTCTCGCCCGGCATCCCTCCGGACGGAGAGCTGCGGCTGACGCCCCTGAAGGCAGACCCAGCCGCCAGCCGTTCCTAGCCTGGGTCTCTGCGCGACTCGATCGCCATGGACCCCAACCTCGGCACCAACCCCAACTCCAGCACCTCCAGTCCAGCCGTGAGCGATCCCCCTTTGCTGCGGCGGTTCGAGGAGGTGGGCATCGCAGACATTGCTGAGGTGGGCGGCAAAAATGCCTCCCTGGGGGAAATGATCCGGGAGCTCACCAGCCAGGGCGTGAGGGTGCCCGGTGGCTTCGCCACCACCGCCGCCGCCTACCGCCTGTTCCTCAGGCTCAATGGCCTGGAGGCTCCGCTGAGGGCCATCCTGGGCCAGCTCGACAGTGGTGATCTTGCGGCGCTGCAGCAGGCCGGCCAGCGCGCACGGAACCTGATCCTTGGCGCCCAGCTGCCCGTGGAGCTCGAGGCTGCCGTGACAGCGGCCTATGGCGAACTGGGGAGCGGTCCGGTGGCGGTGCGCTCCAGTGCCACGGCCGAGGATCTGCCCGATGCCAGCTTCGCCGGTCAGCAGGAGACCTACCTGAACGTGCGCGGCGCGGCCGATCTGCTGGCCGCCTGCCGCCGCTGCTACAGCTCCCTGTTCACCGATCGGGCCATCTCCTACCGCCAGATCAACGGCTTCGATCACCTGGAGGTGGCCCTGTCAATCGGCGTGCAGCGGATGGTGCGCTCCGATCTGGGCGCCGCCGGGGTGATGTTCACGATCGACACCGAGACCGGCTTCCGCAACGCCGTGCTGCTCAACGCGGCCTACGGCCTGGGCGAGAACGTGGTGCAAGGGGCGGTGAATCCTGATGAACTGCTGCTGTTCAAACCCACCCTGCGCGAAGGCTATGCCGCGATCGTGAGCAAGCGCCTGGGCAGCAAGGCGATCCGGATGGTTTACGACGAGGGCGGTACGGTGCGGAACGAACCCGTGCCGCTGCCGGAGCGCGGCCGTTATGCCATCAGCGATGAAGAGGCCCTCACCCTGGGCCGCTGGGCCTGCCTGATCGAAGACCACTACAGCGCCCGCCACGGCACGGCCACACCGATGGACATCGAGTGGGCCCGCGACGGGGAAAGTGGCGAGCTGTTCATTCTTCAGGCCCGTCCTGAAACGGTCGAATCCAGACGGTCGGGCTCGGTGCTCTGCCGCTGGCATCTCAAGCCCCATAACGCGGAGCTGATCACCCACGGACGCGCCATCGGCGCCTCGATCAGCAGTGGCCGCGCCCGGGTGATCCTCAACCCCAGTGGCATCGACCGCTTTGAAGTGGGCGATCTGTTGGTGACCGAGCGCACCGATCCCGACTGGGAACCGATCCTCAAAAAAGCCCGGGGTGTGATCACCAACCAGGGGGGACGCACCTGCCATGCGGCGATCATTGCCCGCGAGATGGGCATCACGGCCGTGGTGGGCTGTGGCGACGCCACCGAGCGCATCCACGACGGCGAAGCGATCACCATCAGCTGCGCGGAAGGCGAGGACGGCATGGTCTACCGGGGACTGCTGCGTTACGAGATGGAGGAGCAGAAGCTGGAGCAGCTGCCGCCCACGCGCACCCGCATCCTGATGAACGTAGGCAACCCGGAGAAGGCCTTCCGCTTCGCGGCCATCCCCTGCGATGGCGTCGGTCTGGCCCGGTTGGAATTCATCATCGCCAACCACATCCGGGTGCACCCGATGGCGTTGCTGCAGCCCGAACGGGTGAACGATCCAGCCGAGCGGGAGGCCATCGCCACCCTCACCGCCGGCTACGACGACCCCACGGAGTATTACGTCGACCGGCTGGCCCAGGGCATGGCACGGATCGCGGCGGCCTTCCATCCCAGGCCGGTGGTGTTGCGCTTCTCCGATTTCAAGAGCAATGAATATGCCCGGCTGCTGGGTGGTGGGGCCTTCGAGCCCACTGAAGCCAATCCGATGATCGGCTGGAGGGGAGCGTCCCGCTACACCTCAGCGGAATTCCGCGCGGCTTTCGGCCTGGAATGTCAGGCCCTGCTGAGGGTTCGCCATCAGATGGGTCTGCGCAACACCATCCCGATGGTGCCCTTCTGCCGCACTCCGGAGGAAGGGGCGCGGGTGCTGGAGGAAATGGCCTGCCATGGCCTGGTGCGCGGCCAGGACGGCCTCAAGGTGTACGTGATGTGCGAGCTGCCCAGCAACGTGATCGGCGCTGAGGCCTTCGCGCAGCACTTCGACGGCTTCTCGATCGGCAGCAACGACCTCACCCAGCTCACCCTCGGCATCGACCGCGACTCCTCCCTGGTGGCGAATCTGTTCGATGAACGTCATCCGATCGTTCAGGAGATGATCCGCCTCGCCATTCACGGCGCCCACCGCTGCGGCCGCCCGATCGGCCTCTGCGGCCAGGCCCCCAGCGACTACCCCGAATTCGCCCGTTTTCTGGTGGAAGCAGGCATCGATTCGATCAGCCTCAACCCCGATGCGGTGATCGCCACCCGCCTGGCGATCGCGGCGATCGAGGCTGAACTGGTGGCGTCCAGCTGAAGCGACAGCGGGTTTGAGTCGGTCGGGAGGAGGGGCCGATAGCGTCGCCTCTCGTCGCGCTGTTTCATGTCAGGCCCGACTACCCGTCTGTGGGACGAGAACCACCAGGATCTGCCGTTTCACGCCCTCGAAGGCGCTGCGCTGGTGACCCGGCTGGGCAGCGATCCCGAGCGAGGTATGAGCGACGAGGAAGCGGCCCGGCGCCTCTCGCGCTTCGGTCCCAATCAGCTCACGGCGCTACCGGGGAGGCCAGGCTGGCTCCGCTTTCTTGACCAGTTCCACAATCCGCTGCTTTACACCCTGCTGATCACGGGCCTGATCAAGCTCTGGATCGACTCCCTCGGCGAAGCACTGGTGATCTGGAGCGTGACGCTGATCAATGCGGTGATCGGCTTCGTTCAGGAGGATCGGGCTGAGTCGTCGATCGCGGCGCTGGCGCAATCCGTGCGCACCGAGGTGGATGCGGTGCGGGGCGGGCGGCAGCTGCGCCTGCCCTCCGAGCAGCTTGTGGTCGGTGATCTGGTGCGCCTCAGCGCTGGCGCCCGGGTGCCCGCCGACCTGCGCCTGCTCCAGACGCGGGAACTTCGGCTGGATGAATCGGCGCTCACCGGCGAATCCCTGCCGGTGGCGAAATCAACCCAGGCGGTTGAGCTGGAGGCGGCCCTGGGGGATCGCCGTGGCATGGCCCATGCGGGCAGCTTCGTCACCGCCGGCCTGGGCCATGGGCTGGTGGTGGCCTGTGCCGGGGCCACCGAAGTGGGTCAGATCTCCTCGGTGCTGCGCCAGCGCCAGAGCCTGAGCACCCCGCTGACGCGCAAGTTCCAGCGCTTCAGCCAGACCCTGCTGAAGGTGATTCTGGTGCTGGCCGCCCTCACCTTTGCGGTGGGCCTGATCCGGCAGCGGGGATCCGCTGAGATGTTCGATGGGGCCGTGGCCCTGGCGGTGGGGGCGATCCCCGAGGAGCTGCCGGCGATCGTGACCATCACCCTGGCGATCGGCGTCAGGCGCATGGCCCGGCGCAACGCAATCATTCGCAAGCTGCCGGCCGTGGAGGCCCTCGGCAGCACCACGGTGATCTGCTCCGACAAGACCGGCACCCTCACCCAGAACCGGATGCTGGTGCAGGAGATCTATGCCGGCGGCGACCTGCGCCCGCTCGAGAGCCTCTGGGGCGAGGCCCCCCTGGCCGCCAACCGCGCCATGGGCGAAACCCTGCTGGCGGGGTTGCTCTGCAATGACGCCCGCCACAGCGAGGAGGAGGGGCTGGTGGGGGACCCCACGGAAAAGGCCCTGCTGGTGGCGGCCCGTTCAGCGGGCCTGGATGCCCAACGCAGCCTGCTGGAGCACCCCAGGCGCGACGCCATTCCCTTCGAGTCCGAGCGGCAGTTCATGGCCACCCTGCATGGCAGTGCCCGCATCCTGGTGAAGGGTTCGGTGGAGGCCGTGCTGCCCCGTTGCCTGAGCCAGCTGGGGGCCAGCGGCCTCAACGAGCCCCTTGATGCCGCCGCCATACACGGGGCCGTGGCCACCATGGCGGGCCGCGGTCAGCGGGTGTTGGCCTTTGCGGTGGGCCAGGCCCAGCCCCAGCAACCCAATCTCGAGGACCAGCACGTGGCAGAGGGGCTGCAGTTCGTGGGTCTGCAGGGGATGCTTGATCCCCCCCGGCCGGAGGTGATCGCGGCCGTGGCGGCCTGCCGTGCCGCTGGCATCCGGGTGAAGATGATCACCGGCGATCACCTGGAGACAGCCCTGGCGATCGCCACCCAGATCGGCCTGGGCCGGGGCCATGGCCCCCTTGAGGGCCTTGATGGGCCGGCCCTCGCGCAGCTGACGCCCGCTGAGCTGGCCATCCAAGTGGACCAGCTGGATGTGTTCGCCAGGGTGGCTCCGGCCCAGAAACTGGAGCTGGTGCGGGCGCTGCAGGCCAACGGCGAAGTCGTGGCCATGACCGGTGATGGGGTCAACGACGCCCCGGCCCTGAAGCAGGCCGACATTGGCATCGCCATGGGCAGGGGTGGCACCGAGGTGGCCCGTGAGGCCGCCGACATGCTGCTCACCGACGACAACTTCGCCACGATCGAAGCTGCCGTGGAGGAGGGGCGGGCGGTTTACCTGAACCTGCGCAAAACACTGGCCTTCGTGCTGCCGGTGAATGGGGCCGCCTCGATGACCATCCTGCTGGCGGCACTGCTGGGTCTGGAACTTCCGGTCACGGCACTGCAGGTGCTCTGGCTGAACATGGTGAGTTCGCTGACGATGTCGGTGCCGCTGGCCTTCGAGCCCCGCTGCGACGGGTTGATGCTGCAGCCGCCCAGGCCTCCCCGCCAGCCCCTGCTGACCGGTGGGCTGATCCGGCGCATCCTGCTGGTGTCGCTGTTCAACTGGGCCCTGATCTTCAGCCTCTTCGCCTGGGGCCGCCAGAGCGGCCTGAATCTGGCTGGCGCCCGCACCATGGCGGTGCAGGGGCTGGTGCTGGCCCAGATGGTGTACCTGCTCAGCATCAGCCAGGTGAGCAAGGGACTGCACCGCGCCGCTGAGCGGGGATGGGGACAACTGACCCAGGCTCCGGTGCTGCTGTTGGGCCTGGCCCTCGCTCTGATGCTCCAGGTGGGCTTCAGCCAGTTGGGCTGGATGAACCAGCTGTTCGGCACCGAGGCCCTGAGCCTGAAGCAGTGGCTGATCTGCGCCCTGCCGATGCTGCCGATGGTCCCCGTGGCTCTGACTGGGCAACGACTGGACCCCACCACCGCGCCAGCGGGACGTGACCTGCTGAGCGGGGAGCCTGGGACTTGAGCCCCCAGGCCTGGATCGCGCTGGTCACGGTCACGGCGGTGTTGCTGGCCACCGCCTGCGGATGGACTCAGCTCACGGCGGCGTCCCTGCTGGGGGCCTCGCTGCTGATCATCAGCGGTGTGATCAGCCTGCCGGAGGCGGCGGCCAGCGTCGCCCAGGCCCAGGGCACGCTCACGCTGCTGTTCGGAATGATGGTGATGGTGCAGGCCCTGGAGGCCACCGGTGCCTTTGCCGTGCTGGCCCATCGCCTGATGCAGGTGGCCCTGGGCGAAGGGCGCAGGCTGCTGCTGGGCCTGGTGCTGCTCACCAGTGCCTTCAGCGCCGTGCTGCCCAACGCCGCCACGGTGTTGCTGGTCGGCCCGCTGCTGCCTCCCCTGGCCAGGGAGATGGATCTTGACCCGCGGCCGCTGCTGATCCTGTTGGTGCTCACAGCCAACAGCGCCGGGTTGCTGACCGTGATCGGCGATCCCGCCACTTACCTGGTGGCCAGCCAGATCGGCCTGGGCTTCGTGGCCTACGGGCGCCAGGTGGCGAGCGCCGGCGTTCTGAGCCTGTTGATGGTGCTGCTCACCCTGCCCTGGCTCTACCGCAGCACCTGGAGACTGCGGCGGCCAGCCCTGCGGCAGGCGGCACCGCGGCTGCTCCATCCCAGGGTCTTCAACCTGTTGCTGGCGCTGGTTGTGCTGATGCTGCCGCTGTTTCTCTGGGGTGAGGAGCTGCCCGTGCCCATCAGGCCCGGGGCAACGGCGTTGGCGGCAGCGGCCCTGAGCCTGGCGGTGGTGCACCGCAGTCGAGTGGTCAGTGTCGAGCGCCTGCTCTCCCGGCTCGACTGGTCGACCCTGCTCTATTTCATCGGCCTGTTCGTGCTGATCGGCGGCCTGGAGCGGCAGGGGGTGCTGGCCTTGGCTGCAGCCGCCTTCAGCGGACTGATCAGTGGCAGCGGTGAAGCCGGCACCCAGTGGTTGCTGCTCAGCACTGCAGCGGCCTCATCGCTGGTGCCGAACATCCCGCTGCTGGCCACGCTCACACCCGTGCTGCTGGAGAGCAGCCGCCAGGCGGGGCTGCTCTCAGCCGGTGGGGCGGTGCCCCAGGCTCTGCTGCCCGGCTTCTTCGCCCTGATGCTGGGCGGAACCCTGGGGGGTAACGCCACGATGATCGGCGCTTCGGCCAATCTCGTGGCCGCCGGCATCGGCCGCCAGGAGGGATGCCCGATCTCCTTTCGCCTGTGGCTCGGCTTCGGCCTTCCCACCGTGCTGATGCAGCTGGCCGCTTCGGCCCTGTGGTTGCAGCAGTGGCCAGCGCCAGCCGGCTGACTTGGGCCCCTTGGCGGCGGCGGAGCCGATCAACCACGCTTAACGGAGTCATAGGCAACGCAACTTCATTAGGCCCCCCCTGGCGCACGGGAAACCCCTAAGGTTTTGCGACTCTCCCTCAAACCGCACAACGCGATGACCGTCCCCTTCTTCGAGACGGCCTGGTTGATTCCGCTCTACCCGTTACTCGGCGGTTTGTTCTCCTTTCTCTGGTCGCCTGGTCTGATCAGCCAGAGCGGACCGCGGCCAGCCGGGTATCTCAACCTGGTGATGAATTTTCTGGCCTTCAGCCATGGTCTGTTGGCTTGGATCGGCTGCTCCGGCCGCAGCCTCAGCTTCACCTGGACCTGGCTCTCCACAGCCGGGCTCACCATCAATTTCGACGCGACGATTGATCGCAGCGTGTTGATTGCGATCACAATGATCTGCGGCGTTCATCTCCTGGCGCAGGTTTATGCGATCGGCTATCTGGAGATGGATTGGGGCTGGCCCCGCTTCTTCGGATCCCTGAATCTGTTCGAAGCCGGTCTCTGTGCCCTGGTGGTCACCGATTCGCTCTTCTTTTCCTATGTGGTGCTGGAGCTGCTCACCCTGGGCACCTACCTGATCGTCGGCACCTGGTACAACCAGTCGCTGGTGGTGAAAGGGGCCCGGGATGCCTTCCTGACCAAACGGGTGGGTGACCTGGTGCTGCTGGCCGGGGTGATCGCCCTGCTGCCGATGGCGGGCAGCTGGAACTTCAACGATCTGGCCGATTGGGCGGCCCAGGCCGAACCGTCGCCGGCCCTCACCTTGATCCTGCTGGCGCTGGTGGCCGGTCCGATGGGCAAGTGCGCCCAGATCCCCCTTCACCTCTGGCTGGATGAGGCGATGGAAGGGCCACTGCCCTCCACGATCCTGCGCAGTTCGGTGGTGGTGGCCGGTGGTGCCTGGGTGTTGTTGCGTCTGCATCCCCTGCTGGCCATCAGCCCCACTGCCCAGGCCTTCCTGGTGGTGGTGGGTGGCACCACGGCGCTGGTGGGTGCACTGATCGCCCTGGCCCAGGTGGATATCAAGCGGGCCCTGTCATTCCTGGTGAGCAGCTGGTTCGGCCTGCTGTTCATGGCCGTGGGCTGTGGCTCCGTGGATGCGGCCTGGCACATGCTGCTGATCTACCCCCTGCCGATGGCACTGATGCTCATGGCCGTGGGCACGGTTATCAGCAGCAACGTCACCCAAGACCTCACCCAGCTGGGTGGCCTCTGGTCGAGGCGACCGCTCACGGGCCTGGCTTTTCTCGTCGGCGCCGGCGGCATGGTGGCCCTGCCTCCACTGGCTGGGTTTGGAGCTCTCAACGAGCTGGCCGGTTCCCTGCTGGAGGGGTCCGCCCCATCGTCCCTGCTGGTGGTGGTGCTGCTGACGAACGCACTGATCAGCGCCTGCCTGGTGCGCATCTTCCGGCGGATCTGGGGCGGAACTCCGTCGGTGTTCACGGCCCGCTCGGCTGAGGTGCTCTGGCTGATGGTGTTGCCCACCATGGTGGGAGCGGGGATGGTGCTGCACCTGCCGGTGCTGCTGGCCCCCACGCCCTTCGGTGGCTTCAACTGGGGGCCCATGGCCCTGCCGCTGCTGGCCTCCACCCTGCTGGGGGGAGCGCTTACGTGGCAGCAGCTCCCTCACCCCCTCGATGGCCTGCAGCACTGGTTGGCCGCCGACCTGCATACCGAAACCTTCTACCGCCGAACCGTTGTGGGTCTGGTGGTGGTGCTAGCAGCGGCCAGCCGCTGGGTGGATCGTCGCCTGGTGGATGGCTTCAGCGACCGCAGCGGCGGTCTGACCATGGAGGGCGCCCGCCGGCTCAGCTACAGCACCTCAGGTCGGGTGCAGGGCTACGCGCTCACCGTGCTGATCGGCGTCCTGCTGATGGGGGCCTGGATCCTGGTGCGCCAGCCGGCCCTGGCACCGACCCTGCTTCGTTTCTGACGACCGTCTCCCCAGCCGTCAACTCCCATGCTGATTCTGCTCCTGTTGCTTCCGCTGGCGACCGCGCTGGCGATGATCGTCGCTCCTGCGGGGCCCTGGCCCCGCCGTCTGGCCCTTGGGATCCCCGGCCTGCAGCTGCTGCTGGTGGTGCGGATGGCCCTTCAACCCGCCGCCGACCTGCGGCTGGAGTGGCTGCCCCAGCTCGGTCTCGATTTTCACCTGGGCCAGGACGGCCTCTCGCTGCCGCTGGTGGGTCTGACAGCCCTGCTCACCTTGATGACCGTTGCCGCCACCAGTCTGGAGATGCCCAGGGAGCGGCTGTTCTTCGCCCTGGTCATGGCCACCAATCTGGGTCTGCAGGGGGCCCTGCTGGCCCGCAATGGCCTGCTGTTCGTGATCGCCTTCGAGCTGATCCTGATTCCCACCACCCTGCTGATCGCCATCTGGGGCCATCAGCGCAGCCGCCAGGCCGCCATTCGCTATCTGCTGTATGGCGCCGTGTCGGGAGTGGCCCTGCTGTCGGCGGTGCTGGCCCTCGGCCTGCTCAATGCCAACGGCTTCAGCCTCGCCTACGACGACATGGCCACAGCGGCACTGCCTGAGGGTTCCAGGGTCTGGATCCTGGGGTTGCTGGTGCTGGCCTTTGGCCTGAAACTGCCGGCGGTTCCTCTGCATGGCTGGCAGCCCCTGGCCTACAGCGAAGCCTCCTCACCGGTGGCGATGCTGCTGGCCGGTGCCGTCTCCAAGCTCGGGGCCTATGGCCTGCTGCGCTTCGGGGTGGGCTTCATGGGTGACACCTGGGAGGCCTGGGCACCGCTGATCGCCGTGGCGGGCACCGCCGGTGCGGTCTATGGAGCCCTCAATGCCATCGCCCAGACGGACATGCGCCGGCTGGTGGCCTACAGCTCCCTGGGGCACATGGGCCTGCTGCTGCTGGCGCTGGCGGCAGCCACCCCCCTGAGCCTCCAGGGGGCCGTCGCCCAGGTGCTGGCCCACGGGGTGATCTCCTCGCTGCTGTTCTGCGTCGTGGGCTTGATCGAAGCCAAGACTGGCACCACCGAGATCGCTGAACTCTCCGGCCTGCTCAATCCCCTGCGTGGTCTGCCCTTCACCCTGGGCCTGTTCCTACTGGCCCTGATGGCCGCCGCAGGTCTGCCCGGCATGGTGGGCTTCGTGGCAGAGCTGGTGGTGTTCCAGGGCAGCTGGAGCGTGTTCCCCCTGCCCACCCTCGGCTGCCTGTTTGCATCCGGTCTCACAGCGGTGTATGCGGTTCGCCTGTTCAACCGGGTGGGCTTCGGCAAGCTCGATAACGCCAAGGCCTTCTATCCCGCCACCACCTGGAGTGAGCGGCTGCCGGCCCTGGTGCTCTCCGCCCTGGTGCTGATGGGGGGGCTCTGGCCGCCGCTCACCCTGGGCTGGAGTGAATCCGTCACCACTCCGCTAGCTCGCCACCAACCCCTGATCGCCTCTCTCCCCGCCAACCCCATCCTTCAGGAGCTCCCCTCATGACGGTGCTGACCCCGAAGCCCACGGTTCTGCCCCCCTCCACCCACCCCTTCGCTGAAGTGGTGCAGCGGTTGGAGGCGGGCGGTTCGATGCTGCCTGACAGCCCCGAGAACCTCAAGCAGATCATCGGCATCTACAAGGCCTACGCCGTGCCGATGGACTTCTACTGGCGTGATCTCCTGTACATCGCTGAGCGGGTGTTCCTCAATCCGTTGCCGGCCTTCAAGTATTTCCCCAGCCAGGAGTATCTCGATCTTCCCAATTCCTATGCCGGAGACAGCGCCGACTTGCGCATCTGGCGCGGCGAGGCCGGGGCTCACCCCGAGCTGCTGGAGTTCATGGAGAAGGGGGAGACGGGGCGGATGCCCAAGCTGCTCCACCACCTCTGGCACGACCGCATCAACATGGAGTTTGCGGAGGCCTGCATGGATGCCATGTTCTGGCACCAAGGCATGGGCGGACGCTTCTACGCCTACCTGGAGAGCGACACCTACAAGGCCAACGCCGATCGGGCCATCAAGGCCTATTTCAAGGGCAACCCCCTGATGCTGGGGCTGCACAAGCTGTTTCCGGAGATGTTCCTGGAGCAGGTGCGCAAGCTCAGTTACTACGCCAACCTCGGCCTGTTCTGGGAGGTGATGGCTCCGGTCTTCTTCGAGATGAGTGACATCTACGATGAGGGGGGGTTTTCCGGTGTCCCTGCTGCCATGGACTTCCTGGTGAACGGCATCTTTGCGATTGCGGGCCGACCGATCTATCACCACGTTTACATCAACGGTGAGTGTCTGGAGATCATTCCCAAATCGGAGGGATTCACCTGGCTCTACGAAGCGGCTCTGCCCTATGTGGAGGCTGTCTTCTACCGCACGGCACCGTTTCGCGGCACCAAGTCGTATAACGCCCAGGCGGGGCAGGTGCCTGCTGAGCAGGCGGATTTCCACTACGGCATCCTCTACGCCGATGTGTTTCCAGTCGGCTCCGCCGGCATCCCCCCCACCCTGCTGATGCAGGACATGGTGCATTTTCTGCCCCCCTATCTCAAGGAGATCTACCTCCAGCACCGCCGCGGTGAGGAGGATCAGCTGATTCAGCTGGGCATCACCTTCCAGCGCTCGATGTACAACGTGACCTCGGCGGTGATCCAGGCCCTCAGGGCCGCGCTGTTCTATCCCCTCGATGACCCCGATCCGGAGCACCTCCTGGCCAACCGCCGCTTCTTTGAGAGCCAGATGGATCGCTTCCTCCGGCCCGAAGCTCGCCTGCGCGATGTGCAGAGCCAGGACTACCGCTGAGCTGATCATCCGTTCCTCCGCCCACCATCCCCATGCCTGACATCCTTGACACCGCCCGTGCGGCCGGCTGTTTTCAGACCCTGCTGGCGGCCGTTGAAGCCGGAGGGTTGCTGGAGGCCCTGGCCAGCCCGGGCCCCTTCACCGTCTTCGCCCCAGTGGATGACGCCTTTGCGGCCCTGCCGGCCGGCACCGTCCAGACCCTGGTGCAGAACCCGCCGCAGCTGGCACGGATCCTCAAATATCACGTGCTCTCTGGCCAGTACACCCGCGAGCAACTGCTCACCCAGGCGGAGTGGACCACCCTCGAGGGGGCGCCGCTGCCCATTCGCCGTGCCGATCCGTTTGAGGTGAAGAACGCCAGCGTGAATGCTGCCGATGTTGTCTGCGACAACGGCATTGTCCACGTGATCAACCGGGTGATGCTGCCGGGCTGAATCCAGGCTCAGAGCGGTGCCGCTCCCTGCATCAACCAGAGTCCATGCAGGCCCTCCCAGGCCAGATAGGCACTGATCAGCAGCGCCAGAACACCGACGAGCCATTCGCCGTGGTGCTCGATCCAGCCCTCCAGGCGGCTGAGGGGTGTTCGGATTCCACCTCCGGTGGCGATCCAGGCCAGGGGTGGCAGCAGCAGCAGGGAGCTGGCCACCAGCACAAACACACCGGTGAGTTCCAGATCCGTGCCCACCCCAGGCTGATTGATCAACAGCAATCCGGCTTCCTTGAGATAAAAGACCAGATTCTCGGGGGTGAGCAGGGCACTGGCTGCTCCAATCAGCACCAACATTGGTGTGCTGAAGTCAGGCAACTGACTGATCAGACGCATCGCCATGCCCTGCTCATCGATGGCAGCGGCAGGGGTGAGTTGATAGAGGCCAAGGCCCATCAACACGGCCGCACCCACCAAGTCGATCATCACCTGCCCACGTTCTCCATGGTTGAGACCCAGGGCAAGGCTGTCGCCCACCACCATCAGGACCACGATCGCCAATCCATTGGCACTGGTCCAGCCGCTGACGAAGGCCAATGCACGGCTGAGGGGGGATTGTCCGAGCAGAAGCAACACCACCACTGCAATATGCAGTGGACTGAAGGCGATGCCGAACCCAAACAGGGAGGATTGACTGAAGAGCGCCGCGGAGCTGAGGTGCGGAGCTGGGCCGAGCAGTTCAAGGCTGGGCACGGGATCGCCGGTACCAACGTGGTCTCAGAGACCGTACTGGTCCGGCGATCCCCTGTGCGAGGGGGAGGGCCTGCTCAGAGGGCGATGGTGCCCGTTTCCGAGGTGCGGATGCGCACGGCCTTCTCCACAGCGGTCACAAAGATCTTGCCGTCTCCGATCTCACCGGTGCGGGAGGGGCCAGCAATGGCTTCGATGGCCGCGTCCACCTTGTCGTCGTCGACAACCACTTCCACTTTCACTTTATTGATGAATTCCACGGTGAATTCAGCGCCGCGATAAACCTCCACTTGCCCCTTCTGGCGACCGAAGCCCCGGCAATCCGTGATGGTCATGCCGATAATGCCGGCATCGACAAGAGCCGTTTTGACATCGTCGAGCTTGACTGGACGGATGATGGCTTCAACCTTTTTCATGATGAAAGACAGTGGGACAGCAACGTGAATGTGATGGAAGCACGGACGGGGGTCCCCGATCGTGCGGGCAATCCTGCGAACAATGCGGGTCAGACCCACTCTGCTCTGTAGCTGTCGAGACAGAATGCACGTCTACAGCCTGTTTGGGGTAAATCGGACGTTCCGCGCCGCTGCTGAGGCCATCTCCGTCCATTGCCGGGACGCCTGGCCATGACGGCTGGAGCCAGGCCACCGAGTCTTGGGACCAGCAGCGAGCCGGCATGCCCTGAATGACACGATGGTGCTGCCCGGCCCAGAGGCCCAGCAGCTGGCCACCTCCACCGGCTGGCTGATGCACGGCATCCCGGACGGGCTGGTTCCTGATCGCCCGCCGCTGGTCGCTGCACAGGCTGATAGCGGTGGCCGCCCTGGTGGGCGCTCTGGTCACACCCCTGCGAAGCTGAAGGGCCGTCCCTGAGGGTTCCGCACCATGGCTGCCCCAGGCAGGGAGCTGATCGCCGAGATCCTGCAACGCAGCGGTGAACATCTGGTCCTGGTGGCTCTGGCCATGGGCCTGGCCCTGGCCATCAGCGTGCCGGCCGGGCTCTGGATTCACGCACGGCCCCGCTGGTCAGGTGCGGCGCTGGCCCTGGCGGGGATGATTCAGACGATCCCCAGCCTGGCGATCTTCGGCCTGCTGATCACCGTGCCCGTTCTGGGGGGTATCGGTCCCGTACCGGCGGTGGTGGCCCTGGTGCTCTACGCGCTGTTGCCCCTGCTGCGCTCCATCGTCACCGGCCTGGCCGGCGTCCCAGAAGGGCTGCGCGAAGCCGGCCTGGCCCTGGGACTGAGCAGGGGAGAGGTGCTGCGCCATGTGGAGCTGCCCCTGGCTCTGCCGGTGATCGTGGCCGGGATCCGGGTGGCCACGGTGATCACTGTGGGGGTGGCCACCATCGCCGCCGCCATCGGCGGTGGCGGGCTGGGGGTGTTCATCTTCCGCGGCCTGGCCACAGTCAACAATGGTCAGATCCTGGCCGGTGCGCTACCGGCAGCGGGGCTGGCCCTGGCCGCTGATGCCACCATCGGCCGGCTGCAGGGGCGCACACCCCGGCGCTGGCCCCTTCAGCCCTGGGGATCGGGCCGTCGCCGCGCCTGGCTGGCCGCTGCCCTCGCTGGCGGCCTGATGGCCCTGGTGGCGGCGGCCCAGCTGGGGCTGGGACCGTTCAGCGCCGGCCCCGCCAACGGCGGGCGCATCACGATCGGATCCAAGAGCTTCACCGAGCAGATCCTCCTGGGCGAGTTGCTTGCTCAGCAGATTGAGCGCCACAGCACCCTGCAGGTGGAGAGGCAATTCAGCCTGGGGGGAACGGCGATCTGCCAGGAGGCGGTCCGCAGCGGCCGCATTGCCGCCTATGTGGAGTACAGCGGCACCGCCTGGACGACGATCCTGAACCAACCGCCCCTGCAGGACGCCAGGACCGTGCTGGAGCGAACCCGGAAGCTCTACCGAGAGCGCTTCGATCTGGTGGTGTTTCCCTCGCTCGGATTCGAGAACACCTTTGCCGTGCTGGTGCGCCAGGCGACGGCCCGGCGCCTCAGGCTGAACACGATCTCGGACGCGGCGGTTCACAGCCCCGGCTGGCGGGCCGGATTTGGCTATGAATTCCTGAACAGGGCGGATGGCTACAGGGGCCTGGCCAGCAGCTACGGCCTGAGCTTTGCAGCCCGGCCGGTTTCGATGGACCTGGGCCTGGTCTACCGCGCCCTGGCCAACGGCCAGGTGGATCTGATCGCCGGAGATTCCACCAATGGCCTGATCCCCAGCCTCCAGTTGAAGGCCCTGACCGACGATCGCCACTACTTCCCGCCCTACCAGGCCGTGCCGGTGGTCCATGGGGCCAGCCTGCGCCGATATCCCCAGATCGGCCTTGCCATGAACAGTCTTGAGGGACAGCTCAGCGCCCAGACCATGCAGAGACTGAACGCCCAGGTGGACCAGGACGGCGACACCGTGGGGACGGTGGTGCAGCGCTTCCTCGACGAACTCGAGGCCGCCGGACCCCGTTGAAGGCCGCTGGGCCCTCAGAGAATCTGCGCCAGGAACTGGCGGCTGCGCTCGTGCTGCGGGTTGGTGAAGAAGGTTTCCGGGGGTGCCTCCTCGACGATCTGCCCCTCCGACATCAGCACCACCCGGTGGGCCACCTCGCGGGCGAAGCCCATCTCGTGGGTCACCACCACCATGGTCATGCCGTCGGCGGCCAAGTTGCGCATCACCTCCAGCACCTCACCCACCATCTCCGGGTCCAGAGCACTGGTGGGCTCATCAAAGAGCAGGATGCGCGGCTCCATGCACAGTGAGCGGGCGATGGCCACCCGCTGCTGCTGGCCGCCCGAGAGCTGGCCGGGGTATTTACGGGCCTGCTCGGCGATGCCCACCCGCTCCAGCAGGGCCATGGCCTGGGCCTCCACCTCGCTGCGGCGGCGCTTGCGCACCACCACCGGCGCCAGGCTGAGGTTCTCCAGCACCGTCAGGTGGGGAAAGAGATTGAACTGCTGAAACACCATGCCGGTGTCGCAGCGGATCGCATCAATGTTGCGCAGGTCGTTGGAGAGGGCGATCCCATCAACGCTGATGCTGCCCTCCTGGAACTCCTCGAGGGCGTTGAAGGTGCGGATGAAGGTGCTCTTGCCGGAGCCCGAGGGGCCCATGATCACCACCACCTCCCCCTTCGACACGCTCAGGTCGACGCCTCGCAGGGCGTGAAAGCCATTGGGATACCACTTCTGCACCCCGCGGGCCTCGATCATCGGCTGGCTCGACGGCATGGTTCAGGCGGGGGAATGGGTGGGATCGAGGCGGCGTTCCAGGGCCCGGCTGCCCAGCCCGAGGGCGGCGCAGCAGCACCAGAACAGCACAGCCAGGGTGAGATAGACCTCGGCGTTCTTGCCCAGGAACTCGGGATTGGCCATCACGGTACGGGCGGTGCCAAGCAGATCAAGCAGGCCGATCAGCGACAGCAGCGTGGTGTCCTGCAGCAGCGAGATGAACTGCCCCACCGCGGCCGGCAGGGCGATGCGCAGGGCCTGGGGCAACACCACCCGCTGCAGGGCCTGGGGCATCGAGAGCCCAAGGGAACGGGCGGCCTCCAGCTGACCTGGGGGAACGGCGGAGAGGCCGGCGCGCACCGCCTCGGCCAGGTAGGCCCCGCAGAAGAAGGTGAGCACCCAGGCGGCCCGCCAGACCCGATCCGGAGCCCAGCCGCCGGGGAGCATGTAGCCGAGGATGTTCTGGCCCAGGAACAGCAGGGTGATCAGCGGTGCTCCGCGGATGAACTCGATGTAGAGCACCGAGCTCCAACGCAGCAACGGCAAGCTGCTGCGTCGCCCCAGAGCCACCACCACCCCGATCGGAAAGCTCAGCAGGATCGCGAAGCTGGCCATCAACAGGGTGAGCAACAGCCCACCCCAGTTCGAAGGGGACACCCGTGACATCCCCAGACCGCCAGCGATCAGCACCATGCCGAACAGGTAGAGCAACGGCCAGCCCAGGGACACCAGCTTCAGCAGCCGCGGCGGCCAGCTGCGGCCCCAGTGGCCGGCGATCCAGCGCATGGCCACCAGCAGGCCGGTGATCGCCCACCAGCGCAACTGCAAGGGGAAGCCCAGGGCCAGGGCCGCCGGCAGCCAGGCCGCCAGGAAACCGAGCAACGCCACCGCCAGGCGGTCGTTGAAGGGCCAGAGCTCGCCGCTGCGATCCGCCCGGGGGAAGGCCCGCAGCAGCCCCCAGCTGGTGCCGCTGAGGGCCGCCACCAGTACCACCAGCAGCCAGAGGCGCCACTGCTGCTCGATCGGAAAGCGCCCGACGGCGAACAGGGTGGTGTTGACCTGGATCACGGCCCATTGGGCCTGGCCGAAGGCCCAGCGCAGCAGACCCACTGCCGAGGCCAGGATCAACAGGATCAGCAGCACCGAGACCAGACCATCACCGCGACTGGCGAACAGTTCCTGGCGCAGGACACCGGCCCAGCTGCGCTGAACCGTCCGCGGTGCCGGGCTGGCAGGCCGCAGGGGCTGGGTTGTGGTGGAGCCGGGTCTGGGTGGGAGGGAGGTCATCGGCTCAGCGCTCCCGGATCTGCACCAACTGGTTCACACCGTTCATCACAGCGGAGATCAGCAGATCGATGATCAGGTAGGAGCCCAGCAGCAGCAGGAACACCTCGAGGGCCCGGCCGGTCTGGTTGAGGGTGGTTTCTGAAACGGAGTACAGATCCACGTAGCCCACCGCCACGGCCAGGGCGGAATTCTTGGCGAGAGAGATGTACTGGCTGTTGAGGCCCGGCACGATCACCCTCAGGGCCTGGGGCAGCACCACCGAGCGCATGCTCGCGCTCCAGTGCAGGCCCAGGGAGGTGGCTGCCTCCCACTGGCCCAGCGGCACCGAGGCGATGCCGCCCCGCACCACTTCAGCGATGAACGCACCGCTGTAGGTGATCAGGCCGGTGAGCAGGGCTGTGAACTCCACCGACAGCCGCAGGGGCGCCTGCCAGACCCCATTGACCAGCTCAGGGCCCTGCCAACTGAAGCCCTGGGCGAACCAGGCCAGGTACAACCCCGATTTCGAGACGACAACGCCTGGCAGCTGAAAGGCGGCGGTGCCGTTGGGCAGAGCCAGAAACACCACGAAATACCAGAACAGCAGTTGCAGCAGCAGGGGGATGTTGCGGATCACCTCCACGTAGACCCGGGCCAGCCGCCGCAGCAGCCCATTGCTACTGAAGGAGGCCATGCCCACCGCCGTGCCCAGCAGCGTGGCCCCCACCAGCCCCACCACAATCACCCGCAGGCTGTTGACCAGCCCCACCAAGAGGGCCCGCCAGTAGGGCATCGAGGCGTCGAAGGGGATCAGGCTCTCGGCCACATCGAAGCTGGCCGGCTGGCCCAGCCAGCGCCAGCTCAGCAGCAGCCCCGCTCCGGTGAGGTTGCGCACCAGGTTGCCCACCAACAGGCTGATCACCACCAGCAGGACCAGGCCCACCACCGCCTGGACGATCCAGGGCATCACCCGGCGGTCGCGCCACCAGGGGATTCGCTCCAATGTGTTGATCAACGGAAGGGGGGCGAATAGATCAAGCCGCCCTGGGTCCAGAGGCGGTTCTGGGCCCGCTCCAGCTTGAGGGCCGAGCCGCTACCCACATTGCGCTCAAAGATTTCACCGTAGTTGCCCACCGCCGCGATCGTCTTGGGAACGAAGTCGGCCGGCAGGCCCAGTTGCTTGCCGAAATCACCCTCCACCCCCAGGAAACGGCGCAGGTCGGCCTGATTGGTGTTGGCCTTGGCCTCTGCCACCTTGGCAGCCACATTGGCCTTGGTGATGCCCAGCTCCTCGGCCTGGAAGAGGGCAAAAACGGTCCAGCGCATGGCATCGGCCCAGGCGGGGTCACCATTGACGCTGGCGGGGGTGAGCGGTTCCTTGCTCATCACTTCCGGCAGGAGCGTGTGCTCATCGGGTTTCGGGAAGCTGCTGCGCTTAGCCGCCAGCTGGGAGCGATCGCTGGTGACGGCCACACAGCGTCCGCCCAGATAGGCCGCGTAGGTCTGATCACCAGTCTGGAACTTGAGCGGGGTGTAGGAGATGCCCTGCTCGCGCATGCGATCGGCCAGGTTGAGTTCGGTGGTGGTGCCGCTCTCCACGCAGATCGGCTTGCCGTTGAGATCTTGGAGGGTGGTGGCACCGCTGGCCACAGGCACCATCACCCCCTGACCATCAAAGAAGGTGGTGGGGCCGAAGGAAATTCCATTGCCGCCGGCCGAGTCGCGGCTCAGGGTCATGGTGGTGTTGCGGGCCAGCATGTCCACCTCCCCGCTGGCCAGGGCCGCGAAGCGCTCGCTGGAGTTGAGGTCGCGGAATTCCACCTTGGCCGGGTCGCCCAGCACCGCCGCCGCCACGGCGCGGCAGGTGTCGGCATCGAGGCCGCTGTAGGTGCCATCGGGGCCGAGGAAGCTGAAGCCCGGCAGCTTGCCGTCCACTCCACAGACCAGCTTGCCGCGGCCACGGATGGTGGAGAGCTTGACGCTCTGGACACCGCCGCCGCTGCCGCTGTCATCGGCGCAACCGCCGAGGGCGACAGCCAGCAGAAGGGGCAGGGCAAGGAGCCGGCGGGGCAAGGGTTGCATCAACGGGTAGTCGGGCAGTGGGCGCAGTTTGCCAGCTCTGGCACGGACATGCCGCTAACCCGGGCTGATAATGATGCGACTCCGGAATCGATGGGTGCCAGGCAGCGCCAGTTCCCCCTCCAGGCCATCCACCACCATCGGCACCAACCCCATCCGTGAGCTGCTGGAGCGCTTCCTGCAACGGTGGGGGCGTCTGACGGTGCCGCAGTTCACGGTGCTCACCGGCCTGCTGGTGATCGCCGTGGGCACCCTGCTGATGGCCCTGCCGGTGTTCTCCTCCGAAAGCGTCGGTCTCTGGGAGGCTCTGTTCACGGTGATCTCCGCCATCACGGTGACTGGACTCTCAGTGGTGGATGTGGGCCAGGAGCTCACCTTCCCCGGGCAGGTGCTGCTGGCTCTGTTGATCCTCACCGGTGGCCTGGGGTTAATGGCCATCACCACCTTTCTGCAGGGCTTCGTGCAACGGGGCTCGAGGTTGCGGCGGAGGCTGGATCGCGGCCGCGCCATGGACGAATTCGGTGTGGGCGGCATCGGCAACACCTTCCACTCGATCCTGGTCACCGCCGCTTGGGTGATCGGCATGGGCACCCTGGTGCTCTACACCGTCGGCTTCAGCGACATCCCCGTAGCGCGGGAGCGGCTGTGGGCTTCGCTGTTCCACTGCATCAGCGCTTACAACAACGCCGGCTTCGGGCTCTGGAGCGACAGCCTGATGGGCTACCGAGCCAACCCGGTGGTGAACCTGGTGATCATGGTGATGATCGTCTCGGGCGGGATTGGCTACCGGGTCATCAACGACCTCTGGCAGAACCGCTTCAAGGTGCGCATGATCCGCAGCTTCAGCCTGCACACTCGCCTGGTGCTGCGCTGCACCGCCGCTCTGATCGTGATCGGTGCCGCAGGGTTGCTGTTCACCGAGCATTTCACCCGCTCCAGCGGTCTCATCGCTCTGCCCTGGTGGCAGGAACTGCAGGTGGTGTTTTTCCAGTCGGTGAGCACCCGCACCGCCGGCTTCAACACCGTGCACCTCTCTGTGGAGGGAATCTCGGAAGCGGGCTTGCTGTTGATGATGACGCTGATGTTCATCGGCGCCAGTCCCGGAGGGACCGGCGGCGGCATCAAGACCACCACCTTCGCGTGCCTGGTGGCGGCCACCCGCTCCACCCTCAGGGGCGAAGACACGGTGGTGATCCGGCGCCGGGCCATCTCCGACAAGGTGGTGTTGCGGGCCGTCGGAGTCACCCTCGCCTCACTGCTGTTCGTGCTGTTGATGGCTCTGGTGCTGGGACTCGACCGCGGGGTCGGCACCGACGGTCAGCCCTTCAGCTTCCTGGAGAAACTGTTCACCTGCATCTCCGCCTTCGCCACCGTGGGCCTTGATGTGGGTGTCACCGCCGAGCTGAATCGCTGGGGGCAACTGGTGCTGATGGTGGGGATGTTCGTGGGCCGGATCGGCATCCTGCTGCTGCTCTCGGCGATCTTCGGCAGCCATCCCACGTCACGAATCTCCTACCAGCATGAGGAGCTCTACCTCTGAGGCCGACCTCCCCTGAGCCGTTTGGGCTCCGGGGAGGTCGGCAGCCGGGGCTGAGAATGAATCTTCTGTGCGCGACAGAGGCTCCATGGCGGCCATTCCCCGGCAACTGCTGATCCGCCGCCCCGACGACTGGCATGTGCATCTGCGCGATGGCGCCATGCTGCGGGCCGTGGCGCCGGAAACAGCCCGGGTCTTCCGGCGGGCGATCGTGATGCCCAACCTTCTGCCGCCGATCACCACTGCCGCTGCTGCAGCGGCCTACCGGGAGCGCATCCTCGCGGCGGTGGACGCCAGCACCGGCTTCGAGCCGCTGATGACGGCCTATCTCACCGACACGATCGCGGCGGCGGAGCTGGAGCGGGGCTTCGCCGCGGGGGTGTTCACGGCCGCCAAGCTCTACCCGGCGCGGGCCACCACCAACGCCGAATCAGGGGTGAGTGATCTGGCCCACATCACCCCGGTGCTGGAGGCAATGGAGCGGATCGGCATGCCGCTGCTGATCCACGGGGAGGTGACCGACCCTGAGGTCGATGTCTTTGATCGCGAGGCGGTGTTCATCGAGCGCCACCTGGATCCCTTGCTGCGGCGACACCAGGGGCTGAGGGTGGTGTTCGAGCACATCACCACCGCCGACGCTGTGGCCTTCGTGGCAGCGGGGCCCCCCACCCTGGCCGCCACGATCACGCCCCACCACCTGCAGATCAACCGCAACGCCATGTTCCGGGGCGGGCTGCGGCCGGACGCCTACTGCCTGCCGGTGGCCAAGCGGGAATTGCACCGCATCGCCCTGCGCGGTGCCGCCACCTCAGGAGAGCCCCGCTTCTTTCTGGGCACTGATTCAGCGCCCCACTCGCGTCAGGCGAAGGAGTCGGCCTGCGGCTGCGCCGGCATCTTCAATGCCCCCCATGCCCTTGAGAGCTACGCCCAGGTGTTCGAGCAGGAGGGCGCCCTGGAGCGGCTGGAGGCCTTTGCCTCGGAGTTCGGGCCCCGCTTCTACGGCCTGCCGCTCAACGAAGACAGGATCGAGCTGGTGCGCCAACCCCTGGAGGTTCCCCTGATGATGGAACTGGGCGGCGCAGGGGAATCGCCCCAACCTCTGCTGCCGTTCCAGGCCGGAGAGACCCTGCCCTGGCAGATCAAGTCCGCAACCGCTTGATCAGGAGTAGGGCCTCAGTCGATCGGGCTCAGGCGATCCGGTTCAGGGAATCAGGCTGGTCTTGGCCGCAGGGTTGGGCACCAGTCCCAGGGCCCGGGCCAGGTGGGGCAGGCTGATGCCTTGAACGAACAGATTGACCACCACCACGATGAAGATGATGCTCTCGGCGTTCTGGCTGAGTTCGTCAACGATGGCGGGGTTGATGCCACGGATTCTGGGAATCGCCAGGCTGAGGTCATGGGCGAGGGCGAGGGGAACAGCGCCGCGCAGGCCGCACCACGACACCAGCAGTGATTCCTTGAAGCTGAAGGGTGAGAACGGCTGAAACATCAGCACACTGATGGGTCGTGCCACCAGCATCAGCCCCAGGGCCGCAAGAACTCCGATCGGCAGGGCATCGATCAGATCAGGCGGATAGACCAGCAGACCGAAGACCAGGAAGATCGTGATCTCCGTCATCGTATTGAAGGGGAGCAGCACCTCCTGAATCGTGATGTGATTGATCTCGGGCGAACGGTATGTCGTGTTGGTGAGGAACAGCCCGGTCACGTAGATGGCAATGAAGCCAGAGCCCCCGAGCATGGTGGCCGCTCCATAGACCACAAAGGCCACCGACATGGCCACCAACAACAACTGGGAGCGCTCCTCCACCAGCCAATTGACCACGAAGCGAGCCAGATAACCAAAGACAAACCCAACCACCAGCCCTGCACCGATCTGCTGCAGAAAGAACCTGATCTGGGTGAGTACCGTGCTCTCCAGACTGGAGGGGCCTGCGGAGGCACCAGCGCTCACGAAGATGCCCACCACCAGCCCGTAGAAGAGCAGGGCGGAAGGATCATTCACCGAGGATTCAAATTCCAGCAGGTGCTGCAGCCGCAGGGGCACCTGGCGGCGCACCGACCGCAGCACACTGAGGGTGGCCCCCGCGTCGGTGGAGCCCAGGCAGGCGGCGATCAGCATCGCGGCGCCGATCGGGATGGCTTCCACGCCCCCCAGGGTGAGGGAGCTGGCCGCGGGGGAGGCCAGGAACCAGATCACCCCACCCAGCAGCAGTGAGGACACCACCACCCCGCCGATGGCCAGGATGATCCCGTATTCGAAGAATCCCCGGATTGCCGCCAGGTCAGTCTTGAGCCCAGCGTAGAAGAGCAGCAGGGCCAGGCCCAGCAACTGAAAGTTCGCCGCCTGGGCATGGGTGATGTTGAGGCTGCTGACATTGATCGAAAGGCCCAGCAGCAGCACCCCGAGGATGGCTGGAATGCCGATCTTTGGCGAGAATCGACTGATGGTCAGAGTGCCAAGAAACAGAACTCCGATGAACAACAGATGCGTCTGAATTGGAAAGTCCAGTGCATTGGCCTGCTCCGTTGCCGCGGCGGCCAGGATCTGGGTGAGGGGTGGGGCCAGAGTTTGGGCAAGAAGCATCCGCGAATCAACGGCAGGGCAAGGTGGATTGGGTGGGGGCCGCCAGCAGATCGGCCTGCTCCTGACTGAGGCGATTGGCCGTACGCAGGGTGCTGGTGATGCGCTCGATGCCCACCACCGCATGGCAGGCATAGCCCTGGGCCTCCAGACGGGCAACGGCCTGGCCGCCGTGGTCGATGAACACCACCACGTCGCGCACCTTCAGGCCGGACGACTCCAGCTTGGCGATGCCCTCCAGCACACTGCCGCCGGTGATCAGGATGTCATCAACCACCACAACGGTTTCGCCCTCCTCGAAATCCCCCTCGATCAGGCGCCGGGCCCCGTGGGCCTTGACCTCCTTGCGCGGATAGATCAAGGGCACATGCAGTTGCAGCGACAGCCCCGTGGCCGTGGGCAGGGATCCATAGGGAATGCCGGCGATGCGGTCGAATTGCAGCTGGGCCAGGGGCTGGGCATAGGCATGCAGCACCCGGTGGAACAAGTTGGGATCGGAGATGATCCGCCGCAGATCGATGTAGTAATTGAAGACCGCACCGGAGGCCTGCACGTACTCCCCGAAGAGCAGGCAGCCGATGTCGAATAGATCCACCAGCAACTCATCAAGCCGCTGGTCGTCCAGGCGCTGATCTTCAAGGCGCCCCAGCTCAAGGACCTCGGCGGCGGAGGGAGCGCTGGAAGTCGTCGCTGCTGTCGCCCCTGCAGCCGCTGATCCGCCGCGGGGAGCCGGCAGCCAGAGATCACAGCGATCGGCCGTGCCGCCGTCCCAGTTCGCCCGCATGGTCTCGATCTGCTGGCGCAGGGCCCTGGTGCCCGCCGCCATGCCCTCCTCCACCAGCAGGTGCTGGGGGAGCGGCAGCAGCAGGCCATCGGCTGAACTGTTCAGGCCCGCCTGCAGCAGGGCCTCCAGCCGCTCTTCCTCTCCCCAGAGGCTGCGCAGGATCAGGAAACGCTCCGGGGCCTCCCGCCGCACCCGCGCCAGCACGGCGGGATCGCTGGTGCCCACCTCCAGCAGCAGGTGCTCCGGGGTGCCCCAGAGCTGGGTCTCCCGCACAATCGTGATGTAGAGCGGGTTGTCTTCGTTGGGGTGGTGCTGTACCACCCTGGCGCCGGGATTGGAGCTGTGGCAGGTGAGCACCACAGCCCGATCGGGATAGAGCAGAAAGGGCGCGGCGATGTCCTGCCCCGCCAGCGGCGAGAGGGTGACCGCATCGGCGCCGAGGTCGCGGAACAGATAGTGGGCCAGGGCTGAGGAGCTGTTCAGATCGCCATGCTTGGCATCGAGGATCAGCGGCAGCTCCAGCGGCACCAGCTCGCGCACCTCCCGCAGCAACTCCAGGCCGATGGGCCCGAGGGCCTGGTAGAAGCCCAGGCTCGGCTTGTAGGCGCAGACGCTGTCGGAGGTGGCCTCGATCACCGCCTTGATCCAGCGGCGGGCCTGGGCCAGGAACGACCCACTGCCGGCGTTGTGGCGCGTCCAGGTCTGCAGCATCTCCGGGTTGGGATCCAAGCCGGTGATCAGCAGCGACTGGCGGCTGGCCATCGCTTCGGTGAGTTTGACGAAAAAGCTCATGGCGCCTGCCCCTGGGCCAGCATGGCAGTGCAGGCCACCCCCCGTCCGCTCAGCCCCGCGCCAGGTGGTTCATGCGGCTGATCAGGCTGGAGGGAATCTCCTTCGGGCAGACGGCGGAGCACTCCAGCTGGTTGCCACAGGCGCCAAAGCCCTCCGCCGCCATCTGCTCGCGCATGCGCAAGGAGCGCTGCTGGGCCTCGGGCTGACCCTGGGGCAGCAGCTCCAGGTGGGCCAGCTTGGCCGCCACGAACAGGCTGGCCGAGGCATTGGGACAGGCCGCCACGCAGGCGCCGCAGCCGATGCAGCTGGCGGCCTCAAAGGCCTGGGCAGCCTGCTCCCGAGCCACGGGCAGGGCATTGGCTTCCGGCGCGCTGCCGATGTTGATCGACACATACCCCCCGGCCACCAGCAGCCGATCGAGGGCGGAGCGGTCCACCACCAGGTCCTGGATCAGGGGGAAGGCGCGGGCCCGCCAGGGCTCGAGGGTGAGGGTCTGGCCATCGCTGAATTCGCGCAGGTAGAGCTGGCAGACGGCGGTGCCGCTGCGGGGCCCGTGGGCCTGGCCGTTGATCAGGAAGCCGCAGGACCCGCAGATGCCCTCGCGGCAGTCGTGGTCGAAGGACACCGGCCGCTCGCCCGCCAGCAGCAGCTGTTGATTGAGCCGATCGAGGGCCTCCACCAGGGAGAGATCGGGGCTCAGGTCCGTGAGCGGATAGCTGAGAAAGCGCCCGCCCGGCTCATCCTGACGCTGTCGCCAGATCCTCAGGCGCAGGCTGAGGCTGCTGGGGGCGCTCATCGGTAACTCCGGGCCGTGGGGCTGATCGCCTGGAACTGCAGCGGTTCTTGATGGCGGATCGGTGCTCCATCCGGCCGCCACTGCCAGGCGGCGATGTGGCTGAACGCGTCGTCGCGGCGCAGGGCCTCCCCGCTCTCGCTCTGGTGTTCCTCACGGAAATGGGCCCCACACGACTCCTCCCGCGCCAGGGCATCGCGCAGCATCAGATCCGCCAGCTCGAGGTAATCCTGCAACTGCAGGGCCTTCTCCAGCTCGGGATCCAGGGGTGTGCCGGGATCGACCAGCAGCAGATCCTGATCGAAGCTGGCCCTCAGGGCCGCCACCTCCTCGAGGCCTGAGCGCAGCCCCTGGGCCGAGCGGCTGATACCGCAGCTCTCGATCAGCAGCCCCCCCAGCTGACGGCGCAGGTCTTCCGCTGGCTGGCGGCCACCGATGGAGCGCAGGGCGGCGATGCGCGCTCGCACGCCCTCCACGGCCTCGCGGCAGACGGGATGGTGCTCATCAAGCTCGGGGTGGGGATGCTCGGCCAGCCAGGCCGGCACCGTGGCCGGGACAATGAATAATCCATCGGCGAGGCCCTGCATCAGGGCGCTGGCCCCCAGCCGGTTGGCGCCGTGCTCAGAGAAATTCGACTCGCCGAGCACGAACAGCCCCGGGATCGTGCTCATCAGGTGGTAGTCCACCCACAGACCCCCCATCGTGTAGTGGGGAGCGGGATAGATGCGCATTGGCTCCCGGTAGGGGTCGCTGCCGCTGATGCGCTCGTAAATGGCGAACAGATTGCCGTAGCGCTCTTCGATCACCCCGCGGCCCTCGCGCTCGATCGCCTCCTCGAAATCCAGATAGATCGAGCGGCCGGCGGGCCCCACCCCATGGCCGGCCACGCAGAGTTCGCGGGCGCGTCTGGAGGCCACATCGCGGGGCACCATGTTTCCGTAGCTGGGGTAGAGCCGCTCCAGGAAGTAATCCCGTTCCGCCTCCGGCACCTGATCGGGGCGGCGCTGGTCCCCAGGGCGCCGCGGCAGCCAGACCCGCCCGTCGTTGCGCAGGCTCTCGCTCATCAAGGTGAGCTTGCTCTGGTCGGGGTCGCCGCTGGGGATGCAGGTGGGGTGGATCTGGGTGAAGCAGGGATTCGCCATCAGCGCGCCGCGGCGGTGGGCGCGCCAGAGGGCGCTGGCGTTGGAGCGCACCGCGTTGGTGGAGCGATGGAAGACGTTGCTGTAGCCACCGCTGGCCAGCAGCACGGCATGGGCCGTGTGGGTTTCGAGGGCACCAGTGAGCCGGTGACGGCAGATGGCGCCGCGGGCCACGCCATCGAGGCAGATCAGATCCAGTAGGTCGCGCTGGGGGCAGAGCTCCACCCGGCCGGCCGCCACCTGGCGCAGCAGGGCCTGAACCACGCCGTAGAGGAGCTGCTGGCCCGTCTGGCCGCGGGCGTAGAAGGTGCGGCTCACCTGGGAGCCTCCGAAACTGCGGTTGCAGAGGCTGCCGCCGTACTCGCGGGCGAAGGGCACCCCCAGGGCCACACACTGGTCGATGATCGATCCACTGATCTCGGCCAGCCGGTGGCAACCGGCCTCCCGGGCGCGGAAATCACCGCCGCGCACGGTGTCGCGAAACAGGCGCTCAACGCTGTCGCCGTCGTTCTGATAGTTGCGGGCGGCGTTGATGCCGCCCTGGGCCGCCACGGAATGGGCCCGCCTGGGGCTGTCGTGGTAAGTGAGCAGCCTTACGTGATAGCCCTGCTCGGCCAGGCTGGCGGCGGCCGAGGCGCCCGCCAGGCCACTGCCCACCACCAGCACCCGGAAGTGGCGCCGGTTGGAGGGCGCCACCAGCGGCAGGTCCTGGCGTCGACGGCTCCAGGCCTCAGCCAGCGGACCCGCGGGCAGCTGGGGATCGAGCCGCATCAGAGCCCAGCCCCTGCCACGGCACCTGCGGAGCGCAGCGCCAGGGGCAGCAGGGCGAAGCCAGCACCGACCACGGCCGCCAGGGCGCGGCTGGCCAGCCGAAGCCCCTTGGCGTTGCTCTCGTCGAGCCAGCCCAGGCTGCGGCTGAGGCTCTCGGCGCCGTGGAGCAGGTGCAGGCCCAGGGCCACTCCGGCCAGCACATAGAGGACAAGGGCCCAGGGGGAGGCCAGCGCCAGCGCCAGGGCCTGGCGCTCCAGTCCATCGCCTGGCCGATGCCAGCGCAACTGGGTGAGGTGCACCACCAGAAACAGCAGCAGCAGGGCACCACTGACGGGGGCCATGCGGCCAGAGAGGGCCGCCAGGGGCTGCCCACGCCTGCTGCGCCACTGGCTGTAGGGCACGCCCCCCCGGGCCCGGCGGTTCGCGATCAGGCGCTGAACGCTGAACCCCAGGTGAGCGAGGGCGGCCAGTGCCAGGCTGATCTCCAGGGGCAGCAGCCAGGGGGCGTGATGCAGGGCTGTGGCGTAGCTCTCGAACGCCGCTGGGTTCAGCACCGCCAGGCCAGCCCCCAGTCCATGGGCCAGCACGAACAGCATCAGAATCGATGCCGTGATCGGAATCGCCTGGACCATGCCAGTGCCTGACCTCCAGTCCGCGCTAAATCCCGCGGAGATCCTATCGAGGCAGACCCGGCGCCCGGCACCGACCCCTCTGTTGAAGGGGGCCACTCTGCTGGCGGTGCTGGCGCTGGGAATCACGCAGGGCTGCTCCTTGGCCAAGCCTGAGGCCCCACTCAGCAAGGCTCCACTCAGCAAGGCCGTCGTCAGAGAAGCCGGACTGCGGCGCACGGTGCTGGTGCGCGGCCTTGAGCATCCCTGGGGCCTGGCCTGGCTGCCCGATGGCGACCTGCTGATCACTGAACGCCCCGGCCGGCTGCGGCTGGTGCGCCAGGGAGTGCTCGACCCCACACCCATCGCCGGGCTGCCGCCGCTGCTGGTGCTGGGCCAGGGCGGCCTGCTGGATGTGGCCGTACACCCGCGCTTTGCCAGCAACCAGCTCGTGTATTTCACCTATTCGGCGGGGGAGGCCCAGGCGAATCAAACCCGCCTGGCCCGGGCACGGCTGGTGGATCACCGCCTCGAAGCACTGACGCTGCTCTACGCGGTGACGCCGCTCAAGCCCAGCGGCCAGCACTTTGGCTCCCGTCTGCTCTGGCTCCCCGATGGCACCCTGCTGCTGTCGGTGGGGGATGGGGGCAACCCGCCGATCGAGCTGGAGGGCCAGGCGATCCGGCTCAAGGCCCAGTCGAAGGCCAGCGGCCTCGGCAAGGTATTGCGCTTCAACGACGACGGCTCCATCCCCGCCGACAATCCCTTCCGCTCGGATCGAGGTGCTGATCCAGCGCTGTGGAGCCTGGGCCATCGCAACATTCAGGGTCTGGCCTACGACCCGCTGCAGGGGCGGATCTGGTCGAGCGAGCACGGCGCCCGTGGCGGCGACGAGCTCAATCTGCTGGTGGCGGCGGGGAACTATGGCTGGCCGGCGGTCAGCCATAGTCGCGAGTACTCGGGCCCTGAGATCACTCCGCTCAGGAGCGCTCCGGGGTTTGTCGACCCGCGACTGGTCTGGACGCCGGCCATCGCCCCCTCGGGTCTGGCGGTGGGCAGCGGCAGGGCCGTGGCGGCCTGGAAGGGCAACCTGTTTGCCGGCGGACTCGTGTCGGGCGATGTGCGCCGCATCGAGCTGGGTCCCAGCGGGGAGGTGCTGAAGCAGAGCAGCCTGCCGGTGGGGCAGCGGGTGCGGGATGTGGCCGAGGGCCCCGATGGCCACCTGCACGTGCTCACCGATGGGGCCGGCGATGGTGCCCTGATCCGGCTGGACCCCGCGGGCGCCGCTTTGCCTACATTGCCAACAGGGTTGCGGCAGACAAGGTGAACGAGACCGCAGGTGATGGTTCGGCCCGCTCCTACCCGGTTCCCGCCGATGAGGCCCTGCGGCTGCGGGAACTGCAGCGCCATCAGCTGCTCGATCAGGCGGGTGACCATCACTTCGATCGGATCGTCAAGCTGGCGAGCGCCATCTTCGACATGCCCATCGCCCTGATCTCCCTGGTGGACCACAACCGCCAGTGGTTTCTCTCCAGGGAGGGGCTGGAGGTCAGCGAGACCCCACGGGAGGTGGCCTTCTGTGCCCACACCATCGCCAGCGACGAGGTGATGGTGGTGCCCGATGCCCTCAACGACGAGCGCTTCAGCGCCAACCCCCTGGTGGTCTCCGGTCCAGGCATCCGCTTCTATGCGGGTGCTCCCCTGCGCACCAAGGACGGCCACAACCTCGGCACCCTCTGCGTGATCGATCAGAAACCGAGGGAGTTCAGCCCGGAGCAGGCCCAGCAGTTGCGCATGCTCGCCGATGTGGTGATGCGCGAGATCGAGTGGCGCCACGACTCCAGCCTCTGCCCCGTGACGGGACTCTCCAACCGCGGCGCCCTGTTCAGCGTTGGGCAACGGGAGATGGAAAACGCGCGCGCTGCGGCAGAACCCATGGCCCTGATCTGCCTGGACATCGACAACTTTCGTCAGATCAACAACCGCTGGGGGCATCCCGCCGGCGACCAGGTGCTGCTTGATTTCAGCCAGCTCTGCAAGGGGTTTCTGCGCGAGCAGGATTTCATCGCCCGCCTCGGTGATGAGGAGTTCGTGATCCTGCTGATCGACCAGGGCGGCGATGAGGCCCTGCAGCTGGCCGAGCGGATCCGCCAGGCCACCAGTTGCATGGGCGGTGTGTTCTCGCGCTCCGGCTACCACCTCACCATCAGCGGTGGCGTCTCAGTACTTGCCCACGACGACTCCGGCTTCGGCGACCTGGTGCAGCGAGCCGAGCGAGCCCTGGAGCTGGCCAAGACCAACGGACGCAACCAGATCGCGTCCGTACTCGGTTCATGAAGGCAGGCGACCGCCCCAACCATGGAGGGCGCTCTGGGGTTATGGTGATTGGGTCAGGCTGAAGCCGGCGAGCCGCGCAGCTCGCACAGAGCCTGATCCAGCACCGCGCCAGCCCCATTGCTTCTCGGGGCGGCCATCAGGTTCCCAACGCCATCCGCTACGCCGGTCCCTTCAGGATCTGCGGGTGACGCCCGGTGCAGAAACCATATCCAGATCACACGTTGTTCCCATGACCATCATCCTGTCCCAGGCGGGCGTTGCCTCCGCCGACCGCTCCAGCCGCCGCACAGCCCCAGCCTCCCAGCATCAGACTCCCCCCAGCTGGGAGGATCTGCTCGGTCGCCGCTGATCCAACCAGCGGCCCTCCTGAGATTGCGTCACCACCGGCATGCTGTTCGAGATTCACCATTCCATCCGCTTCCGCTACGAGCGGCCGGTGTTTCTCGAGCCGATGACCGTCAGGCTCAGTCCACGCCAGGACGTGACGCAGCGGTTGATCTCCCATGCGTTGACGGTGACGGAGGCTCCGGCAGGCCACAGCCTGATTCTCGAGCCCGATGGCACCGACGCCAGAGTGCTCTGGTTCAGCGACAAGCGCGAGCGCCTGCACCTGCAGGTGAGCTCGGTGGTGGAGACCCTGCGCTGCAATCCCTTCGACTGGATCCTCACCCACCCCCAGGCCCAGAGGCTGCCGGCGGCCTACCCCGCCGCCGAGGCTGTGTCCCTGGCTCCCAGCCTCTCCACACCGGGCTCCATCGATCCCGGCTCCGATCCTGTAGGCGCCTGGGCCGCTGGCCTTGCTGCCGAGGTGGAGCACTCCACCCCTGACTTTCTGATGCGGCTGGCCGACGACATTCACCACGGCTTTCACCACATCGGCCGCCTCGATGGCGAACCCTTCAGCCCGGAGGAGACCCTCTCGGGCCGCACCGGGGCCTGCCGTGACACGGCGATGCTCTACGTGATGGCGTGCCGCAGCCAGGGGCTGGCGGCACGCTTCGTGAGCGGCTACTCGATGCATCACCCGCCGGAGGTGAGCGAGCACGAACTGCACGCCTGGGCGGAGGTGTACCTGCCGGGCGGTGGTTGGCGGGGCTACGACCCCAGCCTGGGGCTGGCCGTGGCCGATGGCCATGTGGCCCTGGCGGCCTCGCCCGACCACCTGATGGCCGCTCCCACCACCGGCACCTACCGCGGCACCGATGTGGGCTCGCAGCTGAGCTACACCATTGAGCTCAAGGTCTCCGGTCCAGGCTCCGAAGCCGGCGAAGCGGCGGCATAGCCGCCGTAAGGGGTGGCCGGTGGCTCTGCGCTGATGGCATCGAGTTTGGCGGCCAGCACCGCATCCGCCCGGGTGAGGCCATCCACCTTGTGGGTGTAGATCACGGCCTCCGCCCGACCCCAGCCCAGGGAGAAATCGGCGTGGTGACCCGCAGCCTCACAGACCGCCCCGGCCTGGTTGATCCAGTCGAGTGCCGATTGAAAATCAGGAAATGACCATTGCTTGTGGAAGTGATGGTGCTCGACCACCTGCCAGCCGCTCAGGCTGGGCATGAGGGCGTCCAGCTCCTCTCTTGTGAGGGTGGGGGCACCATCGCGGCAGGGTACGCAGCGCTCGTTGCTCAGATCCATGGCCGTGCTGATCGGGCCCCAAGTCTGGCGAAAAAGGCGGAACCACGCCTCGCTAGGTATTTCCCCTCAGGAATGGGGCTGATTGTGGTTCACTCCAGTGACGATATCTTTCAACCGTTGCCTGCATGCGTTCACAAATCCATTCTTCCCAGGCGGGAATGGCTGCCTGCAGATCAAGGCGAACGCTTCGTCAAGCCAGGCCAGCAGCAGCCCCAACGGAGGTTTATGCTGATGTGTATCCGTGAGCCGCTGTATGCCGGATCGATCTCGGCCCACGGATGATCTGATCGACCCTGCATCCAGACCAGGATCCAATCGATCCCATCCCCTTGAAAACCGGTTCTGAATGGCCATGACTGAAGCAGCCTCCCTGACGGTCGGCGAGCTTGAGGCGAACTATCACCTCTATTGCAAAGCCATGAAAATGTTGATCATGGAGGAGAGAACCTCCCAGGAGATTCAGCGCACAGTGTGCTGGAGCCGCCTGGAGACACTCCACAATTGTCTGCCCAGCATGTATAAAGCCCCCGACTATCTCTTCACCCTGCTGCGGCGTGAGCATCTGCAGAAGAAGGAAGCGAAGTAGTTCCCCTCCAACCTCCGGTTAGTTAGCACCACAGCCCCGTACGGATGAACCTTGGAGCCCCCAGCACACCTCAGCTGACGTCGCACGGCTTCAGGGCGGGCCCCTGCCTCAGCGCCGTGTTGCTGGCGGTGATGACCCTCAGCGGCGCCCCCGCCGTTGCCCAGGCCGAAGCGCCACAACCCGCAGAGGCACCCCAAGCGGCCGACACTCCGGCCAAGGTTGCCGCTCCTGAGGCGGCTGATGCTCCCACCGCCAAAGAAAAGGAACTGCTGGAGCAGATCCGTCAGCTGAAGGCCCCCCGCTGGCGCAGCTTCGGGGCCTGCCAATACGACTGGACCAGCTGGCGCTTGAGTGCCAAGGGTGTTCGCACCACCATGTTCCGCTGCGGTGATCCGCCGATCACTGGCAATGTGGCGGTGTTCTGCTCCAGCCTGCGCATCAGTCGTCAGGTCGCCGATGCCCAGTGGGAGTCGTGGCGGCTGCCGTTGAGCCTCGGCGAATCGGCAGCCACAGGTGGCGAAGACCTGATGGTGGCCAATCTCTGCGCCAATGCCAAACCAGCTCCCAATGCCAGCAACGAAGCTCCGGCCCAGCCCGGTGCAGTCAGCAAGCCCGCAGCCCCACCAGCGGCTAAACCTGCTGTACAGCCTGCGGTCAAGTCCGCGCCCAAGCCCAAGCCTGCGCCCTGAAGCCCAAAAGCCTCATTGATGGCGAGGCTGCCGGCCTAGTGACAGCCGATAGAGACGGGCCTGCAGCTGGCGATCATCCCGGTCTTTTGAAACTCGGCGTTCGCTGCGTTGATGCCTTGACATGATTGTGTTGGACACTTAGTACCATGCCTGGCCTAACCTCTCTAGAGAAGGTCCAGATCATTTCGCACCGAGCCATTTGAAAGGTACAGAGGGCTTGAAAATCCCAGAGATCTCACCCGCAATCGCCTGGCCTTGCTCCATGCGGATCACCTGCGGTGCTGCTCCCGCCCAATCCGCCAGGGCCAGGCTGTCGTCGCCTGTGAGTTGATCGATGCGCCCGGCCACCTGCGGCGGCCGGTTCTTGATCATGTAGATGAGGATGTTGGTGTTGTGCAGGTAGATCAAAGGCTCCCCCGCTCCTGCACCGGGCTCGGATTGGCCTGCGGCGCTTCCAGGCTGGCCACGAAGCTGGGCTCGAAGCCCGCGAGGGTGTCGAGCAGGGCCTGACCTCGCTGGGCCGGGCAGGGATGAATGATCAGATCACCGCTGGGGCGGCGGGTGATCTGCACCCGGTCGGTGGCGAGGCGGAACTCGGCCGGAATGCGCACGGCCTGGCTGTTCCCGTTCATGAACACTCGGCTGGGAAGCACGTCCATGGCCTTCTGCCTTGTATGCACGAATATCTGGGTACGTTGTAGTCGAAAGACCGTGGCCGTCTCACGCCAGTAGGTCACGGGTGGAGCGAAGCATCGGGCCCATCACCGAAACAACGTCTGAGGCCTTGATGCCAGCCGTAAAAGAGGAGATCGCCAGCAACTGGTTCACACTCGACGTCATCCACTCCGGCAAGACCCGGGCGGACCCGAGGAAGCGCACCACCGCCACCTGGGCCCGGTCGCCATAGCCCAAGGTGGTGAGGGTGACGAGGGCTAACCACATGCCCTACCCACCCCGCTCAGATCATGACGGGGGAAATGGTCCGGGTTGGTGCGGTGCCCCGCCAGGCTGATCGGCAGTACCCCGGCCGAGGAGAGGGCTGACCAGCCCAAAAGCAAGACGGAGGAGCGGACGGCTGGAGGAGAACGGCAAGGGCATCCAAAAGGTGAGAGGCCGAACTCAGGGTCACTAGGTCAGTCAGGGCTGATTCAGCTCACCGGAGCTGGTTGGCGTGGTCTGCCGGGCGGAGTTGTTGATCCCCGTCACGAAGGCCTGAAATGGACGCGAGAAACTGAAGCAGCCCAGGCGCAGGGAGTGGGCTGAGGGAAACTTCTGAGCCCGGAACGTCGCCGCAGTGCCGTGATGGTTCTGCTGGGAAAAGGTGACCTACAGCCGGATCCGTTCCCATGAGGGGGCAGCTCCGCAGCCTGTCCAGCGGCTACTTTCCAGCGACTTCTGTCCTGCAAGCGATCTGAGCGATGGGGGCAGGGGGACTTGAACCCCCACAACGTTGCCGTCTGCGGATTTTAAGTCCGCTGCGTCTACCAATTTCGCCATGCCCCCGGCCAAGGGATCCTAGATTTGCGTCACCTTGCCTCCACGGACGTGCCGTTCCCCGGGTTGCTGAGCTCCTTGACCATGGATCTTGGGTCGATCTCCCCTGACACTCTGCTGCTGCTGGGCGCCTATCTGGTGCTGGGCGGGGCCTACCTGGTGGTGGTGCCCCTGGCCCTCTATGCCTGGATGCACAAGCGCTGGACCGTGATGGGCAAGATCGAGCGCACGGCGGTCTACGGCCTTGTGTTCCTGTTCTTCCCCGGGCTGATCCTGTTCGCACCCTTCCTGAACCTGCGCATGGCGGGTCAGGGGGAATGAAGCGGGGTCAGGCGCTGCTGATCGGGCTGGTGGTTTTCCTCGCCGGTGGAGTGGGCTACGCGGGCTTCAAGGCGGCGGGATTCGAGGGTTTTTCAGCCGGTATCGCCGCCGAGGCCCTGCTGATCCTGCTGGTCATGGGCTGGACGGGCTCCTACCTGCTGCGGGTGGTCACCGGCAAGATGAGTTTCATGGAGCAGCGCCGCCGCTACCGTGCTGCCTTCGATGCCCTCACCACCGAGGAACTGCAGAAGGAATTCGACGCCCTCACCCCTGTGGAGCAGGAGAAGCTGCTGCGGGAGATCGGCCAATGGCAGGACGACGCCGCAGCCTGACCCCATAGGCTCAGGGCTTGCCCGCCTCCGCCGCACGGCCCCGATGAGCGCCGCTCCCGCCACCCTCGCCAGCACCCCGATCCAGCGGCGCTTCGCTGGGCTCCAGCAGCAGGGGCGCTGCGCCCTGATGCCCTTCCTGATGGCGGGCGATCCCGACCTGGCCACCACCCGCGCCACCCTGCTGGCCCTGGAGGCCGAGGGCAGTGACCTGATCGAGCTGGGGATTCCCTACAGCGATCCCCTGGCCGACGGGCCGGTGATCCAGGCCGCTGCCGGTCGGGCCCTCGCCGCCGGCACCACCCCCGGCGCCGTGCTGGAGATGCTCGCCAGCTTGAAGGGTGAGCTGAGCCTGCCCGTGGTGCTCTTCACCTACACCAACCCACTGCTCAACCGCGGTCTCGAAGCCTTCTGCCGCGACGCCGCCGCCGCCGGTGCCGCCGGGCTGGTGGTGCCCGACCTGCCCCTGGAGGAAGCGGAGCGCCTCTCGCCGATCGCCACCAGCCACGGCCTCGACCTGGTGCTGCTGGTGGCACCCACCACCCCCGCCGAGCGGATGGCGCGGATTGCTGAGGCCAGCCGCGGCTTCACTTATCTGGTGAGTGTCACGGGGGTCACCGGTGTGCGCACCAGCCTGGAGAGCCGGGTGGGTGATCTGGTGCAGCAGCTCAAGGGCCTCGGCCCCAGGCCGGTGGCGGTGGGCTTCGGCATCTCGGGCCCCGAGCAGGCCCGGCAAGTGCGCGACTGGGGCGCCGATGGAGCGATCGTCGGCAGTGCCCTGGTGAAGGTGATGGCAGCAGCCCACCAGCAGGGCTCCGATCCCGCTGCCTCCGCCGCTGCATTCATCGCCGGTCTGCGCCTGGCCCTCGACGCCTGAAACCGCCCATGGCCCCGGACGACTCCCCCATGTCCCTGCCCTTCTCCGAGGCCTGCGAACGCAACAAGGAACCGATTCTGGAGGCGCTGCGCCAGTGGTTGCAGCAGGGTCAGCGGGTGCTGGAGGTGGGCTCCGGCACTGGCCAGCACGCCGTGCACCTCTGCCGCCACCTGCAGGTGGTTTGGCAGCCCAGCGACCGGGCCATCAACCTGGCTGATCTACGCCGCCGCTGCCAGCTCGAGGATCAGGCCAGCGGTCAGCTGGGGTGGCTGCTGGCCCCCGCTGAACTGGATGTTCTCCAGCCCCACTGGCCCGCGGGCCCCTTCGATGCGGTCTTCAGCGCCAACACGGCACACATCATGCCCTGGAGTGCCGTGCCCTCCCTGCTGGAGGGCAGCGCCAGGGTGCTGAAGCCTTCGGGTCTGCTGCTGCTCTACGGCCCCTTCCATGACGGGGGCCGTCACACCAGTGCCAGCAACGCCGCCTTCGATCAACACCTGCGCAGCCTCGATCCCGCCATGGGCGTGCGCGATGCCCGGGAGCTCAGCGGGCTGGCCGCCGGCTGTGGATTGCAGGCCATCGATGATCTGCCCATGCCCGCCAACAACCGGTTGCTGGTGTTCCGCCGCGAGCACGCGGCGGGGCCTTGTCCCCGGCCATGACCAGCGCCACGGCGGTGCAGGTGGCCCTGCTGGGGATGCCCAACACCGGCAAGTCGACGCTGTACAACAAGCTCACCGGCGGCCACGCCCGGGTGGCCAACTGGCCCGGGCTCACAGTGGATCTGCTGCGCGGGTCCCTGCCCACCGACGGCAGCGGCCGCCCGTACGACCTGATCGATCTGCCCGGCATCCACGACCTGCGCGGCAGCAGTGAGGATGAGGCGATCGTGCGCCGCTTCCTCAGCGCCACCCGTCCGGATCTGGCGGTGGTGGTGCTCAATGCCAGCCATGCCGACACGCAGCTGCGGCTGGCCCTGGAGTTGCAGGCCACCGGGCTGCCCCTGATCCTGGCCTTGAACATGGGCGATGAGGCCCGGCGCTTCGGCGTCCGCATCGACCACCAGCGCCTGGCCGCCGACCTGGGCTTGCCGGTGCTGGTGATCAGTGCCCGCCAGGGCCAGGGGCTCGACACACTGCTGGAGCGCATCCACGGCTTTGCCCAGCTGGTGCCATCCCCCACCCGCCTGCTGCCTGAAGCGGAGCTGGAGGAGCACCAGGCCCGGCTGGTGGCCAGCTGCATCGCCGGCCACGACCAACCCAATCCGGATCCCGGTCGCGACCGCCTCGATCAGCTGTTGCTGCACCCCCTGCTGGGCCTGCTCAGCTTCTTTGTGGTGATGCTGGCGGTGTTCCAGCTGATCTATGCCGTGGGCGGGCCGATCCAGGCCTGGCTGGGCAGCCTGTTCGACGGCCTCGAGGCCCAGCTGCTGCAACCGGCCCTGGAATCCCTGGGCCTGCCTGATTTCTTCAGCCGGCTGCTCAGCGAGGGACTGTGGATGGGCGCCACCACGGTGATCAGCTTCATGCCGATCATCTTTCTCTTTTACATGATGATCGCCCTGATCGAAGACTCGGGCTATCTGGCCCGCTCGGCCTTTCTGATGGATGGGGTGATGCACTGGCTGGGGCTAGATGGCCGCAGCTTCGTGCTGCAGATCATGGGCTTCGGTTGCAATGTGCCGGCGATCATGGGCACCCGGGTGATTCGCGACCGGCCCCAGCGTTGGCTGGCGATGCTGATGATTCCGTTTTCGCTCTGTCAGGCCAGGCTGACGGTGTTCGTGTTCATGGCCGGCGCCTTCTTCCCCAGGCCCTGGTGGGCCGCGGGGGCGGTGATCTTCGGCTTTTATGTGGTCAGCTTTGGTGCCGCCGTGCTCACGGCCCTGTTGTTCAAGCGGGTGTTCCCCAGCCAGGGGGGCTTTGTTCTGGAGTTGCCCCCGTACCGGGCCCCCAGCCTGGTCACGGTGTTCAGCCGCGCCTGGCGCGAGATGGTGACGTTCTTCTTCACCACCCGTCGCTTCATCATCCTCGGGGTGATCGCCATCTGGCTGCTGAACAACCTCCCCCCGGGGGTGAATCACCTCTCCGGCCAGTCACTGGCGGGCCAGATCGGCCGGCTGGTGCAGCCGCTGCTGGGGCCGATCGGCATGAACCCTGAGCTGACGATCTCGCTGATCTTCGGCTTCATCGCCAAGGAAATCCTGCTGGGGGCCATGGCGGTGATCTATGCCACCCGCGAGAGCGCCCTGGCCAGCGCGGTGGTGGGGGCGATCCGGCCGCTGCAGGCCCTGAGTTTCATGATGTTCACCCTCCTCTACACCCCCTGCCTCTCGACGGTGGCGGTGCAGCTGAGGGAAAGCCGCAGCGGTCGCTTCGTGGCGCTGTCGCTGCTGTGGTCCTTCAGCCTGGCCTGGGTGATGGCCTTCCTCCTGTACCAGGGAGGGCTTCGTCTTGGTCTGGGCTGAGGGGCAGCGCCTCCATCTCGGCGGCATCTGAGCGACGCAGCATGAAATCGAGCAGGCCCATGCGCAGGTGCAGGATGCCGCCTGGGCTGCCCCGGCGCATCACCAGCAACTGGCAACCCGGCTTCACCCCCATGGCCCGCAGCCGTGCCTCCAGGTTGGGACTGCTGGGGAGAGTGAGCAGCTCCAGCGGCTGAGCGAGGGGCGCATCGGCCAGTTTCATGTCCTGGTTCTGGGCTGCTTCAGTGGCTGGGTGCACTTAAGCAGTGCGCCGTTCAGAGAACGCTGAGGAGCAGCCATTCGCCGAGGCTGGCGGAGATCGCCCCCAGTAGCAGCAGGCGGGTGGTGGTGCCCAGCAGGCGGGAGCAGATCAAATAACGGATGGGAATCACAACGGGGTCTCCCTGGAGTTGGAAGTTGGAGGTCAAGCGCGAGTGCAGCTCAGGTGCGAGTGGAGGTCAGCGGCGTCTGATGGATCAGACGCTGGCGGCCTCGAGCTGCTGGAGTTGATCCAGCGCCAGGGCAAAGGGTGGTGAGCCATGGCGGGAGAGGGGCCAGCGGCGCACCCAGCACGTGCTGGCGTCGGCGTCGACGTTGATCACTTGATAGATGTGCTCAGGGCTGGTGGTGAGCCGGACCATCTGGCCTTGGTGAAGAGTCATGGGTAACAACGAGTTCTCTGGATTGGCTGGGCCCCGGTTGACTTGAAGCCGCAGATGGTTGATCGAAGTGTGACGGCGCCCGGAGCAGACCCGGAAGCCCTGCCAACGTAAAGGAGTATTTCAGCAGCTTGACAGCCAGTTACTTTTCAGCAATCACTGTTGGCAGATGAACACCCAAGGCTGCTCGGTGATGCATCAGGCTGGGTTCACGATCAGCTACAGCCATGCCCCAGACCCTGCGCAAACCTGACTCTCCCCTGGCCCGCGCCCGACCCGTTCAGCAGGAGCCGCGCAAGGGATTCGGATCCAGCCAAGCCACTCGTGCCACTTCTGGCCGCGCCAAGGGCCAGGCCAGGGGCGGCAAGAAACGCAATCCAGCCCTGAGCAAGGCCGATTGGGGGCCCCTTGGCAAGCACCCCGACCTGGACTCCATCGTGGCCCGGCAACGGCTGCACCTGCCGCGCTGCGGCCGCATCACAGCCACCGCTGTGACCCGCGCCTGGAAACTGGCCGCCGCCGAGCACCATCCCGACCGCGGTGGCGAGCACGACACCATGCAGCTGGTCAACGGCGCCCGCGACCTGCTCCTGGGCCGGGGCCTTCAGGGCTGAGGGGCTTGGGCTGCGCAGGGCCTGCGGTCAGAGTGCTGGGGAGATCAGCGACAGCCGATGGCCAAATTCGTTCTCTGGGGCACCTACAGCCCTGACGTTCTTGAACGCCGGGGGCCCTTCCGCGAGGAGCATCTGGCCGGGCTGCGCCAGCAGAAGGAGCAGGGAGTGCTGCTCACCCTCGGGCCCACCGCCTGCACCACCAGGGTGTTCGGCCTCTATGAAGCCGAGAGCCAGGACCAAGTGGAGGAGCTGGTGAAGGGCGATGTGTACTGGCGCCAGGGGATCTGGACCAGCGTGGAGGTCTACCCCTGGATTCAGGCCTTCTGAGCTCAGCTCCGGCGCTCAGGCCGCGGGTTTCGTCGCTGCGGGCCAGTTGAGCTGGGCCTGCTGCCACACCCAGTCGGCCACCGCCTCCGGTCCCCCTGGGCCCAGCACCTCCCCGTAGCCCGACATCTGGCCGAGGCCGGCTGCGGCAATGGCGGCGATGGCCTCGGGGCCGGTGATGCCGTTGCGCTCCAGGGCCTTGAGCTTGAGGGTCTTGCCGCGACGCAGGATGTTGCCGCCGTTGATGTGGCAACCGGCGCAATGGTTGGCAAACAGGCTCTCGCCGGACGCACCCCAGGCCGGCCGGGGCCACCAGAGCAGCAGCACAAGGCCGAACAAGGCCAGGAACCCCAGCCAGCGGCGCCAGGCCGAGGGGCCGCTGGAGACGGTCTGAAGCGAAGTCATCCGGGGGATGGGGCGCCAGGAGTGTCAGTCTGCTGGTTTGTCAGCCTTCAGGGCGCGAAGGTAACGGGCGTAGAGATCCTGCGGTGAGCGGTAGCGCTGGGGCAGGGAGCTGTGCAGGGCACTGAGGTGATGCCAGCAGAGGGTGCGCTCGATGCGCTCCAGACTGTGGCCGTCGGCCACCAGCCGGCGCAGGGCCTGGCAGTAGGCCGAAAAGCCCGCCTCCAGTTCACCGATGCTGAGCGGTCGTGAGCCTGCCATGGCGTTCCCCGGCGATCTCCGTGTTGACACGGCCAAACGCTGAACCTGAGATCACGCTATGCAGCGGTCCTGGCGGCATCAGGCCATGGGCAGGCGCTGAAACAAAGTTGTCTCAATTCGTTGGGCCACCCCGATACCCTCCCAGCAGCCAGCCAGGGGCCAGCCCATGCACAGCCTGCGCCCCCTCAACCCCCAAGACCTTGAGGCGGTGCGCGAGGTGTACCGCGACGCGGTGCTCAGCCAGGCCCCGCAGCTCTACACCCCCGAGCAGGTGAAGGCCTGGGCGGATGTGGTGCTGGAGCGCTCCCCCCTCGAGACGATCCTGGCGCAGGGCATCGGCCTGGCCAGCTGCTCCGGGGATGGTGCCGTGATCGAGGCCTTCGCGGTGCTGGAGCCCGCCGATCGCATCTCCCTGCTCTACTGCCGCGGCAGGGCCAGCCGCCAGGGCCGCTCCACGGCCTTGCTCCGTGCTCTCGAGGCCCTGGCGCGGGGCTACGGCAGCCGGCGGCTGCGCACGGAAGCCAGCTTTCTCTCGCGCTCCCTGTTCGAGCGGGAGGGCTGGAGCGTCGACTGGATCGAGGAACTCAACATCGGCTCGGTGCCCTTTCGCCGCTTCCGTATGGTCAAGGACCTGCCCTCCGACTGAGCGCCCGCCATGGCCGAGGAGCAGCTGCAGACCTTTCTCGAGAAAGTGCGCCAGCTCAACGCCTTCGTGGCCCAGAGCGAGGCACAGCCCGAGCTGCGTGCGGCCCTGGCGGCCTGCTCCAGTCACCACGAGGTGGTGGCCCTGGCCCGGGCTCAGGGCTATGACATCGGCAAGCGCTGGGGCGAACCGGTCGCAGATCAGCAGACAGGGAAACCCCTGGGAGCGGGCAACCTGCTGCAAAGCCCCTGTCCGCCGGCGGGGGAGGAACGGCTGGACGTGCTGCTGCAGAGCCCCGACCTGCGCCTGGAGCGGATTCACTCCTGCGCCCACAGCACAGCCAGCGGTCAGTGGTACGACCAGCCGCAGAGCGAATGGGTGCTGCTGCTGCGCGGCAGTGCCCGCCTGCGCTTCGAGGATGAGGCCGAGACAAGGGATCTGGCGGTGGGCGACAGCCTGCTGATCGCCCCCCGACGTCGCCACCGGGTGGTGGCTACTGATCCGGATCCCGGAACACTTTGGCTCGCCCTCTTCTGGACACCTTCTCCATCAGGGTGGAGGAACGCACCAGCCAGTACCCCGCCGACAGGCTCACCACCGTGATCCCCAGCCCCACCAGCAGCAGGGGTTTGTCCTCCGCACCCGGCTGGAGCACGATCACCTTCCGCGCCACGGCGGTGAGGGCGGTGAGCAACACCAGCTCGATCTGCACCACGTGGTGGCGCAGGTAGGCGGTGACGTTCTGCAGCACCTCCAGGGCAATCAACACGGTGAGCACATCACCGAGGATTTTGATCAGATCGTTGCCCAGCCAACCGGTGCTGGGGTTGAAGAACTCCTGACAGACCCGAACAATCAGCTGGGTGGTGGCGGCGATCAACACCACGCAGAGCAGAATCGAGAGCGCCTTGGCCAGCTGGCGCTCAAAACGATCGACGAGCGCCAGGAACGCTTCGTCATCAAAGAGGCCGGAGAATCTGGCCATCAATTGTTAAAAGGTTCGAACTTGGGGCGAGCGGGGGACTCCCCCGGCGGGTTCTTGAGCTTGGTGTTGCAGGTCACCGCCCCATCCTTGGGATCGGTGACGCAATCGGTGGGCTCCACCTGGGTGGGCACGCCCACCCGGCTGCCGGGACCAAGGTTGTAGCGCAGGCTCTGGGCCTGGAGGGTTGATGGGGCCAGGGCGAGCAGGGCGAGGGCCGCCATCGCCAGGATCTTGGGGGAAGTGGTTGCCATGGAGGGCTGCGTGGCTGAAGCCACTCTGCCTTCCGGGCGCTAGATCCGTCGGTCCTGTCGGATCTCCTCAAGCAGCAGGTCCAGCTGGTCCTGGGAAATCTCTCCAGCCTCGTCGGAGTGGGACCCATCGCCCTCCTGCCGCTGCCAGAGCTGCTCGATGTCGCAGAGCCTCGCGGCCAGGGCACTGACCCCCCCCTGGGCATGCAGCTGCTGAAGGGTGTCCAGCAGCACCGGCATCCGAATCGACTCGGCCCGCAGGGCCCGACGCAGATCCGCCTGGGTGCGTCCCTGGTGGCGCAGCCAGTCCTTGAGGAAGGTCTGGAGGTCCTCCAGCTGCTGGTCGCTGAGGAAAGGGCGCTCAGCAGGAGCCGTTCTGGCGGGTGAGCTGCTGGGATCGGGCATCAACGGCCGGGGGGGAACCAGCGATCCAGCTTGCGCCGGGCCCTGGAGCGGATGTCTGGGGTGAGATGGCGCCCGGTGAGGCCCAGCAGGGCCGTGAGCGCCACCAGATCATCGCTGAAGCCGGCGGCGGGAATGAAATCGGGAATGAGATCGAAGGGCAGCAGCAGATAGGTGAGGGCGGCGAGCATGGTCAGCCGCACCTGGTTGGGGGTGCTGCCATCAAGCAGCAGCTCCAGGCATTCCAGGGCCGGCAGGGCAATGGCACGACCCGCCTTGCGCAGCAGCCGCTGGAGCAGGCCTTCGTCGATGACCGTGCTCTCCAGCACTTCCGTCTCAACGGTGGTCTGATCCCCAGAGCCTGAGCCGCCCCCTGAAGCGGATCCATCAGAGAAGTCGGACATGCTGGCGTCGATTGGGGCCATGGCTCACTCAGGGAGCAGCGGACAAGGTCATCATCATCAACCGAGCCTGAGCGGGCAAGGACGGTTTCAGTCCCCTTTCGGACGGGGATCCGGCCCTACCCTGCTCCCACCAGGCCGCTCTGAACACCGGCCTTGCGCAACTTACGCAGGGCGCGCTGCACCACCTGGCGGCAATACTCACGGCTGCAGCCCAGCTGGCGGGCCACCTCCGCCAGGGTGCGCCATTCGTGGCTGCCATCAAGCCCGAAGCGCAGCATTACCACCGTGCGCTCGCGCGCAGTGAGGCTTGAGCCCTTAAGCAATGTCCTCACCGAGGCGCTGCGCTCAGCCAGCTCAGCACGCTCCATCGGGGGCATTTCATCACTGGGCAGCACATCCACCAATTCGGTGGGATCCGACTTGGATCTGACCGCCCCCTGGAGGCTGACCGTGACACTGCGCAGTTCACAGGAGAGCAGGTCTTCCACCTCCGTGAGCGGAAGACCCATGCTGGCGGCCAGCTCCTTGGCTGAGGCGCTCAGGCCATTGGCCTGCAGGAGCCGTGCCTTGGCGGCGCGCAACTTGGTGAGCTTTTCGTTCACATTCACCGGGATACGAATCGTGCGGCTCTGGGTGGAGAGGGCGCGGTTCAGCCCCTGGCGGATCCACCAGTAGGCATAGGTGCTGAACCGGTGACCGCGGGTGGGGTCATACTTCTCCACGGCCCGCACAAGCCCCAAAGTTCCTTCCTGGATCAGATCAAGCAGATCCAGCCCTTTGCCCTGATACCGCTTGGCCAGGTTCACCACCAGGCGCAGATTCGCCGTGATCATCTGATCCTTGGCCCGCTCACCCGTGCGGATCGTGCGGCGCTCAACTTCGCTGTACTCGCAGGTTTCAGCGCTGCCACCGGCCTGGGTGCGGCGTTCATGAAGCGCGATCATCGCCTGAACCTTGCGCCCAAGGGTGAGCTCCTGATTTGGGGTGAGCAGTTGATGACGACCGATCTCTCCGAGATAGGCACTTAAAGAGCTAGCCATGTTCAACCCCGAAGCTGTTATGAATTTAGGCCGAAAATTCATTTCAGCCAGAATCATCAGAAAGGCTTCCAACTTCCAACTTGCTTCGGTATTCGGACTTGATTTCGAATGTGGTTTCAAGACAGGCCGCCAGATCGGCCCGCTCAGCTGACGACTCGCTTTCGGGCTTCCCTCGCTACTGTCGTGGCCCACACCAATCAAAATCCTGTCCATGACAGCCCTGGTTCATCTGCCCGCCGCCCTGGTGCTGCCCACCGGTGTGCTGCCCAGTGCCGCCGTGGCCTATGTCCACTACCTCAGTTTCATGGTCTGCTTCGGGGCGCTGGTGCTGGAGCGCCGCCTGATCCGGCCGGACCCTGATCGCTCCGTGGCCATCACCATGGTCATCACCGACATCGTCTATGGCATCGCGGCTCTGCTGGTGCTGCTCAGCGGCATCCTGCGGGTGCTGCACTACGGCCAGGGCAGCAGTTTCTACACCGAAAATCCGCTGTTCTGGTGGAAGGTGGGGGTGTATCTCACGGTGGGCGCCCTCTCGCTCTACCCCACGGTCACCTACATCCTCTGGGCCCTGCCGCTGCGCAAGGGAGAGCTGCCCCAGGTGAGTCAGGGCCTGGCCACCCGTCTGGGCTGGATTCTCAACATTGAGCTGGTGGGTTTCGCCACCATCCCCCTGCTGGCCACCTTGATGGCCCGCGGCGTCGGGCTGCCGGGCTGAGGGGGGCTGCGTGCCCAGTTTCTCCACCATTCGGCGCCTGGTGCTGATCGCGCTGCTGCTGGCCGCTCCGTTGGCCAACGCCGAACCTGCTGGGGCCGACCGCCATGGTGAGCAGACCTGTCCCATGGCCACCTCCAGCCGCCCCCTCAGGCCGCTGCCCCAAGGGCCAGACGGCTCAGCTCACAGCCCAAGCCCAGCAGCAGCTCCAGCAGCCCCGTCACCCACAGCCCCCGACTACCGCCACCTGCTGGAGACCACACCGCTGGGCTGGCCCAGGCTTGATCGCTGGTGCGTCTGGGTGCAACCCCCGGGGGAGCCCGGCCCCGGCCTTCGCTTTGAGCAGCGCTGGCAGCAGGCGGTCGACGGCGCCCTGGGCAGCTGGGGCTCAGAACTCAGCCTGGTGATGGTGAACGATCCCGCCCGGGCCCAGATCCTGATCCATCGGCGACGGCCTCCGCTCCTGGATGACCAGGGCCGCCGACGGGCCAGCCATGGCCGCGCCCTGCTGGAGCTGCTGGAGGTGGAACGCCAGGGGGCCTGGCGCCCTGAGCCCCGTGTGCAGGTGCTGCTCAGCCCCGATCAGCGCCTGGAGGCCCTGCAGGCCACGGCGCTGCATGAACTGGGCCATGCCATCGGGCTCTGGGGCCACAGCGATGAGCCTGGCGACGCCATGGCGGCGGTGCCCGGTGCCCAGCCGGTGCTGAGCCTCAGTGCCCGCGACCGGGCCACCGTGCGCTGGCTGTACCAACAACCGAGCCGCTTCGGGCAGCCGCCCTAGGGAGTGCGTTGCTCGTGTTGGTGGCCAGGGGAGCGGGCCGGCTCCACCGTCAGCGGCACGGGCGGCGTGGCGGGGGCGTTCAGTTGCACCAGTCCATGGCCCTCGAGGCCGGCCCACCACACGCCCATGGTGGTGACCCCAGCGGTGAGCACCCCCATGTTCACCACCGCCACTGACACCAGACCCATCGAGACGGCCCCGAGGCTGATCACCCCCATCGGCACCACGCCAATCGCGATCACTCCCATGGGAACGATCCCAATCGAGATGATCCCCAAGGGGGCGACGCCGGTGGCCAGCAGCGGCGGGCGGCCTCCGCAGCTGGCGGAGCTGTCCTGGGGCGAAGGAGACAAGGGGCCTGGCTCAAGTTCTCCGACCCTATTCGCGGCCTCAACTCCTCAACTCCGGCGAGGAGCGCCACGGCGGGCGGCCAGCACCTCCAGCACCCGGCGCCACTCGACCCCGTGCTGGGCCAGGGCCACCTGGAGGTGAAAGATCAGATCGGCCGCCTCCCCGGCGATGCCATCGGCCTCGTCGTCCTTGCAGGCCATCACGAACTCGGCACTCTCCTCACCGATCTTTTTGAGGATGCGGTTGTCACCTCCCTCCAGCAGACGGTTGGTGTAACTCCCTTCCACGGGATGATCGCGGCGATCCTTGATCTGCCGCGCCAGCTCGGTGCAGGCATCGGCCGGTGGATCGGCCAGCTCTGGCGTGACGATCGCCTGGGGCGGAGCAGCGGTGAAGAAGCAGCTGCGGGTACCCGTGTGGCAGGCCACATCACCCACCTGCTCCACGGTCAGCAGCAGCACATCGCTGTCGCAGTCGTAGCGGAGCCCCCTGAGCCGCTGCAGATGGCCGCTGGTGGCGCCCTTGTGCCAGAGCTCGGCCCTGGAGCGGCTCCAGTAGTGCACCTCGCCCGTGGCCAGGGTCTGCTGGATCGACTCCCGGTTCATCCAGGCCAGCATCAGCACCGCCCCATCGAGCCAGTCCTGGGCGATGGCGGGGATCAGACCGGCCCCATCGAAGCGCAGCTGATCCAGCCAGGCGGCGGGGTCGGCCCCGATCGAGCTGGGGGGCTGAAATGATGCCTCCAAGGAAGGGGAGTCCGGTTGATGCGATTCTCTCCCATCCCAGCGATGGCCCAGTTCACCTGCTCGAAACAGTTCAGCGGTTACCCCTGCTGCCACCGCCAGTGGCGGCACCGGGGCCATTGCCGCTTCGTGCACGGCTACAGCCGCAGCTTCACCTGCTGGTTCCGGGCCAGAGAGCTGGATGCCAACGGATTCGTGGTGGATTTCTCAGGCCTCAAGGCGCTGGAGGCCCAACTGGCCGGGCAGTTTGATCACACCTTTCTGGTCAACGCCGATGACCCACTGCTGGAGCAGTGGCACAACTTGCATGATCTGGGGGCTCTGGATCTGCGTGTGATGGCCAACGTGGGCATGGAGAGCAGCGCCGAGCTGGTCTGGGGCTGGGCCAACGAGCTGCTGCGCGAGCGCGACTCCGGCCGCAGCTGCTGCTGGAAAGTGGAGGCGCGCGAGAACGAGCGCAACGCCGCCTGCTACGAGGCCTCCCCCGAGTGGTTTGCCCAGGGACGGCCGTGATTGCGGTGGAGCGGCTGGCCACCACCTGGGCCCTGTTTCAGGCCCTGCTGGTGGAGGCAATGCCTTTTCTCCTGATCGGGGTGGCCCTCTCGACCCTCGCCCGCTGGATCAGCCCCGGGGGGAAATGGGTGCGGGACCTGCCCGCCCACCCGCTGCTGGGACCCCTGAGCGGCGCCGCCCTGGGCTTTGCCCTGCCCGCCTGTGAGTGCGGCAACGTGCCCATGGCCCGGCATCTGCTGGTGAAGGGAGCCCCGATCGCCACTGCCCTGGGCTTTCTGTTCGCGGCGCCGGTGCTCAATCCGATCGTGCTGGCCAGCACCTGGGCCGCCTTTCCCGATCAGCCCTGGCTGCTGGCGGCACGGCCCCTGGGGGCTCTGTTGATCGCGGTCTGCCTGGCCACGCTGCTGCGGCTTCTGCCCGAGCGCGAACTGCTGCAGCCGGCCCTGCTGGAGGAGCGACGGCTGAGCCAGCCCCTGGGGGAGGTGACACTGCTGGAGCGGCGCAGTGGCCTGATCGGAGTGCCGGCCGGCGCTGCCGTCCCCGCCCTGGGCGGATCCAGCCGCCGTCCCCCCCTGGGCCAGGTGCTCTCCCACGGCGGCAGTGAGTTTCTGGAGCTGGCCCTGCTGCTGGTGATGGGGTGCGCGATCGCCGCGCTGGTGCAGACCGTGGTGCCGCGCCAGTGGCTGATCGCCGTGGGCGGCACCCCCACCCTGTCGATCCTGAGCCTGATGCTGCTCAGCCTGGTGGTGTCGGTGTGCTCCAGCGTGGATGCCTTTTTGGCCCTGGGTTTCGCCGCCCAGGTCACCCCCGGGGCGGTGCTGGCCTTCCTGCTGCTGGGGCCGGTGATGGACCTCAAGCTGGTGGGGCTGTTCGGCATCCTGCTGCGGCCCCGCGCCATCCTGCTCACGGCAGGGGCAGCGTCCCTGGTGGTGTTGCTGATCGGTCAATGGGTCAATCTGCTTCTGCTCTGAGCCCTGGCCGGCTCAAGGCCCTGGCCCTGGCGCTGTGGGGCGTCGCGCTGCTGCAGAGCGCCCTGAGCGGACGGCTTGATCTGCTGCTGCGGGCCGTGTTCCATCCGTTGGTGTGGGGCAGCGGGATCCTGCTGCTGCTGCTGGCCGCGGTGGAGATCAGCGGCCGCTGGAGCGACGGCAGCCGCGCCAGCGGCCGCTGGACGTCGCTGCTGAGCATCGGCGCGGCCCTGGCGGTGCTGGCCCTTCCCCCCAGGCCGTCCTTCGCCGATCTGGCCGCCAACCGCCAGGCCAACCTGCTGGAGGAGCCAGGCCTGAGCTTCGTGCTCCCCCCCGCCCAGCGCAGCCTCACCGACTGGGTGCGCTTGCTGCGCGCCGAACCCGATCCCCGGCTCTACGCGGGAGATCCGGTGCGCATCAGCGGTTTCGTTCTGCCCATGCCCGGCGAGGAGCCGCACCTGGCTCGCCTGCTGGTGCGCTGCTGCCTGGTGGATGCCGTGCCGGTGGGGCTGCCGGTGCGCTGGCCCGCCGGCCAGCCCCAACCGCGGGCCGACCAGTGGCTGCGCCTGGAGGGGGTGATGGTGAGCGAAACGGTGGGCGAGCGCCAGCGCAGCGTGGTGGACGCCAGGCTTGTGGAGCCGATCCCCAGGCCCCGCCAGCCGCTGGAGCCATGATCAGGTCTCCGCTGCGCTGGTGGCGCCGGCAGAAGCGCCTGAGGTTGATGCTGATCGCCGCTGCGGCCGTGGCCCTGCTGCAGCAGCAAGTGCTCTGGCACCGGCCCCCACGCCTGCTGGAGCTGCGCCAAGCCAGCGCCAGCTCCGGACCAGCGGCCCTGAGCCTGCGCTTCAGCCGGCCGATGCAGCCGTCCAGCGTGGCCTCGGACAGCCAGTTGCAACCCTCTCTGCCCTTCAGCATCCAGGGGGAGGGCAATCCGCTGCTGCTGCTGCCCGCCGTCGGCTCCCGCATCGAAGAGCCCCTGCAGTTGCGGCTGGAGGGTCGCGACCAGCGGGGGCTGGCCCTGCCCCCTCAGCGCTGGTTCTGGGATCCCCGCCCCGACCTGCTGGCCGTGGTGCCCGTGCCCGGAGGCGAACAGGTGCGACTGCGCACAGCCGATGGGGCCTGGGTGCCCCTCACCCCCATATGGCCCGCCATCCCCCAGACCGTGGCCCTCGGTGATGGCTCAGGGCTTGGCGTGGTCAGCCGCGACCTGCAGGGGGGGCATCGGGTCTGGAAGCTGGATCTGAAGCGCCGGCACCTGGCCCAACGCTCCAGCGAACTGGCACCAGCCCAGGCCGGGGAGCTGGAGCCCTTCAGTTCCGAGAGCTTCGTGTTCGCCAATCTCAGCAGCAACATCAACGGCGATCTGCTGGTGCAGGCGGCTGCCCAGGCCCCGGGCCGCGAGCTCCCCCAGGAGGAGGTGGTGCTGTGGGAGCGCAACGGCAGCCGTCGCCGTCTGGAGCTGGATCCCCGCGGACCCATTGCCCTGGTGCCCCAGGGGGGAGCCCTGGTGGTGCCCGAGGCCGATGGTCTGGCGCTGAGGAGCTTGCCGCCACTTCCAGAGCGCCGCCAGCTGCTGCCTGGCAGCCGGGATCTGAGCAGCTTCTGCCCGGTGGCGGGCCGGGCCCTGCTCAGCCGCCACTGGCCCGACTTCCGCCGCTCCCTGGAGCTGGTGGAGCCGGCCCAGGCGCCCAGAACCCTATGGCTGGGTTCGGAAGCCCTGCTGGCCAGTGCCTGCTCCAGAGGAGGCGAGCGGGTCTGGGCCCTGCTGCTGGATGGAATCGAGCGGCCCGAGCTGACCCTGCTGGCCCTCAGCCGCGGGGGCGGCGAACGGCGGCAACGGCTGGAGGGCTGGGAACTGGAGCCGGGCACCGGCCTGAGCTACGACCCCACCACCGACCGCTTGCTGCTGGCCCTGCGGCCGCTGCAAGGCTCAGAACCGGCGCTGGGCAGCTCCCGAGCGGAACCCCAGGCGGCCCTGATCGATGCCACCAGCCTGGAGCTGACCCTGCTCAAAGGGCCGGTGCGGCAGGTGAGCTGGCTTTCACCGGGCTGAACCTCGCCGGTGCAGCACCAGGGGCAGCAGCAGCAGACTCAGCACCCCGATCAGGGGTCCAGGCGGCAGGTTGATGGCCGGCTGGATCGCCAGCACAAAGCCGCAGCCGGCCAGCAGGGCCCCGATCAGGGCCGCCCGCAGCAGGGCCTGGCGCAGGCTGATCGCCCCCTCCAGGGCCAGCAGGGCCGGGGCGCCCATCAGGGCGATCACCAGCACCACCCCAACGGCCGTCATGGCGCTCACCACCGTGAGCGCGGTCACGAAGGTGAGCAGCAGGCGCAGGCGCCCCACCGCCAGCCCGGAGCTGGCCGCCCCGAGGGGGTCCACGCCCAGGAACACCAGCTGGCGGTAGCGGAAGCCGAGCAGGGCCAGCACCGCCAGCAGCGCCAGGCCGGTGCGCAGCAGATCCGGCGCTCCGGCCGCGAGCAGATCACCGAAGAGCACCGCTTCGAGGTTAACCCGGATGCGCAGCAACGGAATCAGCAGCACCCCAAGGCCCAGAAACCCGGCCAGCACGGTATTCAGCACCGCCTCATCGCCACGGCCTCCGGAACTGGCAGGCCGGCTGAAGCGCTCCGCCAGCAGGGCACCGGCCACCCCGCTCACCACCCCACCCAGGCCTGGGTCGAGGCCCAGCGCCACGGCCACCGCCAGTCCGGGCAGCACGGCATGGGAGATCAGATTGGCCTGGAACAGGCGCCCCTGCACCAGCAACAGGGTGCCCGCCAGGGGGCAGAGCAGGCCGCTGAGCAGGGCCAGGGCCAGGGGAAGCATCCACCAGGTGGCGGTCATCGGGCTGCTGCAGGGCGAGGGGACTGGGGCGGTCTGCATAGGATCCCGCCCAGGGGCCCGAGCCGAGACCGATGGATTCCGAGGTGGCCAGCCAGCAGCTCAATGCCAAACAGGTGAGCGTGCTGGCGATGCTGCGCGAAAGCAGCGAGGAACTCTCCGGCCAGGAGCTGCACCAGCGGCTGCGTCTCAACGGCCAGGCGATCGGACTGGCCACGGTCTACCGGCACCTTCGCCAACTCCAGCGCCTGGGCCTGGCCCGCTGCCGCCACCTGCCCAGCGGAGAAGCTCTCTATGCCCCCCGGGAACGGGACACCCATCACCTCACCTGCGTGTCCTGCGGGCTGACGCTGCCGCTGGAGCACTGCCCGATGCATGGCATCCAGCCCCAGCCGGAGGCGGCCCAGGGCTTCGAGCTGTTGTTCCACACCCTGGAATTTTTCGGACGCTGCTCCCGCTGCCGCCAGTCCGCCCCGTCGGACGTCTGAGCAGGCCAGCATCAGCCGCAGCAATGGTTCCCCAGGCGCAGGTCGCCGAGGGAGTGACGCACTGAGGCCGGGGGGCCATCAGCCAGCAGCTTTCGGTCGATCACCAGCACGCGGTCGTAGGCATCGAGGTCGTGGCCCCAGTCGTGGCTGCTCACCAGCAGGGTGAAGCCGGCATCGCGCAGCTGGCCCATCACCTGCAGCAACTGGGTACGGGAGGGGGGATCAATGGCCGCGCAGGGCTCATCCAGCAGCAGCACCGAGGCGGGCTGCACCAGCAGGCGGGCCAGCAGGGCCCGTTGCTGCTGGCCGCCGGAGAGTTGATCGAGGCGGCGGGAGGCCAAGGCATCAATTCCCACCCGCTGCAGGGCCGCCTCAACGGCGCAGCAGCCGGGGCGTGCCGCCATCAGCCGGCCCAGACCCACCAGCTCGCGCACGCTGATCGGAAAGTGCCAGGCAATTTCCCCCCGCTGGGGCATCAGGGCCAGTTGGCGCCGGGCCAGGCGGGGGGTGAGCACGGCGCCATCGAGCAGGAGTTCACCGGAGAGCAGGGGGATCTGGCCTTCGATCGCCTGAAGCAGGGTGCTCTTGCCGGCGCCATTGGGTCCCACCAGGGCGATGAGGGTGCCGGGCTCCAGGCAGAAGCTGATGTCCTCCAGGGCCAGTCCCTCGCCGCGGCGCACGCTGAGATGACGGGCCTCTAGGGCCATCGGCGGCGGCAGCGGGACAACGTGGTCGCAACCTACCGGCACCCGAGGCGGCCAGCAGCGGCCGGCCCCGCGACAGCCAGCGCCCGACAGGGACCTGCGATGAGAACTGTTATCATTCTTAAGTCTTGCCTGAGCTCTGTGCTCCCCAGTCCAGAACCGATGGCCACCGCCCCTGGCTCCTGGCCGGCTCTTCGGCGCCAGCCGCTCCCCGCAGCGAGGCTGCTGGTCTGCTCAGGCCTTGGGCTTGTCCTGCTGGCCTGCAGCCGAACCCCAGGCCCGCCCCAGGTGGTGGCGGCCGATGGGGTGCTCTGCGATCTCAGCCAGCGGCTGGCCGGCGGCAAGCTGAGCGTGAGCTGCCTGCTGCAGCCCAGCGATGATCCCCACGAGTTCAGGCTCAGTCCCCAGCAGAAAACCCAGATCAGCGGCGCCCGGCTGCTGCTGATCAGCGGCTACGACCTCACCCCGGCCCTGGCGGGCCTGCCGGGGGCGGTGGCCGTCTCCGAGCAAGCGGTGCCCCAGCCACCCAGGCTCACGCCCAAAGACCAGCACCCCTCAGGCGATCACGACCACGATCCCGCCAGCGGTCACCACCATGGCGGCCAGGATCCCCATCTTTGGCACAACCCCCGCCAGGCGGCGGCCATGGCGGCAGTGATCGCCGGCCAATTCAGCCAGCTGGATCCGGCGGCAGCCGAGGGGATCCAGCAGCGCTCCAAAGCCATGGCGGCGCTGCTGGAGCGCCTGGATGCCTGGAACCGGGTCCAGTTCAACGCCCTCCCCAGGCCCTGGCCTCCCCTGGCCAGCAGCCACCGCGCCTTTGCCAGCCTGGCTCAGGCCTATGACCTCGATGAGCTGCCCCTGGTGGATGCCACCAGCACCAGCGAGACCCTGCGCCCCGACGCCTTCCGGCAGGTGATCGAAACCCTCCAGGCCGGCTCCATCCCCCGCCTGTTCGCGGAGCAGATCCCACCAGCGAAAACCCTCCAGCGCATCAGCGAACTCAGTGGCGTGCCGATCGCCGCGGTGCCACTGACCGCCGATGGCCTGGCGATGGGGCCCGAGGGACCCCTCAGCCTGATGGCCACCCTGGTGCGCAACACCTGCACGATCGTCGAGGGCTGGGGCGGCCGCTGCGACCGCCAGGGGGGTGAGGCCCTGACGCAGGCGTGGTCGCGGATCAACTGAGACCCTGCCGGGTGCCATTGGTCACACCAGCCAGGGGTGGCAGCGGGCTGAGGATGGAGCTGGATGTTTCCCGCCATGGCCACCCCATCGGATTCAGGCCCGACGCGCCTGTGGAGGCGGCGTGAGCTTCTGCCGCTGGGCGGCGCTGCCCTGGCTCTGGGCCTGGGGGGGCTGCTGCTGAAGCGGGGTGGAAGTCCAGAGGGGTTGGGGCACGAGGTCGCTCCTCAACCGCCGGGGCCCGGGGGGTTGCGCGAGTTCGACAGCGGCCGTGTGCTCATGGAGAACGGCCGCCGGGTGCGGGAGTTCGATCTCACGGCCAGCACCACCCTGCTGAAGCTCAACGAGGCGGTGACCTTCAAGGCCTGGGCCGTGAACGGACGGGTGCCGGGTCCCACCCTGCGGGCCCAGGCCGGTGAGCGGCTGCGCGTCCGCTTTCGCAACGAGGACAGCACCTCCCACAGTCTTCATTTCCATGGCATCCACCCCGCGGCCATGGATGGCATCCGACCGGTGCGTCGCGGCGGCAGCACGGTCTATGAATTCGACGCGGAACCCTTTGGCCTCTTCCCCTACCACTGCCATGTGGCGCCGGTGACGCGCCATGTGAGCAAGGGGCTCTACGGCCTGCTGATCGTGGATCCCCCATCCCCAAGGCCGGCAGCCGATGAGATGGTGCTAGTGATGGGCGGCTACGACCTCAAGGGAGCGGGCCGCAATGATCTGTATGCCTTTAGGAACCCCTGAAAAACCCGCTAAAATCAGTCCAGATCCAAGACTGAGACTGGAA